>NZ_JBDFMI010000006.1:1249737-1305176 GCF_047238185.1 Bacillus kalamii | reverse complement strand
TTTAAATTTTGAAATTAGCCATTGCTTTGTCCATAATGTCTTGGTTAACTCCTATATAACGACGAGTGATATTAGGTGAGGAGTGATTAAATATTTCCTGTAGCATCGCCACATCTTTTCCTTGTTGATAATAAAAGTGGTATCCAAATGTCTTTCTTAATGTATGAGTCCCTATATTTTGAAGGTTAAATTCATCAGCTACTTCTCGTAATATTTTATATGCCATTGAACGTCCAATGGGTTTATTTACGCCTTCTCTACTTTTAAATATAAAGTGATCATCACTCATACCTTGGATAAAATGCTTTAATTCTCTTTTTAAAGAAGGTGTTATCCTAATCCACTTTTGCTTATCTGTTTTTTGCTCCCTGATAGCAATATGCATACCTTTTACATCTTTGACTTTTAGTTTCAAAATATCTGAAATTCTTAACCCTGTATTTATTCCTGTCACAAAAAGGATATAGTCTCTTTCATTTTTGTTTTTGAGATAGGCCTTGATTGCTTCGACCTTTTCCATATCTCTTATAGGCTGGACAAAGTTCACAAGCTTGTCTCCTTTCAAAAAGAAAAGACGCTGCATTTTAGCAACGTCTTAATATTCAAATGGCTACCAACCAATTCAATTCCCATAACCATTATAACGAATTCAGAATAAGGAACACAAACATTGTAATAATTGTTTAAAGTGTAAAATGTGTAAACCTAAACAGACAATTCTTCTTTATATATTAACCATGCCAGCTGTTTAACAATGCTCTTTTTTATTTCATTTAACCGGACCCTTGATAGACTCATATGAATGGCAATTGCCGTCATTGTTTCTCCATCCATAATGCATTCTAATACAGTACGTTCTTTCTCATTCCCCAAAGAAATAACAGCAGCGTCCATTTTCTCAATCTTCCTGTTTAACTCAATGTACCTCTTATACATCCTTTGCTCTCGATCATCTAAGTTCTTTAGCTCTGCCTGGCTTAATCCAGAAGATCCTTTCGGTAAACCAGCTTCATCTCCATATTGTGCCACGCCTGAACTAATTGACAGAGAAGGATCCTTGAATAACTCATTTGCTAACCTTACTCTTTCATTTCTCATCCACTTATAATTTTTCAGGTCCTCTTCAGTTTTTTGAACAATATCTAAGGCTGGTTCAATATCCAAGAAGGAAATCTGATCTTCATCTATTTTTAAAACCGGCAATTCTTCTTTGTGCCACTCTTTACAATCCTCAATTTCTCCAATGCTTTTCTGATGTACTCTACAGATGCTCTTTTCTCCCCAAAGGCTTCCGGGACAATTTATACAAATGGTTTCACAGAATTGGCGTTTAGGAATGGTTGTTCTCATTCAATCTCTCCTTATCTTCCCCTGTTTCAATCATGTTCTTTACTTTTTCATAACAACCCATTAAGGTACTGGAGCATTCATGATAGTCACTATTCCAAAGTTCAAATAATCCAAACTGATTTATTTGAACATACAAGCCAGCTATTGTTAACTGGCTTGTATTATCTAAAATAGAAAGTAGATTAAATATTGGATCGTCCGCAGGTCCTAATTCGTGATAAATATTTAATTGTTCCACCATAAGGACCTACATATCTACAAGCTCTGATGGTTCATATAATGACAGCTTGCCTTCTAATTCTTTAATATAAATCTCTTGTTCTTCCATGCGCTTCTTCATGCCATATATATAGTGGGCTTGATCCACATTTTCTTGCATAGCATGATCAGCAAGTTGTTGTACCGTCCACGAAGAAGGATTAAATGGTTCCACATATTTTTCCGAACCTTTTATAATCTGTTCTCTTCTGATGGTTTCTCTATAGCTCTCAGCTTGTCTGTATAAAGGGTGAGTTAAGTGTTTTTCAAGATTACTTTGCATTCCTTTTGCTCCTTCCCTTAATAATGGGATGTGAAGCAGCCTCTCTTTCATCCCATCCTCTTCTAATTCGATCATTAAATGTACTATTACAAATTCCGAATTTTTCTGCGATATGCTTCCACTTTTTCCAATTTTGCTGTCCTGGTTGACGTTTTTGTTGAACAGGCTGTGTTAGCGCCCTTTCAATGGACCAGTCTTGATGATACACTCGACTTTCTAATATTTTTCTACTTATTCCGTTAAGTTCAGCCATCGCATAATGTTCTGAAGTAAGATATTTTCTCATTATGCAGCACTCCTTTTATTCATCTTCCAAAAGAATTAAATTTAGTCTTTTTTTACTTTTCTGTATTCTTTTTCGATAAGAAGGATAAGTCATGTATAGTAAAAAATCGATAGTTTTCTTGGTTTCAGTACTAATTTCACGTATAGTCCCAACCGCAACAAATTCTTCACCTTTGTATAAAGCATAAATTCTTTTATACCAAGGAATAGACATTTATAAGACCCCCTTTAATTTACTCATTGCTCTTAATACATACTAGAATCCGATTCAAACCCACAATTTTTACAACTGTAATGTCCGTCTTCCCCTACATAGCAATCCCAAGCGCCACACTTGCATGTTGTCCATTCACAATCACATTCAGGATCATTCTCTTTTGCACCGCATCCCATGCAGGTGTCATGAAGTCCTATCATTTTCATGAGCAATCTCCCTCCGATACTCACTGCTTTATTGTGTTTCCTGAATAAAAATCCAAATTTAGGTAAAAATACTATTAGCAACATCATCTCAGTGCTGTATATCAGAAGGAGGGGAATACTTCTTCCCTTCCAAGATAAAAAAGTGTAGTGTCCTTCGTGAAAATATGATAATTTAAGTTTAAATCCCGTTTCTCATCTTTTATAGATGGGAATTTTTTTATTCACAAAACGATAATAAACTTCATACAATACATTACTTCTCTTACATCACCGTTTTACTTCAACCTACTCAGATCCTTGGGTAGGTTGCTTAATTTATCAATGGGTGTCCCAAAGTTCCTTTCTATGCATATAATGCTTAAGCAGGGGTTAGACAAGCATGCAAACCGAGGAGCAAGAAAACCATTTATCGAATGGTTTTTTTGTTTTGAAATCCTTTAATCATTTTTTCCAAGAAAAACCTCTTCTAGAGCCAAATCCTTTCTTGATATACTAATGCATATAAATATGCCATGGAGATTCAAAGTGAAAAAATCAAAGATAATAACAACCGTTACTGGAATCGTCTCAATAATAATGTTGAGCTTCTTTATATTCCAAAACAATAAAGATATTAAAAATATAGAAAAAATTTGCTCCGCTTTAACTAACTCGATCTCGTTTAAAAACTATTTAAAAGATGCAGATTCCCACTATGATCACAGAGAACAATTGATTACTATAAAATTGGATTTAGAAAATACTTTTGACAATCTAGATCATTCTCGACAATTTGGTTTTTTAGAATACTATAACAAGCAATTCAGATATTTTATGCGTCAGGGTTTATTTACATCATCATTATTTGATTGTGATTTAATAATAAATGCACGGACGGATAATAATCGTTATTATCTTCAAAATACACTTCCAATTAAAAACTCGCCAACAAGTGGGGAGAGCGTATTCTATAAAAACGATGATAAACTACTTACAACTTCTAAATACAAAAAAATATACAAAGAGTATTTAAAAAATGATCCTGAATCTTATCGAGATCAAGAAGTATTAGAGTATGCCTATAAATTTTATTCAATGTTGACTAGATCAGGTAAATACTTTAAGCCTAAAAGGGATGCCCCAATAATACTCAATACCATACAAGATAAATTTGATATATCTCCTCCGGAATTTGATGAGATATATAAAAAACGTGTTATGGGAATTACGGATGCTTCTGTGATTAAATGAAGCATCCTTTTTTATACACTTACTCTTTTGTTTCATAGCATAATCATCGATATATATGGCATTACAGAATTACTTGGTCACACGTATCTATTTCATAAAATCCGTAACCAATAAAACCGTAGTTATCAACTATATAATCATCTAAAACATCTTCACAGCTAGGATTGTTCGGTCTATTCACATCATCCTTTACTGTTACTACAATTGGTTCTTTATTTTCCATAACTACAAAATACTTTCTTTCATTCATGGCAAATCCCTCCCCGGTTTCAATGACTCAACCCTTACTCTTTTGTTTCCTAGAATAGTGACTGTTGAAAAGTACCAGTCTCAATGGCCACCGGATTAATCCAAAGGACTTCCTGCCGTTTTGCTCCACCTTCAGCTGCAACATTCAAGGTTTCTCGATGCCAATGCTTTAACCTGTCATCATACACGTGATGAGCATATCCGGAAAGAAGAACAGGACCTGGATGTTGATCTAAGATATCCAGCAAGTCCACATGATCATCAATAGTCATTTCATGTTTGTAATGACGCTTCGTTCTTGTCTCGATAATGTAAGGAGGATCTGCGTAAATCAGCACTTCTTTTCTCTTATATCTTTCCAAAAGCTTTGCAGCTGGTTGATGTTCAATCTGAGCTTGCTTAAGTCGATTGGTCACAAGAAGAATCTTTTCAGGCAGCTTAGACCACTCCTTGGCCACATCCGGACCATTTGAAGAAATAAGACTTCTCCATCCTGTACGATCGGAGGTTTTCCCGCCAATGGCCTGCCAACACCTTACAAGGAATCTCCGTGCATCCTCTAATGAATCTCCGGTATCTGACTCATAAGCTGCATAGTATTCTTCTCTCGAAAAAGGCGTCCATTCTATGCCAGCTGCAAGTGCTTCCGGCTGATCGCGAATCACTTTGAAAAGATTCACTATGCTACTATCCATATCATTTATCGTTTCAATGACGGATGCAGATTTGTTAAAGAAAACCGCGCCAGAGCCGAAAAATGGTTCCAGATATGTTTTGTGCTCCGGCATATGGCTGATAATCCAGCTGGCCATTGACCATTTGCTACCTGGATAATGTAAAATTCTTGGAATGGCCATGCTAAAATCCCCTCTCTAATTAACTGATTCAAACTTTTGTTTCATACTCCACAAAGCAACCGCATCCACCGATGTCCCATATATCACATTGGATTGGTTTCTTTTCCAACTCTTCAAGTGACAAGGTTTTCATAAAGGTAAAAGGCTTTTTGATCGGTTCACCTTTCGCATTCTCCCCTAACAATCTCAGCTTTGATTTCAAGTAACTTGTGTTGGTAAGAATATTCTTGATCTTATCTGACTTCTTGCCAGTAGAGACGAATTCCCATACATCCTCATACATACGGTCCGGCATTTTCCCGGATTTTATGAACGGTTGTTTACAATACCGAATGTATTCGCTTATGATAATTTCTTGTTCCATTAACTCCATAAAGGTTTTTTCATCCTTCATAAGAAGGTTTTTAAAATGACCCTGTCCAGCTTTTACGCATCTACCTTTACAGTTGTTATGACTAAACTGCATATCGTACATTCTTGGCTGCCGTATACTGTATTTCTTCAATACCGCGTCATTATCAATAATGTTATCTATAAGAGGCATCACCACTTTGAATGGCTGCCAGTTTGCTTTAATGGGCCCTTCTCGGTGCATTTCTTCAGAGCCAATCCCAAAATACAATGTTGCTTCGCTGATAAAATCCTCTGACCTCAAAAAATGCCGGTTATGCCACTTTTCAACCTCTGGCACAATTCCTTTTTTCAAGTATTGAGCAGACACTTTCATTTTCAGTTCCTTACTGCAAGTGCCCACTCTATTGTTGGCCATGAATCGTTGCTGGACCATTAACTGTGGCGGTGTTATTCCTCGGCTATGGATTAACATAGGAAGCTCTAATTTATCGCTAGCTTCGGAGATAAAGCGATACAGATCTTCATCTTCCCAGAGAGTATCAGTGAAGTAGAGCAATATATTGTCATCGGGGAAATTGGTTTTCACATAATCGGCTGCTGAAAAGCTGCTCTTACCACCTGAAAAGAAAATAATATGATTTTGCATGCTGCCGACCTCCTTTAATTAACTGAATCAATCATTTGTTTCCATCATTCGAAGAACATGATCTGTATAATCAACATTGCACTCAAGGTTTTCTCTTGCCACTTCTTGAATGTGAAACTTCTCAGTGTTAGGAAGGTGTGCTGTTTCAGGCTTACGGCCACGATTATAATGGCCAACGTAATACAAAGCCGCTCTTAACCTTTCAACTTCTTCAATTAAGAAAGGAATATCTTTTCTTGCGTTAGCTATAAATTCGGCATCATATTCGTTGATTGTAATTCTATGGTTCGGTTTATATATGCAAGTCCCTAGAGTTACAACCGGCATGCTTCCATGTAGCTGAGGATGATCCCATGCAGTGCCGATTGCTCTTTCTGCTAGATGCGGTTTATCTGTCTCGTGAATCCGTTCAAAAACTTTCCACGGCCCTTCGGTGGCAGCATCACATCTTACTTTGATTTCTGATAATCTCTCGTCTAACAACATCAAGCTCATCTCCTTATGCAACTGAATAATTCTTTTGTTTATTTCATTCCCATGACTACATATCCATCTTGTTGTGCAAAATCTGTAATGTAGGTAATCTTTCTATCTACAACTCTTCCAGTGAATTCTTTATTGTTTGGATCATACTCTTGAAGCATCAGAATATCGCCTACTTTAAAATCACGATCATTTTCTCTAATTTCAAATTGTTTCTGCTGCTTACATACTGCTAAGAAATACTCTGGCCAAGTTTTCAATCTATGAACTACTGGCATCTTCGTTCCTCCCCTATATGAACATAGCTTTCAGTTCTGTTTCTCCAATATACAAGCGCTCATTGGTTTCAAGATTGTCCAGCCAGTAAACATGTTCAGTCATTGCGACACTATCAGCTCTAGCATCCATAATTTTTGTTGTAGCTGTAATTACTTTGTGCAGCACACCTTTTATTTCATATACCTCACCAATTTGAATGAATGGTTTGCCATTTAACATTCGAGGTTTAGTCATCTTCATTCCTCCCCTATTCACTAATAATCTTTTCTGTATATGCTTTAACGAAGAATGACTTCTCTTCTGTTAGTTCCAAAACTTTATCGCAAAGCTGCCCGTAACCTACGGTATTTTCTAACGGAAAAAGGTGTTTTACTTTCTTAGAATGTTCTTTTGTAAATTCATCACAAACTTTATAAACTCTTACCGTCTCTTTTAAATGCTCAATTTCCTTTTGTTGTTCCGATAGATCAACCAGTTGCAAATACTTAGTGAGGAAAGAACCACTAAACCCTTCTAAGAAAACTAGATTCCTTTCATAAATACCTTGTCCCTTAAAATCTACATATTCATCATTTTGGCAAGTCCAAACCTTGCCGTTGTAATGTTCAGCTTCACCACATGTATGCATAACGACCTTATCGCCCTTCTTCAGCATCTTCCGTCCTCCTCTAATTAGGAAACATAATACAAAATTTGATATTTAGAATTCGACTGTTACATTTATCTTCATAGGGATATTTTGAGTTAATAACACATCACTTTTACCTTGGGAATATAGTTTTTTTACACACTCTTTAGAAACTTCCAAATCTTCGAATCTCTGTATGGAATGTCCGAATGCTCCTCCATAAATAACAAAATACATTTAAGTTCCTCCTTTTTATAATGAAAATCCATCAATGGCCTCGTCTATAATGTCCTGGTTAATCCCGATATACCGCATTGTCACCGAAGGAGATGAATGGTTGAAGATTTCCTGCAGGATGGCAATGTCTTTGTATTTTTGATAAAAATGGTATCCAAATGTCTTCCTCAAGGTATGTGTCCCTATTTCATTCAGCCCAACGACTTCGGCAGCTGAATTTAATATCTTCCAGGCCTGCACCCGTTTAATCGGGCACTCACCTCGTAACGACTTGAAAAGAAAGTCATCATCCTCCATGCCAGCACTATATTCAGTTATATGTGCCTGAAGGTCACTGTTTAGTTTGAATCGCTTGTGCTTGCCCGTCTTTTGCTCGATTAGTATCAGATGGCTCTTCCCTCTGACCTGCCCTACTGTGAGGCCCAAAAGGTCACTTATACGGAGACCGGTGTTAATTCCCATCAGGAACAAGAAATAATTCCTGTAATGCTGCAGCATCAATATCTGCTTCATTTCTTCAATTTTCCCTTTATCTCTAATGGGTTGAACAGTTTTCAAAATAAACAGCTCCTTTTTAGCATGTGATGAATTTATTCTTATGCACTGTGATCTTATCTTGCTGATCAATAACATAAGCCGTATCATATGTTGAATAATAATCTTGTTGATCTGAAAAACGGCCTAAGGCAAGTTCCTTATCTGCAGGACTATAACAAATCGTTTTTGATAGGTTTTGCCCATCTCTACTCCAGACAATAATGCAATAAGGGAGAGGGCCGTTAAATCCTAACTGCTGTATGGTTCCTTTACTCATCCAGATAGCCTGTCCTTACAAAGTAATTGCGCCAGTTTTTCATCTGTCGGGCTTTCTCCAACTTTTTGAGGCTCCGTTTCAACTGTCGTTTCTTACGGGATCGATTCATTGGTACTCACCTTCCGTTCTTCTTGAATTTTTCCATTCTATAATTTGGTCCTTCAATGACAACTGATTCGCAATATTGAACCATTCGACTAAAATCCCTTTCCCCATACATATCGAGTAATTCTTTCCCAGTGAAATTAGTGGTGTAAATCGTCGCCATGCCCACTCGACTATCAATCACTTCATAGACCTTTCCTCTTGCCCATGCAGATGAACTATCTGATTTACCGTCAATTTCCACGCCTAAGTCATCCAAGACTAGAATATTTACTTTTTGAAGAGCCGTTAGTATTTCAACCTCTTGCAAGTCACTTTTTTTCCCATATGTCGCTTTTAACTCGGTCATTAATCTAGGAAGAGAAATGAAAATGCCGGTGTTCTTTTTTTGAATAAGTTCCTTGACGATCGAAGCAGCAAGATGACTTTTTCCAACGCCTGGTCTCCCTTGAAGAACAAGACCTTTTTGTTTATCGAAACTAGCAATATATTCTTTGGACTTTTTTAAAGCAAATGATTGGGTTTCCGTTTCTGGCTTATAAGTTGTTAAAGTAGCAATTTCTAAATCCCGATTCATCAGGCTCTTTTCACGAAAAGCATCCATCAATTGGTTGACTTCTTTATTGGCCATCAATCTCTCGGATTCATCTTTAATCAACTTGTCTTCTTCGGCAATCATCGAACAATAAAAACAAAACTCTTTACCATCCTCAATGATTAATTTCCGTTTACAAATGGTATTTGTGATGATATCGATATTTGTACAACGTTTATCAGAAGTCGAAATCCCATTCATCCGGGTTAGTGGTTTGACCTTTTCCGTTTTGAACACCACCTTTTTGATTTAAATAAGCTTCAAATTTTGTTCCAAACAATGTCTCTGGACGAAGGTATTTATTCATGTTAGGGTCATTGATCCATTCGGTAACTTTGTTATCTATGACCCTTTTAAAGTCCTCCAATTTAAATTCTTCGTTCCAACGTGCTTTTATTAGGTCCTTGGTTTTTTTAGTGCCAGATTTATAATTTGTGTCAGCTCTCGAATTGAGATATTCAATGATTTCAGAGAAAGGTATAGATATGTTATTAATCTCTGTTGTAGTTTCTGTAGTAATCTCTGTTAAAGAACTTTCGTTTTCAAAAGAACGTTCTTTTGAATCCGCAATTTCGTTCTTTTGATTTCGCAAGAAGGAAATGAACAAATCGGAAAAACGACTTTTGTTAAATCGATAGTGTACGGTAGGGCTTCCATTTGCTTTCATTACTTTGGTTTCCAACAGGCCCATTTTTTCTAATCTTCTTCGAGCTTTTCTTATGGAATATTGACTTAACATTATCTCCTGTTGCCATTCCTCATCGGTTTTGTAGAAAAAACCATCTTTTCTTGTTCCGCGATCTGACCAATAAATCAGTTGGGATAAGAAAAGACCAGTTTCGAAATCATCAACGAAATTCACAAGAGCCACATTTACAGTAATGATGTTACTTTGACCAGTTAATTGAGCTATCAAAGAAAAGACATGTTGTTTATAATCCAAATTTTTCACTTCCTTGACATATTGCTTGTCCAAATGTATATACTTGTATTAGATATTTTTTTCTTTGGAATCCATTGTTAGCGCAATGGATTTGTTTTTATATTAAGGGTCTCCATGATTGAACCCAACTTATAGCCTCTTCAAAATCTCTTCGTTTAACAAAAATATACTTGGGAGCTGCGAAAGCCCGTCTAAGATGACTATGAATTTGGGAATACAATTGTGTTTTGCTTAAATCATAGTCGTCCTTAATCCCCTCTACACGCTTCTTAATAGCATGCTGCAAGGATTGTTGTTGGCCATGATTTAAGACAATTTCCTCACTAACCTGCCTTTTTATCTCCATTACATCCGACTTTAAGGAATTCAGTTCTTCCGAATTTTCGATGGATAACTTCATGGAAGCCATTAGCTGCTCTTTTTCGGAAAGAACTTTAACTTTGCTAAAATATGAGTCAACCAGCTTCTCATATACTGCCCATGCTTGATCAGTATTCAATGATTTTGCATGTAACAGGGCACCTTTTTCTGTCCATAGATATAAAACGGATGAAAATTTAAGGCTATCGTCAAATTGACGTGACCCTTTAAAGTCCTTTAATCCTTCCCCCGTTAAAGAGAAAAAGTGTTTTCCTTCAATGTATCTCTCTGAATTCCTTTGAAAATTCCGATTAATAATTTTAGGATCTGTACCATAACTTTCAGCCAGTTGATTTGTTAATAAAACTCTTTGTCCATTTTGTTCTATAACTTGAAGCTGCATTATTCCATCTCCTTATTTTTTCTTCGCGCATAATTTCAATATTGTTTGCTTTGTGTCAGTGGACAATGCCTTCCATTCACCAGCTTTGATTTTCATTCAGACCATCCTCCTTATCTATCAATTTCTAAATCTTCAAGGCCTGTCCAATACTCTTCGCCCATACTGTCCGCCACTCGAACAGATATACCAGTTGGATATTCCTTCGCGTCCACAATCGTAAAGTTTCGTGTGATTGAACAAGTTTGACCGATTAAGTCTGTTCTTGTTTTTGCTTCTTCCACGTTCTCACCTCCTTAAAAAATAGAACTAAAATTATTCCTCAATTTCTGCAAAACTAACAAAAAGAGGCAGCCTATAGAGGCTTAAAAGTATTTAATTTATTTTCCATACCAATTTTTCAATGTATTAACGATATTGTGGATGACTGGATTACCATTGTTTAATTCCTGCTCAAACCATTTTTCTCGTTCGATTTCATTCATGTTCACAAGTGGTGAATGGATAGTAATTACAGTATTTCCGATATAATGCGTTTTGCTTGGTACATCCATTTTTTCAACCTCCTTGTTTACATCTATATGTTTGGATAGGGTTAGAAATCATGGAATTACATAACATCTTTTTCTTCATAAAATGGAATATCTAAAACTTCCGCGATTCTCTTTTTTTGTTTTAATGCTTTGCGTTTCCCTTTCAATATGTCAGATAAATAAGCATCAGAAATTTTTAGTTCCTGGGCAAATTTTCTTCTGGATAAACCCAGATCATTTAACCGAATAATCACCTTAATACCAAACTCCGTCATATGCTTTCCTCCTTTGCTAAAATATAAGCTAAAAATTTAGCTATTATATTGACAAAAACTAATCTAAAGACTAAAATCAAGACATAGCTAAATAAGCATGTAAATATAGTCTGTTTAATGTGGGGACATTAATTAAGGACAATTAGAATAGCTTGTGAAGGCTAAATAATTAGCTTATGAGGATAGTTTATTATTCTTTAGATTAGTTGTCAACCAATAAATTCTAATCTATAGAATAATCAGTCCTTTTGAAAGGTGAAAATCATGGAACTCACGGAAGTAATAAAGAAATTGTGCAAAGAAAGAGGTATTTCAGTCGCAGATTTAGAGGATGAATTATCCTTCGGTAAAAACACGATTTATCAATGGAAAAAGAAAACTCCCTCAATTGATCGTATACAAAAAATTGCAGATTACTTCGATGTTTCTACTGATTATCTTTTAGGTAGATCACCTAAGAAAAGATATTGGGATTTAACTGACAAGGATGAAAAAACCATTCAAAGACAACTTGAACAAATGATTAATGATATGAATACAGTTAATTCTCTTTCTTTTTCAAAGGAATCCGAGCCTATGGATGAAGAAACAAGAAAGTTACTAATTATTTCTCTAGAAAATTCATTAAGAATGGGAAAAGAATTGTCTAAAAAGAAATTTACGCCTAAAAAATATAGAGGGGAAGATCAATAACTCCAACGAACAATAATTATGATACACGATTAAACGGGGGATAAAAATTGATTAGAAAAAAGTGGATCGATGAAATAGTAACTACATTGGTAAAAAGACATGATTCAAGGAATCCCTACACGATTGCAGAAGAAAAAAATATATTATTTCTTAACGAAAATTTAGGAAATATCTATGGCTACTATAATAAAGTGAATCGAATACAATTTATTCACATAAATCAAAACATGCCACCACAACGCCAGTTTTTCACTTGTTGTCATGAATTGGGCCATTGTTTTTTACATCCAGATGAAAATACACCAATGTTATCCGAAGAATCCCTTAGATCCGAAGTAATAATTGAAGCTGAAGCCAATTACTTTGCCGCAAAGTTAATATTAGATGGGAGCCATTTAGAAGAAAACATCAATGATATATATACATTGTTAAACTTCTATGGTCTCCCATTAGAAGTAGAAAGAATCGCTATGCAAATACTTAATGAAACTAATTAATACATACATAGATTATACATACTTAACAAAACCATATTTTCTATAAAGGAGGTGATTCTTTGGATAGCTCCACAGGATTAAACATTGATATTTATCTGCGGAAAAGTCGTAAGGATATTGAAGAAGAGAAGAAAGCAGCAAAAACAGGCAAAGATTACGATACCCTTGCAAGACACAGAAGACAGCTATTAGCTATATCCAAAAGAGAACAGTTTAATATTATAAAAATCCATGAAGAAGTTGCATCAGGTGAATCAATTAGTGATAGACCTAAAATTCAAAACTTAATTCGAAGAATTGAGAACAGTGAAATAGATGCTGTTTTGGTTATTGATATGGATCGTTTAGGCCGTGGTGATATGCTTGACCAAGGGATATTGGATAGAGCCTTTAGATATTCAGGAACAAAACTAATTACTGTTGAACAAACCTATGATCCAGATGACGAATCGTGGGAACTCGTTTTTGGTATAAAATCACTTGTATCTAGACAAGAGTTGAAAGCTATCAATCGAAGATTACAAAGTGGAAGAGTTGACTCTGTTAACGAAGGGAAATCTATATCAAAGAAACCACCATATGGTTATTTGAGAGATGACGCGTTAAAGCTCTATCCAGATTCAGAAACTGCATGGATTGTACAGAAGATGTTTCAAATGATGAGAAATGGTAAAGGAAGGAAGGCAATTGCAGAAGAGTTAAATAGATTGTCAATATCACCTCCCGATCCCAAAAGGGACGAATGGTCACCATCAACTATCACTTCTATTATTAAAAACGAAGTTTATCTAGGCCATATCATATGGGGAAAAATGAAATACATTAAAAGAAATTAGAAATGCTAATTTAAATATGTACAGTATTGCTCGAATAAATATGTACAAATTTGATATGAATCTACATACTAATCTTGGGGGGATTAGTATGTACATAACAATGAATATTGATATCGATTTTGAGATTAAAAGTCTTTCAGACTTACCGAAATTCAAACAGATTATGGAGCATATGAAAATGAAAATCAATAAAAGTAAGCTAGCAAAGGAATTGGGTGTGGATCGGCGGACAATTGATAAATATCTAAATGGCTTTATCCCAAAAAGAAAAAGGGAAAAGCCCTCAAAGATTGATCCTTATTATGAAATAATAGCCGCATTGTTATCAGAAGATTCAAAACAGGTATTTTATTACCGTCGTATGCTTTGGCAGTACCTAAAAGACAATCATGGATTGGAATGTGGAGCTTCAACCTTCCGTGCGTATATAGCTCGTACACCTGAATTTAATGCCTACTTTGAAGAGGATAAACGTATTTCTTCACCCAAAGGGACAGTCCGATTTGAAACGCCACCAGGTAAGCAGGCCCAATTAGATTGGAAGGAAAACATTTTATTCGAAACCAAAGAGGGAGAAAAGATAGAAGTCAATGTGGCGGCTTTCATTTTATCAAATTCCAGATTCCGAACATTTCAATTAAGTCTTTCTAAGTCACAGAGTACCTTACTTTCTTTTTTAACAGATACTTTTGAAGCAATTGGCGGAGTTCCAGCTGAAATCCTTACGGATAATATGAAAACGGTAATGGATGAAGCGAGGACTGATTATCAACCTGGGAAAGTGAATGCGAAATTTGATCAGTTTGCGAGGGACTTTGATTTTAAAGTCAAACCATGTATTGCAGGACGACCGAGAACCAAGGGGAAAATTGAATCCACAATGAAACTCCTTGATGAAATTCATGCGTACCAAGGTCAACTGACAATGGAGGAACTTCATCTATTCATACAGGATTTAGGGAATAGAATGAATCACCAGATCCATCAAGGAACGGGGAAAATACCGATTATGGAATTCAAAAAAGAAAGGAACCACTTACTCCAGCTACCAACTGACAAAGTAAGAGATTCCTATCGCATCAAACATACACATGTAAAAGTCAATGCATCAAACATGATTTCCTACAAATCGAATCAATACTCTGTACCACCAGAATATCAAGGAAAAAAAGTAGGCTTACAGGTGTATGATGACTACTTGTGGATTTATTATAACATGAAACTGATCGCCCAACATCCAATTAGTAACGCTAAACTTAATTATCAAGAGGAACATTATAAGGCAAGCTTACTTGTTTCCACCCCTCATTATCCTGAAATCGACGATTTAGCAAAACGGAATTTAGCAACGATTGGAGAAGTGTATAAATAATGAATCCAACTACAAACTATCAACAATTATTATGGAATCTTGACTATCTAAAGTTAAAGCAAATGAGCTTACATTTAAATGAAATCGTAGACTTCAGCGTAAAGCATCAGATGTCATTTATCGACACATTAATCAAGTTGACTGCGTATGAAATAGACATACGGGAGAAAAACATGACGCAATCGATGGTGAAGGTCGCAGCTTTCCCTCATTTTAAGGAGGTGAAAGATTTCGATTTTACCTTTCAAACATCGATTAACCAACAGCAGATTCTAGACTTCCTTACATTGCGTTTTATCGAGGAGAATGAAAATATTGTGTTTTTAGGACCAAGTGGTGTCGGTAAAACCCATTTGGCCACAGCAATAGGGATTGCGGCAGCAAAGAAACGGACGAGTACCTATTTTATTAAGTGCCATGACTTGATTCAAAATTTGAGGAAAGCTCGATTAGAAAATCGGTTAGAGAGCCGTTTGAAGCATTACAGCAAATACAGACTGTTAATCATCGATGAAATCGGTTATTTACCGATTGATCACGAAGACGCTAAGTTGTTTTTCCAGCTGATTGATCGAAGATATGAAAAAAGAAGTACCATCTTAACAACCAATGTGAATTTCAAAGCGTGGGATGAAATATTTCAGGAACCTAAACTGGCCAATGCCATATTAGACCGCATTTTACATCATGCGACAGTTGTGCCTATGATAGGTGATTCATACCGATTAAAGGATCATTTAGCAAAAGAGAACGAGTAATTCTGTACATCCTTATCCAAGCGAAAGTGTACATATTTATGTTGACATTTACAAAAGAAATGGTAAATACTCAAGAAAAAAAGTTCCTAGAGAACAATGGAATATTGCCTACAACGCACACGAACCTCTTGTTTCTGAAGAATTATTTAATCATGCTAACATGGCTCATACCGGAAGATACCGCCCTTCAACAAGTAAAAATCATTCCTTAGCGAATCCTTTAGCAGGTATTTTAAAGTGTAAATATTGTGGTAAAACTATGTGGTTACAGCCTAAAAAGGATAGACCTAATGATTCATTAAGATGTCCAAGTTTGAGCTGTAAAAATGTCCAAAAAGGCGCCCTATTTTACCTGGTTGAACAAAGGTTAATTGAGTCATTAGAAAAATATATTGCCAATTACAAAACAAGCAATAAAATTCAAATCGAAAACGAAGATAACCTTCACCTTTTTATTGAAGCAATAACCAAAAAGAAAGAAGAGAAAGAATCATTACAAGCACAAAAAAATACTCTTCATGATTTCCTTGAAAAGGGAATCTATACTGTTGAGACATTTATGGAAAGACAACAACTTTTAAGCGAGAACATTACTAAAGTTAATAAAGATATACAAAAACTCGAATGCGAACTCAATAAGGAAGAAAAGAAGTTAAAAAACACTAAAGAAACCATTCCTAAAATTATTAGCGTTGTTGAAGAATACAGATCAACAACTAACATAGAAAAAAAGAACCAACTTTTAAAATCGGTTCTAGAAAAAGTTACTTTTAAACGTTCTAAAGAAATGGTAAAAAAAGATCAATTTGAACTAGAAATATTTATGAGAAGTTAATCTTATAAATCCAGTTAGCTTCTCACCTTTTCATTCTTTTTAAAAAAGTGGACTAAAGCACTATATATGTCCTTTTTACTTTGTATCAAATAAGTTTTAAGCTTCTCATTTTGAATTTTTTTATATACACTGTTTAGTGTAGAGGGTGTACGATTGTATTGATTGACCTCGCCATATCCAAACATATTCGATCGTTTCATAAGTTCTTCCACCAATTTGACACAGCGTACATTATCGGAAGTAAGATTATCTCCATCTGAAAAATGGAATGGATAAATATTGAATTTGGACGGTTCATATTTACTATCAATGATTTCAAGCGCCTTTCGGTAAACAGATGAACAGATGGTTCCGCCGCTCTCCCCTTTTGTAAAAAAATCCTCTTCAGAAACGACTTTCGCTTCTGTATGGTGGGCGATGAATTCGATCTCGACCGTTTCATATTTTGTCCGAAGGAACCGGGTCATCCAGAAGAAGAAGCTTCTGGCCATATACTTCTCCCAGAGGCCCATTGAGCCTGAGGTATCCATCATAGCAAGGACGACCGCCTTCGAATCCGGTTTGACTACTTCGTTCCATGTCTTGAATTTCAAATCTTCTTGGATAATCGGATAAAAACCAGGCTTGCCTGTCAGTGCATTCCGCTTAAAGGCAGAGAACATGGTTTTCTTTTTATCGATATTCCCCATCAAGCCGGTTTTCCGTATGTCGTTGAACTCGATATGTTCCACTGTATGCTCTGCCATCTCTTTCTTTTGTAAATTGGGAAGTTCCAATTGGCTGAAAAGCACTTCCTCCAACTCAAGCAAGGAAATTTCAGCTTCATAATAATCTTCCCCCGCTTGATCGCCCGCACCCTGTCCTTTTCCGGGCGCCTTCTGGGATGGCGATCCATCCCTTGCAACCACATCGCCGATTTGGCTTTCTCCATCACCTTGACCAACATGCTTATTCTTATCATAATTATAACGGATTTTGAATTCATCCAATGAACGGATCGGTATTTTAATGACATCTGTTCCATTAGACATGATAATACTTTCTTCGGATACAAGATCAGGCAAATTATTTTTAATCGCTTCCTGGACCTTTTCCTGATGACGCTGTTGATCATCGAATCCTTTGCGATGGAGGGACCAATCTTCCTTAGATATCACAAACTGGTGTTGTTCATCGACCGACATATCATTTCCCCTCCTTGAATGTATATTCATATCATTTTTCCGGGGCTTAGCATCTAGAGTATTACTCTATCTTATGCACACACTCATCCTAATTTGCGGATTATTTTGATAATTAGGCAACTCAGAATGCTTACAAAGGATAATTTGCCGCTAAAAAAACCTTATCTCCCTGATAAGGTTTAATATTTCATAATAGCCATCGCCTGGCTTCCCATTTGAACCCATGATTTTTCAAATGCCTGCCTTGAAATGACTCTGTTACCGATCGGCTGCAATGGATCATTTACATATACATGGCTGGCATCATATCCTGTCAAAACAACACTATGTTGGCGGTATGTCACCCTCATTGGACCAGCTTTTGTCTGCCATGTTTGGAATTCCGATTCCGGCAAAGCCTTAAATTGGACATTCGTCAACACCCAGACTGGTATCCCTTTTTCCAATAAACCGTATAAATCTTCTGGTTGTTTCCCTGTCATATTGACCACTCTTTCATTTCCTGCATACGCCTTGGCAAGTTCGATCACCGGCTCTACAAAGACACCTAGGCCCGGCTGGTCAAATGATCCCATGTCGCCGACAAAGCCATTATGCATGTTTCCCCGATATTGCCCATCACTGAAAGACTCATGGGCAATCTGCCCGGCTAGCGCCATCTTGTTTGCTTTGAACCCTTGATATTGCAGCAGCATCGCCAGAGCGGTCACTTCGCACCCTCTTGGCAGTTCTGGCATTTGTTGGATTAAAGGGACTTTTAATAAGGGATGTTCCCTTTCTTCTCTGTTATATATAGATTTCTCTGAAAGCTCTTCCTTCTCAGGCCTGGCAAACTTTAAATCATTGGCAATGTTTTGCCTTACCAATCCTTGCAGATAGGTTCCCAATGAAACACCGGCTATTACAATAAACAGAGAAAGGGCACTGAACAGTATAATATTTTTTTTAGTAAATAGCCGTTTCATATACTAGTCATCCCTTCCCCATTTAGTCGTTTATTGTACTCTTTATTTGTTAAATACATTCAATTTAATAGATACAAAGTCCCTCTTGTCCGTTAAGTATAAAAAAAATTCCTTCTATTTTCAATTCTTTTATTTTCACCTAAATAGGTTTACTCTACCAAAGAAAAATCCATAAGGTCTATCGATATACCAAAATACATTTTTTACCTTTTATATATACAACCAAGTACCTTTATATGAATATCCACGCCTATAAAAAATGAATATTTTTCCTTATATATTGATAAATACAACCAATAATGTTAACATTATCCTAATTATTTAAGACTAGTAAAATTGTTATATATCTAAAATAAATTTCATAACAAACAATTTATTACTAGTCAAAATACAGGGGGATCTATCATGGCGACTACAGAAGCATATTTTTCAATCGATGTAAATACCGGGGCAAAAACAGTTGAATGTAAGGTAGTTGGTGTATTCACGCCGGAGAAAGTGGAAGAATTCTTAACTGATTATAAACAAAAAACATCCACTATCAATCCAAGTGAATATGTCTTTATAGGCGATTGCACTGACATAACTGTATTAGGGCAAGATATGGCCCCAATCATGCAAAATTGTTTAGCTCTATATAACCAGAGCGGTTATGGAAAGATACAAATTGAGACAGGCAACAGTGTCATCCTTCAAAATCAATTTAAACGATTAGCCAGAAATGCAGGAATTAAAGAAGAAATATTCGAGGTTATTTCTAAGTAATACATAGCAAGTTGATGGGGGGATACACTAATGAACCATGTGAAAATAAGAACAATCAGCACTTACCATCCAGCAACCAAGATAGGTAATGAGCCGTTTTTAGAACATTTTCATTCTATCGGCAAAGATATCGAACATTTCCTTCACCATATGGGCCGGAATGAACGCTATGTCATTACAGACCCTCAAGAAAACAGCTTAACTATGGGAATTGCAGCTGCAAAAAACGTTTTAAAGAAAGCGGATTTGCAAGGTGCAGATATAGACATGATCATTTTCAGCAGCCAAACTCCGGAATTTACTGTTCCTACAAACGCCACTTTTATACATAAGGCTATAGGCGGCGCCCACCATACGCATGTTATTGATATGAACAGCAACTGTGGGGGCATGATGGCGGCTGTGGATCATGCTTGCCGTTATATGATGGCAGATTCACGTATGCAAAGAGCACTCGTCATCGGATCCGATTATAATAGGGTATACTCGAATCCGGACGACGAAATAACATCGCCAAACTTTGGAGATCTGGCGGTGGCCCTCATTTTGGAGCAATCTGATAAACCGGGCTATCTAGACAGCCATTATTATGTGAATACTTCAATCAGCGATCATATTAAATTTCCGGAAAAAGGGCTTTCGCATATGCTGCAGAACAATACAAACAACAATTATATGCTATGGAAGCCATTCGACACTGATATCTGTCTCCCTCCAGCATACCGCTCCATATCCGATATGCTTGAGCGGAACAACCTAACCAAAGACGATATAGCTATCTTTTGTTTGTCCCAATTTTCAAAGGATACGATCTTGAAGATTCAGGAAAATCTTACTCTTTCTCCGCACCAAATCGGCTATTATGGCGACCAATTTGGCTATACAGGAACTTCAAGCCCATTCCTTGCCCTTCATGAAGCTATTAAAGAAGGCAAAGTCCAACGTGGCGATTACATACTGTTTTGGACTGTAGGCGGCGGCATCCAGAATGTAACTATGCTCTTCCAATATTAACGCCAAAAGGTCCGTCCATAAGAGCATTTCTGCTTGAGGACGGACCTTTTTAATTCCAAATTCGGCTACTATTGAATTTCTATGATTCCGGGCTGAAAAAGGTTTTCGGCTGAGAAGGATCTGATTGATAAATCATTTCAGATACAGTCACACATTGGTACTCTTCCTGATCAAGAAAGTCAGCCACTTTTTCCATTGCTTTTACCGTTTGGGCATTCTGGCGCCAATCATGCAGCAAAATGATGTCTCCCGGCCGGATATTTTTAATAATGTGGTTAGCTATCCGATCAGCTCCTGGGCTCCTCCAATCCTTAGGATCCTGATGCCAAGACCATAAAACCACTTTATACCCGTTTTTTACTGCCGTTTCAATCATCCTATTATTAAATAGCCCGCCTACAGGCCTGTATAGAGTTGGCTTCTGCCCGGTCACCTTCTGGATTATCCTTTCAGTGTCGAGCAGCTCCTTCTCAAGTTTGCCTGAAGTGATATGCTTATTATAAATATGATTGTATGTATGATTTCCGATTTCGTGGCCTTCTTTAAAGACACGGTAAAGAACTTCAGGATGGCGTTCAATCTTTGAACCAGATACAAAAAAAGTAGCCTTCATACGGTGCTTAGCCAAAATATCCAAAATCTGGCCAGTGTACAGCTCATGAGGGCCGTCATCGAAAGTCAAAGCAACCATTTTTTTGGTTGTTTTCCCTTCCCACACAACATCCCCTTTCATTTCATACTCCTGCCTGCTCAACTCATCCGCTTTAACGGTTGTTTGCGGGAACCCCGAGATTAACAATGTGATTAATAAGATTGTTAACATATTCTTTTTTTTCATGAATCCAACACTCCATCATCATATTCCATACTGATTAGTGTGCGGATATAACCGATAATTATGATTGAAATGCATAAATACTGAAAAAAAATATCAATTGTCTTTTCAAAGAGATACACAGGGCCTCTTTTCAGTGATCCAATATTCCTTCTTTATACTTCAAAACTGCTTCCCGCGATCGTTGAATGCCGGTTATGTACTCAGAATAGTATTTCGAAACATACGCATAAAAAATAATATCAATCGTCAAAAATTGGGCAAACAAAGAACTGGTAGCCGCACTTCGGTATTTTGCCTCTGGAGCGCGTACATGCTGCAAGGACATATCTACTTTTTCCGATAATTTATTATGTCCAAAACGCGATAATCCAATTGTCCGTACACCAGCATGTTGGGCGATGTCCACGAGCCTTAATACTTCCTCTGTATTACCGCTATTGGAAATCGTAAAAAAGACCGAATTATTGCGGGATGCAGCTAATGCTGATGCTGTTATATGGGCATCTTGATTGGCGGTGACCATCTTTCCCAAACGAAGCCATTTATGGACAATGTCTTCAACCACCAGCCAGGATGCCCCAAGACCGTATACATAAATAACATCTGCATTTTTCATCGCCTCTACTACATCGTTCAATGTATGTTCATCCAAATAAGTAGATGTCTCCTGAAGGACCCGGACTGAATTAGATACAATCTTCTCTTTTATTTCCTTTATCTCTTCGTTCGGCTCTATATCATAAAAACCTTTTTTCTCTGTTTCCGCTTGTGATAACTGTGAAGATATGGAAACCTTTAATTCAGTAAAACTATCTATTTCTATTGAGCGGCAAAACCTTATGACTGCAGAACTGCTCGCATGGGCTTGCTGCGCTAGATCATTGACGGTCATTCTGATGACTTCCATTGGATTTTCCAATACATATTGAGCTACCTTCTGCTCTGATTTAGGCAGTTGTGCCAACATGCTTTCAATCCTGAGTAATACATCCATAACGTACATCAAGCGCTCTTCCTTTCAAAAAAAATCACTTTATCTCATCCATAGCCAAGTAAAAGCCTCCTAGTGTTGAGGAAAGATCCTCCACCATAAATTTTGCTTCCTTTTTTATAGATGCACATTTTTCTTCAAATGCACTGAGGACCATCGGGATTTTACTTAATACGCTTCCTTTAACCGCAATTGTACCATAATTCTGAAAACCTACCTTATTCCATAATAGGAGTGTTTGCTCAGCTAGCAATACACCAGCCTGATGTAAGATAGAACCTGCCATTTCATCCCCATTTTCAGCTAAGTTCTTTATTAAAGGTACTAGTGCTGCAATTTCGCCTTTCGTAGCTGCATAAATGAACTTCTTTAATTCTTCGGCTTCCTTTATTTCATGCCTGTCGAGAATAGACATAGATAACTGGCTATAATGCTGCATCCGCTCACTTTCTTGAATCACCTTTTTATAAGCTTGCATGGCAATCCAATATCCGCTTCCCTCATCTCCAAGCAAATGGCCCCATCCTCCTGCCAAATGATAAACTCCCTTAGAACGGCCAATGCTGACAGACCCGGTTCCTGATATCGTCAAAATACCATCTTTTCCTTTCAACATGGCTGCATGGGCTATCACACCATCATTCACAACCTTAGTCGGAACTCGGAATAACTCCTGAATTTCCCTGGAGATACTATCGGGATCTTCCACGCCCCCCAATCCAGCCAAACCAATGTAAATAAAACGGCATTCCTCAAGTAAAAGCTGATTAACACATTGATTGATGGCTGCAATTATATGCCTCACTGCACCTTTTCTATTTATCAAAACATTGCCATAGGAAGATCTGCCTTCAGCCAGCTTATTGCCGCCCATATGGTACGCAGCAGCTTCTGTTTTTGTACCGCCTCCATCTACCCCAATAATAAAAGCCATGTCCGATTCTCCTTTCAATAACAAAAAAGGAAGGATCTATGGTTGCCTTCCTTTTTTGCTTCATCAATAATAAAACCAATCCATGCCACTCATAGAGCGAATTTCACTATTCTCATTCCTATTCCTTTGGCGCTAACTTCCTGATGATTCGAATCATATGTTCAATTAACTTCTGTTCACTGATTGCAGTCATTAAATGGTCTTGAGCATGGATCATTAATAACGATTTTTCTACAGGATTACCGTTCAATTCAGCTTGAATCAGCTTTGTCTGTGTCTTATGGGCTGCATTCAATTCCTCTTCTGCCTTCTTCATCAATTGTTCTGCTTCTTCAAAATCATATTCTTCTGCAGCAGACAATGCTTCATAGGCTAGGGAACGGGAATTTCCACCATGGGAAATGATTTCAAAAATATCCAATTCATTTTGGTTTGTAGCTGTCATACTGATTCAACCTCTCTTTCTGCTTTATGCTGAAAAAAATGCGGCAAATATGGCTTATGGGCTTCCAACAATAATTGAAGTACTTTCTCTGCAAGCTCATCGCTCGGAACCAACGGATTAATGGCTAACGCCAATAAAGCTTTTTCATAGGAGCCAGTTACTGCCGCTTCCGCACCAATCCGTTCAAATGATTTAATTTGCTGCACCAATCCCTGCACCTGTACCGGCAGATGACCGACGGTTAAAGGAACAGGTCCGTGCTTAGTCACTATGCAGCTCACTTCCACCGCAGAATCTTCATCAATTTCTGGAATCGATCCTTTATTTTGTACATTCAAAACTTGAATGTCTTTTTTATCATTATAGATAGAGGAAATGACATTACAGGCTGCATCGCTGTAGTAGGCACCTCCTCTTTGTTCAAGTTGGGGAGGCTTACGGTCCAATCGGTCATCTTTATATAATTCAAACAACTGAGCCTCTAACTCTTTTACAACTTCTGCTCTTGTTCTGCCGGATTTGAAGGACATTAACTCATCTTCCAAAATTTCCTTCGTCTTATAGTAATAGCGGTGATATGGACAGGGTACAGCTCCTAAAGCTTTTAGGAAAGCAGCATTCCAGGGAAGAGGGGCAATATTTTTCATACTCATTTGTACATTCGGATCTCCAAGCATCTCTAATACCCTATTTGTCTGTTCTTCGCCATCGACGTATACATGAGTGCCAAAGACCATATGATTCAAGCCGGCAAATTCTATATGCACTCTTTCCATATCCACATCCAGCATAGCCGAAATTGATTTGTGCATATTAAACGGCACATTGCATACACCAATCACTTTTTTGTGCTTGCTATAGCGCAGAAGAGCTTCTGTTGCCATCCCCGCAGGATTGGTAAAATTAATCAGCCATGCATTAGGGCAATATTCAGCCATTTCCTGTGCAATTTCCAGAAGGACTGGAATTGTTCTTAACCCTTTGAAAAGCCCCCCTGCCCCATTTGTTTCTTGGCCAATCATCCCTAATTGCAGTGGAATCCGTTCATCTTTAATGCGCGCATCGAGTAAACCAACTCTCATTTGAGTCGTTACAAAATCAGCTCCGGACAATGCCTTTTTACGGTCTAGTGTTAAATGGATTTCCATCGGCACACCGGATTTTTTTACCATCCGCTTAGCTAATTGACCGACAATCTCCAACTTTTCTTTTCCTTCTTCAATATCAACTAGCCAGAGTTCCTTGACCGGCAACTCATTGTAGCGTTTGATAAAACCCTCCACTAATTCAGGAGTATAACTTGATCCTCCCCCGATAGTCGCAATTTTGATTCCTTTTTTTCGATCCATGAAGTGTTCACCTCTTCTCACAAATTTGTCTTTAAGATAGATAGATGACTGCGTAACAGACAGCTGCACTAACTACTAAAAGACTGCCGAATAATAAACTTCCTTGTTTCTTGTTTTTAAACTTTCCTTCAACAAAAATGATGACCGCTGTCAGTCCCAGGCTGATCCCCAGTGTATTAACAACATACAGTGATGCTTTGGTCCCGAGGCCTGCCATGCTTAAAACAGGGTTAAAGATAAGATTAAAAACAAGAATAAAAACAAAAAAGAGAAAGGCGCTTTTATAACTGAAATAATGGATATTGGCAGCTGTTTTCATATATTTCTCCCTTCATCAACATCGGTCAAAAGGGAGCCTGGAGAATGATTCCAAACTCCCTATTGATACATTTACAATGCAGCATTTGAATCTTTCGTACTCATAGATACATCGTCAGAAGCATTCAATCTTTCCTCTTTCAAAAGCTTATGGTCATACATTTTGAAAAACGGCAGGTACACAAGGACAGATATTGCTATATTGACAAGCACCAGAATAACGGCCCTCCAATCGCCCCCTGTAGAAAGGTAAGCGCCTATCGGAGCAGGCAAAGTCCACGGAACCATCACATATGTCGGATTGACTAAACCGATCGATGTGGCAATATAAGCGACGGTTGTGCCAATTAAAGGTGTTATGACAAATGGAATAATAAGTACTGGGTTCAGGACAATTGGCATACCGAAAATGACTGGTTCATTGATATTGAAAATACTCGGCACAATCGTTGCCTTCGCCATTGTCTTGCTGTAACTTGATTTAGCAGCAAATAGCATGGCTATGACCAGACCAAGCGTTGCACCAGAACCGCCAATCCATATAAACCATTGATAGAATGTTTCAGGGGCAATATGCGGGATTGTTTTTCCCGCAGCAACTGCGGCTGAGTTATTGGCTAAGTACACTTCCCATACTGGACGGGCAACAGCCCCTACAACAGATACGCCATGAATACCGAATGACCAGAAAAATGTAATCAAGAAAACCGGTATTAGAACGCCCGGCAAAGTATCGCCAGCTTTCACCAAAGGTGCAACTGCCTTATCGACCAACGAATGGAGATCCACTCCAAAAACAACCGTCACAAAAGTCATCACCGTTAAAACAATAAAGACAGGAATAAGTGCTTCAAAAGAGCGTGCTACAGAGGTCGGAACTGAATCCGGCATTTTAATGGTAATATTTTTGGCTTTACACAGCCTCAGTATTTCTACGGAAAAAATGGTTACAATCATAGCCACAAATAAACCATGGCCCCCTAAATTCGTCATCGGCAATACAAATCCGACATTTTCCATCGTTTGCACACCTATCGTAAACAAAAAGGCTGCAACAGATAGCAATCCACCTGATAGAGGATCTAATTTATAGCTTTGCGATAGGCTGTAGCCGATTCCAAATGTAATATAGAGAGTCATGATAAACATAGTAAGTCTATAAGGGACCAGTATTTCAGCGACATGTTTCGCTGACCATAGTCCGATGGCGCTATCAGCCTTGACAGGCGGAAAAGCAATAATCAGAAAGATACTTCCAAAAATGATAAAAGGTAAAGCTGAAACAACACCGTCGCGGATTGCCCGCAAATGCTTCTGTTCAGAAAGCTTGGCCATTGGTGTTGAAAGGTTATTTTCTAAAAAAGCGACAAACTTATTCATCCTCTTTTCCCCTTTGCTTATTTAATGGATGGTTTTCATGATTTCACTAGCTCTTTTGCCATTTTCAATAATGTGGCTCCTCCTAAAGGACTGTATGCTTGCGGCGGAATTACTGCACATGGGACACCTGCTTCATCTGCGGACTCTTTAAATTGGTCGAATCGATGCTTCACCTGAGGAGCAACCATGGCTACATCCCAGCCGTTGGTTACTTCCATGCCAAACTCCTGGGCGCCTACAGCCAAGACTTCTAATTCGACACCTTGCTTAGTCCCTTCCTTTTTTAAAGCGTTTACAATAATAGCGCTTGACATGCCTCCTGAACAAACGAATAATACTTTCATTCTTTTTTCCTCCTAAAATAAGTAATTGTATGTAAATGTTATAATGCACCTTTTATAAAACCGTCTGACTTCTTAAGCCTTTGCATGGCCTCTTCATAAGTTAAATCTGTCAAAATCATGACGATGGCAGTCTTTGGCTGTTGATTGGACTTTACTAGATACTCTTCCGCCACTTCATAAGAACAGCCTGTGGCATCCATTACAATCTTCTTTGCTCTTTCCACTAATTTTTCATTCGTCAATTGAAGATCAACCATTAAATTCCCATACACTTTACCGAGTCCAATCATTGATACAGTAGAAATCATATTGCAGACCATTTTTTGGGCTGTACCAGCTTTCAAGCGTGTGGAACCAGTCAGAACCTCAGCTCCTGTCGCCACCTCAATTGCAACCTTGGCCACTTTTCCTATTTTAGAATCTTTATTACAGCTGATTGATATTGTTTGGGCGCCTATTTGATTGGCATATTCTAATCCTGCAATTACATAAGGGGTCCTGCCACTGGCTGCAATACCGATCACTACATCCTTATCATTCAAAACGATATCCTTCAGATCTATAGTAGCTAACTCTGTACTGTCTTCTGCGCCTTCCACAGCTTTCATGAATGCATTCTGGCCGCCGGCAATCAAACCAAGTACAGTTGTGGAATCCGTATTAAAAGTAGGTGGGCATTCAACGGCATCCAACAAGCCTATTCTTCCGCTTGTACCTGCGCCAAAATAAATTAACCTGCCTCCAGCTTTCAATGATGAAATAACCAATTTAATAGCTTGAGCTATCTGCGGCAGTTCATTTTGCACACTTTGAGCAACTGACATATCCTCTTCGTTCATTGTTTTTAAAACGTCTATAATATCCATGCTGTCCAACTGCATCGATTTGTTGTTGCGCTGCTCCGTTGTCAAATTCTCTAACATTGTAAATCACCTTTTTCTGTTGGGAATTCTAGTAAAAGTGGAATATTTTTACTAAACAAACAATAACACCAATAAAATTTAATTTCAATAATTTTATAAAATTTTAAAATTTTTTATCAATTTAACGAGAAATCGCTTACATTTTATTCTTCAAATGTTATAATGGGCGGAAGTTCCAGTTGAAGAAGAAAGGTGTGTAGACATGTTTATTGTTGGATTAATGTCCGGAACGTCGCTAGATGGAGTGGATGCTGCATTGGTCGAGATAGATGGATCCGGAGAACAGACAAAAGTAAACGTAGTCAGTTTTTTAAATCATAGTATCCCGGATTCTATAAGAAAAGAAATCCTTCAATCCATTTCACTTTCAAGTTCGAATGTCCAACTGATTTGCAGTTTAAATTTTAAATTGGGCAAGCTGTTCGCAGAAGCTGTTAAAAAGGTCTGCCAGCAGGCTGGTCTTCCTCTCAAAAAGTTAAGTTTAATAGGTTCGCATGGACAAACCATTTACCATCAGCCAATAGCAGAAAAGAACTGGATCCCTTCCACTCTGCAGATTGGGGAACCTTCAGTCATAGCATACGAATGCCAAACTCCCGTAGTCTCCAACTTCCGCACGATGGATATGGCAGCCGGCGGCTTGGGTGCCCCATTAGTTCCTTATAGTGAATATCTGCTATACCGAAATAAGCAAAAAGGGCGGCTTCTGCAAAACATAGGAGGCATCGGTAATGTCACAGTTCTTCCAAGAGGCGGGTCGTTGGATGATATCACGGCATTCGACACGGGGCCAGGCAATATGATAATTGATGAAGCATGCCGGCTATTATTTAAACTCCCCTTCGACCAAAATGGGGAATTAGCGCAACAAGGCACCGTTAACGAAGAACTTCTTGCCTATTGCCTGAATCAACCTTATATTTTTGCACCCCCTCCCAAAACGACAGGACGTGAACTATTTGGCATTGAATACACAGAGAATTTGTTGAACAAATTCTGCCACCTTCCACCTTTAGATATAATGGCAACAATCACTATGTTTACAGCAAAATCCATTGTCGAAAACTATCGAGAGTTTATCTTTCCATCCGTACATATAGATGAAGTGATTATTGGCGGCGGCGGAAGCTACAATAAAACTCTAATCAGGATGATACAGTCACTGATCACAGAACCGATCTCGGTTTGCACACAAGAAGAAATAGGATTTTCATCAGAAGCAAAAGAAGCTGTGGCATTTGCAATACTTGCAAATGAAACATACAATCACAGACCAAGCAATGTACCGAAAGCGACCGGCGCACAAAAAGCTGTGATACTGGGCAACTTAACATTTCCTATTTAGAGTCACTGAAACTCCTAAAGAGAAAAAAATCTTTTATACAAACTAAAGCGGAAAGCGCCTGCTTATCCCCGACAAGCTTAAGACAGGGCTCTGACAAAGGCTGCTCTTTGCCTTTGACAGCGGCTTGGCTTAAGACCTCGAGGGGATGGCGCTTGTAGCTGGATGAAACTAAAGCGGAAAGCGCCTGCTTATCCCCGACAAGCTTAAGACAGGGCTCTGACAAAGGCTGCTCTTTGCCTTTGACAGAGGCTTGGCTTAAGGCCTCGAGGGGATGGCGCTTGTAGCTAGCCGCGACCTTTATCCTTTCCTAAACAATAAAAAAGCACCCCGGTTGGGATGCCTGCCATTTACTCCGCTTTCATACTTTGGACTGGATCTGAATATAAATCATGTTCTTTTTTCAGCTCCTGGCCCGTTTCCATCCGGTCCATTTGCTTCCCCAATTCCTGCACTTCTTCCATGTCGGACGCCATTGAACTGTTTTCCGGTACAAACCCTTTATCCAGTGATTTCTTCATATCTTCCACGATCCATCACTCCCTGGTTTTGTTTACATGTATTGTACCCGCACCAGTAGAATTATAAACTGCTGTCTCAATCTTTATCGGTTCAATAGGCTTCCTACATAACGCAATAGTTCATTGGCTGATGAGGTATTGTAGCCATGCTCATTCACCAGTCTGGCCACTACTTCATTGACTTTCTTCAATTGTTCTTCATTCGGTGTTTTGGTTGAAGTTGTGATTTTTACGACATCCTTCAGGTCTGCAAACAGTTTTTTCTGGATGGCCTCCCGTAAGCGGTCATGGGAATTATAATCGAATCGCTTCCCTTTGCGTGCGAATGCCGAGATACGAATCAATATTTCTTCCCTGAATGCTTTCTTCGCATTTTCGGATATGCCAATTTGCTCTTCTATCGATCTCATCAACTTTTCATCAGGAGTAATTTCTTCCCCTGTAAGAGGGTCGCGCAGCTTTGATTTGTTGCAATAGGCTTCCACATTATCAAGATAATTGTCCATCAACGTTTTCGCTGATTCTTCATACGAATAAACAAATGCTTTTTGGACTTCCTTCTTGGCGATATTATCGAATTCCTTGCGTGCCAGAGAAATATAATTCATATATTTTTCCCGAAGCTCGGATGTGATGGATGGATGCTGATCCAGCCCTTCCTTCAAGCTGCGCAGCACATCCAAAGCGTTGATCGAAGCCACTTCCTTGCGGATAATCGTCGATGATATCCGATTGATCACATAACGCGGGTCAATTCCACTCATCCCTTCATCCTGATACTCCTTCTTCATCTCCTCCACATCAGCAAAGTTATACCCTTCCACATTTTCGCCATCATACAGCCGCATTTTCTTCACCAGGTCAATATCTCCCTTTTTGGGATCTTTCAAACGCGTTAGGATCGTAAACATCGCTGCTACCCGCAATGTATGCGGAGCGATATGCACATCATTGACATCACTTTCGCGTATCATTTTTTCATAAATCTTCTCCTCTTCACTGACCCGCAGATTATAAGGGACCGGCATCACAATAATACGGGAATGGAGCGCTTCGTTCTTTTTATTTGAAATAAAGGAACGATACTCTGTTTCATTCGTATGGGCAATAATCAATTCATCCGCTGAAATAAGTGCAAAACGGCCAGCCTTGAAGTTTCCTTCCTGTGTCAGCGATAATAAATGCCAGAGGAATTTCTCATCACATTTCAGCATTTCTTGAAACTCCATAATGCCCCGGTTCGCTTTATTCAACTCACCATCAAAACGGTATGCCCGCGGATCTGATTCTGACCCGAATTCCGCTATGGTTGAAAAATCGATGCTTCCGGTTAAATCGGCAATATCCTGCGATTTTGGGTCTGATGGCGAAAATGTTCCGATCCCTACCCGCTTATCCTCAGAAAGGAATATCCGCTCTACCATTACGTCTTCAATCCGGCCACCGTATTCTTCCTCAAGTTTCATGACATTCAGAGGTGATAGATTTCCTTCAATGCGGATCCCATATTCATCATAAAAGTCATTTCGCAGATGCTGTGGAATAAGGTGCAATGGATCCTCGTGCATCGGACAAGACTTAATGGCATAAATAGCACCATGATCCTGATGTGAATACTGTTCCAAACCTCTCTTGATTAAACTGACCAGAGTCGATTTGCCGCCGCTGACAGGCCCCATCAGCAGTAAAATACGCTTACGGACATCCAACCGTTTCGCCGCAGGGTGGAAATACTCCTCAACCAGTCGTTCCAGCGATTCCTCAAGGCCGAACATCTGGCTTTTAAAGAAAGAATAAGACCTTTGCCCATTCACTTCTTCTATACCGGCATCTTTGATCATATTGTATACACGCGAATGTGCGGACTGTGCAATCCATGGCCGTTCTTTCAATAGCTCTAAGTATTCCGCGAAGGTGCCTTCCCACTTCAGCTTTTGCTCTTCTTCTCTATGTCTTTCAATCTTGCGTAAAATATCCATAAAGGAACCTCCTCTGTATTTTGTAATCAGGGATGTTTCTTAATACTTTATGCACACTTGCCTACAAAGATGATTATTCTCTGAGTGAAAGAATCTCCTCCTCCGAAACCATCGTTCAGAAAAAAGACACCTTTCCTCTTTTCTATATATATCCAATTCTGTATAATGAAAGTATATATTTTTGGATCAATCAGGTACATAAGGAGGCCATAAGCATGGGATTAGTAATCATTTGTTTAGTCAGCCTAGCATTCCTGACTGCCATCTTCACGGCAGGCTACAATGACAAACCGAACAGCAATTAAAGCAAAAAGCACTTCAAACATATGTTGAAGTGCTTCTCTTTACTTTTCCGTTATGCTTTTCAACGCTTTCCCAACACAATCCAAACCTTCCTTGAAACGAGAAAGGTCGCCAAGCGAGACCATTCCAATGCACGTATCCCCATCCATCACAGGAAGCCTGCGGATTTGGTGGGAAGCCATAATAGCCGCTGCTTCTGTCAATGACTGCTCTGGCGATACAGTAATGACATGTTCGCTCATCAGATCGGTTATTTTCGTAGATCCCGGATGCTTGCTGCCGACACCGCGCAAAGCAATATCCCGATCGGTTAGAATGCCTATCAGCTTGTTCTCTTCAAAAATAGGGACGGCCCCAATATTATTTTCCTTCATCATTAATGCCGCTTCATAGACATTATCAAGCACCGTGCAAGAATGGAGCGGCGAGTTCATTGCATCTCTGACTGTACTCATCATGGTTCTCCTTCTATTCGTTTAAGGTTATTTTCTTCTTATTTGCCTGCATTTATACCACTCTGCAATAAGGAATCAGCATGTGGAATAGGCTCCTGTATCCTCTCTGACTGTAGTTATTGGGCTTAGAAGGTTGTCTGCCATTATATTCAATTCAAAAAGGGGGGATGCCAGGAGGGCGTTCATTATTGATTTTCATCAGCATACGATAGAGGAAGCAAGATGATAATAAATGAGGAGAAAAAAGATGGCAAATAAACTAATCTTGTATTATATAACGGTATCTGCCGGTTTTTTATTGATTATGTTCAGTTATTTGGAAAGCATTATTTTATTCGGCTTTTATCACGAATCAGTTACAACTATGCAGGAGTTGAAGGAAGCTCTCCCTTTATCTATATGGAATATACTCCAAATCCAAAAAATCGTAGGCGTACTCCTTTTTTTCATGGCACTTTTACTGATTGTACAAAGCAGAAGGAAAAGGGGTAAAAACAATCTGAATATGAAGGACTAAAATGCCAAGGTCATAAAGAATTCAACAGGATATCGTTTATATGAGCCACCGAGCACAAAGAAAAAACCGGGCTTTTGCCCGGTTTCAATGCAAGTGGATATAGTTTTGCTGGCGCAGCGCTTCATAAATAAGAATGGCTGCCGTATTTGAAAGATTTAATGAACGGATGTTATCGTTCATTGGAATGCGCAGGCATGTATCAAGGTTCTTCTCGATAATTTCCTTTGGCAATCCCTTCGTTTCCCTTCCGAACACAAAATAATAATCTTGGTCCACATTGGTGAAATCAAAGGTTGAAAATGTTTTTTGGCCAAATTTCGTAATGAAAAAATACTGGCCGCCCTTGGTTTTCTCAAAAAACTCGTCGATACTGTCATAATAAAAAATCTTCACATGCTCCCAATAATCCAACCCCGCGCGTTTTAGCATTTTATCATCCGTTGAAAAACCGAGAGGACGGATCAAATGAAGAATTGTATCCGTACCCGCACATGTACGGGCAATATTCCCCGTATTGGCTGGAATCTCTGGTTGGTATAGTACTACGTGTATAGCCACCTTTTGTTCACCTCTAAAAATTCTTCAAATTTCATATCTTATTATTATAGCATGCTTTCCTGCCAATCACCTATTCATCATCATCCACAATATGATAAAAACGATATACAATCTCCGGAGTGTAAGCAGTCGAATCCTCGTATGACCAATAACGCATCCGGCTATTCGTCGTATGGGCATTGACAAGCGGCATTCCGTAAGCATCCTTGGCGACCACAATCGTATTATGGTTAAACCTGCCGTCCCCCTCAAAATCATAACAGATCACATCCCCTAGCATCAGCTCCTGGGGCGATTCCACTTCCTTTGCCCTCAACCCGGTAGACGAATGCTGCAAATACACTTGGAAAGCATTTGCAACAGCCCAACTGTAACTCCATGATGAATCTGTATACCACCAGCCCAGGGAACGATTATCCATCCCCCACATTGGAGCTCCCCCAGCGCGCAAACATTGCGAAATATAATTGGTGCAATCATCCTCAAAATGCCGGTACTCTGGATTGAATGTATCCCACCATTCCTCTGCATATTGAACCGCCTTCATCCGATCATAATAAAAACTGACCCGTTCCTCGTTTGAGCATACGACAGGTAGATTTTCATTGGTCTTAATTCCCCATTCATCCAGTATACGATCATCTGTACATTCTCCATTAAGAAAGCGGGCACAGCAATTCTCCACTTCTTCTTCAATATAATAAAAAGACCCCTGCCTGATAAAATATTGCCATTGGGCTCTGTAAAAAACTGCTTCTGTTTCACCATCAGCTACAATTCTATCCAGCTTTCCTTTGCATGTAACAGAAAGCAGTCCAGCTTTCCTTTTTTCAAGTGAAAGACGCCTCAAATCCGCTTCCAATTGGGATTTGGGTGAAATTTTCTCCTCACATTTCTTTTTCAGCATATGTCGAATGACCTGTTTCATCAACTTCCCTCTCCCTTCACTACACATATATGTAAGAGCAGGAAAAAAAATAAGCAACAGTCATGACTGTTGCTCAATTGCTTTCGTAATTTCTTCAATTGCATAATTGTCCATTTCGTTTTCCACTGCTTTTCTTAAAGCCTGTCCAGCTTCCGTTCCGCCTATTTTTCCGATTGCCCATGCAGCTACCGCACGGATGTCAGGGCGTGCATCATTTTCAAGCACCTGAATTAAATCAGGTAGAGCTGATTCCTCTTTAAAATGGGCCAATGCAATGATTGCATTGCGTTGGATCGGCTTCTTGCCCCGCCACGATCCAGCTACATGGCCGAATGTATTCTTGAATTCCCGGTTGCTCATATGCAGGATTGGCGTAAGCAAAGGCTTCGCCAATTCAGGCTCTGGCTCCATCCGCTCATGGAGATGAAAATCGATTCCTTTATTTTTGGGACAAATGGTCTGGCAGCTGTCACAGCCGTACACGCGATTTCCTATATTTTTGCGGAACTCTTCAGGAAGAGGCTCCTTTGTTTGTGTCAAAAAGGCAATGCATCGTTTGGCATCAATTTGGCCGCCTTTGACCAAAGCGCCAGTCGGGCATATATCGAGGCATTTCGTACAGCTGCCGCATTGGTCTTCCAATGGCTCATCCGGTTCAAACGGTAAGTTGGTGATCATCTCACCAAGATAGACATATGAACCGAATTCCGGTGTGATGATCGCACAATTCTTCGCGCTCCAGCCAATGCCTGCCCTCTCCGCTACAGCACGATCTGACAGTTCACCCGTATCTACCATCGATTTAGCGCGGGCATTTGGGACATGTTCAATCAAATAATCCTCAAGCATCTTCAGTTTTTCGCGAAGCAGGAGATGATAATCAACGCCCCATGAAGCCCGGCAAAAAATGCCTCTTCGCTCCCCCTTTTTGCCTTGGATATGTTCACTCATCTTAGACGGATAAGCGAGAGCGATAGCAATAATACTGCGTGGTTTCTCAAATATTAAAGCAGGGTTGGTTCGCTTATCAATATCTGGCTCCTCAAACCCTGATTGATAATTCAATTCCTGCTGACGGATCAGCCGGTCCTTCAATTCAGTGAAAGGATCAGCTGAAGTGAAGCCAATTTTATCGATACCTATTTCTTTGCTGTAGGCAATTAAATCCTCTTTCAATTGTCCATAATCCATGCTGGTTCCTCCCCTTTCTTCGTGCCGGCATTTATCACATTTACTCAGCATACCATGAATGGGCTAAGCCAATCAAAATCCATCTGCTATCGACACATAATAAAAAAACGCAATGCTTCGTTCTCCTATGTAACGAAACACTGCGTTAGTAGCTATGTATGGAGCGGGTGAAGGGAATCGAACCCTCATCATCAGCTTGGAAGGCTGAGGTTTTACCACTAAACTACACCCGCAAAAGATTCAGTTTTTGTCGAACTTTGTAATCAACAAAAATTATTATATCTCCATGCACTATAAAAAGCAAGGGGGATTTTACGATTTTTTCATCCTTTTTTCATATTTTATTCATAGTCAACAGGAGTAAAAAGGAGCCTTTTTGAAAAAATGTCCTTTTTATCCTTTTACATAGTTTGGAAAGATCACTGAACAAAAAGTCCGCAATCGGAACAGTTCCCCCATGCACCAGTTACACTTTTTATTATACTAAATTTTCAAATTTTGTTTAAAGACGTTTTTATGAACAATATCAAAACTGATAACATCTCTATTTTTTTTGAAGTACCAGTCCCATTCTTCTTTCCACCATTCACCCAAATCAGCATCAACGCTTTCTTGAACCTCTTCTACCGATTTAATCCTTCTTCTTTCTTCGAGTGGAAGAGGTGCCGCCAATCCGATGAAAGTAACGATTGCTCCCAGCAAGACTACACCAATGAACGTATATACCCCGACTGTAATAAACGCAAAGCCATCATGCATACGAATAGCCATCCATTGGCCGATTAGCAAAGCCAATGGAATTGGGAAAACGACAATAATCGTAATTCCCAGATCTACACACCATTTCCATCGTGAATATTTTCTATACACCATAACAGTAACCAAGAAAGCGAATGCCCAAAAAATGACAACAATGAAAAAAAAGGCCATAGCTACAGCTCTCATTTTAAAAAAATTCAAAGCGGTAAAGTATGTTGGCGCCTCATGGGCCCATAAACTCAAATGCAGGCATCCATCAGTGATTATATTCAGTATATAGAAAATCCAAAACAAAAACCCAGTTTCTTACAGATAAAAAAATCTGCATGGTTGCCATGCAGATTTACAACCTATTATTTTTGAATCACACATTGAACGACATGCCCTTTGCCGGAATGGCGCTTTCCTTCATTCCGCTCAACCTCTCCATAACAGAAATGCAAGCATTTGTATGGCTTAATCCAATTCAGGATATCAATTGGATCGTAAAGCATTTCCTTGGAGCCCGGACCGCCAGTCCCATAGGCTAGCTGTTCTTCCGAATACACCTCAAATAGAATATAGCCGCCCTTTTTGACAGAGCCTATCATACTGTCGAACAAAAAAGGCTGCCCTTGCTTTGGAACATGGCCGAAGACCATGACTGCTGCATCAAAGAGGTCTACCCCTACCTTCTCTTCTGTAAGATCCAATTCGATTGTTTCAACCTCGACCCCATTCTCAGCAGCTAACCGCTTAGTTTTTTCCAAGCCTACACCTGACTGGTCAAATGCTGTAACATCATGGCCGAGCTTCGCCAAATAAACCGCGTTTCTTCCTTCTCCTTCAGCGAAGCAGCCCACTTTCGAATCCGCCGGAATGACAGCATGCATATCATGCAAAAATTGATTTTCCCTTTTTCCATAGACAAATTCTTTATCTGAAAAACTTTTATCCCAATGTTCTTTAGACATTCTATTACTCCCTTTGCTCTATTGTTCCTTCACTATAGCACATTTACCTATCACACCTTAAATATACCGCTCAGGGTATTATAAAAAGAGATACATCCAGGATGTATCTCTTCCAAACTTCGATAGGTCATTTCTTAACCAATAATTCGTATCTCTCCTTGAATTTATGAAAATCGAACCGGCTCAGCAAACAACAGGTTTCTCCATTTACCCAATTGATATAGGCCGCTGTAATATTGCTGCTGACGTCACTTTGCTCATTGTAAACAACTAAGCTCGAACTTAACTTCTCTTTATTCAGATCATGCATGGGACATTGGCGGCATGGTGTGTCACGCCCCCAAAAAACTTGATAGCATATATCCTTTTCCTTTAAATCAGGGCTAATGTCTGTAGTTTTTTCATTGAAATAAAATACTTCATATGTTTCAGGATTGATGGCGTATACAGCAGTATTAATATGGTCCAAAACGGCTTTTTGAAAACGAAATGCATCATTCAGCTCTTTCTCGGAACGTTTTTTCAATAAAAAGGTAGTCAGTATATGGGAAATAACTGTCAGCATATCGATTTCCTCAGACGTCCATAACCGAAGGCCGCTGCATTCATCAAAACCGACAAATCCTTTAAAGACTCCATCACTTACCATGGAACATTGCAGCACAGAGCAAACTTTTTGAGATTCCAAAAATTCTTTCACCTTATCAGGCAGCAAACTTATATCATCACAATAAAAAATACCTTGTTCATTGAATAATGATCGATAAGATTCTTCCCCGTTGTCAAAATCAGAATAGGGAATGTTTTGGAGATTCGTTATTTTCGGCGCCACACCTTCATTGCACCATTCAAACGTATTACTGGCAAACAGATCATCATCTGAGTTTTCGAATATGTATACCCTGCTGACTCCATAATACTTGCCGACTATCTCCAAAATAAGCGGGACAGCGATGTTCATGTCTTTTGTTTCGTAAAGGATATTGAAAATGTATTCTTTCAAATTTTCGGTGAAGGGCAATTGAGGTTGCTCTTCTGATTCCATCTGATCAAGAACACTTTTATACTGGGCCATTTTCAATTGTTCGCTATATATACAATATCCGTCTTTTCCCTGTTTCTTTGCTGCGTACAATGCATTGTCGGCGTGTTCAAATAAATCATTGAAGCATTTCCCGTCCCGTGGATAGATCGCCACTCCAACGCTTCCTGATATTTTATATTCTTTATGGCGGCCCGTGAACGAACGCCGAAATACATCCATTAAAGCCTGGGCTTTTTCCATTACTATTTCCTTTGATGGGATGTTTTTAAGAAAGACCAAGAATTCATCCCCGCCGATTCGGCCGACGATATCATAGTCCCGAAAGTTATGTTGTATATTGGACGCTGTTTCCTTCAAAACGGCATCTCCAAACAAGTGCCCTAAATGGTCATTGATATGCTTAAAATCATCGATATCAATTATGAAAAGTGCATGGTTTAAATGACTCTCCTCGCCCGTAATGCACTCTTCAATGAATTTTTGCGTAGTTGCCTTATTATATATGCCTGTCAAAGAATCCCGCGATGCCTTAAACAATAGATTTTCTACCATCTTTTTTTGTTCATCTATGTCTGCAATCGAACCGTACGCCCTAATTAAGTGGCCTTCTTTGCCGCTTTGGCTGGACATTCTGATCTTGCACCAAATATATTTATCTGGCAATTGTTTAATTCTCAATTCAATTTGCACTTCGGGAACCCCGGTGCGGATATCATTCAACGCTTGATTAAAGAGCGAAATATCTTCAGGGTGCACATGCAAAGATTGTGGAACAGTCGTACTGAAATCCTTCATAATCGGTTCATAGCCGAATTTTTCTTTAAAATTCGAAGTAAATAAGGCAGAATCCAGCTCTAAATCCCATTCGAAAAAGACTTCCTCCAAATGCTCTGAGACCTTTGTAAAGCCAGCCTGCTTCAGGCGCAGTTCAGTTAGGTCCACTTTCAAAGATGTAACATCTGTCATTGTCACATTCATCCATGGATTGCCTTTAGGATCCATTATGTAATTGCACATAGCATGGACCCACACCAATTGATGATCGTTTCTCGCCAGGCGGAATTCCAATTCTGTATTCATTCCTTCTTTATCCATTCCCATTAAAGTCTCTTCAACACTCTGAAGATCCATCCCATGTACAATTTGAAGGAACTCATCGTGGTATATATGTATAAGGTCTTCGGAAGAGCATCCCAATAACGTCAGAAAACCTTCATTTACAAAATCAAACTTATATCCAGTATCCTCGACAAGGCAGCGGGCGATACCCCCAGGCATTGCGTCCAATAACTCGTCTGCATGGATTCCATTATTCTTTTTTCGTGGCATACATCAAACCGCCTTACAATAGATAGTGAAATGTATTCATTCCCTAATTCTATTAAACCTAAACTGACGCAGCTTAGACTGATAAATATATGACGTCTATTTGTCAGTTTATACAACACATGAAATATCCCCATGGATTGGTCCATTCCATTTGTTTCATGCACTTGAATAATTGCAGTGGAGCTGTGGAAAGATTTTGGATAAGCGCTATCCGTCTGAAAGACTGCTCGCTAATAAAATGTATAATTGCGTATCAACGTATAGAAAGAGGAGATAAGAATAGTGGAAGATAAAATGAAAAAGCTGCTCTCATTCTCATCCAATTCCTTACTAATGGGGATGTTATTAGCCTTGGTCGGCGGATTTTTAGATGCATATACCTATATCACAAGGGACGGAGTATTTGCAATAGCCCAAACAGGAAATACCGTATTGTTTGCAGTGAGAGCAGCCAGTACGGAATATAACGGCGCTATCCAAAACATACCTCCCTTTCTTGCTTTTATTGCTGGTGTTTTGGCTGCCGAGCATATAAGAGGCAGACTGGCAAAACACAGGCGGGCTGTCTTGCTGCTTGAATGCCTGATTCTTTTCATCGTCGGATGGCTGCCGGCAAGCGTCCCCAACATGATAGTCACAATGTCCATTGCCTTTGTGTCTTCATTGCAGATCGCCACCTTCAACAAATTGGAAAATTGGAGCTACAATTCAACGATAACAACAGGAAATCTACGCACTGCAGCCCAAGCTTCCTATGGTGCATTTGTCGAGCATAATAAGGAAGCCATGAGAAAATTCAAAGCTTTTTCCGGGATTATCCTATCCTTTATAGCTGGCGCATTGATTGGAACATTCTTCAGCACATACATGGGGAAAACGTCCATTTGGATAGCTGCCGGCATTATTCTTTTAACGGTTATCTTATACCAGAGAAGTAAAACAAATATGGAATCCTATCAAGAACAATAATCATTTAGCCATGTTATTCAAATTTGTTCCAGGACCATTGATTTAATGTCCTTTTTATTCTTATAATGAACCATATATACGTAAGGAGGGACTTTTGATGGGGTTGTTCAATGGATTACTTGGCAATGCGTCTACTGCCGATAAAAACGAAGTACAAAAAGAGCTGGAAAACCTTTTGCCGAATGGGGAAGAAGTGGATGCCGCATTCAAATTAGTAAGGGATTTAATTGTTTTCACCAATAAGCGCTTAATTTTGGTTGATAAACAAGGACTTACAGGAAAAAAGGTCGAATATCATTCCATTCCTTACAAAAGCATTTCCCATTTCAGTGTAGAAACTGCTGGGCATTTCGATCTGGATGCTGAACTGAACATATGGATTTCAGGAGCAGAGGAACCTGCTGTTTCCAAGCAATTCAAAAAGGACGAAAGTATTTACGATATCCAGAAAGCATTGGCGGCAGCTTGCTGCTGATGGAATGGCTGCAAGAAAAAGCTCCACTCCTGCAAACAGTAGATTGGGGCTTTTTTGCCTGCCCACATCTATTTTTAGGATGGACAAATATATAAAAAGGCCCCAACCTAAAGGTAGGGACCTTTTTTCGACCATTTGATACCGGTGGCCGGGGTCGAACCGGCACTCCGTAAGGAACACGATTTTGAGTCGTGCGCGTCTGCCAATTCCGCCACACCGGCATAATACTTTTTCGAAATATCATTTCGACACTATTTATTTTAAAGCCTGTCCACTTATATGTCAACATTTTTTTGCAAGCCATTCCCTCATGGGAACGGCCTGCTTCCATTCAGCAAATCCTTGGCAGCATAATGCCATTCAATCTGTGTAACGGCCTTTTAGTTCCAAGAGGCGTTTCAAGCAATAATTGCCCCTGTTCGAGCGAGGTAACGCTTCCGATACAAGCGGCATCCTTTCCTTCAGGATATGTCCGCAAGATTTCAAGCACATTTTCTTCGTCTTCCTTCGCTACAATCAGTATAACCTTGCCTTCATTCGCCAAATAAAGCGGATCAAAACCAAGAAGATCACACGCACCATGCACTTCATCCTTTAATGGAATACGGCCTTCATCCAGAACAATCGTAATAGAGAAATCTTCCGCTATTTCAACCAATGAAGTAGCCAAGCCGCCACGTGTGGGATCACGCATAATGCGGATGCTTTCCGAAACGGATGTGGCACCTTCAACCATCTTGTTCAAGCACGCGCAGTCACTTTCGACCGGCACTTGGATGCCGAGCTCTCCGCGAGCAGCCAAGATGCCGATGCCGTGATCGCCGACAGATCCTGAAATCAGAACCCGGTCGCCTACCTTAAAAGCGGCCTCTCGGTTATATTCTACAATTCCGATCCCGGTTGTATTGATATAGACTCCGTCACAGCTGCCATGCTCGACTACCTTCGTATCTCCAGCAACAATGGTTACGCCTGCTTTTTTTGCTTCTTCTGCCATATCTGCCACTATCCGGCGAAGGTCTTTAATAGGAAAACCTTCTTCAATCACAAAGCCGCAAGTCAAATAAAAAGGACGTGCACCGCTGACGGCTAAATCATTGACTGTTCCTGCCACGGCTAGCTTTCCGATAGATCCTCCCGGGAAGAATATCGGTTTTACAACAAATGAATCTGTTGTGATAGCTATTTTTCCTGAAGCCATTTCAAGATGAGCAGAATCGAATATAGATTCCCGGCCATTCCCGAAGGCTTTCACAAAAACACTTTGGATCAATTCATGGCTCAATTCCCCGCCGTCGCCATGCGCAAGGCTTATTTGTCTTTCCATCAAAAGCTCCCCCTCATATATTGATAAGAAGCGGCACAGCTTCCTTCAGCTGAAACCATGCATGGCCCAATCGGCTTTCTCGGGGTACACGCTTTTCCGAATAATGGACACCCCTCAGGAGATATCAATCCTCTGATAATATCACCGCAGCGGCATTTCGTCTTTCGCGGCTCCTGGGTTGTGATATTGAATTTTTTCTTTGCATCAAAACGAGCATAGGAAGGCCTTAGCTCCAGCCCGCTTTGTGCAATCACTCCAATGCCCCGCCAAGCTTCATCATAAGGACTGAAATACGTATCCATATATCCTTTTGCAACGGCGTTCCCTTGCTTTGTTACTATCATGCTATGGTCGTTGACGATACCGCTGGACTCAGAAAGACTAAGATCGAGCAATTTATATATACTGCTCAGCAATTCTGCCGGTTCAAATCCTGCAATTACGCCTGAGACGCTGTATTCATCCTTTAAAAAAGTGAATCCTTCTTCTCCAAGCACAATAGCCACATGGCCCGGCAATAAGAACCCATCCAAATCGATTTCACCCAGCTCCAGCAAATAGCGCAGGATTGGCTCTACCAATTTGGCGGACATCCAAATGGAGAAATTGGGCAAATCCTTCCGTTCAGCTTCGGCAACGAGCAAAGCAAGGATCGGAATGGTCGTCTCAAAGCCGATGCCAAGAAAAATGACCTCTTGTTTTGGATGCTCCTCTGCGATTTTAATCGCATCAGTCGGCGAATAAACGACACGGATATCCTTCCCGCTCGATTTCTCCTCCATCAAAGATTTAGTCGAGCCGGGGACGCGCATCATATCTCCGAAGGTACAAATGATACGATCCTTTTCCGCAGCCAAAGCGATCATACTGTCGATGGAGCGTTGGTCTGTGACGCATACCGGGCAGCCTGGCCCAGAAATCAACGTTACATGGTCCTTCAATGCCAGCTTAACGCCCGACTTAGCCAATTCCATTGTATGGGAACCGCATACCTCCATAAAGGCAGGTTTTCTCCCATTTTTCTGAATAAATGCTTCTGCTTTTGCCTTTACCTGCTCCAATAATGGCAAGGTTATATCACGGTTAGAGGATTGTTTCAGAATTTCTTGCATCTATCAGTTTCCTCCATTCCTCAACACTTTCCATTGCAAATTTCTCATCAATAATACTCATGGCTTGCCCTGCATGGACAATAACATATTCACCTTCCTGCACCTCTGGCACAAATATCGTACCTACTGTTGTGCTCGTTCCCATAACGTCCACGACAGCACTATATTCTTCTTTCTTAATGACCTTTGCAGGTACACCTACACACATTTTGCCCCCTCCTTCCTTGCCGCAGCAATCATGACCTGTCCATACGATAAGCCCCCATCATTGCATGGGACTTTCTTATGTGTGAATACACTGAATCCTAGCGACGTGCATACATCATGAATTCGTTCTGATAAATAACGGTTATGGAAGCTGCCGCCGGACAGAACCACTTGCCGATTAAAGCCGGGATTTTCTTCTGATAATTTATGCAGGCTATCGCATATGGCATGGACGATCGTCTCATGGAAACGAGTACTGATTTCCACATTATGTTGCTTATTTTGTACATCATGCACGATCGAGCGAAGTGTATCAGTAAAATTGTATAGAATTCTACCTTCCTTTTTTTCCAAAAGGTACGGATAAGGTGACGCCTTTTGGGATGAGGCAGCCAATTCCGATAATTTGATAGCAGCTTCCCCGTCATAAGTAGAATGCAGACAGATGCCTGTTATGGCACTTACTGCATCGAAAAGACGCCCGCATGTACCGGCATAAACTGTATTAACGTTATTTTCGGCCATTTTTTGTAAAATGGGGAACACCACTTTTTTCTCAGGAAATAATTGTTCACAATAAGCGATTCCTTCATCTCCCAAAAGGGCAATCAGCATAGCTGCTGCATTTCTCCATGGTTCCTGGATGCACTTTTCTACTCCAGGCAGGGGTGTATAGCGCAAATGGGCGAGTCTGTCGAATGATGAACAATCACCATAAAACAGTTCGAATCCCCATATATGTCCATCCAAGCCATAGCCGGTACCGTCAAGTATAATCCCGAAGGCTTTTCCTTCTACCTTGTTTTCAGCCAAGCAGGCTGCCATATGGGCATGATGGTGCTGAACTTCCAAAGTAGTAGTAAACGCTAGGTTTTTGGCTAATTCCCTCGATTGGTAGCCGGGATGATAATCGATCACCGCTGTGCCAAAAGGAACCCCCATCCATTTCGCTAAATGATCGAATTCTTCCCGATAATGCTCAAGTGTTTCAATGGTCTCCAAATCGCCAATATGCGGACTGACACAAACTTGCCCCGATCTTCCGATGGCAAAAGTCGTCTTTTGCTGGCCGCCGAAGCCAACCGTGCCATTCACATTACGGTCTGTATGGATTGGATGCGGAGCGTACCCTCTCGCTTTGCGGAAGAAATGAATATTCCCCTGCATAATCTGAACGACCGAATCGTCAATCGGGTGAAGAATATCACGGTTATGCATAAGGAAAAAATCAGCTATTTCCGATAACTGGGACAATGCCTCATCATTTCTATAGTTCATTGGCAACCCTGAAAGATTGGCACTCGTCATAATTAAAGTGGAAAGTCCCTCATTTTGCAGAAGCAGTGCATGAAGAGGAGTATATGGCAGCATAGCGCCAATCGTTCCTATCCCTGGAGCAACCGATCCGGAAAGATTATACTCGTCTCTCTTACTAAGAATGACAATGGGTGCCTCTGGGCTGGCAAGTATTTGTTCTTCCTTCTCGCTGACCATTGCAAAACGTTTTATTTCTCCAATCGATGAGCTCATGACGGCAAGTGGGCGTTCCGGCCTTTTTTTCCGTTTTCTTAATAATTGGACTGATTCTTCATTTCTGGCATCACAGCAAAGATGAAACCCGCCTAGCCCCTTAATAGCAATAATTTTTCCTTGCCGAAGCTTTAGGGCAACCTCTTCCAATGGATTTTCAGGCTCCATAACCATACCTGCAGAATCCATTAAGGTGATCTGTGGCCCACAGACCGGGCATGCTATTGGCTGGGCATGGTGTCGGCGATTATAAGGATCTTCAAACTCGGCCTTACAGTTTGGGCACATTGGAAACGAACCCATTGATGTAAAAACACGGTCATAAGGCAGTTCACCGATAATTGTGTAGCGCGGTCCGCATTGAGTACAATTGTTGAAAGGATATAGATAGCGGCGGTCTTCAGGATCCAACACTTCAGCTAAACACTCTTCACACACCGCCGCATCGGCAGGAATCTGCAAATGTGATGATCCTTTCCTTTCGCTTTCCAAAATAAGAAAAGCATCCAACCCTTTAGGTGCTAAAATGGTTGCTTGGACTTTCTCTATAACGGCAAGCCGCGGTTTTTCGCTGTACAGACGACTGCGGAAATCATTGATTATTGCAACTGGGCCTTCTAAAATGATTTCGACGCCAGCCATCGTATTTTGCACAGTGCCTTTTAAGCCAAGTTTTTTAGCTAATTGAAAAACAAAGGGCCTGAAGCCGACCCCTTGCACTTTTCCATTCACAATGAGTTTTATGCATTCTGGCATGACTGATACGCCTCTTCGATCCAATGGATCCATTCTTCCAATCCTTCTTTCGTGCGTGCGGAAAGAGTGATGAGGCGAGACTCTGGATTTACTGCCTGCAAGTCTACTTTTGCAGTATCTACATCAAAATCGAGGTAAGGCAACAAGTCTACCTTATTTAGCAGAACAAGCTCTGTTCTCATAAACATTTGCGGATACTTCGGAATTTTATCATTTCCTTCTGGGACACTTAAAACAGCAATTTTATGCTGTTGTCCCAAGTCGTATCCGGACGGGCAGACAAGATTCCCGACGTTTTCAATAAAGAGGATATCGATATCTGCCAGATCAAACTCCGCTAAGGTTGCCGCAACCATTCTGGCATCCAGGTGGCATCCGCCGTGCGTGTTGATCTGCACAGCTTGCGCCCCCATGGCCCGAATGCGGTCTGCATCCCTCTCAGTTGCAAGATCACCTTCAATAACGCCTATTCGGTAGCGCTTTGATAAAAGCCTGATGGTTTCTTCGAGCAAGGTGGTTTTTCCTGCCCCTGGAGAACTCATGACATTAATGACGAGCGTCTTGGTGTCATTGAACAGATTTCTGTTATATTCGGCTGCAATATTATTATTCGTCAATACATTCGTGTTTAAGGTTACTTTCATGTTTAATTCCCCTCATATGATAAAACTTGAAATGATTCACCGGATATCAGCTTGCCCGACGGCATAGAGCATATAGGGCAGATCGATATTCTTTGATCAGGATAATAATGTTCCCCGCATACAACACATTCCGCTTCCGCTTCTTCAACCGTAATGGCAAGGACGGCTTTCCTGGAAATAAACTGTGGGTTTTGCTCTCTGTAGATGCTGAAAGCCATTTGAAGAGCATCGGGCAGCGCATTGCTTAATTCCCCGACCAATAATTCCACTTTTTCGATTGTGGTGATCTTTTTGGTTTCAGCATTTTCTTGGATAAGATTGAGGATGTCCCCCATTAAAGCCATTTCATGCATGCATATCATTCCTATTAGATGTTTTCAACTTACTTCTGTCTATGGATTCCTATAAAATATCCAGTTTCTTTCCTCTGAACATCAAATTCTTTCAATCCAGTCACAGATGTATGATCTTCAGGAAACAACGGATAATTTTCTTCGCACATTAAGCATTTACAGTTTTTTTCAAAGCTTGATAATACAAGCAAATTCGTGCAAGCGGGACAAATCCCGCTATAAGCACGAATGGAGTTTCCTTCTTTTACACAGATAATTGGCTGGCCTTCTATCTGTCTTTGCTCTAAATCAGCCATTTCATCTGCCCTGCCGGCAAGCAATACCCATTTGATTCCAAGCATCTTGTCGGCAGACCTGCTCAATTTTTGCAGATCATCTTCAACAAGTGGTTCATATACCGACTTAACAGTAGTAAAAAGGCTATCCTTCATTTCCTTTAGAAACTGCAGGCGATTCATAAGAGACTCTTCCAATCTTCCACTTGTCTACGGACGATTTCAACCAAATCCGGCAGGGCTTGACTGTTCACATCAGAAAGACCGATACCCAACTCCAGAGATGTAGGTTGCATGCCTATCATGGTAATATGCTTTGGATATTGGTCACGGATTTTGGCGGCAAGCAATACTTCCTGGAATCCTAATTGGTGGATTGACATTTTCACGCCATAATATGCAGGGATCTCTTCGCCTTTCAAAACAATAATCTCCCCGCCCTTCTTGCCGGCATTAATGGCATCCAGCACTATCAGCATTTCCGCGTCCTCGACTGGCCCCAGAAGGCGCATGCCATCTGTAGAACCATCGAAGATTTCAACATCCTCATCATCTTTAAATATTTCTTCAAGCAAGGGAAGCGACATCATGCCGACTCCCTCATCGCTGTATAGTGTATTTCCTATACCGAGAATGACTATTTTCTTCTTGGTGATTGTATTACTTATCGTCATCATCTTCTACCGCTTTCTTCGGTTCAGTTTTAAATCCTGTAAAAATGGAAGACATCGTTCCGTTCCGTTGAAGATAATCCTCACGGAAAGATAAATAAATATGGGCAACCATGAAAACCATGAATCCCCAAGCCATTAAATGATGCCAAGAACGGATGGCGAAGCTATCGCCGAAGATATAAGGTACCCAGGAAAATAATTTCCCCAAAAAGGATTCCGGCTGTGGCTCAAAATATAAATAATAGCCCGTTAAAATCATCACAATGGAACCGCCTACCATAATGATCCAATAGCTTAATTGCGCCAATGGATTATGCCCTACATAATGCGGTTTTTTATTCTTCATGAACAAATAAAACTTGGTTGTCTCCCACACTTCTTTCCAAAAGACTTTGCGAAACAGATTGGAAGTCGCATATTTATTTCCTTTATACATCCAATACCAACGGATCAACAGATTGGCTGTGAAAACAAATGCAGAAAAGAAATGGACGTATCGTGCCCATCCCATTAAATATGAGAAATAGGCCTCTTCCTGTGTATTAGCCCCGACAAACGGATTTCCGATGTAAATGCCTGTAATCATTAGTAAGATAATGGCCGCTGCATTAATCCAGTGAAAGACCCGAACAGGCAGCTCCCATACATATACCTTCACTGTACCTCGTTTGACCGGGGTAAATTTTGCGGACCGATTTTTCTTAAACCCTAGTTCACTGTTCTGTTGCTTAGACAAATTAGGATTCTCCATTGATATCCCCCTAACATATTCTAATTTCTGTTTGGGATTTCGTTTCTAAATCTGTCAAATGTACGGCGCATGCCAAACATGGATCAAAGGAATGGATCACACGCAATATTTCCAACGGTTGATTTTTATCCAGCATCGGAGTGCCGATCAAGGAAGCTTCATATGCCCCTAATTGCTTTTCATCCCTTGGGGTGGCATTCCAAGTGGATGGAACAACCGCCTGATAATTTTTCGTTTTTCCATTTTCAATTTCAATCCAATGGCCTAGTGCACCCCTTGGAGCTTCAATCCAACCTACACCTTTGGCTTTATCCGGCCATGAGCTTGGCTCCCATTTTGTCCGGTCAAACGTAATTTGATTGCCATTTTTGATATTTTTCAGCAGTTGGTCCATATCATTGCGCATCCAATCCACAACCAGCGAAGATTCCAAACCGCGAGCAACAGTTCGTCCTAATGCGGATTGCATGGCACTCATAGGTATATCTAGTTTTTTCAGTGTACTGTCCATTATTTCCTTAACATCTTCCTTGCCGCTTGCATAAGCAACCATCATACGGGCAAGCGGGCCTGTTTCCATAGGTTTGCCCTTCCATCTCGGAGATTTGATCCAACTGTACTTATCATCCGTATCAAGATGCTTATATGGGGCTTTCGGACCTGTATAATTAAGGTTGGTTTCCCCATCCCATGGGTGGAGCCCTTTATCTTTATTCTTACCGTCATAGGTATACCATGAATGTCCGATGAACTCCTGTACATGTTCCGGGTTTTTAAGGTCGATATCATGGATTTCATTCATATTGCCATTGAGAATAATTCCTCTTGGCATACGGTAATTCTTGATATCGTAATGATCAGTCGTAGAGAAATCGCCATAGCATAAATAATTATTGATGCCGCCGCCGTACGTCCAATCTTTATAGTACGAGCCAATCGCCAATAGATCCGGAATATATACTTGGTTGATGAATTCATTGGCTTGATCAATCAATTGAGATATGTGCATAAGCCGTTCTGCATGTATGCCGTTATCACTGTTAATATCAAGCGGCGTTGCCATTCCACCCACTACATAATGTGGATGTGGATTCTTTCCGCCTAATATCGTCTGTACTTTCACAATTTCCTTTTGCCAATCAAGAGCTTCCAGATAATGTGCCACAGCCAGAAGATTCACTTCAGGAGGCAGCTTATATGCTTTATGCCCCCAATAGCCATTCGCAAAAATGCCAAGTTGCCCGCTATCGACGACCTTTTTGATTTTATTCTGTATATCTTTGAAATAACCCGGAGATGATTTCGGCCAAGATGAAATCGATTGTGCTATTTTCGATGTCTCAGCAGGATTCGCCTTTAATGCACTGACAACATCTACCCAGTCAAGCGCGTGCAAATGATAAAAATGCACAACATGGTCATGTATAAAAACTGCTTCATTCATTAAATTTCTGATTAAATATGCATTTTGGGGAATTTTAATATCCAATGCATCTTCAACTGAACGTATGGATGCAAGTGCATGTGTGGATGTACAGACTCCACAAATACGTTGGACAAATGCCCATACATCACGAGGATCTCTGTCCCGCACAATTAATTCAATACCGCGGACAGCTGTTCCGGAACTGAATGAATCTTTGATTACGCCTTTATCATCCACATCTGCTTCAATACGAAGATGCCCCTCAATTCTTGTAATTGGGTCAACTACTATCCTCTCCGTCATTCGTCTCCACCTCGTTTATCATCTCTCTTTTTCTTAATAGCTGTCGCAGTGGCATGCACAGCTATACCAGCTGCAGTAGCAGCAACCACAGTACCTCCGACTACATCCGGATTAATGGTTGTTTGGGTCGTCGGTATTTCCGCACGTCTAGTGAAGAACGGGCCATTGTCCCAGAAGCCGCTTTCTGAGCAGCCTATACATGGATTGCCCGATTGGATAGGATAGCTTACGCCGCCATTCCATCTCATTTCAGCACAGGAATTGTAAGTAGTCGGCCCTTTACAGCCAACTTTATATAAGCAATAACCCTGTTTGGCTCCTTCATCGTCAAAATTCTCCACAAATAGCCCTGCATCGAAGTATGCCCGCCGATTGCACTTATCATGGATACGATGTCTATAAAACGCTTTTGGACGGCCAGCATGGTCTAATTCAGGCAATTCTCCGAACGTAATGATATGGGCAATGACCCCTGTCATTACTTCAGCGATCGGCGGGCAGCCCGGCACAAGGATTACAGGCTTGTCCTTAATAAAATGAGTGACAGACTTTGCTCCAGTCGGGTTTGGATAAGCTGCAGGTATTCCGCCCCATGAAGAACAGCTGCCATAAGCAATAACCGCCTTGGCCCCTTTTACGGCCTCTAAAAGCGTTTCCTTCGCATCAACTCCTGCCACGCTTAAATAAGCAGAGTCTTTAGGAATGCTGCCTTCAACAGCTAAAATGTATTCACCATCATATTTTTTCAACACTTGCTTCATCGCATCTTCAACCTGATAACCGGAAGCTGCGGATAATACCTCCGAATACTCCAAAGAAATCATGTCGAATAAAACACTTTCCGTTTTTGGATGAGTCGATCTTATAAAGGATTCGGAACAACCGGTGCAATCCTGGAATTGAAGCCAAATGACCGGAACCCGCGTTTTTGTTTCCATAGCCGCAACAACCTTATCGGATTGCGAATAATCCAATCCCATTGTTGCTGCAAGGATGGAACACATTTTTAAGAAGTCTCTTCTCGTAACGCCTTGTTCCAGCGCGGATTCATAGATAGATTTCCTTTTCATCTCCTTTAGCCTCCTGTAAAAGAAAAGTAATATTAATTCGACATAATTGTAACATTGCAAAATGCCGTCTCTATTCATATTTCCGAACGGTCAAAAAACGTTCTTAACTGTATTCAGAACATGAATACATTGAAAGTCTGCCATTTCCTTTGGTAAAGCTTCGCTCTTGTGGATAAGCTCATATTATAGCGCCATTGTGTGAGGAATGTTTGTTGTTTTAATGAGAATCTAAATGATAAAAATACGTAGTGAAAAGGAAGGGAAAGGGGAAAGGGTTAATATACAAATAAAAAAGCCATTGCAATATGCAATGACTTTTTTATGACTGTCTTTCTAATACCGGTGGCCGGGGTCGAACCGGCACTCCGTGAGGAACACGATTTTGAGTCGTGCGCGTCTGCCAATTCCGCCACACCGGCAAATAATTGGAGGCGGCAACCGGATTTGAACCGGTGATAAAGGTTTTGCAGACCTTGGCCTTACCACTTGGCTATGCCGCCAGACAAAAAATATTATTGGAGCGGAAGACGGGATTCGAACCCGCGACCCCAACCTTGGCAAGGTTGTATTCTACCACTGAACTACTTCCGCTTAAAATGGCTGGGCTAGAAGGATTCGAACCTTCGCATGACGGAATCAAAATCCGTTGCCTTACCGCTTGGCTATAGCCCATTTATAATATTTATGCACTCAACTATTCAATTATGATTATAATGGGGCGACTGATGGGAATCGAACCCACGAATGTCGGAACCACAATCCGATGCGTTAACCACTTCGCCACAATCGCCATTATATAATTGGCAGGGGTAGTAGGAATCGAACCCACACTGACGGTTTTGGAGACCGTAGTTCTACCTTTAAACTATACCCCTTTCATTTTCAAAGAATGAAAGTAAATGGTGGAGGGGGGCAGATTCGAACTGCCGAACCCAAAGGAGCGGATTTACAGTCCGCCGCGTTTAGCCACTTCGCTACCCCTCCGCGCTTATGAAAGAATGGTGCCGGCAAGAGGAGTCGAACCCCCGACCTACTGATTACAAGTCAGTTGCTCTACCAACTGAGCTACACCGGCATTATATGGTGGCTCAGGACGGAATCGAACCGCCGACACAAGGATTTTCAGTCCTTTGCTCTACCGACTGAGCTACTGAGCCACTATTCTATGAGCAACCGCTAATGCGAATGCAGTAATTAAAGTCCTTCGTCCAGATTTCAGAAGGCTTATTCAAGATGTATCTCAATCTGTACGCTGATGAATACCCAAGAAGTTTATTCAACGTGCTCTACCGACTGAGCTACTGAGCCACTATTAAAATTAAAATGGCGGTCCCGACGGGAATCGAACCCGCGATCTCCTGCGTGACAGGCAGGCATGTTAACCGCTACACCACGGGACCTTTCTTAATTGCGGGGACAGGATTTGAACCTGCGACCTTCGGGTTATGAGCCCGACGAGCTACCAGACTGCTCCACCCCGCGACGATAATATGGTGGAGGATGACGGGATCGAACCGCCGACCCTCTGCTTGTAAGGCAGATGCTCTCCCAGCTGAGCTAATCCTCCAAAAAGATATATAAATGGTGACCCGTACGGGATTCGAACCCGTGTTACCGCCGTGAAAGGGCGGTGTCTTAACCGCTTGACCAACGGGCCAGTTAAAATGTAAATGGCGGAGAGCAAGGGATTTGAACCCTTGAGACAGTTTGTCACCGCCTACACGATTTCCAATCGTGCTCCTTCGGCCTCTCGGACAGCTCTCCATATTTTGGCTCCGCAGGTAGGATTCGAACCTACGACCGCTCGGTTAACAGCCGAGTGCTCTACCACTGAGCTACTGCGGAATAATATGAGCCTGGCAACGTCCTACTCTCACAGGGGGAAACCCCCAACTACCATCGGCGCTGAAGAGCTTAACTTCCGTGTTCGGAATGGGAACGGGTGTGGCCTCTTCGCCATCATTACCAGACATTTTGCCGTCTATCTTTCGATTTGAAAAACAGAGACACGTTAATCTCAAAGACATATTCTATTATAATATATTTTGAGTTTTTTTCAAGAAGAAATTTATTCCTTCAAAACTAGATAACAGAGTCAAAAGTAAATCAAACAACAATTTGGTTAAGTCCTCGACCGATTAGTATCCGTCAACTCCATGTGTCGCCACACTTCCATCTCGAACCTATCAACCTGATCATCTCTCAGGGGTCTTACTAGCTTGACGCTATGGGAAATCTCATCTTGAGGGGGGCTTCATGCTTAGATGCTTTCAGCACTTATCCCGTCCGCACATAGCTACCCAGCGATGCCTTTGGCAAGACAACTGGTACACCAGAGGTGCGTCCATCCCGGTCCTCTCGTACTAAGGACAGCTCCTCTCAAATTTCCTACGCCCGCGACGGATAGGGACCGAACTGTCTCACGACGTTCTGAACCCAGCTCGCGTACCGCTTTAATGGGCGAACAGCCCAACCCTTGGGACCGACTACAGCCCCAGGATGCGATGAGCCGACATCGAGGTGCCAAACCTCCCCGTCGATGTGGACTCTTGGGGGAGATAAGCCTGTTATCCCCGGGGTAGCTTTTATCCGTTGAGCGATGGCCCTTCCATGCGGAACCACCGGATCACTAAGCCCGACTTTCGTCCCTGCTCGACTTGTAGGTCTCGCAGTCAAGCTCCCTTATGCCTTTGCACTCTACGAATGATTTCCAACCATTCTGAGGGAACCTTTGGGCGCCTCCGTTACATTTTAGGAGGCGACCGCCCCAGTCAAACTGCCCGCCTGACACTGTCTCCCACCCCGATAAGGGGTGCGGGTTAGAATTTCAATACAACCAGGGTAGTATCCCACCGACGCCTCCACCGAAGCTAGCGCTCCGGCTTCAAAGGCTCCTACCTATCCTGTACAAGCTGTACCAAAATTCAATATCAGGCTGCAGTAAAGCTCCACGGGGTCTTTCCGTCCTGTCGCGGGTAACCTGCATCTTCACAGGTACTATAATTTCACCGAGTCTCTCGTTGAGACAGTGCCCAGATCGTTACGCCTTTCGTGCGGGTCGGAACTTACCCGACAAGGAATTTCGCTACCTTAGGACCGTTATAGTTACGGCCGCCGTTTACTGGGGCTTCGATTCAAAGCTTCGCTTGCGCTAACCTCTCCTCTTAACCTTCCAGCACCGGGCAGGCGTCAGCCCCTATACTTCGCCTTGCGGCTTCGCAGAGACCTGTGTTTTTGCTAAACAGTCGCCTGGGCCTATTCACTGCGGCTCTCTCGGGCTTGCACCCTACCAGAGCACCCCTTCTCCCGAAGTTACGGGGTCATTTTGCCGAGTTCCTTAACGAGAGTTCTCTCGCACACCTTAGGATTCTCTCCTCGCCTACCTGTGTCGGTTTGCGGTACGGGCACCTTTTATCTCGCTAGAAGCTTTTCTTGGCAGTGTAGAATCAAGAACTTCGGTACTAAATTTCCCTCGCTATCACAGCTCCGCCTTCACGGCAATGGGATTTGCCTCATTGCCAGCCTAACTGCTTAGACGCACATATCCAACAGTGCGCTTACTCTATCTTACTGCGTCCCTCCATTGCTCAAACGATAAAGAGGTGGTACAGGAATATCAACCTGTTGTCCATCGCCTACGCCTTTCGGCCTCGGCTTAG
>NZ_JBDFMI010000006.1:977237-1247237 GCF_047238185.1 Bacillus kalamii | reverse complement strand
ACTCAAGTCCCCCAGTTTCCAATGACCCTCCACGGTTGAGCCGTGGGCTTTCACATCAGACTTAAAGGACCGCCTGCGCGCGCTTTACGCCCAATAATTCCGGACAACGCTTGCCACCTACGTATTACCGCGGCTGCTGGCACGTAGTTAGCCGTGGCTTTCTGGTTAGGTACCGTCAAGGTACCAGCAGTTACTCTGGTACTTGTTCTTCCCTAACAACAGAACTTTACGACCCGAAGGCCTTCTTCGTTCACGCGGCGTTGCTCCGTCAGACTTTCGTCCATTGCGGAAGATTCCCTACTGCTGCCTCCCGTAGGAGTCTGGGCCGTGTCTCAGTCCCAGTGTGGCCGATCACCCTCTCAGGTCGGCTATGCATCGTTGCCTTGGTAAGCCGTTACCTTACCAACTAGCTAATGCACCGCGGGCCCATCTATAAGTGATAGCCGAAACCATCTTTCCCTCTTCCTCCATGTGGAGGAAGAAACTATCCGGTATTAGCCCCGGTTTCCCGGAGTTATCCCAGTCTTATAGGCAGGTTGCCCACGTGTTACTCACCCGTCCGCCGCTGACTTCCGGGAGCAAGCTCCCTTCTGTCCGCTCGACTTGCATGTATTAGGCACGCCGCCAGCGTTCGTCCTGAGCCAGGATCAAACTCTCCAATAAGTGTTTGACTTGCTCATAAAATAAAACTTGTTTGTTCCAACTCTGTTGGAACTTCGTTTAGAATTAACGTTGACGTGTTGTCTTGTTTAGTTTTCAAAGAACATTTTGTGCTGTAAGCAGCTTTTTGATTATATCATCAATCACTTTCGCTGTCAACAACTTTTTTAAAAACTTTTTTTCACCGCCGAGAAGCGACTTTATTAATATAACATTTCACCTTTGTAGTGTCAATAACTTTTTTATTTTAATTTCAAATAGTTATTGTAGTTATATTAACTTTCTGCGTCATCTCTTAGCGACTTTTTATACTTTACCATCTAACTTATTATTGGTCAATAACTTTTTCAAAAAAAGTTATTTTATTTTATACAACCGATGATAAATGTCATTCCCCTTTGTTGCTACTAATTCTATCTCTATTATCTCCTTCGTGATAAGGTACTCAATTAAGGAGGCCAAATCAACAGAATAATAGCCCAGTTCCTCTTGGTTTTGCAATTCATTGATTGTCCACGGTTCTTCTCGCGATGACATAATTTCAGTCAAATGTTGAGTGCCGGCTTCCGTGCGGCTGCAAATCAAAAACTCACTTGCTAAAAATAAAAGCTCAAGTCGTTTTTCCAGGCTTTCTTCACTAGTCACCAATTCCTCATATAATTTATAGATCTGCGGTTCAATATGCTTTACTTGATCCCATACTGTAACCTCTGGATAAAAACCGCTCTCTATTATCGCAAGCCTTGCTAAATGATGAAGAGAATGGACAACATTATTATACGCATCCAAATAATGGCCGGAATCAAAAAATGCTTTTCCATCGGTATACCTTCTAATTAATTTGGCAAACTCTAAGCCTTTTTTTAATTTCCTTCCTTGAAACGGAAAATCTCTAATTTCATTTTTCAAATCTGAAATATTTTCATTGCGGTCAAATACAATACGGCCATTATGAAGCCATTCGATTAAGCGCCGATTGCTCCCCAGAAGAAGCCATTCACGGATTTGTTCCATGGCTACTTCATAAAGGGCTGCCTTTTTCCCTTTGTATTCATAATGCTTAATCATTTTATCCTGCGCTTCTTTATTAGTAATAACTAATAGTATATAGTCGAACGAATCCGTAATGTCGGTCATTGTATTTTTCTTTTCGATTAATAAAACCCCTAGTGTAGATGCCGAACTTGCTCTCTCCTGATAAATCGGTCGCAGTATATCCTCCATAATCTATTCCTCCATATATTTTCTAACTGAATGTTTCGACGTAACTATTATAATTCCTTCTTAGTAATTCAACAAATTTCGACAACCTCCATACGTTATATTAAATTAAAGTCATTTGTTGGATAAATATGTTATATTTAGTAATTAGAGGAGGGGTAAGATGGGTAAAAAATCGAGCAAAATCAATCGGATACGCACTTTCGCACTTAGTCTCGTTTTCATCGGCATCATCGTGATGTATGGAGGGGTCTTTTTTCGGGGCTCACCGATTCTTATGAGCATATTCATGATACTGGGGGTTTTATTTGTACTGGCCAGTACAGCCATATACTTTTGGATAGGGATGATCTCCACTAAAACCGTACAGGTCACTTGCCCTAAATGCCATAAAGTCACAAAAATCTTAGGGCGTGTTGATATGTGCATGTACTGCAACGAGCCATTGACCCTTGATAAAAATCTAGAAGGCAAAGAATTCAAAGCCTCATACAATCGCAAAAGCATGAGATAAGATGATCCCCAACGATTGGTTTCCATAAAAAAAGCTGGCGCATTTTTTACGCCGGCTTCTTTAATGTGCTTCTTTCGCTAAACAACCAGGGCATACACCGTATACTTCCATACGATGCTGGTGGACCTTAAATCCTGTAACATGCGAAGCCAATTGCTCCACTTCATCCAAACCCGGATAATGAAAATCAACGATATTCCCGCATTTCTCGCAAATGATATGGTAATGGTCAGAAGTCGTAAAATCAAAACGGCTTGAAGAATCACCATACGTCAACTCTTTTACAAGCCCGGCATCCTTAAAGACCCGTAAATTGTTATAAACGGTTGCAACGCTCATATTGGGAAATTTACCTTCGAGAGCTTTGTATATTTCATCAGCAGTCGGATGGGTCATTGAATCAATGAGATACTCAAGTATCGCATGACGCTGAGGCGTAATACGTACACTTGATTTCTTCAGGACTTCCAGTGCATCTTCCAGTTGATGAGTCATCGCCATGCACCTCCTTTAATTAGAATCACTCTATTTTGGATACATTATTACTTTATAATATTTATAATTAGTGTAATCTGTGTATTAGGTTTTTGTCAATTAATCAATTGTATGCAATGTTGGTTCTATGCAATTTAATTGATGGTTCACGTACCTTGCCGCAATAAATAAAAGATCAGAAAGTCGATTGAGATACGAAAGGACAAGTGGATTTACCTCATCCTTAAGATGCACCGCTCCCCGCTCCGCCCTGCGCACTATCGTACGAGCTGAATGGAAAGCCGCTCCGCTCGGATGCCCTCCCGGCAGCACAAAATTTGTCAATGAGGGTAATTCCTCATCCCACTTATCGATAGTTTCTTCCATATATGCAATATGTTCTTCTTTTAATTCCCATGGAACTGACTTTCCTGCCGGTGTGGCCAATTCAGAACCTACATGGAATAGTTCAGTTTGCACTTTATGGAATACTTTCTCTACCTCATCCTTATTGATAAATTCTTCATTCCGCAAATAGCTGACTGCAAGCCCGATCATTGAGTTGGCTTCATCGCATGTCCCATAAGCTTCTACCCGCACATCATTTTTCATGACACGCTGGCCGTACACCAACGATGTCTTCCCTTTATCTCCACCTCTTGTATACACTTTCATCAAACATTGCCCCTTTTATTAAAGTATTTCACTACCTTATGCTTATTCATGCCAGTAAGCTTATTTTCCAAAAATGACTATTTCCCTTCAATCATAACATCCTTCAGGGAAAAGAACATTATCATTATCGTTATAGAAAAATGAAAAAAACAAAAAAAGCGGACCATTTTGATCCGCTTGCCATTTAGAAACTTTTTGAGGAGGTATTTCCTGATACTTATTTATATGCAATAGCTCGTATTATGAATTGGACAGCCGCCCCATTTAAGCAAAAATGGGTTTATTGCAATTCATTCTGAATATATGCCAGGGCTTCCTCCACATGATTTTTCACCTTTACCTTACGCCATTCTTTCACCAAATTCCCTTCTTTATCAATAATGAAAGTGGAGCGCTCTATTCCCATGTACTCTTTGCCAAAGTTTTTCTTCAGCTTCCAAACGCCGTATGCTTCAGCAACTGAATGATCTTCATCGGACAGTAAAGGAAAAGAAAGGCCATGTTTTTCTTTAAATGTATCATGCCGGTTAATCGGATCAGGACTCACTCCCAAAACCACGGCACCCGATTCTGCAAATCCAGCCTGCCGGTCACGGAAATCACAGGCTTCTGTCGTGCATCCAGGTGTCATATCTTTAGGGTAAAAATAAAGGACGACAAATTTCCCTTCATAATCCGATAAAGAAATCTGCTTTCCTTCAGTGGAAGCAAGCGTAAAATCAGGGGCTTTTCGGCCAATAATCGCTGTCATTATTTTTCCTCCATTCTCAGGTTATTATTAATAGAGTACAAAATAATGGAGTTATATTCAATTCACTGCCTTTTGGAAGCATAATCGAAGTCTATGACCGTCCTGACAAAAAAGGCTGCAGGCAAGATATAACCGATGAACGCCTGGACAGTCGCTATCATCCTTCCTATTCCAATCGGTGTTAAATCGCCGTACCCGACAGAAAACATAGTCATTGTACTAAAATAGATTGCTTTCTCTAAATTTGGAAGAAAATGATCAGTCATAGCGATTCCATGATCCATGATGACCTCCATATCCTTCATTTCCAGCAACAGGTACAACAAAGCAAAACCGATACAAATCGTACCGTATAAAAAAGCCAGCCATAAAAAATGGCTCAATGAAATTTTTTGCAAGCCTTCTTCCGCCGGGGAAAACAAAGCTTTGATGCTCATGAACATACAAATGAGAATGGAGCAGACCAGTATATAAAAGAACATATTCATCCCCCGCTTTACCCTTCTGATACAATTTACTACCGGTTGTCCATTTTTATGTACAGTTCTTGTCATAGACACATCGCTATTTCTACCCTATTGTTTTAATAAAGGAGGAATATTCCCGTGCATACCATTTACTTAATAGAAGATGACCCGAAAATTACACATCTGTTGGCGGACCACTTGAAAAAATATGATTACGAAGTGGTAGTACCGACTGCTTTTGAACAACTTAAACAACAATTTCAACTATGCAGCCCTTCACTTGTCCTGCTGGATATTAACTTGCCTAAATACGATGGCTTCTACTGGTGCAGGCAATTCCGCACCATATCTAATTGTCCAATCATTTTTATATCAGCGCGTGCCGGCGAAATGGACCAGGTGATGGCTATAGAAAATGGCGGAGATGACTATATAACAAAGCCCTTTCATTTCGAAGTAGTGATGGCAAAGGTTAAAAGCTTGCTACGAAGGACTTATGGCGAATATGCTTCAGCTAAAAACGGAAAACTTTTGGAAATAGAAGGACTTTCCCTTGCGTATGACCAGCATTCTCTTTCATACAAAACAAAAACAGTAGACTTATCGAAACGGGAGTTCACATTGGTCGAAAGTTTCCTGGAAAACCCGGGAAAAGTGATTAGCCGCGACGACCTTCTTGACCGTTTATGGGATGATGTTCAATTTGTGGACGATAATACCCTATCCGTCAACATCACTCGTGTGCGAAAGAAGCTAGCGGAGCTTGGCATTAATGAAAGCATCGAAACCATACGCGGAATCGGCTATAAGCTATCCGTCACATGGAGGGATTAACATAATGAAAGGGTTTCTACAGCAACATATCAGTTACATTCTTTTTTATATAAGCAGCATCACTCTCATCATCATCATAACTGTACTCGATTTATCGACTAAGGGCGCCCATTTGGCAGCCGGAAGCATTGGATACATGGCTTTGCTTTCCTTATGCCTTTTAATCGGCTTTCTGGGACTACGGTATCTAAAAGAAAAACAAAATTACAAAACGCTTCAAAATCCCGAAACAGAAATGGATTCAGCCTATTTTTCTTTCGCCGGGACTTCTTATTTGTTCAACCGCTTCAATTATATCGTCAAACAAATATATATTCGCATGAATAACCGCTTAAATGAAAAACAGGCAGAAAAAGACCATTATTACACATTTATCAATCAATGGGTCCATCAGATGAAAACACCATTATCCGTCATCAGCCTACTGCTGCAAAAAACAAAAAAGGACCAAATGCCTACCGCCCTGCTTATCAGCCAGCTCGAAGAAGAGTCGGAAAAGCTTCAGTCGGGACTAGAAACCGTCCTTCACTCATCCAGGCTCGATTTATTCCAGGAAGATTTCAAGGTAGAACGCCTATCCTTAAACGACCTTGTACGAGGCTGCATCAGCAATCATAAAACGGCGTTCATCCGCAATAAGGTTTTCCCAGCAATGAATTTTCCTGCTGAATATATGGTTGAAAGCGATAAAAAATGGCTGGCGCTATCCATTAATCAGCTCATTACTAACAGTATTAAATACAGCGCAGGCAAAGGGCAGCATGTGTACTTTTACATAAGCAAAGAAGGCGAGTCACTGACTTTTTCTATAAAAGATGAAGGAATAGGCATACCATCCCAGGATATCAAACGAGTCTGCCAGCCTTTTTTCACCGGGCAAAATGGACGGAAATATGCCGAATCGACCGGCATGGGGTTATACCTCGCCAGCAGGACTTTGAAGGAAATAGGGCACACTTTTACGATTGCTTCCACAGAGGGCGAAGGAACGACGGCAAGCATTACTTTTACGAATGTGACAGTTCTGTAAGATAGTCGCTTCTTTATGTAAGAAAAGGCAATAGGAGACATCGTCTTCCTTCCTTATACTGAACGTATCTATTATTTCAGGAGGCAACCATAATGAGCATATTGGAGGCGCATCATCTCACGAAGGTCTATGGCAATAAGGCCATTCAATATAAAGCATTGAATAACTTTGCATTAGAAATGGAAAAAGGCGAGTTCATAGGCATTATGGGACCTTCCGGCAGCGGAAAGACAACGCTGCTGAATGTTTTATCGACCATCGACCAACCTACCAGCGGCTCTGTATCCATCGAAGGAAAAGAGGTTTCTTCCATGTCCCGCAAGCAGCTAGCCTTTTTCCGCAGAAGAGGCTCGGATTCATATTCCAGGATTTTAATCTGTTGAATACACTGACAATCGGCGAAAATATCATTTTGCCATTAACATTGGATAAGAAACCATTGCATGTGATGGATGAAAAATTGAAGGCTGTAGCTGAGCAGCTTTCAATAGGCGATATCCTTCCGAAAAGAGTGTATGAAGTATCCGGCGGCCAACAGCAGCGGGCAGCTATCGCCAGGGCGATCATTCACGGGCCATCGGTTGTTTTTGCTGATGAACCGACAGGAAATCTGGATAGCAAGTCCTCTAAAGAGGTAATGGAAGCACTGGAAAAGATGAATAATAGACATAATGTATCTATTCTAATGGTGACCCATGACCCGATAGCTGCTAGCTACTGTAAAAGGATTCTTTTCATTAAGGATGGCAGGCTATTTAATGAAATACATCGCGGGAATAACCGGCAAGCGTTCTTCCAAGAAATTTTGGATGTACTATCTCTATTGGGAGGGAATGTAAATGACCTTTCTACAATTCGCTCTGAATAATATTAAAAGAAACAAAAGAAGCTACGCTGCTTATTTCCTCAGCAGCGTTTTCTCCATTGCCGTATTTTATTTGTACGCAAGTTTTATCTTTCATCCGGAAGTCGTATCAGGCATTCTGAGTAAAGAAACGATAGGAGACAGCCCTTCAGCCGGTGGTGTAAGAAACGGGATTATGGTAGCGGAAGTAATTATTTTCGCTTTTTCTTTTTTATTTGTCCTCTATTCGATGGGAGCCTTCCTTCATTCAAGAAAGAAAGAGTTCGGTTTATTGACGTTACTCGGAATAACAAGAGGACAAATAAACAAACTGATTATTATTGAAAATAATGTGATCGGCCTATCGGCAATTACTGTCGGCATTGGAGTGGGCGCTTTATTTCTCAAGCTTTTCTTAATGGACATTACAGCCGTCTTGAATTTAGATCACATACTCACATTCGCCATGCCTAAAGAAGCGATAATGATAACCGTCGCAGCCTTTCTTGCTCTGTTTGAAATCATTTGTTTCCTGACACTATTCAGCATCCGCACCAACCGGATCAGCGAAATGATATACCTTTACAAAAAACCGAAGAAATACCCTACATATTCAATTATCCTAACTGTCATAAGCATTGGGGCCCTCTGCTTCGGATATTACTTAGCCTATACAGCTGACCTGCTCCTAATGATTAATAGAATGTTCCCTATTGTTATACTTGTCATTATCGGGACCTACTTTCTGTATACACAAGGCAGCGTCTTTATGATTAAAACGCTTCAAAGGAGGCGGGGCTTTTATTATAGAGGAGGACGGATGATCACCATTTCCGACCTGGCGTTTAAGTTAAAGGATAACGCAAGGATTCTCTTTCTGGTAACCATTCTAAGCGCGGTTGCCTTTACAGCTAGCGGTGTATTATTCGCTGCTTTGCGAGGCATGTACGATGAGGCGGAAATACGTTTCCCACAAAGTATTAACATCACAGCCCGGCAGTATGATACGAACTACGAACAGATAAAAAAACAACTCATAAGCGGCCTGCTTAAGGAAAAGATCGCTTATAATGGCCATGAAAGCAAACTATTGCCTGCTCAATACGTATTTGATCCTAAACACTATGATTCTCCTCTTATAGTCGGCAGTGTAATTGAGAAACAAAGGCTTAACATTCAATTGCTTTCAGAAACTGATTACAACTATTGGGCAAAACAGCAACACCGCAAAACAGCGAATCTAGGGGAAAAGCAGGCTCTCTTCGTGTCAGGCCAACCGGATCCCGGCTTCACCCTTTACCAAAAGAATGAATTAACCATCCTTATCGGGGGCAGCGCTTATCCGGTCCATTTGGAATATATCCAAAAGCCGATCATCACTTCCAATCAACTCATCGGAAATATAGCTGTCATCAACGATTCTTTATTTGAACAAATCGAAAACAGTCATTCAGATGCAAACATGATCCTTTCTTACGGAATGGATTTAAGAGACTGGAAAAACCAAAGTGAAGAAGTTCTTTCACTAGTAGGCGGTATGAAGGATACAAAAAGTCTATCTATCAAATCACGGGCTATTTTTACAAAGGAATACAAAGAAATGGTTTCTCTCCCTTTCTTCATTGGATTCTTTATCAGCTGCCTGTTCTTTCTGGCTGCTGCGAGCATTCTGTATTTTCGCCTGTACAACAATATGGACCAGGATATAGACCAGTACCGATCTCTGTACAGGCTTGGACTGACCGTGGATGAAATGAAGCAAATTATTACCAAACAAATAAGCATTCTTTTCTTTGTGCCATTTTTCATAGCTACTGTACACGCTGGCTTTGCCTTCCGCGCTTTACAAAATATGCTCGCCGGAAATGTGATTGGGCCGACGATTTTCATTATCGGCATTTTCCTCTTTATCAATGTGATTTACTTTTTAGTCGTAAGGAAGCTGTATGTGAATAAAATTGAACAAGTCATGTAAAAGAGGCCGTTGATCACCGGATGCCTGTCTATTTTTTATAGCGTTAATGGTACAATTGGTACGTTATTTAGATTTACTAAGGAGAGGATTAACAGTGAATTTCACTAAATCAGAAGCATTGCATGAAAAAGCGTTAAACCATATAGTCGGCGGCGTCAACAGCCCTTCCCGTTCATATAAAGCAGTAGGCGGCGGTTCTCCGGTAGCGATGGAAAAGGCAAAAGGCGCTTATTTCTGGGATGTCGATGGCAATAAATATATTGATTATCTGGCAGCTTACGGACCTATTATTACCGGACATGCACATCCGCATATTACAGAAGCCATTAAATCAGCTGCTGAAAATGGGGTTCTGTACGGAACTCCAACTCCATTTGAAGTAAAATTTGCAGAAATGCTGAAGGAAGCCATTCCGGGAATGGAAAAGGTACGCTTCAACAATTCCGGGACTGAAGCGGTCATGACTACAATCCGTGTGGCCCGGGCATATACTGGAAGGGACAAAATCATCAAGTTTGCCGGCTGCTACCATGGCCACTCTGACCTTGTCCTGGTCGCTGCCGGTTCTGGTCCTTCTACCCTCGGCACACCTGATTCTGCCGGTGTACCGAAGAGTATTGCTCAAGAAGTGATTACCGTACCTTTCAATGATATTGATGCATATAAAGAAGCCCTTGATAAATGGGGTGACCAAATCGCAGCTGTTCTAGTAGAACCCATTGTCGGGAATTTCGGGATTGTCGAGCCGAAGGAAGGGTTCCTTGAAGCAGTCAATGAACTGACGCACAAAGCAGGTGCCCTAGTCATATATGATGAAGTCATCACTGCCTTCCGCTTTATGTATGGCGGCGCTCAAAATTTGCTTGGAGTAACACCTGACCTGACTGCATTAGGAAAAATCATTGGAGGTGGACTTCCGATCGGCGCTTATGGCGGCAAAAAAGAAATCATGGAAAAAGTGGCTCCTCTTGGGCCGGCTTACCAGGCTGGGACACATGCAGGCAACCCCGCTTCCATCCTTTCAGGAATTGCTTGCCTTGAAGTATTAAAGCAAGATGGCGTATACGAAGAATTTGAACGTCTTGGAGCCCTCTTGGAAAAAGGAATTGAAGCAGCTGCCCAAAAATATAGTATGCCTATCACAATCAATCGTCTGAAGGGTGCTTTGACTGTCTATTTCACTACAGAGAAAGTGTCGAATTACGAGCAGGCTGAAAATACGGACGGGGAAATGTTCGGCAGATTCTTCAAGCTCATGCTGGAACAAGGAATCAATCTAGCCCCTTCCAAGTATGAAGCCTGGTTCTTAACAACCGCACATACTGAAGAAGATATCCAGGAAACGATTAAGGCTGTAAACCATGCATTCAAAGCCATGGCAGCCAACAAATAATATACATTTTATTCATATTTTATACATCCCTGAAGATGCCCAATCTTCAGGGATGTTCTTTTATTCCTTTGGAAACGTTTACAAATTAATATATATCCTCTTTCCAGCAATCTGTAACAAAAAAATAATATCCACACTCCTGTATATTTAATTGATTTCTGAATTTTTAGATGATAATATAAATTTACAATTCTTACATCCTGTCAAACATCTCTTCCATACGTTTATCCAGAAGCAATTCTATCTTCACAATCCTGCCATACAACAATTTTTCTATAGGAGGTGGATGGCGAGTATAGGTAATTAACTTATGTTTGCCGATTATATGAAACATGAATGGAGTCCCAGTACATTTGCTGATTTCCGCAATCAGGAACACGATGCCTGCGGCATAGTCTCCTGCATTGAAAAAAAACGGATACCGACACGCGAAAATATCTATTCCTGTATAGATGCTTTAGTAACCATGAACCATCGAGCCGGCTTTATAAATGGCGAAGGCGACGGTGTAGGTATCCATATGGATATTCCCCGGGAGCTTTGGAAGCAAAAATTACTCAATCAAGGACTAAAACCTGAACTGGCTGAGTCCAATTTCTTTGCAGTCGGACATTTTTTTCTAAGCAGGCACGGGGATGTATCCAAGCTTCAAAACGATGTCAAAGAACTCTTTCTTCAGTCTGGCCTACCCATTCTTTTCGAAACAACTGATGTCCATAACCCTTCCGCTCTAGGACCGATTGCCATTCAGGAAAATCCGATCTTCTGGCAAGTAGCAGTCCATAGTACAAGTACGGATCAACAAAAGCTTTCCAAAACACTCTTTACCCTAATCCAATCAATAGAAGAAAATGACTACATCCATGTCGCATCCTTAAGCCAGCACCATGCCGTATATAAGGTCATGGGTGCCGGGGATATACTGCCCCACTATTATAAAGATCTATCAGATCCACTGGTAGCGTCCACTATGACACTTGGCCACAACCGTTATTCAACCAATACACTCTCAAGCTTCTTTCGCGTCCAGCCATTCAGTGTATTGGGCCATAATGGAGAAATCAATACAATTGCAAGGCTCAGGCACGAAGCGAAAATGGCCGGTGTACCGCTTGTTAAGGACGGCAGTGACTCTCAGGATTTGAGCAGAACCATTGAAACTTTCATCTGTGAGCATGGATATTCCCTTTTTGAAGCAATGGACGTTCTGTTTCCTCCGATTATCAATGAAATGAAGGCCTATAAGGATGATTTACGGAATGTATACACGTATATCCGGGAAGCGTGGGGACATTTCGCCCAAGGCCCAGCCGGCATCATATCCAGATTCGGGGATGAGGCTGTTTTTTCCGTTGACGCTTTAGGCCTGCGGCCGCTTTGGAAACTTGAAACGGACTCATCGTATTTATTTTCTTCAGAGCCTGGCATTGTCTCATCATCCTCTTATTGCGGAGAACCTAAACCTATCGGACCAGGAGAAAAAATAGGATTAAACTGGAACGGCGATGAGATTCAGGTCTTTGAATATGGACAGTATCAACAAGAGGTGTTAGGTCGTTTTTCAGCCCGCTATTCGATTAAGCAAGACAGCATCCGGCTAAAAACGCCAAAATTGGCTGCTGCTCTACCCCCTGCAGAAGCCATCAAGCTGCATAATGGACATTATGCAGCAATGGGCTGGGAAAAGGACCATATACAATATGTCGAGCAATTGGCCGAAAAAGGTGCAGAGCCGATCCGCTCATTAGGCCACGATGCCCCGCTTCCCGCATTGCATACCGCGAGAAGAAATGTAGCTGATTTCATAAAGGAAAGTGTCGCTGTAGTGACGAACCCTGCAATTGACCGCGACCGCGAAACCGAACATTTCTCTACCCGGACTGTGCTAGGAAAGCGCCCTTCATTGTATAAGAAAGAAGAAGCCGGCTGTCTCATCGAATTAGCCTCTCCCTTGCTAATTGAAGGCAGTCCTGGCATCCAGTGTGCCGATACTATCAAACAGCCAAGCTATGAAAGCGTCCTTCAATATTTCACGGAAAATGGCAAGGTCCACATCCTTTCTGCCACATTTTCGAAGGATGAAAGCATCGAGGAAGCATTAACCAGACTTCGCAAAGAATCGGTGAATGCGATTGGAAATGGAGCGGTGATCCTTGTAATCGATGATGCATCGGCTCATCATAACGGCCGCTTATGGCTTGACCCCCATATCGCAACATCAGTCATTGACCATTCATTAACGGATGCCGGTTTGAGGAGGTCATGTTCCATCATCATCCGCTCGGGTGCCATCCGTTCATTGCATGACATTATGACGATATATGGATTGGGCGCAGACGGCATCAACCCTTATTACATGTTCCATACCGTATCAGGAGATGAGATTCAGCCGGTCATAAATCTGTTCAAGGGATTAAACAAAGGGATTGAAAAAGTCATCTCTACAATAGGCATCCATGAATTAAGAGGATACAGCCGACTGTTCTCTTCCATCGGATTGAATGATGATATCGCCGGTACGCTTGGAATAGTCAACTTTCTTGGTTCTGACAGCTTATCCTTCAACTTTGCCCATTTGAAGGAGGATGCAATAGCCAGAGCGGAAGAATTCACTAAGGAAAAAGCCAAAATCGGCAGGCCATACAGTCTCCTTCCACGGATTTGGAAAGCAATCGGCGATGTTGCAGCATCAGGTCAATATGAATCCTACCGGGAGAAGATTACAGAACACGAAACGGAAACACCTACATCGATCCGCCATTTGACTTCATTTAAACAGCAGGAAAAAACGGTGAAGCCGGAACAGGTATCAATCGCTGTCGGCCAACATGATTTGCCGTTCATTATTTCCTCAATGTCTTTCGGATCTCAAAACGAAATAGCCTTCAGGGCATATGCCGAGGCTGCGGACCGCCTTAATATGATTTCCCTCAATGGTGAAGGCGGTGAAATTAAAGACATGCTGGGAAAGTATCCGAAAACAAGAGGGCAGCAGGTCGCATCCGGCCGTTTTGGAGTAAATGCTGAATTACTGAACTCTTCGAATCTATTAGAAATAAAAATCGGGCAAGGTGCCAAGCCTGGGGAAGGCGGACATTTACCAGGCTCCAAAGTAACAGCCAAAATCGCTGAATCAAGAAATGCAACAATCGGATCGGACTTGATTTCCCCTTCCAATAATCATGATATTTACTCAATCGAAGATCTCTCACAAATGATCCATGAATTGAAGACAGCCAATGACCAGGCAAAAGTCGCCGTCAAGGTCCCTGTCGTACCCAATATAGGAACGATAGCAGTAGGCATAGCTAAAGCCGGAGCAGATATCATTACCTTGTCCGGTTTTGACGGCGGAACCGGTGCGGCGCGTATCCATGCGCTGCAACATGTCGGCCTCCCTGTCGAAATAGGAATCAAAGCCGCACATAACGCCTTACTGGAAGCAGGATTAAGAGACAGTGTAGAATTATGGGCGGATGGCGGAATGAAGAGCGCCAATGATGTCCTAAAGATGATGCTTTTAGGGGCAAATCGGATTGGTTTCGGTACATTATCCATGATTGCCGTCGGCTGTACAGCATGCAGAGGCTGCCATCTGGATACATGCCACGTAGGGATTGCCACTCAAATCGAAACGGAAGCGCAAGCAAAAGACCATGGGCTGAGACGCTTTGTTCCCCGCCAATTCGATCAGGCAGTCTTAAATTTAACCAATATGTTTACCGCTTTCGGCAATGAATTAAAACAGCTCACCTCCGCCCTCGGCTTTAAGAATCTACAGGCAATCGTAGGGCATTCCGAATTGCTTGAACAGACATCCGGAAAGGATTGCCTGAATCTAACCTATTTATTAAAGAATCTAGAAATCGGGCAATTCAATCAACGGGAAGCTGCAGCATCTCCTGAAACAGCTGCCTTACAAGTCGCCGTCGGAGCGGAATATTTGGATAGTTCGCCAGAAATGCTTGATCAATCAAGGGAATATAAAGGTGTGACCTCCGAACAGCGTGTTCTCGGATCCCGCGTTTCATGCCACCGTGTAAGGGGAAGATTGGATGGCTCCTATAAATCCTTGCCACCTGTTACATTGACTTACTCTAAAGGGTCCATCCCGGGCAATGGCCTTGGCGCTTATAATAGCAGCGGCATCGATATAAAAGTAGCCGGCGGCGGACAGGATGGTATAGGAAAAACTTCTTTTGGCGGTAAAATCATGGTTTTCAAATCTCAAGGCAAAGATGGGAAAATGTACAATGGTTCAGTAGGAAAGGGTTTCGGCTACGGCGCCCAGCAAGGATTGTTGATCGCTCAAGGAAATGCTGACGCCCGTGCCGGCATACGCCTTTCCGGAGCCGACATGATTATCGGCGGGCAGGTTGCGCAGCCAATCCCTGAAAAAGAATGTGGAAACATCGGTGTCCATTCCAATATTAAAGGCTTTGCTTTTGAATACATGACTAATGGCCGCGGGCTTGTTTTAGGAGATATAGGGCCATGGGCATGTGCAGGTATGACCGGCGGCGTCATCTATCAGCGGCTGCAGCCTGAAATGGGACTGACAAAAGCTGCGATAGAACGGAGAATGGCTCTGGGTGCAAAGGTTTCAATTGAATCCATTTCTGAAAAAGGAAAAGAAGACATTATCGAGCTGCTTACCCTCTACTGCACTCTTTTAAAAGAGCATGAGCAATTTGAAGAAGCTGACAATCTGAAAGCGTTATTGCCTGCCCCGGAAAATCATTTCGTACAGATTACCCCGGTTAAAGAACAGGCGGACCCTTCGGTCTCTACAGAATGAAAGCCAGAACCGAATAAAATCTGCAAAGGGCAACCAGCCAAACGGTTGCCCTTCTTTTTTCTTCATTTCACTTTTTATTCATAACAACAGCCTTCGTAGCACTTGCACATATTCCCAATCTGCTGTATATTACAGTATTGCTTGTTTATTCGTTAGTTATTTGTGCAAAAGGAAAGAATAGACTCTATATATATGAATAAGAAAGGAACCTATTTCTATATGAAAATTGGTGCCCGTATTATAAAGACAGGTATAGCGATTGTGTTGGCGCTTTTACTTGCCCGAATGTTAAAGATTCCAACACCGTCCTTTGCAGGAATTGCAGCCATTTTTGCAATCCAGCCAACCATATACCGTTCGTACCGCACCGTGATTGAGCAGATTCAAGGGAATATAATCGGCGCCTTGATTGCGGTGGCTATGGTGCTACTCTTCGGAAACAACGTTTTTTTTGTAGGCTTGGCAGCTGTATTGGTCATCATATTTAATTTGCGCTTAAAAACGCCTAATACGATCACTTTGTCTGTCGTAACCGTAATAGCTATTATGGAAACGCAAAATGGAGCATTCCTCCAATTCGCTTTCTTAAAGTTCTCGACCGTATTATTGGGGATTCTCTCTGCGTTTATCGTCAACTTGCTGTTTATTCCCCCTAAATATGAAACCAAGCTTTATTACCAAGTCATCGATATTTCTGATGAAGTGTTCAAATGGATACGTATTTCCACAAGGCATACATCCGAAAACACACATATTAAAAATGACATTCAAAACCTAAAAGATCAATTGGTTCGTGTGGAACAGCTTTATCTTATGTATAAGGAAGACCGCGAATGGTTCAATAAGGCAAAACATGCGAAAGCGAGAAAATCAGTCGTTTACCGCCAAATGATTGCAGCCACCAAAAAGGTGCTTGAGGTATTGCGGAAGCTGAACCGCTATGAAAATCAATTCCACCATATGCCGGATGACTTCCAGGCAGCCGTACAGGAGCAATTGGACTACTTAGTCACCCAGCATGAACAAATCCATTTGAAATACATACGCAAGGTCAAAACATCCTATACGTATGAAAACAATCCTGTCCGAAGTCCAAGAGACTTATTGAATCTTTTCCTCTCCCTTGAACAAGAAGGAGAAACAAAAGATGAAAAAGATATCTACCATATGATGGCACTCACTTCAAGCATCATGGAATATGAAGAGCAGCTTGAACATTTAGATACGCTCATCAGCAGCTTTCAATCATTCCATAAAGAAGACGACGAGATAAAAGTAGAAAACTCCGTACAGGAATAGAAAAGCGGAGATCGCCTGCTTAGCCCCGACAAGCTTAAGGCGGGGCACTGACAAAGGCCGTCCTTTGCCTTTGACAGTGGCTTGACTTAAGACCTCGAGGGGCTGGCGATCGCAGCTAGACAAGAAGGAAAGCGGAGATCGCCTGCTTAGCCCCGACAAGCTTAAGGCGAGGCACTGACAAAGGCCGTCCTTTGCCTTTGACAGTGGCTTGACTTAAGACCTCGAGGGGCTGGCGATCGCAGCTAGACAAGAGGAAAAGCGGAGATCGCCTGCTTAGCCCCGACAAGCTTAAGGCGGGGCACTGACAAAGGCCGTCCTTTGCCTTTGACAGTGGCTTGACTTAAGACCTCGAGGGGCTGGCGATCGCAGCTAGACAAGAAGAAAAGCGGAGATCGCCTGCTTAGCCCCGACAAGCTAAATAAGAATATCTTATATCTGCACAACTAAAAAGCAGCTGTCAATGATAGCTGCTTTTTTTCTTATGGCAAATATAATTCAGTTCTTCATACGCGGATCAAGTGCATCCCTTAAACCGTCCCCCATCAGGTTAAATCCAAGGACAGTCAGCATGATGGCAATACCCGGGAATACCATTGTCCAGGGAGCCGTTGTCAGAAAAGGCTTTGCATCAGAGAGCATCTTGCCCCATTCCGGATTTGGCGCTTCTGCTCCTAGTCCCAGAAAGCTAAGGGCTGCTGCTTCAATGATGGCTGTCGCAATGGCCAATGTCCCTTGAACAATAATCGGCGCCATACTATTCGGCATGACATGGGAAAAGAGAATACGCGTATTGCTCATTCCTATTGCCCTAGCCGCAACTATGTACTCCTCTTCCTTGACTGAAAGTACCCTTGATCTTATTAAACGGCCAAATGAAGGAATATTGACAATTGCGATGGCAATCAATGCATTTTGAAGGGAAGGTCCCAAAACAGCAACAATAGCAATCGCTAATAAAATACTCGGAAATGCAAGCATAATATCAAAAATCCGAGAAATAAGCACATCCACCCATTTGCCGAAATAACCTGCAATAATTCCCAGCAGACAGCCAATGGTCAATGATCCCACCACAGAAAAGAATCCCACCCACAAGGAAATTCTCGCTCCATAGACTACTCTCGAAAAAATATCCCTGCCGAAGTCATCAGTCCCAAACCAATGGTCAGAAGACGGAGGCTTCAGGCGATTTGCTAATGCTTGCCCTTTAAAATCGTATGGTGCAATCAACGGCGCCAAAATAGCCAGCGCAATAAATAGTAGGACAATCACGGTACCTACTATCGCGATTTTATTTTTGGCAAAGCTTCTCCAGGCTTCCATCCATGGGGAAGACGTTTTATCTTTTTGTGTATCAATCGGAGGCTTGGTATTCTTATTTGCTGCCAATTCCATTCATATATCCCCCCTTCTTATTTATATTTAATGCGCGGATCAACCGCAGCATACAACAAATCAACAACCAGATTAATCAGAACGAATAATAACGCAATCACGAGTATGCCCGATTGGATTACAGGATAATCCCTATATCCGATAGCATCATAAATATATCTGCCGATGCCAGGCCAGCTGAAAATCGTTTCTGTCAAAATCGCTCCCCCCAGCAGTAAGCCCGTCTGTAGCCCAATGACTGTCAGTACCGGTATGATGGCATTTTTGAATGAATGTTTATATACGACCCAGAACATCCGCAAACCTTTTGCACGCGCGGTGCGTATAAAGTCCGAGCGCATTACTTCCAACATAGTGGATCTGGTGATGCGTGCGATGATAGCCATTGGAATGGTAGCTAAAGCTAGACTCGGCAATATTAAATGCTTAAAGACTTCTATGAACTGATCCGGTCTGCCCTGCAGCAGCGTATCAAGCAAATAGAGATTCGTTATTGCCTCAACAGGGTTCCGCACATCCTCCCTGCCAGACGTCGGAAGCCACTCCCAATGGATAGCAAATGCCCATTGTTCCATTAAACCCAGCCAAAAAATCGGCATGGAAACCCCGACTAAAGCGAGAATCATAGCTACATAATCAAACCAGGAATTTTGGAACCAGGCCGAGATAATACCTGCATTGACTCCTATGAAAACCGCAATAAGCATCGCACATAGAGCCAGTTCCATAGTGGCTGCCAAGTATGGCCAGATTTCATTGCTGATCGGTGCGTTAGTCCGTATTGAATCTCCAAGGTCCCCAGTCAATAAATGGCCGATATATTTAATGTATTGAGTATACCAAGGCTGATCCAGCCCTAATGTCTTTGTCATCTGCGCTATGGATTCCTTTGTAGCAGCCTGTCCCAAAATCACCTGGGCAGGATCGCCAGGTATGGCGCGAATGATGAAAAATACAATCAGCGACAAGCCAAATAATACAGGAATAAGCTGGAGAAGCCTCCTCAACGTATAGGATGCCATAGTCAACCTCCTTCATATCACATATCTTTCCAAGCATATGAGCCAGAAAGGAAGCCGAAATAGGCTTCCTCCCTGAAAGACACATGATTATTTTTCAATTTCTACTTTTTCAAGGAAATCGGAACCTGTCGGATGGGCAATAAAGTTTTTCACTTTAGAGCTTCCTGCAAGAACCGGTTGAGAATGGACAAGCGGAATCCACGGTGCGTCTTCCTTAATCAAGACTTGCGCTTCTTTATAAAGCTTGTCACGTTCTTCCTCATTGACTGTTTTTTGTGCAGCTGTCAGCAATTCATGGACTTTTGGATTTTTATAGTACGTATAGTTATTGCTGCCGATGCTGTCTTGGTCTAGCAATACATATAAGAAGTTATCAGCGTCTCCATTGTCACCTGTCCAACCGAGCAAGAAAGCATCCGCTTCCCCTTTGGCTGCTTTATCAAGGTAAGTAGCCCACTCATATGTGACGATCTTTGCTTTTACGCCCACTTTTTCAAAATCGGCTTGGATGGCTTCCGCAATTTTTTGTCCATCAGGCATATATGGTCTTGCAACCGGCATTGCCCAAAGTTCGATAGAGAATCCTTTTTCATAACCAGCTTGTTTTAATAGTTCTTTTGCTTTTTCTGGATTGTATTCATAATCCTTCACTTCTGTATTGTAGCCGGCAACGACCGGAGGCATCGGATTGATCGCTGGCTCTGCAGCTCCCGCATAGAATGCATCGATAATTGCACTCTTATCAACTGCATAATTCAATGCCTGGCGAACCAATTTATCCTTTAACGGGCCTCTTGTATTCGTTAAGCCCAGGTAGGCTGTGTTTAAAGAAGGACGTTTGAAAACTTGTAATTTATCATTTCCTTCGATTGAAGGCAGGTCACTGAAATTAACGCCTTCGATAATATCCGCTTCGCCGCTGTTTAGTGCATTTAGGCGTGCGCTATTCTCTGGAATGACTTTAAAAATAACACTATCCAGCTTTGGAAGGTCTTTTTTCCAATAGTTCTCATTCTTCACAAGCGTAATTGTATTGTTCCGTTTCCATTCTTTAAATTTGAATGGGCCTGTTCCCACAGGATTCTCATTCAACTTATCGCCGTATTTCTCAATCGCTGCAGGACTTGCGATAGCGAATGGGGACATGGCCAAGTTTTTCAGGAATGGAGCAAGCACTGAATTCAATTTGAACTCAACTGTAAGTGGATCAACCGCTTTTACTTCCTGGATGCGGTCACCGAATTGAGAAACATAATAATCGAACTTCTTCTCTGCTCCGCCCTTTTTCCAACGGTCGAAGTTAACCACAACGGCATCTGCATTGAAGTCGGTCCCATCCTGGAACTTGACGCCTTCACGCAACTTCAGCGTATACGTCAATCCATCTTCTGAAGGTTTCCATTCAGTGGCCAGGCCAGGAACAAGCTCGGTATTGTCATCACCGAAATCAATCAAAGTATCATAGATATTCTTTGTGACACGGAATGCTTCACCCTCAGTAGTGATGGCAGGATCAAGAGACGTTGAGTCCCCGCCTCTGGCAAATACTAGAGTACCGCCTGAGCCATTATTCGATTTTGAATCATCGTCGCCCTTCTTACCGCCGGCATCATCCTTGCCTCCGCATCCGGCAAGAGCAGCCGAAAGCACCAGCAATAATGTGAACAATAGTGCAAAACTGCGTTTTTTCATTTTTTTCCCCCTTTACTTCTTTCACGCCATAATGGCATTTTTATCATAGGTCCTCCTGTCCACGCCCTATCAGGACGGGTATAAGTGGCAGGCGACATAATGACCTTCCTTTGTTTCCTTCAATTCAGGCCTTTCCGTTTTGCAGACTTCCATGCATTCTTTACAGCGTGTATGGAAAGCGCAGCCAAGCGGAGGGTTGGCAGGGCTCGGTATATCGCCGGCCAATAGCTCCTTCGCCCCCACAATGGTGGGATCGGCAATCGGCACCGCGGACAGCAATGCCTTCGTATATGGATGCAATGGATCTTCATATAGAAGGTCGGCATCACAAATTTCCACTAATCTTCCAAGGTACATGACGCCCACTCGATCACTGATATGCCTTACGACACCAAGATCATGGGCGATGAATATATAGGTCAATCCGAATTCTTTTTGAAGGTCTTCCAATAGATTGAGAACCTGGGATTGTATGGAAACATCAAGCGCGGATACAGGCTCATCAGCGATAATAAGCTGAGGCTTGGTCATGAGCGCCCTGGCAATGCCTATCCGTTGGCGCTGGCCGCCGCTGAATTGGTGAGGATACCGTTTGGCATGATAGCTGCTCAATCCGACTGTTTCCAGCATCTCGGCCACCAATCTTTTTCTCTCTGAGCGATCGCCGATACCATGTACAATAAGCGGCTCTTCCAAAATTTTTTCTACCGTATGGCGCGGATTAAGGGAAGCGAATGGATCTTGGAAAACCATTTGCAGCTCTCTTCTTGTCTTCCTCATTTCCGCTTGCGACATGGTTGTCAGATCCTTGCCATTAAAGATCACCCTGCCTTCTGTCGGTTCAATCAAGCGCATCAGCATTCTCCCTGTTGTCGATTTTCCGCACCCTGATTCTCCGACCAATCCAAGCGTTTCTCCCTTTCTTACCATGAAGCTAACACCATCCACTGCCTTGACCTGGCCGACCTGTTTGCCTAATACACCGCCTGTTATAGGAAAATGCTTTTTTATATGTTCTACCTGGAGAAGTACATCAGACATTGGCTACTGCCTCCTTTGTATGCAGGAAACACCGGACGCGATGACCGGCATCCTCGGTTGGGTACAATTCCGGCGCATCCTCTCGGCATTGTTCGAAGGCATGCTCACAACGAGCAGCAAACCTGCAGCCCTGCTTGATTGAGCCCGGTTTCGGAACATTGCCGGGAATAGAATACAAACGTTCTTTTTTAGTAACGATGTCAGGAATAGACTTCAGCAATCCTTGCGTGTACGGATGCTTGGGATTTTTGAAAATATCTGTTACCAAGCCCTCTTCAACAATTTTGCCTGCATACATGACAATCACACGCTGGCATACTTCCGCCACTACTCCAAGATCATGTGTAATCATAATAATGCTTGTTTCCAATTTATTATTCAGATCCTTCATTAATGACAGGATTTGTGCCTGAATGGTTACATCTAGGGCAGTTGTAGGTTCATCGGCAATCAATAGGCGCGGATGGCAGGATAATGCCATGGCGATCATAACCCTTTGCCTCATTCCGCCGGATAGCTGATGCGGATATTCCCTCATTAATGCGTCTGCACGAGGCAATCCTACAAGTTTCAGCATGTCAACCGCCTGCCTGAATGCTTCTTTCTTTGTCGCTTTACTATGAAGGCGAATAGCTTCCGATAATTGATTTCCAATGGTGAACAAGGGATTCAACGAAGTCATCGGTTCCTGAAAAATCATAGCGACCTCATTTCCTCTTATTTGCCTCATTCTCTTTTCAGGAACTTCCACAATGTTTTCACCATTAAGCCATATTTCGCCTCCGACAATTTTCCCGGGGGGCTGAGGAATTAGACGCATAATCGAAAGGGAAGTAACACTTTTTCCACAGCCCGATTCACCTACTATGCCAACGACCTCTCCTTTTGCAATAGTGAAAGAAATATCCTCAACCGCGGGTACTTCTCCTTCACCTGTAAAAAAAGAAGTTCTTAACTGTTTGACTTCCAATACGGGAGTTTGGCCCATATGCCCACTCCTTTCTGAACGTATTCACTCGTTTTAGTAAACTTTTTGAATTTTTTCCAATTTTATCTTGCTAGTACACATATTCTAATAAAAATACAAACATCCGTCTAGATATTTTTCTAAATTATTAAAAAATATAAAATATTATAAATATACCTCACTGAAGATTTTCCTCCTTCATTCTTTAGCAAAGCAACGCACTGACTTGAATTTAACAAAATTAACCATATAATAATGTTAGTTAAGTAAAGAATTGAAACTATACCACTATCAGAAATTGTTTTAATCGAAAAAAAGACCTACCGGCAAAACGGTAAGTCTTTTGGCATATATTCATTCCAGCTGTTGAACCTGAAACAAGTTATAGTAATTGCCCTTCTTCAACATCAATTCTTCGTGTCTGCCCATTTCAACAATTTCACCATGCTCAATCAATACTATTCGATCCGCGTGTGTGATGGTTGTCAGTCTGTGGGCCACTATAAAGGTCGTACGGTTTTTAGCCAAATGCTCCAATGATTCCTGAATAAGATGCTCACTCTCAAGGTCAAGCGCCGAAGTTGCCTCATCCATCACAAGGATTGGCGGATTTTTCAAAAATACACGCGCAATGGCAATCCGCTGCTTCTGTCCTCCCGATAGCTTGACGCCGCGTTCGCCGACCTTCGTATTGTACCCTTCACTAAGATTCATAATAAAGTCGTGAGCGTTTGCCGCTTTTGCAGCAGCAATTACTTCTTCCTTGCTGGCTGTTGGTTTACCCAAGAGAATATTGGTCTCGACAGATTCACTGAACAGGATGGAGTCCTGAAGAACCATCCCGATTTGGTCTCTGAGAGAACGGATCCGGTAGTCCCTAATATCCGTACCATCGAGCAAAATGCGTCCGCTGCTCACATCATAAAACCTTGGTAAAAGAGAGACCAATGTCGACTTGCCTCCGCCGCTCATTCCTACCAATGCCACCGTTTCCCCTGGACGGATATGAAGGTTCAAATCCTTTAATACTGGATCGGCCCCTTCCTCATAAGAGAAATTCACCTGCTCAAAAGAAATATCCCCTTTAACATTCTTACATTCAACTGCGTCCTTTCCGTCAACGATGTCATATTTTTCATCAATAAACGCAAACACGCGATCCATGGATGCAAAAGCCTGGGTCAACGTAGTCGATGAATTGACTAATCGGCGCAATGGATCATATAAACGGTCGATATAGCCGATAAAGGCCATCATCGTTCCCACAGACAAATTTCCATGGATGACCAGGTAGGCTGAAAATCCAATAACCAGCAATGGTGCAACATCCGTTATCGTATTAACGACTGCAAATGATTTGGCAAACCATTTAGTCTGATTTAACGCCTTGTCCAAAAAATGGCCGTTTTGACGATTGAAATTTCGTTGTTCATGATCTTCAATAGCAAAACTCTTAATAACGGGCATGCCCTGTATCCGTTCATGCAGGAATCCTTGGACCTCCGCCAGAGCCTGTGAACGCTCCCTCGTCAGTCCGCGTAATCGGCCAAAGAAAAACTTCACCGATATAGCGTAAAATGGCATCAAGATTAATGAAACCAAGGTTAACTTCACATTCATGCTAAACATGATGGTCACTGCGATCAAAATAGTGGCGATATCGAGCCAGACATTCATTAAGCCTGTCATGACAAAATCTTTTGTTTGTTCCACATCATTGATGACCCGGGAAATGACTTCACCCGATTTTGCATTACTGTAGTACTTAAAGCTAAGCTTATTAATATGAGTAAATAACTGATTTCGTATATCAAATAAAATTCGGCTGCTTGTACCCTGTGCAAAATACTGCCGATAATATTCGATAGGAGGCCTTGCAATCACAAAAACCACAAGTGTTCCCCCAAGAATCCATAAAAGCTGATTTGTCTTCTCACTCACTGACATGACATGGCTTCCAATAATATCGTCCACAACATATTTGATGATTAATGGCAGTAAAAGCGGAATGGCAAATTTGATGATACCAATGATGACCGTTCCAAAAATGGGCCACTTATATGGCTTGACCCATTGAAGATAACGTCGAATACTCCCCATATATTCCATCCTTTGCGTATAGTTTTTTGTCTATAAGAAGATTCCACGAATGAATCCCATCAGAGAAGCGCACCGCTTCCCTTCGTATATCTTTACCTGAATTGCAGAATAAAAAAACCTGTTGTGCACAACAGGTTTTCCCCTGGTCCCGTTATCGGTACGTCAAATAACGCTCATACCAAGAATCAATGAACTCAGCTGAAAATGGTCCTTTGCGCTGCCTTATCCAAAAGATGAGCTGATTCACATTTCTCTTTAGAATCGTATCAATCACATCCGGATAATTCATTTGGCGACGGTGCCTTTCGTATTCATCTTCATCCAACAGCTGAAAAGTCATATCTGGATACACTTTAATATCCAAATCATAATCAATGTACTTCAACGCTTCATTATCACAAATAAATGGAGAACTCAAGTTGCAGTAATAATAAATACCATCTTCACGAAGCATCCCGATCACGTTAAACCACACTTGAGAATGGAAGTAACAAATCGCCGGCTCTCTTGTAATCCATGAGCGGCCGTCGGATTCAGTCACCCGCACTCGATCATTCGCAACAATGACCAAATTTTGCGTCGCTTTCAGTACAGTAGTATCTTCCCAAACACGATGCAAATGCCCATCATGTTTATAACTATGAATCTGAATATTTTCTCCTTCCATGGGAATCTTCATTATCTTCTCCCTACTTTCTGACACACACACGTGCGGCCACTTTATCCAATCTACGGTATCTTTTAGCTACATTTTTTTATCATACATATCATTATAGCGATTTAACAAAGATTTTAAAACTTTTGCGCATAATTAGAAAAGCGGAGAGCGCCGTTTAGCCCCGACAAGCTTACGACGAGCCACAGGCAAAGGTTGCTCTTCGCCTTTGACAGTGGCTTGGCTTAAGACCTCGAGGGGCTGGCGCTTGCAGCTGGACAATGAAAAGCGGAGAGCGCCGTTTAGCCCCGACAAGCTTACGACGAGCCACAGGCAAAGGTTGCTCCTCGCCTTTGACAGTGGCTTGGCTTAAGACCTCGAGGGGCTGGCGCTCGGAGCTGGATCAAGAAAAGCGGAGAGCGCCGTTTAGCCATGCAGGAATTGGACAATAAAGGGAACAAACGAAAAAGGCATAATGCGCCTCTTCGTTCTCCGTAAAGAGAAGAGTGCATTATGCCTTCTGGATGTTCGCACAATAACATGGGTTATTGTTGGCTGTTTTGGCCAAATGAACCAGAATTCTGAGCTTTTTTAGCAGCAGATTGTTGGTTTTGTTGTTTTACTTTAGCCACATCTGTTTGGCTTGCAAATTCAGTTCCGTATTGACCAGAAGCTGAACTAGCGTTTTGTTGTTTTACTTTTTGGACGTTAGTCCCTGCTTGAGTTGTTTTGTTGTTTGCCATTCGTAATCACCTCCACGAATATTAATGTAACCAGGAGTGAAGGCGATTATGTTTTATTATTGTTGGCAATAACTGTTAGACTAAAAGCGAAATTCCTCCATCAACAATAATCGTCTGTCCGCGAATCATGCTTGAATCATCCGAAATCAAATACATGATGGTTTTAACCATATCTTCAATTTCGACAATACGGCCTGCTGGTGTAGACTTGGCTGCCTCAGCTAAAATTTCTTCACGGTTCGGGAAATGTTTTAATGCTTCTGTATCGACAGCTCCGCCGGACACAGCATTAACCGAAATATTTTTTGGCGCTAATTCCACAGCAAGATAACGGGTGATCGCTTCCAGTGCAGCCTTTGAGACACCCACTGCTGTATAGTTTTCCAAATATCGGATTGAACCGAGGGAACTGATATTGACTATTTTCCCCCCGCCGTTTTTTTCCATTAACTTCGCCGCTTCCTGTGCACAGAAAAGGGCTGCTTTACTATTAATATTCATTGTCCAATCCCAATGATGTTCAGTCAGTTCCATTGCTGGTTTTTGTACGCCTGATGCAGCATTATTCACAAGAATGTCCAATCTGCCGTACTCTTCTTCAATTTGTTCAAACATTGCCTTGATTTTGCTTACATCACCTACATTCGCCTTTACTAAAAGCGCTTTTCGGCCCATTGCTTCTATTTCAGCAACTACTTCCGCCGCTGCGGTCCGGCTACGGGCATAGTTTATGACAAGGTCATAGCCCTGCTTGGCCAAAGTAAGTGCTGTTTGTTTTCCAATCCCTCTGCTGCTGCCTGTTACCAATGCTACTTTTTGTGTCATGTTAACCACCCTTTTTGTTTCATTATTTTTGTCTTTTTACACAAACTAATTAAGAAAATGACTTTAAGAAGGAGAATGCTTATGTACGTAGGAAGGGATATGACTGAATTATCCATGCTGAAGAAAAGCGATTGGAAGGATCAAGAGCTTCAATACTTCCATCACTCCCTTCAACAAATAGTACCTTATTTAAACGCAGAAGGACAATCAATACACCAGCAAATCATTAAAGAAATTGAAAACCGGGGAGGATTAAAGCGGAACGAAGCAGATTATACTCACGGCACTCAATTAATGGTGGATTGACAAAAAAGGGGAGAGGAAACTATTCCTGCTCCCTATCTTGGTATACTTTCCACATTTTTTGGTAAGGAACGGGAAATGCAAGATCCTTCATTTTCTCCTCACTCACCCACATTAATTGGTACTTTTCCAATACTTCCTTTGTAATGGATCCTTCGATTTTTCCTTCATATACGGAGATTTCCCAGGTCAAATGAGAAAAAACATGTGAAATGTCAGCAAGTTTAACAGGATTCAGCATGGCTGCCGCATTGAACTGTCCCTCAAAAGCATCTTCAAACATGTCCTTATGCAAGCCCAATTTATGTTCGTATGAAAAACTCGGGAACTGCCATAAATTTGCGAGCAAGCCTTTTTGGGGCCTTTTTTGGACTAAATACTCGCCTGTTTCATTTCGTATAATGGCTGATATCCATTTCATATGCTTTGTTTTTTTCACTTTTACTTTCACCGGCAATTCTGTCTGGCGCCCTTCTTCAAAAGCCTGGCAATGCTCTCTTACAGGGCAAAGCAAACACGAAGGATTGGTAGGTGTACAAATTAACGCACCGAGCTCCATTAATGCTTGGTTGAAGTAAGAAGGATTTGTATGCGAAATGAGCTCCCTTACGGCTCTTTCGAAAATGAGCCTTGTTTTAGGTTTTGCAATATCATCTTCAATCAAAAGGATTCTCGACAGCACCCTCATGACATTTCCATCAACAGCAGGCTCGGGTTTCCCGTAAGCAATGCTCAGAACAGCTCCGGCGGTATATGGGCCCACACCTTTTAGCGCAATCATTTGCTCATGATTATCTGGAACCTTCCCTCCATATTGCTCTTTCACTTCGCGGATGGCGGTTTGCAAATTTCTTACCCGGGAGTAATAACCCAACCCTTCCCATGCTTTTAAAATCTTCTCTTCCTCTGCCTCCGCAAAATGCTCAAGAGTAGGAAACCATTCCATAAATCGATTGAAATAGGGAATCACTGTATCAACCCTTGTCTGCTGCAGCATGATTTCCGATACCCACACGCGATAGGGGTCGGCATTTTCCCTCCATGGAAGATTTCTTTGTTCCACTTCAAACCACGAAATTAAATCTTTTTGAAAACCATCTATGTCCATCTCTTCCAATGATTCATTCTCTATCAAAACTATACCTCCGTCATGTTACAAAATAGCTCAAATTGGGAATAAACTAATGAAATCCGCAAGCATACGATTCCCATTAAAAGTGATACAATTATAGTAGTCGAATATACTAATAAGTACGATCGGCTTGATTTCTCCATCGCTTATTGAAAAAATACGCTATTGGTAAAGGCTGTATTTTCAATAAATGGACTTGAGATATACAATCCATTTTATCATTGTAATATGCCTGATCTTAAAATGAAATTAGATTGATTAGTACAAATAAAAAGCAATGAATAAAACATTATTTAGGAATCGACGGTAACCGCACTAATGAAGGCCAAATTATCGGCTCATTGGTGATTCATCCCTTTCCTTTCATTTGGAAAAGACCTAAGGAGGTAGCGACTATTGGATACTGGCACTCATTTAGTAATGGGAATCGGCTTAGGGGCACTGGCAACTATTGATCCGGTTGTCGCAAACAGCGCTGTGACAGCCCAGGCCGTCATGATCGGAACAATTGTAGGCTCACAGGCCCCTGATATAGATACGATCTTAAAAATGCGGAATAACGCCGTATATATACGAAACCACAGAGGGATTACCCATTCGATACCTGCAGTCATTCTTTGGCCATTATTGATCACATCTGTAACAACCGCAATATTGCCTCTGGCGAATGTCTGGCACCTTTGGATGTGGACTTTCATAGCCGTTTTCCTGCATGTATTTGTGGATATATTTAACGCCTACGGAACCCAGGCACTAAGGCCTTTGACTTCTAAATGGATCGCACTAGGAGTCATAAATACATTCGATCCCTTCATCTTCGGACTTCATGTGGCAGGCATTATTCTATGGGCTTTCGGGGCAGCTCCTGATATCACGTTTATAATGGTCTATTGTATTATGGCTATTTATTATGTGATGAGATTTAAAGAACAAAAAAGGATAAAAGCAACCATCAAAGGTACGATACCAAATGCTCATAAGATCATTCTTTCACCTACTGTCCGCTATCATAAGTGGAGAGTGGCCATTATGACAGACCAGCATTTTCTCGTAGGAAGCTGTTTGAATGGCATTGTTACGATCGTCGATGAATTCAAACGAAAGCCTCTCCCCGATGATCCAGTGTGGGATGCAGCCAAGCACGATGTCAATTTATCTGCATTTCTATCCTTTTCGCCCATTTACCGGTTTGAACTTTCGAAAACGGACAATATGTATGAGGTCAAATTTATCGACTTACGCTATAGAAGCAATGGATATTACCCATTTGTAGCAGTCGTGCATCTGGATGAACAACTGAATATCCTTAATTCCTACACAGGATGGATCTTCAGCGAAGACAAACTAAGAAAAAAACTCATAATTACATGAAAAGCGGAGGCCGACGTTTAGCCATGCAAGAACTGGACTGATCCGATTCAGATAAAGGAAACACAGCGAACCTAGTGAGCTGATGTTGACTTATCGAAATGAGGAGAAGGAAGTTCTCTAATGGCTGGAGGCCGGAGCTGGATAACATGAAAAGCGAAGAGCGCTTGTTAGACCCGACAAGCTTAAGGCGAGGCACAATCAAAGGCTGACCTTTGCCTTTGACTGTGGCTTGACTTAAGACCTCGAGGGGCTGGCGATCGCAGCTGGACAATGAAAAGCGGAGGCCGACGTTTAGCCATGCAAGAACTGGACTGATCCGATTCAGATAAAGGAAACATATCGAACCTAGTGTGCTGATGTTGACGCTTTCCAATAATTTCAGCTCCTAATTCTTCGTATCCGAACCATACTATTACTACGCGGTACAATACGCGTAGTAAGGGGCAATGAGAGATGCGGAATAAAGCGAAAAACTTCCCTGAAGTGAACCGTTTTAGCGGCGAGCCAAGAGCCAAGGCAGAGTATGCTTCAAAGCGTGCTGACGGCAGCATAAATACACATCCCCAGGAACGTATGTATGCATCGTCTCACCGTGTGAAAGATCAGCAAACCAACTAACGATTTGTATGGAGGTACGATTCCATGGTAAACAAACGATATCAATTTGGTGATCAAAACTACAAGAGTCCATTTGAAACGACATGGACATCACAAAAGCATGCAAAAGCCAGAATCAATGGCCAAACGCAGCAAACGCAAAGCTTGATTATACTCGAACGGGAAACAAGAAAGCGTTCATAGCACTTACTGAAAAAGCCGATTTCCAATTATGGATATCGGCTTTTTCCTATTCTGCCTTTTCTAAGGTTTCAAGCATTGAAATAGGCAGCGCCTCTTCGGTCCCCTCACCGCTTAACCGATATCCCCATGCAAAGACACCATTCAAGTAGTCAACCTTAAAATAAGCGCCTGGGTCACCCTTTATTCCATAAATATCGCCTTTAGGAAAATCCTTAGGATTCAATAGATAGGCTTTGGCCATAATTGCTTTTCTCTCCAAAACAGCAAATTCACTAACCATCCCCAATTGTTCTGCTTTTCTGGCTTTCTCCTGTAAATAGCCGATTTCCTGAGTCAATTCATATGCTGACATCGTGCTGTATCGCTGTTCTCCCATTTGCTTATTCTCCCATCCCATGTTGATTTTCTTCGATATAACGGTCAATCAATTCCAACGGAAATCCTTTTCTGTACAGAGCAGACTTTAATCTTTGCTCATATTCATAACCTGAATATTTGCCGAGCCTACGGCTTGCTTTCTCTGCATTTTTCACAAGAGATTCCCACTCCTGATCTTCATCCTGGGTTAGATCCACCATACTTAATGCTTCTTCTATTATATAAGAAGAAAACCCTTTTCTTTGCAAAGTTTGCTCGACTTTTCTTTTTATTTCAATTGAAGATTTAGAAGAGGGCTTCTTCACAACTTTTAGTATTTGTTTATATGCATGGTCTACCTGCATTTCCTTACTATACTCACTTAAGGCTTTCTCCTTATTCTCCTCGGATATCCCTTTTTGCTTTAACTCCTGTGCAATGACGATGGGTCCTTTGTCGCCGGCGTTCATTTTTGTCCGGACATAAGCGGCAGCAAATTCTTCGTCATTCAGGAATTTTAGCGAATATAGCTTATGGATTACTTCTTTAAGAATATGCTCTTCATATTCTTTTTCTCGTAAATACCGGTATACCTCTGTTTCAGATCGCATTCGATGGGATAAATAATGAAGAGCAAGTGAAAATCCTTTTTGAATATCTTCCTGGTAGGAAATTTCCTCTAAGTCCAATTCATCAATGGTTTTCCCTTTTTTCAGATCCATTTTAATAAGCACATCTTCACTGACACTAAAACCGAATTCTTCACCGGAACCTTTATCTATAAAAATGTTATAACGATTTTTATTCTTTTTTCCAACAGAAATTCTCGAAATAACGGTCATATCATTCACCTCATTATAAGATTAGCATATTTGGACTGGAGCGTCTTTTCCAAAAGGAGCCGCCCGTTCTATAATAAAGGAAATTCTAAACACAAAGGGAGCCACAATAAGGGAGGAATTACGATGCATATCGTCATTGCCGGGGGGAGCGGTTTTGTTGGTAAAAAATTGACTCAAGCCCTATTGAAAGACCATCATCATGTCTATATATTGACACGCAATACAGCAAATAAGAAAAGCAGTCCGAACTTGCATTATGTACAGTGGTTAAATGATGGAGACCGGCCGGAAGAATCCATAGCGCATATGGACGCCATTATTAATCTGGCAGGTACGTCCCTGAATAGCGGCAGGTGGACAGAGAATAGAAAGAAAGATATCATCGGCAGCAGATTGAAAGCCACCAAGGAAATTCGGAGGCTCATCTCTGTTTCATCGGCAAAGCCGGCCGTTTTGTTGAATGCCAGCGCGATCGGCTATTATGGAACATCAGAGACAGAAACATTCACAGAGACGGATATTAGGCCCCCTTCGGACTTTCTATCCGAGACTGTGCATAAATGGGAAGCAGAAGCGATAGAGGCACAGTCAGCCGGTATACGGACTGTTCTCATGCGTTTCGGGGTCATTCTTGATAAGGAACAAGGCGCTCTTCCACAGATTGGCATTCCTTATAAATTGTATGTAGGAGGCCCTGTAGGAAAAGGAAAGCAAGTTCTTTCCTGGATCCATATCGATGATATTATACAAGCAGCCGTCTTTTGCTTAATGAACGGCCACATCCAAGGCCCCGTCAATTTTACTGCACCCCATCCGCAAACCATGTCCGAATTCGGTAAGACACTGGCGGTAGTTCTGAATAGACCCTATTGGATGCCGGCTCCTTCTTTTTTATTGAAACTGGGTCTCGGAGAGAAAAGCATACTTGTCCTGGAAGGTCAACGCGTATTGCCGGAAAGGCTTTTGGCTTCCGGGTATTCCTTTTTATTTCCAACCTTAAAGGAAGCCCTGGAAAATATAATGAAATAGAAAAATTATCATACCGCTTGTATGGCAGCCTACTCTCTAGGAAATGATGGGAGTATATCTGTTGAAGGAGTGGATTTACATGGAAAAGAAAAAGAAAGATCAAACAAAGAGAACATTAACAAGCATGCAGGAATTTCTTTACAGCAAAGACTTCAAAAAAGCTGACCGTGCCGGTGGATTCACCAAAAAATAAACAGAAAAAATCAGCAGAGTGTTATTCTGCTGATTTTTTCTGGCTTATGAAGCGGCACGTTTAATAAAATCAGTATTATTGGTTTTGCGATTACGAAGAAGCGGCCAAATAAAACGATCCAGGCCGAAATAATATGAAGCACTTCCTCCAAACAATAAAATCATTGCCAACGTATACAATATCGGATTAGTGCTAACGGTCCCTGCCAATAGGAAATTGAGATTCATGAACGCACCTGCAATTAACGCTGGGACTGTTAAGCAGCCTAAAATCAATCCTATGCCAACCAGTAACTCTCCCCATGGAATTAAAATATTGAACAAATCGACATTCGGCAGGGCAAATTTTTCAAGGAACGATGCATACCACCCCTGTACCGCCGGATGGTCTCCTGTTGATTTTGCCAAAGCGCCTTGAAGGAAACCACTCGCATCAAATGTGCCAGTTACCTTTTCAATTCCCCCCTTTATCCATTGATATCCTAAATAAATACGCAGTACCGCAAATACTGCTCCTATTGCCGGATTGTTTTTCCAGTTATTCATTGTACATCCTCTCCTTCACGATCATTTATGATTGCTTCATATTGCCATGTGATTATATTCACATAAATTTACAAATAATTTCCGGACATTAACACTATGGCAATCATTCGAAGAACGTTTATATCATATTTCATGATTGCCATAACAGCAATACTGTTCATATATTCTTACTTATTACAACAATCATATTTCATACAATCACAGGCCTCTATGCCGATTCAAATTCTTGTAGAGTCTTTTTGATTCGGATTATACTATTCAAATAGACAATTCTACTGAACCGGGAGGCAAACAATATGGCATCAAACATCCATTTATTCTGGGAACGGATCGGTTTGCCGGAAAAGAAAGAAATTGGCCTTAACGATTTACCTGGTATTTTAACGAAGATGGCTTATACCATTCCATTTGAAAATCTGTCCGTCATGGACCATCAGATTGATACAATCACAAAAGAAAATTTGGTTAAAAAAATCTTGGTCCGTAAACGCGGCGGTCTTTGTTATGAGTTAAACCCCCTGCTTTTCTATGCGTTAAAGGACTATATATCGGATGTCCAGCTGATATCCGGGACAGTCTGCAATCCTGCTACTCAAGAGTGGAGCCCCACCGGTGAAACCCATGTAGCTATCCTCCTGGCGGCAGGGAACAAAAGATATATAGTTGATAACGGGTTTGGCATTAATCTGCCCTTAGCCCCTGTCCCATTGGATGGAGAAATAATCTCTACGGGAAATGGAGATTTCAAAATAAGGAAAGTGAAGCACTCTTTATATGAACTGTTAGTAAAACGCAACAGCAAAGACCCTGAATGGAAGATCGGCTACTCCTTCCATACCGGCCATGAAGTTGGCCTGGATGAATTAAACGCCATGCAAAAAACAATCGTCCGGCATCCACAGTCGCCATTCAATAAATCTCCGCTAATTAGCATGCTAAAGAGTGATGGAAGTATAATAATGTCCGGCCATTCCATTACCTATAGATCAAATGGAGAAGTAAATAAGCTTGAATTTCCCTCTTCTCGATTCAAAATGATGGCTAAAGAGCATTTCAATCTTTTACTATAACCTTGTTCACTTGTACATTTAGTCTTGCGTAAAAGGCAAGTTATCAACATACTGCTGATAATCCATTGTAAATAGCCTGTGAATAACTCATTAAGACAGCATTTCCGTGGATAAATGTGTGAATAGATAGAATAATCAGTGCATAACTTTTTCTGACTGTACTTCATCTAAAACATTCATCCAAATAGGCTGTGGATAAAAAAAGGGAGTAAGCATACGCAGCTTGCTCCCTTTTCCTTATACAAGAGTTGCCTTTTTATAATGCTTCTGTTCAAATCCTTTAAATATCCTTAAAATATCTCTAAGAATGATTTCATCATCTGCACTAACGACTGAGGAAATTTCTTTTTTTATCCTGGCTATCCAATCATCAGACTTCATCAAATTTGATTCCATTGCTCGTCCAATATCATCCAGTATTAACTTTACTGTATCCTCGCTCACTTTATTCCGTTGTATACGGAGGAAAAGCTCATATATGGCATGATTCAGGTTCCGTTGCTCTTTCAGGAACAGATCCGCCTCAGGAAGATGGATGATTTCATTATTCATTAATATCCGATCTTCAATAAAAGTAGTATACAGATTTTTTTCTTCCCTTCCATCAGAAACCTGCAAGGAGTTAAGACTGTAAGCTCCCTTTAAATTCTCTTTATCCAATAATGATTTCAGCTCGCCCTTAGTAGTGTTAACCAATCTTGGTTCCTTTTTCAAGGCTCCCTTTCTGTTCAACAATAACAACAGCTTCTCAAACCCCACCGATATTTTAAGTGTAAGACGCCCTTCGTTTGACAGAAAATAACCGGAAACCTTCCGGAAATATATAATTCTCCTTAAACTTTTTATTTGAAAGAGGATTTCTTGATCCAATTCTTCCTGAGGTTCATTTGCCCCAATAGCATCCAGCTTCACAGAAAACAATTTACAAATCTCCTGGACATGCTTTCCTCCTGCTTTGGCCAGCTTATTCCGGTTTGCAAATAGCTGGGTACCCAATATGATAAGAGCGCCGACAGTTAAAGACAACAGCCTATTTGGCAATTCTCCCAACACTACCGGAGTCGTTAAAATAAATAAGTATTGCAAGCCGAAAGCGACATAGAGTGGCTTTTTTAAATTATAGGAAAAAAAGTAACCAACGATGAACATCGCCAGAAAGTTCATTGGTATCCCTATCCACAGTCCAAGTGTTGATACATATCCCATAATACCTTGGCTTACATTGATGGATAGCAGGCCCAACAGACTTTTCCAGGGATGGACAGTCAGATCCCTTTCTAAATACATGAGTAGCGCAATGACAGTCGTTACGCCGATCAACGTATTTTCCTTGCCGAAAAGTGATTGGAATGCGGTAACAAATAAGACGATAATAATAAACATGATCGATTTGGAAATGATCAATTTCTTCATATGTATGTGCCTTCCTTTTCCAACAAAAACTATTTTAAAATAATATTGAAAAGTATAACAATCACTGCACTTTATTGGCAACCCTCTCTTTATCATTTGCCATATTCTTATTTCTATAAAAAAGTGCCCCTTAAAAGCTAGAGTCAAATCTCTACCTTTTAAGGGGCACTTCAAGCCGGCTTAAGAATCAAATAAACCTTTCATTTTTTTTAATTTAGAAATACTGCGTAAATACGAAATGAATAATGGGGCAAAAAACAGGACAATAAGCCAATTCAATATAGAGAAGTAAGCATTCAAAAACGTATGCCCCGCCCCTCCATTAGTGATTCCGATCATCAGATTAATAATGGCAATCATAAGATTCAGCCCTCCTAAAATTCCATAGAGGCTTGCTACCCTCTTATAAAAGGCAATCCTTGAATCATAGTCGCTGTATAAATCAAAGGAGCCATCTTCGGCTTTTTTGCGGAAACAAACCCAGCGAAAGGTTTTATATACACATTCAATCCCCATCTCTTCCATAAACCGGATATAGGCCTTACTTTCAGGATGCGATGGAAGCTGCGTCAACAATTCAAATCGGTATATATACTTCCCCGGCTCCCCTTCTTCAAATACATACCGTCCAATAGAATAGCCTTTAAGATGCAATCCTTTAGCTGACATTTCATTGATCCATCGTTCTTCCTTTTCGAAATTCACAAACAGCTTCCTGACAACGATTGTCATCGCTCCATTCCTCCTGTTATCTTTTTTCCGTTTCCCAAAAGCTCCTTAAGCCTTTCCATCTCGCCACGGACCGCATCCTTTCCTTCCGCCGTGATGGCATATTCCTTTTTCCGATCAGTATTGGCACCGTCGATAGCTTTAATCCATCCTTTCTTTTGCATCGTATTAAGAGCTCCATATAATGTTCCCGGCCCCAATTGGACACGTTCATTGCTGACTTCCTTAACAAATTGCATGATGCCATAGCCATGCATAGGGCTATGGAGAGCCAATAAAATGTAATATACAGCTTCTGTCAATGGTCCCTGACCCGTATTGTCTGGCATAAAAACCACCTCTATCTATCGGCCTACGTTGTATCGTCTCCCGATATATTATATTCATGATTATATCGGGTGGCGATATATTTTTCAATATTATTCTATTTGCATATTTCGACAAATCCTACACCTTCTATATAATGGGCTGCTTTATATAAATGGGTTTGACAATGCAATACTATACGCCATATAATATAAGTGAGAGGATATTATACGCCATATAATATAATAAATTAAATATCATATCATATCAGGAGGTGTGTATGATGGGGTTTCAACTTGGATCAGCATTGCTTGACGCTTGTGTCTTGGCCATCTTGGCAAAGGAAGATGCATATGGATATTCATTGACGCAGCAGGTACGCGAAGTAATGGATATATCTGAATCAACACTTTATCCTGTTCTGAGACGATTGCAAAAAAGCGGCTGCCTTTCCACTTATGATCAACCGTTTCAAGGACGAAACCGCAGATACTATCAAATTACAGATGAAGGCATCCTGAAGTATCAGGAACTCTTTTTAGAATGGACGGAATATAAAGATAAGATTGACCATGTCTTGATTGGAGGTTTAAAAAATGAATAAACAACGTTATTTGGATACGTTACGTAAAAAGCTGCGTAAGCTGCCCCAGGATGATATTGATGAAGCAATAGAATATTACAGTGAATATTTTGACGAGGCAGGCCCAGAAAATGAGCAGGACGTCATTAACAGCCTCGGTACTCCTTCCGCTGTCGCTTCCAAAATATTAGCTGATTATGCTGTGAAGAATATGGATTCCCATCCGGATTCAGCGAAAAAAGGCATTTCAGCAATCTGGTTCATCGTGTTGGCTATTTTGGCTTCACCGATTGCGCTGCCAATTGCTATAGCAGCAATTGCACTATTATTTGCGGTTGCCGTATGCGGAGCTGCCTTTATCGTTTCTTTTTTCAGTGTCGTTGCGGGGCTTATTTTAGGGGGAATAGCAAGTATCGCAGCTGGAATTGCGGTATTATTCTCCCATGTGCCGACTGCCCTTCTTTTCATCGGCGGCGGTATGGCCATTGCAGGTATCGGCCTGTTGCTTTTCCACCCGTTGCTTTTCATCACAAAATCGATCAGCCGGTCTATCGCCCGCTGGATGAAGCGGCAATTCGATAAGCTATCACATACAAAGAAAGGTGGTCTTAACTCATGAAAAAAGGAACGAAATTCCTCTATCTATTCGCGAGCTGCCTCATTGTCTTTGGCTTAATAATAGCGGCGATCGGTTTCTTCTCAGGGGCGCATTATTCCGTTTCCTTCAATGGAACGTCTGTAGAAGTGGATAAGCATGATACGTTGAAGAAAAAAACAGTGGCTTTGAAAGCATTTGAAAACGTGAATATAGATATCAATGATGCCGATATCTCCTTCATTCCATCAGATGAATATAAAGTGGAATTAAGCTATCTTTCCAAACAAAAATGGACGTGTGAAGTGAAAAACGGCACACTCTTTATCAAATATAAGGATCATAATGAAAAAGCCCGGTTTTCTCTCAATTTTGGGCTCTCAGCATCAAACCAGGCAAAAATTAAAATATATGTTCCTAAGGAACAAATGATCAATCAGTTCACCTTGATTAATAAATATGGCGATACGTCCATTAATGGGCTTTCAAGCCAAAAATTAAGCGTTGAAAGTAATGATGGTGACCTGGCTTTACTGAATATCAGTACAAATTCACTTTCAATCGCCAATGAGTATGGAGACTCCGTCGTAAAAAATGTATCAACAAATGACTTTTCCATTGCAGGCAATGATGGAGATATGCTTATTCAGAACCTAAATGCTATGAAAGCCACCGTATCCAATAAATATGGGGATATCGCAATCCGGCAAGTAAATAGTAAAGGGTTAACCATCAACAGTACAGATGGTGATCTATCACTGTCCGGCTCCCTTAAAGGGATGACGGAAATTAACTCTGATTACGGAGATGTATGGGTTAAACCAACCAATAATCAAAAATCGCTCGGTTATCAGCTTAAAACCCAATATGGTGATATTATAGTCAATAATAAGCCATTTGAAGGCACAGTTACATCCTCGGAGCATAACAAAGACATGCTGACAGTAAAGGCGCAGGATGGCGATATAGCGTTAAAGTTCCAATAAACACATTACAAATGGAATAGAATTAGCAGATTAAGTCGCATAGCGATTTTGTCTGCTTTTTTTGTCTACAAAACCTTATTTCTAGTATTTTACAATTCATATGATAAAATATCCAAAGACTATCACCTTTTGATTATTGCAGCATTATGTCGTATAAAGAACGGAAGGGGAAATGGATTGTATGGAATACAGAGGTGCAAGCGTTTATGACCAAAAGGACTTTTTCTCACATTTTATGAAGAGAAGGAGTAGGAAGGATAGCCCAAACAATGCTATCGAAAGCCCTATCATTTATGAACTCATTGGTGATTTTCAACATAAACGCATATTAGACTTAGGATGTGGCGATGCTTCGTTTGGAAAGGAACTCCTTGATCAAGGTGCAGCGTTTTACACAGGAATAGAAGGTTCCGAACAAATGGCTGCAGCTGCAGATCTTAAGATGGCAAATAAACAAGGAACGATTCATCACGAAACAATGGAATCATACAGCTACCCCACCCAAGATTTTGATATCGTTACTTCCCGTTTTGCCATACACTATGTCCCTGATGTTCATTTATTGTTCCAGAATGTATATAAAACCTTAAAGGATAATGGCAAGTTTGTATTCAGTGTCCAACATCCCCTTACTACTTCTTCATTTATAAGCAAACAAACAGGAGATAAGCGTGAAAACTGGATAGTTGATGACTACTTTCTTGAAGGGGAAAGAAAAGAGCCATGGATTGAACAAACCGTTGTAAAATACCATCGAACAACTGAACATTATTTTAAGGCTCTCACAAAATCAGGTTTCTCAATAGTTGATTTACGGGAAGGAACGCCAAAAAGAGATCATTTCACTAATGATGAAGAATTCGAAAGAAGACTAAGAATCCCAATCGTGCTGGCTTTTTCTTGTACTAAGTCAACAAAATAAAAAACGCTTGGAAATCTTTTATCTAGATAGAAATAGTGGCTTCCGAATTGCTTTTTTTATTCTACAAACGGTGTAGTTGAATAAACATAATTAGAAAAAAGCGAAACTTCAGTTTGTTATAACCGTATAATAATTATGGATGAATTATTATACAACTTGAGAGGTGGACTATTCTTATGTTTAAAAAAAATGATTTAACCACTTACGAAGTACATAATCCAAATGAATTATTAACAGGCTTAGAATCAAAATATGATTATATACTCATTAAAGGCGATTACTTCAAAGAAGTTAGAAAGAAAATGGATACGCATCTGTCAGAGAAAGAACGCTTAGGAATGGAATTGGGAAGCGCAGGTGTATTAACACCTCTTGTTTATGCAATTGATGCAGTTATAGATGTATTTAGTAGCACAGATAAAATGGATAAAAAAATAGATAAAAAGCTGAATTTATATAAAATCATAAAGATTACTGATGAGGATTTACTGCTAGGTTTGAAACAGTTAGATTATTAGAATTTACATTTATAGATAGTTATTTGATACTATTATGCAAATATACGATCTTCAACTAGCGCGAGCTTTAGTAGAAGTCCATGGCTGTCATTGAAACAAAGGGACCACACCTATTAAACATGTCTAATAGGTGTGGTCCCTTTTATCAACTCTGTTGCTCTTATCTAACATATATATAAGAAAAATGCTAATTCAATTGTTATTTTCATTGATCTTTCAGATATTCCCTCTAAAAATGGAACCCGGGTAGCATAAAGCAGGCCGCCTTTTATAGACTTACATCAACAAATTGAAAGGTATCCACATCAAACAATCCTTGGTTTGTCAATTTCAATGAAGGAATAACCGGCAATGCCAAAAAGGATAACGTTAATAGCGGAGAAAATTGTGTCGTGATTCCCAATCTTGATAAGGAAGTCAATAAATCACTGTAATTATCATTCAATTCTGCCGGAGTGACGGTTGTCATTAAACCGCCAATCGGCAATGATAAAGATGATAGAACGCCCCCGTCACAAGCTATAGATATACCTCCGCCAATCCGTTCCAACTCACGGATAGCCGTATCCATATCATGGTCATTTGTACCGATGCAAATAATATTATGGGAATCATGGGCTATCGTCGTTGCAATTGCTCCCTGCTGCAGCTGGAATCCCTTAACTATTCCCACTCCGACAGAACCTGTCCCCTTATGCCGCTCAATAACAGCGATCTTGACAGTATCGCCAGCAGTGTCTGTTACAAATAAGCCGTTTTCTACTTTAATATTTGCCACAGCATTTTTTGTCACTATGGAATTCGGGATGACTTCAATTACCCTTGCCTTGCTGCTCTTCATAGGCAAAGACAGAAGCTCTTGGTTATATTTTCCTAGCTTCACTGTATTTTCGAACTTCCCGCCTTTTTGGACAGAAGGTTGGGAATCATACTTTTCCCCTCCGACCCAGACAGAATCAACCTCAAACGAATCGATCTCTTTCAAAAGAATAAAATCCGCGTCATAGCCAGGTGCAATCGCCCCTTTCCCTTTCAATCCATAGCATTGTGCTGCATTGAAGGAAGCCATTCTCATAATGGAAAAAAGGTCGATCCCTTGCTTCAGGCATTCTCTTACATGGAAATCGACACTGCCTTCTTCCAGCAGATCATCTATATGTTTATCATCTGTACAAAATAACAATCGATGTGATATTTCCTTAGAATAGCCCTTCAATAAATCATGTAAATTACGTGCCGCCGATCCCTCGCGCAACATTACATACATACCTCTTCGGACTCTCTCTATCATTTCCTCAGATTGAATGCATTCATGGTCCGTTGTAATGCCGGCAGTCAAATAAGCATTTATATCTTTTCCGCCTAAACCGGCACCGTGGCCGTCTATGGGTACGCCTGCATTCCGGGCTCCTTCAAGCTTTTCCATCATATCGGGCCGAGCTGATAAAACAGCAGGGAAATCCATCACTTCTGCAAGCCCCAAAACCTGCTCTTCTTGATAAAATGGCTCAAGATCCTTAGCTTCCAATGTAGCGCCGTTATCTTCAAAAGAAGTGGCTGGCACACAAGAAGGCAGTTGATAGCGGTAATTCAACATGCATCCTTTGCTATCATCCAACATCCATTTAATGCCTTCCACTCCAGTGACATTTGCAATCTCATGAGGGTCTGTAACAATGGTAGTGATGCCGCGCGGAAGGACAGCATGCTGAAATTGCGATGGTGAAAGCATACTTGATTCAATATGCACATGTGCATCAATTAATCCTGGAACCATTGTATAGGCTGAACCATCTATTTCACGTTTGCCATTATACTCTCCAATTCCGACAAAAATGCCATCATGTATAGCGACATCGCCTTTTTCAAATTCATCGGTGAAGACATTCACTATATTTACATTTTTAATGACTAGATCAGGCAGGATTTCATTGCGTGCTGCCTTAATTTGATTTGTTAAGTTTGGGATATTCATTATATCTTCCTCCTAGATGATTGCTGGCAAGGAAGAATAGTAATAGGGAGAGGCTTCCCTATGTCAAAGGTTGGCTGAATACAGCACTTTAATCCACCTGGCGATGGCAAAATGCTGTTTCCTACTATTCTCGTAGCCGAACTATATTACGGTAGTTTGTAGAGACTTTTGGACCATATTTCCAAAATTATACGAGTCTATATCTATTTAATTAGTTTTTACGAAATCACGATGTTTTACCGTTTCAAGCATTGTAACAACGACTCAGAAGTGAGTCAATGAAAAGATGCCAGGAGATTTATAGTCGGAAAATACTGAATAAACGATATTCATTTCTATTCCAATGGAGAGCGTAAAAACGTAAAGGCATTGGCCATTTTTCTGGCAAATTGCAGGGGCGGCTCCACTGATTGAATATGGACATATATAATGACCGGATCCGTAAACAGCCAATGGTTATGAACTGCACTGACAATGAGACCTTGCTGTAAGACGGATAATAAAAATGGAGGCACTTCTTCCTGAAGGAGGGCCGCCTCAGCCAAATTCAAGGCATTCCCCTGTTGATCCAATGACTCAAACAGCACATCGACCGGCAGTACGGAGTGTGATTGTTTGCCCTGCATATAGGCCGGAAAGCTCCTTTGAAAATGCACAGAACATCCCCCATCGCTTTTCTGCTCACTTTTTCCGTTTAAAATATGGCCGAACTTCAGGCAAATATCTTGATAATCACGCATATAAACTCCCCCTTCACGAAATATCCCACCTTTATGGCCCTTCATTTTATATTATATGTTAGGCTCTGCACGTTCATATCTATCAAAAAAAGGCTTTATATTTGTACCAAACATTATATAATGGAATATATTTACATATAATAGGAGGAATTTAATTGTATAGAAATTACGAAACCAAACATATCTTTATGACTATAGGTTTCTGTATCGCTCTTCTATGTCCATTCATCATTATGCTTGCCCCACATATTGTGGCAGAAACTCTTCATTCCAATCAAAATTTATGGATTGTACAGGCGCCCTCCGTCAATTACTACTTATATGCCATCGGTTTCCTGCTGCTGATCGCATCCTGCCTGCTTCTCTATTTCATGGATGCCCGTAAAAATGCCATCTTGCCCAGTGTCATCTGTACTCTGCTCAGTGTGATCCCCTTCTATATTGCTGCACAATCCTATAAATCGCTCTCCGAAGAATCTATTTCTTTTAGAAATGCCTATTCATTGAGTGACCGGAATTATACCTGGGATCAAGTCAAATCAATCACCCATTACGTAGGAAATGAAGGCGACTCATCTGAATTTACATTTTTATTTCAGGATGGACAGTCAATGGAGCTATCCGAAAATGGCTATACCGACCAAATCCTGGGTCAATTTTATTCCCTTTGCCGTACCTATAACCTGAAAATTAAGCAAATCAATAAGTCATAAAAAAACAAGGCGGCCATACGGAGGGCCGTCTTGCTTTTTATCCTATCTGGTCAACCCACTTTTGCTCTTCTACGTCAGACCGATTTATTTGTTGCTTGCTGTCGCTGTTATCCGCTGCTAGTTTCTTATATCCATGTGCTTCGGAACTATGCGTCTTAGGCTTCTCCGCCAGGTCTGCAGCTGCGGGTTTTAATTGCCTATTGCTTTCCTGCATCGTTTCATACAGTTTCTTGCCCGTTTCTTCAATATGCTTATTTAACTGGTGCAATTGCTTACGCTTTAAAGAAGCAGGCTGTCCTGATAGGGACCTCGCTTCATCAATAGCTATCTCATTAGCCAAAATATGTGCTGTTCTGCCCATGCTGTTTTTTTGTACAGACAATTGCTCCATGGCAGTTACTCTGCCAGTAATTGAAGTCATTTTTTGGAATTGCTGCATCTGGCTTTCACTTTCAGTTGCTTCCTCATTTTGTCCCTCATTCTTCAGCTCTTTTGATTTCTCTCCTTCCAGCTTCCGCTGGCGGTCATCTAACATCTGCTGAGAAATTTGGTCATCAATTGTTTGGAGCTGTTCCTCGATCTCCTTTAATTGGTCCTTTACTGCTGAAAGGCCCCCCTGACCGGCAGTTGCTTTATCCATCAAACTGTTTTTACGGTCAAGCAGTTTTTCCCGCTGTTTCATTAAGGAATCAATCATGGAATTGCTCTTCGTTTGCCCATCTTTTGCAAACAGTGCTCTTGCCCCTTCACTAATTGTTGCAGAATCCCTTTTTTCTTGTTTATCCACCCGCTGCTGGTTCTCCATCTTAATAGGTGTATATAACCCTTTTCTTTGCACAGAGCCGATGCTTGAAATATTCATCTTCTCCCCCCTTTTTTTATACGCAATGAACATGTTTCTTTCACTTATTATATCGGGCAGGATGAAATGAATTAAAGGCACTCTTTCGCTCTGTCCATTTCGCTACAGCTTAACACGATTGAAATCCATTTTTTCATTTACAAACGCTATGATACATATTACTATTTAACTACCAAATTATATATTTTCAGGAGAATTATGATAAAAAATTATCAATATTACCAGAAGCAGCATCATTTTATCCTAAAGAGCTTTATGGCAATCATCTCTTTGTTACTTGTAATTGGTATCTCTGTTTCACCAATCAGCTGGAAAAACAACACCTTTGAGATGGCCTTGCAGGTTTTCCTAATCACTTGTATCCTTATCTCCTTATTTTTTTACATCAAAAAAGATAAACAAGGTTTCAAAAGCCTGTTCATCTTTTTTATTACTGTCTATTTATACGCAAAGTTTTGGACCTTTCCAGAAACCGCTATCATGATGTGCCTGTTTGCCATGGCTCCGTTAATCCCAATTTTTCTGTTCGATAAAATCAGCTTTTATATCATCGTTTCTATCAATACAATTCTCGGCCCATTCTTTATCTACATTATTTCGCAAACATCTTTAAAGAAAACCTATGATTATGTAGCCCAAGATGCATTTGGGAATACTTTGAATTTCATAGCCATACAGATTATCCTGATTTTTGTTTTCCTCGGCACGTCCAATAGGATGGCGGCGACCAAAGCCTTTCAAAAAGAACTGCAGCAAGCCAAACAATTGAACAGCATCGGACAACTGGCCGCAACAATCGCACATGAAATACGGAATCCCATTACAGTTGTCAAAGGCTTCGCCCAATTATTGGACCAAGAAAAGAAACTTAATGAAACGGACCGATTTTATGTAAAGACCATGCTGACAGAACTTGAGCATACGCAATTGATCATTAATGATTATTTGTCGCTGGCCAAACCCCAAACAGAAAATTCGCAAGTGATTGAGTTGAATATCGAAATCCGGAAAGCAGTCGATCTCCTTTCGAGCTACGCCAATCACCAAAACATCGGCATCGAATTGCAGACTTCCATCCCATTACACGTAAAAATGAATCCAGGAGAATTGAAGCAAGTTCTAGTCAATATCCTTAAAAACGGCATAGAAGCTATGCAAAAAGCAGGCTTTATTTATGTGGTAGCCGGGCAAGCCCAAGAGATGGCTTTTATTAAAATTTCCGATACAGGAGTCGGCATGAGCAAAGCCCAATTGGAGCAGATCGGTACGCCCTTCTACTCATTGAAGGATATCGGGACCGGCATTGGCTTGACGGTATGTTACAGTATCATTCAAAAGTACAACGGAAAAATAACAGTAGAAAGTAAACGTAATGAAGGAACAACTTTTATTATATACATACCGTTACATATGAAGGGATAGGTGCAAAAAAAGAGAGAGGTATTCCTCTCTCTCTTACAATGCATGCATTTCTTCTTTTGCTTGATCCCAAGGCACTGTATAAGCCTGCCCCTTTGAACAAAAAATGGAGGAGGATTGGTATTCGGGATCGCTATTTTTATCATAACCAATACGCACCTTCACTTCCTCCGGATTATGGCAAGGGCCATACCCTCCAAAGACCAGCTGAATAACGCCGGTCCCTTGAGTGAATGAAGCCAGTTCGGAACTGTACTTCATAAAAGTCGCCACAGGGGCCTTTCCTGCCAAAACAGCTCTATTTCCCTCCGTTTGTGGGGGATTGAATGAACCGTGTGCTGCTTGGATATCTGCCATCACTCTGCCTATTTGGTCCAACTCCACTTTGATTTTAAAATCGTAGAAGGGTTCCAGAAGAATATTGCTTGCCTGTTCAAGCCCTTGCCTGAATGCCCTGTATGCGGCTTCCTTAAAATCGCCGCCGGATGTATGTTTGACATGGGCCCTACCCGTCAATAGCGTGATTTTCAAGTCCGTAACAGCAGAACCCGTCAATATACCCCGGTGTTCCTTTTCCAATAGATGCTTTCTGATCAAGTTTTGATTTCCGGCACTTAAATCATTGGCATGGCATACATTTTCAAACACAATGCCGCTGTCTCTCTCGCCCGGTTCCAATTGTAAATGGACTTCAGCGTAATGGCCAAGCGGCTCAAAGTGCCCATATCCATACACTTCCTTCTCTATCGTTTCCTTGTATACAATCGTGGGCTCTTCAAAAGATACATCAAAATGAAACCGGTCAGGAATGATTTGCTTCAGGATTTCAAGCTGCATGACACCCATTACATGTATATGTATTTCCTGGACTGTTTCATCCCATGTGACATGTAAGGAAGGATCTTCATCGTTCAGTATATAGAAGGATCGCAAAGCGTCTTTGATATGGATGGAGGAATGAATATTGACTTTTGATTTCAAGGCAGGCACCAGTTCATAACGGAGTTGTTCCTGCAATCCGCCCAGCCCCTTGCCAACAGCTGCTGCAGAAAGGCCAATCAACGCTACCAGCTCGCCAGCACCGGCGCTCTTCACTTGTTCAAAAGAATGCCCATTATATTTCCGTAAGCCCGTTATTTTTTCCGTGCAATCTCCATATTGGATTTCATCCCTGACATTGACTGTTCCGCCAAGTATTTTAATGAATGTCAATCTTGTCCCTTTCTCATCGTGGCGGATTTTGTAGACACGGGCGGAAAAAGGATCTGCTTTAGAGTAGCTTGTCTTGGTTAAGGCATTGAACTTTTCAAGAAACTCAACAACTCCAATATCTTTAAGTGCAGATCCGCTGCAGGCAGGGAAAATTCGGCATTCCCGGACCATTTCAATCATCTTATCGAGCCATATCTCTTTACTGTAGCCTTCATCCATATATCGGTCGAGCAACTGTTCATCCCTTTCCGCGATAAACTCTGCCAGCTCTTCACTCATTGTTTCTTCTTTAAAGGAAGATGTGATATTGCATATGTCATCTGTCAATTCTCTCTGCATTTCTTCAAGTACTTTTTCCGCGTCAGCTCCCGCTTGGTCTGTTTTATTCAAAAAGAAAAACGTCGGGATGCTGTGTTTCCGGAGCAAATGCCAAACTGTTTCTGTATGGCCGCGGATTCCTTCCACCGCAGAAACAATGACAATCGCATAATCCAATACTTGAATAGAACGTTCCATTTCAGGAGAGAAATCTACATGGCCCGGATTATCAATTAAATAATAGGTCGAATCCTGATAATCCATTATCCCCTGCTCGGCAAAAACCGTAATCCCCCTTTGCCTTTCGATTTCATGGCAATCCAGGAAAGCATCTTTATGGTCGACCCTGCCCCGCTTTTTAATGCTATCCGTATGATAAAGCAATTGCTCTGAAAACGTGGTCTTCCCGGCATCCACATGGGCCAATATACCGATTGTTTTATTCAAAGAAACGCCCTCCCCGCTCTTTTAAATCTAAAGAGCATTATACCGATTTTTCAATAGTGAAGCCAGTCGGCAAAGCTCGGAGCCTCATAAAACCTATGGAAAGTGCCTTTTCAATCCCCCCTTGAGCTTCCTCTCTTTTCAACTTAAAAAAAGCCTGAAGAGATGGGTTTCCCCTTCTCCTCAAGCCTATCTCTAAACAACTATTTTAATTGCCTTATCCCCGGTACCTCATAGCCAACCCTTTTAAGAAATTACGAGCATATCGATCTCCACATGGAACATAATGCTTATGTCCTTCTTTTCTAAAGATAGCACTCAATTCGCTATTTGAAAGGATTACGCCCACTTCGTCAAGAATATCTAAAATGTCATCACTTGTTAATGATAAAGCTATTTTTAATTTCTTAAACACTACATTGTTCACACTACTATTATGCTTTATCGTAATTGCAGGTCTTTCAGGCTGCCCTGGTTTTGGCTCTTGTCTTCCCCTTTTGAAGATAATAAGTCCATTTAGAAAAGACTCTAGCATGACATTACTACAAATAACGTAGTCCTCATCCATCTCATCGACTTCATCATCGTAGTAACTATCTGGTGTTTTGGTAAGTAGCTCACGTAGTTCTTCTCTCGTTACCTCAACATCACCCAGTTTAAAGATTTTAATCATATCCACATCTTTTATATCCAGTGCATACCTGATCCGTATTAATAGATCGTTATTATTCATATCCATCTAAACTATCTCCTAATTACCTTGTTTTAAAACAATTTTAGCCACGCACTCCACATGAGCAGTCTGCGGGAACATATCCACAGGCTGGATGTATTCCACCTTATATTGCTTGCCGAGCTGCTGGATGTCTTTAGCCAATGTGGATGGATTGCAGGATACATACACAATCCGTTTCGGCTTGACCTTTACGATTGTCTGCAGCAAAGCATGGTCGCAGCCGCTTCTTGGCGGATCAACAACAATGACATCCGGCTTCCAGCCTTCCTTCAGCCAGCTCGGCAGGACATTCTCTGCCTTTCCTGCCGCAAACTTTACATTGTCCTTGCCATGCCGTTTGGCGTTTTCCCTTGCATCGTTGATGGACGCCTTAATGACATCCATCCCACGCACTTCCTTAGCCTGATCGGATAGCCAGAGGCCGATTGTCCCCACTCCGCAATAAGCGTCGACGACATTTTCTTTGCCCGTCAAAGCAGCCGCTTTCTTCGCTTCATCATACAGTTTCACCGTCTGGATCGGATTCAGCTGGAAAAAGGTTCTTGCCGACAATTCATATGATAGCTCGCCAAGTGTTTCTTTAATACTATTTGCTCCTGCCAATGGGGTTGTTTGTTCACCAAAAACAAGGGACGTGTCGGCTCTGTTGATATTTTGGACAAAAGACTTCACTTCAGGGTGCTTATCCATGACTATATCAATCAGCTGCTGCCTTTTCGGCAATTCTTTTTTAGCCGTCACAAGGACAACTTGCACTTCATTCGTCGCAAATCCTGCCCGGACAATAATCGTGCGGACAATCCCTGTTTTCTTCTTCTCATTATAAATAGGTATTTCAAGCTTTTGCAGCGCTTCTTTAACTGTCAATGTAATGTCATTGCATGCGGGATGCTGGACGATACACTCAGGAATATCAATCAGGTTATGGGAATTGGCCCCATAAAGGCCGGCAATGACCTTATCTCCTTTTGTTCCTACTTGGAATTGGCTTTTGTTCCGGTAATTCCAAGGATCCTCCATGCCGATCGTATCCCGTATTTCTAATTGATCCACACTGTGCCGCATATAACGTTCGAAAGCCTGTCTTACAATATCGCGTTTTTCCTTCAGCTGCTGGCTATAGGCCAAATGCTGTATTTGGCAGCCTCCGCACTGTTCGTACACTGGGCAAGGGGCTTTCACGCGATGCGGTGAAGCCTTCCTAATTTTCTTTACCTTCGCTTCCGCAAACTTAGGGTGGATTTTTACAGCTTCAGCCACAATTTCTTCTCCAGGAAGCGCTCCAGGCACAAAAACGACACCTCTTTTGAAATAGCCGACACCTTCTCCGTTTATTCCCAATCGCTTAATCGTCAAGGGAAATGTCTGCCCCAATTTCAAGGCTATATCTTGTTGTTTGTTCATTTCTTTTTTTCACTCCGTTTTTCTACGCTTCTCCATAAATAGAGGGCTGCGTAGCTTGAATAAGGATGGTATGCTTCCATCCATAAAGCCATTTCATCCATCGTCGGCTTTTGCTCCAACTTCATGATTTGTTTCAATGCATTTTGAATGCCGATATCCGCCTTCGGGAATATATTCAACCGGCCAAGGCCAAACAGCAGAAAACTTTCTGCCGTCCATTTGCCTATCCCTCTGACTCGGGTCAAAGCAGCCATCACCTCTTCATCGCTAGCACTCTTTAATGGCTGGAGATCCAATCTCCCTGACACAATTTCCTGCGATAATCCGATGATATATTCAGCCTTGCGTCCGCTGAATTGCAACTCTCTCAATTGGTCCACAGTCAGCTCTGAGACTGTCTCCGGAGTTGGATAAAACCATGCGCCCTCCTGTTGAAATCCGAACGTTTTCACGAATCGTTCGGTTAGGACATATGCAAATGCAAGATTGAGCTGCTGGTGAATGATGCTCTTGGCCAGATTGCTGAAGTAATCAAAGTCTAATAGTAACGCTGTTCCATAATGGTCGTCAAACAAAGGTTTTAATGGGGTACTCTGAAAATGCTCATGTATCGCATTCAACGGCCGATTCCAGCCAAATATTTCCGTTATTCTCCGAATCGCTTCTTCCTTACTGTCTTCTTGGCTTCCGGTCAAAATAAAGGAGGGTTCGCCAGTGGTGCCAGATGCCTGGACAGTGATGACCTGTGGCCCATTCTCCAAATTTAATGGAACTTTTACCATTCGATTCTCGATGTCCACTGCCTGAAGAGGATCGATGGAGAGACGATCCAATACACCTTCAAAAAAATACGGCCCCTCTGTTGAAACATGTTCAATCCACATACATACGTTCCCCCTTCCATCTTTTATGTATTATAGCATGTTTGCATGGCGTATCTAAAATAGAGGGCAAAAAAAGAAGACCTTCATCATATGAAGATCTTTTAAAAGAAACTGCCTTTCAATTCATGTTTCATTACTAAATAGTCCAAACTTTTAAATGAATACCCCTTCTTTTTCAAATCAATGATCACCCGCTCCAAGGCATCGGCATTATCCTTTGAAATGGAATGGATCAGCATAATAGCCCCAGGATGGACTTGGCTCATGATTTGTTGATAGGCATAATCAGCTCCTTTTTGGTTTTTCACGTCCCAATCTTTATAGGCCAGTGACCAAAATACATTTACATATCCGGCTTTATTGGTTATTTCCAACGTTCTTTCACTGAATATCCCACGAGGAGGCCTCAGGTAAAGCATGCTTTTCTGCCCTGTCAGCTCTGCCGTCTTTCGTTTGACTGAATCTAATTCCTCAAGCATTTTGGATTTGCCAAGCGTGGTCATATCAGGATGGCTCCATGAATGGTTGCCGATCAGATGCCCTTCCTTTACCATTCGTTTAGAAAGGTCTGGGGCAGATTTTAGATAATGGCCGGTTACAAAGAAAATAGCCGGCACTTTTTGTTTTTTTAACGTTTCCAAAATCTTTGATGTGTAGCCATTTTCGTATCCGTTATCAAATGTAAGATACAAAACCTTTTCTTTTGCGTCGCCTTTATAAAAGGCGCCATGCTTTTTCACAATGAGGTTCAGATCTTTCCCTGCATCTGCCGGGATGCCGCCTTTACTTTTCACAATTCCCCAGCCATATGGCTTATTCGATACTTCCGCAAGAACTGTGTGGGCGAGGGACAAACTGCATAAAATTGAAAATAGAAGCAACACTATTTTTTTCATATTGACTTTTCCCTTCTTTCTTCATCATTCATTATTATTCGAAGAGAAAGGAAAAACATGATAGGTAATTTCAAGAAACAAAAGAAGCTGCACCGAAAGGCACAGCTTCAATTAGGGATTGATTAAAATACACGTTCTTTGAACTTAGCCAGTCTTTCAAGAGAAGATTGGTCTATATCTTTATGGAGGCTGTTTCCGTGTGAATCCATTGTGACCACAGCTTTAAACCCTTCCACTCTTAAATGCCACATAGCTTCAGGAATTCCGAAGTTCATCAGGTCAACACCTTCTACCTTTTTGATACAGTCCGCATAATATTGGGCTGCGCCGCCAATCGCATTCAAATATACGCCGCCATGCTCGCCAAGTGCGGCAAGTGTTTTGGCACCCATACCACCTTTGCCGATAACAGCGCGGATGCCAAATTTTTTCATAATATCACCTTGGTATGGCTCTTCACGGATACTTGTTGTCGGACCGGCAGCTTTCACATGCCATTCGCCTTCATCATCCTTCAGCATAACAGGTCCGCAATGGTAAATAACCTGGCCATTCAAATCGACAGGCGCATCATGATCGCTTAAATACTTATGGATCGCATCGCGGCCTGTATACATCATACCGTTGATTTTGACCACATCCCCAACTTTCAGTGATCTGATTTGCTCTTCTGTAATGGGCGCTTGCAGTATGATTTCTTGGGAAGCTTCTTCCATTGCCGCAGCTGATTCTTTTTCCCCTTCAGATATCAATGAAACTTTATCTCCTTCTTGATAAAGCCATTCATTGATTTCACCGGTTTCTGCATCCATTTTGATGCCCAAGCGGCGGAAGGCCCAACAATTATAGGCAACTGATACAAAGAAACTTGCAGGTATGCGATGCATCACGCCGGCTTTACAGCCAAGCAAGGTTGTTTCCCCGCCGAATCCCATTGTACCAATCCCCAATTCATTGGCATGCTCCATGACATATTCCTCCAATTTGCGGAGGTCTTCGTTTTCGTTTACATCATCGGCGCTTCTGAATAATTGTGCTTTAGCCAAGTCATAGCCGGATGAGCGGTCGCCGCCGATACCTACTCCGATAAATCCGGCACTGCAGCCTTGCCCCTGCGCCTGGTAAACAGAATGCATCACACATTTGCGGATGCCGTCCAAATCACGGCCCGCTCTGCCTAAGCCCTCAAGCTCGCAAGGAAGGCTATATTGAATATTTTTATTTTCACAGCCGCCGCCCTTTAAAATAAGCCGTGCGTCTATATAATCTTTTTCCCATTGGTCAAATTTAATGACAGGCAAGCCTATGCCCAGATTATCCCCACTGTTTCCCCCTGTCAGTGAATCCACAGCATTCGGGCGGAGTTTTCCGTCCTTTGTCGCTTGTTGGATCGCTTTATAGATTGCATCCTTTATCTCCAGCTGATTGACTCCGACCGGTGTTTTAATTTTAAATGTCGGAAGGCCTGTATCCTGGCAAATTGGTGAAATAGCATCGTCAGCCATTTGAATATTCTCGGCAATTGTTGCCAAGCTCATTGCAGAACGGGTTCCTGCTATCTCTTTTTCCTTTGCCTTCTTCAATGCCCGTCTTACATCCTTAGGCAAGTTCGTGCTTGTCTCAACAATTAATTGATACATACTTTCTTGAAGTTTCTCTACGTTCATCCCATTTCCCCCTCATGTATGGACCGTAACTATCCTTCCAGGCATTCCTTCTGATTATTCAGATCATTCGCCGCACAAGGAAGCCTTATTGTTTCTAAACTGTTCCATTTCCTTTTATCACCCATCCATTATACTCCTTGGTCCCTCTTTGGAAAAGTATAAACAGCAAGCGTTTACACATTTTCCAGCCATAATAAAAGAAGCAGGCAAAAAGAAAAAGCCCTCGGCAAACTGCCCGGGCTCCATATTAACGGCTTTTGAATTGCTCAACCTTTACTTCCAGTTCATCAAGGAATTCAATCAGGCGGTCTACATCCTCTAAGTCCGCATCCTCGGGATCGATTGTATCCAGCACCTCAATGAACATTGTTAAGCGCTGCTTCAAAAAATTCATTTGGTCATCTTTATTTAAAATTGGTTTTCCCATTATATATGAGCTCCTTTCTAACATTCGGCAAGAAGTAAATAATATTGCAGTATATTCATTTTCTACTAAAAACATTGGAATTTCAATGTAAATATTCATAATCAGTATGTTTACCGTGCAAAAAAGATACTGTAATATTTGTTTTAATATGTTTTCCCTTTCATATACTCACAATGAGTGTAAAGCATAAGGGAAGCTATTGATGAACAAGGAGAATGAATATGACCACAAAATCCCGTACACCCATTTCCATACTATTTGATCCGTGGGAAGCCTATAATGACATTGAAGAATACGGCGTTCCCAAATTAACGAATATTGAGTTCACAACGACCACTCTTTGCAATATGAGATGTGAGCATTGTGCAGTCGGCTATACTTTGTCACCGAAAGATGAAGAAGCTCTCCCGCTCGACCTATTGCTGAAACGCCTTGATGAGGTAACAGAATTGAAAGCATTGAGCATCACAGGAGGGGAGCCGATGCTCAACCGTAAAAGCGTTAAAAACTATGTGGTGCCTCTTTTAAAGTATGCCCACGAACGCGGGATCCGAACCCAAATGAACTCCAATTTAACGGTCTCATTAGGAGAATACGACACGGTTATTCCGTACCTTGATGTACTGCATATCTCACACAATTGGGGCACAGTCGATCAATTCATCGATAATGGATTCGCCATGATGAACAGACAGCCTTCCAGAGGGCAACGTGCAAAATTATTCGACCGTATAATTGAAAACAGCCGCGAATTATCAAAACAAGGTGTGTTCATCTCAGCTGAAACAATGATCAACAACCGTACCTTGCCGCATTTAGCCCATATACATGAAGAAATCGTCCACGATATGAAATGCAGCCGGCATGAAGTCCATCCCATGTACCCAAGCGATTTTGCAAGCAGTCTGAAATCTGTCTCATTGGAGGAAACCCGGAAGGCCATCCATCACTTGTTAGATATTCGCGACCAGGATACTTGGATGCTATTCGGCACATTGCCATTTTATCCTTGCAGCTCAAATCCTGAAGATACCACCTTACTGGAAAGACTTTACAGCAGCAAGAATGTCACTGTACGAAACGATCCTGACGGCCGCTCAAGGCTGAATATCAACATCTTCAATGGAGATGTCATCGTAACAGATTTCGGTGACGCACCTCCTCTCGGAAACATAAAAGGCCACACGTTACAGCAGGCCTATGAAAACTGGAATGCCACCGACCTGGCCAATACATTGAATTGCCATTGCCCAGCTGTCAAATGCCTAGGCCCGAATGTATTAGTGAAAAACGCCTATTACCCAGACGAAAACTTCAAACAAAAAAAAGCAAACAAACAATTATGTAGGTAAGACGAAAAGCGGAAGCGGCTTGGTCAGGCCCGACAAGCTTAAGACGAGAATTGCTCAAAGGCCGAATTTTGCCTTTGACTATTCTTGGCTTAAGACCTCGAGGGCTTAGCCGCTGCAGCTAGACAAAACGAAAAGCGGAAGCAGCTTGGTCAGGCCCGACAAGCTTAAGACGAGGGGCTGGCGCTTGCAGCTAGACAATAAAAAGCCGGAAAATGCATGGGCTAATGCATTTCCGGCTTTTTATAATGTAGATTATCTCGGGCGATTGGTGGATATGAAGCCAAATGAAAGGTGGTCCTGAACAGGAATCCATGCCCCTATTCCCTGCGAAGTAACATTTTTAACGACAAGGGTTTTCCTGTTTCCTTTTAGCACCAAGTAAACTTCACCATAAGTTACTTTTCCTTTTTCATTGATTGCGCTTGCATACGTGTATAAATACCCCAGATTTTTCGGTGGAACATTATATATACGTTCATTTTTTGTGCCGGCACCAACAATCGTATCAAATGATAGCGGCAATTTTGTCTTCTTTGCGGCCTTGAGAAGCATCATCTTTTGTACATCTTCTGCCTGGGGCACTTTAGCAGTAAGACCTCCTCGTACTGTCTTTTGCATTTCTTGCACATAATGCATCGGGTATATCGTTTCAGAACCCCGATTATCATGAAAATTAGTATTTATTTTTTGAAATTCCCAATTAGGCGCTGTTTCTGCAGATTCATAAACCAATGCCCAGTGGCCCAAATAAATGGTCGCCCGATACCCCAGTGCAAATGGAGCTTTAGAAATAGTGGATTCGTTTAATATGCGGATAAGTTCAGGATTCTCAATTTTAACATTTGAAGAAGATATCAATGTCTTCGTTAATGCGCTTGGCTGCAAATAAGGGAGATCCTGGCTTGGGTTTGGGTACGTATTTTCTTTTGCAATTTGCAGTACCGTACTTGGGATTTTAACAGCGGCTTGCCGATTTTGGGCTTGTATTTCTGCAGCAGAGCTGTAGCTTGGAATAAATGCTAAGCAAAGCACTATGATTAAAGTTGTCACTAATCGTTTCATACATTCTGGCTCCTTCTTTCAGGGCTGAAAGTTTTATTTTGATTTTAGAATTTGCTTATTAGATTCTTTCTATACGGACTTTCGGCAATATGATTTTAAATCGCCGTAAGCTTCCTATGCAGTTTTTTTCATGGCAGCTGATTATGATGAATGTAATAATTTTGTAAAATTTATATTATTTACTTTTTTATTTTACAGCGGTATAATAGCCTTAATCTTCAATAAAGGAGGGAAGCGTTCAAACCACCTGAAGCTGTCAACGTTAAGGAGGAATGCGTATAAGTAAATATGTAGCTCATACTTACACTCCTAAAATCAAAAATAGAAAGTGGTGAACATTCCTACAAGTATTCGTTTAGTTCAGACGTTAATTAAGGTTGTTTATCAAAAAGTAGCCAAAGCGATCAGTTCAGTATCGATACTATTTGTTGGATTAGAATATGCAAGATAGTTTAATAAAAAACCCATAATGAAGGTTCTGCAAATCAGCTGTTATGCAGAACCTTCATTTTATTTTGCCTATGTAAGCCCTCCCCATACCACTTTCTCCTACTCAATGATCTTTCCTTGCAGAAAATGAACATCACCAGTAACATGAATCTTATACATCTCTCAAAAAAGGACAACGACGCCTATGGAAAAAACACAATTTCGTTTTTGGATCCTCGTTTGCATTGTTGCTATATCCGGTTTGTCGCAAGGAATGCTTATGCCACTGATTGCCATTATATTTGAAAGTGACGGTGTCAGCTCCACTCTTAATGGGTTGAACGCTGCAGGCTTATATATCGGCATCCTTCTTGCCTCACCGATGATGGAGGCTCCGTTGCGGAAATTCGGTTATAAGCCGCTGCTGATTGCGGGTGCAGGTACGGTCGCAATCGCATTTGCTTTATTCCCGGTTTGGAAATCTTTTTGGTTTTGGTTTATTCTCCGATTAATTATCGGCATCGGGGATAACATGCTTCATTTTTCCACCCAAACATGGATTACATCTTTTTCTCCATTACATAAACGGGGGCGCAATGTTGCTATTTATGGGCTTTTTTTCAGCCTCGGCTTTGCGATCGGGCCTCTCTTTTCCAGATTGGTCCAATATAGTGAGGCTTTGCCCTTTATCATTTCTTCCGGCATTACGTTGATAGCGTGGCTTTCGATTTTTCTGCTGAAAAATGAAAAACCGGAACAAATGATTGAAACTGCGAGTGTAAAGGGAACTTTTTCGCGGTTCCAGCACGTATTTAAATATGCCTGGGTCGCTTTTTTGCCGCCTCTCGGCTACGGCTTCTTGGAAGCATCACTAAACGGCAATTTCCCAGTGTTTGCCCTTCGTAATGGAATGGATATTAACACTGTCAGTATTTTGCTTCCTTCTTTCGCCCTCGGAAGCATTCTGTTTCAGTTGCCGCTCGGCATGTTCAGCGACCGGTTCGGAAGAAAGAAGATGCTTCTTGCCATAATGCTGACAGGCGCAATTATCTTTCTTATCGCCGGAACCATACAGCATTCAGTGATAGGGTTGCTCGCCTGCTTATTTACGGCAGGTATGGTCGTCGGATCGACTTATTCGCTCGGCATCAGTTACATGGCTGATCTCCTGCCGAACAATCTGCTTCCGGCCGGCAATATTATGTGCAGTGTATTCTTCAGCTTCGGCAGCATGATCGGTCCTTATATAGGAGGGAATGTCATCCAGCATTTCTCAAAGGGGTTCTTCTTCATGTTCACGGCTATGCTTGTATTGATTTTTATCGCTCTCCTAGCATTCCGGCAGAAGCCTCTTTCAGCACTCGATAAAGCATCTTAAAATAGAGAAAGGAGGCACCTTCCGGTTAGCCTCCTTTCTCTATTTTTCACGCCACATTGCATTTATTTCCGCTCCAAGAATAATGATATAGGCCAAAATATAAAACCAGAGCATCAATACAATGATTCCTCCGATACTTCCATAGGTCGTTGAATAATTTGAGAAATTATTCACATAAAATGAAAATCCCAATGAAACAACACTCCATCCAACAGTTGCGAACAGAGCTCCCCTCATCACTACACGGTTATCCATTTTGACTACAGGAAATACCCAATAAAGAAGGGAAAAAACACAAAATAAGATAAAAATGCTCAATATCCATCTTATGGCATCCCACATATGCAGGAACTGCTTATCGTACCCGAGCAAATCAAAGATAAACAAGCCGATTTGCTTCCCGAAGACAGGCAGCAGCAGCGCAATGATAAAGATAAAAATCATAGCTACAGTCAAAACGAGCGCTATGGCTCGAACTATTAAATATGTACGGTCATCATAAATATCATATGCTTTATTAAATGCCTTCACCATGCCATTCATTGCATTAGAAGCTGACCAGAGCGTTCCGATAATTCCTAAAGAAAGCAGTTTTCCGCTTCCCTCCATGATATTCTCGATATGCCCCTCTAACAACTGCAGAGAATCTTCTGGCACATAAGCAGCTAAGTAAGTAATAATATCACTTTCTTTTATAGGCAAATAAGGAAGTAAAGTCGCCAACACGATTAAAAGGGGAAATAAGGACAATAGAAAGAAAAAGGCAAGCGAGGCAGCAATGCCTGAAACATCATGGTCTTTCATTCGAATCAGCATTGTACGGACAAGCCTCGTTAGTTGATTTGCGATTGACATATTCAAGGCAGCACCTCACTCGTTTGCATTTTATAAGACAGGCTCTTTATTCTCCTTCTCGGAATCCGTAAACACTTCTTTAGTTTCCATTACTGTATCCACAATGTCAGGAGCCATTTCCTTGAATTCTTCCACCTTGCCGGTTATGAATGCTACATCCTCTGTAATACTTTCAATGGAAGAACGGATTTGATTGGATTTTTCCTTTACATTTTCCACAAACCGCTCTGGATTTTGAATAAGTTCCTTTGTGTTCTGATAGCTTTTTTTGCCGCACTCGATCGTTGCCTCTCGTGTATGCTTGTCCAGCATGGCTACCGCTGCTCCTGCCAAGGCGCCCAGCAATATACCTTTCCACAGTTTGCTCTTCTTACCTTCATTGTATGAATTCCGGACATCATTCATGTATAAGAACCCTCTTTCTTTTTATTTTGGATTGCATTAAGCCTTTTTCTGTTTCTTTACGAAAGGGAATGGTCTTTCTTAATCATCGCTAATAAAGCTTCGCACCCTTTATCTATACGCTGTGCCACCTCTTCAAAATTACCGGTATAATAAGGATCCGGCACATCCCTTGTTTTGGCCTGTTCGACTAAATCAAGCAAGCGCAACACCTTTGATTGTGTCTTTTCAGGAGCCAACCGATTAATATTTCCTATATTGCTGGCATCCATACCGATAATATATTCGAATTCACTGAAATCTGCAGGCTTAAGTTGCCTTGCTTCCATTCCTTCATAGCTGATTCCTTTGCTATCCAAGAGCTGTCTTGTGCCCTGATGGGGCGGATGGCCGACATGCCAATCTCCTGTTCCCGCGGAATCTATGCGAATCTCCTTTTCCAAACCTTCCCTTTTCACAACATCGCGAAACATAGCTTCAGCCATAGGCGATCGGCAGATATTTCCTAAACAAACAAATAAAACGTTAATCACTTATTACACTCCCCATTCACAATCTAACACGCGTATCCTTTTATGCCACTTACAATCTATCTTAGTATATTTTTTAATAATTACCTATCTTTTTCAACCATTTTTATAGCGCTTTTCCAACAGTTTATTTGTTTCAATCCCCTTATAGCTCCGTTAATGCGTTGACAGGCTCTTGCAAGTATGGAAATATGGTAAGAAGTTAAGGAGAAAGGGAGATTGCAATGGATCTGACGGTAAACAAACCGGAACATGTTGACTATATGGTGGAGAAAATAAAAGAAAAGCTGCGAATGATGAATATAGGGGCGGTAAAATCGGAGCATTTCAACCACGATATGTATGAGGAATTGTTGGATTTGTATGAAATGGTCATGAAAAAACAATCCTTCAGTCCAAGTGAAATGGAAGCAATTGCAGCAGAATTGGGCAGCTTGAAGAAATCCTAAAAATAGAGTAAAAAGATGCTTTACTTGCTTCCAGCTTATAATAAAGGACTTTCCCTAGCGGAAAGTCCTTTTTATGTATGTCGGTTCTGGCGATCATCTTGGTTCAATTCCTTCATATACGTATTCAATATCTTTTCCTGTTCAACCATCACTTTCGTAATAATGATGGATGGACTGTCCACGAGCGCTATCTCCTTATTATTATGAAGAATACGGATATGCGGGCGCTGGACATTTTTATTGATTTTTGTAACAATAGCCTCTTCCTTCGTATTCAGCTTCACTCTCGTACCTGGCGGATAAAAAGGGACTTCCTGAACGAACAGCTTCACAAGTTCAGCATTGAACCAAGTACCGCTCTTGGTCATGATATACTCCAATGCGATATGAGGAGGATAAAAATGGTCTGAAAGCAAGTGGTCATAAAGATCGGCAATCGCACATATCTGCGCAAATTCATGGATCAAGTCTGCCTTAAGCCCTCTGGGCGTTCCGCTTCCATCCTCATGTTCATGGTGCTGAAAAGCGACATGGGCCGCAACTAAGCTTACCTCCTGCATATTCCTTAAGTAATTGAAGCCTCTCACGGCATGGCTTTCGGATTCATCTCCCAGCACCTTACCGATATCATGCAATAATCCTCCCAAGGCAAGGTCTCTCACCTTCACTCGGTTATACCCTTTCTTTTTCCCTAACTGTATTGATAAAAGAGCCACGTTTACCGAATGGGCATATAAATGGACTTCCTCGGAAAGAAAAGTGACAGGGATTAAAACAATCGCCCCTCTGTTGTATACTTCATCCACTAGTTTATTGGCTGTTTGCTGTAATTGCCGAAGCGGAAATTCTTCTTTCCGGCGCACTTTTCCAAACACCTTCTCCATCTGTGTGATGCAATCTATCCAAGTTGGCATATCGACCATTTCTTCCATAGTAATTCCTTGAGAAATAGCATCTTCGACAAAAATATATTGAAAATTGAGCTTCTTAAGCTTTTCTACAAAGATTGGATGAATAGCACGGCCTTCTGCCAATAACACCCGATGATATTTATCGTAAATAGGCTTTGCCAATTCCATAGTGGCTTGTTCATAATCTTGCAGCCTGATTAATCTCATGCAGTCTCCCCCCAATCAGTTTGCCTATGTAAAACTTTATAGGAATACAAACAAGATTAAAGAGGATAAATGCTCTATTTTCCCTTCTTCATATTTTCCTTTCCCAGCGACTAAATACCCATTAAAATTCATTTTTAACTTCAAAAATATTCCTAATAAGCCGATAAATCAATAGGTATCATTTTTTCTAAAAAGGGAGGCAATTCATTTGAAAATGGTCCGCCGCTTAAAAATTTCATCAAAATTCAATATCCTTGTGATTACTGCCTTGATATTCCTGGCATTCGTTTTAGGCCTGTCCGTTATATGGAAAGTGGACACAGCCATCCGAAGCAACGGCTTGGAGAAAGTAAAGACAGATTTGCCCTTAAGCTACCAGGCTTTCGATTCACAATACCCCGGAGACTGGAAAGAGGAAAATGGAAAATTATACAAAGGCAACGCCTTAATTACAGAGGCTATGGTGAATAGGATTGGTAAGCTTTCCAATGATGATGTAACCATCTATTTAAAAGACGTGGCACTTGCTTCCACGATAAAAGACAACAAAAAGGCAGGGACGGGATCAATCGCCGATAAAGAGGTGGCTAAAGAGACGCTGCAAAAAGGGAAAACCTACTTTGGAAATGTCAAAATAGACGGTATCCAGTACCAATCCGGTTATTTGCCGATCCGCAATAGCTCTGCCAGCGTAATCGGAATGTGGCATATCAGCGCAAAACAGACAATGGTCGATGATGTCATTACCAGCATTTTCATTGTCATTTGCATCAGTTCTATACTCTTGATCGTCCTATCCTTTTTTATCGTTTGGTTCTTCACCCATACACTCAAAAAAAGGCTCAGCCTAATCTCTTCAGCTTTAGATAAAGCGGGCAATGGAGATTTTTCAATGGAAGTTATCGACCATAATGGCGATGAAATCGGCCAATTAGCAGGCAGTTATATGAAAATGCGCGATAAGCTAAGTAAATTGATCATGACCATTAAGAATAACTCTGAGATGGTGGCCGCATCGGCTGAACAATTGAATGCCAGCTCTGAAGAAACAAGCAGAGCAACCGATTCTATCGCTCATTCCATTCAGGAAGTGGCATCAGCAGGAGATTCCCAAAACGATTTCGTCAACACGCTTGAACAGACAAGCACAAATGTCATGCAAAATATCCATCATATTTCTACCGTTGCTTCGAACATTTTAAAATCATCCAGTGATAATGCAGCAGAAGCCCAAAACGGCGGCGAAATGATGAATAAGACCATGCAGCAGGTAAATATCATTAATGAAACAACCAAGGACACCGCAGAATTGATGAATCGCCTTGGCGAGCATTCCAAAGAAATCGACAGTATTATAAATATCATCACAGACATTGCCGAACAGACAAATTTGCTGGCACTGAATGCAGCAATTGAAGCTGCCCGTGCAGGTGAACACGGCCGTGGCTTCGCCGTCGTAGCGGATGAAGTGAGAAAATTGGCGGAACAATCCAACCAATCCGCCAACCAGATACGCTTACTGATTTCCGACATCCAGTTGGGCATTACAGAATCCATCACATCCATGGACGACGGACGCCAGGCAATTATTGACGGCCTTGATCTTGCAGCAGTTGCTCAAGCATCATTAATTGCCATTTCTGAATCTGCAAAGGATATGCACACTAAAGTATCCACTGTTACGGTATCGATCAATGAAATTCAAAAAGGGACGGAAGAGATGGACCACGTCATTCAATCGACTGTCGATCTCATCCAAAATACATCAAGCCTGACACAAACAGTTGCCGCTTCCGCTGAGGAACAGAACGCTGCAATGGTCGAAGTTGCTGAATCGGCACACTCACTCAGCATGTTATCCGAGGAACTGGCAGATATTATCAATGGTTTCAAACTGGCAGAGTAACAAGCCGATTCATATATATAAGGATAAGAAAGTGGTAAACTATCCTTATAGCCATTTACAGGCAATTCTTTTATAGGAAGAGGTGCCCTTTATGCTGAACAAAGCAATCGTATTATTCGATGGTGATTGCCATGTGTGCAATACAAGCGTCCAATTTATCCTAAAAAGAGATCCGAATGACTTTTTTCGTTTCGCCTCTCTTCAAAGTAACATTGGGCAGCGCCTGTTAAAGGAGCACCATCTGCCTGAACAAATTGAAAGTTTAGTATTAATCGACCAAGGAATTGCCTATACACAATCCGATGCGGTCTTTCGTATCTGCCGCCATCTGAAGGGTATATGGAAAGGAGCTTACACAGGTATATTCATCCCCCGGGGTATTCGGAATGTACTCTATCAATTTATTGCACGTAACCGTTATCTTTTTGGAAAAAAACCTGTATCCTGTCCCATCCCTACAGAGAGAGAAAAAAAGGCAATGCTCTCTTGACCATATAGAGGAAAAAGGCATGAATGTATTTGACATTCATGCCTTTTTCCTCTGCTACGCCCATCTATATACAACTAAACCCGCATGCAATTCTTGTCGAACAATTCCCCTTTATATTTGTTACCAAAATATGTATTTTATATCTGCCATCCAATATACTATTCATACAGTAGTGAAACCCTTCCGAGTGCTTTAAATAAGGAGGTATAAAGTTGACCATCCTTCATGTGTTAAATTACTCAATCCCCATTATTTGCATGGCTGGAATCGGCTTCTTTCTGGACCACCTTTGTAAGCCATCTCCAAACTCAAACAATGATGCAAGCGACTAACCCTTAATGGCACAATTGCCATACAAGTCCACCTAATAATTCCCCACTTTTACCATAATGATTCCATTATGGTCTTTTTTATTTTTACATGAACAAAATCAAAAAATCTGCCTATTCAGCAGATTTTATTGATTTAATTCTGTTCTTGGAGAAATTAAAATTTCTACCCGTCTATTTTTTGCCCTGCCTTCAGCTGTTCCATTCGAAGCGACTGGTTGAAACTCACCATATCCTTTCGCACTGAACCATTCAGGTGCCAGCTTATCATTCTCCAGCAAAACTTTCATAAAGTTGACCGCCCTCATAACACTCAGATCCCAGTTGGAGCTGTATTTAGAGTTGGAAATAGGCACATTATCCGTATATCCGCTTATCATGATGCTTCGTGGGGGATCCATTACCATCAATTTAGCTATTTCCTGTGCAATGGTTTTATCCTCAGGACGGACGTCCGCACTTCCCGATGTGAATAATACATTATCCCGTATAGTCACTAATAATCCTTCACTTGAAAGCGAAGTCCCCAATTGCTGTGTCAATTGGTTGCTTTCAATATATTGGTTCACCTTTTGCTGAAGCTCGGACAGTTGCTCCTTATCCTTCTCTCCAAGCCCGCCTTTTCCATCTTTGTCCTGATCTATAGCGCTGCTCTTCTCTTTGCCAGTAGTCGGATTTGTTTCCACAGGGCTCTGATATTGGAAGAAACCCGTTCCGGCAGCAAAAACATCATTAAATGCTTTGGAAAGCTGCTTGAACTTAGAAGCATCGACTGAACTCATCGAAAACAAGACGATAAACAGGGCCAACAGCAAAGTTAGTATATCTGCGTAAGGAATAAGCCAGGATTCACTGATATGCTCCTCTTGGCGCTTTTTCTTCTTCTTTCTAGGCATCCTGCTTCACTTCGCCTTCAAGCCATTTTTTCCGATCGGTTGCCGGAAGATAGGACGTCAGCTTTTGTTCGATTGTTCTTGGTGCCTCTCCTTCTATAATAGAAAGAATGCCTTCAATCATCATGTTTTTGATAGCCACTTCCTGCATGGATTTCCGCTTTAATTTATTGGCAAAAGGATGCCATAAAACATATCCGGTGAAGATCCCCATCAGGGTTGCAACAAAGGCAGCCGAAATGGCCTTACTCAATTCTTCAATTTTATCCATATGGGACAGGGCGGCAATCAAGCCGATAACTGCCCCTAAAACTCCGAGTGTGGGTGCGTATGTACCAGCCTGCGAAAAAATAGCTGCTCCTGATTGATGGCGTTCCTCCATCGCATCTATTTCTTCGGTCAATATATCTCTTATATAATCTGCACTTTGTCCCTCCACTGCCAGGTTTAAGCCATTGCGGAGAAAAGGATCATCCACGCTTTCTGAAATGCCTTCAAGAGCAAGCAGGCCTTCTTTTCGGGCAATAACAGCCCATTCCGAAAACGTTTTGATTAATTCTTCTTGCTTGGTCACTTTCTTTTCTGTAAACAAAATCCGAAACAGCTTGGGTATTCGTTTGATTTCATTTGTAGGGAATGCAATCGTCACTGCGGCAATTGTCCCAACAATAATAATTAAAATAGCAGCAGGATTCAGTAGAGCTGTGATGCTGACTCCTTTAAGCACCATACCTACCCCAACAGCAAGAATCCCTAATATAACACCTATGATGGATGTTTTATCCATGAAACTCACCCGACTTCATATAATTTCTTTTCTACCATTCTTATCGGTAGGAATGAAGAATCGATGAGCGTTTTTATGCAACTTTTATTGCCTTTGACAAAAAACTGGACATAAGCAGGCCTTTTGTAACAAAAAGCAAGATACTCTTTTTTATAAAAAAAGGACTATTTATCCAATAAAAAAAGACTCATTTCTATTAAATAAAAAATAGTCTTCATCAGTCTGCCTTGTTTACTTTTGTCTGAACAAACATAATTTTGTCAAAGTGTGTAATATTTCCGTAATAAAACTTAATCTTACTGTAAATCACAAAAAAAAGGTTCTTTGATATAGTAAGCCTATCAACCTATTCTACTAAAAGAGTCCGGAGGAATTTATGAAGAAATTAGTTGTTTCGTCTATTGTTACTCTGTCTATTGTATGCGCATTATTGATGCCGACTGATACTCAAGCAGCTTCTTATAATTCAGCAAGCACCCAGGAAAAAATCATTTCAGTGGGTAAGCAATACATAGGTACAGCATACCGGTTTGGCGGAACAACTCCTAAAGGCTTCGATTGCTCAGGATTTGTTGGATATACATATTCAAAAGCTACTGGCCAGAAACTTCCCCGCACAACAACTCAGCTTTTCAATAAAGGAAAGGCTGTACAGCAAAAACAGCTCCAAAAAGGGGACATGGTATTCTTCTCTACATATAAGAAAGGACCTTCCCACGTCGGCATTTTTGTCGGGAATAATAGTTTCATGCACGCATCTACATCAAGAGGCGTGACAATTGATTCTTTATCCAATAGCTATTGGAATCCAAAATACATAGGAGCAAGAAGATTGTAAGGAAAGAAACAATTTCTTTTCACTTACCACCTATCGCCGCCGACCAAACATCCTGATCATCTCAGGATGTTTTTATTATGTCTAACCTCCACTCTGCCTTTCCAGTATCTGTTTCCCCTGTTGCATCAGTAAAAATAGTACAGTTGCACTATCCCTCTACTACAGAAGGTATAATTTTTAAAATACTCTCTCAAAACACTGTTTACATATTAAGGAGAATCATAGAAAGATTCCCTTTAATAGACAATAAATTCAAAATGTAAGCACTATCATCCCTTGGTATTCGCCTACATATATCCAAATTGCTTAATTTATGTGTATAAGTTCACAAATAGTTCATTTTTAATATGAGAATGAATCTATGAAGGAGAGTATGCTATATGTATAATCTGTTATATAGAAAAAAACGAATCTGTTTTACTCGAAATTTTAGAGAGGTGGAATATTTTATGGAACAGTGGAAAGGCTTCCAAGCAGGTATCTGGAACAAAGAAATCAATGTGCGTGACTTTATTATAAAAAACATTAATGTATACGAGGATGATGACTCATTCTTGGAAGGTCCAACTGAAGCAACTTCAAAGCTTTGGGAACAAGTAATGGATCTTTCAAAAAAAGAACGTGAAGCTGGCGGTGTACTTGATCTTGATACAAAAATCGTATCATCTATTACATCACACGAACCAGGCTACTTAAACAAAGACCTTGAAACAGTTGTAGGTTTCCAGACGGATGCGCCATTCAAGCGTTCCCTTCAACCGTTCGGAGGAATCCGCATGGCTGAAAATGCAGCTGAGGCTTATGGCTTCCATGTTGATAAGGAAGTAGAAGAAATCTTTACTAAATACCGTAAAACCCACAACCAAGGTGTATTCGACGCCTATACACCAGAAATGAAAATGGCCCGTAAAGCGGGAATCATCACTGGTCTTCCGGACGCTTACGGCCGTGGACGCATTATCGGTGACTATCGCCGCGTTGCACTTTATGGTGTGGACTTCTTGATTGAAGAAAAGAAAAGAGATTTGAACAATACAAGCTCAACCATGTCAGAGGATACAATCAAACTTCGCGAAGAGCTTGCTGAGCAAATCCGTTCTTTAAGCGAATTAAAACAAATGGCAGCAAGCCATGGCTTTGATATTTCTGCTCCTGCTCAAAATGCACGTGAAGCATTCCAATGGGTATACTTCGCTTACCTAGCTGCCATTAAAGAACAAAACGGCGCAGCAATGAGCCTTGGCCGTGTATCGAGTTTCCTTGATATCTATGTAGACAGAGATTTGAAAAACGGTTCATTAACAGAAGTGGAAGCACAAGAACTAGTTGATCACTTTGTTATGAAGCTTCGCCTTGTAAAATTTGCAAGAACACCGGATTACAATGAACTATTCAGTGGCGACCCAACTTGGGTAACTGAATCAATCGGCGGTGTATCACTTGATGGCACTCCTTTGGTGACAAAGAACTCATTCCGATTCTTGCACACTTTATCAAACCTTGGACCTGCACCAGAGCCAAACTTGACTGTACTATGGTCAACTAAGCTACCTGAAGCATTCAAGAAATTCTGTGCGAAAATGAGTATTCAAACAAGTGCGATTCAATATGAAAATGATGATTTGATGAGACTTGAATATGGTGATGACTATGGAATTGCCTGCTGTGTATCCGCTATGCGAATCGGTAAACAAATGCAATTCTTCGGTGCACGCGCTAACTTGGCGAAAACATTGCTGTATGCGATCAATGGCGGAGTGGACGAGAAACTTAAAGTTCAAGTGGCTCCTAAATTCGCACCTATTACTTCTGACATCCTTGATTACAAAGAAGTTATGGAACGTTTCGATACAATGATGGAATGGTTGGCTGGCCTATACATCAATACATTAAATGTCATTCACTACATGCATGATAAATATGCATATGAGCGCATTGAGATGGCATTGCATGATACAGAGATCCTTCGTACAATGGCAACTGGTATTGCCGGCCTAAGTGTTGTGGCTGACTCTCTAAGTGCCATCCGATATGGCCAAGTGAAAGTGATCCGTGACGAAAATGGTGTTGCCGTTGACTTCGAGACAACTGGCGAATATCCGAAATACGGTAATAATGATGACCGTGTAGACCAAATGGCTGTTGATTTGGTTGAAGCATTCATGACTAAATTGCGCAAGCATGCAACATACCGTAATTCAATGCACACAATGTCAATCTTAACCATCACTTCAAATGTAGTATATGGTAAGAAAACAGGGAATACTCCAGATGGAAGAAGAGCTGGCGAACCATTCGCACCAGGCGCAAACCCAATGCACGGAAGAGATACAAAGGGCGCTCTTGCTTCATTGGCATCTGTTGCTAAACTTCCTTACCAGCATGCACTTGACGGTATCTCAAATACATTCTCTATGGTGCCGAAAGCACTTGGAAAAGATGAAGACAATCAAGAAAGCAACCTTGCTGCAATCCTTGATGGGTATGCTTCCAAAAAAGGGCATCATCTAAACATTAACGTCTTCAACCGCGATACACTGTTGGATGCAATGGAACACCCTGAAGAGTATCCACAATTGACAATCCGTGTATCCGGTTATGCAGTAAACTTTATTAAACTGACTCGTGAACAACAAATCGATGTAATCAACCGTACATTCCACGGCAGTATGTAAGCATTCTTTAACTAATCTTGAACTTTACAGAGCTCCCCTCCTTCAACTCCCTTGGCGGGGGGCCAGGAGGGGACTTTTTTATGGTAACAGGTAATATTCATTCAGTAGAAACATGCGGCACAGTCGACGGCCCAGGCATTCGTTATATCGTATTTACACAAGGGTGCCAGCTTCGGTGCCAGTACTGCCATAATGCAGATACTTGGGAAATAGGAACAGGCAAACAAGTGACGGTGGCTGAAATCATCCAGGACGTCCAGACATACATCCCCTTCATGGAAGCATCCGGCGGCGGAATTACAGTAAGCGGCGGTGAGCCTTTATTGCAGATGCCATTTGTCACTGAACTATTCAAAGCGTGTAAAGCTCAAGGAATCCATACCACGATTGATTCATCGGGCGGCAGTTTCTCCGAGAAGCCGGAATTCCTTGCACAATTTGATGAATTGCTGAAATACACAGATTTAATCCTTGTCGATTTAAAGCACATCGACAGAGACCAGCATAAGCGATTAACTGGAAAATATAATGACAACATTCTTAAATTCGCCCAATATTTATCCGAAAAACAAGTGCCTATATGGGTTCGCCATGTGCTTGTCCCTGGCGTAACAGATTTCAACGATTATCTGGATAAGCTCGGAAAATTCATTGGAACATTGAAGAATGTCAAAAAAGTAGAGGTTCTTCCCTACCATAAGCTAGGGGTCTACAAATGGGAAACACTTGGTTTGAAATACCCCTTAAAGGATACGGAGCCACCTTCCGAGGAACGGGTCCAAAATGCTTATGAACGTTTGACAAGCTACCTGTAATAAGCTGTCGTAAGAAGCAGATTATTGTCCGGGAAATTTGCAATGAACAAATGGAATTCGATAAAAAAACAGCGAAGCATGACTGCTTCGCTGTTTTTTCATTCTTTAATTTCCATATACAGCACTATATGTTTTATAGCCTCCGCTTACATTGACCGCTTCATAGCCATTCAAATCAAGGATTCTAGTGGCTAAATATCCTCTTAAACCTACCTGGCAAGATACATAAATCGTTTTATCCTTTGGCAGTTCATGAAGGCGTTCTCTCAATTCGCCAAGAGGTATATTGATCGATCCCGGAATATAGCCATTATCTCTTTCATGGGGATCACGGACATCAACAAGCAGCGCGCCGTTCTTCACAAACTCATCAATTTCATGGTAATGGGCAACTTTCACCTCGCCATCCACAATGTGGGACGCTACGTAGCCAAGCATATTGACAGGATCCTTCGCAGATGAAAATGGCGGTGCGTAAGCCAATTCCAATTCCTGTAGATCATGTACTGACAAACCGCCTTTAATGGCTGTAGCGATAACATCAATCCGCTTTTCTACGCCTTCTTTCCCGACTCCCTGCGCTCCATAAAGTGTTCCAGACTCTTTATCAAAAATAAGCTTTAAAGCAATAGGGCTCGCTCCCGGATAATAACCGGCATGTGAAACGGGATGGATATGAATTGCTTCATATTCCTTTCCAAAGCGTTTCAATGCTTTTTCATTATGTCCAGTCGCTGCTACTGTTAAGTCAAATATTTTTGCCACTGATGTTCCTAATACACCTTTATAGGGTGTTTCTTTCCCATAAATATTATCAGCGACTATTCTGCCTTGGCGGTTTGCAGGTCCTGCAAGAGGAACCATAGCCGGCTGTCCAAAGATATACTCTTTCGTTTCAACCGCGTCACCTATTGCATAAATATCTTTATGGCTTGTGCGCAAGTATTCATCCACTACAATGCCTCCACGCTCTCCTGCCTTCAAACCAGCTTGGATTGCCAATTCATTCTCCGGCTTCACTCCAATGGATAGAATCGTCAATTCAGTTTCTACTTCTTTTCCACTGTTCAATCGTAACTTCTGCCCATTTTCTTCAAAGGACTTAACCCCATCCTCTAAAATGAGATTTACGCCTTTTTCACGCAAATGATTGTGGACAATACATGCATTTTCATAATCAAGCGGTGCCATCACTTGGTTTGCCATTTCTACAACCGTTACTTCTATTCCCCGATGCACAAGATTCTCAGCCATTTCCAATCCAATGAAGCCACCGCCGACCACTACGGCTTTTTTTGGTTTTTGCTGATCAACGATTTCCTTAATCCGGTCTGTATCCGGTACATTCCTTAATGTAAATACATTTTGAGCTTCTTGAAGCCCTGGAAACGGAGGGACAATAGGCTTGGCCCCTGGAGATAAAATCAGCGCATCATACGATTCCTCATATGTCTCGCCTGTCGCTGAATTAAAGGCGGCAACTGTTTTTTTCTCCGGATTGATTGACGTCACTTCAGTCAGATTGCGAATATCAAGGGCAAATTTTTTAGACATCCCCTCGACTGTCTGTACTAATAATGATTGGCGTTTCTTAATCACTTCCCCTATATAATAAGGAAGCCCGCAATTTGCAAACGAAATATATTCCCCTTTTTCAAATAATACAATATGCGATTCTTCATCCAACCGGCGCAAACGGGCTGCTGCAGTTGCTCCGCCAGCTACTCCGCCTATAATTACAATTTTCTTAGCCATCATGTTCCCTCCCGGATCTATGTTATGGCTTTATTATATACCCCATAGGGTACGTTGTAAATGAAATGTACTACCTTTCACAACTTGTTCAAATAAAAATAGTTAACCGTTTTCTATTGATTTAAAATACTTGTATATACACACTTGTCTGAATTATATAAAAAAAGTATGATTATAGGATTAGATTACTTCTGAGGGGGGACAAATATGAGATTCAAAGATTGGAATTTAAACTTAAAGATCCGCCTTGGCGGTGAAGCGCTAGTCAATATCACTTTCTGGATGTTTTTTCCATTCCTTGCCATTTATTTTTCAGAGGAATTCGGCAAAAATACAGCAGGCGTCCTTTTAATCATTTCTCAAGCGTTTTCTGTGATAGCTAACTTAATGGGAGGTTTCTTTGCAGACCGTTTTGGACGGAAAAGAATGATGATCATTGCAAGCGCCGGTCAAGGGATTGCCTACCTTCTTTTTTCATTTGCATCATCTCCTTTGATGGATTCAGCGGTTATCGGCTTTATTAGCTTTACTGTCGTTTCTGTCTTTAGTTCCATCTACTATCCGGCCAGCCAGGCAATGATCGCCGACGTAGTCCATGAAAAAGACCGCAGCAGTGTATTCGCCATTTTTTATACATCCGTAAATATTGCAGTCGTCATCGGGCCGATTGTCGGCAGCATCTTTTATAAGGATCATCGCTTTGAATTGCTGTTGCTCGCAGGCGTGGCCAATCTACTATTGAGTTTTGTTTATTCTAAGTGGATTGTCGAAACTGTTCCGTCAGAGCTTCTTGAAAAGCAGAAACAAAAAAAAGCTGGAGGGATGGAATTTTTGCTGTCTCAGGTAAAAGATTATGGCATTATCCTGAAAGACCGCGTATTCCTGCTATTTATTATTGCAGGAATTTTCAATGCCATGACATTCATGCAGTTGGATCTTCTTTTTCCTGTGTATACAAAAGAAGTCATTGATACTCAAACATTATTCAGCATTGGGAGCTGGCATTTCGACATAAACGGTGTCAAAACATTCGGCTTGCTCGTAGCAGAGAACGGCTTGTTTGTTGTTCTCTTCACGATCATTGTCTCCCGTTGGATGGATCGTTACAAGGAGCGCAATGTTTTTGTGGCTGCTTCCATCGTCTATGGGGTTTCCATGCTCATTGCCGGCAGCACTAATTGGGTATGGGGATTGATTCTCAGCATGGCTATCTTTACATTAGGCGAACTGATGACCGTCGGCATTATGAACAGCTTTATCTCTGTCATCGCACCGGAACATATGAGAGGGCAATATTTCGCTGCCGCTTCTTTGCGCAACACTGTAGGACGGATGATTGCCCCAATTGCAATCCCGATGACAGATTGGTTCGGCAACCAAGGGACCTTTATTGTCCTATGCGTCTTTTCTTTCATTAGCGGAATCCTATACTTTGCCATGTTCCAAAAGCACGATAAACAGACAATGATACAAAAAGGACATAGTCTGTAATGTATTTGTAAAAGGCACTTCCGTTTACTTTATCCACATTTTCTATAAAATAGGAAGATGGGGGGTCAAACTTATCGAAAGGGTGACTAATATGTTCTCTAATACAGAGATAGGTATTGACTTAGGAACTGCCAATACATTAGTATACAGCAAAAATAAAGGAATCGTTTTAAATGAACCATCTGTAGTAGCCATGGATATCCATACAAATAAAATCTTGGCTGTTGGATCAGATGCTAAAGATATGATCGGTAAAACACCAAGCAATATCATTGCCGTACGTCCTTTAAGGGATGGTGTCATTGCGGATTTTGATTATACTTCCGCAATGCTGAAGCATATCATGAAGAAAACCGGAAAAGCTTTGAAATTATCAATCAGCAAACCGACCGTGGTCGTATGTGCCCCATCAGGTTCAACTTCTGTTGAGCGCCGGGCTATCGAAGATTCTGTAAAAAGCTGCGGCGCTAAACACGTCCATCTAATTGAGGAATCAGTGGCAGCGGCCATCGGCTCAGAACTTCCAGTGGACGAGCCTGTTGCGTCAGTCATTGTCGATATCGGTGGAGGAACGACAGAAGTAGCCATTATTTCTTATGGAGGAGTGGTTGCCTGCAATTCATTGCGCATCGGCGGCGACCAGATTGATGATGACATCATCCAGCATGTCCGAAAGCAATACAATCTCCTAATCGGCGAACGGACCGCTGAACAAATCAAAATTGAAATTGGGCACGCACTCATCAAGCACGATCAGTCCACAATAGAAGTGAGAGGCAGGGATTTAGTAACGGGGCTGCCCGAAACCATCACACTGTCCTCCCTCGAGATACAGGAAGCAATCAAGGAATCGCTTCTGCAAATGCTCCATGTCATAAAGACAACACTAGAAAGCTGCCCTCCCGAATTGAGCGGCGACATAGTAGACCAAGGAGTCGTATTGACAGGCGGAGGGTCACTATTGACCGGAATGCAGGAATGGCTGGCAGGCGAAATAGCCGTGCCCGTGCATCTTGCCCCTTCACCACTAGAGTCAGTAGCAATCGGAACAGGCCGCTCACTAAGCATGATCCAAAAACTGAATAAGATGAAATCAAAAGCGTAAGGCGCCTGATTATCCCCGACTAGCTTAAGACGGAGCTCTGACAAAGGCCGGTCTTTGCCTTTGACAGAGGTTTGGCTTAAGACCTCGAGGGGATGGCGCCTGAAGCTGGATGAAATCAAAAGCGTAAGGGACTGTTTAGCGGCGTACAAACTGGACCGTTTTTCTTAAGATAAAGGATACACGGCGAGGTTCACGAGCTGATGTTGACTTATCGAAGAGAAAAATGGGAAGTTTGCTAGACGTTGGTCCCTGGAGCTGGATGAATCAAAAGCGTAAGGCGCCTGATTATCCCCGACTAGCTTAAGACGGAGCTCTGACAAAGGCCGGTCTTTGCCTTTGACAGAGGTTTGGCTTAAGACCTCGAGGGGATGGCGCCTGAAGCTGGATGGATCAAAAGCGTAAGGCGCCTGATTATCCCCGACTAGCTTAAGACGGAGCTCTGACAAAGCGTTAATCGTTTTTACCGTGCTATATCACGCCTTAAAGAGAAACCCCCGCCACAGGAATGGCGGGGGTTTCTTTATGATTACACTTTCTCTTCAAGCTCACTATTAATTTTCAACTGCTGTTGGGCAAATTCACGGTAAAGTGCATGTGTACCCATCAATTCATGATGGGTGCCTTCTCCTGTGATCGTCCCATGCTCAAGGAATACCAATTTGTCCGCATCTACAACGGTGGATAGACGATGGGCAATAACAATGGTTGTCCTGCCTACCATTAACTGTTCCAAGGCCAGCTGAACGGATTGCTCAGACTGGCTGTCCAAACTTGAAGTGGCTTCATCAAGCATCAGGATTTCCGGGTCGCGCAGCAATGCACGGGCAATGGCAATCCTTTGCCGCTGGCCGCCTGACAATTTCAGCCCTCTTTCTCCGACTTCTGTATTGAACCCATCGGCCAATTCGGTAATAAAATCAAGAGCAAAAGCCATTTCTGCCGCCTTCATGAGCTCGGCCTCCGATACTTCCCTATCAAGGCCATAACAGATGTTATCACGTATAGTTCCTGCCAGAAGGGGGCTTTCCTGCGACACATAGCCGATATGTTTTCGCCAGGATTCCAGTGAAAATGTACGCACATCTTCTCCGCCAATTTCTATTAATCCATGGCTGGGTATATAATAGCGCTCCAACAGTTTAAACAATGTTGTTTTCCCACTTCCGCTCGGTCCTACCACAGCGGTTACCTTGCCCGCTTCAACCTCCAGGTCGATATGCGATAAAATTTCCCCGCCTTCTTTTTCATAAGCGAAAGAAACATCCCTGAAGCATATTGATTTTTTGGCATCTTTCAGCTCATGCCCAGCCTTTAAATCCTCTTCATCCTCAGCAAGGATTTCAATAATTCGATCAGTAGCACCTATGGATTTTTGAAGCTGAGTAAAGAATACCGTAATTTGTCCCATAGGCATAATGATTTGAAACAAATAGAGGATAAAAGCGACTAATGAGCCGGCAGTAATAATGCCGCTCGACACCTGCATGCCCCCATAGCCGATAACAGCAACCAATGCTCCCATCAAAACTAATGTGATGATTGGGCTGACAACTGATTGTGTCCGAGCTTCCTTCAATCCTAATTTGAATAATTTAGATATCCCATTCATACCCGTTCCGTTTCAATTTCTTCCGCATTGGAAGCTTTAACAAGCCGAATCTCCGGAAGCACCTGATTCATGATACCCGTGAATGAGGCTGTCTCAGATTGTGTTTCCTTTGATATTGAATGCATCATTCTGCCAATTGGGACAAGTATTGCAGCAGCTACCGGCAGGACAATAAAAATCAGCAAAGTCAGCTTCCAATTCATAATAAATAGGATGATGATGCTCCCTACTACTGAAATCATTCCTGTGATAGCTCCTGTAATGTGAGTTGTAATCAATTCCTTTACAACCATCGTATCATTTGTCATTCTGCTGATCATTTCACCGGAGCCATTACGGTCCGAATACGATACCGGCAATTTCACCAGCTTCTTCCACAGCATCTCCCTCAATCCGGCAATAATCTTTTGTCCATTATAGCTAAGTGCATATGTGGCATAAGCACTTAGACCGGCCTGAATAATAAACACAATGATAATTAAACTGATTTGTTTGATGGATAGCGAAGACATACTGAATCCATCCACCAGCTGTTTCGTAAGCAAGGGGATCAACAAGCTGACAAGTGTGGTGATAATGCTTAATCCAAGAGCAAAGCCCAATCTGCCATAGGAAGGGTTTGTAGCTCGTATTAATGAGAGGAAAGGCTTCAAGCTGCCTTTCTTTTTTTGCTTTTTTTCCATTTTGCCTCCTGTATCACTCGCATAAAATAAACCTACTTTCTACCCATTATACAGTTCATAAAAGCGAATGGTATTACCGAAGGTCTTTTCCCACACTTTTTCTAACGGCAATCCCTTTATTCCAGCTATTTCCACTATACTTTCATACATCATCTCAGGGCTGGTCAATTGATTTTTGAAGCGTTCTTCAAACGGCCATGGTCCATCTGTTTCAAGCATTAATTTTTCTAACGGATACAAATCAACGATATGCTGAATTTCCTGTTCATAGCAAATATCCGGGGTAACTGACACCATATAGCCATTTTCGTTCATACGTCGGAGAAGAATATCCTCTCCCTTGAACCAATGAAAATGAGCCTTCTCCATCCCATGCTTCTCCAACAGCATGCAGGCTGTTTCACCATCCTCATAAACAGCATGCAATATTATCGGTTTATCATGTTTTTTGGCGAAGACGATAAATCGTTCGAGCAAATCGATATAGGGGGCCATATCTAGGTCCATTTCTTCCTGTCTTTTATAATATGGAAGGCCTACCTCTCCCACCGCAACCATTGAATCCACATGATTCTCCATCCATTCAAACAAGGCCTCAATTTCATCAGGATCAGGGATATCCTGCTCCGGATGAAAACCGAAAGCCGGTTTAATGCGTGCGTCCTGCTTGCTTAATTGAAGATTTGTTTTACTGGAAGCAAGGTCCATCGAAACAGCGATAAAATAAGCGACATCGGGTACAGAAAGAAGCCTTTCCCTCTGTTCATCTTTATATGTATCAATATGTATATGGCTGTCTATCAGTTTCATCTCTTATTTCTCCTTCAATAATTGATAAAGCTCTTGCTTCAGCAACTGAAAATCGCCCTCCATGATAATCCCTTCCTGCCTTGGGCGGGCAAAGGGCACCTGGACCTCTTTTATAACCGTAGCTGGTTTTGAAGAAAGTACATAAATTTTGTCCGAAAGATATAGAGCCTCTTCAATGCTATGAGTGATGAACAAAACAGACCGGCGATTTTTCTCCCACACATTCAATAACCATTGCTGCATCGACAGCCGTGTCAATTCATCCAATGCAGAAAATGGTTCATCGAGGAGCATTAATGTTTGGGGGCTGGCAAGGCTGCGAACGAAAGCGACCCTTTGCTTCATCCCCCCAGATAATTGATGGGGCAAAGACTGCGCATAATCATGCAATCCAGCCTTCTTCAACAGCTCCAATCCTTCCTGCTTATCAGACTTGCCGGATAATTCCGCTCCCAATAACACATTATCTAGAACTGTTCTCCACGGCAGAAGGGCGGGCTGCTGGGGCATATAACTTATATGCCCCTTCTCGCCGGTAATAGCCTTTCCATCCAGAAGAATTTCCCCTTTGCCGGGCTTGTACAGCCCCCCAATCAAATGGAAAAGGGTGCTTTTGCCGCTGCCTGACGGACCAAGGATACTGACAAACTCCCCCTCTTTTACAGCCAACGAAAGATCAGCCAACACACTTTGCCGGCCATTGTATGAGTATGCAACTTCTTTAATTTCGAGCATTTCTTTCTTGCCCCTCCTTTCTTTTCCACGAGACCATATACCTTTCCAATAGGGATATAGCCAAGAATAATAACAAACTTAAGCCCATAACTATAATAATCGCAACAAATACGCGATCAGTACGGAAGGACTTAGAAGCCATTGTCATATACACGCCGATTCCATCCTTCGCCCCGAGCCATTCAGAAATGACTGCACCCATCACACTATATGTAGCGGATATCTTCAAGCCGGAGAAAATAAAAGGCAGCGAATGGGGAAGCTCCAACTTCCAGAATAACTGCCGTTTATTCGCACCCATCATTTCAAAATAATGCTTAAGCTCGTAAGGCGTTTGCCGCAAACCATCCAAGGCAGCGACAGCAACAGGAAAAAAGCAAACAAGCGTGATGACAATCAATTTAGGAAGAAGGCCAAAACCGAACCAAATGACCAATAAAGGTGCCAATACAATAATTGGAACATTTTGGGATAAAATCAAAAGTGGATAAACAGCATCCTTCACACCAGGAAACAGATGAAGGCATGAGGCCAAAAGCAGACCGATTACACTTCCTATGAGCAACCCCAATAACGACAGTTCAACCGTAGAAGCCAGCTGCCCTGAAATACGCCCGAAGTCCGCCACTCCCTCTTTGAAGATTTCGGAAGGCGCCGGCAGCAGCCACGATTCGATTGAAAGTACTCTCACGGCGATTTCCCATAGAATCACTATACCTAAAAGAAGAAAGAAGGGAGAACCCTTCTTCCATACATGGCGCTTTCTCATCTATATTTCTCCGTCAACGTGCCAAGTGTGATTCCATCCGGTTGAAATAGGATTTTCACCTGTGTGATGACATTAGGTGATCCCAATTCAATCATGCGGTGGTTCATTTTTTCAATTATTTGCATAAGCTCCGACAAGTCGCCCTCCATTGTTGTTTCCAACGGATGCACTTCATAAGGGACTCCGGATGCATCGATAATACTTATCGCCTCATCGACCATTTCAATAATGTTGTCCCCTTTAGGGATAATTTGAACACTTACTAACGCATTTGCCATGTCAGTTCCTCCAGTTCATCATTTATTTTTTCGGTAAAAATTCATTTGTGAATGCTTCTTTCGGATTGAAATCACCTTCAAGAAGTTTATTTTCCTTCATCCATTCACCATAATTCTTCCAAACGGACAGTTTTTGGACTCCCCATTGTTCTGCGTCATCCCGGTAACGTGAGGCTAGCCACTCCTGGCTTTTCTTCACAAGGTCCTTATCCAAATCCGGCTCTGCCTTAGACAATATCTCAGCCGCTTTATCCGGCTCCGAAATCGCATATTCATAGCCCTTTGATGTGGCTGCGACAAATGCTTTGACCATATCCGGGTCTTTCGCAATCAGTTTCTCGCTTGCCGTCAGTACTGGTGTATAGTAATCCAATTTATCGCTGTAGTCTTTCACATAAAGCATGTTCAGCTTTTCTCCTCTAAGCTCTGCTTCAATCCCTGTCCAAGCGTAATAGATCCAGGCAAAATCAATATCCCTTTTAACAGCAGTGAAATAATCGGTATCCCCAATGTTCATGATATCGACTTTCTTCACATCGGCATGGTCCTTTTCCATTATGGATTTCATGATTGCTTCCTCGACAGGAGCTCCATAGCCGCCGTATTTCTTTCCTTCAAAATCCTTTGGGCTTTTAATGTTTTTGCCGGCAGGCGATGCAAAACCAGACGTGTTATGTTGAATGATTGCAGCAATCGAAACAATCGGCACTCCCTGTGTACGTGCCTGCGTTAATCCTTCCTGATAGCCGATTCCGAAATCTGCCTTTCCGGAGGCGACCAATTGGTCCGCTCCTGCTTCGCCTGGCTTGATAATATCGACGTCCAGCCCCTGCTCTTTGAAATACCCTTTTTCTTTCGCCACATATAATCCTGTATGATTCGTATTGGGCGTCCAATCAAGAACAACTGTCACTTTTTTCAATCCATCCTTTTTTTCGGATGATTGTTCTTTTGTACTGCTACAGCCCGCCAATACTAGCAAAGCCGCCAACAAAACCAAAATCATCTTCTTCACTTATTGTTCCTCCTCTTCGCCTATTCAAACATGCGGTGTGTTTCACCTTAGTGGAATCGATAACCCTCATCGAAAACATAAAAAAACGCCCGAAATATGTTTTCGGACGCGAGCATACATTACATAGTATCACTAGCTGTAATAAATGTTCCCTCCGCTGGCATAACCCAGATCAGGTTCAAAGAGTCAGCATCTGCTTGGATGCAATCTCAGCCGGCAACACCGGCCCCTCCACATGAATTGAATTAGTATAGACTTTTCATCGTCATTATACCAAATAATCTATTAAATGCAAAAAACTTATAAAATAGCATTTTTCATGCTAGTCTTATACCAATCTTATCTGACGGAATTTTCTGTATGATAAGTAAAACAACCAATAAGGAGGAAAGAGAATGGATTTACGTAAATGGTACGGAAAAGGATTTACACAGCAGGAATATATCGATTATATGCAGGCGAACAAAGAAAATTTGTTGAGCATTAAGGAACGATTTTCCCTTCACTCACCTGATAAAGTAAAGCAGTTAAAAGGGGAAAAATTGCATGCACTTATTCTTACGGCAGATTGGTGTGGCGATGCAATGGTGAATCTTCCTATTTTTATGGCGATTGCAGAAGCTGCCGACCTGAAATCGACTTACTTAATCAGAGATGAAAACCTTGACTTAATGGACCAATATTTGACCAACGGAACAGCACGCTCCATCCCGATTATTGTATTGGCAGATGAAGAAGGCAATGAAGTGGCCAAATGGGGGCCAAGAGCGAAGTCTGTCCAAGAGAAAGTCACAGCCTACAGCGCTGAACTTCCTGCAAAAGAGGATCCCGCATATGAAGATTCTTTCAAAGCCTTTATCGGTAAAATGGGTAAGCTGTATACAACAGATCCTGCCATTTGGAAAGAGATCGAAGAAGATATGCTCAATACCTTTGTTAAATAAAGGACTTTGCTTGCATCGGCCAGTATACATATAGAATTGTTATTGCCCTACTCATTAGAAAGGAAGATCCTGCTGTTGCAGTCTTCCTTATTTTCATCTAAGCACTTGCTCCAGCCTGTACTTTCTATATAGCCACTCTATCGCTTCCTTTAAATCTTCGGCAATAAAATCCACATCTCCTACTTTATTGCTATGTTCCAATAAGGTATTGTTGCCGGCACCGGTTTTTACTAGAATTTTGATGGATTCCGTTTTGGAGGCTGCTGCCATATCGCTCCATCTGTCCCCTATTACCACACATTGATCCAGTTTGAGAGAATACATGTCGGCACATTTCAGCAGCATGCCCGCCTCCGGTTTTCTGCAGGGGCAGCGATCCTCTGGTTTATGGGGGCAAAGAAAAACATCATTGAACCCAAATCCCTTTAATTCCTCATAAAATGATTCCTCTGAGGCTTCCTTGTTAGCGATTCCCGGTTGATTGGTGAATGAGAATACTTTGATTCCATCGTTCTTTAATTTTTGTATCATGTCCACTGTAAAAGGGAACAGTTTGAAGGAACCAGGATAATGCACTGTATCATCCCCTCCGATAGTGCCATCCCTATCCAAGAATATTGCCTCTATTGCTTTTATGCCCATTTCCTGCTCTCCGTTTCTTAGCGCAGTATTCATGTTGAATCACCGCTCTTTCAATATGTACGTACAAACTCTGAAGCAATCACTCTATCCACTTTCCTAACTCTACTAATTCTCTCCTGCTGTCCAGTTTCCCTTTTTGGGCATCAGATTTGATATACTTGCGATACAATGAGTTTATACAGGAGACACAAAATGGAAAATACATTTTTAATAGGGGAAATATCCAAGCTTTTTCAAATTGATATCCGCACCCTGAGATATTACGATAAAATCGGCCTTTTCAAACCGCAATCGGTTGATTCTTCTTCCGGCTACCGCCGCTACACAATCGATCAATTCGAGCAGTTGAATACAATTATGTATCTTAAGTCTCTCAATGTTCCGCTGAAGAATATTAAACTCTTTTTAGAAAATCGAGACATCGACCATATTTTATTGCTTTTAGAAGAGCAGCAACAGGTAACCGAACAAAAATTAAAGGAATTTAACCAGATACAAAAAAAGCTGGAAAGAAGGATCCGGCTCATAACGGATGCGGCCGGGACAATCAAATTGGGGGCCATCCAGGAAATACAATTGCCGGAACGAACCATCGTCCTGCTGAAGGAAAGGATTCATAAGGACCACAATTTAGAAATGTTTATCCGATTATTGGAGAACAACGCTAATATGAAATCCGCTATTTTTCTTGGGGAGGTCGGCCTGTCCATTTCAGTTAAAAACTTGCATGCGTTGAGCTTCGATGAATACAGCTCCCTATTCATTATGGTCAATCAAGAAAAAGAACCTATTAAAGAAGCCAAGGTACTGTCTGGGGGAAACTATCTGTCCATCAGGTTTCAAGGGACACACAAAGATGCGGCACCTTATTACAAACGGCTTATGGATTACGTTTCCGAAAACGGATATACACTTGAAGAGGACGCTTTAGAGATCACGTTAATCGATTATGGTTTCACCAATGATACCTCAAAATTCATTACAGAAATACAGCTATTGGTTAAAAAAAATTGACCCTCCAGTAACTGGAGGGTTTATTCTTTTTTTATCTACAAAATAAGGAGAGAATTATATGATAGGAACATTGGTCAATTGCGGAACGATTCTGGCAGGGAGCCTAATAGGCAGCATTTTCAAAAAAGGGATCAAGGAGTCCTACCATGAAATCCTTATGCAAGCAATGGGTTTGGCGGCCATGGCGCTTGGCATCAGTTCCATTGTCAAATATATGCCTGCCAGCCATTATCCGGTCCTTTTTATCGCCAGCCTGGCTATCGGCGGACTAGCAGGAGAAAAAATGGACTTTGAATCACATTTCAAAAAAGTAGTTTCTATATTTTCAAAAGGGACTGCAGCTGAAGGTTTGTCCACTGCCATTATTTTATTTTGCGTCGGTACATTGTCCATTGTAGGGCCGATAGAAAGCGCGTTAAAAGGGAATCATACTTATCTATTTACCAACGCGATCCTGGATGGTGTCACTTCGATTGTACTCGCCTCTTCATTCGGTCTAGGTATCGCTTTTTCAGCCATCGTCCTTTTTTGCTGGCAAGGTTTTTTCTATGTTCTGGCAGGGGCTATAGAGCCGCTCCTTACAACTGAACTCTTGACTGAAATATCGATTATCGGAGGCGTCCTGATCCTTAGCTCAGGGATTAGCATATTAGGCATTAAGCAGATCAAAACGATGAATCTTTTACCCGCTTTGCTTGTACCGCCCTTATTTATGGGATTAAAGCATGTATGCGGATTTTAACGCAAAAAGGAGGCAGGAATTTGCTGGAGTTGCTCTGCCTCCTTCCTTTTACATCATTAATCCCCCGTCCACTTCAATCACCGTACCGCTGATATATTTCGCTTCCTGGGAAGCCAGGAAGAGATAGGCGTGCGCAATATCTTCCGGCTTGCCTAAATGCTGTAGTGACACTATATTTTTTACCTGTGACAATAAATGCTCTGGGACACTTTCGATCATGGCTGTTTCGATGAAGCCGGGAGCGACCGCATTTACGGTAATCCCCTTTCTTCCAAGCTCTTTCGCCCATGTTTTTGTCATCCCGATCAATCCTGCCTTGGCTGCGGCATAATTGGTCTGTCCGATATTGCCGTTCACTCCAGCAGCGGAAGATGTATTAATAATCCTTCCATGGCTGCTGGCTGCCAAATAAGGCAGTGATGCTTGTGTACAATGGAAAACGCCGGTCAAATTCACATTGATCACAGCCTGAAAATCTTCCGGCTTCATTTTGGACAGCATTGCATCTCTCGTAATGCCCGCATTATTGACGAGAATGTCTATTCCGCCGAAACGTTCCGCCACTGCGCGGACCATATTATTAACGCTTTCACGTTTTGCCACATCAACCTGAAAGAAAGCAACTCTTCCTTTATACTCGGACAAATCCTGCAAACGAGCATCCATTTGCTCGACGTTGAAATCAGCGATTGCTACTTGCGCTCCTTCCTTCAAGAAAAGCTTCACGGCTTCCCACCCGATTCCTTTTGCCCCTCCCGTAATAATCGCTATTCTATTCTCCAATCTCATTCTTCTCTTCCCCCTTGCTAATCGATTCGCTATCATTTTAACACATCTATGGAAAATACTGTTTGTTTAAAGAAGGCCAATGGGTGCTATGTGATACTATATAAATGAACATATATAGAGAAAGGATGATAAAATGCGCACTGTTTCAATGAAAATCCAAGGCCATGTCCAAGGGGTAGGCTTCCGGTTCTTTACGCAAACGACAGCTGTTGCAAACGATATAAAAGGGTGGGTCCGCAACACTAATGATGGCGATGTCGAACTGGAAGCAGAAGGGCCAGATCAGAAAATGGAACTCTTTATCCGCAAAATATCGGAAGGCCCCCGCTTTTCCAAAGTTGACCATGTTACACTAAACGACCTGTCCGAACCGAAAGGATTTCAGGAATTCAAAATTTCCAATTAATAGTCTGATTGGAGTCTGCAATGAAGTATGCTCGAAGCAGGGTGAGAAACGATTTTCCGCAGCAGTAAAAAGCAGCCTATCCGAAAAAGGCTGCCCGATAGCAATCAGGAAATCCAAAGATTGTGGTCACTGTACTCCTTATTATGTTAAAAACAATGGAGTGATATATACTTCAATAACAGCGGAAATAACAAGAAGCGGCAGGATAACTGCGATAAATGTTTGTGCAACCATTTTTACAACAGTGCCAAAGGTTTTCGTTTCTTTTCCTGCTATTTTTTTAACAAGCCATGTGCTAATAAAAAGGCCGATTCCAATCGATAACAGTACAGCTGTCATTTCTGTGATGCCATGAGGGACCAATCCTCTCAGTACCCAAGATGCTATGGAGCCCCCGTTTAAAGAAATGGCTCCCAAAAGGACTCCTACAACGGCTCCATTGCCTATAAGGACCACTAAAGGCAGCACGTATGGGATAAAGCCAAAAACAATCGCCAATATACACGCAAACAAATTATTAAAAAATATTTTAAACATCGTGATATAAGCTGCCTGCTCCTGCAGCATCCCTTTATCCTCAAAGCTTTTCATAATCCCGGCCATCATATCTTCCACAGTCTTCCTGTCCAGTGATTTTGTACCGACCACAGTCAGTATGACAATAGCCAAAAAGAGGACAACACATACTATAAAATAGTTGCGATAAAAGGAAGTAAACTTATGCCATTCATTGCTGTATGTTTTTTTGATCATTGCTTTCACTACTTTCCATTTGATATCTTCTGATTCAATCAGGTGCGGTAATCTTTTTCAAACGCTATTTCCCTATCCTTATTTTAACAGTCGGAAGCTATATGTATCTTAAACTACTATCATACTATATTCATTTGTAACCTGCCTTACCCCATTTTATATCAGTTCAAATACAGTAATAACATTATCATGCATCTCTAAAGCAACTTTTTTCCTTTCCTTCTGGAAGAAGCGGACAGCCCCCATCTGTTCATCTTTTCATTCCGTCCACCCCTCTTTTTTGCATCCTGCTCCCAACAATAATGAAGAACAAGCAAGCAAAAATGATACAGATAGCTACTTGTTTCACTCACACATTCCCGACGATCGAAATCGGCGTCTCTGTCTTGCCTTCGACGATCATGATTGTCTTCAGACTCTCAGCCTGTTTTCGCGGAACTTCTATGACAAAAGTTCTTGGTGTTGCATCTGTTGTACATATCCCCTCCGGGCTTTCCAAGTAAAAACGCAATGTATCGTATTTCGGCTGTACGCTCGCCTTTTCCATTTTATACGGACAGCTTCCCGATTCCCTTAATCCAATGAAAAATAGGGTACTTTCCTTAAAATTCTCCTTAGGCATTTCTTTTTCAAACCGGAACATTCGCCAAAGTTCTTCATATTGTGCTTGATTTTCGGCTTTTTTGATTAAATATGAAAAAAAAGGAACTTCTTCTCTTCTCATAGCCTTGCTATCAAAATTCATAGGGATATTTTTTTCACTCGCAACTAGGGCAATCTCCTTCTCCTTGTGTTCAGTTTTGTGATTTGTAATGCTATCATTATCGCAACCAGATAATGATGCTAATATAAGAACGATAAATAAACGTTTTAACATTGTCATACTCCTCCTTACAAAGAAATACAAACTTTTCAATACACCCTATATGTTAAATTCCATCTCCCTCACTAAATTCCTTCTTAATCAAAACTGAACATGAAAAGCCTGCACCACGACTGATGGCAGGCTTTTCAAAATTCACTATTTAAGAAGGGAATTTCTCTTTTCCTTCGCCCAATCGTATGGGCCTTCATAAGTATGCACTGTTTCGTCTTCTATCCAGAAGGTTCTAGTGAACAATTTATTCAGAAAATAGCGGTCGTGCGATACGGCTAAGATCGTCCCTTCGAATGTTTCAAGGGCACTTTCGAGAACCTCTTTAGATTCGATGTCGAGATGATTAGTGGGCTCATCCAATACAAGGAAATTCACATCGCTATGCATCAACTGGGCTAACTTCAGCCGCATCCGTTCACCTCCGCTCAAACCTCCTGTTCTTTGGAATACAGCCGGTCCGTAGAAGAGGAATTGAGCTAGAATATGCCGTGCCTCGCCTTCATTGACCGGCACCTCCTCTCGGAACGTATCTATTACTGTCTTTCTTGGATTTGAATAAGCATGATGTTGGGACAGATAGCCAATTTTTACATTGCTTCCTACTTTCACTTCGCCTTCATCCTGTTCCATTTCCCCCAAAGCTATTTTCAATAATGTACTTTTCCCGGTGCCATTATCTCCGACAATACATGCTCTCTGCTTAAATTGCAGCAGCAAATCGACGCTATGGAATAGAAACTCATCATTGAACATTTTCGCTGCTCCGCTCATCCGCAAGACGTCTTTGCCGCTTCTGGCTCCAGCATCGAACTGCAGATTCATCTTTTTCCGGTCAAGAACCGGTTTCTTTTTGATTTCCATCCTATCCAGGGCCCGCTGCATGTTCGTTGCACGTCTGTGGAGCGATTCACTTGGCGGATTTGCCCGATTGGCCCAGTCCCGCAGCCTCTTTATTGCTTCTTTCATTTTTTTGATTTTCTTTTGTTGTTCTTGGAATTCCTGGAATTCCGCCAGCATTTTTTTCTCTTTCGCTTTGACAAATTCCGAATAGGAATGATGATAGATTTCGAGCTCCCCCTCATCTACATCGAAAATTTTAAACACAACCGCATCGAGAAAATAACGGTCATGGGAGACTACCATAACAGTGCCTTCATAATACTTAATAAATTGCTCCAGCCATTCTACAGCTGAAATATCCAGATGGTTGGTCGGTTCATCCAATAATAATAAATCCGGTTTTTGGAGAAGCATGAACGCCAAGTTTACTTTTGTCCGTTCCCCTCCGCTAAGTGTATCGAAAGGACTATCAAGCAAATCGTGAATACGAAGCCCATTTGCCACCTTTTCGACTTTTGGTTCAATTTCGTACCCTCCCAATTCCATAAACTTTGTTTGCATATCCCCATATCTTTTAAGCAGCTTATCTGCTTGTTCCGGATCTTGCTCCTTTGCCATTCGTTGCTCTAATTCCTTCATCTTTTCTTCAATACCGGTAACGGCTTGAAAAGCTGAGAGCAATACATCACGGCAGGTCCATCCATCCTGAACATTTGGGATTTGGGCCAAATATCCGATAGACGCCCCTTTTTTAATGGCGACCATCCCGTCATCCGGATTTTCGATCCCGGCAACCATTTTCAAAAGCGTACTTTTTCCACATCCATTCGGTCCCACAATCCCGATCCGATCTTTTTCCTGTACTTCAAAAGATAAATCAGTAAAAACTGGCGTACCGCCAAACATTTTTTTAACAGATTGACATGCACAAATAGACATAAGACATTCTCCTTTTTATATAAGAAAAAAAGCCACAGCAATTGCGTCGCGCATTGCCATGGCTTTTCCATCATGATTTTAAAAGCAACAAAAAAAGAGCTTACCGCTCTCTTTCACTGATTGCTATTCCTAATTAGGCGTGAAGAGGCAATTACGATCAACTTCCATATGCAGTTGTTCTAAAAAAGGGCAGACTTCTCCCTTGAACAAATGCAGCATGAAAAATCGCATTGCATATATACAGATATTCTAAAAACGATAAACGCAATGCTCTTGAGCGTACCATTGCCTAAACACCTCCTCTTTCGGTTATACTACCTTTATCATACAATTATCAGATTTATTTGACAAGCAGCTTTAGAAAAAAAGGTTATTGCCCTATATTTGGTGGAATACATAAAAAAGAAAGGAGGGATAAAAGATGATTGCATTACTATTTAATATCATTACATATATTCTCGATATTATAGTCAACACATTTAGCGAAACGCTGCCTTTGAACGGCAAAACAATGGGGGAAATTTCCGACCAACAGGATGTCCTTATAACACCGGCAGGATACGCATTCAGCATTTGGAGCCTTATTTATATACTGTTGGCCATCTGGGTCATCAGGCAATTTTTCCGCAAATACCGGGAATCCGAAGCCTATAGAGTGGCGTCACCCTGGTTTATCCTGGCCAACCTATTGAATATGGCTTGGGTATTCGTATGGCACTATGAACAATTCCTGGCCAGTGTCATCATAATGATTCTCCTGCTGATTACGCTTATTATCCTTTATATACGGATTAAAAGTGTCAGCCATACCTTGCTGGACTACATGCCCTTTTCGTTCTATTTAGGATGGATAACAGTCGCAACTATCGTCAATATCGCCTATTATCTTACCTATATCGGTTGGGGTGGATTCGGAATATCAGCTGTCATCTGGACCTATATACTGCTGATTATCGCGGCAGCCATTGCACTTGCATTCCGCTATACGCAAAGGGACTGGTTTTATCCGTTGGTTACTATTTGGTCCTTTATCGGCATCGGAATCAAAAACTGGCAAGACCATAGCACAGTCTCATACGAAGCATATATCCTAGCGCTGATCATACTCATAGCCATCCCGCTGCTAAAACAAAAGAAACAAAACAGATGGTAAAAAGAAAAGCGGAAGCGGCTTGAACAGGCCCGACCAGCTTAAGACGAGAATGGCTCAAAGGCTGGGGTTGCCTTTGACTATTCTTGGCTTAAGACCTCGAGGGCCTAGCCGCTGCAGCTAGACAAAAAGAAAAGCGGAAGCGGCTTGAACAGGCCCGACCAGCTTAAGACGAGAATGGCTCAAAGGACGGGGGTTGCCTTTGACTATTCTTGGCTTAAGACCTCGAGGGCCTAGCCGCTGCAGCTAGACAACTAGAAAAGCGGAAGCGGCTTAAGTACCGGTGACTCTTTTTCCTAAGAAATGAATAACTTCCTATCAGCCGAGCAAAATAGGGGAAAACAAAAGGAAAAATGACTGATATGAAATCACCTAAAACGGTAACCATCGAAATTGTCGTTCCTCCCTACGAACAAACTGCTTTATCAGATGCGGGTGTTTACACACAATACATAGATAGTGAATGTGGCCAAAAAATTGCTGAGCAGATAAGCCAAGGCGTTGTTGCCATTCCGATTAAGAGAAGTGAACGGTTCGATTATGCAACTCATAATAATATTCATTATGCAGAATATATACTTTTGGATAAACAATCATTGGAAGACAATGTCGTTTATAGTGAAAAAGCCAAACAAGATAATGAATCTGCAAAATGGCCATAAGAACAAGCGGCTCCTCCAAAGGGCCGCTTGTTCTTATGACGACAGTGAATCCAATGCCTGCTTCAAATCATCCCAAATGTCCTCCCATGCCTCCAAGCCTACCGATAGGCGAATAAGCTGATCGCTAATCCCCATTTCTATTCTGTTATCTTTCGGCACGACTGAATGGGTCATAGTAGCAGGATGCTGAATCAGTGTTTCGGTATCTCCCAGACTAACTGCAAGCTTTATTAATCGCAACGCATTCAAGAAACGTTGTGCATCCTGCTTGCTTCCCTTTATTTCAAAGGAAATCAAGCCGCCTCCTTTACGCATTTGCTTCTTTGTTATAGAAAAATCCGGATGGTCTTCATCACCGGGATAATAGATATGCTCTACATTCGGATGTATTTTCAACAAGTGGAATATTTTATCGGCATTTTCACAGTGGCGGTCCATTCTGACCGGCAATGTCTTTAAACCACGAATCAAAAGCCACGCGTCGAAAGGAGAAATGATTCCGCCTATATCCTTTTGAGTAGTGCCTCTTATATGCTCCATCATTTCACGTTTCCCTACTGCTACACCTGCCACCACATCTCCATGCCCTCCTATATATTTGGTAGCGCTGTGCAGGACAATATCACAGCCCAGTTCCAACGGCTTCTGTAAATACGGCGTCGAAAATGTATTGTCCACAACAACCGGTATCCCAAACTCTCTGGCCACAGCTGCCACTAATGCCAAATCAATCATTTTCATTGTAGGGTTAATCGGGGTTTCAATATAAATGCAGCTCGTCTCTGGAGTAATCATGCTTCGAAGTTCTTCCTCGCTGGATAGCCAGCTGAACGAATGGCGGATATTATATTTCTCTTCCATCAATTGCAGCAGGCCGAATGTACATCCGTACAAGCCTTGCGAGCATATGATATGGTCGCCTGCCTTCGTAAGAGATAAAAGGATGGCGGAAACAGCTGCCATTCCGGATCCAAAGGCGAGGGCCGCTTCCCCTCCTTCAAGGATGGCCATTTTTTCTTCGAGCGCTTTAACGGTCGGATTTCCAAGCCTTGAATAAATGTATCCTTCCGTTACGCCCGCAAAGCGCTGTTCACCTTGTTCGGCACTGTCAAAAGTAAAAGTCGATGTTTGATATAGGGGGACTGATAAACTCCCAGCATGCTGTTTAGAATCATAACCATGATGAATGATAGCGGTTTCAAAATGTTTGAATTTTTTATCCATGTACGTATCTCCTTTGTCGTTCACTTTCCATCTTCTATTGTATGATAAACGCACATAAAATGTAATTATTTAGTATAATATCCTTAAAAAACCATTAAGAGAGGCGATTTAGATGAAATGGAACAGAACATATATAACTCTTCTTATTCTTTTTCTTTATATCTTAATAGCAACGATTGCCGACCAGCATTATCTGCAGATTTATAGAAAGATAGCAAACGATACTCTTACCATACCTGCCTACCCACTTCTCCACCATTTATGGCATATTCCTACAGGAATGATTCTTGGGCTATTAACCTTATCAGAACAATTCAATAAACAAGGGCGTTGGAGAATCAAGCTCCTCCCATTTCTGGTTCTCTTCCTGCCATCCGCCTACTTCTCACTGCTTCCCTTTTTAGCTCTAAAGTCAACTGCGTGGGCCCTTCCATTTGCCTTTATAAGCCTTGAGACGCAAATTTCGATCATTGCTTCCGTCCTTGTAGGTTTTTCAGCCATTTTTCCGTGGCATAAAGAAAAAGAAAAAAATACACCACTTCACTAGAAAGCGGTGTATAGGTCCCTCTTATTTTTTATTTTTGGCAGGCCTCTTCTTTGGTGCAGACCCTTTATAGACAGGCCGTTCATCAACAATGCGCCCTTGGAAGAATTCTTTTTTCTGTACTTCTATCCCTAACTTACGGGCCAATTGCTTCAATTCTTTTTCTTCCGATGCAGTAATGATGCTGATCACAGTACCGTCATTCCCCGCTCTCCCGGTTCTGCCAGAACGGTGAGTGTATTGATCCAATGTTCTTGGGACATCAAAATGGACGACTGTTGACAACCCTTTGATATCCAAACCTCTGGCGGCAACATCTGTCGACAAAAGCATCGGAAAATCCCCTTTGCGGAAACCTTTAATGGCTTTCTCGCGTTCTGTTTTTGTTGTTTCTGCATGAAGGACCGCCACATGAAGATCTTTATACTTCCATTTTTCAGCAAGGACATCCATTTCTCCGATATCCTTCATAAATACAAGCGATTTAGTATCCGGCAAACGTGAGATTTTTTCCAATATGAACGGCTTATCGCGTTTTTCACAAATAAAATAAATATGGTCGACCTTTCCGGCGAAGTTTTCATCCTTTTGAATGGATATCGTCGCTGGGTTCTCCATAAATTCAGAAAGCTGGCCTTTAATTTCCGGTGTAACGGTAGCAGAGAACAATAGGACTTGGCGTTGGTCTTTCATCGTACTTTTGATAATGGCAGCTACTGTATCAAAGTGCTCCGGTACGATTAATGTATCCCCCTCATCCAGGACAATCGTTTTAACTTCATGCATTTTAAGTTTCTTTTGCATCATCAGCTCCTGAATTTTTCCCGGTGTGCCGACAATGATCTGCGGTTTTTTCTTTAGCTTCTCCAATTGGCGTTTCGTATTGGCCCCTCCGATGAAGGAAGCACTGCGGATGCCGCTCCCTGCGCTCCATTTAACCAATTCCGTATGGATCTGCATCACCAATTCGCGGGATGACGCAAGAATGACACTTTGGACATGGGCCGAATCTTTATTCACTTTTGCAAGCAGGGGCAGCAAATAAGCAAGGGTTTTCCCGGTCCCTGTCGGGGATTGGGCAATCAAGTCATCTCCTGACATAATCGCAGGAAAAGCTTGTTCCTGAATAAGGGTTGCTTTTGAAAATCCTTCTTTCTTCCACGCTTCCTGAAGAAACGCAGGACATTCTTGTATAAATGAAGTGTTTGACATAGTTTTAATCTCCTTAACTTCTACTAAACATTGTTGTGTATAGCTTTGCCTATATTTTCAACTAATTCACGGACAAATTCAATCCAAAGGCGAAAAATTGCATTTCTGTTTTATCCGCCCTTTGCATCCGTCCATCATACCATATGAATACAGGCTTTGAATACAACCGGCCCATGCTAAACAAAAGCGGCGTGCACTGGGTCCAGCCCGTACACGCCGCTTACAATCATTTATTTGCTATGGGTAATAGCTTCATCCAGTTTCTTTTCATATTTTGTCTGCCGAACCGCTTCTGCAAATTCTTCTTCTACTTTCACCGAAGGCTTTGCAGTCAGCACGCTTACAACAATAAGGACGATCGAACATACGATAAAGCCTGGAATTATCTCATAGACAGCATCGAATGCTTCAATCATTTCCCATACAATAACAGTCACGGCACCTGCGATTATTCCGAAAAATGCTCCCCATTTAGTCATCCGTTTCCAATAAAGGCTGAACAGGATAACTGGGCCGAAGGCGGCACCAAAGCCGGCCCATGCATATCCGACCAAATTTAGAATGGTTTCACTCGGATTTAACGCCATAACCAATGCGATAACTGCGACCGCCAATACGGTCAAACGCCCTACAAGCACCTGCTCGCGGTCGGAGGCCTCTTTACGCAAAAACGTTTTATAAATATCTTTTGTCAATGCGCTTGATGTCACCAATAGCTGTGAAGAAATGGTACTCATGACAGCCGCCAATATGGCCGCAAGCAAGAAACCGGTTACAATTGACGGGAATAATTGTTCACCTAAAACAATGAACACTGTTTCAGGGTTGGATAAGCTTTGATTCGTGATCTTGAAATAGGCAATCCCAACCAGACCTGTGAACATCGCTCCAACGATGGAAAAGACCATCCATCCCATCCCTACTCTTCTTGCCTTTCTGATCTCCCTGACCGATGTAATTGCCATAAAACGGACGATAATATGCGGCTGTCCGAAATACCCAAGGCCCCAGGCCAGCAAGGAAATAATGCCGATAGCAGTTGTACCCTCAAAAGCCTTCAAAAGGGTTGGATCTATATTGCGGATTTCCTGGAATGTTATCGATGTGCTGCCAATATTCGAGATAGTGACAATCGGCACGATAATCAATGCCAAGAACATGATGAGCCCTTGAACAGTGTCTGTCCAGCTGACAGCCAAAAATCCTCCGAACAAAGTATAAAGAATAACAACAGATGCAGAAATTAAGATACCAGCAGTATAATTCATATCAAATGCGGTTTTGAATAGTTTTCCTCCGGCTACCATTCCGGATGAGGTATAAAAAGTAAAGAAGACAATAATAACAATAGCAGACGTAATCCGTAATATTCTGGATGAATCATGAAACCGATTCTCAAGAAAATCCGGAACTGTAATGGAGTTTTGAGCAATTTCGGTATATGTCCGCAATCTTGGTGCCACATACAGCCAATTCAGGTAGGCGCCTGTACATAATCCGACCACAATCCACCCCGCGCTGAGACCGCTTACATACATAGAACCCGGAAGCCCCATTAATAGCCAACCACTCATATCTGACGCACCAGCGCTCAAGGCTGTTACAACCGGGCCAAGCCCACGACCCCCTAGCATATAATCAGACAAATTGCTTGTCTTCTTATAAGCGAAGTAACCTAAAAGCAGCATGCCCCCCATGTATACTGCAATTGAAAAAATAACCCCATAATCCAACTGAGTTCCCCCTTTATTCGTTTAATCAATATTATTAACAAAAATTTCTGATAATAATATATTTTTAGAATAACAAGAAAGAACATTTTTGAAAACAAAAATAACTCTTTTTTTCTAAAAACACTTTTATAATGTTTGAAAAAACGTTTTTCATCTCATGTTTGCAAATCTATTTTCTTTTAGCAATAAAACCCATTATTATTTAAGTATAAGAGGAAGAACGTTTTCAGATACATATAGCGAATGGGAAAAACAATTGGTATACTTCTACAGACAACATTGTTAGAGAGGACATCATTCATGCAGTTTTTATCGAAAAAACAACTTTTATTCATAAGCTTTATGCTGTTTTCCATGTTCTTTGGAGCAGGCAATCTCATTTTCCCCGCCTTTTTAGGACGGGCTTCAGGATCTGATACATTCATCAGTATGGCTGGATTCATTATTTCAGCCGTCGGCCTGCCTATCTTGGGCGTCATTGCAGTGGCTAAAATCGGCAACTTGAATACACTCGGACAACGAGTATCGCCGGGGTTTGCCTTTATCTTTCCTTTACTCATTTATATTTCAATCGGACCGCTTATGGCGATACCAAGAGCAGCGACCGTTTCATTTGAAATGGGCCTTAAACCATTTTTACAGCACTCAACCAGCGATACCATCCCTTTAATCATATATTCCTTGATCTTTTTCGGGCTGGTTCTTTGGTTCAGTCTCTCTCCCAATAAGTTGATTGATTTATTCGGCAAGGTGTTGACACCTTCATTACTGATCTTGCTTGCTATTATTTTAATTAAAAGCATTTTGACTCCTTTAGGCGGAACAGCCGAAACAGCTGCCGCTTATCAGGAAAATACATTCTTCAAAGGTTTTTTGGATGGGTATATGACAATGGATTTATTGGCTTCCCTCGTTTTTGGGATAGTAATTGCCAACACGATCTATACACAGGGCATAACAGATAAAAAGAGCCTATCTTTGTCCATGATGGTTGCAGGCCTTGGAGCAGGAGCGCTTCTTGCGGCTATCTATATCATTTTGGGCTTCCTCGGGGCCTCTAGCGGATTGATGCATGGGCAAGCAGATAACGGGGCCACAGTCCTATCGCAAGTTATGCAGCAATTATTCGGCCAAGCTGGGACAATCCTACTCGCGATCATTTTCACGATTGCCTGCCTATGCGTTTCAATTGGACTTGTCATTTCCTGCAGTGAATACTTTTCAGTTGTATTCAAGAAGAAATGGAGTTATAAAAAGTGGGCGCTGCTTACAACATTGATAAGCGCAATTCTGGCAAATCTAGGATTAAATGCCATTCTATCCTTTTCAGTACCTGTCCTTGGATTGATTTATCCGATTGCCGTCGTTTTAATTTTGCTTGCATTGGCGGATTCATGGATCCAAAGCAGTAGAATTGTCTATATCCTTTCTATTTCATTTACTGCGATTTACAGTATATTGGATACATTAAATAATACCCTTTTAAATAAATCCTTAACTGGACTTTTAGCTGATATTCCTTTGTATGAACAGCAAGTAGGCTGGTTTTTGCCTGCTATTGTTGGGGTGGCGATCGGCATCGCGGTCGACCGCACTATAAAAAAAGCATACTAGCATAAAAAAGATGCTACGCATTTACTTGCATAGCATCTTTTTTTGTGTTATTATTTAATTTCCGTGAAAGAAATTGATAAAGTTTTTGGGTTATGTTCCATGTCATCCCTATATGATTCAATTCTTTCGCAAGATGTAAGTTCATAAGAAAAATCTTGCACCGCTTCTGGAATAATGCGATTTGCCTTTAACCTTAGAAATAGCTGTTCCATGGCATCATCTGTCTCGATTGGCTCTTTTGTCTTATTGCAAATAAAGCCGTCGACACAAGTGCGGATTACATTCTTGTATACGGTTTCATCTACAAATACAAAAGATGCATCTAGTATGTGCTCTACTTCAGAATGATCCATTTCAATAATGGTCATGATATTCAACACATTCACCCACCCATTTTTCTTTGTTTAATCCAAAGAAATACCAATACTTCTGCATATCGCAGGAATTCCTTTGTTAATACCATCTTAACATCTTCCATGCAGCGATTCCCTTGATATTGTAAACATTGTATGAATAATTAGACAATTTTTCGATTTGTTTAACATCTATTTCAATGGGTAAATGGATAATGTGCTGTTACAGATTAACTATAAATTATTTGTTACTGGAGGCATCAACTTTGATATCGAGGACATTAAAAAGTCAAATATCAGTTGTTACTATCCTATTCACGCCGGATCGGCTTCGGAGCCGTGGGGACGTAAGAGAGGTAGGGCTTACGTTGTTTAGGCAATAGTCTTTCAACTGAAATGAACCTACAAATAATCAAATGTACATGTATAAAATGAAAATAAAAGAAACCGTTAACTCTATATCAAAAGGGCTCCATACATTCATGCACTGTAATAGGAAAAGGGTAAGCTTTGGCCTGCTTTCGCAATCTTTGGCTTACATTCCGCTTGAAATGCATCATGGATCGGGCCTCGAATAATCTGTTCATACCGGAAGGATCATCAGCACCCTTCCAAAAAGCCTGCTGTCCCTCGACAGCAGGCTTTTTTAATGCCCCTCGGTTCGCTTCGGGGGATCAATCAGCATCATTGAAAAAAAAGTTCTTTGCTTTATACTTATATTTATATACCCATAACCGTATTTTATTATGGTTTATGTATTTCCTTAATATAATCTTAATACTGTAAAGAGACAATTCTACATAGGAGGTGTTGTCAATGTCAGATATAGGTGTCGTATTTGCCTTAACAGCAGGCTTACTATCCTTTTTTTCTCCATGTGTATTTCCACTGCTCCCCGCTTATATCACACACTTGACCGGCGGGAAAATCGAACAAGCAAAAGTCCAGGTTAACCGGCGGACACTTTATACCCGTTCACTAGGGTTTATCGGCGGCTTCAGCCTTATATTTATTATAATGGGTGCTTCCGCTACCTTTCTCGGTAAGCTGTTTTTGGACTACCGGGTAATTATTATGCAAATTGCCGGACTGTTAATAATTATCTTTGGTTTACAGATGGTAGGACTATTGAACATGTCTATTTTGAATAAAACAAAGGGATTCAGCTCTGAAAGAAAAACAAAGAACATCTTCAGTTCTGTATTACTCGGTATGGCATTTGCCACAGGATGGACTCCCTGTGTCGGCCTTGCACTGTCATCCATATTATTGCTTGCCAGTTCTTCCGCAACGGTCGCACACGGAATCTACTTATTGATTTCGTATTCAGTAGGTATGGCGATTCCCTTTTTGATTATTTCAGTGGCTGTTTCTTATTCATTGAAAATAGTAAAAAAAATAAATCGTTATCTTGGAACTTTATCCATCATAAACGGTACCATTATGATCATACTGGGATTTCTTGTTCTGACAGGCCAAATGCAAAAAATCAGCGGCTGGCTATCAGCCTATAGCCTTTTTAATTAATCGCCCAACTGAAAGAATTTAGAAAGAAGGAACTTACATGAAATTCACCTATCAAAATGAAAAAGTAAATTCAAAATTGAAATTCGATGATATAACCATCTCAACCAATGCCGAAAACGGATATCTGCCATTCGAGCTTTTTGTCTCCTCTTTAACAGGATGCAGCAGCTCTTTACTTGCGAGATTGCTAACAAAAAAACGGATATCATTTGACAAAATTAATGTAGAAGTCACATCTGCCAGAAATCCGGACGAAGCGAACAGAATTGAACAATTGGCGTTTGAAGCCGAAGTCATATCCAATAAGGCTATGACTGAACAACAAAGAGAACAATTGGCGCATTTGGTGATTAAAAATTGCGGGATGATCCAATCAGTTGTCAGCAGCATAGACATTTCATTTACCATCCAATTCCGGAGCGAGCCGAATTGAGCTATATAAGTATAGGTTCTTTCACTGTACAAGCAAGCATAATTGCTTTCTTCCTGGCGCTATTTTCCGGAAGTATCCTCTACCGCCTTTCCGAGAAAAGAAGCATCGGCGATTGGTATTGGAACAGTTTTTTTCTATTTATCATTATTATGAAGGCAACTTATATCGCATTCAATTTTTCTATCTTCTTGGATGCTCCACTGGGGATCCTTTACTTTACCGGGGGGACAAAAGGAGAAATCATTGCTTTCTTTGGAATCGGATTATATATTGCTTTCCAATCAAAAAAACACAAGCACCTGACCCATGAAATGCTGATAGCCTATCTGTACTATTTCATTTCATATGAGACATTTGTAAATGCCCTCCAAGGCAACTGGGTTGCGACCGTATGTAATCTGCTGTTGCTCGCGGGGTCATTTTGGCTTATTAAAAAAAGGACTGCATACAGTCCAATAAATTCTGACCAACTATTTATATTAATCCTATTGATCGAAGCATTGATTGTCAGTCTATTTGATGAGCTGCTATCCATTCACCGGGCTCTTATTCTATCGCTTGGCATCTTGCTTCTATTTCTCAAGTCACTGAGTAAGGAGGAATTGAAAGAGTGAAAAAGAAACATATCATTACAGCTGCCATTTTAGTGATTGCCATCATTATTGTAGTCATTAATATATGGAATCCCTCTTTTTCAGGAACCAATGAAAAGGAGAAGGCCGGAGGAACGAAAGAGGAAGCCGTATCGACAGGCACAAAGCCAAGCTTGAAAGGCCCGAGCGTCGATCAAGGAGCGACTGCCCCCGATTTTGAAAGACGGACATTAGACCATCAGGTGGAGAAACTTTCCTCATACCGGGGCAAAAAAGTCATCCTCAACCTTTGGGCTTCCTGGTGCCCTCCATGCAAAGCAGAAATGCCTCACATGGAAAATTACTATAAAGAAAAAATGACTAAGGATGAGGCATTGGTGTCTGTCAATCTAACAAGCTTAGAAAAACAGGAAGCAGACGTTCAATCCTTTATCGAAACCAATAAAATTACATTTCCGATCCTCATGGATGATAATGGATCATTAGGGCAAATCTATCAAGCCTATACGATTCCAACAAGCTATCTGATTGACCGCAAAGGAAAAATCGTCCAAAAAATAGTCGGCCCAATGGACGAACAAGCCATGAAAAAACTATACGACTCCATTGAGTAACAAAGAAAAGCGGAGGAAACCGATTAGCGGTGTACAAACTGGAGCTTTTTTCCTCAAGATAAAGGAAACACCATGAACATAGTGAATGGATGTTGACTTATCGTAGAGTAAAAAGCGAAGTTTGCTAACCGCTGGGTTCCGCAGCCTGGACAACTAGAAAAGCGGAGGGCGCCTGTTTAGCCCCGACAAGCTTAAGGCGAGAATTGCTCATAGGCTCGTTTTTGCCTTTGACTATTCTTGACTTAAGACCTCGAGGGGCTGGCGTCCGCAGCTGGACAATCGAAAAGCGGAGGGCGCCTGTTTAAAATCAAAAACCATAAAAAAATCCAGACTCCCTGCTTGGCAAGTCTGGATTTTTTACATTCCATTGATATTCATTCATTTTCCAAGCCCGCTTGGACCAGCTGTGCATAAAAGCCCTTTTCCCCCATCAGTTGGTTGTGCGTTCCTGTTTCAATGATTTCCCCATCCTGCAATACTACAATGCGGTCGGCTTCCCTAACCGTATTCAATCGGTGGGCAATTACAAAACTAGTCCGGTCCTTCATCAGTTCCTTAAGAGCCTGCTGGATATGCAATTCTGTGATAGTATCGATTGAGCTGGTCGCTTCATCCAATATCAATATGACTGGGTCTGCCAATACTGCCCTCGCGATTGCCAATAATTGCTTTTGTCCATGGCTAAGATCATTCCCTCCGTCTTGGAGAACCGTATCATATCCATCTGGCAACCGTTCAATGAACGAATGGGCATTGGCCGCTTTTGCCGCTCTGATAATTTCTTCATCACCTGCATCCAAACGGCCGTAACGGAGATTTTCACGGATTGTCCCCTGGAATAGAAAAGATTCCTGAAGCACAAACCCCATATGTTCCCTCACACTCTCCCGTGTATAATCCGTTATCTCAAATCCATCTATAGTTATGGAACCCTCATCAAAATCATAAAAGCGCGAAAGGATATTGACAATCGTTGTTTTACCGGCTCCCGTCGGACCGACAAACGCAACCATTTCCCCTGATTTGGCGTGGAAACTGATATCATTTATCGTTTTTCCGCCCCCTTCATAAGAAAAGGATACATGGTCAAAAACAACATCTCCCTTAATAGCAGGCAACCTCTTTTTATCTTCTTCGTCATGGGATTCCTCTCCCGTATCCAGAATTTCAAATACTCTCTCCGCACCGGCAACTGCTGAAAGAAGCGTATTGAATTGATTCGCCAGGTCATTCAACGGCCTAGTGAATTGGCGCGAGAATTCAATAAAGACGACAATTCCCCCAATTGAAATCCATCCTTTTAAAGCAAAAATCCCGCCTATTCCAGCGATTATCGCAAATGAAATATTGTTTAGCGTATTCATCACTTTTGGAATGAGCCCGGAATACGTTTGAGCCCAAAAACCTGACTTGCGCAGGTTTTCTACTTTATCTGTGAATAGATTCTCTATCTCCTGTTCTTGCGAAAAGGCTTTAATGATTCTTTGGCCAGAAATACTTTCTTCAATAACCCCATTCAATTCACCAAGATTTTTTTGCTGGAGCTGAAACAGTTTTCCTGTCCGATTTGTGATCCATTTCATGCCGCCGAACATAACCGGGACAATCAGAAACATACATAGTGCGAGCAACGGGCTTAAATAAACCATAACAGTCACCGTACCGATGATCGTTAATGTACTTGAAAGCAATTGAATAACAGAACTATTGAGAGTAGAACTGACATTTTCAATATCATTTGTCACTCGGCTCATAAGCTCCCCATGCTGCCTCTTGTCGAAAAAGGAAATGGGAAGCTTATGAAAATGGGAAAATAGCAGCGCACGGAGCCGCACCACTGTCTTTTGGGCGATGCTAATCATTAAAATATTCTGGAGCCACTGGGACAGAGAGTACAGAGCATAAATAGCCAACAATGCCAGCAATGCCGCAGAAAGGCCGGATGTACTGCGTGCTACGATATGATCATCTATCATTTTACCGATCAGGACAGGCCCGGCTAGGGAAAGAATCGAACTTACCAGTACAAGGAACAGAACAAAATAAAACATTGCCTTTTGCTCAGTCAGCATCTTCCATATCCTCATAATGGTATCCTTTGTGTCATTCGCTCGTGATTTTTTCTTAACATACTTTTTCTTAAGTTCATGGTGATCAATTACTTTTTCGTAATGAAAAGGGTCACTTATTTGTTTTTTCCACATGCATTGCCCTCCTTCCCCCTCCCTGTGAATCAATAATGTCCCGATAAAGCTGTGATGTATCCAGCAATTTTTGATGAGATCCCAATGCAGCGATCCTTCCATCTTGCAGAATCATAATAATATCGGCATGGATAGCGGTCGATATCTTTTGGGTAACCATTAGCTTCGTCGCCTCATATCCCTTCAAGGCGGTCAGTAAGTTCAATTCTGTTTTGGCATCCAGCGCACTTGTACTATCATCCAACAGCAATATACTAGGTTTCCTGATCAGAGCACGTGCTATGGATAAGCGCTGCCTTTGCCCTCCCGATAAATTGACGCCTTTTTGTCCAATTAATGTGTCGAATTGGGAGGGAAGCTTTTGGATTGTTTGTTCAATTTGGGCATCCTTGCACACTTGCCGGATTTCCTTATTAGTTGCATCCCTTCTCCCCCAACGGATATTATCCTCTACAGAACCTGTAAACAAAAGGGACTCCTGGGGAACAAGGCCTATGTGCCGCCGCAATTGATACTGATCGTACTCCCTAAGATCAATTCCATCTATTAAGACCGTACCGGCCACAGGATCGTACAGCCTCGGTATCAAATTAGCCAAAGAGGATTTCCCTGCTCCGGTCGACCCAAGAATAGCCATTGTCTTACCAGCTTCCAAGGTGAATGAAATATCTTCTAGTGCCGGCACACGCTGGCCTTCATATGCAAAATAGACGTTCCGGAAGGCTATATCGCCCCGTATTCGCACGGGTGTATCCAATGCTCCTTGATCGCCCATTTCAGGCGAAGTCCACAATATCTCATTCAACCGTTCTGCCGACGCCCTGGATCGGGAAAAGGCCATGATAATAAAGGAAAGCATAGATAGCGATGATGTAATTCTTGTAGCATAATTGACCACTGCCACTACTTCTCCCACATCAGCACCTCCCGCTTTTACTTCTTTGTTGCCGAACCATAAAATGCAGAGGATGACACCATTCATTAGAAATAATAAAAGAGGGGCTGATATTTCCATGAATTGAAGGACCGCGGCTGTCTTTTTCCGTAACTCTTCACTTACCTCTTCAAAACGCCTAACCTCTACTCTTCTCCGCAAAAAAGCACGGATCAATTTCATTCCTGCCAGGTTTTCGCCCATGACATTGTTGACATGGTCAAGTTTTTTCTGGACAGTTTTGAACATCCTTCCTCCCTTTTTCATAAAAAAAAGCAAAAGAAGAAATAAACATGGAACAGAAATGGCTAAATAAACGGCCAGCGAGGGATGGACGATGAAAGACATAATCATCCCGCCTATAATCAATAGCGGAGCTCTCGCCATAATCCGCAGCATCATAAACATGGTATTTTGCATTTGTTGGACATCATTCGTCAACCTGGTCATTAATGTACCGCTTGCAAATAATGAAAACTGGGAATAGGAGAAGGATTGCATCCTTCCGAACAGCTCCTTCCGCATATCTGCCCCGAAACTCTGGCTTACATGGGATGCATAGAATGTATTCAGAATTCCTGATAAAAAACCTAACAAAGATAGAATCAAAATCACACCGCCCCATACAGCAACGATGCCCAGATCCTTTGCCATAATTCCTTCATTGATTATTTTTCCCATTAATAGTGGTTGTACCAATTCGACCGCTAATTCTGCTATCATAAAAAAGAAAGCAATGCTAACGGAGATTTTGTAGGGGGCACTGAAGCTCCATACACCTTTCACAAACACCCTCTCCTTGGTTGCATATGTATTTCGATTCACGAACAAAAAACTTATTCTTATCTTACTATTTTTTGTTAATTTTTCCGAATAATTACTCTCGTTTTTCTGCACGGCAAACAAGTGAAACAAACGGGTTCGTTAAAACGTATTATAAGAGCACATTCAGGGGACTACTATTTGAAAGAGGACAAACAACATGAGCATATTGAGTATTACGATTAATGGAATTTTGGTTTTGAATATTTTATTGGCGATTTTTGTTATCTTCAGGGAGCGGAGAGATGCCACATCCACGTGGGCTTGGCTGCTTGTTTTATTTTTTATTCCCTTTCTGGGATTCTTTCTTTATCTTCTTTTCGGCCAAAATTTAAGCCGAAAGCATATGTTCCATTGGGATGGGCCCCAAAAGAAAGAAAAAAAAGCGATGGTGCTGGAACAGGTCAAAGAAATCCAAGCATCTACATTCCCTCTCCATAACTGTTCATCCAAAGAGCATAAAGACTTGATTTATATGAATTTAATCAATAGCAATTCCTTGCTTTCTTTGGATAATGATGTGACCATCTTTACCGATGGGCAGGAAAAGTTCTCAAACTTAATCAAGGATATTCAAAAAGCTAAACAATATATACATATGCAATACTACATTATTAAGAATGACCATCTGGGGCGCGAAGTGATTGCTGAGTTGACCAAAAAGGCGCTGGAAGGCGTTAAGGTAAGGGTCTTATATGACGAATTGGGCTCCAGGGGGCTATCCAAGAAAGCATTCAAGGAACTAATTGCTGCAGGCGGAGAGGTGGAAGTATTCTTTCCTTCCAAGCTTCATCTAATCAACCTGCGGCTCAATTACAGGAACCATCGCAAGCTTGTCATCATCGACGGTTCTGTAGGTTATGTAGGCGGCTTTAATATCGGCGACGAATACTTAGGGTTGAACACGAAATTCGGTTACTGGAGGGACACCCATTTGCGCATTACAGGGAGTGCCGTTTATGAAATGCAGACGCGCTTCATCCTGGATTGGAATTTAGCTTCACACCGGCATGATATTGAATACAGCCCGAATTTATTCCCTCCTAATACAAAAAAAGGGCATACCGGCATCCAGATTGTCTCCAGCGGACCAGATTCTGAGTGGGAGTCGATAAAACAAGGCTATATAAAACTGATCCTATCAGCAAAATCGTCCATCTTGATCCAGACGCCCTATTTCATTCCTGACCAAAGCTTATTCGAAGCGCTTCGGATTGCCTCCTTGGCGGGCAAAGATGTCAAAATTATGATTCCTAATAAGCCTGACCATATGTTTGTCTATTGGGCTACAATGTCGCATATCGGAGAGTTATTGAAAACGGGGGCAAAAGTCTATATTTATGAAAATGGATTTATCCACGCAAAAACAATCGTAGTCGACGAAGAGGTATGCTCAGTCGGTACAGCTAATATCGACGTCAGGAGCTTCCGCTTGAATTTTGAAGTGAACGCTTTTATCTACAGCTCCCATTTATCCAAGCAATTGGCTGAATCCTTTACCTATGACTTAACGTTATCAAAGCAATTGACGCTGGATGATTATAATCAGCGCCCATTCATTATCCGATTTAAAGAATCAATTTCCCGCTTGCTGACCCCCATCTTATAAAAGGCAAGGAATAGTAACTATGCAAAAAGGAGAATCAACATGGATTCTCCTTTTTGCATTATAATACAGGCACCCCTACAAAGAATTCATTATATAGCGCCTGAACAGCCCGATGCTCATTTTCTGCTTTTATGCCAAACATCATGCTGACTTCCGAAGAGCCTTGGTTAATCATTTCGATATTTACGCCCGCTTCAGCCAATGCCTTCGAAGCCTTTGCTGTAGTCCCTACATTATGGCGCATACCTTCGCCAACAATCATTAACATGGAAAGTCCATGCTGTACCTCAACCTTGTCTGCATTCAATTCTTCATAAATCCGTCGGACAATCAATGACTCATCCTTCTCGTTCATTTGATTTTCACGGATAATAACTGTAATGTCATCGATTCCTGACGGTACATGTTCATAGGAAATGCCTTGTTCCTCCAAAATTTGAAGCAGTCTGCGCCCAAATCCGAGCTCCCTATTCATTAAGTACTTACTGATATAAATACTGCAGAACCCCTTATCTGAAGCGATGCCGATAACAGGACCATTAGCATTTTCCCGATCGTTGACAATCAGTGTTCCGGGTGCAGTTGGATTATTCGTATTTTTGACATTCACAGGGATGCCCGCACGGAAAGCCGGAATCAATGCTTCATCATGGAAAACGGAAAATCCTGCATAGGACAATTCCCTCATCTCGCGGTAGGTCAATTCTTTAATTTCCTTAGGGCGGGGCACAATCGTCGGATTAACGGAATAAACTGCATCGACATCGGTAAAATTTTCATATACGCTCGCTTTTGTCCCATTGGCCAAGATGCTTCCAGTGATATCAGAACCGCTCCTTGAAAAAGTAGCTATTTTCCCTTCCAATGTGTATCCGAAAAATCCAGGAAAAATGATGATGCCCTCTTTCTCGCGAAGTTCCATTAATCTTGCGTAAGACTCAGGAAGCACCTGGGCATTTCCGGGCTCATCGCTCACATACAGTCCGGCATCCTTTGGATTTACATAATGCGCATCCGTCCCCATGCTTTGGAAATAGGCGGCAATCAGCTTGGCGTGATTATCCTCACCGCTCGCCTTAACAGTATCCATGTATTTTTCAGAATCTGTCTGATCACCGGACAATACGGTGTGGATCGTTTCACTTATTTCCTCCATGACAGATTCAGGAAGCTCAAGCTCCCTTGCAATGCTTGCATACCGCTCCAATAGGGCTTCTTTTTCGTTGTCGCAGTTTCTTCCTTGCAAAATGCTATCGCCGCACTTGATCAACAGATCCGTTACCTTTATATCTTCCGGCGACCGTTTTCCGGGTGCCGATACTACTACAACTTTTCTTTCAGAGTCACTCGTTACAATCTGATATACTTTTTTTAACTGTTCACCCGATGAAAGAGATGATCCACCAAATTTTACGACTTTCATTCCGACAACTCCCATTTGTATAATTGCATGAATTAATTTTATACTATTATGAACTTTCGGAACAAAACTTGCAACCTTTTTTCCTCCCTGTATGAACAAATGTATTTCTAGAAAGTATTTTTGTTTTATATGAAAATTGACATTGATTTAAATATAATGAACAATATGAAATATAGAGGGAGATGAGGAATTTTATGAAGCAACAGACACTTGCGCTGCAGCAATACTTGAATCAAAATGCCAAGGCATTTGCCCAAAAATGGCACGAGGCCCAGACATCCAAAGCGGGTTCACATTATTCGCCGGATGCCCCTCAACAAGTCCAACTAAAAATAAAACAACAGACAGAAAACTATTTGATTCTGATTGCTGCCGGTCTCACCCAATCTGAAGAGGCCCTGAAACAGACCATTTCAGAATGGACATCGAAAACAGCCGCAGATCGGATTGAGTCCACTACGACTTTGACAGAAGTCATCAAAAGCAATCAGATTTTCCGTAAAGTTATGATGGACTATGTGTTAACCTACACAAAAGAAAACAGAGACTTTATTGAACTGGAAGAATTATTCGCCTGGAATGAGATATTGAATAAAGCATTGGATTATTCTTTAGAAAGCTTTTCTTTCCACTACATGAATCTATTGACGGATCGTTTAGCGAGCCAAGCCTCACTGATCAAAGAATTGAGCGCTCCCGTCATTGCCTTGACAGACCAAGTCGGCTTACTTCCGATTATTGGCGATATCGATACCGAACGGGCCAAAACATTGATTGATACCACTTTGCAGCAGAGTGTCGATGCACAAATCAATATACTCATTATTGATTTATCTGGAGTTGTTTTGGTGGATACAATGGTAGCCCAGCAAATTTTCCAATTGATAGATGCACTTAAAATGATTGGCGTTGACACTGTTTTGACCGGTATACGCCCTGAAGTTGCACAAACAACTATTCAATTAGGACTGAATTTTTCAGGAATTGAAACATATAGCTCCTTGAAATCTATTTTTCAAAAATTGACGAAGGAACAAAACTTCATCTAAGTTATGAGCACACCCCAAAAACCACCGACCTTCCGTCAGTGGTTTTCGTGTTTCAGCGGTACATCGCCCAACAGCCGATATCCCTGAAACCAATTTCTTTATAGATTTTTCCGGCAACAGGATTATCGTAAAATAAACAAGATGTTTTTCCCTCCGCCAGCAAATCCTGGACTAGCCTACTGACAATCCTGCTCGCATATCCTTTGCCTCTTGCATGTTTATCCGTACAGACAGCCATTACCATCGCAGAGCAGGTATTCTCCGCTGTAGTTGATGCTGACGATACCGGCTGCCCATCCTCTTCAATATAATATGTGCGCCCTGTACCTGTTTCGATGCGATGCCGATTATCTTCAAACGCATTGTCCTTTCTCGGGAATTCTTCTATGCGCCCCAATAATTCAGTAACATTGTCGATTTTCTCCCAGTCTGCTGATCGAATGGAGATCTTTCCATCATCATGTGAAAAGAAGCTCTCTTCCGTGCATTCGCAAAAATAAGTCTGTTGTTTCTTGCCCAATCGATTCTCCAGGAATGGTTCATAACGGCTTGTCACTTCTTCGCTTCCTGAAAAGAGAAAAGTATTCTTGGATCGTTTGATAATATCAGCAAATCCCTTTACATCATGGTCGCCTTCACTGTAAGGAATAAATGACTCCTTATATCTAAGAAGCACTCCCCTCAATATACCATCTTCCGTAAAATCTCCCCAAAACTCCTGGAAGTCTTGATCAAAACCGAAATTTTCAAGGTCTCCAATCATAAATAGATTGATAGCGGGCTTTTTCTTCAGATATTCCATAACCATTCCATATGATTCCTGCGTCAATTTTTCTATCATAAAACATTCGCCTCCCGCTATTTTTTACCTATTATACATAGGAAGGCACATATCCGCTATATTTTTCTAAAGAATCAATCTTCTTTCTTTCCTTTCTTCTTTGCTTCATCGTCCTGAAGAATCGGAACCGGAATGCTTTGCCCATTGCTATAATAACTTGGCACCTCTCCAGGGATGAACCGCCCTCCAAGACTTGTCTCAAACTTTATAGGAGTCTCCTCAGTAGCAAAAGGGATGACAATTTTCAAATCGACCTCGAAATCTACAAATACCTCCAAAAACGTGTTATTAATGCCTCCGCTTGTCATTTTTGTCCTGAATTTCGGTCTTACATCACGGGTAAATGCCAGCTCGACAGGAATTTTGGGCCCTAAATTACTGAGGATTGTATTGCGTGTCGCCACGCCAAGCGGGATATAATAGACAATATTATCAAGTTGGTTCGCTTCGACCTCTTTAAAATCCTGCGGCTTGGATATATCTTCATTCTTAATCCCCAGCCTTTGTTCAATTCCTTTAGTGGTCTTTGTCAGGAAGGTGGTATAGATTTCTGAATCGAATCGGTATGTAGGGGCCATGCCATCCCTCTTTTCCTCAACAATCAATTTATCGAGATTCGCCTGATTTTCGATATTTTCAGCAATGGAATCCATGATAGCCTGTGTGGCTATCCGCTTCACTTCAGTCTTAGCCACATCCTTTATGATAGGGGTTATGGACTTATCGACAAGCCACAATGTCAGGAAATTTAAAATCAGAAAGAGAATAAAGGAAATAAGCAGGACTTTTTTAAATCCAAGCGGTCCCCTCGGTGCAAATCCAGTCCGCCTGCGGTACCTCCAGCGACGCTTCATTGAGAACCAGCTCCTTTGCAACATACATATGCTTGGCTCTTTAAAAAAATGATAGCCAATGGATGCCCTTTCTCTATATACAGCCCATCGTTACGCAAGAAAGCCGGCAAACTAAACTTTTGCCGGCTTTCTTTCATAAAATTTTGCTTAAAAATGCTTGTGTACGAACATGCTGCGGATTTGAAAATAATTCAACCGGCTTGTTCTCCTCCACAACAAACCCTTCATCCATAAAAATGACCCGATCTCCTACTTCTCTTGCAAAGCCCATTTCATGCGTGACAACGACCATTGTCATTCCATCCAACGCCAATTGCTTCATTACCTCAAGCACTTCCCCTACCATCTCTGGATCCAATGCGGATGTCGGTTCATCAAAAAGCATAACCTTCGGCTCCATGGCTAGCGCACGCGCAATGGCCACACGCTGCTTTTGCCCGCCTGACAGAGAGTCCGGAAAAGCATCCGCTTTTGACTCAAGCCCTACTTTGCGCAGTAATTCCATCCCTTTTGCCCTTGCCTGCTCCTTTGCCACTTTCTTAACCTTCATCGGAGCCAGCATAATATTCTCAATAACCGATTTATGCGGAAATAGATTGAATTGTTGGAATACCATACCCACATCCATCCGCAATTGATTGACATTGCTTTTGGGATTGGTGATGTCCTTTCCTTCCACGTAAATATGCCCGTCCGTGATTTCTTCCAGAAGGTTAATGCACCGGAGGAAGGTGGACTTTCCCGAACCGGAAGGCCCTATGACGACCACAACTTCTTTTGGCTCAATGGTAAGTGAAATATCCTTTAGCACTTCATGATGGCCAAATGATTTTTTTAATTTTTCGACCTTAATCATTGTGTATCAAGCCTTCTTTCTATGCGGCTCAGCAAGTAGCTAAGTGTCATTGTGATAATGAGGTATATTAGCGCAGCTGTCAGATAAGGTTCCCAAACCACCAAATACTGGCTTTGCATATTGCGCGACCAATACATCAGCTCAGGGGCTGTAATGACAGCGGCAATGGAGGACTCCTTCACCAGTACAATGAATTCATTCCCCATCGGTGGAATAATCCGTTTAATCGCTTGCGGAAGAATAACATATCGCATGGCCTGTACATGATTCATGCCAAGAGAACGAGCCCCTTCCATCTGCCCTTTATCAATGGACTGAATGCCCCCCCGAAAAATTTCCGCAATATAGGCAGCCGAATTCAGGGAAAGGGCGATCAATGCTGCGGCTATACTATTTGTATTGCCCCAAAACATAGGCACTACGCCAAAATGGATGATCAGGATTTGTACGAACAGCGGCGTTCCCCTGAAAAAGGTCACATATACTTTAAAAGGGAAAGCCAGGATTTTATTCCTCATCATTTTGCCCAGTCCGATCAAGAGCCCCAAAATAGTCCCAATAAGGATTCCAATTGCTGAAAGCATTAATGTATAAAGCGTTCCTTTAAGAAGCAAAGGAGCATATTCGCCGATAATAGTGAAATCAAAATTCATATTGTTTCCTCCCGGTTTGCCTATAGAATGCAGATTGCTTCAATAGGGGCACGTTCCTATCACTTCTCTTGCTGCTGTTTCAATGTATCGATATCAGGCTCAGTCCCAAGCCATTTCTTATAAATTTTTTCATATGTCCCATTTTCATAAAGAGTATTGATAGCCTTGTCGAACTTTTTCTTAAGGTCTTTATTGCCTTTTTTGAATAGCAGGCCATAGAACTCGCCATCGAATGACGGATCAGCTACAACGTTCAGCTTTTCATCCGGATGCTTCTTTGCGTATTCTTCAATAACCGCATTATCGGCAACAACCGCATCCGCACCTTCCTTCGTCAATTCCATAATAGCCAACGTCGTATTTTCGAATTTCTTTATATCTTTGTGATTGGTGCCCAGAATATCTTCTGTCACGAATTGTCCTGTAGTGCCCGCTTGTACGGCGACTTTTTTGCCTTTCAAATCTTGGCCGCTTTTAATGGAGCTGCCGTCAGGAACAAGGATTTTGTTGGTGGAAATAAAATAGGGAACAGAGAAATCATATTTCTTTTCTCGTTTTTTATTGATGGAGATAGCAGATATTCCGATATCGGCTCGCCCTTGGCGAATTTCTTCAAAGATCGGATCCCAGCCGACATGCTCAACTTTGACTTTATAACCTGCTTCCTTTGCCGCCGCTCTAATAAAATCAACATCAAATCCGCTTACTTTATCCTTGTCCATATATTCCATAGGCGAATATGCAGCGTCTGTCACAACACGGAGCGTTTTTTTATCGGCGCTTCCGCTTGTCCCGGAGCTTCCACAACCGGACAAAACCAATAACAATGAACAAAATAACATACAAATGACTGCAAATTTTTTCATAAAAGTATCCCCTTTTATTTTTTGAATAATCTAATATTTTATATATTATAGCGATTTAGTTATAATTATTCAATATTTTGTATAAATAATATTTTTAGAAAATTCTTATTTTAATTCTTAGAGATTTTGAGTGCTTGTTCCCATGGATTCCTTCAAGTTATCTGCTTTTCCCTTCTTCCTCCTTCCTTCTCTCTTTTCATTTGTTCTAACGATTCCCTTCATGAAAAATCTGAGTTTACTAGTACAACCTATGTGCGAAAAAATAAGATATGAATCGAATAGTTCCATCATCCTACGTCTAGCCCATAAATGAAACAGCCATGGTAAAGACCATGGCCGCTTGATATTATCAATAAATAATCATTTTATTTTTTCCTGTTCTTTTAGATTCATACAATGCTTTATCTGCCTGAATAAGCACCTCTTCCGGCTTATGGTCAGCCTTTGGCCAACATGCAGCACCAATGCTGCAGCCGATATAGGCAATTCCTTCATTCAAATGATAAGGTTCATTGATGCTTGCGATGATCGCATCGCCAAGGTCCCCAATGGATTGCGTTCCTTCATCGAATTGGGCTATTATGACAAATTCATCTCCACCCATGCGGGCGAGAAAGTAATCTGGATGAATAGCTGATTGAATCCGATTTGCCACTTCCTGCAGCAATCGGTCTCCAGCTGCATGTCCCATTGTATCATTCACATGTTTGAATCCATCTAGATCAAGGAAGAAAAATGTAAACGAATCGCAGGAATGCCTTACATGCTCGTTCAAATAATCTTCGATGGCTAAACGGTTCGGCAAACCGGTCAAATAGTCCACCCGCGCAAGGGTATGCATTTTCCCCAGCTTATCTTCCGTATTTGTTAGATCGGAGAGTAAAACCCGAAGAGAAGCCGACAGATCTTCAATCTCTTTAATGCCCTTGTTCTCCGGTATTTCCGCTGCCTTACCTTTACGCAATAATTTCGCCGCAGAGGATATTTTGTTCAATGGTTTCGTGATGATATAGGCAAGCAGCCATCCGATAAAAGCAAAGAGGATAGCGATGACCAGTCCTATCAATAAAATGGATTTCTGCAGATTCTTTAAACTTGCATACGCAGAGGCTTCCGGCTGCCGTACTAGGACTGTCCAACCAAGTCCCGGATAATTCTCATACCCCTTTCCCAAGGCAAAGCCGGTCAAATAGGTCTTATCATTTTTCCAATCCTCCAGGTCCCAACCATATGGCTTTGTTTTAGCCTCTTCCATACTGCTGAGCTGCAATGATTTTCCTAGCCATTTTTCCGGACCCAGCAATACCGTATTTTCATGTTCGCTCACCACAAACACTTCTACATTTTTGCGATTTCCTTGCAGAGGCTGGAACACTTTTTTATAGATTTCCTTCGACCACTCCCAGCTTAAATGAGCAGCAAGAACTCCTTTGAACTGTCCGTCATTATCCAGAACAGGAGTTGAGATATCCACTAACTGAAGAGGTTCACCATTTTTATTTGGGATGAAAGGAGCCAGAAGAACCGCCTCATGCACATCGCCCACATACGTTTTCTGCCTAGCTTCCTTGAAAACTGGGCGTTTGGATATGTCGTCCCCTTTTATTATCCCTCTAGTCGAAGCAATTACCTTTCCTTTTTCATCAGTCATTCCAACCCATGAAAAAGTCGGGATATTCACACTTAGCTGGTCGATCAAATTCTGGATTTCATCCACTTCATTCATTTTTAATGCATTCATTTTACTGAATACTGTTAATTCGCTATATCTTGACCACATGAAATAATCGAGATTATTTGCCATTTGGAAGGCGACTTCGGAGAGCGATGTACCCGCTTGCTTTTTGATCCGATCACTGTAAATATAGCTGATAGAACCGCTTAAAATAGCGGATAATATGAAAACAATCAACGCAATGCACAGAGCGAAAAAAGTCCGGAGTTTCATATAACCTATTCCTTTCCGTTTGTTAAACGACCTGCTCCTTTTGATAAAAAGGTCCATGGCCAAACAAACATACTCTCTACAATAGGTAGAGGTATCAAAATCTTTGCACAACGAATAATGTTACCATATTTCTCGGACCGGCAATCACTATTTTTTCTTCCTATGGATATAAACGAATATGAATATCTATGTAAAAAGCAGAGCCTCTTGGCTCTGCTCCTCTCCTTTATTAAGGAATTAATACAATTTTCCCGGTAGATTGGCGTCCTTCCAATGTGGCATGAGCCTCGGCAGCATCCTCCAATTTAAAGGTTTCGCCCACATTCACTTTTAGTTTGCCGCTTGAGATATAGTTCAATAACTCCTCAACACTTCGGCGATACAGTTCCGGTCTTTGCATAATTCTAACGAGCCAAAACCCAATGACGCTCGTATTCCGCTGCATTAAGATTGTTGGATCCATGGAAGTCTCAGCCATGCCTGCTTTCCCGTATATAACAAGCCGTCCAAAGTTCCCTAGTGATTTTAGGCTTTTCTTAAATACATCCCCGCCGACCATTTCAAGGATAACATCCGCTCCTTTGCCGCCAGTATGCTCCATCACCTGCTCTTGCCAGTTGTTTTCTGTATAGTTAATCAAAACGTCTGCGCCAAGTGATTTTGCCATCTCCAATTTTTCATCAGTGCTGGCTGTCGCAATAATCTTGCCAGCCCCGAATAACCGTGCTAGCTGAACAGCGAATGATCCCACGCCGCCTGCAGCAGCATGCACAAGCACTGTTTCTCCTTCAGCTAACTGCCCGGACGTTTTTAATGTATGGTAAGCAGTCAGTCCTTGGAGGAGAATAGAGGCTGCATGAACATAATCTACATTCTCTGGTATCCTGATCAGCTGGCTTTCATGGAGAGATATATATTCGGCATACCCTCCATCCTCCGTCAATGCCACTACGCGGTCTCCTTTTGAAAAAGCGGTGACTTCAGGCGACGTTTCCTCAATGATTCCGGCAACCTCCGCGCCAGGCACACACGGCAGCGGTGTCGGAGACAGGTAAGTTCCGTAGCGTTTCATGATTTCCGCGAAATTGACGCCTGCGGCTTTGACCTGCACCCGTACATAGCCAGGTTTAACCTCTGGTTTAGGCATATCTATATACTTTAACACTTCTGTCGTTCCGTATTCTGTAAACTGAATGGCTTTCATGTTTATCCCCTCCAACAGTAAATATATACCATCCATGCTACATCTGAAGATAGAGGCAGTCAACTAATCTGGATGAACGCCCTGTAGACAGAAAACATGGTCTATCATGAAGATATCCTACGTTTTTCACATTACCGGCTCAGAATCAACCTGCCAACTCTTATTCCAATTTAAAAAAGTCCCTTCTTTAATCGAAAGGACTTAGATCATACACCATTTATTGATTATGCATCAAACACCGTCAAAAGCTCTTTGGCAGGTGTTCGTTGCTGCGCTTTAGGCACTATTTCCGCATATCCCATATGGATATTGGCCACAATCCGTTCACCCGGTTTAATTCCGATTGCCTCGCGCACAATCGGCTCATGAAGCCATCCCTGCGTATGCCACGTCATGCCAAGCCCCTTCTCCCAGCCTAACAGACTAAAGTTCTGTATGAGACAGCTTGTTGCAGCAAAATCCTCTTCCCTTTTTGCTAAAATAGGATTCTCTTCCATAACAACCAATAAGAAGGCAGGATTGGACATTAGCTTCTGATAGAGCTTCTCTCCTTCTTCTTCTTTTTTCGTTGGATTGGTTTCTTTTGCCATCTTCCATTCCCGAACCGCATTGGCGAATACTTCTCTGCCTTCCCCATTAAATAAAATGAAGCGCCATGGCTGTGTCAAATGATGATTTGGCGCCCAAACTGCGCTGTCCAGCAACTCAGTAATCAATTCAGCCGACACTTCGCGATTCTGAAAACGCTTGATTGAACGACGATCTTTTATTAATTGTGATAGTTCCATAGTTCCCCTCCGACATCCCCTAAACGATAATGATAATCAATTTCATACTCTTCAATATATTATAATTCATCATCCAATAGAACTTCAACCTTTTAATCTATGCTTATTACCCACCCTGCTTTTTTAGAAAAAAGCAGGGTGCTATAGTCATCGTAGAAAGTATAAATAGTAGATTAATTTGAACACTAGAAAAAAATAGACTCTTCCTTTTGTTTATTTATTTATTATTGGTTGTTCAGTGAAACTATTATTTATAAGCCTCGCTTTTCTTATGGCTGCAGCCGTCTGCCTGTTCATTTTGCAGGGAATGACTCTTTCTTTTATTGAACTAGTGCCCAATTACATCCACTAAATAAATGCTTGTCCCAAATGGCGGGACAAGCATCATTATTTGGAGTGTTCATAATTTAAAACCCAGCCGACTCCATATTTATCGGTCAGGTTGGCATGGGTGGCACCCCAAAATGTCTCTTGAAGTTCTAAATGGATTTTTCCTTCCAGCTTCAAAGCACCATATACCCGTTCAATTTCCGCAACCTCATGAAATTCAAGAATGATTTTGACTGCATCCCCATGTACAATACCGTGGAACGTATCCGAAAAATGGATGATTTGATTTCCTATATGCAATTGTGCCTGCAGAATTTTCCCTTCGTTCCCTTTAAACATCGGCATTTCTTTAGCTCTATGGACGTTCTTGATTTCTCCGCCCAAAATATTTTTATAATAGTTCATTGCTTCTTCGCAATGATCTGTGATGATGTACGGCTTGATTGTTAGCATTGTTATTCTCCTTTCTTCAGATTAAATCTGTCCATTAGCTTAACCATTATGAAAAGGGCTATTCATAAGAAGGTGAATCCAGTGGCAAATAACAAATTTTTCTAAATACACCTTGAATAGCATCACTTGTTGTTTTAGAGTTAGGACTAATAAGAACGAGGAGGGTAAATATGAAATCATTCGAAAAACAGCTGGATCTTTTGTATGACGAAATGGTAGCGATGCGAAGAGATTTCCATCAGCATCCAGAGCTTTCCTTCCATGAAGTCGAAACACCAAGAAAAATAGCAGACCAATTAAAGAAGCTTGGCATTGAAGTCCGGCAATCGGTCGGAGGACGTGGAGTAGTGGGATACATACGCGGAAATAAGCCTGGTAAAACGGTTGCCTTGCGAGCCGATTTTGACGCATTGCCGATCCAGGATGAAAAAAATGTACCTTATCGTTCCAATGTACCCGGTGTTATGCATGCATGTGGACATGATGCGCATACGTCCATTTTACTGGCCATCGCCAAAGTCCTTACTCACATGAAGGAAGAACTCCAAGGAAATGTAGTGCTTATTCATCAATTCGCAGAAGAAATAACGCCTGGAGGGGCACTTCCTATGATCGAAGATGGCTGTCTTGAATCAGTCGATGCCATTTTTGGAACCCATGTGTGGACACCGCTTCCTGTAGGAACCATCGGATACCGCGCTGGCGCTTTCATGGCTGCCGCCGATGGCTTTGAAATTGAAATCAAGGGAAAAGGCGGACATGGGGCAAATCCGCATGAAACCATTGATCCGATTGCCCTTGGCACGTCCATCGTCCAACAGCTTCAACAAATCGTCAGCAGACGGATTGATCCATTACAGCCTGCTGTCCTGACAGTGGCTACATTTAATGCCGGACAAGCCTTCAACATCATTCCATCATCCGCCACTATAACCGGGACAGTCCGTACATTCGATCCATCCGTCCAGGAAGCCATTGCACAGCATATGGAGCAGATTATCGCTTCAGCTTGTTCCGGAGCAGGAGCCGATTACACCTTCACTTACAAAAAGGGCTACCCTGCGGTCATTAACCATCCGGAGGAAACTGCCCTTCTTGCCAAAAACAGCATTGAACTGGTAGGACGTGACCATACGATTGAGGTGAATCCCAATATGGGAGGAGAAGACTTCGCCTATTATTTGCAAAAAGTACCCGGAACCTTCTTTTTCACAGGCGCGGGCAATCCGGAGATAGGAGCCGATTATCCCCATCACCATGCCATGTTCGATATCGATGAGAAAAGCATGCTGATCGCTGCCAAGGTCATGCTGGCCACTGCCCTTGATTATTTGCAATCCTAAGGAATTGCACATGTTTATGTAACAATAAATCGATAAAAGCAGCTATCGCTATATAAAGGAAAACATGCCTTCACATTTATTTTGAGGCATGTTTTCCTTTATAAGATCCTTTAGTTATTTTTACAATCCATCGCAGCAATATATCCGTAAGTCAATCCCGGTCCCGGATTGGTTTCATTTATAACCACTCCGCCTCTCGTTCCTATATCCCCCGGGAATACACGACAGCATAATATGGTTCATATTTTTATGTATCCAAATTTGGATACATTCTCTTCCAAAATCTTCATCTCCACCATTTCGGGTAAACCAATTGAACCTATTTTTAGTTTACAGAGCGTTATTTGAATAAAAGGGGCTGTTGTCAAATTCTTTTATTAAAATAACGTGGAAAATTAGGGGGAAGAAGGATTTCCTTTATTAATATCGAAAACAATATAAAATAGGCTCTAACTGAAATCGTTTCCTCAAAAGGAAATCGAAAGGAATGGACTTAATTAATGGATATTAGAAAACCAAGCGACTTGGAACTCCAAAGAATTTTATCACTTTCTCCACAAGCTGTATTTGATGGTACGTTAGGTGAAGTAAGACCCACTAATCAAAAAATTGAACAGCTTATTGAACCACTCTTAAGGAAGGGGAACTATTATTTAATCGCAATAGAAAATGATAGATTAATGGGCTGGATTCTAATAGGTTCAAGCAAAGATCAATTTACTGATAAGATCAATGGATTTATTTATGAACTATTTGTTTTAGAAGAATTTAGAGGAAAAGGAATTTCCAAAATGTTAATGAGAACAGGTATTGATTATCTGAAACAAGATGGATATTCAGAAGTCCGTCTAAGTGCATTTGCAGGAAATCAAGCAATTAAACTGTATGAAAAATTAGGATTTAACCTCAGAACAATTACTATGAGTTTGCCAATATAAAAACTATTATTTTGCACTACCTGGAGCTTTACTCCCATATCAAGGATTTTTCAGTTCTTTTTTATGATGGGGCTATCGTGGCAGGGTGGTTGAATAGATACAAATTAAATCAATATTATTGTTTATTGGGTTATATAACAAGTATGTACTCAGCTCTTTTTCGTCTGGAACAAACGGTGCAGGTTAGCACAAGTAGAAAGAGGACACATTTACCCCAATATAGAATTATTTTACAAACAAGCTTCTTTTTAATAAGGGTGATTTAGAGTGGACAATAAAACGCCTAAAAAAGTTCATATTATCGGTTCCGTGGGAAGTGGAAAAACCACATTAGCGAAAGAATTATCTTCAAAACTAAATATACCATTTTATGAATTAGATAATGTAGTGTGGAAAAGACAAAAATCTGGAGATATAAGAAGAACAGATGAAGAAAGAAATCAGTATTTAGATTCTATTATTCATTCTGAAACTTGGATTATTGAGGGAGTTCATACCGAAGATTGGGTGGCAAATAGCTTTCTGAATGCGGAATTAATTATTTTCTTAGATACCAAATATTCGATAAGGACCTATCGAATCATCAGACGATTTGTATTGCAAAAAGTCAAATTAGAAAAGGCAAATTATAAGCCTACACTAAAAATTTTCTTAAAATTGTTTAAATGGAATCGATATTTTGAAGAAGTCGGTAAATCAAAATTGATTATTAAGTTCGGCAAATATAGTAACAAGTTAGTAGTTGTTAAACATAAAAAAGGGATCGAAAACTATTTAAACGAACGGCGCTGAGAGCTTAAATACAAAGTTGCTTATTAGCATTCTTTTTTCTGAACAAACAGGGCGTTTTAGTTATAAATTGATATCAATCACTATGGATTTGCAAGAATTTTACACTTTTTTAGAGGAAAGAGAGTCTTGTAAAATGGAAAAACAAGAGGGTTTTATCTTTCGGGAGGTTCAACGCCCCCGCCAAATTTGGTTTTGGATTTTAATTTTAGCCATCGCCACATTAATGTGGTACGGTTTCATCAAACAGGTCATTTTCGGCATTCCATTCGGTGATAAGCCTGCACCTAACACAGTGTTAACCATTCTTTGGGTTATTTTTGGGATTGCATTCCCATCAGGGCTATTACTGGGATTTAAGCTAATAACTGAGGTTCGTAAGGATGGACTTTATGTGCGATTTGCGCCGTTTCATTTCCAGTATAAGTCATTTTTATTCAAGGATATAGTCGAGTATTCAAGCATTACGTATAACTCGCTGGCACGATTCGGAGGATGGGGCATTCGTATTAATCTTAATGGAGAAACTGCCTATAATATGGGAGGAAGCAAGGGAATAGAATTAAAATTAAGAGGAAATAAAACTGTTGTTGTCGGATCCGAAAATCCGAATGAATTAATGAAAGCGTTAAATTCAAAGTAACAATTGTACATCTTCCTGCTCGATTGAGTCCTTTTTCTTGAGTAAGAAGCTTTTTTATATACTCTCTACTTAAACAATAGGGTGCATCCGTGAAACAAAGAGAGCGGTTAGCAACTAGGCTGACGAACAAATCCTATACATAAAAAGCTGCCGAAAAACCGGCAGCCTGAACCTTTCTTAATCTATACCAGCATTATTGAGCTGTATATCCTCCATCTATAACAACGGCTTGTCCTGTGACACTTCTAGCTTTATCGCTTGCTAGGAACAAAGCATAATCCGCGATTTCGCTAACGCTCAATAATTTTTTCTGCGGCACTAATGGCAGAAGGACCTCTGCCAATACATCCTCAACCGGGACATTGCGTGTCTTGGCCAAATCAGCCATTTGGCCGCGCACAAGAGGTGTATCGACATATCCAGGGCATAGGGCATTGACAGTGATTCCGTGCTCGGCCCCCTCTAAGGCAGCTACTTTTGTTAAACCGATAACGCCATGCTTTGCACTATTATAAGCGGCTTTTCCGGCAAATCCTACTAAACCATTAATAGAAGCAATATTTATTATTCTGCCGAATCCTTGTTCTTTCATGATTGGGAATACCGTTTTTGTCAAAATAAAAGGTGCAATCAGCATGATGCGATGCATTAGCTCAAATTTGGCTGTTGGGAATTCTTCCAACGGCGATACATACTGCAAGCCGGCATTATTGATGACAATATCCACTGATCCATATGTTTCTTTCGCTATTTTGACCAACTGTTGAAGATCTTCCTCTTTTGTTACATCCGCTTTAACCCCTATTGATTGATATCCTTGGTTTTCAAGCGAAAGTGCAGATTCTTTGACCATTTCTTCATTAATATCGGAAAGGACCACCTTCGCCCCGTTTACAGCAAAATGTTTTCCAATTTCAAAACCGATTCCCCGTGCAGACCCTGTAATAATAACCACTTTGTTTTCAACCATGATAGCATTCCTCCACTTTTTCTGTTTGTTTTTCTATACCCTTTTGTCCTTAAACCAATCCGACAGCACCCATTATGATACCGACAACCATAGCGATCGTCGGGATCAAGAAAGCCACGACAAACACATCTTTATAAGTTTCTTTATGGGTCATGCCTGTAACAGCCAATAATGTTAAGAGAGCACCATTATTCGGAAAGATGGATGCTCCCGAGGCAACCGCAGCCATTCGGTGGAAAGCGTCCGGGCTGATGCCCGTCGACTGGGACATGTGATAAAACGTGTCCCCCAAAGCAGTAAGCGTAATTCCCATCCCTCCTGAAGCGGAACCTGTGATAATCGACATGACTTGGACGGCAAAAGATTCTGCGACCAACGGATTGCTTGAGATATGAAGCAGCCAGGATGTAATATGCTCAAACGCCGGCACTACGGCAATGACCGCCCCAAAGCCAACAGCTGCACTCGTATTAAGAATGGCCATCACAGAGCCTTTCGCTCCTTCATTGATAGAAAAAACAAATTTTTTATAGTCTTTCAGATTAATAATCATGATGCTTAACACACCAAGCAATAAAGCAAAAATCGGCTCTAGCTTTAAGACGTTCAGTAACACGACAACGACAATGAGCGGAATTAACGAGATAATCCAATTAGGCACCTTTTCATCCGCCGTTGAATGGTCTGCTTCCGTATGTTTCGGCTCTGTAAACACTTCACCCTTGGAAGTCAGCATCCGCTGCCTGAAAGCAAGCCAAAAATAGCCCCCTACAGCCATAATAAGAGTCGTTACAATACCTATGATCAAACCTGAAGCAGGTGTCGTATGAAAATAATCCATCGGTATCAAATTCTGTATCTGCGCTGTCCCCGGCATCGATGTCATCGTAAATGTAAATGCACCGAGCGCAAAGGTCGGGACAAGCAGTTTTCTTGAGACGTTCGCTTCCCTAAATAATTCCAGGGCTATCGGATAAATGGCAAATACAACGACAAACAAACTCACACCACCATAGGTTAATAAAGCGGAAGCAATGAGCACCCCTAAAATTGCCCTCTTCTTGCCGATTAATCTAGTAACCTGGCGGGCAACCGATTTAGCCGCCCCTGTTTCTTCCATAAGTTTTCCGAAAACAGCCCCCAGCAAGAATATAGGGAACCATTTTTGGACAAATCCGACCAACCCTTCCATATAAGTCCCTGTATACGTATCAAATACATTGAGGCCGCTCATCAATGCAACCACTCCGGCCACAACAGGCGCTACCCAAATAATGGACCAACCTAAATAAGCAAGAGCCATAAGTAAAATTAAACCTACAAGAATGCTAATCAAGCAATCTCACCCCTTCCCTGTGATTTCCTTTCTCCTGCCAAAAAAGCCTTTTCATTTTTGGCTCCCTCCATGTTCTCTTACTTCTCATCTGCTATAATCCGTTGTTTAGGATAATCGTATATCGTTTCCATTCAGCTCCATAAAATTATTCAAATAGCATTTTCACCCTTAAAAATCCATATCTGCACAATAGACAACATTACGATTAATCACACATATTACATTATTAACCATTATCCCAAAAGAATTGCGCCCTGTTTCAGCTAGGATTTTTTAATATATGGATATAACAAATGTTAGTAACATAATGAAGTTTACAACCAGATGGCCTATAAGTAAAATGAATATTAAGAATACTATTCATGCGAAAAACGAATAAATAGGAGGTATCCATGGAATTAAGAGATATTACATCATTTATGGAAGTAGCCAGCCATAAAAGCTTCACAAAAGCTGCGGCACATTCCTATGTAACCCAGCCATCCTTGAGCAAGGCAGTTAAAAAATTAGAGGAGGAACTTCAAGTAACACTATTTGACCGTTCAACCAGGCACCTTCAGCTAACGGACGCGGGTAGGATTGTTTTTCGCCAGGGTCAAAAGGCGGCACAGGCCCTTGCTGAACTGAATGTTCTGTTGGATGATCTTCGGGATATCGCTGCCGGTGAAATTAAGATTGGCATTCCACCTTTGATCGGCACGCTATTTTTTCCGGAAATCGCCCATCGGTTCCATGCTAAATACCCGAAGGTTACACTTGAACTGGTTGAAAGGGGAGCTAAAGTGATCGGCCAATATGTCGAACATGGAGAGATAGACTTGGGAATAGTTGTATTGCCGGCAAATGAGGACGTATTCAATACCTATCCTTTTATTCAAGACGAATTTGTTTTGTACATCCATGAAAACCATCACTTGGCACAGCAAGAAATAGTGCCTTTGAAACAATTAAAGGATGAAAGATTCATTTTATTCTCAGAAGATTTCACCTTGCATGACTATGTCATACATGCATGTGAAAAAAGCGGATTTATCCCTGAAATCTCGTACCGGAGCTCCCAGTGGGATTTAATCATTGAGCTGGTTGCTTCAAACCTCGGCATCACTCTGTTGCCCCGTTCCATCTACCAGAAACAAAATAATGAAAATGTCAAAATCATTTCGATAGGGGAGCCTGCACTCCCATGGACGCTTGGGATTATCACAAAAAAGGGCGCCTATCAGTCCTTCGCTTTAAGAGAATTGCTGAAAATGCTGACTCAGGTTGATTTTCACAAAAATCCTAATGACGAATAAAATGCGCAAAAAAAGGATGAAAACATTAGTCTTCATCCTTAATATCCATATCTTCCGGTATAGGTTCACTTTGAATCTCATCGATTAAATATTGGTATTTCTCCAGTTGTTCAAAATGCGTCTTAAATTGGTTTTTGTAAATTAAATGCTGTTCGCCATCGTAAAGCGTCCTGATTTTATTATTCAGAATGAGCTGCTCCACATAAGTCGGCGAAACGGATAAGTATTCCGCTGCTTCCTTCACCGTCAAGTACATTTCTCCACTCCTTTTCCTATGTATTCGGCCATTTGGACATCTATACAGATTATAAACGTTCCTGCCTATCAAAACACGAAAAATGACAACCTGCGGCTGTCATTTTTCAGTTCTTTGTTTTCTTCTGCTCTCTGCCTTTGCCTTTACCCGGTTTCTTTCCATCATGAATAAACCTATTACGCCTATCAGAAAACCCGCAGTCTGGATGTAATTCAAATAAGGCGTTTGCTCATTCAATAAAAAGGTAGAAACCAATGAGAGAGCTATTCCGCTGATCAATAAGGCAATTCCTGCTTTAATCAAAGTCTTCATCCTATCACGTTCAGAATACTATCCATTATAGCCAGTACTCAGCATAATTAGAGAAAGAAAATATTAGCAAATTACGGAATAACCCATTTTTCTGCCTCTGCTTGTATATCCTCAGCCCCTAAAATAGCTGAAATAACAGCATAACCCTCTACTTTTATTCCAGAAAAAAAAGCTCTATTATCAAGCGTCAATCCACCAATCAAAACGATTGGAACAGACACTGCCTCCCTTATTTTCTGTAACGTTCCTATTGTTACACGTATTGCATCTTTCTTACGTTCAGTGCTGAACATCGCTCCCACGCCCACATAGTCAGCCCCTTCCCTTTCCGCATCAACCGCTTGCTGTACCGTTTGGACGGAAACACCTATATAGGCTCCTTCCCCCATCAAACAACGGGCATCGGCAAGCGGGACATCCTTTTGGCCGATATGGACGCCATCCGCACCCGAGAGTAGAGCAATATCAATACGGTCATTGACAAAAAACAAGGCTCCGTATGTTTGCGTCAGTTCTCTGAGCTCCTTCGCTTTCTCGAGGAATTCCGATGCAGTGCAATCCTTTTCACGCAATTGAATAGCTTTCACTCCACCTTCGAGCACATGCCTCATAGAAGGCATGAACCCCTTCTCCTTCAATAATTCTGTATCGGAAACAACATAAACGCCTAGTTTACTCTCTAATAATTTTCTTCTACTCAAACTTAACAGCCTCATTCATATAAGCATTATCCCAAAAACGAAGCTCGTATAAACTGGATGTCCTAAATATGGCTGATAATTTTTCTGCTTCTTCTTCCGTACAGTTGGCGATAAGCCGGTTTGTATACTCCAGCCAATCCCGGCAAATGCCGGCATAGCCGTTATCCGAATAAGCTGCAATCCATTCTTTATATATAGTACCCTCAGCATCCTCTTGATTTTTAACCATATGCATCCCGATTTCATAATAACTCCACACACAGGGAAGCATGGCAACGGCCAATTGCTTCAGGTCTCCAGTCAGTGCAATCCCTTTCATATGATTGGTATACGCTTCAGTCACTTCATCGGCCCGTTCTTTTTCCAGATCTTCAATGATATGCCCCATGCTCCGAAGATACTCGATGTGCACGCCACTTTCCACATTGAGGAGATTACTGATTCCGTTATGAAAAAAACGCATCTCTTCCAAAGTGGATGATTTTACCATACATTGCGCAAAAACTTTGGCATACTCCTTCAAGTATAGGTAGTCCTGAATCAAATAGTGTTCGAACTTCCCTCTATCCAGCTTTCCTGTTCTCATCTCTTCAACAAAAGGATGGACCAAATAGGCTTGCCAAATCTCTTTGCTAACATCGTATAATTCATCGGTTACCATTCTTTCCACTCCACCTTCCCTTTTTGGCCTATCACTTCTGGAACCAGACGATACATTTCATCCATCAATTTGACTCTAAATGTACCAGTTCCCGATCCATCCCGGTCAGCTAGTTCACCGCATAAGGACATGGCCAGAACTCCCGCTGAAGCACCCATCAAATAATCATCGGCAACGGCTGAACAGCTTGCTATTAAGCTTGCTGTCATACAGCCGGTTCCCGTCACCGCCTTTAATGCCGGAGTTCCGTTTTTTACTAAAGCTACTCTTGAATAATCGCCAATGATATCCTCTTTACCAGTCGCTGCAATGACTGTACGGAGAGATGAAGCAAGCTTCATTAATTCTTTGGCATCCATTTTGCCGCTCTCATCTGCATCCACCCCTTTTCCCTCAGCCTGCATGCCTGATAATGCCTGAATCTCAGCCATATTGCCTTTTATGACGGCAAATTGGATTTCTTGAAGCAGCTTTTCAGTAAAATTCATCCTTTCTTTTGAAGCAAAAACGCCAACAGGATCAAGAATGATAGGTTTTCCAAATGCATTTGCAGCCTTTCCCGCTTCAAAAAACAGCGGAAGCCTGGCTGTATTCATAGTGCCGATATTGATGACAACTGCATCCGCAATATCCATAATATCCTCCAATTCCGCATCGTTATAGCTCATCAGGGGACTTGCACCGCAGGCTAATGTGATATTGGCACAATCATTGATAGTGACTTCGTTCGTATAATGGACGATTAACGGCCTTTGTTTTTTTACTCGCTGAAACAGTGAACTGAGTTCATGTACAATCATTTAAAATGCTCCTCCCATTGGTAAAAATGATGGACAGGGCCAATTCCGCCGCCAATTTGGAAGCTGTGTCCGATTGCTTCAGTCACATAACGCTTGCTTAACTCGACAGCTTCCTCCATCTGAAAGCCTAAGGCAAGGTGGGCCGCAATGGCGGAAGAAAGCGTGCAGCCAGTCCCATGTGTATTGGGTTTGCCGATCCGTTCAGATTGGAATACACGCACAGAATCTTTACTTACAAGAATATCTTTCGCTGCGCCTGATAAATGCCCTCCCTTTACCAAAACCATCGACGGACCTGACATTAGGATTTTTCTGGCTGCCTTCTCCATGTCTCCCAAGCTATGAATCTTCATTCCTGATAGCACTTCCGCTTCCGGAATATTAGGCGTAACTAGGTCGGCAAGGGGAAGGAGCACTTCCGTTAATGCACATTCCGCATCCAAGGACAGTAAGTGATAGCCGCTTTTCGAAACCATGACCGGATCGACCACCAGATTCCTAATAGGGTACTTTTCCAAAACGGCAGCGACCGATTCAATGATCGCAGCGCTGGAAACCATCCCTATTTTAATTGATTCAGGAAATATATCATCCATCACCATTTTCACCTGTTCTGCCACTAATTGAGGGGACACATCCTCCACCAACGAAACGCCTTTAGTATTTTGGGCTGTGATTGCCGTAATGACACTCATTCCGTAAACCCCAAGCGCCGAGCATGTCTTTACATCAGCCTGTATGCCTGCGCCTCCTGATGAATCAGAACCTGCAATCGATAGAACGGCTTTTCGGTAATTCCGCAATTCAAGAACCTCCTGTTCCAATGAATAAGATGGAAAAGAATAACGAAGCTGAAGCACCTTACCAGGCTGGAAGAACAATAGAATGGAATAGATAGCCATGTATTTTTGATTATACTGAAAACGGACGATTCACAGCCTATAAAAAAAGCCATCTTCCGATAAAAAGGAAAATGGCTTCTATCTTTTAATATACGCAAATAAAAGGTAGTTTTCGCTTTCCTACGCTGGCATGATCCAGATCAGGTAATAAGGGTAAAGTCTCAGCCCGTTACAGGCACCCCTAGCAACATATTCATTTCTATTATTTACCGTAACGCTTATTGGTGCAAATTGTCAAGGGATAATCTGTAGATACCCTTCACTTCAATGTGATGGCATGCTTCCATATCAGGATTTTACCTTGATCATTTTTGAAAGTGAATTGCACCTCTCCCTTGTCTCCTTTCTCTTTTTCATCATAGAAAAAACCGGAAAATTGTCTGTCGCCGGAAAAATAAAAACCGTTGTCTCCTGTTCTTCCATTTTCAACAGCCTCATCGAATGTATTGCTTACAGGATGCTTGCCTTTCCAGGCCATATTATACAATCTATAGCCTTCAGGCGCTTTTTTAACACTAAAATAAAAATGATTGGGAGGTTCGATCTGTGTTTGATCAATGATCATGAACAATTGATTACTGGTCGAAGAGTTTTCCTTGTCCGGTGATGATTGACCGCTCTCGCTTTTTTCTTCCGTATCTATTTTTTCCTCCGGTTGCACTCTGTTTACCTTCTCGGATTTATTATGTTGGCCAGGCGTTTCGCAGGCTCCAAGCGCACATACTGCAAGAATGGATACCGCTGCCAGTAAAGTTTTAATTCGGTTCATCGCTCATAACATCCCCTTTCTCTAAATAAAAGTAAAACCTAACCCCATTTTCTATGTTGATCACCCCGTAATCACAGCCATGGAGCTGCAGTATTTGGCTGACAATAGCCAAGCCCAGGCCGGTTCCCCCAATTTTACGGTCCCTCGAAGGATCAATCCGGTAAAATTGATCCCATATCCGATCCAGCCTATTTTCGGGAATTGCATTTCCTCTATTTTCGATTTGGATTTCTATTTGCCCACCGTGGTCGATGACCATCATTTTGATTGCCGTATTCGGCGATGCATGCCTGATTGCATTACTGAGAATATTAATGAACACTTGGCTTATTTTTTTCTCATCGGCATAAACGGCAAGAGTACCTGCCGATTGGCAGTCAATGTACAATTTTCTCTCTTCCAGTTCAACCCCAAAGAGATCAATTACATCATCAAGAAGACCAGCCAGCAAAAACGATTGGCAATCCAGCTTCATAACATTTGCTTCATACTTCGATAATTGGAGCAGGTCCAATACCATTTCGTCCATCCGCTCGACTTCATGGAGAATATGGTTCAAATAGCGTTCCTTTTTTTTCTCTGCAATGCCATCCTGCAGCCCTTCCGTAAAACCTCGGATAATACCTAAAGGTGTTTTCAATTCGTGGGAAACATTAGCTGTGAATTCTTTGCGCAATTGTTCGGTTTGCTGCTTTCTTAAAATATCCAGCTGAAGCTGTTCATTTGCTGCCTTCAATTCGCCAAGCGTCGTTTTCAACTGATTGGCCATGCTTTGCATGCTTTCTGATAATTCGCCTATCTCATCCTTTTTTCTCTTCGGCATATGCACATCGAAATCCAGATTGGCCAAATGCCCTGCCACTTTATTTAACGATACAAGCGGCCTTGCCACCATTTTTGAATAGAAGTAACTGAGCAGGAACAAGACGATGACCCCTGCCCCTGCAAGATAAATATAATACTGCTTCATTGTTTCAATCGCTTCGTCAACAGGTTGTATGGAAGTATAAGCCATTACATATTGCGGTGACCCATCAGGCAACGAAAGCGGCAAAAGAACGACTACATAATGGATGCCGCTGACATTATCCTGCCATTCGACCTGCACTTTCTCCCCTTTATCCAACTCCTTTATCCTTTCTTTCTTAGCCGAGATCGAGAGCAGGATATTGCTTGATAAACTATCCTGATAATAGGAATTGAAGGACTGGTTTTTAGGCAAGTTCAATTCCACAACCGTTCCCTCTGTCCGGGATAAGCCCTCCGGCAACTCGGCCGTATTCCCATCATCCAATTGCACCTGTACAGGGTCCATCACTTTATCTTGCTCATCCATATAAAAGCCGTCCGCTATAATCTTATCCCCAGCTTTCAGCCTGTTTGGGATCCGGTCAAGGCTCATGCCCTCCTCAGTCAGGATCAGCAGCTTTATTTCACCTTCCGTTCTTATCTTTATACGATAGGGGTTTATCGGATAGACGCTTGGGATATCCCTTACCACATTGAAAGTGGCATTATTCTTTTCCATGAATTGCCCGGCATATGCAGCCATGACCTCTTCATTGCCTGGGGCCCGCGCAATCCCTTTTTTGGCCTCCCGCAATTGTTTCTCCAGCTCACTCCCTTTATGGTAAATATAAAATTTTTCAAAAAAGAGCGTCTGGGAGAATAATAGGATGCCAAAAAAAGAGACAAGTACAATAAATGTAAGAATCGAGAGCTTCCAAACAATGCTGATGCTTTTCATTCTCCCGCCTCAAACTTATATCCCAATCGTATTACAGTCACAATCCGTTTACTTTCCTGCCCAAGCTTAGCCCGAAGCTTTTTAATATGTGTATCAACCGTCCTTGCATCACCGAAAAAATCCATTCCCCAAACGGCATCCAAAAGCATATCCCGCGTCATAACCATGTCTTTATGTTTAATTAAATATAAAAGAACATCATATTCTTTAGGCGATAAATCGATTCTCTCGCCTCCTACAGTCACAATATGAGATTTATGATTGACTGCCAAGCCACCAAATTTCATGGCAGGTTTTTCGGCGCTCACAATCCCATCCCGCCTTTTCATTAATGCATGCGCCTTTGCCAAAAGAACGCGGGGACTGAACGGCTTCGTCATATAGTCATCCACACCCATTTCAAATCCCAGCAATTTATCATCTTCTTCACCGCGCGCTGTAAGCATAATGACTGGGACATCCGACATTTGCCTAATTCTCCTGCAAACTGTCCATCCATCCAATTCCGGAAGCATGACATCAAGCAGCACCAGATCAACCGGCTGTAAGGGAAATAACCTGAGGGCCTCCCTCCCAGTTTCTGCCTCGTAAATATTCCATCCCGCTTCCTCAAAATAGTCGCCGATAATCTCTCTTACTAACGCCTCATCCTCTACAATCAACACATTATAATTCACTGGCAACCTCCAAGAAGAACATAAAAACTTCCATCCTATTATAGCAACGAAAGGAAATAAAACCATTATTTATCATTTACCGCCATTGTAGAATAAAGATGTGAATTTCATGTGTTCATACTCCAAAAGCGGAAAGCGCCTGGTTATCCCCGACAAGCTTAAGACGGGGTGCTGACAAAGGCCGCCCTTCGCCTTTGACAGCGGCACGGCTTAAGACCTCGAGGGGATGGCGCTTGCAGCTGGATGAAACAAAAGCGGAAAGCGCCTGTTTACCCCCGACAAGCTTAAGTCGGGGTGCTGACAAAGGCTGCTCTTCGCCTTTGATAGTGCCATGGCTTAAGACCTCGAGGGGGTGGCGCTTGCAGCTGGATGAGAACAAAAGCGGAAGGGGCCGTTTTGCCACGTATGAACTGGACCCCTCATTCTTGAGATATAGGAAACACGAAAAGCGCAGCGATTCAATGTTGACTTATCGTAGAAGATGAGGGGGAAGTTCACTAGTGGCTGGTCCCTGCAGCTGGATGAAACAAAAGCGGAAGGGGCCTGTTTACCCCCGACAAGCTTAAGTCGGGGTGCTGACAAAGGCTGCTCTTTGCCTTTGATAGTGCCATGGCTTAAGACCTCGAGGGGGTGGCGCTTGCAGCTGGATGAGAACAAAAGCGGAAGGGGCCGTTTTGCCACGTATGAACTGGACCCCTCATTCTTGAGATATAGGAAACACGAAAAGCGCAGCGATTCAATGTTGACTTATCGTAGAAGATGGTGGGGAAGTTCACTAGTGGCTGGTCCCTGCAGCTGGATGAAACAAAAGCGGAAAGCGCCTGCTTATCCCCGACAAGCTTAATACAAGCTCTGCTTAAAGGTGAGAATTTTATAAAAAAAATACGGACCTATTAGGCCCGCTTATAGATTAAAACTGACATTATACACTTTCCAATCTGAATTTGGTTTTTTGATCATATACAGGTTCTTCCAATGCGGAAGATAGAGGGCGTTCTCTGGATTATATTGAGAGACCTTCAAATAATCTGTGCCTTCTTTCGTATAATAGGTGGCGACCGGTTCTTTTTTGGACACTTTCAAGTACCAATCGAATGGTTCAATGTAGAAGTCCGTAGAATCTTTTTCGTTTTTCCCATAGATGATATTCCCTTTTTTATCCTTCCCTACAGCCATACGGGTAAGAGCCATATATTTATCGATATATTCTTTTGTAAACCCTGGATCCATTGCTTTGCGAATCTGATTTTCCGTCCATTTTTTATCCATAATGCCTGCTTGAAGATTCGTTACGCGATCAGTGATTTTTTTAACTGTGGCCAATGATACCTTTTGGTAAAAGCGAATATGTTTGCTTGATACATATGCTTTTTTCTTCTGGTACATAAATTCTGCCCAACCGGATTTAGTCTGTTTTATCACTTGAATCTTTTGTCCATTCTTTAGCTTTCCGATCGTCTTAGCGTTAGTGCTTGGTACACTTTTGACCAGTGCGGATGGCACATCGACTACACCTTCTTTAGTGATGGCCGCCTTGCTGCTCACGGTCGGAAAGATGGATGCCGCCACTAGCAATAGAAATAATCCAAACAAAACACCCCAATACCATTTTTGTTTCATCAGTTTCCCCCCATACATTTACTATCGCAAATATACAGGGCCTCTGTGAATACTGTGTGACCTTCATGTGTTTCCACAGCGTATTTTTGGATGGTTGAAAGATCTATCAGAAAATACGTATATACGATTGTGCTTTTCTATATCCAGGCAGCCATTGGTCTGGATTGGCCCTGCAAGTAAAGCCGAATGGTCTTCAACCTTTAAAGAGGCCCCACAATGGATGACCGCGCGTTATCATGCATCTATTTTTTTGCGAACAACGCAGTCCATAGGCCGTCAACGCCAAACATGGACGGATTATTACCGACATCTTTCATTGGCTTCATTTCTACAACCTCCAGAAACGAAAATATATCCTTTAATGAAGCTTCCGTATACCCCATTCCTCCCTGCATACTGTATTGTCGATACACATCCCAATCACTTTGAGAGGAACCCCCATAAGTCCCGTCGACCATAAAGCATACAAGGCCAAAATGTCCGCCCGGAGCCAAAGCCTTATTGATTAATTCCATATAATTCCCCCGTCTATGCGGTGGAATGTGATGAAAGCAACCAGAATCGTATACCAGGCCATATTGTTTCTCAATAATCTCCGTACCAAAGATGTTTTCACAATAGAACGCAACTAAAGATTCTTTTTTTCCTGCCCTAGCTTTTGCCCAAGCAATTGCTTCCTCCGAAGAATCGATGGCATCCACCTTGCAGCCCTGTTCTTCCAGAAAAAAAGCATTTCTGCCTGGGCCGCATCCCAACTCTAGCGAGGAACATGGCAAGATTATGCCTCTTTCAAAATAACTCTTTAGATTTTCATCCGGTGCATCTTTAAAAAAAGGGACATTTCTTTCCCGATTGCCATAAAAAGCATCCCACTGGAACGTTGCTTTTTCCTTAAGCAATGCATCCAGCATATTCAAAACATCTTCTTCATTCCTAATGATTTCCCGCAAACAAATCCCGCCTTTATCTAAAAATTGTATACTTATGTTTGTTCGCTGAAAGTGACGGATCTCCTTTTTGGCTATATTAGGTACTAAAACAGCTGCACTTCTATAAGAAAAATGTCTGGATAGAGATGCCTTACAGGGAGAATGCCTGCCTTTAGGAGATACTCTAAGTGCTTAATATGCCTGGGGATAACTTATTCCGAGAGCGTTTGTGGCGCCCTTTTGAAGTGTCATAGCAATGGGTGTTTGAGAAGAAAATAAGTTTCGACAATTTTTGTGGATGCTGATCTTTTACTTGGCAACTATGCATCCTCTTAAATATTTTGGTTATATATGGTAACATCTAGTTATCTATTCATTTTTGCGGAGGAAATATGCAGCCTATATCGACTATACAATCATCCATAGATTACATCGAACAGCATTTAAAGGAGCGCCTTACTGCCCATGAATTAGCTGCAATGGCCGGCTACTCCACCTATCATTTCTATACATTATTCAATCATTATACGGGCAGTCCGGTCATGGACTATATCAACAAAAGGAGATTGCAGCATGCTTTATGGGAAATTCGGCAAGGGAAAAAAATAATAGATGCTGCTTTTGAATACGGCTTTGAGACACATGCCGGCTTTACGAAAGCTTTCAAGCGCTGTTTTGGCAGCCCTCCAAGCTTATATAGCCTGCATTGTCCGCGTTCGCTGCCCCCAAAACCGAATCTATCCAAATTACTGTCTAAAAAAGTCGGAGGAACTCTTTTACAGCCTAAAATGATTAAAAGCGAAACAGTTTTTGCAATAGGATATGAATTTATCTTTCAAGAAAAAGAGATTTTATTTACTAGGGATGCGCCCGCTTTTTGGTCAAAAGAAGGATTGGACGATGGTCATGTGGAGGCAAAACTCTATGAAATTCTATCTCCCATCAAGCACGGTGAATACTGCATTAATATTCGCAAAAATAAAAACCAATTCGTTTATTTATTTGCCCTGTCCTGCGAAGCTGAAGAGGCTATTCCGGATGGCATGAAAGCACTGACATTGCCTCCGGCTGACTATGCAGTATTCAAGACGCCGTTGGTTCCCCCTTCCGAATTTACAGCAAGCATCACAGGTACATGGAATTACATACTTGAAGAATGGCTTCCTTCTTCTGGATATGAAGTGGATGAGCGACATTATGACTTCGAGCTCTATGATGAGCTATGCCATTCATGGGTATATGATAAAGTATGCATGTACATCTATTTACCTCTTTTAGCAAAAGAGGTATAACAATGTGAAGAATCCTCCTTTATCTCATGTTATACCTCTGTCAGCCGGTTTTTTTCATTGCTTTATAGTATAGAAGTAAAGCAGGCAATAGAATGGCCGCGCTGGCTGTATAGGCAATAGCTATGGAAGACCGTACAGCTATTCCCCCAATAACAGGCCCTCCAGCAATTTGGCCGATTGCATCAACCTGCCCACGGACTGAAAAAAAGGTGGCACGAGTAGTTGATTGACCAATAATACTGTTCAACCAAATGTCTTCAAGAGGAGACATAATGCTTCTTGCCACAAAAATAGAGCAATAGAAAAACAGGAGCAAAACTGCCTTATCACTCCATGCAAAACCTACTAAAGAAAGAATAATGATGGCCGAACAAAGCATCAACATTTTATATAATTGAGACCTGTGCCGAAAGAGAGCATATCCATCAAAAAAACGCAAAAGCCAAAACGAGGCAAGAGCCACACAAAACTGGATGCCTCCAATCAGTAATATCGAATAATCATGGTTCAACTGCTGTAATAGAGGATTTTGCAGGAGACGCGAAATCCATAAACGATCAAATGCTTCACTAAAAAAGCCAAAGCAAATGGTTATGGCCAGTAATAATTTCATAAGGGCGCTTGATCGGCAAAAAGAGATAATATGCTTTACTGTCTCTTTTGCATATTCCCTTATTGAATGGATAGTACAACTTTGCCCTTCAAAATGGTTTTCCCGCATAAAGAAAATCAATAATATTGATAGGAAGATCATTCCGATCCCCCCATATAGAATAGGAAGGTTTAGACTCGCAAATCCAAATAGAATACTGGCTGGAATGGCCAAAAATTTGGCTGCGTTCTCTTTTCGCGCCCCTTTTACAAATACGGCTGAAGCTTTATCACTCCCTATCTCATCTGCTAACCATGCTTGGGTTGCACCACTCGTAAATGTATAACCGATCCCCCAAAGAAATTGTGAAACGAGCACTGCAGTAAACTCAGGAACCGCCCCCTCCATAATAAATCCACATCCAATCAAAGAATAACCAATTATGATCGATTTTTTCCGGCTTATTCTGTCAGCCATTATTCCCGTAGGCAGTTCGAACAGCAAAACCGTGAGTTCCAAAACGCTTCCTACCAGAACCAACTGAAATGGATTCAATTGGACAATCGTAACTTGATAAAGTAAGTTCACGGTAAATACACTGGTGAAGAAGAACTGTGACCAAAACTGAAGCTGAAGATAAACTCTGTCTGCATGGCCATTCACTGATAAATCGGTTTTTCTCATAATATATCCCCCCTCTTTCATCATAAAAGGAGGATATCAAAGATGCTTTTCCATTTTTGGGATATAGTAAAAAACCTTCCCTATTTGACAGAAGATAAGGAAGGTTTTATAAAAGTGAATCTATTGCTCTATATAAATCATTTGTCTGTTCCATTTGAAAAATCTATATAGCCATCTCCGTTGAACCCTTTATCCGCTTACAATGAAATCACGCCGGTAGCCAAAAGGATAATCATCACAATACCGATGATGGAAACAATGGCAATCCCCAATTTTTCTCCTCCGGTAATCGGTTTATTATTTTCTTTCTTCGCTTTAATGAAGGCAAACATTCCGATTGCATAGAGGATAAATGATGCACCAAGGAACACAAGGCCGACAGCGAAAATGACATAAATTGAGTAAATGACCGCGATTGCAGAAATGATTAATTTTCCTGTGCTTAATTTGTCTTCTCTGCAGACTTTAAAGGCATATAGAGAAGACAGCAGATATGGAATCAAGATACAAGTTGTTGCTAATAACAATAATGTGTTATACATGTTTTGAAGCTTATCGGACAATAGCACTAAGAAGAATACTTGTACAATTCCGTTTGTGATATATAAAGCACCGGTAGGTACGCCTTTTGAATTTTCTTTAGCAAACATTTTAGGCAAGATACCTTCTTTAGCAGCCACATATGGAAGTTGTGCTGCAATCATTACCCATGTCAACAAGGCACCCAATAAGGATACAAGAATACCAACCTTAACGATGACAGCACCGGCACCGCCAATAACAGTTGCACCCAATACTTCTGCAAGTGGCGTACCTGCTTGAGCAAGCTGGTCTGCTGGAATAACCCCCATGGCGATAACAGAAATTCCAATGTAGATCAATAAAGTAATAACAATACTGAATACTGTTGCTTTTCCGACAATTTTGGCTGATTCTGCTTTTTCAGCAAGGACAACAGAAGCTTCAACACCAATGAAGCACCATAGAATGACACCCATCGCAGCGCCAATTTGTGAGCCAATAGATGTAGCAGATAATGATGAATCTGCGGCACTTGCCAAAGTATTTTGCCAATTGTCCACAGCAAAGATGGAAGGATCAAAGACAAAGATTCCAAGAATAATAACCAATGCAAGAGGCAATAGCTTTGCAATTGTTACAATAAAGTTGATGATACCTACGCTTTTCGCTCCTCTTGTTTGTAGCCAAACGACAAACCATAGAATGGCAGATGCCAATAAGAAGGCTACAATCGGTTTAAGTTGATGTTCAGGTCCCAATAAACTATTTGTTGTTTTAATGATTAATGTAAAGAAGGCTACATTTCCGAACCATCCACTAACCCAATATCCCCAAGTGGATAAGAATCCCATGAAATCCCCGAAACCTGCTCTGGCATATGAGTAAATACCGCCTTTAAGATCTGGCCGTGTCTCTGCAAGAAGCTTGAATATCAATGCAAGGAAGATAACCCCTGCCCCACCGATTACCCAAGCCATCAATGTAGGTATCGGATTGGCCACCGAAATTAAATCCGTCGGACTGTTGAATACTCCTCCACCAATCATGGATCCAACCCCAACAGCTACTAAAAGACCAAGCCCCATTTTTTTCTCAGCTTTTTCAGCCATGTCAATCACCGCTTTCTGATAATTTCAATTCTAGTAATAGTACAGACATGTAAAGGTTTGATATCGAACAGGTATTGCAAGTCGTGCGTTTTATCCTCTGCTTATGGAATAGAGCAATCCATTTCACAAAATAATAGAATAATATCAATAATCTTGATGGCCTTTTTAGGCCGGAATTGCAAATTAACACTATATGTGTGATGTTATTCACATAAATGCATGGCTAGAGATGCCAACCAAATTTTTTGCAGGCCTCGCATTTACCATTTATGTTTGTACTGTTGTATACAACGATCTTCCAGACAAGAGGATGTACCTTTAGATAATCTATTCTTTCATTAAAGGATTTCCTTTTTCCTCCTTTCCTTTATACATTTATTATAAGTTTCCACATGCTAGTTGATTTTCCTAACTGTAATACTCAATATTCATAAAAAGAATAGGAAGGATTTTCTAAACACGAATAAACACATAGAGAAAACCTTTGTTAACTAATTGATCAATAAAAAACTCCATAAGTGTTGCTACTAATTAGTACAACTCTTATGGAGAAACAGAAAACAGTTACACATAAAAATAAGCATACTGGAGGAAAAAAGGTTAAAAAATATGCAAAAACATAAATAATTATTCATAATCATTAGTTATTCACGTTTTTACTTCTTCACTTCTTCACGCTGACCTTTTTTATTTCAGCCTATCCATAACCCTTTCTACATATTGGAATTACTTCTTGGACAAACACAATCGGTTGAAAAATTCCTATATGTTCATTTCTTCACCAATAATGCTACCTCTTTGGGGCTCCTTAACATTTCCTATCTGTAATAACCTATATTCGAAAAAGGAATAGGCGCCTCAAACGAATCAGGTGTGCGGAATTATGAATGATGAGTGCGTAAGCTTTCCAACCTTAAAGTGAGTAGTTACTTACTTTAATATTGAAAAATGTTTAACGTAGAATTATACTAAAAGTAAGTGATTAAACACTCACTTTTAGAAGGGAGACTAAACAATGAGCGAAATAAACACTATTCAGGTTCGGGAAGTAACTAAACGTTTCGGCAAAAAAGTAGTCTTAAAAGATATCAACTTTGATATTAAAGAAGGTCGTATCTATGGTTTTATTGGACCTTCAGGAGCTGGAAAAACTACGCTTGTTAAGATGATCGTTGGAATGGATACCCCTGATAAAGGTGCTATCTATTTATTAGGCGAAAAAATGCCTAATTTACGAATCTTACAGCAGATTGGATATATGGCCCAATCGGATGCCCTATATACAGCTCTTACCGGCAAGGAAAATCTTATGTTTTTCGCATCGCTATTTCAATTAAATAAAACTGAAAAACGGAAACGCATTGAATACGCTGCTGACTTAGTCAACCTAACTGAGGACCTCAATAAAAGAGTGTCAGCTTACTCAGGAGGCATGAAACGCCGATTATCCCTAGCAATTGCTTTAATTCAAAACCCTCAAGTTCTAATATTGGATGAACCTACAGTAGGAATAGATCCTGAATTAAGATTAAGTATATGGAATGAACTGTTACGGTTGAAAAATGAGGAAGGAAAAACCATTATTGTAACGACTCACGTAATGGATGAAGCAGAAAAGTGCGATTACATTGCAATGGTTAGAGATGGTTCATTTATAGCAACTGGCACTCCGCTCCAATTAAAAGAACAGTATGAAGTGAATAGCTTGGATGAAGTATTCTTAGATGCGGGGAGGAAAGCACATTGAGAACAATAGCGCTTATTAAACGAATTTTATTGCAGATTTTTAGAGATAAACGAACATTGGCTCTTCTCTTTGTGGCTCCGTTATTAGTATTAACGCTAATGAACCTGGTCTTTAATGGAAATGCCGTTGACCCTATTTTGGGAGTTGCTAATGGCAATCAGCAACTCATTGCAAAACTAAAAGAGGCAGATATTGTAGTAAAAGAATATAGCAAGGTTTCAAATGTGAATGAAACTATATTAGATAAACATTTAGATGGCTTTTTACAAATTGAAGGCGAATCATCTATAATAACGTTACTTAATGACGATCCTTCAATAGCGAAAAGCTTGGAGATGAAAGTAAAGCAGATTTATAATAAAGAAATGCAATTAAAACTGATGGGAACAAACGGAGTACCGAGTGAACTTCCATCACAAGAATCAGTGAAAACCAACTATGTTTACGGCAGCAGTGATACAGAGCTATTTGATACCTTTAGTCCTATTTTAGTAGGGTTCTTTGTCTTCTTTTTCGTTTTCTTAATCTCTGGCATTGGGCTATTAAATGAAAGAACAACTGGAACACTAGAGCGTTTATTAGCAACACCGATTAAAAGAGGAGAAATTGTCACAGGCTATCTTGTTGGCTACGGTTTATTGGCATTGATACAGACCATTATTATTGTTTTGTTTGCGGTCAATGTGCTGGATATGGTTTTAGTCGGTTCTATTTGGAATGTTATTTTAATTAATATCATCGTTGCTCTTGTAGCTTTGTCACTTGGCATATTGTTATCTTCTTTCGCCAGTTCAGAATTCCAGATGGTCCAGTTCATTCCGCTCATAATTGTGCCGCAAATATTCTTTTCAGGTATTTTCTCTATAGATGGAATGGCGGATTGGCTACAAGTATTTGCAAATTTTATGCCGCTGTATTATGCAGCAAATGCGTTAAAAGGTGTCATGTACGAGGGTTTACATTTATCTGACATTAGTAGTGACTTATATATCTTGTTGGCTTTTGCAGCAGTATTTATCGTCTTGAATTTGTTTGCTCTGAAAAAATATCGTAAGCTATAATACGGAAGCGATATAGCTTTAAGCAAAGATGGTGAATCAAATGGCAAATAATAATCTATTGGATGAAATGGCTGAAATACTTAAAAAATCCAATAAACAAACGGTTAAACAAAAGAAAATTATTGAGGTGGCGATTGCTACTTTTGCGGAAAAAGGATATTCCAATACTTCAACATCTGAAATAGCCAAAAAAGCAGGCGTAGCAGAAGGAACCATTTTTAAGCATTATGGAACGAAGGAAAATTTATTGTTATCTATAATGGTGCCTTTCCTAAAAGACTTTTTTCCTGCGATGGCAGATGAACTCATAGGAGAACTGATGAATGATGAGTGTTCATTTGAAGAGTTTTTGAGAGCTCTTTTAACAAACCGTGTTACCTTTCTCTCAGAAAACAGAGAAATATTTCAGGTATTCATAAAGGAAATGTTTTATAAAGAGGAACTTAAAAACGAATTCCTTCCCTATGTATTAAAAGTGGGATCTTATCGTCTAATAAAAGTGATTGAGGCATTTAAACAACGTGGTGACATTAAAGACATACCAAACGAATCCATTTTAAAAATGGTAAGCACTGTAATATGTGGATTCTTTATTTCTAACTTTGTATTGTTAAATAAACAGTCCATAAGCGAAAAGGAAATAGAAGAAGTCGTATCGTTTATACTAAACGGGCTAGGGCAGCCTTCGCAATAAAAGACTTGTTTGAACCTTATGATTGGATACATTTTAGCAATCAGATATATGAATTTGAAAGGGGAACCCAGGCAAATGAGGTTCCCCTTTGTTGTATAGAAATCAACATTTAACATGGATCAGAGCCAAAACTGTAGACCGCCACCCATAACGGATGTTTTTTTTGCTTATGCCGCCATTCTCCTTATCAATTAACTATTTTTTTCATTTTTTGCTTCTCTGCCCTCTGTTTGTTCATGTGCCAGGAATCAATGAATGAATGATAAAAGCTTTCTAATAGCGGATTTGATAGATTGCTGGTCAACGTGAAGAATTTAACAGGAACATTTTTAGAGTACGTATCCAGGATCGTTAGTTCACCACGGTCAACTTCATCCTGTATTCTTCCTGTCCCAACAATCCCGATATATGATCCGGTTAAAACCCCTTCTTTAACGGTTTCATCACTGCTGCAGTGGATCATTTTCGGAAATGTGAGACCTTGCTTTAAAAAGCCATAATAGAAGTGGTTTGCTTTTTTATCCAATAAAACAGGATACTTCTCAATACAGTTTTCTTTATAGGATGGATCTTTAGCTATTTTACTTGAAGCGAATAAAACAAGATCCTCATTTTCAAGCGAATAGTGAGTGAATTCCGATGCCATTGGCTTACCGACGCTGATTCCAAAATCGCATTCATGATGGTTCACCAGCGTCAATGAATTATCGCAGCTGGCGCCTATAATCTCGAAAGTGACTTCAGGATGCTTCCGTTGGAACTCTCTTATGTTGGGAAGGTAATAATAATATCCATAAAAATCCAAACCGCATAATCTGATTGTTTGGCTATTTGTATTAAAATCTTTTATTTCTTCATTAAGCGTATACATTTCATTTAAAATATTTTTTGTGTGCTGGAAAAAGAGCTCGCCTATTTTTGTCAGCTTCTTCTTATTTCCCTCAGTTACAAATAAAGGGGACCCAATTTCATTCTCCAATATCTTCAGATGCTTCGTAATGGTCGGCTGTGAATAATTTAAGCGCATAGCGGAACGGGTTAAATTCAATTCCTCAGCTACTATTTGGAAAGTCTGCAAGTGTCTTAGCTCCAACTGTATCCCTCCTCGATTAATCGATGAACTATATCCCTGATTGTACGGAGCTCGCCGTGGCTGGTGTGTCAACTATTGCCTCTATTGTCTTCCCTGACTCTATTATATATTGGTTTAAGAGCAGATATCCTTTCAAAAACCAAATATATTTTAACATACTACCAATTTTAATAATTCTAACATAGTGAACAATAGGTGAATTGCTTTTATCCAAAAAAGGCCGCCACTGTTTCAGCGGCGGCCCTTCCTCCCTTTATTTGACTATGTTTTTATATCCTGTATATGTGGCAAGGAAATAACCGCCGTATACAATAATAAGAATCAATCCTGTTATTAAAGAGGGAATTAACACGCTTGATTCCCCGAAAAGAACAATAAGCTGGTTCACTACCTGAATGCCAAAAACAGAGTGCACGATAGCAAGAGCCAGAGGCATCATGAAATAAATGAAGATCTGCCAAAAAATCGATCGATTGATGCTTTTTTTGGTGACGCCTATTTTTTTCAGCATTCGATATCTTTCCAGATTATCACTTGCTTCGGACAATTGTTGGAGGGCAAGGATAGCCGCACTTGAAATCAAGAAGACAATCCCTAAATAGATGCCTAAGAAAACAAATGTGGTTGCAGCTCCGACTTTCGTTTCATAAACCATCGTTTTGCTCCAGCTTTGCAAAAATAGATCATATTTGCCGGGATCCGCTTGTCTGCCCGTGAACTTATCTGCGAGATCATATAGCATTTGGTCATGTTTTTCTTTGTTGCCTTTATATTGTATATCTATCGCAGAAAGATATGTTTTCATAGATGTAAGCGCATTGTCAGGAAGAACAACTGTCAATGTATCAAACGGTTGAAAATCGGTCATCATTGAAAACATAGTCACTGCTTCAGGCACTTCATATTCCTTTCCGTTAACGGAAACTTTTTCAATATCATTTGCGAACCGGTTAATAGTTGGTTCCAAGCCTGTTACATTGGAAATCAGGATCATTCCGCCTGGTTTTAAAGCTTCCGGTTTAACTCCTTGAAGTTCGGCAACCCTTTTATAATCGGAATAAGAAACGGCATTGATTGGTTGCTTATAAGAATCGTTGATAAATTTTTCGGATTTCTTATCCTTATATGGAGTGAGCCATTTATTTAACGTTTCTTCTGTATGATATACCGTTATACTGTGATGATCTCCGAGTGTATTTGGATCAACGTTCATTTTCACCAAAGCTTCGTCGATTGATAAAGGTTCTTGGCTGTTGTAATACTTATAAATGGTCGCATCGAATGGTGTCGATTTTTCCAAATCGCCTTCCATGCTGTTCTTCATGCTGAATCCAGTCGATAATACACCGATTGTAAAGAAAAGCATTAAGCAAATAATCGTCATGGAGACAAAAGTTGTATTCACCTTACTGTTGATCTGGCGCAATATGAACATGTTCACATCCTTGAAATAGATGTTTTTGTTATTCTTCACCATGGTTAATAAAAAACCAGATAAAGACATAAAAAACAGGAATGTACCGGCTGCTCCCATACCTACACACGCCCAAGTCAACGACATACTCTCTATTATTCCATATTTCAACATAAGCGAATAAGCAACGCCCAATAAAAGGACCGACAGAAGAAACAACACAACTGACGTTGATGTCTTTCTGATTTTCAACGTTTGGTTTTTACGGCTGGCCGTCAACAGGTCTATCAATTTATACTTGGAGATAATGAACGAATTGAAAACCATAACACAGATAAAGATCAATCCGAAATATAGGATCGTTTTCACCATCGCATCGCTTGAAAAGATAAATTGAAATTTAGTGATATTCACTTCAAATAATGAAGCTGTCAATACAGACAATCCCTGTGAAAGGGCAATTCCGAACAGCAGTCCAGTCACTAAAGATATCATGCCGACAAATAAGGTCTCTACAACGAGGACTCTGGATATTTTATATTTCCCCATCCCAAGCGACATATATAAACCAAGCTCTTTTTTTCGCCGTTTAATCAGAAAGTTATTGGCGAATATAATCAGAAAACCAAGGACAATAGAAACAAAAACGGAAATGCCGGAAATCAATTGTGTCAACGTGCCGATGATTTCAGTCTGATTAGCGCTTAAATCCATCATAGCCTTTTGATCGGAGAGAGAATTAAAACTATAAAAAATGCATACAGCAAAAGTCAGCGTCAAAAAGTAAATAAAATAATCCTTGAAGCTTCTCTTCACATTACGCGCAGATAATTTAAAGAACATTGTTTGTGTCGCCTCCCAGAAGAGTAACAACTTCCAAAATTCGATTAAAGAATGCCTTGCGTGTATCGTTCCCTCTAATCAGCTCGTTGAATATCTTCCCATCTTTAATGAATAGAATTCTCTTTGCATAGCTTGCTGTAAATGCATCATGGGTAACCATTAGAATGGTTGCACTCAATTCTTCATTCAATTTTTCAAATGAATCCAGAAGCAGACGGGACGATTTGGAATCCAATGCACCCGTGGGTTCATCCGCTAAAATAAGGGCCGGATTTGTAACAATGGCTCGGGCAGAAGCAACTCTTTGTTTTTGCCCCCCTGACATTTCGTACGGAAACTTGTTAAGCACAGCCGAGATTTCCAGTTTGGCAGCCACTTCTTCCACCCTTCTCTGGATTTCGCTTGGTTTACAGCCTTGTATCGTCAATGCGATAGCGATATTCTCAAATGCAGTCAGCGTATCCAACAGATTAAAATCCTGGAAAATAAAGCCCAATTCATCCCTGCGGAATTTATCCAGCTTCTTCCCTTTCAGCTTAGTCACATCCAATCCGTCAATTTCAATACGGCCGGTCGTAATCGTATCAATGGTAGAGATACAATTCAACAATGTGGTTTTACCGCTTCCAGACGGCCCCATAATTCCGACGAACTCCCCTTCTTCTACTTCAAAACTTATAGAATCAATAGCTTTGGAAACATTCCCCTTATTGCCATAGTATTTTTCAATTTGGTCTACCTTAAGAATCGTTCGCATCCTGATCGATCTCCTTTATCATTCCTAATTGATTCTAGTGTACCCCATGCCCCAAATTCCACATATCGAATAACCTGTCGCTACCCTTACAAAAATGTAAGAGTGAAGAAAAGCGGAGGCCGACGTTAAGCCATGTAAAAACTGGACTGATCCGATTAAGATAAAGGAAACACAGTGAGCGCAGCGAGCTGATGTTGACTTATCGAAATGAGGAGAAGGAAGTTTTCTAATGGCTGGAGGCCGCAGCTGGACAAAAAGAAAAGCGGAGGCGGCTTGCACAGGCCCGACAAGCTTAAGACGAGAATTGCTCAAAGGCTGGGTTTGCCTTTGACTATTCTTGGCTTAAGACCTCGAGGGCCTAGCCGCTGTAGCTGGACACCAAGAAAAGCGAAGATCGCCTGCACAGCCCCGACAAGCTTAAGGTGAGGCATTGACAAAGGCCGCTCTTCGCCTTTGACAATGGCTTGACTTAAGACCTCGAGGGGCTGGCGATCGCAGCTGGACATGAGAAAAGCGGAGGCCGACGTTAAGCCATGTAAAAACTGGACTGATCCGATTAAGATAAAGGAAACACAGTGAACGCAGCGAGCTGATGTTGACTTATCGAAATGAGGAGAAGGAAGTTTTCTAATGGCTGGAGGCCGCAGCTGGACAAAAAGAAAAGCGGAGATCGCCTGCACAGCCCCGACAAGCTTAAGGTGAGGCACCCCAAAATGACTGCAAAAAAAGAGTCATTTTTATGACTCTAATAATACAACTTTGCTTTTTGGAAAAATAACGCTGACTTCTGTTCCAACTCCTTTTTGGGACTTGATAGAGATGCCCAGATGCAATTTATCGGCGAGCTTTTTGCATAAATACAGGCCCATTCCTGTCGACTTACGGTACGCACGGCCGTTCTCTCCGGTAAAACCTTTATCGAATACTCTTTTTATATCTTTTTCGTTTATTCCCACTCCATTATCGGAGATATGAAGGATAACATTATTCTCATGTTTGCTGGCCTTAATGGAGATGGTATTCTCTTCACCTTTGCAATAATTAATGGCATTGACAATAATTTGTGTAAGGATGAAATCTACCCATTTTTCATCGCTGAACACAATCTCATGTATTTCATCCATATCGAGCCTGATTTTATTTTGGATAAATCCTCTGGCGTTCTTCTTGACCACATTGGCAATGCATCGGCCAAGCGCGAATTCTTTGACGAGGTAATCCTTGCTGGCACTGCTGCTTCTTGCATAATATAGGGCTTGTTCTATATATCTCTCAACTGATTCAAGTTCATCAAGGACTGCACGCGATGATGAATTTTTTTGGTTCTCCAGCATTAGCTTGCTCGACGCGATTGGTGTCTTGATTTCATGGACCCATGCTTCAATGTAGTCTCTATACTCCAGTTGCATGTTTTTATATTCATTGACGTGTTCATGCATCTCTTTATCAGTTTGGGACAGAATGCCATAGAAGATCTGACCTTCTATAAAATCAGGCTCTTCAATTACCTCTGAAAGCAAATATTTTTTATCAAGTGTTTCGAATTGGTCCATCACTTCTTTGAAATAGCGGTAATGTTTGAACCAGTCGAGTAAATAGGAAATAAGAAGGGGGCATAGCCAGCCCAACAATACAATCCACATGACGATTCCTTGGACGTGAATAAAATAAAGAAATAACTCAATAAATAGCAGTATGAGGATATTTATGAATAGAAAACCGGATTTTTCTCTCAGGAATGCACTTAACTTCATGACATGATATACCCCAACCCCCTGCGTGTTTCAATCGGGTTATCCATTCCTATTTTCTCCATTTTCTTACGCAATCTCGTCACATTGACTGATAACGTATTATCATCCACAAATAATTCGGATGACCATAAATATTCCATCAGTTCTTCACGGGAGATAATACTTCCTTTCCTGCTCATTAAGCAATGAAGGATTTTTAATTCATTCTTGGTCAATTCCTCCTGTTTTCCGTTAAAAACAATCGTCCCATTCGTCAAATTCAACTTGAGATCTCCATATGACAGAACAGCAGATTCCTGATTCGCATAAGCACGCTTCAGGAGCGCTTCAATGCGCGCCAATAAAATCTGGGTATTATAAGGCTTCGTGATAAAATCATCCGCTCCAAGGTTCATGCTCATCAATTCATCGATTTCATTATCTCTGCTTGTCACAATAATAATGGGCACATTCGATTGCTTCCGGACCTCCCTGCAAATGTAATACCCATCGTAAACAGGCAGATTAATATCGAGCAAAATCAGATGGACATCCTCCTTGGATGTATATTCCAGAATGTGCTTAAAATCAGCAGGCGCTTCCACTTCATAACCGTAATTTTCCAAAAAATCCTTCAGTTCATTCCGAAGGGTAGGAGCATCCTCCACAATCAATATCTTCATTTTTTGCACGTTACCACAACCTTTTTGATAAAAGATATCTTTAGTATGCCTTGTCTCTCTGAAAAATCAACCTTTGCCGTAAGTTGATTAAAGAAAAGCATACAAAAAGAGCCTGCCCGGGGCAAACTCCCTTCATATTCTTTATTCAATTAGATAGTGCCGGGTTCCTCAATAGAAAACATCCGGTTTTCACAGTCCACTGTTGCTCTCGCACCATAAGGGAGGACACACATCGGGGATGTATGGCCAAAGTTCATATTGAAAAAAATCGGCAAATCCGAGAGCCCTAATTCATCTCTGACTACTCTAACGATTACTTCCTTATATTCCTCATAAAAGCTATTATCATACGGCTTGCCGAACAATAGGGCAGAAGCTTTCTGTAGAATACCCTGCGAACCATAATTGCGCAGCCAATATTCGATATATTTCGGCTCCGTTTTATCCTCTGATGTCTCAAAGAAAATAATGCTGCCCTCCCACTCGGCAAGCGATGGCCAGACATCCGTCCCTTTCAGCATTTCCAGCACTTCGATGCAGCCCCCGATCAATCGTCCTGTTCGGGTTCCCTCACCTTGAAGCACTTCATAACCCTCATGTTTCTCCATTTTGCGCTCCCTCTTCAGGCTTTGATCCTCCCAAGGAAGATGTTCACTTGTCCAAACGGGTGAAGCCTCAATACTGCCGATGATGTCGCCCGTGAACAATGACTTTTGCACCCAATGAGCTGTATAGTCGAACAGCTTCACATTCTCCGCAAATTCTGCCAGGATGGACGGACCATAGAAGCTTGAAATGCCAGCTCTTCTGCAGACCATGTGAGTAACGGTCGTATCTGAATAGCCAATGAAAACCTTAGGGTTGTTTCGAATGATTGAATAGTCTATATAAGGCAATAATCGTACACTTTCATCGCCTCCTATACAGGAAAAGATGCCTTTAATGGAAGGATCGGCAAATGCAGCCATCAAATCCTTTGCTCTTTCCTGTGGATGTTTATAAACATATTCAGCACCCTTTAACGTATGGGGCATTTCAATGACCTGAAGGCCAAACTGCTCTTCCAACACCTTTTTCCCTCTATTGTAACGATGCAGCAAATCCGGTTCCCCGGCTCCTCCCCAAGAAAGGCTGACCGCCGCTACCTTATCCCCTTTATTCAACATGTTCGGTTTGATTAATTCCATGCCCATCTTCTCCCCTATCTACAGCATTCTGTTCAAATTCTTCCAAACGAATGGAGAAGCTTTGTATAGCTTAAAGCCAAATCTGCCCGCCACCAATTTTCGGAAACACTGAATTCTCTTTCATACATTCCCCATTCCCACGGAACACTCCATACGCCGCCGCTCTCTCTGTTGTCGAGCAGATAATTCAACTCTTCCTCGACCACCTGTTCATTTTGAAGAAAAAATATATTAGCCGGTCCATCAATAAATTGCGAAGGCATCGTGCAATAACGGAGCCCCCATTGGGAACGGTCCTTTTCAATTAAATGGGATACATTTCTTTGTAATTTCTCCTGAATTTCTCCTTCATGCTTAAAAGGAAGGCCTGACCTTTTCAAACAATCGAGCAATCTGATATATGAACTTAATTCATGCATATCATCACTAATGGATGTCGATTTCAAATAATGATCAAATGCCTCCTCTGCTATTCGGGTTGCTGTTTGGTAGAATAGTTGCTCCCTATTCCCATATACAAGCACAAACCCTGCCAACGCAGCAGTAGGGTTATAGCCCCACACTGCATTATCCCCATCAGTGAAGGTCCACCAAGGCGCCCGTGGATAGTCGTTATTGCTATGTATTTGTGCCAACCAAAAACCGCCATTAAAATGAGATGTGTTCTGTAAATAAGCGATCACTTTGCCCACAATTGGGTGCTCTCTTGGACAATCGATTTCCTGAAGGATTTCACAAGCTTTCCATGTTTGTATGGGAGAAGATTCACGATTCCAGCAATCGGCTTCCAATGCATGCCCGAACCCGCCGTCTTCATTCTGATAGGCAAGCAAAGAACGCAACACATTGTTTCTTTCTCCATTTTCATAATGATACTGCCAACGGGCCAGATCGATAGGTCGGGCATTCCGGTACATCCAGTGGCTGATTTCATGAAACACTTTGCTTTTCTCCATCTTTCTATCTCCTTTTCAACCTATTTACGTACTTAAATTCGGCCTGTATTCGCGAATCCCTTCAAGTAATAATTGGATTAAATAGAAAAGACACCCTAAACAGATGTCTTTTCCACACTTAGCGTACTTCCTTGCCGAATGGCATAAGTGAAAGTTGAGCCATTTTTAATGCCTGAAGGGCAAACGGAATGCCTATAATTGTAATCGCCAAGAAAAAGGCACTTACCAAATTGCTGATCGCCAAAGGAATACCTCCGAAGATAAGCCATAAAATATTGAGGAGCAAGCTGCCGACGCCGTTATCGACTGTCACTACTTCTTTTCCAAAAGGGGCCAATTGCAGCTTAGCCATCTTGAAGCATTGCAATCCTACAGGAATGCCAATCACTGTAATGCACCAAATTAAACCGATGAAAAACCAGCCGACCGCATTGAAAAAGCCTCCGAAGATAAACCATAAAATATTGCCGATACAACCCATTCATTATCACCTTTCACTTTCTATGCTGTTTATACGTTGAAGTATATATGAAAGTTTCACCCTTTCCCATTGCTTACAGTTGTCCCCTCTCTGACCTCACCATTTATTCTCTACCCGTTCCGCAAATCCAAGAAAGTCCTTTATCTCTAATTGTTCGCCGCCATCAAGGACAGCCTTGCCAGTGAACCGGCCAAAAACCTGATGCTGCTTGCTTGAAATAATCCCGATGGAAGAATGGTCCCGGCGATCAAGAATAGGCTGGAAGTCCAGCATCAACCGCTCTTCATTCGATGAAAAGGTCCATGGATCCATATAACTGTAGGCATCACCGCTCTTCGGTATATGGAATTGGACCTTATCCAGTTTATGTGCTTTTCCTTTGTAAAACAACATATTTTCAGTTGCCGCAGATGTATCCCCGAATCCATAGCCTATATTGAATCCAAATGCGCTTCCTTCAATTTCCCCAGAAGCAGATCCCCAGTACCAAGTATTCCGGTATGGCCAAACTCCTCTTCCCCAGTCCAGTGTGGCAAAACTATTCTCCTTATCGAACGAATATTTTTTGTGCCCTATTACCGCATATCCTTCTGCCTTCATACAATTGATTTTTTGATTATAATAAAAGGCTTTTGGTTTACCGGGAAATGGAGTGGCTATTACCATTGATTCATCAGGCTCTTCCGACAGGATAAGCTTGCATGAAAAAGAGTCCCTCTTCAAGAAACGATTCATTCGGCAGGACAGTTCTCTTTTCCCATCAGTGATGTGTTTGAATGATAGAGAGATCCTATCATTAGAGTAGCTGATATCACCAGTTCCGGAAGTGCCAGGCAGCCCCATTCCGCCTAGAGGAAAAGCCTTCATGACACTGGCGGTCTTATACCAAGGGACTTGAAAATCAATGAAGGAGACAGAAAGAAGCCCCATGTATGAATTATCTGCAATAGTAAGGGCAACCGCATATTTGTCATTATGGATCAAATAATAATCCCATTCCTTTACACAAAGCGGATGTGCCTTAATATCCCTGCGGTTATATTCAAGCAAAAGAGACGTAGCATACCCTTTCGTCTCTAATTCCCCTTTAGCATTCAATAATTTACCTGATGACCAAATCCTTTTTTGCATTCATTCGCCTCCAAACCGTAAAATATTTTGCTGATTTGTAAAAAAAAATTTTTACGAACGAAACTTGAAAACAAAGCAATGTAAGCACTTACTTCCTAATATCAGTACGGTAACGCGGTGATCATTTTTCATATTTTTATTGTTTTGACTATTCAAAAAATATAAAATAAGTATCATCTTATTATTTTCAAGATTCAATAGAGTCTTGTAAAATTATATTATACACCTCAAATCTACTGGTTGCTAAACTAGTTAAAAGGGAGAATAAAAGAATTATGACAATCACTCAACAGGAAGTTCAACAGGATTCAACGCAGCATGCCCAAAGTTATGTAAACGAAGTCTTTGAAGCAGTTAAAAAGCGTAACCCTAATGAAGAAGAATTTCATCAAGCAGTCAAAGAAATCTTCGATTCTCTAGTGCCGGTATTCGCCAAACACCCTCAATACATGGAAAACAACATCCTTGAACGCATATCAGAACCCGAACGCCTCATTTCCTTCCGTGTTCCATGGGTAGATGACGAAGGAAAAGTACAAGTCAACCGAGGTTTTCGAGTCCAATTCAACAGCAATATAGGCCCTTATAAAGGCGGCATCCGCTTCCACCCTTCCGTTAACGCAAGCATTATTAAATTCCTTGGATTTGAACAAATCTTCAAAAATTCTCTAACAGGCCAGCCTATAGGAGGAGGAAAAGGCGGCTCCGACTTTGATCCTAAAGGTAAATCAGATGCAGAGGTAATGCGGTTCTGCCAAAGCTTCATGACAGAACTATGCAAATATATCGGTCCGGACACAGATGTGCCTGCCGGAGATATTGGCGTAGGCGCCCGTGAAATCGGCTATATGTTTGGGCAATACAAGCGAATAAGAGGCGGTTACGAAGCAGGTGTACTGACCGGAAAAGGCCTCGGCTACGGCGGCAGCTTAACGAGAACCGAAGCGACAGGCTACGGCACTGTCTATTTTGTCGAAGAAATGCTTAAAGACAAAGGTTTAAGCTTCAATGGCAGTAATGTCGTCATATCCGGCTCCGGGAATGTCTCTATTTATGCCATCGAAAAAGCGACTCAATTAGGCGCTAAAGTCGTTGCCTGCAGCGATTCCGACGGCTATATTTACGATCCTAAGGGAATCCATCTCGACACAATCAAACAAATCAAAGAAGTGAACAGAGAGAGAATCCAGGAATACGTCAATATCCATCCGGATGCTATTTACAATGAAGATTGCTCCCACATCTGGTCCATTCCATGCGACATCGCCCTTCCATGCGCCACACAAAATGAAATCGATGAAAAATCGGCTAAACTACTAGTGGCAAATGGCGTAAAAGCGATTGGAGAAGGAGCCAATATGCCTTCCACTTTGGAAGCAGTCAACATATTCCTCAATAACAGCGTGCTATTTGGTCCTGCCAAAGCGGCTAATGCAGGCGGTGTTGCCGTCTCTGCTCTTGAAATGGCCCAAAACAGCATGAGAATGCCATGGTCATTTGAGGAAGTAGATGAAAAGCTGCATCAAATCATGAAAAATATCTATAAGAACAGCATTAAGGCTGCAGATGAATACGGCTGCTCCGGCAACTTGGTTGTAGGCGCCAATATTGCCGGTTTTCTTAAAGTAGCCGATGCGATGATGGCTCAAGGAATTATCTAATAATAAGAAGCGGGTCCCTGTTCGTTGAGGACCCGCTTCTTATTATTCCTGTATATTCTCTTCCTTCGCTCTTTTCTCCCTCGGAACACCTGGCAGCCTAATGACCACAATTAATTCCATCAGTGCAATCCCTATAAGCATCAAACGTATATATGGATGTGACACAAACAGCCAGCTGATTAGCATTAACCCATACGTAAAAGCAAGCATTTCAATTTTTACAGAGATTGAAACGCCGCCTTGCTCCTTAAAGGCCACAACATACCTTTTATATACCTTGGTGGACTTTAACCAGGCATCCCATTTTTCAGAACTCTGGGCAAACAGCCAAGCTGCCAACAGAAAAAAAGGAGTGGTAGGCAAAATAGGCATCGGTATGCCAATCAACCCAAGAATAAAACTGATCCATCCGCAGATAAATAAGATTTTCTTTTTCATCAGACCGCCTCTCTTTCCATTTCATTTAAAGGAACGGCATCTATATATCCGATACAGAGATCGAATAACGTTCAAATTTAATCTATATTGTCCATACATAATTGTCCTCTTCATTTTATGGATATCCATTATTAAGGTCAATGGAAAGAGCTAACATCAAAAGATGCAGAAGCACGTCGATAAGCGTATAAGTGTATATCCTTCTCTATCCTTGTTAGAATGGAGGGATAGGAATCCTCCTTAAATTGACAATAAGAAGATATTTTATATAGAAAGAAGTGAGTTGATTGGACCATAACTCAGAAAAAAAATATTCCATATTGGATTTATCGCCTATCAATAAAGGCGGCAACGCCACTCAATCTCTACAAAACACACTTGATTTGGCACAACATGCCGAAGCCTGGGGATATAACCGGTATTGGCTAGCCGAACATCATAATATGCCCGGCATAGCTTCATCCGCTACATCTGTCCTTATTGGGCATGTTGCAGCTGGAACAACTACCATCCGGGTCGGTTCAGGCGGAATTATGCTGCCCAATCATGCCCCCCTTGTTATCGCTGAACAGTTCGGGACATTGGAAGCCCTTTTTCCTGGGCGGATCGATTTAGGTCTCGGCCGAGCTCCGGGAACAGATCAGTTGACTGCTTTTGCTCTTCGGCGCGGCAGCCGCAGCGACGGACATGATTTTCCTGAACAAGTCGCTGAATTGCGGGGCTATTTCAACCCGGCCTTGCAGGAGGAACCGAAGCGCGTGCACGCCTATCCGGGAGAAGGCTTGGATATCCCTGTATGGCTGCTCGGTTCGAGCGGATTCAGTGCTCAACTGGCTGGGCAATTAGGGTTGCCTTTTTCGTTCGCAAGCCATTTTGCTCCTGAAAATACGATACCGGCACTGGATTTGTACCGCCGAAGCTTCAAACCTTCTGATGTATTGGATAGACCATACGCCATGGTTGGAATGAATGTGGTGGCTGCGGATACAGATGAACAAGCATCCTATCTGGCCACTTCCATGCAGCAGCAATTCCTGAAGCTTCTTCGCAATCAACCTGGGCCATTGGAGCCGCCGGTCGATCACATGGATTCTATTTGGAGCCCACTCGAAAAAGAAGCCTTGCAGCAAAGAATCGGTTCATCAATCGTCGGCAGCCCGGCCTCTATTAAACAGCAGATTCAAACCTTTATGGACGAAACCGAAGCTGATGAAATGATTATAACTAGCACTATTTTTGATCATCAGGCTCGGCTGCATTCATATGAAATAGTCGCACAACAAATGGGGTTGCTGAAAAACAAGTAAAGCAGGCGTCTAAGGCGCTTGCTTTTTTTCTATGTATGGTCTTTGATTCTTTTTGCATACATAAAATTGCCCATTGTGTATGAAACTAGGTACAGTAACAACCATTGAAAGGACTGTATGTCATGCTTTCTCCTCTACAGCTGCAATCACTTGCAGAACAATTGCATAAACAAAAACATTCTTTGGAGCAAACTTTAGAAGCCAACGACCATTTTGGATTAAGAGAGAACTTATACGATTCTGTGGGAGATATTTCAACATACGATAATCATCCGGCTGATAATGCCACTGAATTATTTGAACGCGAAAAGGATATCGCCCTTAACGAACATACGGAGACTGAAATAGAAAAAATCGATAAGGCTCTTCAGGCAATGGATGATGGTACCTATGGAAAATGCAGTATCTGCGGTGCCTCTATTTCGTACGATAGGCTAGAAATCCTTCCTTACACGCTTACCTGCAAAGAACACAGCCTATCGCAGGAAGTATCAACAAACCGGCCTATCGAAGAAGAAGTCCTTCCACCTTTCGGCAAACGGGATACCGAAGAAACTGTGGAATTCGATGCTGAAGATTCTTGGCAGTCTGTGGCAAAATGGGGCAACTCAGATACCCCTTCTGATTTTTTCGACCCTAAAGAACATTACGATCAAATGTATATCAATTCCGATGAGCATATTGGCTATGTCGAAGATATTGAAAACAGCATCGGAAATGATATTACCGGCAGAAATATAACAATCTATCCAACGAGCGAACTTGAAAAGTATGAAGATGCTTTGGATGAAGAAGGCATTATGACAACTTTTGGCGACTTAAAAGAATATGAAGAAGAACCTTATGTGGAAGATGAAGAATAACGATGGCCTATAAACAGCAATGTCCCTATGTCAGCGGCATTGCTGTTTTTCTTTTCAATCCAAATGGGAGACATCCCCTTCACCCATAATGACCTTTTTTCCATCTTTTTCAATATCTATGAGAGTTAAACTCGAATCATATATATATGGAGGATCCCAGAGCTTATCCAGAGAATTTCCTTTAAAGTGCGCCAGCAGGGATTTAATGACTACCGTATGTGTAACTATCAAAACATTGCCGGCCATATGGTTTGCCTCTATTTCACTTATGGATTTCAATGCCCTTTCTTGAAGCTCAAAAAAAGTCTCTCCTGAAGGATGGTGGTAAAGATGCGGCTTATGCCAAAAATGCTCGAATAAATCGGGATCATTCTTGCTGATTTCCTCCTGCTTACACCCTTCCCAATTCCCCATATGGATTTCTCTCAATCCTTCCATTTCAACGAACTTTATTCGTCTGTCCCCCTTCAAAATCGAAGCTGTTTCCATAGTACGCTTGCTTGGGGAACAATAGATAGCTTCAAATGGAATATGCGCCAATCTCTCTTTCAATTTTTCGACATTGCTTCTGCCTCTTAACGTTAATGGTGAATCGAGCCAACCTTGCATTCTTTTTTCTACATTCCATTCTGTTTCACCATGGCGCATTATGTATAATTTCGCCAAATCGCCCCCTCCTTTATTATCAGTAATCATACACTAAAACCTGGAAATAATCACTTGCAGATAATCAGTAAGGGCCATGAGTGCTAATCATTATAAATTATTTGACATATGTCAAACTTTAAATTAATATGTTTGTTATAAAGCAAACATATTTATAATTTGTTTATTTTAAATAAACACCAGTTATGATTATCCTTCATACAAATATCAAAACAGAGCTTAAGGGGAAAGGTGAAGAAAAATGGACCGAAAAAAAGAATTGAAGCAACTTTATAAAGAAACAAAAATCGAAGCGGGGATCTACCGTATCACCAACAAAGTGAACGACAAAGTATTCATCGGCCGCACTCGAAACTTTAAGACATTAAATGGCGTTAAATTTATGCTTGAAAATGGAACTTTCACAAACAAGGCCCTTCAGGAAGAATGGAATGAATATGGGAACGAAGCGTTTGAGTTTGACATACTAGAAACATTGAACAAAGAGAAGAACCCCGATATGAATGAAAAAAAGGCACTGGAATTAATAGAAGAAAAATGGATCGACAAACTTCAGCCCTTCGAGGAACATGGATATCATAAAATCAAATAAAGCTAAACAAAAAAAGGTACATCACCCAGGTGATGTACCAAAAAATCGTTTTCTTTCTATTACATGTCTTTCAATAATCGATTGACAATCTTTGCTGAATTCTCGGCAGCTTTTACCTCAAACTCGTCATAGGTCATTTCCGCTTCGCCATTCGCCAAATCGGAAATGCTGCGGATAATGATGACTGGCAATTTATTCACGCTCGCAACGTGGGCAATTGCAGCACCTTCCATTTCAGCAGCATATGCATCAAAGTTTGTAATCAAAGATTGCTTTAAAGCTTGGTCGCTGACAAATATATCTCCTGAAGCAATTGTACCGATATATGCCTGATTCTCTTTCAAGACTTCATTTGCAATCTTTTGGGTTTTTTCAGCCAATGCCTTATCTGTTGAGAAGTAAGTAGGTTCTCCATTCTCAGACATGTCAGAGATATACCCCTTCTTGTGGCCGAATGCCGTAATATCCATATCATGCTCTACTGCACGGCTGGATACGACTACATCCCCAACTTTTAACTTATCGTACAATCCGCCGGCAACACCTGTATTGATTAGTGTTCCAACGTTAAATTCATCCACTAGGATTTGAGTACAAAGAGCTGCGTTTACTTTTCCAACGCCAGATTGAACAATAACCACTTCTTTGCCATTCAGGCTACCGCGGAAAAATTCCAAGCCGGCTTTTTTCACCACTTTTGTATTTGAAAGCTGGGATTTCAACGTTTTCACTTCAGAATCCATCGCTCCGATAATACCGATTGGTTGTACTTGCTCCTTTTTAGGTGCTGATGATTTTTTTTCAGCGCCCTTTGCGTTGTCCTCGTTTGAAGAACAACCAGCCACGATCAATAGCATAGCGGCCATGCATACTGCTAATAACTTTTTCATATCCAATCTCCTTTGATGTTCTCTCACTCTCAGATGTGTGCCACAGAAATCATTATATAAACATAACAATTATATAGTCAATACAAAATACGAATATTTTACATAAACATAAAACATATAGTTCGTAAATATACACTTTCACTATTCCGAAAACACTTTTTTGAGTCATTGTTTTCTAAAAGCACGAATAAATAATTCTTACGCCAATTAAGATTTCATCATAAAAAAAGGATAGAACAGGCATTCATCTTTCATGCATGTTCTATCCTTTTCATCACGCCATGGACTTATTTTCCACAGCATTTTTTATATTTTTTACCGCTTCCGCATGGGCATGGTTCATTGCGCCCCACTTTGTCGCTCTTAGCCTGCGGTGCTGTGCCTTGCTTCGCTGGCGCCAGTTCAACAGGCGCATGCCCCTTCAATACCCATAAACGTGTATGGTTCATGACATTGATCAGGTATGCCGCAAAGGTTTGGACATCATCGCTGGATGGGAAATCCATATATTGCGCAAAGAAACCGACTACATCGCTGAGAGGTTCATCATTTTGGATTTTTATCAAAGCCTCCTGGATTAACTCTTCAATCAAGCCAGGCTCCAACTCGTAACTGTTTCGGATGAAATTCTGCAATTCTTGTACTTGAGGAGTATGCTCAATCATTTCATGGCGATTCATCTTAAACATATCATCCTGTGTCAGCTCATGGTAAGGCAATTCTTCTCTCTGCTGAAGCTGGCTCCATAAACGGTCGGGATCGCTGACTTGATCGCTAACGAAATACTCATCTTTTCTTTCAAACGCATTGTAATAATCAGAAAGGTGGTCGACATAAGCTACCAGCCATGTATCTTCCAAATCAAGGCCGGAGCAGCGGCGAATCATCTCCTTCATTACATCCGCTTCAACCATTCCGTAATTGCGGGCGATGGCAAACAACAAATTAGTGATTTTCTGGTTTGCATTTACCTTTTCCTTCAATACAGCAGGATTTAGCTTGTAGAACTGCTCTGTCACTTCTTTCGGCATGACAATCATCTGCTGCCCATCCTTTGTAACAGGATGCACATATCCCAAGCTGCTTAAATAAAAGACGTCTTCCAAAGCCAACTGGCTGATTTCAATCATTCCGTTCTTGGTCATCATTTGAAGGATCGCTGAATATTGATCGACATCCAAATATTGGGCCCTTTCTACAACTGTCAACGGAATATTCTCCGCTAGTGCCACGACCAACTCTTTTTTCCTTAACGAACTCATGTTTTTCAACGCGAGATTGCGACGGATAGTTTTTAGTTGCTCCATATTAAGAGAACTAAGCATCGATTCTAATGTATATTCATCCATTGCATCCAAATTCATTCTTTCTTCTGCCTCCTGTATCTTGTTTCCATTCATTATCTATTAAATAAAGTGGACTACTTCCTCTATCCTTCCGCTTTTGCTTGCAGCGGAAATCTCACTGGTTCAGCCAGTAAAACCGCTTCTGCATGTTTAATCGAACATTTAACAGACACACTTCTCGTATTATATTTCTTATGCAAGGTAAATGAAACAGTTACGCTTAAAGACTGACTATTCTTAACCAAGCGGCAAGAGGAGATGGTTGCACCTGATCCCGGGGGCAATTGTCATCCGGTTAGCCTTCCTTCGTCCATGCTACATTCCACTAGAGGGCCTAGCCCCCTGTTTCCTTCAGAAATTTCATCTGTTCTATAGATAGCCTTCCAACGTTCACGTTTAATAGATTGACTTCATTATAACATGGAATATGGATCGGTATCTTGAACCGCTATCATCCAATCTACTATGGACATATGGTTAACTTGTAATCAATTACCATTGGATTTCCAATAATATTTTGTTAGGATAATTTTAGTTTTAAAAATAACCTTTAAGTACAGTCCTGTGAGGCTGACAAGGTGGGCGATATTCTGTTTGGAATGTGCATATGTCCGTACGATTGCACTGACTTTCAAAGATTACACCACTTGTCAATGATGATAAGTGGTTTTTTGTATGCCAGAGGCAATAAAACATATGCCGAGAAGCTCACCAAGCTTAAAAACTTGGGAGGAAATAATGATGCAACTACAAGATAAAGATTACTCATTTTCACCAGTTCCGAAAGGGCAAAGAAACAGCTTCATCAAGATGCTGGCCGTTATGCTAGGTTTTACCTTTTTCTCGGCAAGTATGTGGGCTGGCGGTTCTTTAGGAGAAGGAATGACCTTCACTCATCTGATCGGCGTTATTTTGATTGGTAATGTCATTCTCGGTGCGTTCACTGGATCTTTAAGCTATATTGCAGCAAAAACAGGATTATCCACTCATCTGCTTGCGCAATATTCATTTGGTAAGAAAGGGTCTTATATCAGCTCGTTCATGCTGTGTGCCACACAAGTCGGCTGGTTCGGCGTCGGTGTCGGCATGTTCGCTTATCCTGTCCATAAAGTGACTGGAATCCCTACTCTGGCACTTGTCATTGTATTCGGTATTTTAATGACAGTAACTGCTTATTTCGGAATGAAAGCTTTGACAATACTAAGTATGGTTGCTGTGCCAGCAATCGCCGTACTTGGAAGCATGAGCGCTACAACAGCTGTTCAGGATATGGGGGGAATCGATGCTTTAATGGCCTATGCCCCTGGTTCTTCTTTAACACTGGCTGCTGCCCTGACAATCACAGTAGGTTCTTTCATCAGCGGAGGTACACTGACTCCTGACTTCGCACGTTTTGCCAAGTCAGGCAAACATGCGGTTATTACAACTGTTATCGCGTTTTTCCTTGGAAACACATTAATGTTCCTATTTGGGGCTATCGGTACAATCGCAACCGGCCACAATGATATATCTGACGTTATGTTTTCACAGGGTTTAATGCTTCCTGCCATCCTTGTGCTTGGACTGAATATATGGACGACGAATGATAATGCCTTATATGCTTCAGGTTTAGGCTTTGCAACTATGTTCAAAAAACCGAAAGTCGTCATGGTTATGATTAATGGAGCTATCGGTACATTGCTTGCAACTTGGTTGTATAACAATTTCGTCAGCTGGCTGACATTCCTTGGATCGACTTTGCCGGCTGTAGGAGCGATTATCATCGTTGATTTCTTCTTTATCAAAAAACGCAAGTACGTCGAATACGAAAAAGCGGAGATCAAAAATCTTCATATTCCTGCAGTCATCGCTTGGGCAGCGGGCGTAATCGCCGGGCTAACCCTTCCAGGCATCGCGCCTGTCAATACATTACTGGTAACAGGGATCGCCTACTTCGCCGCTGTAAAAGTAATGAAAACAAATGCAGTATCTACAAAAAAGGAGGAAGAAATCTATGAACTTGAAAAAGTTGGCTAATGCCTCCATTTTTGGTCGTGAGGGGCTATGGGATCTTCTCATTAAGGATGGCCGTTTTTCACAAATAAAAGAGGCCGGCACACTGACAGCCGAAAATGCTGAAACATTGGATTTACAAGGAAATCTTGTATGTGCTCCCTTTGTTGAGCCGCACATCCACCTGGATACAACATTAACAGCCGGGCAGCCGAGATGGAACGAAAGCGGCACACTATTCGAGGGCATCCAATGCTGGTCTGAGCGGAAGGAATCATTGACGAAGCAAGACGTGAAAGACCGTGCCAAAAAGGCACTGTCATGGCAAATAGCAGGCGGCATCGGGCATGTCCGCACACATGTCGATACAACTGACCCATCTTTGGTTGCACTTGAAGCAATGCTTGAAGTGAAAGAGGAAATGAAGGATTTTGTAGACGTCCAGATTGTAGCATTTCCCCAGGAAGGATTGATCTCTTACCCGAACGGACTTGAGTTGCTTGAAGAAGCAATGAAAATGGGTGCAGATGTCGTCGGAGGCATTCCCCATTTCGAATTCACAAGAGATGACGGTGTTCAATCCATCAAGGATTTATTCAAAATCGCCATGAAGTATGATAAATCGATCGACATCCACTGCGATGAAATCGACGATGAACAATCAAGGCATTTGGAGGTAGTCGCACGCGAGACAATCCATAACGGCTACCAAGGCCGCGTTACAGCCAGCCATACGACTGCCATGGGATCATACAATGATGCCTACACCTATAAATTAATGCGCGTCCTAGGACTTGCGCAAATGAATTTTGTAGCCAACCCGCTTGTCAACATCCATCTACAAGGCCGCTTTGACACATATCCGAAACGCCGCGGCTTGACCCGCGTAAAAGAGCTCGACCAGAACGGCCTGAATGTCTGCTTCGGCCACGATGACATCATGGACCCATGGTATCCGATCGGAAACGGAAATATGCTGCAGGTGCTGCATATGGGCTTGCACGCTTCACAGCTGATGGGCTACAGCGACATTAAGAACTCGCTTCGCTTCATCACGGAAAACAGTGCGAAGGCTCTTGAATTAAAGCAATACGGCATTGAAGAAAACAATCCGGCCAACTTTATCGTATTGAATGCAAAGGATGGCTACCATGCCCTTCGGCTACAGGCTGAAGTCCTTTATTCGTTCCGCAATGGACACATCATTGCCCAAACGAAACCTAAACAAACAGAGGTTCATTTGGACAAGACGAATCAGATTGATTTTATGTAATAGAGAAAAAACCTGGAATTGATTTCCGGGTTTTTTTCTTCGATATTCATCGAAAAGAATTTTTTAAACCTCTACCTGCCCCACCTGAAATTTTTCTTTATATCCGTTATATGGATGGAAACAGGGCTCCCTCTGTACCATCCTTTTTTCGGTCCCGATTTCCAAAATTTATTCTCGCTATATGTTTTATAAATCCTGTCTATTTGCCAATCTCCATACATGACCACATAATCGCAAGAAGGCTCCTCACAGTATACCCAAACCGGTACGCTGTCAGTGAAGGTCAATGGATTCCCGCACTTGCATGTTTGTCCTTTTCCCATACTTGCTCCTTCCCTTGCTGTATTCTTTAGTGTTCCCTTCAGTGTAACACTAAGCATGCAAATGATTCATACCCCCCCAACCATCCATTTTCATCCATGTAAATCTTGGCCATCTTAAGACAAACTTAAGAATTGTTCTCCATAGATATTAAGATTTTCCTTTCATACTGGTAACAGATGAAGCAAGTACTTCTTACTAATTGGATGGAGGTTCACTATATATGATTGAATTGCGTAATGTCACCAAAAAATACGGCAAAAAAACAATATTGGACGATGTAAGCCTGACTTTCGAAAAAGGGAAAATCAGCTGTCTTTTAGGCCTGAACGGCGTGGGCAAAAGCACAACCATGAAATCGATCATGCGGCTTGTCCCTATTACGAAGGGCCAAATTCTTCTGGAAGGAAAACCGGTCAATGAAAAAAATATCGATTCGATTGCTTTTCTAGCGGATGTTCCCACACATGACCTGAATTGGACCGTCGAAGAAAACTTAAAAATGGCCAATATTTATTACGATTCATTCGACATGGACAAAGCATGGAGAATGGTTGAATTCTTCAAATTGCCGAAGGAACGCCGCCTGAAGGAATTATCCAAGGGAAATCTGGCGCGTTTTACCATTGTAATCGGGTTAAGCCAGAACGCCCCTTATGTTCTGATGGATGAACCGTTTAGCGGCATCGATATTTTTTCACGGGAGGAATTTATCGCATCCCTCAAGTCCGATTTTATGATTGAAGGCCAGACCATCATTATCACCACACATGAAATTGACGAAATCGAAAGTATTGCAGACCATGTATTCCTATTGGAAGAAGGAAAAGTATTATGCAGCTTTTCCAAGGAAGAGGCCGATCGGGAAGGCTTCACCATTGTGGAAAAAATGCGGAAAATATATCGAGGATAAGGAGATAAATCATAATGAAATTCTTAACATTGGTTGAAACAGATTTACGGAAGATTATTCCCTTCCTAATTGGAATCTTTGTAATTGCCACCGTCGGCTTCCAAACATTTTTCTTTAAAATCATAAATAATATCCACTCTAACCTGGTCAAAGATGCAGCCGAGAGCGGCAAATCGATGAGTGAATACGTCAGCGGGCTGACTCCGTTTTCCATGTCGACCATTCTGGATGAAAATCCCCTTCCCATCCTGTTTATGGTTCTCATCGCTTTAATTCTGATTCTTTCCGGTTTCTATTTATGGTACAAAGAATGGTTCGGTGCGACAAAACGCATTTATTTATTGTTAAGCATTAAAGGCAGCCGGCTGCGCATCTATTTTTCTAAACTATTAGTTTTTCTCTTTGTCTTTTTTACGTTCTATGGAATTGTCCTGCTCAATCTCTACATTGGAACATTAGTCATGAAAACCATTCTCCCTGCAGAAGCCATTGATGGCCAACTGATCAAGACAACATTGATTCATTCAGAAATCATTACCTTCTTATTGCCTGTAAGCATAGGTACACTGCTCTATAAGGCATCCTTCCTTATCATGATGTTCTGTATGCTGTCGGTGTTCGTACTATGGGATCGAAGCAAGCGGATATGGGGACTGATAGGAGGCCTTGTATTCATAGTGGCAAGCATAGTCTTATTCTTCTATATGAATTCACTGTATCTTTATACAACCGAAAGCATCCAGTTGAACTGGGCATTTACACTCGTTTTTCTTGTTGGCAGCTTCCTGGCCGGCTTCTACCTATTAAAAAAGAAAGTATCCATATAGGAGGATTATGATGAAATATACTCGTATACTGACCGTCACTTTCATAAGTGTTGTTTCGCTTGTGATATTAATCACTGTCTCATCCGTCAGCCCTGCGCCGGTCAATCGTTCTTTTCCCATTAAAGATATATCCGGCGACCGCTTAAGCATCGCACCAATCAAGATAGAAAACACAATCAAGGTAGACACAGACAAATTTGAAAAAGTCCAGCTATCTGCCGGAAAACCTGAATTTACAAAAACAGAATATGACCAAAAAATGGGCGCAAATGAACAAATACTGCAACATAAATCGCTTTACCGAAAAAGTGCACAAGCGATATCTGTTGAAACAAAAAAAGGCTTATTCACACTTTATTTCGACCAAAGATTTTCTTATAAATCAAAGGATCCAATCGTTTCACTAGCCAAAGAAGATCATTCATCGAAAAAAGTATCTAAAAATGATAGTATTCTTCCTGGCATCCAATCGAACGATCAAGTGGCAGCCGAAAAATTCACCGAAATCGATGGACAATTATACTATATTCTTATGATCAATAATCAAAGTCAATCATTCGTCAAAGCCTATGAAATTAATCAGCAAACTCTAACTCTTAAAAAAGTGCTGGATGAGGAAATCAACATCGGCCAAGCAACCGACGAGTATATTATGTTAGGGAGAATAGTTTCTGATCAGCAAGGTGCTTATCTGATTGCTCATACGGATAAGGTAGCGAAATTGGTTGAACTCAACATGAAGCAAAAGAAATTGATCTATAAAAATCTTCCTGCCCAATTAAAGGCTGACCAACTGGATAACAACCTTTACTTGAACAAAGGCACACTTTATGCGCAAATAAATAAAGGGAAGCTTTATATAATCGATGCTAAAACCGCTGGACTGACCGGGGCAAAAGAACTAGCTATTACTCTGCCAAAGACATTCAGTTATATAAGCGTCAATAATCTTACGGTAAAAGATCAAAAAGTATATGTCCTTTACCAAGGATACGAGGATACCCAGACTGGAGAGCCGCCATTATACCTTGCCGTCTTCAGCGAAAAAACAGGAAAAAACCTCTATCTTGGCGAAATGCCAAGCATGGCAAAGAATGGCGTAGGAGAACCGTATACATTCATCCAATGAAATCAAAAGCAGAAAGCGCCCGTTTATCCCCGACAAGCTTAAGACGGGGCACTGACAAAGGCTGCTCTTCGCCATTGACAGTGGCTTGGTTTAAGACCTCGAGGGGATGGCGCTTGCAGCTGGATGTAACCAAAAGCAGAAAGCGCCTGCTTATCCCCGACAAGCTTAAGACGGGGCACTGACAAAGGCTGCTCTTCGCCTTTGACAGTGACTTGGCTTAAGACCTCGAGGGGATGGCGCTTGCAGCTGGATGTAACCAAAAGCGCAAAGCGCCTGCTTATCCCCGACAAGCTTAAGACGGGGCACTGACAAAGGCTGCTCTTCGCCTTTGACAGTGGCTTGGTTTAAGACCTCGAGGGGATGGCGCTTGCAGCTGGATGTAACCAAAAGCGCAAAGCGCCACACCACTTAAGAATCATATGTATCTTTTGAAAAGGAGAGGCTGCAGATGCAGCCTCTCCTTTTTTTCGAACACCATATTAGAAATTTCCGGCAAAACACCTTACACTTAAGAATGTAGACCAGAAGACAACCGGAGGAATGAATGATGGAACCACTAGTAATCGATACTTTTCTAGACGTAATCAGCGAGCTGTTCTCACATGAAATTTCCATTGCCATTTCAGACACTGAACGTTATGTATATTACCGCCCTAGCAAACGGATTGACCTTAAGCTTAAAGCAGGCGATCTTGTTAAAGAAGGAACAATCACCCATCAGGCATTAACTAGCGAAAAAAAAATATCCGATTATATCAGCCGTGATGTCCTGGGCACTCCTTATAGCGGCCAGGCAATTCCCTTTTATAATGACGGCATGCTTCAGGGATGCATCACGGCTATCTATCCGTCGACTTCGCAGGGTAAATCGGTCATTACCGTTAAATCGAATGATGGCTGGACACCTATCTCATTCAGCAAAGTAGTCTATTTGGAAGCAAAAAACCGGCGCACCTATATATATTCCGATTCATGCAACGGTACCCACAAGGATTCCTTGCAGCAATTTGAATACTCATTACCCATGGATACCTTTATCCGCTGCCATCGCTCATTCATAGTGAATGTACATCAAATTAAAGAAATCTATCCTGACTCGCATTCGACTTTTATCCTATCGATGCACAATGGCGCAAAAGTTCCGGTCAGCCAATCCTATTCCAGTTATTTTAGGAGGCTGTTATCATTTTAAAAAATGCTGGTTGAGTTGCATTCCCATCTGCTTTAACCCTATTATCAACAAAAATACCGTATTTTTCACTGTAGTGTAATATAACAGGTTAAAATAATCAGTATATTCATACTAAAGAGGGATGTCTGATGAAAAACCACACAGATCGTATTAGGGATAAACGATTGCTCAATCGTATTATTACATCTGAAGAAGCGGCATCATGGATTAAAGATGGAATGACACTGGGGTTAAGCGGCTTTACAAGAGCTGGGGATGCAAAAGCGATACCGCATGCACTTGTAAAGCGCGCAGAAAAAGAACAATTTAAGGTGAATATTTTTACGGGGGCATCTTTAGGGGCAGATGTCGATAAATTGTTCGCTGAAGCAGGGATCATCAATAAACGGGTGCCTTTCCAGGCAGATCCAGCGATGCGCAAAAGCATTAATAAAGGGGATATGCATTTTGTTGACATCCATTTATCTCAACTGACAGAAATGATACGGCAGAACACACTATCCGACCGAATCGATTACGCAATTTTGGAAGCGGTTTCAGTTACAGAGGACGGAATGGTCATACCGACAACATCTGTTGGCAACAACGCCATTTTCGCCCAATATGCCGACAACATCATTTTAGAAATCAATTTGTCCCACACCGAAGAATTAGAAGGGCTTCACGACATATATGTTCCCGGCGAATACGGACACCGGGAGGCCATTCCATTGCAGACTGTATCCGATCGGATCGGGTCAGTGGGTATTCCTGTAGACCCTGCAAAAATCAAAGGAATTGTGTTTACGGAATGGCCGGATTCAGCTTCAACCGTTATACCTCCTGATGAAGAAACTCAAATAATGGCCAATCATCTGCTTGATTTCCTGAGAAAAGAAGTAAACGCCGGGCGGATGACAGAAAAGTTGGCTCCCCTTCAATCAGGGATCGGCACAATCGCCAATGCAGTTCTTCACGGAATGCTGAATTCAGAATTCAAAGATTTGGAGGTATTCTCGGAAGTACTCCAGGATGCTGTCTTTGATTTAATGGATGCAGGCAAGGTTTCCTTTGCATCAGGCTGTTCAATTACTCTATCAGAAGGAAAAATGAAAGAGGTCTATTCCTCATTCGATCAATACCGCGATAAATTAATTCTTCGGCCACAGGAAATTTCAAACTCGCCGGAGCTCATAAGACGAATGGGTTTAATTTCGATCAATACAGCACTTGAAATAGATCTTTATGGAAATGTGAATTCCACCCATATTTGCGGAACAAAAATGATGAACGGCATTGGCGGATCGGGGGATTTCGCACGCAATGCCAGACTTGCCATTTTCGTTACCAAATCGATTGCCAAAGGCGGCGACATTTCCTCTATTGTCCCATTCTCCTCCCATATCGACCATACGGAACATGATGTAGACATTATCGTAACCGAACAAGGTTACGCCGACATCCGGGGACTGGCGCCAAGGGAGCGAGTGGGACTAATCATCGAAAACTGCGCCCATCCTATGTATAGACAGCAATTATGGGATTACTATAACGACGCCTTAACCAGTGGAGGACAAACTCCCCATAACCTGGCCAAAGCATTCGACATGCACATACGCTACGCCCAAACAGGCACCATGCTACAAGAAGAGCTGCAGCCGTCTGTTTAGGCCCGACTAGCTTATGGCGAGGCACTGACAAAGGCTGCTCTTCGCCTTTGACAGTGGCTTGACTTAAGACCTCGAGGGGCTGACGGCTGGAGCTGGACAAAAAGAAAAGCTGCAGCCGTCTGTTTAGGCCCGACTAGCTTATGGCGAGGCACTGGACAAAGGCTGCTCTTCGCCTTTGACAGTGGCTTGACTTAAGACCTCGAGGGGCTGACGGCTGGAGCTGGACAAAAAGAAAAGCTGCAGCCGTCTGTTTAGGCCCGACTAGCTTATGGCGAGGCACTGGACAAAGGCTGCTCTTCGCCTTTGACAGTGGCTTGACTTAAGACCTCGAGGGGCTGACGGCTGGAGCTGGACAAAAAGAAAAGCTGCAGCCGTCTGTTTAGACCCGACTAGCTTATGGCGAGCTTGAAAAACTTCAACTGTCGCTTTCATCAAAAAGAGCAATGCGTTTTTTTCAGCCGCATTGCTTTTTTTATTGTTCTTGATAAAAAAGAGATCGATTAGATAAATGTCGCAATATCCTCTATTGGCAAACGTGTAGAACCATAGGCGGGCGCAGCCGCTTTACCGATGGCAATCAATACAATCGGCAAATATCGATCTGATAATTCAAAGGCTTCCGCGAATTTCTTCTTATCGAATCCACCCATACAAACCGTATCATACCCCTTCGCTTTAGCAAGCAGCATCAGCTGCATAGAAATCAATCCTGCATCAAATGAAGCAATATTCGCTCTGATTTCATACGGAGCTTTTGGATACAAAGCTTTTGCATTATTGATTTGACGCTCCATATTTACTTCATCAATATTGCCCGCCTTGAAATTGCTTTGATAAATTTCATCAATGTTACGGTACATCTCTGTATCCCCAATAACCGCAATGACAGCAGATGATGTTTCGAGCTGATGATGGTTAAAGGAGTATTCTTTGATTTTCATTTTTTCTTGCTCATCCTGAATAATCATGAATCTCCACGGCTGTAGATTGCTGGACGAAGGCGCTTCTGTTGCTTCCCTCAATATATCCTTAATTTCCTCTTTCGGTATTTTATAGGAAGGGTCGAATTTCCGTACGGATTTTCTTTCCCGGATAACTGTAGATAAATCTTGGTTAAATGATGGCATAATCGTCCTCCTCATATTTATTGCAATCGGTTAAGCTTACTAAAAGTAAGTACAAAAACAAGCTTACTATTAGTAAGTTTGTTTGTCAATTCATTGTATGCTAAAATGAGTAATCATAATCACTGGGGATATTTAAATGGAAAATCATGAAATAAACCAATCAAATACACTGAAACCGAACATCACAATTTGCGATAGTTTCCATAGTACAATCGAATTCATCGGCAAGAGATGGACAGGCATAATTATTTACCATCTTTTAAGCGGAGCCAAGCGATTCCATGAACTGCAGGCTGAAATACCAGGTATTTCCGACCGGCTACTAACAGAACGGCTGCGCGATCTGGAAAAAGAAGGATTGGTCATAAAAAGAGTATACGCCTCAGCACCAAGAAAAGTAGAATATGAGCTGACTGACCGCGGAGAAGAACTGGAAGAAATCATTCAGGCCATTTTAAAATGGGTCAAAGCAAATGGCTGCCATACATAACAAAAGCGGAAGGGACCGTTTAGCCACGTATGAACTGGACCCCTCATTCTTGAGATATAGGATACACGAAGAGCGCAGCGATTCGATGTTGACTTATCGTAGAAGATGAGGGGGAAGTTCACTAGTGGCTGGTCCCTGCAGCTGGATGAAACTAAAGCGAAAAGCGACCGTTTACCTCCGACAAGCTTAAGACGCGCTCTGCTTAAAGGCCGCGTTTTGCCTTTAACAGAGATTGGCTTAAGACCTCGAGGGGGTGGCGCTTGCAGCTGGATGAGAACTAAAGCGAAAAGAGACCGTTTACCCCCTACTTCTTATCTTTAAATAAAAAATCAGCGGTGTGATCCCGCTGATTTTTTATTTTACTCAATATGTTCCGATTTCTTGGCACATACATTCATTGCACTGATGATGCCGTGGCGGAATCCAAGACGTTCAAGCTCCGCCACTGCTTCAATAGTGGCTCCTCCGGGTGAACAGACTTCATCCTTCAAGGAAGCAGGATGCTCTCCCGTTTGAAGGGCCAGTTTAGCCGCACCAAGCATGCTTTGTTCAGCCATCCGATATGCTTTTTTCCGTGGCAGCCCAAGCTTGACGGCTGCATCCGCCATAGCTTCCATCATCATAAAAAAGTAAGCGGGTGAAGAACCGGCAATTGCGATAAAAGCTGGAAATAAGTCTTCCTCCAGCACTTCATATTGCCCAAACATCCGATAAAGGGAGCAAATTTCTCCCAACTCTCCCTCCGTGATATACTGATTTGGGCAAATGGCACTCATTCCTTCATAAGCAAGAACAGGTGTATTCGGCATCGTCTTTACTAGCTTCACTTTCTTGCTGAACCATTTTTCCATTGACTCAATAGTGATTCCTGCAGCAATTGATACGATTATATGATTCTCTGTAACGCTTGAGGAAATTTCACTGATCACTTCTTCATAATAATTAGGCGTAACCGCCAAAAAGAGGATGGCCGCTTCTTCCACAACTTGCATGTTATCGAGTGTCACCCGTACGGAGAATTCCTCTTCAATGTGTGATTTCGATTCCTCGCTCTTTACTGAAACGATTAATTGTTCCTTCTCAATTTGGTTGCTGTTTAATAATGCGCCCAACATTGCTTTGCCCATGCTGCCGCATCCTATGAATCCAATTTTTTTATCCATTATCTGTCCCTCTTTTACAGGTTGTATGCTAGTATGCTAATCGATTTATACGTAAGTTCCTATATATCATACCCGATTTTGGATGGCTTGGAACCAGTAACTATTTGAACCATCCCTTTTCCTTTGATTGAGTGATTGCCTCTATCCGGTTCTTTACCCCGAGCTTATCAAAAATAGTTGAAATATAGTTACGTACGGTTCCTGCTTTAATACTGAGCTGATCGGCAATTTCTTTTGTATTCTTGCCATGAGATACGAGCTCAAGCACTGCTTTTTCCCGATCGGTCAATGGGTTTTCTTCATTATAAAAGTCATCCATAAGTTCAGGCGCATAGATTTTCCTGCCCATCACGATCTGCCTGATGGAACTGGCCAACTCTTCGCTTGGGCTGTCCTTCAATAGGTATCCATTGACTCCTGCCTTCAAGGCTCTCTGGAAATAGCCCCTTCTTGCAAACGTGGTCAAAATGATTACTTTACACCTTGAGCCCTTAAGCTCCTCAGCCGCATCCAAACCACTTTTTCCTGGCATTTCGATATCCATTATACAGATATCAGGATTCAAACATTGAACCAAATGCAAGGCTTCTTCCCCGTTGGATGCTTTGCCGACCACTTCCATATCATCCTCCAAGCTAAGCAGTGATCCAAATGCGCCCAATAGCATTTGCTGGTCCTCCGCAATTACGATAGAAATCATCTCATCTCCTCCTTTTCCACCATTTTCACATCATTCGGAATCGTAATAATTAATGTTGTTCCTTGTTCTGTATCCAACTGGATAGAGCCATTGACAAATTCCAGCCTTTCCTTAATCCCCAATAAACCGTGCCCTTTCATTTCCTCTTCCTCTTTCTTTTTGAAATGGCCATTATCATAAATCATTAATTTTGTATCCTTCCAATCCTGCTTAATTTCTAATTTGCAGGAATCCGCTTCACTATGCTTGACTATATTCGTTACGGCTTCTTTTAAGCACATGCTTAGAATATTTTCTTTTAAAGGCGATATTTTAATATGCTTGAATCCGGATATTTCTTCAATGGTTATTTCCGCTGCATCCAATAACTGTTTCACTCGGACCAATTCATCCTTTAACCGGATGCCGCGCATGGACGCCACCATCTTCCGCACCTCATTCAATGCTGTCCGGGCGGTTTGCTGTACATCTTTCAACTCATTTTGCGCCTGAACCGGATGACTGACTATCAACCTTCTGGCCAAATCACTTTTCAAACCGATCAGCGAGAGCTTTTGGCCTAGCGTATCATGGAGATCACGGGCAATCCTTTCCCTTTCCTCCAGCTTAATCAATTCTGAAATGCGTTTATTGGCATCCTCCAATTTCTCCACCAGCTGTCCTCTCTCCTTCCGATTATGGATATCGAATGGCAATAGGATGACCGATATAGAAACGATAATGACAAACGGCAGCTGCTTCATAAAGAATTCATCCTGTTGAATAATGCTTACATTGATGGATACTGCTGTGGATAACAACAGAACAGCGTATAGAATAAAAAAAGTAAGGCGCTCTTTTATATTTCCTATAAAATAAGCTAGGAAAAAGGCAAAGTATATATAGCTGAATAAACTTGCTGTTGTAATGGAGATCCCGATTAGGATGAAGGTCCATATATAAACAATCCATCCCTGGGAAACAAGAGCAATTCGATAAAAAACAAAAAATAGGAGAGTAATAATCACTCCTATGATGATATGGGCAGTGGATGTCGATTGAAAGATAAAATAAAATGGCAAAACACATAGAATTGTCCATATATAAGGGGTGATCCCATTATTCTTCTGAAAAGCCATATACTTTTTGATCATGCTATGCCCCCTTTTTTCCGTAATGCAACCCATTAACCGTTGCCGATTTCTTCCTGTCCATCATATCATTCTTTGCAGAGCTTCTCTTCTCAAATTACCTATGCAAAAGAGAAAGCCCTCCATGCCATGCTTTGCAGGAAGGCTTTCTCATACACGTTAAGCTACATGCGTTTTTTTCTTTCGGACGGCTTTTTTATGGACTGCTTGAAATGTAACGAACTTTTTTTCCTCTTCATCCCATAATCGGTACCGCAACGATTGGAGTGATGTAGCAAGTGTAATTGTAGGAACATGCTGCAAAGGTTTTGTATGATTATGGACATCCTCAAGTTTATAATTGGGGACACGCGGGCTGAGGTGGTGGACATGATGGTAACCTATATTCCCTGTCAGCCATTGTAAAGGCTTCGGAAGCTTATAATAGGAGCTTCCTTCCACGGCCGCCTTCACATACTCCCAATCTTCGCTTTCTTCAAAGTAGGAGTCTTCAAATGTATGCTGTACATAAAACAGCCAAATGCCCATTACACCGGCTATATAGAAAATGGTCCCTTGAACCATCAGGAACGATTGCCAGCCCAGCGTATAGCATAGTATCCCTACAATTGCAGCAATAGCACCATTCGTCAAATACGTATTCAGCTTTTCTTTTGCTTTCGCCCCTTTTCGGTTGAAACGATTCTGTATTAAAAAGGCATAAATCGGTCCCAGCCCGAACATAATGAGAGGATTGCGATATAAGCGGTATTGTAATTTGGCCCAGCTTCCGGCATTCATATATTCATCGACCGTCATCATCCATATATCCCCTATTCCCCTTTTATCCAGGTTGCCGCTTCCTGCATGGTGGACATTATGGCTATGCTGCCATTTCTTAAAGGGAAACAACGTAATGATGCCTGTGACAGTACCCAGAATCCGATTGGCCTTCCTATTCTTAAAAAAGGAGTTATGGCAGCAATCATGAAAGATTATGAATATCCGGGTTAAAAAACCGGCAGCCACCAACGCAATCATAAAAGTCAATGCATAGGAGATACTCAAACTCTTATATGCTAAAATCCACAAAAAGATGAACGGAATGAATGTATTGAATAGTTGCCTCACACTTCGCATAGTTTCGGAATGTTCATACGGAAGCACCTGCTTCCTTAATTGCGTCTGCTTCTGTTTTTCGTTCATAATAGGATTTCAAATCCTTTCCCCTTGGAATGTCTAAAGTATAGAAGAAGAGGAACATTTTGTGCAGACATACGTGTCATATCCATACCATGACATTTGTCATACTCAGGACAGGACAAATACAAAAAAAGAAGACATCCAAATAGACATCTTCTTTGCTCCATGTTAATTTATCTTTCCTGATTGAATACCATAATTCCGTGCAATCATACCGTTTGCTTTCACCAATCCCAGTTTTTCATAATAAGGAACCAGATCTTGATCGCACATAAGGTCTATCATATAGAAACAATTCAGTTCTTCCAACATATGCAGCACCAGTTCTTTTCCAACCCCATTATTCTGGTATTCCGGCAAAACCTCCAATAACGGAATATAGGCGGAAAGAACGCCGTCGCTAATGGCAGTAATGAAGCCGGCGATACGATTTTCTTTATCATCGATTGCCAGAAAGGCTTTATAACTATTTTTTAACAATTGTAGATGTGTGTGTACATCCGGATGTTCCATCCAACCAACGAAAAAACCATGCAGCATATCTGCCGAAACCTTGTCCAATGATGACGTATAAATCATCTATATCAACCCCTGTATTTATTTTTGGGAGTATGCGATATAGAAAGTATCAATAATAGAGCAGCAATCGACTAACCTCCATTACGTTATCTAATTATCTTAATGCCCTTCTAATGCCTCTTTAATTCTATTTCGACAACTAAACGTATTTTCCTTCACTATAGAAATCGATATCGAACGTTATTTTAATCATTTCTCGATAGAGTAAACCAAATAAAGTATTTTGAATCTTATTGATAATAGCAAAAAAATAAATTAAACTAAAATTAGGTATATTAATATAATTTATACAACTAATTTCTCGACTTTTAAAAATGAATTGTTTCAAATACAATAGGAGTGTATACTATGAATTTAAAAAAGATTGGGGTATGTATGGGTCTATTGTTTACAAGCTTAATTTTTAGCGAAATTAAAGTAGGAGCTTATGAAAGACAAATACGTTTTGCCGATCATGATTGGGAAGTCAGAAATAATATCTCTTTAGAGGGGCCAGGACCTAACTATTTCAGTGATAGTGCTTCAAACGTATGGGTTGATTCTTCCGGCCAGCTGCATATGAAATTAACCTATCGAAATGGAAAATGGCAAGGAGCGGAAGTAATTAATAAAAATGTATTGGGCTATGGTAAATATACATTCTTTATTGATTCTAAGTTAGATAACCTAGACTCTAATGTTGTTTTGGGCTTATTTACATACGATATGGAATCATCCGATGCCCATCTTAAGGGGAATAGGGAAATTGATATTGAATTTGCCAAATGGGGACACGATAATTCCCCCAATACACAATATACGATCTGGGAGAAAGATTCATTAAGAAGTTTTAAAGAATTCAATGTGGCTATGCCAGATGGTTCTTGGTCAACCCATAGTTTTGACTGGCAGCCACAAAAAATAAATTTCGAATCCTTAGGCGGACATTATATTAATATTCCTCATAAGGATTTCATTTGGAAAAAGTGGACATATACTAATGAAAAAGTGCCTGATGAAGGTATGGCTAAAATACATATGAATCTTTGGCTAGCTAATGGTAAAGCACCCCAAAATGGCTTAGAAACAGAGATCATTATTTCTAATTTTATTTTTACTCCCTATAATCAGTCAGAGACAATTGATGGAGATAGTTCAAAAACAGAAAAATACACTTTATCCACCGGGACGTTCACTGGCAAAAATTCAATTGAAAATGCTAAACAGAAGTTTGAAGCTTTGACTGGATTAACGGCATCACATGTAGAAGAACCAGGAAAAATGGTTTACAGATTACAGACTGGGTCTTTCCCAAGCTATGATTCTGCAAAAAAAGCCCTTCTAAAATTGAAAAAAGAAGCAGGATTAACCGGCAGGCTGGTAGAAATAGACGCTAAAATAGGAAAGAACTATCGAATCGTCCTTGACCAAACATATAGCAGTCAAAAAATTACCGAAGAAAAAACCAGATCGTTAAAAGCTAAATTTAACTGGGTGTTCACTTATAGTCAGACCGGCACTGAAACAATATATCGCATAAAATTAGAGAATTTACAAGAAGCGGAAGCAAAGCGAATAAAAAAGCTATTAGAAAATGAATTAAAATGGCTTGTCTATTGCAATAAAGGCAACTAAATAACTTCAGCATCAGGAAATGACGCTCAAACAAGAAGCATCCGATTAACGGATGCTTCTTGTTATAATCTCCAATTCAAAAAGAACTCAAATCCAACCAAAGACCATTTTTAACCTCCAATTAAGATTTCCCTTTTATAACAATGACTTATTTTCCAGAAAAATAATAAAAATGCATAATTATCTATTCTTATTACACACAACTTAATATACTGATATAATTTATCGTTGAGTATTTCTTATAAATAGCATTCTAATATTTATTGTGATTAAAGAAACAAATATTTGTTTAATTAAAAAAATCTAGTTGTAAGGCGGGAAAAAATGAAAAAAGGGCTTTTTATTATTTTGATTTGTGTTCTTCTGGCTTCTGCTTTTGTATATTGGCAACATTTAAAGTCATCTAAGAAAGAATTAGAGAGTGAAAAAAGCAATAAAACAAGTTCAGTTACAGAAGAAAAAAAAGAAACATCCTCCCCACCACCACCAACTATCATTGATGGAAAGTGGGTATTGCAATGGCATGAAACATTCGATACTTTCGATAAAAGAAAATGGAATATCGAAAAACGAGGAAATAACTATAATAAAGAACAACAATATTACAGAAAAGAGAATGTGACAATCCAAGATGGCAGCTTATTGTTAACGGGGAAAAGAGAGGACTATAAGAAGCACAAATTCACCTCAGGAAAAATCACTACTCAAAATAAATTTGAAATGAAATACGGGAGAATCGAAATTGTAGCACGTACAAATGGAGGAAATGGTTCCTTCCCAGCTATCTGGATGCTTCCTAGTGAAGAAAAATCATTACCGGAAATTGATATATTTGAAGCTGTCGGCATTGAAAAAAACATTGTTTACTATGTGAATCATTGGGAAGAAAACAAAAAGAATAAGAGATCCTTTAAACTTCTTCAAATAGATAATCTTGATGAATTTCACACATATGCAATAGAATGGAATAAAGATGAAATTAAATGGTTTGTAGATGGGGTCCATCAATATACCTCTACAGAAGGAATCCCTAATGAACCTATGTATCTCATTATTAATTTGGCGATTGGGGGCGGAGGATGGATAGGGGCTCCCGATGAAAACACGGAATTCCCTCTTCTCTTTGAAATTCAAGACCTAAAGGTAATGACAGAATTACAATAACTAATAATAAATCTACGTAAAGCAACGATAACCGTTGCTTTTTTTTCTGAATTGGACCATACGATGACACATTAAATGATAGCTAAGAACAAGGTCTGCCTTAGATTGCATGTACCATAGCAGACCTTATTTCAATAAGAATTTTCAGTAAATCAATTATAATCTAATTCTATCGATTATGCCCTAATCGGCTTTTTTTCTGCCTTATTAAACAGAGTAAAAACCACTCCGACAACTAAAAGAGCTGTTACCATCATGACCTCGCCGCTCCAACCGTTCCTGTGCAGGAAAACGCCGCCAAGCGCACCAATTATACTTGATCCCGCATAATAAAACAGTAAATACAGCGAAGAGGCCTGAGCCTTTTCACTCTGCTCGGCAAGCAAGCCGACCCAGCCAGACGCAATCGAATGGGCGCCGAAAAAACCGAATGTGAATATAACAAGGCCGACGATTTTCAAAACAAGGGGTACAGTCAGTGTAAGTAGTACACCTATGAGCATCATCACCACACCGGATAATAAGACAAGCTTCCGTTGATGGCGATCGGCCATTTTCCCCATCCAGGTTGAACTGAATGTCCCCACAAGGTAAACAATGAAGATGAATGAGATGACCACCTGTGATAAATGGTATGGTGCCTTCATCAATGGTATGCCAATATAGTTATAGACGGATACAAAAGATCCCATCAGCAAGAAACCCATGCCATACAGAAGAAGCAGCTGCGGCTTGGTACTATTATTTTTCAATGATTGCATTGTTCTTTTAAAAGAAAGGTTGCTTTCCTTAGGCCGCGTGGACATCGGAAGCATCTTCCAAAACAACAATGAAATCAGCAACGATAACAAACCAAGAGTCGAAATGGCCGCTGTCCATGATATGAAGTCGGATAATGTCCCGATAATCAGACGGCCGGCCAAACCTCCAATGGAACTCCCGCTTACATAGATCCCCATTACATAACCGAGGCTCATCGGCTTGAACTCTTCCGTTATATACGCCATCGCTATGGATGGAAAGCCTGCCAGCGCCGCTCCTTGAAGAGCTCGGATCGCCAATAGCTGCGGCATCGAATGGACGAACAAAACAGCAACGGATAAAAGGGCGGATAATGTTAATGATATGCCCATTACTTTTTTCCTATTAATGCCCTGGGTCAATAATGATACAATGACCAGCATAATCGCCATCGTTCCTGTCGAGAAAGAGAGTGACAAGCTGGCTCCCGCCGGTGTTGTTCCGAATTGCTCTGCAATGAGCGGGATAACAGGTTGTGTACTGTATAAGTCGGCAAAGGTGACAAAACTGCCGAGGAATAAAGCCAAAAGTGTTTTTCTGAAATATGGATCTCCTTGTTCAATATGTCCCACCTGACAAATCCCCTTTTTTCTTTTCTTCCTCTATCGTATACCTGTAAGCGCTTTATTACCAAGTAAAGGGCTTTGTTTTAGGGGGACATATAGGTAAAGCAACCGTCAACATTCACAAATCATCAGCCTGTTTCCATCCGGGTCTATAATATTGAACCAATGGCCGTCTTGAATTTCCGTTGCAATTTCAACTCCCTTGCCCTTTAGATCCTGATACGCCCCAGTGATATCATCCGTATTAAAATGAAAAATAGGAGTCCTTGCATACGCATTCTCTGAAAAAATTTTACTATCCAGTACAATATTCATCCCGTTATTATCCATAGGAATACAGCAAAGATGCCCTGCCACAATGTCATATTCCGGAACTAACCCTAACAATGAGCAATACCATTCCCTTGCTTTCATAATATCGCTGACTGCTATGAATACCGCCCCTATTTTAGATTGGACAATGGACATTATTCTCCCTCCTTTCTTAGCGTTATGGATCTAATACGCCTTTCTTATCCTGATATCCTTCTGCATGTACTATACCAAATTTTTGAACTCCCAGTCTGTCTGCCTTACACTGGATAGAAAGGAGGAGGATTTTATTATGGCCGAACATATTTTTCATTTAAAAGCCAATTGGCCCGGTTTGCGGAATGATGTTGGCGATATAGCAGCGGGAAACCTGAAAACAAAAGTGTCGATACCGCCGGAGATGGAAGGTCCGGGAATAGGCACCAATCCAGATGAAATGCTTCTTGGCGCAGCCGCTACTTGCTACATTATTACACTGGCGGCTATGATGGAGCGGAGCAAGCTTGATAAAGTGGCTTTAACAATGGATTCTGAAGGAATTGTGGATGTCACAAAGGGTGTTATTACATACAAGAAAATCATTCATCGACCCCATATCGTGCTGCGTCACGATGCAACCATTCAAGATGAGGAACTTGCCTTGAAGCTTGCTGCCAAAGCGGAGGCCTCCTGTATGATCAGCCGCGCCATCAAAGGAAATGTCGAGGTCGAGCAACTGCCGGACGTATCGAAGGCAAGCAGCCTATGACTTGAAATAAACCGGGAATGCACGCATCCCCGGTTTTCGTTTATTTTGAAAGTGGAACCGCAGATGATCTGCGGACTGTCTTCGTCAATAGGATCCTTGAAGATGCTCCAGTTAAAACAGCAAGGATTATTCCGCAGAGGATTGCACTGCCGATCATTGTTCCCCCATTTACAATCAAGGAGTAAATAACAGGGGACATGCCTTTCGGAGCGTATTTGCCCCAAAATATGATTCCTGCAATGAAATGCCAAAAATAGCGAGCTGCACTCCCTACGATAACAGCAGCGCCCATGAACATAACCGCTTTTTTCGTTTTTCCATTGGTTAAGGCTTGGCTAACAGCCCTTTTAAAGATTCCCGCAAAGCCAATACAAGCGAATGCAAGGAAATATTCAATCATAAATTGGACTGGAGTCAAAATATACACGTCTCCTACTGCAACCTGCAGCAATCCCCATAGAAAACCGGACAGCATCCCTGCTTTGACTCCCCAACGGAGCGATATGATAAAAATCGGCACCATAGCAAACGAGATGGAGACAAAACTAGTGATCTTGATGGAAGGAACCAAATCAAGAATCAGTGCGAACGCTGCCAGGAAAGCTGCTTCAATCATAACGAATAAACCCATTTTCTTCATAAAAAAAGCCCCCTTTTTATAGACGAGCCCCAAGGAGAACTTTTCAGACAGAAAAAATGAATGCAGCTGCCATTCATTATCCACATCCCTACGCTAGTGCTAACTAACAGGTTCAAAGGGTCAGAAAGGACATCAAATCCTTCCACTCTCAGCTTAAAGCTCCCCTTGTGGTTCGTTCGTATGTAATTTTCTACCATTATATCCCATTTTTCACGAAATGGAAAGCTATCGGCTTCATTTTTTTCTAATAAAGACAAGCAGAAGGTACTTTCCCGCTTCTGCTTTTATTATTTATTTATCCAAAAATCCTTGATGGGCAAGTACTCCTTCCATTCCCTGCTTAAAATCCTTAATCGCTTTTTCACGCCATTCCTGCTCAGAGGGATAAAACATCTCTTGATAACGGTTGCGGATTTTTTCAGCAGTCAAGCCGCTTTTCTCCCCATTCCAATATAATCTGTTTTCATCGATCGTATTCCTTAGGGACTTCAAAGAGCCCAAGAGGTCTTCACCCAGTGTACCGAATTCGAAAGTGGTGGTATAGAAATTCTTATCAGGATACTTTTCCTTCTGGAGCTTATAGAAGTATTCTGTATTATCGCCATTCGTCATATAAAAATCATCTGATTCCGGAGTCAGGACTAATGGATAATGAAAAGCTTTTTCCGCTTCTTTTTGCGTCATCGTTTCATTTATACTTGAAAAAATGCTCATTTGATCCCTTGGGCCATAACCTGTATGGAGATCGACATGAATAATATTTTTGTAAGGGCTCCCCAAGACGTTTTTATAAAGTTGTTTTACTATCTTTGTGGATTCCTCATCCCCGCTTCCGCCGTAATAGACGCCTTTAGGATGATTGTATTGGCCGGTCAGGAGAGCTTCCTCAATCTTCCCGGTTCCGGAGCGGATTACTTCCTTCACAAGACTGCCCGCAAAGCCCAATTCATGGATCGTACTATTTCCAACAGGCGTTTTCTTTTCAAAGAAACGATCCAGGTCTGAATATTTCTTGTTGCTTGCCAAGTTAAAGCTTTTCCATTCATAAACAAAGTTACGGTTTAAATCGACATTATTTTCGTTGTATCTTCTATCGTGCTTCATTCCCCACGGATTACTTGCATGGACATATAGCAGCCCAGTTGTATCAGGATCCAGACTTGACAGCATCTGATTCTGGAAAACATCCAGCATAGCAGTCCCTACATATCCTTCGATTCCATGCATACCTGTTGTAATGACCAGCAAATTTTCCTTTTTCTTATTCGCATCTGCAGATACGGTATCGATTGTTAATTTTTCTTTATGGATGCTGTATGCATGCTGTTCGGTATGCTCATATGTATTTTTTAATGTTTTCTCATACGTCAAAAACCGTTTTCTGGATTGTTCATAGGTGGTAAGGAAATGGGTATTTAATTCATTCTTACTTATTTTTTCTGGAGCTGACCATACAGCCAGCAACTTAGGTATGCCCCATGCAACCCCAACGAACAAGATAACCGCCGCTGCCAAGACTATGACCCATCTTCTCTTCCACGTATTCATGCATCTCTCTCCCCGCCGCGAAATAGCTTTTTTACTAAATACTGACGATTTTACCATTTTATTGTCGATTTTTCTATATATGTATATTAAACTAGGAGTATATACACAGGCTTTACATAGGAGGAAAATACCGTGTCCACTACCCGCAAATCGCTGAATGAACAAAAAGTGAATGTCATTGTTTACAGAGTCTTTTTAGCGGCATTTATTCTGATGATCATTAATAATATTGTTCAGGTCGTTCTATATGGGATGCCTCATTGGACGGTCATGAACGCCCTTTATAATATTCAATTTCTATTATTCTTAATTCCTGTCCTGTATTACAAATCATCAAAAAAACGTACGCATTTTAAACTATTATCTATTATTTCCATGCTTCTTTTCGCTTTCATCCTGCATACCGATTCCTGGGTAAATGTTCCGTTTGTCTGGCTTGTTCCATTAGGTCTAGCGGGTATGTATGCCGACTTCACCTTAATGAAAAAAGCGTTTGTCATTGCCTTGCCATTACTGATCCTCTCCCAGTTCACCCATCTATGGATGGCGGACAAACTGGTGATTGAAAGCAGTCTGCACCGTTCTATCCTGACTGCCTTCTATTATGGATTCCAATTTATCTTTGTCAGCATCCTCCTTCTCGACAGCTCCAAGCGTTCAAGTGAAATGCTGGATGAGAGCGAACAGCTGACAGGGCAAATACAAGGGGTATTATCAGAGGTGGGGCAAGCATCTTCACATTTAAATAAAAATGTAGTCGATTTTCATCATAAACTAAGTGAATCCACTTCTTCCTTACAGCAAATCGATGCTTCCATCCAGCATGTCCACAATGACAGCCGCGATTTTTACCATGTCATCCAGGGAACTGAGCAAAAAGTAAATGGCATTGTGGATAAATTGAATGAAACGGCCGCCAATGCGGCTGATGTTAAAAGCTTTACGGATGAGGTTGTCCACATGGCGCAGCAAAATAAAAAAATGCTCTCCCAGTCTGTCAGCAATATCGGCGAGGTGAAGCATGCATCTACACAGTCGCACACTGTTGTCCGGATGCTCAATGAAAAAATCAATGATATCTCTACCGTTCTCCACTCCATCATCGAGATTGCCAATCAGACTAACCTGCTTGCCCTAAATGCGGCGATTGAAGCTGCACGCGCAGGCGAGCATGGCAAAGGGTTCGCAGTAGTGGCTGATGAGGTGCGCAAACTTGCGGAGCAATCATCCAAGTCCTCCGGTTACATCCAGGAGCTATTGAATGACATCGGCAATGCCAAGGATCAGGTGACTCAATCACTAGAGCAGACAGACTCGATTGTGGATACAAATATCGATACAATCCAGTCTTCCTTAAACAGCTTCGACCGGCTTATTTCCATGCAGCAAAAAATGAACGACCGCCTTCAGGAAATGCTTTCCACAATCGACAGCCTATCCGAAGAAGGTACCGCCATCACCAAGTCGATGAATGATATCGAAGAAAATTATCACGTCCATGATCAAAACATTTCCGAAATCGCAATTGCGATCGAACAAGTAGCGGGCGCATTCCAGGAAATCGCTTCCCATGTCGATGAAGTCAGCGATAAATCGCAGCATTTGTCTGAGTTGCAAAATCAAAGTGCCTGACCAAGCATTAAAAACCGCCTGTTGTGATTACAGGTGGTTTTCAATGCCTCTGATACTCTCCTAGCAGCCCCATATTCTAGTCCTTGTCTCCCTTTAATAAAAGCTTTAACATCCTTTTTACGTTGTTTTTCATTGATAAAATAAGCATTGCCGTTATTTCCATAAAGAAGTGTCTCCTTGCCGGCAAAATGGGGGAACACAGTTAAGATATCCTCTGATAGGTCCTTATAAATTAGCTTCATTTCATATGAAGGAAAATCAGCGAATTCATAACGCACTCTCTTACAGTTTGCCCTATTCAGGATACCAGTGACCGCACCAATTGTTTCTTTATCTGTGGTGATTATCATTCCATCCATATCATGTTCTTTATATGATCTTATCTCAATTCGATCGATATCGGAAAAATCGTTCTACAGCATGTTATAAACAATATAACCAACCATACTAACCAGTAGAGATAGCCAAACGATTTTTTTCATTAAACTCCCCTTTTGAGCATCTTGCTATAATATTCCCTCTCCCTCTATAAAATTCCTCTTATATGGCCTTTTAAAAAAAAGCATAAAAAAGAACCCGATCCTTACATCGGGTTCTTAAATAATTTACTTTATCGCTTACGGCGGATTTTTTCTATTTCATCTGCCACGAACTGTACTTGGGTTCCGACAATAACCTGAATGCTATTTTTGCCTACAATATTAATGCCAGGAACGCCTGTTGATTTAATCTTATTTTGATCGACTGCGTTCATATCTTTCACTTCCAAACGCAAGCGTGTAATACAGTTATCAACCGAAGTCACATTGGCATCTCCTCCAAGCCCTTCGTAGATAGTTGCTGCCATTGAAGAGAATCTATCCCCAGAAGTGCCTGCATTAGACTTATTCAATAGACCTGTAGCTGCTTCGGAAGACGCTATATCTTCATCTACTTCGTCATTATCTTCTTCACGCCCTGGTGTCATTAAATTGAATTTAGTGATCATAAATCTGAACACAGCATAGTAAATGACCGCAAATACAAGTCCCTGGACAATCAGCATATACGGTTTATTGGCCAATGGCAATCTTGAGCTTAAGAAGAAGTCAACAAAACCTGCGCTGAAGCCAAACCCGGCAGTCCAATGGAAAAGGGCTGCTATCGTTAATGAAATACCGGTCAAAACAGCGTGCACAACATATAGTGCTGGAGCAGCAAACATGAATGAGAACTCAAGCGGTTCTGTAACACCAGTGAAGAAAGCAGCAAAACCGGCAGCAAGAACGAGTGATGCAATTTCTTTCTTACGTTTTGTCTTAGCAGTATGGTACATAGCAAGACCAGCTGCAGGAAGGCCGAACATCATAACAGGGAAGAAACCGGCTTGATACATACCCGTAATTCCTTTTGTACCTGAACCCTTCCAGAAATTACCTATATCATTGATTCCTGCTACGTCAAACCAGAATACGGAATTCAATGCGTGATGCAGTCCTGTTGGGATTAATAAGCGGTTGAAGAAACCGTATAAACCTGCACCTGCTGCCCCTAAATCGCTGATAGCCTTACCGAATGACACAAGGGCAGTAAAGATAGCTGGCCAGATGAAGAATAGAGCACCTGTAATAACAAGCATAGAAACCGCTGTCATAATCGGCACTAATCGTTTGCCGCTAAAGAAGGCAAGCGCATCGGGCAATTTCACATGGCTGAAACGATTATACATAATGGAAGCAATGATACCTGATAGGATACCAATAAATTGATTCTCAATTTTTACGAATGCTGGGTTAACATCCTTCACATCGATACCTTGAAGCATAGCAACTGATTCTGGGCTAAGAATGGTAGTAACGATCAAGAAGGCGACCAAACCACTCAATGCTGCTGAACCGTCCCTCTCTTTCGCCATACCTAGTGCGACACCTAAAGCAAACAGCATACCCATATTATCGATAAGAGCAGAACCCGCCTTAATCAGGAAGGCAGCGATAGCGTTATCTCCGCCCCACCCAGTCGGATCAATCCAATAGCCAATCCCCATCAAGATGGCGGCAGCCGGCAAAACTGCAACCGGCAGCATCAAGGAACGGCCTATTCTTTGTAGATAACTCTTCATAATGTTATTTCCCCCTATTCATCTTTTTTCTCATTTCCGTTAAGTCAAAGACTTGAAAAGCTAACATCCTCATTTATAAGTGCAATCTCTTGTTGATACATTAAATAACAAATGATAAATACGATTACTTTCTCAATCTCTCAATATGAAGTGTGATATATCCCAGCTCCTGCTCAGGCAAATCAACCCCATGGACTTCAAACAATTCTTTTGCGACTACTTGCGCACATTCAAAAGCATGAGGAAATTTCTTCTTGATCATAGAAAACATTTCTTCATCCATCATGTGAAGCTCGTAATGATTCACCCGCGTTAATGCAAAACGCAGATGGGTCGTTAGCCGTTCGTAAGAAATGTCATCTTCTTCAACTGTAATGTTCAAATATTGTTTAATTGTTTGGATCATATCCCTTACGATGGTCGTCAGCCTGACGGTTTGACGTAAATCACCTCCTTGAAGTTTCATTGTGTGGATATGCAAGGCGATGAAAGCAGCCTCATCCACGGGCATCTGGATATCATATTTATCCTTCATATGGTGAAGCGCCCATAGTCCTATTTCATATTCCTTCCGATAGAGGATCTTGATTTCATGCAGCAGCTTATTCTTTAAGTGAATGCCCTGTTGCTCCCTTTCAATCGCAAAGGAAAGATGGTCGGTAAGTACTATATGGATATGTTCATTCAACTTTGTATCCATTGAAGCCTCTGCATAGGATATGATTTCTTCCGAAATGGTGAAATGTTCTTCAGGAATCCTATTTAGTAGCTGCTCTAACTTTTTGTTTTCTTTCATGACAAACAATTTTTCAATTTTAGCGGGATTTACAATATCATTTTTCTTCTTTTCAAAAGCAATTCCGGCTCCAACTACAATTTTCTCCTGCTGATTATCTATTACGATGACAGCGTTGTTGTTTAGAATTTTCTTGATTTTCATTGTAGTTCATCTCCTTCTATATACATTTCTCCAAGAATATATACTATTTGGCTACCGCTGTAATTAAAACTGTTTTGCCTGCAGTGCCTTCTATTTCTGCAGAAAAGTGAAATTCTTTATTGCCTTCTTGGCTATTTGTTATGACTAATGGAATAATAGTGCTCTTTGCATGGGCACGAATATAGTCCCAGTCAACCTTCATCAGCAAGTCTCCAACCTTAACCTTTTCGCCAGCCTGGACCGCAACTGAAAATCCTTCTCCTTTCAAGGAAACCGTTTCTAGTCCGACATGAATCAGCAGTTCCGTTCCGTCCTCCGTTTGAATGCCAATTGCATGTTTTGTTGGCGCTACTTGGACAACTGTTCCATCGGCAGGCGCATAAATATCCCCGCCGCTTGGCATGACAGCTATGCCTTCCCCCATCATTTTCCCGCTGAACACCGGATCATCGACATCCTCAATGGCAATAACCTTTCCATTTACGGGTGTATAAATATGCAACTTTTCCTTCTTAAACAGTTTGGACAGCATGACAACTTACTCCTTTATTCCTCATTTTATGCACCTATTCAAATGTTCAGAATGCACGCCTACTACGATATTTCACGCAAAAAAGGCATGGAGGTTCAATAGAAAGCCCCGGTAAAGGAACTCTCTACTTACCACCATGCCTGATCGTATCAGTAACATGTGATTCTTATTGACTATAGGATAATCCTACCACTAAAGTTTAAAAAAGGCAACTGAAAACGTTAACATTTTTTCTCTAAATGGTTAGAAAACATAAAACCAAGAAAATTCCTAATAAAAATCACATATTTTATTAGGGATTTTTCTAAATTTATTTATTCTCCTACATTATGTAACAAAAGAATAAAATCCACTACATTACTGTTTTATTAAATTACATACCTATAAAAAAACTTAACTTCCATAAAAGAAGTTAAGTTTTCAGCTTGGAATGTAGTAATCGAGGTACTAACTGGCTCGCTGTTTCTCCTTAATATCTGACAGAGAATCAGCATCGCTATTATTTTCAAAATAATCATTTCCTGACCTTTTCACTTTGTTCCAGCCATCTTTATTGAAGAAGTAAAGAATAGTTCCCATCATTACGAAAAGCATAAATACAAATCTAAAGAAAACTAATTCCCCTATGATTGTTTTAATTAATTCTTTCTTACTGCCTATGACCAAACCAAATTTTTTACTGATTTGGATGGTAATGAGCGTATATGTCAAATTTAACAGCAGAGAAAGAACAAAGTATATTCCTAAGATTTCGAATGTCTTATCAGAATAGCCAATTGTTAAAATATAAAATAAAAAGAGCAACGTAAAACTAGACGATAGAGTACCCACTAAAAAGGCATCGAAGATAAAGAATAAAGAAATAGACCTTTTGAAAAGTGATTTTATCATTGGTTTAAAATAAATTAGGAAACTATCAACAAAAGCCTTTTGCCATCTTACACGTTGATTGAATAAATCTTTCCAGCTTGACGGGCATTCTGTGTAGCATATTGCATCAGGAAGAAATGTCATTTTCTTTCCTTTATGGTTAAAGATATACTGTTGTAATTTCATCGTAATATCAATATCTTCACCAACTGTATCACGATAGCCGCCGACTTTTAACAAAACTTCCTTCCGGAAAACGCCAAAGGCTCCACTAATTACGCACATGGCATTTAATCGGGAAAGTGATGATTTTAAAATCATAAAACCTTTTAAATACTCAAGTATCTGAAAGCGAATAATATATCTTAGTTTCAAGTTAAGTACGCCGCTTTCAAGTTGTTCACCTTGAAGAATATTGACCAAACCACCTGCTGCAATCAAATTTTCATCTTGGAATTCTGAATTGATTACATGAAGAGCGTTTTTGTCCAAGATTGTATCTGCATCCAATGTAACTACTAGTTTATGGTGAGCAAAGTCAATTCCTGCATTCAATGCGTCTGCCTTTCCACCATTGACTTTATCAATTACAAACACATTATTATATAATGTTGATTGATACACCCCATTGATCACTTCATATTTCAAAACACCGCTTAATCTGCGGTAATAAGGCTTCAAGTGCAACTGCTTCATTAACTCCGATAATGTTGAGTCTTTAGAGCCGTCATTAATAAAAATAAATTCTGAATTGGCATAATGACCAGTCGAATGTTTAATTCCTTTTATGGTAGAAGCAAGAATATCAGACTCGTTATAACAAGGAATCAGAATAGAAATTCCTTGTTTATTTACGTTTTGATCTCTTTTCTTATGTTTATATTCTTTTACAATTCCTATTGCATTCACCATATGGAATATAGGAAATAAAGAACAAACTATGGCAAGCAGCATAGCAATGATTTCAAACGGCACCTATTCTCACATCTCTCTCATTTTTAATCTTTTATAAAAATCGAAAATAAATCGAATTCAATTATATTCATTCAGTCCAGAGTATTCAGATAGAAAGAGAGAGTTTTAGTATAGACCAATATTCTATATGCCCATAGTCCTAAACGAAACGGTAAGTCACTTTCTTCCTAATTCTCTTGGTGACATAATTACGCCAAAAAAATTGTATAAAATTTGCACATTTTTTTGTTATAATATATTTTCAGAAATTACTAGAAAATGTATAGAAATCAAAATCGTAAAACTAACGTATAATTCACGTACAAAAAAACTACCAAAAGATATACTATTATAATTTCACGTACAAGTCAAGTATACTAGGAGTGGCTTATTTGAAGAAAATCCCAACAACTAGAAAAGATATACGGGTACCTGATCCTTTAATTAAAAAAGTGGAACAATATCAATATGAAAATGATATATCCACCTGGACAGGCGCTCTATTGGAGCTTGTCAGAAAAGGGTTGGAAGCCGATGGAATCAAATGAAATGTATAGTCATTTAGTTCGGACTCAAACAGCTTACAGAATTTATAATATCCTTCTAAGCGCAAGAATGTTAATTTTCATACATTCTTGCGCTTTCTTTTTATGGTTTTTAATAATGACTTGTGGATATGCTTATAAGTATTACCTCATTCCAGCCATTACAAATGCACTGTCGGACTTCAATTCTTACTTATACAAATATATGGAAAAATAAACTATGGTTTAGACTATTTAAATAGACATTTCTATAAGTTGTATTTTTATTGCTCTCTTTCTCTTCAAAACAACAAGAAACACCTTGATAATAATGATCAATCCAGCTATATCGTTATACGGCTTCAATTATAAAACCAAACTGGTACAGCGGAGGAGGGCCTTCTTTATATTTCATTTTCAAAAGAATGCATATCAGGTTCGCCTATAATAATCGCATCTATCCTTCAACTCCAAGCCTAAATAAGAAAACCTCATTTTCGGAATATTATAGAAGGATTATTTGAACCTTGTTTACATTTTCTCTTTTCGATCTATTGACCTACAAAAAAAATAGTGCTATAATTTTTAATTATTCCAAGAAAATAATTTACAATCGTTTTTTATTTTTTAACCGAATACTAGCAAGCGATGAATGTTATGGATCACACTATAGCAGGAGCAGCTTCTGGAGAGACTGCATGTAATGCAGCGCCGAAGGATTCACAATCTCAGGCCAAAGGACAGAAGAGTAACGAATAATGATTTGTTATTCCTTAACCTGATGAGATTGGAGCTTCCAGTCTCTTTTTTTATTGCATAAAAGAATGGGGGAATATCAATGGTACAACAAAAATCATCCATACAAATGAGAACCGGCCGCTTTCACTACAAAACGTAGACTGCAAGCTTAATAGATGGCCATTAGTTAAAAAGAACCACTAAAAATAGAAAGAATTTTCATAATAATTACATTACTATCAATGGGGGCGCACACCTTGGCTAAAAAAGAATTAAAAAGAGATTTAAAAGACCGCCACGTACAGTTGATTGCCATCGGGGGAACGATAGGTACAGGCTTATTCCTCGGATCCGGAAAATCCATTCAATTGGCAGGCCCATCTATCATTTTTTCTTACTTGATTATAGGTATTGCTTTGTTTTTTGTAATGAGGGCATTGGGAGAATTGCTGCTATCCAATGCAGGCTACACGTCATTTACTCAGTTTGCAGCCGAGTATATCGGGCCTTGGGCTGGTTTCATCACTGGCTGGACCTACTGGTTCTGCTGGATCATGACCGCCATGGCCGATATTATCGCTGTCGGGGTATATATGCAGTATTGGTTCGATATTCCTCAGTGGGTTCCCGCTCTGACCTGCCTTGTCATCTTATTGGGGCTGAATCTATTAACGGTAAAACTGTTTGGCGAATTGGAATTTTGGTTTGCCATCATTAAGGTCATCACAATTATTGCCTTGATTGTTGTCGGGGTCGTCTTATTGATTGTCGGATTCAAAACAAATACCGGCACCGTTTCCGTCACCAACCTATGGAAGCATGGAGGCATGTTCCCTAACGGCATATCCGGATTCCTGCTGTCACTCCAGATGGTTGTCTTCGCGTTCGTCGGAGTTGAATTAGTCGGTGTATCTGCAGCGGAAACAGCGGATCCGAAAAAGAACATTCCATCGGCCATCAATAAAATCCCAGTCCGGATTTTACTTTTCTATGTCGGTGCTTTGTTAGTCATTCTATGCATCAATCCTTGGGACCAGCTTAATGCAACCAGCAGCCCATTTGTTGAAGTCTTCACATTGATCGGCATTCCGATTGCTGCTGGAATCATCAATTTTGTTGTTCTGACATCTGCTGCTTCTGCATGCAACAGCGGGATGTTCTCTACAAGCCGGATTCTTTATACACTCGGAAACAACGGAGAAGCGCCTGCCAAACTCGCCAAATTGAACAAGCACCACGTACCGGGCAATGCCTTATTCACATCTACCATTGTTTTGTCTGTAGGGGCATTATTGAGTAAAGTCATACCGGAGCAGGCGTTTACAATCGTTACGACAATCAGCGCTATTTGCTTTATATGGGTATGGAGCATTATTTTGATTTCCCATCTCATCTATTCTAAAAAACGGCCTGATTTACGTGCAAAATCTATTTTTAAAGCACCGTTGACACCTTTCGTCAATTACGTGGTCCTAGCCTTGTTCGCTTTCATCTTAATCGTGATGCTGTTCGCAGAAGCTACTCGTGTTTCGTTATTAATGACGCCGATTTGGTTCCTCCTTTTATTCTTGTTTTACCGTTATCAAAAGAAACGAGCGAACCGATTGGGGTAACCCAAAAATCCCGCTGTCCATTGAAACAGCGGGATTTTTCTATTTCCAGCAAGCGAGTAAAGAAGTTAACGCATCCTCCAATTTCTCAGCCGGTATTCCGGCAAAACCAAGAACAAATGTAGGCAGCATAGCTTGCTTTTTCACAAGCATGTAGGAAGAAAGCGGGTACACTTTAATATGCGCTCTTGCAGCTTTTTCCAATAGCTCTTCCTCTCCCTGGCCATTATCGATGACCAATACAACATGAAGGCCGGAGTTACCTCCGATTACCGTAATAAAGTCCACTTCTTTCCTGATTATTCGAAGCACCATATCAAGTTTCTGCCGATACACCTTCCTCATCCGGTTCAAATGCTTTTCAAACATGCCTTCCCGTATGAATTTGGCCAATATATGCTGGTCAATCCGGGAAACGGTGCAGTGGTAAAAAGATATTTCCCTGCTGTAACGAGAAGATAGCGAAGGCGGCAGTACCATATAGCTGATGCGGATGGAAGGCATTAGCGACTTGGAAAAGGAGCCAGCATAGATCACCTTGCCCCCCTGGTCCATACTTTGCAGAGAGGGGATCGATTTTCCGCTGTAACGGAATTCACTGTCGTAATCATCCTCGATAATAAAACGATTTCTTTCCGCAGCTGCCCAATTCAGCAGCTTCATCCTTCGATTGACCGGCAGGATCGTCCCATATGGAAAGTGGTGTGATGGCGTCACATAGGCTACATTGATACCGGACTGTTCCAAATCATCAACAATCAAACCTTCTTCATCAACAGCAAGCGGATGAACTTCCTTCGGGTAGGTTTTCAACAGACGGTCGATCAGATGATAGCCGGGATCTTCCACACCGTAAACCGTATCATGATCAAGTAAAATCAACAGCTGCTGCAAAAGGATTTCCATTCCGGCTCCAACAATGATCTGCTCAGGCGTGCAAACAACTCCCCGGGAATGATAAAGATATGTTGCAATTTCCTTACGCAATTCGTACTCTCCCTGCGCTTCTCCCAGAAGCAATAGCTCCCGATTCTCTTCAGAAATCACCTGCTTGGCCATTTTTCTCCAGGACGCAACCGGAAAATGTGCAGTATCCACTTGCCCGGGATGGAAATGATAATGGATCGGCTCTTTTTTTGACAGATGCTCCACTGGCATTTCCGCTTTCGGCACATATTCCAAGTCCTCATGCGCCAGTACAAAGTACCCTTTTCTCGGGACCACTTCCGCATATCCCTCATCCACTAATTGATTATAAGCAGTATCCACTGTATTTTGGCTGATCTGCAGAAAATCGGCCAACTTCCGTTTCGATGGCAATTTAGTTTGATATGGAAGATGCCCGTTTAAAATTTCTTTCTTGATAAATTCATAGAGTTGTTCATACAGTGACACACCACTGGAACGTTCCAAATTACAGGAAATCATATCCACAATCGATCCACTTCCTTTTCTCTGACCCCATTAAAATTTCAAAAACTGACTCTTTTAATACAGTCTGACACTTTTTATACTTAGAAACAAGAAATTTATACAATGGAAAAGGATGGATATGAATGGATAAAACAATAGCAAGCGAAAGAGTAAAACGTGGTATGGCACATATGCAAAAAGGCGGAGTCATTATGGATGTCATTAATGCGGAACAAGCAAAAATCGCTGAAGCTGCGGGTGCAGTTGCAGTAATGGCACTTGAACGGGTGCCATCCGATATCCGTGCAGCCGGCGGAGTAGCAAGGATGGCAGACCCCCGGATCGTAGAGGAAGTGCTTCAGGCAGTATCTATCCCTGTCATGGCAAAAGCCCGGATCGGACATATCGTTGAAGCGCGTATACTGGAAGCTATGGGTGTCGATTATATCGATGAAAGCGAAGTGCTGACTCCAGCAGATGAAGAGTACCATCTGTTAAAAAGCGAATTCAACGTGCCTTTTGTCTGCGGATGCCGTGATCTTGGAGAAGCAGCACGCCGTATCGGCGAAGGCGCGTCCATGCTGCGCACAAAAGGAGAGCCAGGAACAGGCAATATCGTTGAAGCCGTGCGCCATATGCGGAAGGTGAACGCACAAGTACGTAAGGTCAGCCATATGAATGATGATGAATTAATGACCGAGGCCAAAGTGCTTGGCGCTCCTTTTGAAGTACTGAAATCCATTAAAGAAGCAGGCAAGCTCCCGGTCGTTAACTTTGCAGCCGGCGGGATCGCCACTCCTGCTGACGCCGCATTAATGATGGAATTGGGCGCTGACGGCGTGTTCGTCGGATCAGGCATTTTCAAATCAGAAAATCCGGAAAAATTCGCATCCGCCATTGTCCAGGCCACTACATATTTCACAGACTATGACCTGATCGGCAAACTATCAAAAGAATTGGGTGCGGCAATGAAAGGAATGGATATATCACGCCTAAAGCCTGAAGAGAGAATGCAGGAGCGTGGCTGGTAAAATGTTAAAAATCGGCGTACTCGGACTGCAGGGTGCAGTCCAGGAACATATAAACCAGGTTGAATCTTGTGGGCATCAGGGTATCATCATTAAAACTCCCGGACAACTGGAGAAGCTCGATGGATTGATCCTGCCAGGCGGCGAAAGTACCACAATGAGGCGCTTTATTGACCAGTATGGATTTATGGAACCCATTCTCTCCTTTGCCAAAGAAAAGCCTGTATTCGGTACGTGCGCCGGCATGGTACTGTTGGCAAACAAATTGAGCGGCAATGAAGCCCCCCATTTACAGCTTATCGATATGACCGTAAGAAGAAACGCTTTCGGCAGGCAGGTCGACAGCTTTGAAGCAAGCCTGGAAGTTAAAGGAATGGATTCCCCCTTCCCCGCAGTTTTCATCCGTGCCCCTTACGTAGAGCGTGCAGGAGACGAGGTGGACATACTGTCTGTTTGGGAGGGCAATATTGTTGCCGCCAAACAAGGACATATACTGGCTACTTCCTTCCATCCGGAACTGACAGGAGATTTGCGGTTCATGGAATTGTTTATAGATATAGTCGTTGAAAATAAGAAGGCTGCTGTATAAGATTAACCCCATCCGTCATGAACGGGTGGGGTTGATCATTCATTTTAGAAGCCAAACATCCTAGCGGACCATGCTCCATTTTTGTATTATGCCATTCTTTTTGATGCCACAAACGTTCGGATAACCTGTTCTGCCGTAAACTCAAGCAATTCTGCAGCACAGAAAATCGCCGCCTCCAAATCCATCGCCGAGTTGATAATGCTATGGACACTCGTGATGCCATAGCCGTATAATTCATCTATTCCATTTCCGATGGAACCTGTGAGCGCAAAAACCGGAACACCATACTTAGCTGCCGCTTGCGCTATGCCTGCAGGCGCTTTGCCGTAAGCGGTCTGAAAATCGATGCGCCCTTCGCCAGTAAACACACAATCAGCTTTCCGCAGATATTCATCCAGCTTAGCGTATTCCATCACAATATCGATTCCCCTTCTCGATTCTGATGGAAAAAATGCTTGGAAGGCGCCGCCGATTCCGCCTGCCGCCCCTGCTCCCTCCTTATCATGTAGCCTGATTCCTGTATGTTTCTCTATGGCATCCGCCCAATGGGCCATGTTTTGATCAAGCTCTTGAACCATTTCCGGAGTAGCCCCTTTTTGCGGCCCGAACACGCGTGAAGCGCCTTTTGGCCCAACGAGTGGGTTATCGACATCAGAAGCGATTAAGAACGAGCAATGCTGAATGCGTTGGTCGAATTCCTGCTCGTCGATCTTGGCAATTCGGGCCAAATGCTCTCCGCCTTTTCCGATAGAACCCCCCCTAGAATCCAGCAGTTTCATCCCTAATGCCTGCAGCATGCCGGCTCCCCCATCATTTGTTGCACTACCGCCGATCGCCAAAATGAAATGGCGGTATCCGGCATCCAGTGCCGATTTAATCAACTGCCCAGTTCCATATGTCGTAGTGACCATCGGATTACGGTCTTTATCCTTGATTAAACATAATCCGGATGCATTCGCCATTTCAATAACGCATGTTTTCTGATCGCCAAGGACGCCATATGCCGCCTCCACTGGTTCCATCAAAGGACCCTTTACAGTCACTTGTTCCTTATGGCCATTTGTGGCAATTACTAAGCTGTCCAATGTCCCCTCCCCGCCGTCAGCAACAGGAACCAAAACAATCTTCGCTCCTGTGAGCGCTTTTCTGACCCCGCGTTCTATTGCCTGAGCTGCCTCAACAGAAGATAAGCTGCCTTTAAAAGAATCTGGCGCAATCAAAATATCCATGGCCTTCCCTCCATTACCGTTTATACACCTTATTTTAACCCATTGATCATCTTATAAAGGGAAACTAAATGTTCCGCCTTAAGCATGGTCCTCACAATACACTACCCCAAAATACTTCGGCGGATCCGCAACGCTCCAACTAAATGAAATATTTGAAATATATTATTTTAATAGTATAATTGAACTGTTTTGAAAATATAATATACTATTCTATTCTATTTCAATATGAATGCCAATAGAGGTTACTATGGGGAGAAATCAACATGTGGTTCTTTTTTTCACTATTAACCGCCTTTTCCTGGGGCGCTGCTGACCTGTTCTATAAAAAAGGGACTGACAGCAATGATCAATATAGCCATATAAAGATTGTCATTATGGTTGGGCTCGTTATGGGAATCCATGCGACCGCGTATATGCTCATAAAGGGCCTGTCTTTCAATCCAATGGATATGGTCAACTATTTGCCTGTATCGGCGCTTTATATTCTCTCGATGGCGATCGGCTATATCGGCCTTAGATACATCGAGTTATCCATCGCTTCACCTGTCCAGAATTCATCAGGAGCTGTCACCGCTATTCTATTATTCATCTTTTTCACCCATGAAATAGGCGCAGTAGAAATTGCTGGATTAATTATGATTACATTCGGCATCATTGCTATTGCCATACTTGAGAAGAAAGCTGAAAATGCAGCGTTGAAGGCAAGTTCGGAAAAGATTGATAAAAAATATCAAATTGGCTTCTTGGCCATCACCTTTCCACTGCTGTATTGCCTGCTTGACGGACTGGGTACATTTGCTGACGGCATCTACCTCGATGAAATGAAGTTGATCAGTGAAAATGCAGCGCTCTTAGCCTATGAATATACATTCTTCATTTGTGCTGTCTTCTGTTTCATTTTCCTGAAATTCATCAAGAAGCAATCATTCAATGTCTTCAAAGAGAGAGATAAGGGTTTTGCAGCTATTCTTGAAACGACCGGGCAATTCTTTTATGTCTTTGCCATGTCCTCCAACGCCATCATAGCGGCACCGCTTATTGCATCCTACAGCATTTTTTCAGTCCTGCTCTCAAGGATTTTCCTGAAAGAAAAACTGAATTGGAAGCAATATGCCTTCATTATCGTCGTCATCGCCGGCATTGCCTTGCTCGGACTGGCGGATGAGCTATAGAAAATGAACGGCAGGCTTCATGGATGAGCCTGCCGTTCATTTTCTATGCTTTTCACTTTTATCCCTATACATTGCTTGATCTGCTATGCTAATTAATTTATCAACACAAGCAGCATCGCTCGGATAGTTGGCCGAACCGCAGCTTACACCCAAAAAATTAATTTCTTTTAAAAAGGGATCTCCTTTAAGCCTCTTCATTTCCCCTTGGATCCTCTGCACATGCTCAGGGCCTCCTGAGCATAAGCAAATGAATTCATCGCCGGAAATACGGAATAAAACCCCTTCCATTCCCTTCAATCGCGATTTGCACACTTTTGAAAATTTCTTAAGATATTCATCTCCAACCACATGCCCGAATCGGTCGTTTACGCTCTTAAAATAATCCAGATCAAAAAAAATTAAATCAAAGGGAATTCCATTCTGAATTCTTTTTTCACATTCATATAACAAACTGTTCCGGTTAGGCAGGCCAGTCAGAGAATCCCTATATACCGTTTTTTTCAACATTTCGATATGCATGGTTGTATTTACTACACTGTATAGAAGGCTATAGGTGGATATGACATTTACTGCGAGAAGCAGCATACACAGTAATCCAACCGATTTACTTCCGGTAACCAATGTATAATTAACCAGCACCAATGTGATAAACCAGACGACGCTTACCCATTGAAGCCACTTGCTCGTGCCGGCATTACCGGTAACATTCTCAAGCACAAGCATAAATTTATAGCGAATGAATTTCATGAATAGGGGCCCGGTCAGTACATATAAGCCTGTTTGGGCACCCATAGTAGACAACGCGAACTCATGCGGAAATAATAACAAGGATGTATGCAAAGAAATCATGAAGATTAGCATCGTATAAATCCATGCTGAGCATACAATCATTAACAATTTCGCATTGGGCAGTTTATACAAATACCTTAGTGGAAACAGATATAAAAAACCAACCAGTACAAACAAGCCATTTCCATTTCCATAATGGGGATTCGCGTATTTCAGGAACGGCATAAAGAACCCGACAATTAAAATAGTAAATACCGCCAGGACTAGTATGATTTTTCTATTCGAATAGCGGCTTTTGGAACAGAGATGCAATGTTAATAGATTCACAGATACCATTTCCAATACAATGATGACATGATAGAGAATATTCATATCCACTCTCCAAATTTCCTCCCTTTTCCATAAAAGCAAGATCAATCAACACGCCTGATTGTATACCATTTCACAAAATAAGCCGTATCAATAAATAGTTCTTTAGGCATAATTCGATAGTACCATAATAATCGCTCCCTCTAATAGATTTCAACCCATATCCACTTACTCAAACAGTTCTTTCACAAAAAAAGAGCCGAAGCAACATGGCGCTGGCTCTATCAATATTTCCGGTTCACTATATAGTCCATTAAATGTTTTAAAAATGAAGTATTGCGCGGGACTTGTTCCAAAGACTCCATCGCAAGGCAGTATTGTTTCCACATTTCTTTCCGGGCAGCTTCCCTTCCGAGTACGGAAACAAAGGTGGATTTATGGTTTTCGGCATCCTGGCCGACAGGTTTGCCAAGTATATCCCCGTTTCCTTCCACATCAAGCAAGTCATCCTTTATTTGAAACGCAATGCCGGCATGCTGCGCAAATTGTTTCAGCGCCTCCAATTCACTATCCTCTGCCCCGGCGAGAATAGCCGGCATAAGAAGAGCCGCTTCGAAAGCGATGCCTGTTTTATAAAAACACATAGCGTTTAATTGCCCGAGTGACAGCCTTTTCCCTTTTGCTTCCAGATCCATAGCCTGCCCCTGGCACATCTCCATCGCTTTCTGTGAAGAATACCGAATTAAGCGGAGCACCGCTTTCGGATCAAACTGATGGATGGATGCCTGCTCTTCTACAGCCTTCTGCGTCAAAAAAAGGCCAGTTATTTCCGCAATCGCTGTATTATATACTTCGTGAAGCGTCGGATTTCCTCTTCGGGTCGGCGCATTATCCTGCGATGGCAGATCATCGAAAATGAGCGATGCCGTATGCATATATTCCAATGATTTCAAGAGTGGAATAAGTTCCGTCTTTTCAATCCCATATCCTTCTATACCCATCACCCAGGCAATAATGGGCCTAAGACGTTTCCCTCCACCCTTCAAGCTGTAATTGGCTGCTTCAATAATCGGCTCGTCCAATGTTGAAATGGATTCCTCTTCGTTCATTAATAGAAACTGATCGATTTCTTTACGTACTATTTCGATGGTGTGCTGAAATGCTTCTCGTTCCTCCCGTTCTTTTCTCAATTGCAGGAGCATATGGTCACGAAGCAGTTTATCATAGAAATCGACATCCTCCGCATTCTGAACAAGTTCCTGTATCATACGGTTAAACGCTGGATCTCCCTTAGCGAAAGTATCCATCACTTCATTGTATTTATCGGTTCCGATCCGCTCCTTGAACCGTTTCAAACCATTAATGGCGCGGTCCAGGATGACCTCGCAAACCAGCGGATCAGCATGATAAACGAAATGGATCAAATGGGATATGACCGTCCAATACAATTCGTATGGGTTCAACAGATCCGGGCGTTGACCGCCATATTTCAAATAATACGTGTAAGGTGTCACCGCACCTTCCTCCATATCATTGAACATATCGGCAAAATCATCAGCCAATTGATTATAAATGCCATAATAAAATGTACGGCTGTCAAAGCCCTCATCCTCATCTGCCCCGATAACCGACCGGACGATCAATCGGGAGGAAGAAGATTTTAAGATGACCGGAATATACAGATCTTCATTGCTATACCGAGCACACGCAAGATTCTTTGACCGATCCACTTCCTGTGCTTGAAAAAAGACATATGATTGCTCCAAGAAATGCTGCCTTCGTTCAGGGTGCTGCTGTTGCTTAATATAGTCAAACGCCTCCTGAAGCTCCGAATGGACGTACCGCATCAGCTCACTATTTTTACCATCCCAGCCTTTCCACACCGGCACTGATCCGGTCGTAATGGAAGTACGGATCATACGGGAATACTGTTTTTCCTCATCAGCAGACAGAATTTTCGCATCGAGCAGATCATCAATAAATGGATATGTCAGCCCGTAGGAATAACCCAGCCTGATCGCTTCATCGAGCTTGGCACTCCGTACTTCAGGATCTGTTCCATCCTCCATCTCTTCCATCACATGCATCAGCACACCGCCGATTAGTTTAATCAGTTTCCGCTGGGCTTGATCGGCATCCATTCCTTCCGGTATATGAAATAAAACATCCTTGAGCTTGTCCATCACCCATATCAATGAGTTTTCAATGCCTTCCTTCTGCGCCCACCTATACAATTCAGCCAGGCTGTATATCTCTTTTTGGTTTTCAGCAGATTCAATCAATTGCTTCTTCAAACCGCCAACTACACGTCGAATCCGTTTTTTTGTATCAGGCTCATCCAATGCTTTCCCAAGATCCCGCATAAAAATATACGAAATGCTGCGCTCCAAGTAATGATCCAGCTTTCCAGTGTAATGCATCCATTTGATATATTGATGGTAATCGTTTTGTTTCTTCTTTCGCCTATCCCGTAAAAAAAAGGAGAATAAGGTCCAGCGCCGGACATGATTGCTCTTCCACGACTGGATATCCTTTTTTAATAATGGGATATAGGACTTTTCCGCAGCCTGTCCATAAAGTGCCTCAAAATAGCCGGCTGCTTTTCGCTCCGCAAGTCGATAACTTTCATCGGCATTAGTATTCATACGGCCTCATCCTCATACTATCTTCATTTATTGCAGGGCATTTTTCAGAAAGCTTCCTTGCCCCATACTTGTAAACAATCATTATTTTAACGAAACTGAGTGCTCGCTTTTCTCTGCTTCACCAGATTTTTAGAGAAGCATCTAATCAGCAACTTCATCTTATCATTCAATTTAAACATATCATCTCTCACACGGAAATGATAAGTTAATATTTTGCATTGGCCCCATGCATTAATATATGGCAGGAAACTTGCATTATTCACTGATAAATGGACTGGCGGCAAAATAAAACCCTGAAGCCTTAAGATTGTTCACTGCTTCAGGGTTATCATATGTTGTTTTGAAACACTTTATGAAGCAGAAGCCTCTGCTTCTTCTTCATTCTCTAGCGGAATTCGATTATTCATTTTTAATAGAAAGAAGCTTGCTATTACAATAGCCAGAAAGACAACGCCGACCAGCAAAGAAACCCGTGTGCTCGGATTGAACCACATGCCGGCCAGTACCATGATCAAAAAGGCTATAGTCACATAGTTGCTGTATGGGGCAAAAGGCATTTTGAACGGATGTTTTTCCATTTCTGCCGCTCTCATTTTTCTGAACTTCAATTCACTGATCAATAAGACAAACCATGGAATCATGCCCGGAAGGACACTTGCGCTGTATACATACAGGAACACTTGCGGCGGAGCCACATAATTCAGGACAACACCGATTGCAAGTCCGGTCAGAACAGCGATTGTGCAATAAGCAGGAATGCCATTTTTGGACACCTTGGCGAATATTTTCGGTGCCTGTCCATTTTTCGCTAATGTAAAAAGCATACGTCCTGCACTGAAAATACCGCTATTGCAGCCTGACATGGCCGCCGTAATCACTACAAAGTTAATCACGCCAGCGGCAGCCGTAATGCCCACTTTCGCAAAAGTAGATACGAACGGACTGCCAAGTGTATTCAGTTGATCCCATGGATACACCGTTACAATAACAAATATAGCGCCGATATAGAAAATTAAAATGCGCCAAATAATCGTTTGGATCGCTTTCGTCAAATTTTTCTTGGGATCCTTTGCCTCCCCCGCTGTAATACCGATCAACTCCACTCCCTGATAGGACGCCACCACAAGGGAAAGCGCAAAGAAGAAACCAGACCACCCTCCTGTAAAAAAGCCCCCATTCTTCCAAAGGTTCGATAAACCGATCGCATGGCCTCCATTGCCAAAACCAAAGAAAATAAGCCCTAATCCGGCAATAATCATGAGAACGATAGTCACTACCTTGATAAGGGCAAACCAAAATTCGAACTCTCCAAAAGACTTGACTGAAATCAAATTGGCCGCTCCAAGGATTGCCATCGCTACCAAGCCTGGTATCCATGCCGGCAGGCTGGGAAACCAATATTTCATATACATTCCGACTGCGATAATTTCGGACATCCCAACAATTACCCATTGAAACCAGTAGCTCCATGCTGTCATATAACCTGCCAGCGGATGAATATATGTATGCCCGAAGGTGGCAAACGAACCGGTAGTCGGCTCTACATACAGCATTTCCCCCATGGCCCGCATAATCAAAAAAATAAAAAAACCGGCAACTGCATATGCCAGCATAACAGAAGGACCGGTCCACTGAATGGTGCTGGTCGAACCCATGAATAAACCGACTCCGATTGTTCCGCCCAATGCAATCATTTGAATGTGACGTGCGTTCAATCCCCTTTTTAGACCATTGTTTGACATGATCATTCCCCCAAAATTCATAGCTAGTTGTTTGCCTAATCCTATTTCCCACATATTTCTTGTATACAATTCTATTATCTTATAATAATGAATTCTCTTTAAAAATACAAGTGTCCGTACTCAAAGAACATAATATCGGTCATTATTCATATATCAGACAAACTATAAAAAAAGCAGTAAAAAAATCCCTGAATTCTTGGAATTCAAGGATCTTACCATGTCATTTTTTGAAGCTGTCTTAACTGCCTAAAACGCATTATTCTAGCATTCTCATAAAAAAATTACTTTACTTGAACACAATTAATGGATATTGTTCTTTTTGAAATTACCGCCCTTCACTTCTGCTACATCATATACTGTAACAAAAGCATGCGGATCTATTTCATGGATAATTTCTTTCATTTTGCTTTCTTCCATACGGTTGATGACACATGTGATTTCGATGAATCGATCATGCGAATAGCCGCCATACGCTTCTTTGTACGTAGCGCTCCGTCCTAAACGGTCCCGGATGGTCTCAACCATTTCTTCAGGCTGCTGTGTAATAATCTTGAATGTTTTCGAGCCGCTCAAACCTTCTTCAACAATATGGATCACTTTAGAAGCGATGAAATAGGCAATCGCTGAGAGGATGGCTCCTTGAAGGCCAAATACTGTGGAGACTACAATAAAGACGAACATATTTAAGAATAGGATTAAATCACTTGTTCCAAAAGGCAATTTCTTAGAAAGCAATACAGCCAGCATATCGATTCCGTCCAACGCACCCCCATTACGCAGCGCAAGACCCATTCCAAAACCGATAATAATCCCGCCGACAACTGTAACCAGCAATGTATCACCATGGATGATGGTCGGCACCGGATGCATGACGATTGTACCGACAGCTAAAGAAACAATCCCTACAATCGAGTAGATGGCAAAGCTTTTACCGATTTGCTTATATCCAAGCCATACAAAAGGGATATTAATGACGCCAATCAACAGCCCCAATGGCATCCCAAACAATTGCGAGCCGACGATGCTTAGTCCGGTTACTCCCCCATCGGAAACACTGTTGGGAATCAATACAGCTTCAAGTCCATAACTGGTAATAAACGCCCCGATAATAATCAATAACACACGTGAAACGATTCTCCATTTATTCCTTTTTCGTTTTATGATTGTTTTAACTTTCCTCTTATCCAAACCGTTAACTCCTTTTATTTTTTCTTTTTTAGTCCATCCGTCCCCCTTGTAATCTTTTTCATTATTCTGTTTTCTGAAGAAACATTGCTAATTTCTTCACAAACAAACCCATTTTAATTTCATTAAGGAATGTTACCTCCTTAATGCATAGGCAGATTATTATGTTTACATATAATAATAAATGGTTGTTCTCACATTTAATTATACCTATATATAAAATAGTAATCGAATAAACCTCTCAAAACAATTCATATGCTATCTTTTTGCGAAAATTGGACTGCTGGAAGCTTATACTTGAATGGAGTATGTATACATTTTCTGAGGATCATTTAATTACATTATTTTCAATTTGATTCACCTAAAAAAACGTCATTCTTTTCTGTGGTTACAAAAAGAATGGCGTTTTTCACTTATGAAAATCGTATTTTAGCCTAACAAAAACAGTTTAGTGCACTGCTCTAGTAGTCTCTTTTACCTTTTGTCCCTCCCGAATTGATCCAAAGCTTACCTTCTGCACTGACACGTGTCACATTTCCGAATCCATCTTCGGCTTTCACTTCAATTTCTGCGCCATTCGCCACAACATTCGAAGTGGCCGTATAGTAACCGACATAATGGCCTGGTACAGTCTCCTTGAAAGGCAGATCGATGGCATTGGTCATATGATTTCCCGAGTTAGTTAATGGCATCTTAATAGCGAAGGAAGCTGTTAACCCCTGTTCACTATCAAATTCAATAGTAACTGTTTGACCTGCATGTAATTCTTTATTGTCTCTAGGAAGAAGGTTTTCTATTGTTGGCGCAGTGAATTTCGCAGTGATTGTGATCGATTTACTCACTTTATGTCCTGCTTTATCTGTTGCGGTTACCTTTATGTTGTTTTTGCCTTCATCCAATAAGATCCGACATGAATATTTCCCATCTTTTACATTCGCCTTCTGCCCATTCACTTCAACTGTTTCGAGATTAGCATCAGAAACGGTTCCTTCGACTGTAACTGTTTCTTTATTCGTTTTAGATTTATCGATAGGGCTTGTAATCATCAATTCAGGTTCAGTCTGATCGAGCACCACTTTCACGGGTTTTGAAGGCTCCGATTCACCTCCAACACTTCGTTCTGTTGCAGTCAGTACATTGTCTCCCTCCGTTAACGTGATATTGGCAGCAAATGTACCTTCAGCAGAAGACTTGGTTGAAATAACCGGCGCTCCATTATTGTAAATCTCAATATCTGCATTTGCTTTAGAAGTACCTTCAACCGTTATAACCCCTTCCTTTGTATAGCTGCCTGATGCAGGCTTTGTAATGACAGGCGCCGATAATTCATAATTCACAATGGCACGAATCATGAAGTTTACGAAGACTCCCAGTTCTTCTGAACCTTTCTCCCTTCTCCATTCACCTTGAGCGAAATACCAGCTACGCGATCCATCCGATCCCTTCCAATCCATCCCTATGGCAGGAATATTCGGAAGAGATTTAGGTTGGATATAAACCATAAAGAAATCATGGTTCACTTTTATCCCTTTATGGGATAAGTCTACATGTGTCCATTGACCATTGCGGAGGGCCGTCGCATCAAATGGGCCGGCCATTTTTTGCCCTGGGGACCCATCCTTATTTACATCATAAATCGCTACCTGAATATCAGTGCCTCCAGGAACCGGGAAGGATGTATCACCGAACCGGAATAAACCTCCGGTAACCATTGCAGATTCTTGACCTTCTTCAAGACTCATCTTAACGGCAAACATATCTCCTGCATTTGCGAGTGCGGCAAAATCCTCCGCGGAACCATCATCATACCCAATTTCGCCTTGAAATCCTGTTAATGGTTTCATTTCAATGTTTTGTTCAAGTGATGACCCGTCTAGTGTAATTGAAATTTCTTTACCGATATACGATGATTCCATGATTCTTAATGTGTAATGATCCTGATAGGCTTTTAGAGAATAATGGCCATTTTGATCTGTTACAACCGGCTTAACTTGTGCATCTTCAACAAGAAGAAGCGTAACACCTTTAACAGGCTTACCCGTCAACTCATTTGTAACTGTACCAGTTATGGTTCCTTTTGGCAGCTCTTCGAGAGTAAAGTTTGCAGTAGTCTCACCATCGGCACCAATATCGACCGTTTGGGTCGCTGAACGGTTGCCATAGGATTCAGCAAGTACGGTGTATTTACCTATTGCATGCCTCAATCGGTAAGAACCATCCTCAGGGTTTGTGTTTACGGATTTTCCTGATTCAAGTACGCTTACTTTAGCGCTAATAGGAATTGCCGCAAGATCTGATTTTTGTTCGTTCACTTTACTTACAGATTTCTCGTCAACCTTTGGTAAAATGGCGCTAATTTTTACTGTTTTATGATCGTTTACCTCTATTGTGCCCTTCCATTTATCGTCAAACACACTATTTCTAGCTTGAGATTCCCCTAACGGTTTATTGGAAAGACCTACATCATCAATAAACCAACCTGGCCTGAATAGATTGAATGTGTCGCTACTCGTAAAATTGAAACCCACATATATTCTTTCACTCGCATACTTACTTAGATTAATTTGCCCATCAACCCAACCATCCGAACGATTAGTGAGAGTAGCCAACTGGGTCCAGTTCTGCTTATCGGTAGAAACTACAATATGCCCAAAATCAACGTCATTTGTCATGTGATACCATTGTTTAAACTGCAAATAGCTGTTTCCTTTCGGTAACTGGATAGGAGGCATAATTAACGTCTGATTTTCCAGGAGATTGTAACTTCCTTTTAATTTAGTCGAGAATACCTTCTCTCCTGAGAAGGCGCTTCCGGGTCCCGCTGTGGGTACGCCCCATTCCCAAGCCTCGTCTGTCAATGAAGTCCAACCGATTGGAGTGGATTCAAAATCTGTAAAATAGCCGACCGTAATACCAGGTTTAACGGGTACTTCATAATTGTTTGTATTTGCAGCATTTCCACCTGCATCATTTGCCATCCAGTTGTAAGAGATAGATGGCTCGGTAACATCACTGCCAGGTATGACCGCTTTATATACGCCATCTTTGGCATTGCCGACCGTTCTTTCAGCATTTACTGATTTGTTGCTGCCATCCTCAGCCACATAATTAAGGGCTACATTTGTTACCGATATATTATCCGTTACACTAATCTCCAAAGGCACATCCATTCCGGCATAAACTTCTTCCGGAGCGGAATGATTTACACTTGGAGCTTCATTGTCTTCTCCAGCAAAGACCACTTGCCCCTTTAATGTGCCAAGTCCGGAAATCATAGCGGTCACCGCATCGTGGGCGTTAACTAAACCACTGCCAAAACCATTATTAGGAGATTCAGAGTATTGGTCATTTGTTAATGGAGTTGAAGCTGTAATAAGAATGTCTTCCATGTCTTCTACGGAGATATTTGCATTGACCTGTCGAAGCAATGCAGCAACTGCAGCCACATGAGGCCCTGCCATAGAAGTGCCATTCCAGCCGCCTTGATATTTACTTCCAGGTACGGAAGATCGGATATTTACACCTGGAGCTGAAATATCGGGCTTCATGACACCATAGGGTGAAGGACCTTGTAGTGAAAAACCGGCTAAATTGTTTTTATTATCCGTTGCACCGGTTGCGAATGACTCGGGATAATTTGCTGGGTTCGCAATGGATCCCGGACCGCCTGGATTAAATGGTGTAGTATTGCCTGCAGAGAATTCCGGGAAGATATCGGCAGCGCGCCAAGCTTGAACGATTTGGCGATACCACTCATCTATACCTGGTCCCCCACCCCAAGAGTTATTCACGACATCCGGCGCCATCTCTGGGTTGGGGTTTCCAGATGCATCTTTAGGGGCAAGAATCCACTCGCCAGCAGCAATCAATTGCGCATCAGTCCCACTTCCATCAGCATTTAATGCTTTAACAGCAATCCATTTAGCACCTGGAGCCACACCAATTTGGTTTTCTCCATTCGGTTCGCTACCAACCATTGTACCAGTCACATGTGTACCATGGCCGTGGTCATCATACGCTTCTGTACGGCCATTGACAGCATCAAAAAAATTATATTCATGTGACGGGTTATCAGGATTAGTTGGGTCGAATCCACGGTAATGTTCTTTTAATGCCGGATGGTCCCATTGTACGCCTGAATCAATGGATGCCACCACTGTACCTGATCCGTCAATCCCCATATCCCACACAGCAGGTGCACCAATATGATCAATATTCCATTCAATGGATTGAGTTTCTCCATTAGTTTTAGCTTTAGATGCTTCTATCTTAGTTGCATCAAGATGCCTTGTTTCATTCGGAAGGATTTTTTCCACCTCCTGCAAGGATGCAATTTTGTCCATTACTTCTTTTGTCGCAGTAACAGCCATCGCATTTACAATATAGAAGGAATGGATATTAGATGCATTCCCTACTTTTTCTTGCATCTTTAGAAAATCAGTCACGTTGCCTTGAGATTTTATCGCTGTAGTTCTTAGATCCGAAACGATAGCAGATCGTTTCATATACTTCGTTTGCGCAGCAGATTTTTTTTGATCTTTCGCCGTCTTTATTGCCTTTTCAGCTGTAGCAGCTGGATCTGCTTGCTCTTTAAATTTAATTAAAAACGTCACTTTATCTTTTTTGTCAAATTGTTTTAGTAAGGAATCACTAATTTTACTGTTGGCTTCATTGGCTGATTTGGTTATAAGCGATTTTCCAACCGCCTCTTCTGCAGATACGGTGTTAGAAAACATCATCGGAAAAACTAATAAAGAAATCATTAAAATGGTCAACCAGCGGAAATCGTTTTTCCCCTCTTTTTTCACGTTCTCCCTCCTATTTTTTTAAAATATTCAGACGAAAGAGATTAAAAATACCTCCTTCCTGTTTTAAATGACGTGTATAACAGTGGAAATCATCTTCCTAAACTATAACAATAAAAAAGCACTATAATTGTCGAATTACGTGTAAATTTTGTTGGGAAAAATTAAAAACCCAGTCCTAAGACTGGGCCATGCATACAATTATTTTAGTATAAGGTAAGCCCCACTTTTGCCATGAGTGCCAGTAGGCTTTATAAATCTTTTCACTGTTCCTGCCCGATCAACAATCTTCCCCAAAATGGTCAAGCAATGCTCTTACTTCGTCTGTTGATTTGGTGTTCATTAATTGATTTCTCAAATCCGCAGCTCCAGGGAATCCCTTAACATAAATTTTGAAAAAGCGATGAAGCCCTGTCATTGAACGTGGCAGTACTTCCGCATATTGATCTTGAAGGTCAAGCTGCAGTCTTAAAAGATCAAGATATTCTTTACTATCATGCTCTTTTGGCTCTTTTTCAAAAGCAAACGGATTTTTAAAAATGCCTCGCCCGATCATAATGCCATCAATCCCATATTGTTCAGCAAGCTGCATCCCCGTTTGACGGTCAGGAATGTCTCCATTGATTGTTAGTAGCGTATTTGGAGCGATACGGTCGCGTAATTCTTTGATTTCCGGAATTAGCTCCCAATGCGCATCTACTTGGCTCATTTCCTCTCTTGTACGTAAATGAATAGAAAGGTTTGCAATATCCTGCTTTAATATATGGGTAAGCCACTCTTCCCGCTCATTTACATCCTTATAGCCAAGCCGTGTTTTCACACTGACAGGCAGTCCGCCTGCTTTTGCTGCTTGAATAAGTTCCGCTGCTACGTCTGGACGCAGAATAAGGCCGCTGCCTTTCCCTCTCGACGCCACATTCGGTACAGGACAACCCATGTTAATGTCAATGCCTTTAAATCCCAGCTCTGCCATGCCAATACTCATTTGGCGGAAATATTCAGGATTATCCCCCCAAATATGCGCCACCATCGGCTGTTCATCTTCTGTAAACAGCAACCGGCCACGCACACTTTTCATGCCTTCTGGATGACAGTAGCTATCCGAGTTGGTGAACTCTGTAAAAAATACATCCGGTCGACCAGCTTCACTTACTACATGACGAAAAACAACATCTGTCACGTCTTCCATTGGTGCAAGTATAAAAAATGGCCGCGGTAAATCACGCCAAAAGTTCTCTATCATTTCAAACTCAAATCCTCTCATTATGGATACCACTTCAGGCTCTCAAGCCGTAAATTATAAAGATACATATCCGACCTCTTTTACACTTATATCATGCCTACTAACTTATTTTCAAATACAAGTGCATTGGATCTTTATAATTTGTACAATCGGAAAAGTGTATTTTAACGAAAACCAGCACTAAACAGTATAACTGTAAACCAAAAAAACAGCTGTTATAGATGTTTCTATAACAACTGTTTTTCGTTAATGATTAGCAAAATCTTAACTTGCCTATTGCATACTTACGCATAGCATATGCTCTTTCCAGTTGCCGTGAGGAAGATAGATTGCGCCGTTGCCAAAAAGCTGGTCATTATCTTTATTATAAACATAGACAAAACATTTTTCTTTTTGGTTCGTATGCAGATGTTCAACCTCAAGAATGACTTTATGATATTCATTTTCAGGGTTATTTTCACCGATGAACCCTTCCATTTTGTCCATCGCATTCATTGTCTCTTCATAATGCTCTTCACTTAGTACCATGATTTCCCCATATACTGTATCTTCACCGAAGGTTAAAGCCGGATATCCTTTGTATGGCAGATGATATAATGTCATATTTTCAAGCTTGGCATCCTTTTTCTCGATGACCTTGCCGTCTAAATACGTATTATAATTAAAGAAACCTTCTCTTAAACTCCCATAAACAAAAAGATTGATCGCTTTCATCAGCAGATTTCCCCACCTACCGCTTGAATATCCTCGTCATTGATCGTGCAGGCTTCAATTGCAAGCTCCAAGCCTTTTACAATATCATTCAACGACATGAACGGTGTGTTTTTCTTATCTATAACCTGCGAAGTCATATAAGGAATGTGGATAAATCCGCCTTTGATATGAGGGTACTTTTTATCGATCATGTATAAAACGCCGTACATAACATGATTGCATACAAATGTTCCTGCTGTATAAGATACAGTTGCTGGTATATGATGCTCATTCATATGCTTAACCATCGCCTTTACTGGCAGGCTCGAGAAGTATGCCGGCTGGCCATCTGCTTGTATAACTGCATCTATCGGTTGATTGCCTTCATTGTCCTTGATTCTGTAATCATCGAGATTAATGGCAACTCTTTCTGGAGTGATATCAAATCTTCCTCCCGCTTGGCCTACCGAAATAACAATATCCGGATGATGCATTTCAATGGCAGCTTCAATAGCCTGAACGGATTTTGTTTGGACTGTAGGAATAATAACTTTAATCACTTCAGCCCCATTTATCTGGTCGCTGACCATTTTCACTGCTTCTTCTGCCGGATTGACCGGTTCTCCGCCAAATGCATCAAATCCTGTTAATAGTACTTTCATGGCTCGTTCTCCTATTAAAAAATTTATATATCCTTACTCTTAAAATCCTAACGCATACATCAAGAAAATATGAACAGCTAACAAGGTTAACGCTATAGGAGCCTGTGCTTTAATGACTGCGTTTTTATCTTTCATTTCAAGCAATACTGCCGGAAGCATATTGAAGTTTGCCGCCATTGGCGTTAATAATGTTCCACAGTATCCTGCTGTCAGAGCAAGCGTTCCGCAGATTACAGGATCTCCGCCAATGCTGAATACGAACGGTACACCGATGCCCACCGTAATAACAGCGAAGGCCGCAAATGCATTGCCCATGATGATTGTAAATAACGCCATACCGATACAGTATGTCGCTACCCCGATCAAGGCGTTGCCTGTCGGGATTACAGTTGAAATGATAGAAGCAATTTTATCGCCAACTCCTGCTGTTGTAAATAACACACCCAAAGAAGCTAACAGTTGAGGAAGGATCGCAAATGATCCAATTGATTGGAATGTTCTGTTCGAATCAGCCAACATCTCTTTCGGTTTTGCTTTCGTAATGATGAATGTCAGCGCTAGAGCACACAATGCGGCGATACCGATCGCAACAGTGCCCGGAAAGCTTGTGAAAGAAGCTACAAGCATCGCGATAATAGCAATAGACAGAGATGGGATGAATATTTTCAACCCTAATTTTTCTGCGTTTAAAGTCGCAAATGTATCATCCAACTGCTTAAACGTACCCATATTGATTTGCTTTGTTGCTGATAAAATAGCAATCAAAACGACTAATACACCGACAATTGTACTTGGAATATGATTTCCTGCAATGAAGATGACTGCAAGAATCCCCCAAAATAAAGCTGTGCCGATTCTTGTTTTATGGTTCTGATCTTTAATGGTGAATACCATTGTAATACCCATGAATAAACCGATGATCATATAAAATAGATCTAGTAGCAAATTAGAGATTTGTGTCACATCCATTATTGGTCACCTCTAATTTTTTCAGTTTCTTTTGCAGCATATTTTTGCTTAAGCTTTTTGTCAAATAACATATTTTGAATGACCCATAGCACAAATGAAATGACAGCCACTGGAATGGCCACTTTGACAACCTGAAGTGTATCGATCGGCATGCCGATTCCTTCTAATGTAGAAGCTATTAACAATACACCTGCATTTGCCATGAAAATATTCTGTGCAAAAAAGTTACCGATATTATCAGATGCTGCAGCATACGCTCTAATCTTTTCCATATCTTTTTCTTCTATTTTTTCTCCATATTTAGCAATAGCTGCACCTTCAGCCATTGGGCTAACTAGTGGCCGAACGAATTGCGGGTGTCCTCCTAGCGTTACGCCCATTCCAATGGTTATCTCTCTTATGAACGTATAGCCGCTCAATAGTTTACCAACCGATAAGTTCGTTGCTTTCTTGATCAGCATAACGGCTTTTGCCTTCAAACCGTACCTTTCACTCAAACCAATAACAGGAAGTGTGATCAAAAATAAACATGTAACACGATTTGAGACAAAGGCTGCCCCGAGTGTATCCAATATTTCAATAGGATTCATCTTTGCTACTAATCCAGTGGAAATACCCGCTACAACAACTACTGCGATCGTATCCCACTTCAAAGCAAAGCCTACTATGATAATTAAAATCCCTATTAATTCCATAATTTACTCTCCTACTCTATGAATAATAATTATATTAATATAATATTTATACATTATATAATCAAACTTTTAGGATTGTAAATAACTTAGAAATAGTATTGTTTGGTAATTCAACGTATTAAAGCAATAAAAAGAATGAGTTTTGTCGGACAAATGACATTTTTTTCAGAAGGATATGACTCATTTATGTGGAATTTTTTAAAGAGGAAAGGCGGTGAAATATCGATTAAACAAGAAAGAAGAAGAATCCCTATAATTATCTTACAATTAGAAGCTTTACTTAGAAGATTACCAGCACATCATTTTGCCAGAATTAGAATTAAAGAGGAGTTAGCGAAATGCTATGCTGGATTTCGAGGTGAACAAGCAGTCGATTATCAGCTAACATTTGTAGAAGGACAATATGAATTACATCATGACGTGCGGCTTCCCTTTAAGGAAAAATCTTGTTTTCAAATGGATTTCCTTCTTTTAACCCCCTATTTCATCCTCATCATTGAAGTGAAAAATATCGTTGGCACTTTAGTGTTCGATCGTACTTTTCATCAATTAATTCGAACCATTAATGAAAAAGAAGAATCCTTCCCCGATCCAATTCTACAAGTAAAAAAACAAACCCATCAGCTACAAAAGTGGTTGCAGAAAAACAAACTCCCTGAAATTCCTATAGAATACCTCGTTTGCATTAGTAACCCATCTACCTATATTAAGTCTGCTAATCGACACTCCGATATCTGCCAAAAAGTGACCCACGCTGCGAATCTTCCTTTTATAATCGCTGACATTCAGGAAAAGTTCTCACAGGAGCTACTTTCTAAAGCTGATTATCGCAAAATAAACCGTTTATTAGTCAAGCAGCAGATGGACGCAAACTATGATGTCCTTAAACGGTTTCAAATTGACCGCTCTACTATTTTATCAGGAATATTGTGCCCTTCTTGCAATCGTCTACCTTTACAGAAGCAAAGGGAACGATGGTACTGTACCAATTGTGCAACTTCTTCAAAATCAGCTCATATTCAAGCACTGATAGACTTTCGCCTTCTCATCGGCTCAACCATCACAAACAAGCAATTACGAGAGTTCCTTCACATCCCCTCTACATCCGTTGCGTCAAAAATCTTATCTTCATTAAAAACGTCTTCAGATGGTACTTTTAAAAATCGAGTTTACCATCTATCTATAGAAGAGTTGCAGAGATTAATGAGAAGTGGCAAGTAAATGTGGAGTTATGGACAGTAAATTGGCAATTATGGCAAGTAAGTTAGCAGTTACGGACAGTAAATTGGCAGACAAATATGGATTATCCGGCTCCCTATAGAAGTCCAGTTTATCGTCCACATTCAAATACAGACCTAGTTCTTCCATTCCCTCTACGTGGCTGGTACCCGCCACATATGTATCAAACAAAAATATATCTCGTTCAAATGGCTTCGGAACAACTAAATTTCCACCCTTTCCATGGAGAAGGCTAACCAAACCACCGCTTTCAGTTTTAACTAAATCACCCATCTTATCACCCCAGCATTTTTTGTATTCTGGCAGAATACGTTTCAATCAATTCATTATATTGACGAAGAATTCCCTCCAACTCTGCCTTACGAGCAGCCATTTTTCCATTGTCGTACACACTATCTTTTACCGTATACGGATACTCCGACTTTATCCTTGCAATGCTGTCTTTGATATTCTCCAACAATTTGACAAAACGTTCTTTTTCCCGTATCAGCTGTGCCATTGCATCCTGTTTGGCTTCTGGCAGGATAGGCTCACGCACCATTTCATCTATTATGCGCAATGTTTCTAAATCGCCATTTTTATAAGCTATAACAGCATTTTCAAACAAACCTACTGTGCGCTACTTAAATCCGAATGCAAATCCGGATGAATCATTTTTACAATTTTACGATACAACTTTTTCAGTTCTTTATTATCTTTATCAGATAAAAGCACACCCTGGCTGTGTTTAATGGCAGCATTTATTTTATCAATTTGTGCATTCAGCTTTTCTTTATACTCAGAAAACTCATTCTCCAAGATTTCTTCAATTTGCGGGAGAATAATCTTTTCCTGACGATTTCTCTTGGCCTGAATGAGTTCCAATTTTCGTTTCATACGTAAAGCGGCACACTGTGCTTCAGACACTTTATATTCCAAACTACCGAGAACCAACATATAGCTCATTTCGATATTTTTACATTCCACATACTGGATCTCGTCCCGTTCTAGAACAAGCATAGATAACTCAGTGCGAAGTTTTTCTACTTCTTTTTTTATTTTTCATAATCTGGAAACAATATGACATTACTCATAGTACTTTCCCATACTTTATTAAAATAGAAGCAGTATCCAAAACCTCACCTGCAGAACTATCTATAAAGCAACCTCTATACTTATCAATGTTCTTCATCACAATCACCTCTAGTTTAGTTGTTTAACATATAGTGAATAGTTGCACTCCATCCATTTTCGACAATAGCTATAAAAATAGGAACGCGACAACTGAATGATAAAATGTTTATTTTTACTATATTCATATATATATTGTATCAGTTTCATCTATAGATTTGGTGTCAGTATGAAGTCTTCAGCAAGGCTGGGCGCAGATATGGAAATGCTGAAAAGAACATACTAAAAAACTCCAAGACAGCTGCAAACTAAGAGCTATCTTGGAGTTTATTCTTACTCATCTTATTTCAATTCCAACAGCGCTACGCTCTCCACGTGCGTCGTCTGCGGGAACATATCCACCGGCTGTACTTCCACCGTTTGATAGCCTCCATCTTCCAATACGCGGAGGTCTCTTGCCAATGTACCTGGGTTGCATGATACATAGACGACCTTTTTCGGCTTCATGGCGATGATTGTGTTCAACAATGCTTCGTCACAGCCTTTGCGCGGCGGATCGACTACGACAACATCGGCTTTTACGCCTTCGTTATATAAATCGGCAATCACTGTTTCTGCCGCTCCGGTGATGAATTCAGCATTAGTGATTTCATTCAGCTTTGCATTTCTTTCCGCATCTTTAATCGCATCGCTGACGATTTCGATTCCAAATACCTTCTTCGCTTTTTTCGCCAGGAACAAGGAGATCGTTCCGATGCCGCAGTATGCGTCGATCACGGTTTCTTCACCTGTCAGGCCGGCGTATTCAAGAGCCTTATCATATAGTACCTTCGTTTGGTACGGATTGACCTGATAGAATGATTTCGCTGAGATGGCAAATTGAACGTCACCGATATAATCCGTTATCGTTGAGCTGCCATAGATAGTGGACGAACGGTCGCCTAGGATGACGTTTGTACGTTCCACATTGATGTTATGGACGATGCTTTTTACATTCGGAATTGTTTTTACGATATCTTTGACGATTTCATCTTTATTCGGCAATTGGCGTGTGCGTGTTACGAGCACAATCATGATTTCGCCTGTTTCTTTCGCCCAGCGTACCATGATGTGGCGCAATACGCCGCGATGCGTTTTTTCATTATAAGGAGATAATCCGTTATCGATGCAGATATCGCGAACTTTCAGGACAATGCTATCGTCCATGGAAAGCTCCACTCCGCAGTTTTCCATATCGACGATATCATGGCTGCGTTTCTTATAATAGCCTACTACGATTTTTCCATTTTGCTCTCCTACCGGTACCTGCACTTTATTGCGATACTTCCAAGGATTCTCCATTCCAAGGACAGGGTGGACTTTCAAACCCTTCAATCCGCCGATCCGTTCGACTGCATCACGCACTTGTTTTTCCTTGGCGCGAAGCTGTCCCTCATAGCTCATATGCAACAATTGTGCTCCTCCGCACTCTTTATGGAGCGAGCAGGGGTTTTCGACACGGTCCGGGCTCTGTTCGATGATTTCCTCCAAACGTCCGAATCCATATCCTTTATTCGCTTTCACTACGCGGATCTTTGCTTTTTCACCTGGCAATGCGTAAGGGACAAACAGTGGATAACCATCGACCTTCGCCACTCCGGCTCCATCTGTCGTTAAATCTTCAAATTGGACAGTCAGCAAATCATTTTTTGCGACTGGTGCGTTTTTCTTCATGTATTCAACTTCCTTTTCTATGTGATGCCCTGTCATTTAGGGCTTCCCTTTTACAGACTAGCATGATTTTACCACAATCCACTTCGACAATAAAGGAAGCGGAAAAAGCGGTGAATGAAAAGCCTTATCTTTTGGGTATAAGATAAAAGAAGCAAAAAAAGTAAGTATTCGCTTCCTCTCGTTTATTGTACACTTAAAGTACACAGGAAGAGGTGTTTTGCATATGAGGAAATTACTTAGCGCGATTGCGGCGGGCCTTGCATTCAGCATTCTTTTGCCTGTCATCATATACGGCTTCTCCGAATGGAGTTCTATACCGCTTGTGGCGGCATTATCATTGCCTCTGTTCATTTTGTTCGGCATTCCCGCATCCATATTCATCGAGAAACGTAATCCGCGCAATGGAATCATCAAGTTTCTTTTGTACATTGTTGCAGGTATGGCTTTAGGATTGATCGGACACTTGCTTTTCCAAATGTTTGATACTGATTTCGGCAGCTTCCATACCGATTTCAGCTGGTTCCTCATCTATGGCGTATTTGCAGGAATTGTTTATTACGCAGTTACATTGATCATTAGACCAAAAACATATTAATAACCACATTAAAAAGATGAATGGCCTATTCCATTCATCTTTTTAATTAGCTGGTTTTGATTGAAATCAGCTTTCTGCTGTTATTGATAATGAAAGAAATGCTTAATGCGTTGAATTGGTGGGGTTGATCGATATTGCAGACGTGGCCCGCATGATCAATAATATCAAATCGGACATTATTTCCTGTGTCCAGTACAATATCTTCGACGTTTTCGATAAACAGATAATCTTGTTCTCCCATGAGGAAAAGTGTGGGGATGCCATGGCAATCCGTTTGAAGCTCCTTCAAATACGGATTTACATTCTTGGTAAGTGAGAGCCAATGAATAAATTCGATTTGGCACATGGTTTTTGCTTGTGAAACAAATGTATGCCGTGCTTCTTTATGGTTAGACCGGGGCATGATAATCCATGCAAACAAACGGTATATCCACATATATGGAACAATGCGCTTCACTAAATGGCCCAATGTTAAATAACATTTCGTACGGATATTCAGCTTGGTAATGGCACCGCCGAGAACCATCGTTTCAACCCGGTCGGGATCCAACTTGGCGATCGTTTGGATAATAACCGTCCCAAGAGATATTCCTATAAAATGTGAGCGTTCTATATGAAGATGCCGTAACACATCCAATACTTCCTCCGCAACCGTCTCGAGGTCATCTCCGTCTTTCCATTTAATCGACTTCGATTTCCCATGGCCGCGTAAATCAATCAGCAATACATTGAAATACTTTTTGTATTCCTTCAATTGCTTAAACCAAATGGCCGAATTCCCGCCGGCACCATGCACAAGTGTAACCCATGGCTTCTGTTCATCCAAGTGGTATATACGATAATAAAGCAACATTACCATCCTTTCAAAGTTGGATAATATAGTATTATCCCTACTCTAAGTATAAAGGAAAACCACCCAAACCAACACAGGGAGACAATGGGAATAACAAAAGCGGAAGGCGCCTGCCTACCCCCGACCAGCTTAAGACGAAGCTCTGACAAAAGGCTGGTTTTTGCCTTTGGCTGAGATTTGGCTTAAGACCTCGAGGGGGTGGCGCCTGCAGCTGAATGAGACAAAAGCGGAAGGCGCCTGCTTACCCCCGACCAGGTTAAGACGAAGCTCTGAGAAGGATCTGCCCATTAGAGCTTTTGGAGGAGTGGGAAAGGTCCCAAGCAATCCTAATGAAAACATGGTAATATCTAGTATATACACTTTAAAAAGAGACGAAAGGAGTAATTTTCCATGCTCTCAAGCTTCAGCATTCTCGGTACTGTTTTGACTGTCACTGGATTTGCCCTCGCCATCTATGCTATTCGAAGAATTTATTATTTGACTGTTTTCAAAAGAAAACGCTAATTTGTCTCTCCAAAAAAAAAAGAATCGTATATACGATTCTTTTTCAGCTTTCTTCTCTTTCTTCCGGATCATCCATTTGCGGCAATGCATCCGGTGAAAATCCGCTTGGTACAAATACGTCGAAATGGCGGTACATATTGACGAATTCAGCAGGTGCTTCACCACCGTACTCTCCGTCCAGGTTCAGCAATAGCTTCTTGTCGACCGGAGTCACCTTAATGCGATTTGCCTTTGCATAGACTACGCTTGGATGCTTCACATGCTCACCACGTATAGCCATAGTGACGACACGGATGAATTCAGCCAAATTCATTTTCTTCACAATTAACATGGAGAACATGCCGTCATTCAAAGAGGCATCCGGAGCCAACCGTTCAAATCCGCCGACGGAATTGGTATTGGCTACGAGGAATAACATGATTTCCCCTTCAAACAATTTACCGTCGTATTCGATTTTGACCTGTGTCGCCTTAATGCTTGGAAGCATTTCTATGCCTTTCAAATAATATGCCAGCTGGCCAAGCATCGTCTTCAGCTTGCTCGGCACTTCATATGTAAGCTCTGTCAAACGTCCGCCGCCAGCAATATTGATGAAATATTTATCATTCATTTTGCCGATGTCGATAGGCATCGCATAGCCGTCTGTTATGATATCCACTGCCGCAGCCACTTGGCGGGGCACATGGATGGCACGGGCAAAATCGTTTGTCGTCCCTGTAGGGATAATGCCTAGCTTCGGGCGATGTTCAGCTCCTGCAAGGCCATTGACAACTTCATAAATGGTCCCGTCGCCGCCTGCAGCAATGACAACATCGTATTTACGCTCAATCGCTGTCTTTGCCGCTTCCGTTGCATCGCCTTCGCACGTTGTCGCATGGGCGGACGCTTCATAGCCGGCTGCCTCCAATTTTGCGAGGATATCCGGCAAATGCTTGCGGATTGCTTCCCTTCCTGAAGTCGGATTATATATTAGTCTTGCTCGTTTCATTTTCATCATCCTATTAATCAGATTCATCCGTTGCTCATTTTAATCCCGCAACGCGTCAAACAAATCAAAGTAAACAAGTAACACCGAGAATAGATTATATAGTACAGTCGAAAAAAATACTACTTTAACAGTATATCTAAAATAGCGCCATTTTAAAAAATATTTATTCAATTTTTTGCCCCGCCGGTTCAATGCACAACTGAAATCCTCACAAAAGGGCTTGATAATAGTTCCTCAAGCCCCTTTCTTTCCTTAATGCTCCAAGCCCGCAACCTCAAGCGTATCATGTATTCTATCGTACAGACGCTCTGTTTTTTCTTTATCCCTGGAATTAATGATTACATATGTATGTTTAGCTTTAATAATAATGAAAGGCGGCTTGTTAGGAAATACATAATGGACGCCCTTTCCGTATGCATCTGATTTAAAGTGGCCAAGCGAGCGCCATGTCGTCGCATAGCCATTAAGCTTATACGTGTCTTCCGGCATTTCTTCAAGCCATTCTACACTTGTGATTTCCTTAATTGGAAGTGTATAATCATACATCCCCTCAAAAGCGATCGTATCGCTGTTTATTTTCACTTTTGTATCCTGCTGCCCCTGAATAAAAACGAAACCTAAAACAATGGCGACAGTCGCATATACAATAAGCAAGATTCTCGAATTCCGTTTCCGCCTTCTCTTAACATCCGATCTGCGTATGATAAAAACACCAATAAGTACATACAAAAGGAATACGGTCAGAGAAGCTTCCATGGCATATTCTATCTCCAGAGCGACAAATGGGATAGAGAGAACCCATAAAACTGCCACTCCCCACATAAATCGGCCAATGCGGACGAAATAACCGCTCTGCTCAAGCTCTTTCTTTTCACTATCGCTATAATGATGGTAATGTGAAACGTAATGATACTGTTTACGGTTATGGACGGCATACGCTAAAATGCTAAACAATATAGCGACCATAATCCAAATTGTGATGATCAATTCCATGACTCACCCTCTTCTTACCTTAATCGCATCCTCCACCCATATCGCCGCCAGACTCAAAGCCGCACCCCTGGTTATGATGCCCGCCATGATGATGGTGATTATGTTCCTTTCCCGCCGTGAACGAGTGGCTGCCATCATTAGTCAATCCGTTTGTATGCACTTGTTGTTCATTATTGTATCTTTCCGTTGCTCCACTTCCATTTTTGTTAAAAAAAGAGACAGCAATAGCAATGATACATAACAGTACAATAAAACCCATCCTTATAGATCCCCCTATCTTATAGTAAGAATACCGCCCTTTATAAAAGAGAAGCCCTGCATTAGTTATGGACAATATATGCTTACATGCTCACGATCGTTCAAACAATCTCTTACATAAGCTTTTCAATAAGCTATATTCACAGCTATACACTATTTTTCTTCTTTGAATGAAGACAGGATAAGAAGGTTTCAATGCCGGAACGTAAAAAACAGTAGGAAAGAGGTGGTTAATCAGACGTATTCAATGGTCGATCAAAAAATCCAGACTTGTATCCGGTTGGATGTCCAAACAATCATCAATGACCGTAATCGAAAAACCGAATAAAGCAGAATGGTGATAGATTAAGATAGTTTTTTACTTTATTTTAACACAATCTATTTATGTAAATGTTGAATGAAAGCTTGATAGATAACTGTTTTTTCTTTTTCAATTCTTTCTCACACAATCCTCAAAAATACACAGGCTCCCGCCTTATTCCTGCATCGGAAAGCTGAAAGGATCAACGGGAGGGACTCCACTCACGCAGAATGCAGGAAACCTGAAACCATGATCCATTTTCATGTCCTATTTCCATATAGGCAAGTTGCTATTTTAAGCTCTTTGGAACCCTGGGCTTGGGCCGGCATCTCGTTTACATATAAAAAAAGCCATTTCCCTAATAGAGGAAAATGGCTTTTTGTTTCATTAGCGCTTTTGGATTTCTTGCATAAGCAGCTTATTGACTATCTGTGGATTGGCTTGGCCTTTTGTCACTTTCATGATTTGGCCGACAAGGAATCCTGTCGCTTTCTTTTTGCCTGCTTTGAAATCTTCAATGCTTTGCGGGTTCTGATCCAGAATTTCATCGATGATTTTCAATAAAGCTCCTTCATCGGAAATCTGTACGAGCCCTTTTTCTTTTACGATCGCTTCTGCATCTCCGCCGTTTTCAAGCAATTCTTTAAAGACCGTTTTTGCGATTTTGGATGAAATGGTTCCTTTTTCAATTAAACCGATCATGCCTGCCAGTGAATCCGGAGTTAAAGGCAAGTCATGCAATTCTTTTCCCTCTGCGTTCAAATACCCAGACAGGTCGCCCATGATCCAATTGGATGCTTGTTTCGCATCCGCTCCCGCCCCTACAGTTGCTTCGAAGAAATCAGCCGTTTCTTTTGAAACAGTCAGGACAGCCGCATCATAGGCAGGAAGGCCAAGGTCTTCCATATACCGCTTTTGGCGGGCATCTGGAAGCTCAGGTATTTCTGCACGGATACGTTCTTTCCATTCATCATCAATATATAGGTCCATTAAATCAGGCTCAGGGAAGTAACGATAATCATCGGACCCCTCCTTGACACGCATCAGGATTGTCTTGCCTGTGTTTTCGTCAAAACGGCGTGTTTCCTGCTCAATGACGCCTCCATTGGAGACAACTTCCCGTTGGCGCTCTTCTTCGTGCTGAAGGCCGCGGCGGACAAAGTTGAATGAATTCAGGTTTTTCAATTCAGTTTTAGTGCCGAACTCTTCCTGTCCTACTGGGCGGATAGAGATATTGGCATCGCAGCGAAGGGAGCCTTCTTCCATTTTACAATCGGATACACCTGTGTATTGGATGATGCTTTTCAATTTTTCAAGATAGGCATATGCTTCATCTGGCGTACGGATATCCGGTTCCGACACGATCTCCACAAGAGGTGTGCCCTGGCGGTTATAATCGCATAGAGACATTCCGCCTGCTCCATGTGTCAGCTTGCCTGCATCCTCTTCCATATGGATGCGGGTAATGCCGATTTTTTTCTTATAGCCATTCACTTCAATCTCAATCCAGCCATGCTCGCCGATCGGCTGGTCAAATTGAGAAATTTGATAGGCTTTCGGATTATCAGGATAGAAATAGTTTTTGCGGTCGAATTTAGTGTCAGTCGCCACTTCACAGTTCAGCGCCATTGCCGCCTTCATTGCATAATCGACCGCTTTCCGGTTAAGGACAGGCAGTACGCCAGGATATCCTAAATCAATAACCGATGTGTTTGTATTTGGTGCCGCCCCGAACTGGTTCGGACTGGATGAAAAAATTTTCGAATCTGTTTTTAATTCTACGTGTACTTCAAGACCTATTACCGTTTCAAATTGCATAATCCTCACCCCTTACAATTGTGGTTTTTTTGTATGATGGTCGGTTGCTTGCTCAAACGCATGGGCAACACGATAGATGGTGCTTTCGTCAAAATGCTTGCCGATCAATTGCAATCCCAAAGGCAATCCTTCCTGGGAAAAGCCGCACGGGACAGAGATGCCAGGAACGCCAGCCAAGTTTACTGGAATAGTCAAGATATCATTTGCATACATAGTTAGCGGATCTTTTGTATTTTCTCCAATCTTAAAGGCTGGAGTAGGCGTTGTCGGCCCTACGATGATATCGTATTTCGCGAAAACATCCTCGAAATCCTTCTTGATCAATGTACGCACTTGCTGCGCTTTTTTGTAATAAGCATCATAATAGCCTGAGCTTAATGCGAATGTTCCAAGCATGATACGCCGCTTCACTTCTTTTCCGAATCCTTCTGAACGGGTATGCTTGTACATCTCGATCAAGCTGTCCGCATTAGGGGTACGATAGCCATATCTAACTCCGTCAAAACGCGCAAGGTTTGCGGATGCTTCAGAAGAAGACAATAAATAATACGCTGCAAGCGCATATTTAGAGTGAGGCAACGATACTTCCTCCCAAGTGGCTCCTTGTGATTCAAGCACTTTCAAGGCTTCAAGCACGGATGCTTTTACCTCTTCATCTACTCCTTCCGCTAAGTATTCCTTAGGAACAGCAATGCGCAGCCCTTTGACATCGCCGGTCAGCGCATCTGTAAAACGGGGAACATCGATATTCGCGGAGGTTGAATCCATTGGATCAAGTCCGGAGATTGCTTCCAAAAGAAAAGCATTGTCCTCAACGTTATTTGTGATCGGCCCGATTTGGTCAAGTGATGAGGCAAATGCAACCAATCCAAAACGGGAGACGCGGCCGTATGTAGGTTTCATTCCGACTACACCGCAGAAGGATGCCGGCTGGCGAATCGATCCGCCTGTATCTGAACCTAATGAAAAAAGAACTTCGCCGGCGGCAACGGATGCTGCAGATCCGCCAGATGATCCGCCCGGTACACAATCTGTGTTCCATGGGTTGCGGACTGTTTTGTAGGCTGAGTTTTCATTGGAGGAACCCATTGCAAATTCATCCATATTCAATTTACCGATAGTGACTGTGCCTGCCTGATTTAGCTTTTGCACAACGGTCGCATCATAAATAGGGTCGAAGTTCTCAAGGATTTTGCTTGCGCAAGTTGTACGTAAATCCTTTGTTACGATATTGTCCTTCACACCGATCGGCATGCCGAATAATGGATGGTTTGCTGTTTCGCCTTTTGCCAACGCTTCATCCATTTGCTGAGCTTGTTTTCGTGCCTGCTCTTCATTCAATGATAAAAAAGCGGAAACCGTTCCATCTACCTGCTGGATGCGTTCGAATGATGCTCCTACTAGATCAGTAACGGACACCTCTTTTTTATGCAGAAGGTTTTGTAGCTCCTTCAAACTATTCGTGAACAGTGTCAATGTTGTTCCCCCCTTAATCCATAATTGCCGGAACGCGGATTAATCCATCCTTGTGATCCGGTGCGTTTTTCATGACTTCTTCAACTGGAAGTCCTTTTTCTGCCTTATCCTCACGCAATACATTTACCATATCCAATACGTGTGAAGTCGGCTTCACCCCCGTAGTATCCAGTTCGTTCAACTGCTCGGCAAAGGTAATAATAGCATCCAATTCTTTTCTCATTTCTTCTGCTTCATCCTCAGTGACTGCCAGTCTCGCCAAATGGGCAACATGCTTCACTTCTTCATTCGAAATACGTGACATCTCTCCATTCACCTCCATTAAAATACGATCAAAAACCATACTTCTAATACTATCAAATTTTGCTACGGTAAAGCAATATAGGTCCTTCCAAACATCGTTGGACAAACGTTTGTCCAAAAAAATAAGAGCTGCTGCCCTCCTCACAGTACTCGCGCACCTATGGAGTTCAAAAGTTAATTACTGAACCTTTCTATATATACATCTCCTTTTTATCTTGTTAAAATATTCAGAAAACGAAAAGGTGATTCCTTTGAAAAAAACGATCGGTGTCCTGCATGCACATCATTCAAACATCCCTTATATTGAGCGAATTATAAACCCACATACTACTAATGCCCTTCATTTTGTCGATCCCGGCCTCCTGCATAGAATATCACAAAGCGAGATGTTCCCCGACCATACCGCGCAACATAGAGTAAAAGGCCAATTAGAATGGATTTCTTCATGCCATGTAGATGCCATTCTGATTACATGCACAAATTATATTGCCTGTTTGGACGAATTAAGCATTGCTTTCAATATTCCTTTGCTTAAAATCGATGAACCGCTTTTCCAATTCCTCTGCTCCCATCAGGAAAGACATACGTTATTTTTCACCAATCCTAAAACAGTGCCAGGCACTATGAAACGATTACAGGAATACAGCCAATTGCTCGATACTCCGGTTAACACTCAAGTTGACATTATTGAAGGCGCTTTTGATTTGTTGATGAAAGGACGAAAGCAAGAACATGATCAGCGCGTTTCTTCCTATATAATAGAAAAAAGCCGCAAAGAAGGATCCTATGCAGTCTGCCAACTGTCGATGGTCGACGCAGCCGAGCAGGCTGAGCATCGTATATCCAGCCCAATCATCCAACCTCTCCGGCTATTGAAAGAGGCCATTGCTTGTATATAAAAGAAGACGCCAGTCATAACAGGCGTCTTCCATACGTTCAATATACATTAATAGGCTGAGTTTGATTGTTGTCCATTCACAATAGCGATGCCAGAACTTGCTCCGATACGTGTTGCACCTGCTTCAACCAATGCTTCCACGTCAGCAAGGCTGCGGACTCCGCCTGAAGCTTTAACGCCTACATCAGGACCAACTGTTTTGCGCATCAAAGCGATGTCTGCAACTGTTGCTCCGCCAGTAGAGAAGCCAGTGGATGTCTTGACGAAATCTGCGCCGGCTTTAACGGAAAGCTCGCAAGCACGCACTTTTTCTTCGTCAGTCAATAAGCATGTTTCAATGATCACTTTAGTCAATGCTTTACCTTTCGCCGCATCAACGACTGCCTTGATATCATTCAATACAAGCTCATCATTCTTATCCTTAAGTGCTCCGATGTTAATAACCATGTCCACTTCGGTTGCACCCTTTTCAATGGCATCTTTCGTTTCGAATGCCTTTGTCTCAGAAGTAGAAGCCCCTAATGGGAACCCGATAACTGTACATACCTTCACATCTGGAGTATCTTTCAATACTTCATATGCAGTCGCAACTTGTGCAGGGTTTACACATACTGACGCGAAACGGTGCTCCTTCGCTTCATTTGCCAGTTTGATGACAGCTTCACGGCTAGCATCCGCCTTTAATAGAGTGTGGTCGATCATACGTGCGATTTGTTCTTTATTCATTTTTACATTCCTCCGTCTACTTTTAATGATAATGAGCCAAAGCCATTGGGTTGGCTGTTAAACATTATATGAATTAATGAATTTCAGCATGGACAAGGACAGGGTCCGCTACTTTTGTAGGGGAAATTCTGTATGACTCGTAAATGCGTTCCATTACATCTTCTACATTTTCGCGATTGCTGTGGATCGTGACGATTGTGTCGCCTTTTTTCACTTCATCGCCGATTTTCTTATGAAGCATTAAACCAACTGCCAGGTCGACAATGGATTCTTTTGTTGCGCGCCCTGCACCAAGGATCATTGCTGCTGTACCGATGCTGTCTGCTTCGATTTCAGCTACATATCCATCTTCCTTCGCCATAACTGGGATTTCATATTTGGCTGCAGCTAATTTGGAAGGATCATCGATGACAGATGCGTCTCCGCCTTGGGCTGTAACGAATTCCTTGAATTTCTCAAGCGCTTTTCCATTTGCAATTACGTCTTCCAGCATTTTGCGCGCTTCCTCAACTGTTTCTGCATGCTTAGCAAGGACAACCATTTTGCTTCCCAAAGTTAAGCATAGGTCTTCCAAGTCTTTTGGCCCTTCTCCTCGCAGAGTATCGATTGCTTCTTTTACTTCAAGAGCATTACCGATCGCAAATCCAAGCGGTTGATCCATATCAGAAATAACGGCCATTGTGTCACGGCCGACGTTCTTGCCGATTTCAACCATCGCATGGGCAAGTTCTTTAGCACTTTCTACATCCTTCATGAATGCGCCCGCACCGACTTTAACATCCAGGACAATAGCATCTGAACCGGATGCGATTTTTTTGCTCATAATAGAGCTTGCCATTAATGGAATAGAGTTCACAGTTGCTGTTACGTCTCTCAAACCGTAGATTTTTTTATCTGCAGGAGTCAGGTTGCCCGTTGGCCCTGTTACAGCGACTTTTACTTCGTTCACTTGTTTGATGAATTGGTCTGCTTCGATTTCAGAGTGGAAGCCAGGGATGGATTCGAATTTATCGACTGTTCCGCCGGTATGGCCAAGTCCGCGTCCGGAAAGCTTCGCAACCGGAACACCTACAGCTGCCACAAGGGGAGCAAGTACGATTGTTGTCGTATCGCCAACACCGCCAGTGCTGTGCTTATCAACCTTAATGCCTTCAATAGCTGAAAGGTCAATTTGATCGCCTGATTCAACCATTGCCATCGTCATATTAGCTGTTTCTTCAGGTGTCATACCCTTAAAGAATACGGACATTAAGAAAGAAGACATTTGGTAATCAGGAATTGAACCATCTGTATACCCTTCGATCATGAAGTTGATTTCTTCTTTTGTTAATTCGCCGCCATCGCGTTTTTTCTCGATTAAATCTACCATTCTCATTGTAACCCAACTCCTCTTTTTCACTTATGTGTGTTCATGTATTCTAAGACTTGTTGATCTATTATGCGCCATACGGAACAATGGGCCGCAGGCATCTTTCCATTAAACAATAACGTTATTGTATACTCGCCGAAGGCTTGTTATTCTCTCCTCTTGATTCCGACGAAAAAATGGAATAGAGGGAAAGATCGGTATCCTTCAGCGTTCTTCACTACTCCACTATATCAGTTTTTTGAACAAACGTAAAACGTTATTTGAACTTTTGTAAAAACATAACGTTTTTGTTTGATTAACTCACGATGAAGCAGGACGTTTTTGCTGGAGTGCCCTTAGTCCGACGGCTCCTTTAATGAAATATAAAATCGATGCCGCCAACACGACCAGCCAGATTCGCTGTATCAATACATCATCCCACATTCCCATCAATGTAAAGATTGCCGGAAATGTCAATGTCACGAACGATTGTACCAATGCTACATTTCCGACATACTCTTCAACCGGTTTCTTTAAAATATTCAATACGTAAAACAAATACCATAGAAACGACCACATAAGCCAAGTCAGCGCTGATACGTAGTCATGGAAATGGACAGCTGACACGACTGTATAAAAAATGGCAATCATCGCAACCCATGCAGCAAACCAGCCTAGGCCGCTCCCATCCATCCCTTTATAAAAAGTGAATGAAACATATAAAAATGTCAGCCCGAACAGGAATGTTGCCGTATACCCATAAATAGTCCAGGTGCTTTGGTCTGAAACCATAATGAGATAGAATGGGATAATAATTTGAAGAATCCCTACAAAAAAATTAAAAATAGCTACGCTCTTCGCTTCCGCTTTCCCTTTTAGCATTAAACCGTTAAGGAACAGAACCGCGCCCGATAGCAATATGCCTACATTGGCCATACATGTTAACCTCCTGATGTAACTGCCCCGTATGGTTATCGGGGGAATCAAGAAAGAAGCAGTTATAGCGCCTTATAATAGGTAACTGCTTCTTTTCTTCTGTCTATTTAGATGACAAAACCAACAATCGTAGCTGTCAAAATACTTACAAGCGTAGCTCCGTATAGCAATTTCAAGCCGAAACGGGCAACTACATTCCCTTGTTTCTCACTCAAACCTTTAACAGCGCCGGCAATGATACCGATAGATGAGAAGTTTGCAAAAGAAACGAGGAATACTGAAATAATGCCTAGAGTATGGGCACTAACCGATTTGGCGATGTCTCCAAGGCTGACCATCGCAACAAACTCATTTGTAACCAGTTTAGTTGCCATGATGCCGCCGGCAGAAACAGCGTCACCCCAAGGCACACCCATCAAGAATGCAATTGGCGCAAAAATGTAGCCAAGGATTTGCTGGAAGGATATGCCAAAAATCATATCGAACAAGGAATTGATCATATCCATTAACGCAACGAATCCGATCAGCATGGCGCCGACAATAATGGCAACCTTGAAACCGTCCATGATATATTCACCAAGCATTTGGAAGAATGATTGTTTTCCTCCATCTTCTTCAATTGTAAGGATGTCTTCCTTTTCGTCCACTTTGTATGGATTGATGATTGAAACGATGATGAAACCGCCGAACAAGTTCAACACAATAGCAGTTACGACATATTTAGGTTCAATCATTGTCATGTATGCACCGACGATGGACATGGAGACAGTGGACATGGCTGAAGCACATAATGTGTACATCCGTTGTGGCGTAAGCTTGTCCAATTGTTTTTTTACAGTAATGAATACTTCTGATTGTCCAACCATTGCAGAAGCCACGGCATTATACGACTCCAATTTACCCATGCCGTTCACTTTACTTAACAGCCAGCCTACCCATTTCATAAAGAAAGGAAGGATTTTGAAATGCTGCAGGATACCGATCAGAACTGAAATGAAGACGATCGGCAATAATACGTCAAGGAAAAATGGCGACTCTCCCTTATTGGCCAGCCCTCCGAAGACGAAGGATACACCCGCACTTGCATAAGAAAGCAAATGATCGAATACTGTTGCGACTCCTTTAATAAGGATATAACCGAACTTTGTGTTCAAAAGCAACGCAGCCAAGATAAATTGGATGATAACCATCAAGATAATATTTTTATATTTGATTTCTTTTTTGTTTTTGCTGACTAAAAGTGCTAGACCAAACACAAGCAGCAAACCACAAAATGATATTAGATATCTCATAAGTTCCTCCATAATGTATGTCTTCTATATCACAACAGCTATCGATGCCTTAGACAGCTGTTAGTGGATTTTATAATGCTTACAGGCATTAACCTCGTTCCATATCAACCGACGAGAAATAGCCTGGCAGCAATTCTTCAATGGTTGTTTCATGAATATCGCCGTTTAGATTAGCCAGATAGATCTTTGTATCATCATTTGCAAATTCGGCTATGACCTGTCTGCAGGCACCGCATGGTGAAACGGGGCCTTCTGTATCTGCCACAATTGCAATAGCTCTCATTTCCGTTTCCCTTTCGGAAACCGCTTTAAAAATAGCTGTCCGTTCGGCACAATTCGTCAAACCATACGATGCATTTTCAATATTGCATCCCAGAAAGACGCGATCATTTCCTGACAAGAGAGCTGCGCCCACATTGAATTTGGAATAGGGTGTATATGCACTTTCTCTAGCTTTAATGGCTTCATTAACCAATGCATGCTTATCCATTCTATCTTCTCCATTTCTACTATTAAGTCTTGTGATGCCACGGAAAATGACCGGTGACGACCCAAACAAATCCAGTATGTATCCGCCATTAAGGCAGATCTTTTCTATAAGGGATGGTCTTTCATTCGCCTTGTTTCTGCTGATCCTATTTTTCACCTGTTATCGATGATGTATACGAACATGCGGGCATCTTCCACAAAAAGTAAAAATAAGAGGTCAGAAGTCATACAACTATAAAGCAAGATAGGTCCAATGAAACAATTTGTAACTAGCATACTTTACAATTTGCACAACCTTGAGAAGGCTTACAAACAAGTTTATCTTACGAAAATGAATCGTAATCTAACTTCCCTACTCTTTAAAATGCAAATTTGGCATTTATTTCATCTTCAGGTTAAGAAAACGGTAACAATCAAAGATAGCTATACCCTCATATATTGAATTGGTTTGGTTTTACTCCTTCACTATAGCAGGTTAAGGAACATTTGTAAAACATAAAATGAACTTATGTAAAAAGTTTTATCAACATCTACTTCTTCACGTTCCTTATCAACTAAGATTCCCTTTTGCCTCCTCCTTATTAAGACCTCGAGGTGATGGCTCCAGCAGCTAGATGATGAAAAAGGGACCAACAATTCTTGGGATTTATTATGCCCTAAACAAAAAACGCATGGCAGCCTATATAGCCGCCATGCGTTTATTGTGTGGATTCTTCTTTATTTAGAAGGATCTTTGCCGTATACGTATCCGTAATCAATACGTTGCATAGTTTTGCCTTAACTGCACCCCAAATACCGTCTACCTTTTTCAAACCTCCTGCAACAAGAATGGATTGTTCCTTTTTTTTCAGATCATCCAATTCAATCCCGATTGTTCTCGCATTCAGTTCGGCGTTGCATATATGTCCATCTTTATCAAAAAAGCGTGAAGCAATATCTCCGACAGCATGCTCAGAAATCACTTTTTCATCTTTATCCGTGAAATAACCCAGTTGAAAAAGCAGAGAATCCGTTTGTGGAACGCCTACTGTATATATAGCTATATTTGCTTCTTTGCCAATCGTAAGCAATCGGCGGATATGACGGTCTGCTTCTATAGCCTGTTTCACCACGACATGGTCGACGATTGCAGGCAGAGGAAGCTGATACAAGGTTGCATCGAATGCTTTTTCAAACAGGTGCAGGGTTTCCGAAGCATAGGTCTTTTTTTGGGAATGGCTAACCCCTCCCTTGAGCTGGACAATCTTCACATCACGCACTGATTTATGTTCTAGATGGGTCGCCACTTGATACATGGTTGTTCCCCAAGTGACACCGATTACATCTTCGTCCTTGACAATACTGCTCACATAATCGGCAGCTATTTTGCCGATTGCCTGTTTAAGGATATTTTCTTCATACATCGGCACGGAGACGACAATCGCTTTTTTCAATCCTAATTTTTCTTCCAGTTCAGTACCAAGCATACGGCAATTTTCGGAAGGATCCATAATCTTTATTTCAACGATTCCTTCTTCCTTCGCCTGCTGCAGCAACCTCGAGACAGTAGGCCTTGAAACACCTAATTTCTTGGCTACTTCCATTTGGCTGAAATCCATTTGATAATAAAGCTTTGCTGCTTCAACCATTTTTCTACTTTTTTCAGAGTCCATTATATTCAGCCCTTCAAATGCACATTTGTACTGTTATTGTTACACATATGTATTTAGCCATGCAAGACCATCTCTCTTTTCTCCATTAAAAAAGCCCATTGCTCTTTTTAATGGAGCAATGGGCTGCGATTTTATCTTATCTCTTAATACGCTTCAGTTGTTGTTCTGGCTTGCATATGAAGAGTCAAGTAATCAGGGCCGCCCGCTTTAGAGTCTGTACCTGACATGTTGAAGCCACCAAATGGTTGATAGCCGACAATTGCACCTGTGCAACCTCTGTTTAGATATAGGTTGCCGACCATAAAGTCTTCCTGTGCCTGTTCTAGGTGTGCACGGTTCGTGGAAAGGACAGCACCTGTCAAACCATATTCTGTATTATTGGCAATTTCAATTGCTTCATTAAAGTCTTTTGCTTTTGAGAAGGCCACTACAGGTCCGAAAATTTCTTCCTGCATCAAACGAGCCTGTGGATCTACATCTGCAACAATCGTTGGTTGGATGAAGAATCCTTTGGAATCATCGCCTTCTCCTCCGGTCATGATTCTTCCTTCTTTTTTGCCAATCTCAACATACTCCATAATCTTTTTGAATGCAGAGCCGTCAATGACAGGACCCATTGAAGTTGCTTGTTCTTCAGGATTTCCCACCGTTAATTCTTTTGTTAATTCAACAGCACGGTCCAATACTTGGTCATACACGTCTTCTACGATGACTGCGCGTGAACAAGCAGAGCATTTTTGCCCTGAGAAACCGAATGCTGACTTAACAATGCTTTGTGCAGCCAATTCAAGATCCGCTTCAGAATCAACGACGATTGTATCCTTACCGCCCATTTCAGCAATGACGCGTTTCAGCCATTTTTGGCCCGGCTGTACTTTTGAAGCGCGTTCAAAAATACGCGTACCAACATCACGGGAACCTGTGAAGGAAATAAAGCGCGTTTGTGGATGGTCGACTAGGTAATCGCCGACTTCAGCTCCGCTGCCTGGAACAAAGTTCAGTACGCCTGCAGGAAGTCCTGCTTCTTCCATGATTTCCACAAATTTAGCTGCAATGATAGGCGTTGTGGATGCCGGTTTCAATAAAACTGTATTCCCTGTTACGATGGCGGCAACTGTTGTTCCAGCCATAATAGCCAACGGGAAATTCCAAGGTGAAATAATGATGCCGACACCTAATGGAATATAATTGTATTTATTGAATTCATCAGGACGGCTTTGTACAGGCACTCCGTCTTTCATGCCGATCATTTGGCGGGCATAATACTCTAAGAAGTCGATTGCTTCTGCAGTATCTGCATCCGCCTCAACCCAAGGCTTACCCGCTTCTTTTGTCATCAATGCAGACAACTCATGCTTGCGTCGTCGCATGATGGCAGCAGCACGGAATAAAATGTCCGCACGTGATTCAGGCTTGGATTTTCTCCACGTACCGAAAGCTTCAACAGCAGCTTGCATAGCTTTTTCAGCTAGGTCCTTGTTCGCCTTAGATACTCTACCGACTACTTCACTTTTATCAGCAGGATTGTAAGAAACGATCTGGTCTTCTGTATGGATGCGTTCCCCACCAATCAATAAATCGTAGCTTTTCCCTAAATATCCTTTGACTGTCTGTAAACCTTCAAGATAAGCCTCATTATTGTTGTTTTGCGCAAAATTAGTTAACGGCTCATGTTTATAAGCTTGTACCAAATTTGTTCCCTCCCAAATGAGTATGTATTTGTATTCCATCCTCATTCTAACTGAATTTTCAAAAGTGTACAAACAACTCCACTTCATTCATGGTTACGTTTTCATTTTTTTACGCAGTTCCTTCCTAACATTGCCGGAATCCTGAACGAGTCTCATGGCAGCAAATCCTTTTGCCGATTCTCTATAATGGAAAACGGCCTCCTAGAAAAAGGAGGCCATCCAACAATCACTATGCCTTTTTTGCAATCGGTATTTGTACTTCCGTCAGCCACTCCTGCTCGTTGCCTTTATTCCATATGCCGTCTATATAAGATTCACGGGGATTTCCGCATATTTCGTATTGATTCTCCTCTGCCCATCTGAATGCAAAGGAATATGTTGCTCCGATGGTTGAATACGGTCCTTTATGAAGAATGCAAAGGGCTTCCGGCACTTTTTCCATCACTTTAAAGGACAGAATATCTGTATCCTCTTTCATTTCTGTAACAGCCTCGCACATTTCGACATCAATATTAGTGTCACGATACTCGCCATCATGATAGATGGTAAAGCAATATTCAGGAACAGCGCACACGCATCCCAATCGTTTCATTTCCTTCCCCATCACATTTGGAAACAACTCATTAAAAGCTTCATAATTTGGGATGATCCTTCTCATGGAAGCCACAATGACTTCTGGAAGTTCTTTAATAATCGGATTGTACATGTTGATTTCCCCTTTCATAAGCTGGAGATAGCTGCGGATTTGCACCAGCTTCTCTTCTTCAGATTTTATGTGTTGAACAACTTCCTGCTCTTTCACTTGCAAATAGGAATCAATTGCTTCCGGATGCTGAAGAGCGTCTTTAATTTGCTTTAAGGATAGGCCCATCCTCTTTAAGGCAAGTATTTGATGCAGCTTTGGCAGCTGTTGTGATGTATAGAATCGATAGCCGGTCATATCGTCCACATAATCGGGCTTAAGAAGACCCAATTCATCATAGTGCCTTAACGTTTTTGTTGTGATTTTATTGATTTTTGAAAAAGTTCCTATTGAAAACATCTCATTCACCTGCGCCTGTGATTTGATATCTTGAGTATAGAGTTTACCCTTAGGGCAAAGTCAACAGCTTTATCTGAAGTTATTTTTCTAGAAAGGCAAAAAGAAAAACCCTGCAATTTTGCAGGGACCTTCCTTTTCATCTTATTCATAAATATGGACAAATGGTTCCTTATCATCTGTATTGCGGACGATTAAAGATTCAGGTCCATTTACACTCGTTATAGAAACCTGGACATTCAGGTAATCGGGGAAATATTCCATGACTTTTGATGTCACAAATTGCGTAAAGCCAATCGCTTCAGCTTTCCCATAGAATTGAATAGGAATGTCGATATTCATTTTTTGCAATTGGTCATCAATGTAATAGCCGCGGCCAATGACACCATTGAAATTCGGATAGTATTTCTCGACTTCCTGCTTAAAGTTCAGGAACATTTTATTATCATCGCGATGTTTTTCATTCACTTCATCAGAAGGGAATAAGTAATATTTTTCTTTCACCTTTTTCCAGTCCGAAATAGAGCTGTTTCCTTCTTTTACGTGAGTATAAGAGATGAAATTGCCCGGCACGACAGATGATTTTTCTGCTTGCTCATATAAAGCGATCGTAATCGGGACATTTTTCAGCTTATCCATGCCGCGAAGCCTTGTAAGTACCTCCTCAGCAATCTTCTTGCCTTCTCTTTCCATTTCGTCATGATCGATTTTGACTTCATATACGGCACCATAGTCTACTTTTTGGTAATAATAAGTGGAATTAAGCGCCAATCCAATCACAACACCGCCCAGAGTATAGGTATCTTTAGATTTCTTCAATAAATAATCTTGTTCCAGTATATGAGCCAGATACAACGGATTTTCTTCATTGCGCTTGCCAATATCCCCTTTGCCTGGATCGATAGGATTTAATCCAAGGTTGTCCGATTCCTTCAAGGAGTTATCCTTTTTCATCATTGCCTTGAATTGTTCATTCGTATATTTACGCTGAAGCCACTGATTAACAGTTTTCGCCGTTAAATGCTGGCCTTCGTTATACACATAATCCTTGGTTGAAAAGTTTTCTCGGGCAATTCTCATAAGCCCCAATTCCATTTCGTTCACATCATATCGGCCATTCAAGTTCGAGACTACTTGGCCCCGCGCATTACTCGGCTTCGATTTTGGAGATACGATAGAGTAATATTCATCAGAGATTTTAAATTTAGGAATGACAGCCTTGCCATCGTCATTCTTTGACTTCTGCACATCCTCTTGGTTTTCATACTTAGGGGCACATCCCGATAGGAGAAGCAGTAACGCAATCCCTATTAACGAGATTTTCTTCATTCTTTACACCTCTTATTTGTTTAGTTCTGCTACCAGTTTCTCCTCATCCCATACTTCAACGCCCAGCTCTTCTGCTTTGCTAAGCTTCGAGCCCGCATCTGCTCCAGCAATAACCAAACTTGTCTTTTTGCTGACACTTCCGGACACCTTCGCACCCAAAGCCTCCAGCTTCTCTTTTGCTTCATTGCGTGTAAGCAGTTCTAGCTTACCAGTTAACACAACTGTTTTACCAGCAAAAATTGAATCACTTTCTTCTACAGTTACAGGCTTAGGTCCGTTATACGCCATATTGACGCCGGCAGCCTTCAATTCATGTATCAGCTCATCCACTTCAGGCTGTTCAAAGAATGTGACGACAGAATCGGCCATTTTATCGCCAATTTCATTAATATTCGTCAATTCCTCATACCCAGCCTTTGCTAGGGCATCCATCGTCCCGAACTGCTGCGCCAATGTTTTAGCCGCTTTCGAGCCTACATGGCGAATACCAAGGCCGAATAAAAGACGCTCAAGCGAATTGGCTTTAGATGCCTCGATCGCATCCAGCAATTTTTGGACAGACTTCTCACCCATCCGTTCCAGCCCGATCAATTGCTCATAAGTCAATTTATATATATCCGCTACATCTAAAATTAGGTTTTCATGGAAAAGCTGGGTGATTACTTTTTCACCCATGCCGTCTATATTCATGGCATTGCGGGACACAAAATGAATCAGTCCCTCACGGATTTGTGCCGGGCACTTTGGATTGATGCAGCGCAGCGCGACTTCACCCTCCAATCGGACAAGCTCACTGTCGCATGCAGGGCAATGGGTCGGCATCTTGAACTCCTTCTGTTCATCCGTTCTTCTATCCACCAGTACATTCACAACTTCAGGAATGATATCGCCTGCTTTTTTCACGACGACATAATCATACAGGTGTATATCCTTCTCGCGGATTAAATCCTCATTATGCAAGGAGGCTCTGCTGACCGTTGTGCCCGCCACTTTGACAGGCGAAAGGATGGCAGTAGGTGTAATGACCCCTGTCCGTCCTACACTCAATTCAATGTCAAGCAGCTGTGTAACCACTTCTTCTGCAGGGAATTTATAGGCAATCGCCCAGCGTGGACTTTTCGCCGTATATCCGAGCTCCTCCTGCTGGTCCAAAGAATTGACTTTTATGACGATGCCATCAATTTCATAAGGAAGGTCCGGCCGCTTCTCCGTCCAGCTGTTCACATACTCCAGCACTTCCTGGATATTTGCGCATGTACGGCGTTCTTTATTTGTCTTAAATCCAAGGTCATCCAGGAGATCGAGGCCCTCACTCTGAGACGTAACTCCTGTACCCCCAAGATTCGCCAAACTATAAAGGAATACAGACAAATTCCGTTTTGCCGCAATCCGTGGATCCAATTGGCGCAGGGAGCCCGCAGCCGCATTGCGCGGATTGGCAAATGGCTCTTCCTCTTTTTCCAAACGGATGGCGTTTAAATCATTGAACGATTTTTTCGGCATATAGGCTTCCCCGCGCACTTCGAATGTGAGGGGCTTGTTTATTTTCAGGGGGATTGATTTGATTGTCTTCAGGTTAGCTGTGATATCTTCGCCGATATAGCCATCCCCACGAGTTGCCCCGCGGGTGAATAAGCCTTCCTCATACAAAAGGGACACGGCTAGTCCATCAATCTTCAATTCGCACATATAGGTAAAAGAATCGCCGATCCCTTGCCGGACTCTGCGGTCGAAATCCAATAAATCCTCTTCGTTGAATGCATTTCCCAAACTGAGCATCGGCGTCCGGTGCTCCACTTTGTGGAATGCATCAAGAACAGCCCCGCCGACACGTACAGTCGGCGAATCTGGGGTCTTCAGTTCGGGATATTGTTCTTCTATGGAAATCAATTCTTTCAATCGCATATCATACTCGGAATCCGGAACAGAAGGATTATCCAATACATGATATTCATAATTATATTGATTCAATATCGTTTGCAATTCCTTTGCCCGTTTTTTGGCAGTTATAGCATCCATAGTGTTATTCCTTTCAGATTTATACTTTTTCAATTGGAGCAAAAGCAGCCAGCAAGCGCTTGATGCCGACAGGGCTTGGGAAGGCGATGTCCAGCTCCTTCTTATCGCTATCTCCCTTCACGCTCACCACTGTGCCGACGCCCCACTTCTTATGCTGTACCTTGTCCCCGACAGTCCAGGCAATATCTCCTCCACCTGAATTGACTGGGGCCTTTACAGGGCGCGCTGTAACAGCTGCCCTGCGTGAAGAGAATGAGGATTGCCCTGAACCGGCAGATGCTCTGGCCGATACAGCCCGTTTCATTCTTTCTTCTGCGCGCAGATCGATTAACAGGTCTTCGGGGATCTCAGCGATGAACCGCGAAACTGGATTACAATTGGTACGGCCGAATAAGGTGCGCATCTGCGAGTTCGTCAGGAATAATTCCTGTTCAGCCCGTGTAATGCCCACATAAGCCAATCGGCGTTCTTCTTCCATTTCATCCTCTTCCATTAAAGAGCGGCTATGCGGGAATACCCCTTCTTCCATTCCAAGCAGGAAGACAACAGGAAATTCAAGCCCTTTTGCAGAGTGAAGCGTCATTAATGTGACGCCATCCTGAGGGGTTTCGTCTTTATCGAGTTGATCGATATCGGCAACTAACGCTAAATCTGTTAAAAACGCCACGAGGCTCTTATCGTCTTCACTAGCTTTTTCAAAGTTTTGCGTAACGGATAGGAACTCGTCCAAGTTTTCAAGCCTGCTTTGCGATTCAATCGATTTCTCTGCCTTAAGCATTTCTCTGTATCCTGTTTTTTCGAGGACCTCCTCCACTAATTCAGTGACGGATAGGAACTCCTGCATATTGGTATATCCCGAAATAAGTTCAGAAAATTCCAGAGCTGCTTTGCGGATTTTCGGGCTCAAGCCGATCAAGTCAATATTTTGCAGTGCATCGAACATAGACGTATCCTGCATTTGGGCAAAATCAGCTATTTTATCCAGTGACGTCGAGCCGATTCCCCGTTTAGGCACATTGATGACACGTCGAAGAGAGATATCATCGTGAGGATTGGATATTAAGCGTAAATAAGCAAGGATATCTTTAATCTCTTTTCTGTCATAGAACTTTACACCGCCCACAATGCTGTACGGTAGGTTCGATTTAAGCAAATAATCCTCCATTACACGCGATTGTGCATTGGTTCGGTAGAGGATGGCCACATCGCTTAATTTCTTATGGTCATTCTTCATTAGTTCAAGAATTTTCCCTACAACGAATGCGGCTTCGGCCTGCTCATTATCCGCGTTATAATAAAGAATCTTATTGCCTTCAAGATTCTCGGTCCATAATTTCTTCGGCTTGCGGTTGCTGTTATTGGATATAACTTCATTCGCAGCCTGAAGGATCCGTTTTGTTGAACGGTAATTCTGTTCAAGCATTATGACTTGCGCATTCGGATAATCCTTCTCAAACGATAGAATATTAGCTATATCCGCTCCACGCCAACGATAAATAGATTGATCGGAGTCACCGACGACGCATAGATTTTTGAATCGTTCAGCGAGCATCTTAACGAGCATATATTGCGCCCTGTTTGTATCCTGATACTCATCCACATGGATATACTGGAATTTGCGCTGATAATAGCCCAATACTTCCGGTACCCGTTCAAACAAAAGAATAGTTTTCATAATCAGGTCATCAAAGTCCAATGCCTGGTTCTTGCGCAATCTTCTTTCGTATTCCTTATATACATCGCTGACAATTTTCGTAAAATAATCAGCAGCTGTTTTTTCATATTCTTCACTATTGATCAGTTCGTTTTTAGCTGAAGAAATGGCTCCTAGCAACGCTCGGTAATCATATTTCTTCGGATCAAGATTCAAATCCTTCAAAATCTGCTTAATGACGGACTGTTGATCGGTCGTATCCAGTATGGAGAATGTCCGGCTATAGCCAATCCGGTCTATATCTCTTCTTAGGATACGGACACACATCGAGTGAAAGGTCGAGATCCATATATTTTCGGCATCGGGCCCCAATATTTTCCCGATTCTCTCCTTCATTTCACGCGCTGCTTTATTTGTAAACGTAATGGCCAGGATATTCCATGGAGCTACATCCTTTTCTACCATTAAATAGGCAATGCGATGGGTCAGCACTCTTGTCTTTCCGCTTCCTGCACCTGCCATGATCAATAATGGCCCCTCTGTTGCCTGTACGGCTTTCCTTTGTTCAGGATTCAGCCCTTTCACGAGCTGGTCTGCACGATTTTCCATTATTCCACCACCAATAAGAACATTTGTTCCTTCATTATACTACATTGAACCTTCAAGAAGAGGTCTATATAAGCATTAATTATCCTTTTACAGCTTTTACCGTTTTCAATGCTTCTTGCATATTCTCGTAAATGACATTTCCTACAATAATTACATCTGCATATTTACCCATTTCTTCAGCCTTTTGGGCATCTGTAATACCGCCACCGTAAAAGAAAATGGTCTTTTCCAGCCCTTCTTTTACCTTCTTAGCCATTTGCGGATCACCATAAGCGCCGCTGTACTCCAGATAGAAAATCGGCAGAGAGAACATCCTTTCAGCCATTTGCGCATATGCCACAACGTCATCTGCCGTTAAATCGGCATCTGCATCCGTCACTTCCGCTGCTTTGCACTGTTTATTCATGATGCAATATCCTTCAACATGGATTTCATCCCAATCCATGATTTCGCCATATTCCTTAACAGCCTGCTGGTGAAGCTGAACAATCCATTTGGGATTCCTGCTATTTAGCACTGTAGGGATAAAATATAAATCAAAACCAGGAGTGACCGTATCCACTGAAGATACCTCCAGCACACAAGGAACGCTGTATCGGCGCGTGCGCTGCATCAAATCAAGGACTCCTTCAAGTGTCACGCCGTCTGTACCGCCAATCATGACAGCATCTGTTCCTGATTCGCATATCGCCTCAAGGTCAGAATCGTTTATTTCTTTATTAGGATCGAGTTTAAACACATGTCTCCACTCGCGGTAATCATACATTCATCTTCCCCCAATCTCATGTTTCATTCCACCATTATAGCATTAAGATTTCCAAGAAAAAAATCTTCCTTGCAGATCATGATGGATGAATTTTTCCCATTTTCAATCCATGTATTTGAATGCCTTGGACAAAATAAAAACAGCAGGATCTCCCTGCCGTTTTTATTTGGATTCTTCTATTCGCTGTAAAGCCATTGCATAGGCATCGTTTCCGTAATTCAAGCAGCGCTTAACGCGTGAGATTGTCGCGGTGCTAGCGCCTGTTTCGGTTTCAATCTTGTGGTATGTCTTCCCTTCCTGAAGCATTCTAGCTACTTCAAGCCGTTGGGCAAGCGATTGTATTTCATTGATTGTACAAAGATCATCAAAGAAACGGTAGCATTCATCTAAATCCTTGAGAGATAGGATCGAATTAAAGAGTTGGTCTAACTCTTTTCCTCTTAATTTATCAATTTGCATATTTTTGCTCCTCTACAATTAAAGTGAAACATTGGCGGGCTAACTGGCTAGAAGTAGAGTTCACCCTATAATCAGTCAAGCTGCACAGTGGAATCAAGTCCATTCCGGCCAGGTACAACGTTCACCCATGTTTTCCCTGGGACGAACGATACCGGAGCTCCGTTTTTTTGGAATACGAACGCTTGGTTTACATACTGCCATTGTATTCTATTCCATTTTCCTTTTTGCAGCAAGTAGGCTTCCCCGCCTTTTGAAAAATCGATATCGCGGCGCCCTTTATCATCCAACACAGCATGTGGCGCTGAGAGAATGATAATGTTATCCATCATCACCGGTTTTTCTGTCCCGCGATCCACCATCTCAGTTCCTCCGGTCGACCGGGTATACCTTCCTTCAGCCTCATCATACTCATACACCACATCAAAGTCGCTGGAACCATAGCTTATAAAAGCTTTTTTTCCGGCTTCACCTTGTATGGCGCTGACTTCATGATCCTTTAGGAAAGACAAAGCTTTTGGCTTTTGGCTCATATCCACCTGTTTTTCTTTGGCTCCTTCTTCGATGTTCCCAAATGTAATATAAGAATTATGCGGTGCTTTCCTTGATTGGTCACGCTTGAACAGAGTACCATCATAAAATAACCCGTTCAGTGAATCAACATAATGCTCATCCAATAATTTTTTGGCCTCCGGGCTGTATCCATGGCACACATACAGGCTGTCCATGCCCTTTGCAATCCTGATAAAATAATCGCGTGCACTTCTGACAGGCCCGACCTTTTCAGGAAATTCACTCTGGTATATAGCCAAGAACCGCGTAACATTGCCTTCCGCAAGCATTTCAAATACCATATCCGCCTGTTGAAGCCCTGTTTGCGGGCGGGCTCGGGGATGATTATTAATCATGACGGCAACAGATCGATGTTCCGCATCCCCCTGCACCACTTTTCCTGACAAAGGATAAGTTTGGCTGGCTTCCGCCGTCTTGCCGGCATCTGTAGAATCACTTGCCGCCGGAGGCTGCTCGGGATTTGAAGCCTCCTCTTTTCCGCATCCAGCAACCAACAGGATGGAAGATAAGCATATACACGCAACTAGTTTAACATTCATGCATTTTTCCCCGTTTCATAGGTTTACCGCTTCTCTAATCAATTATATAACACTTTACCATTTTAACGCATTATTGTCGGAAAAAGTACTGTCTTGTTCATGACATCATACATTCCCGCTGGTGTAATGCGGATATAAGGCAAATGTGTCGATGAAAAGAAAAGCATGCTATAGACCGGATCTGAAAAACGGTAGCCCCGCTCCTTCAATAAAGCCGTCATTTCCTTCTCTTCCTCAATCAGCTCACGCATCGGCTTGTTGGATATGATCCCCTTCAGACTTAGCGGCATCCGGAAAATGACCTTGCCGAATTCAGTAATGACAATACCGCCGCCCATTTTCTTCAGTTCCTCGAACGCCAGCTTCATATCTTCTTTTCTTTTTCCAATGATAATGATGTCGCCCGTAGTTGAATAGGAGCTTGCAAAGCCGCATAACCGATCGGCGAACCCTTTGATGATTGTATTATTTCTCCATTTTCCCTTTCTGTCCATCAACATGAAATAACATTCGTCATGGTCAAATTCCAGTTCATCATATGACATATCCCTTATGATGGAATAAGGCTTTGTAATGACATCATTCACCATCTCAACACCAAACGGAGTGGAAAACTGCAAATCATCATGTGTGAGATCCCAATTCAACTCCAGCGGAGAAAAACCGTATTCATCCCAATTGATGGAATAATCGGATTCAACTTCTTTCCCATCGCGGACCATCCATTTGCCTTTTGCCAGAACAGACACAGGCGTCGGATTCTCCGGACTTTCAAGGAAATTGATATTGGCTACCCTTCCAGTGGCGATATTGCCGTGCAAATAATCGACCTTATAATACTTGGCTACATTAATAGTTGCCATATTGTACGCATCAATTACGGGTACATGGTGATCCATGCACATTTTGATTAATTGGTCCATCATTCCCTTTTCATAAAAGGATGGGGGCGAGCCGTCCGTATTTAAGAAGAAATGGTCATATCGATCAATTCCGGCTTCATGCAGCTCATCCAGGATTTTGGGAAGGTCGGGACGAATGGATGAATATCTGAGAGATACCATATATCCCTGAAGAAGCCTTGATATGACTTCTTCGCCTTTCATAGCCTCATGGTCGCAATCAGCTCCTAGCAGCATCAGCTTCGCCAATGTTTTCTCAGACGCTCCAGGAAAATGCCCTTCAATCTGCTTGCGCATACGCTTTGCCTCTTGTATCCAATGCAGCATCAAATCGTCGCCGTCCAACAATTTCGGCCAGCCGGTCAATTCCCCTCCCTGCAGGACAGCATCATGCTCAAGCCAGGACTTGATATTACTGTGTGAAAAAATAGATTCTTCATCTGTGATTTCCGTCTGGGGATCAAAACGGCACCACCAGTACATGCTGACCGGGCTATTTCTGAATTCCTTCAATAAAGAAAACGCTTTCTTTTTTTCTAAATGCAAAAAGAGCAGCATGTTGTCATTAATAAGAGTAGTCGTCCCGCTCAATGACGCATAATGGGAAAACGTCTGGGGATTATATAATTGAAATGGATGGGCGTGCGGTTCTATATATCCCGGAACTAAATAGGACTGTGTACAATCCACAACCTCACAGTTCTCTATATTATCCGGCATTTTAGAGCCCACATAGACTATGCGGTCCTCATAGATCCAAATGTTGGCCTTCATCCATTTTCTAAGCACCTGGTTCAAATACGTGGCATCCTTCAACACAATATCGGGTGCCCGATCACCATCTATAACAGCAACATGCTCACGCAGTTGTTTGTTTTTCCATCTGTATCTCTGTTCCAGCATGAACATCCCTCTTTTCAGTTTCATTCTTTATTTGCTACATTAATTCGCTAAAATATAAGTTTGTCTTAATGTTAACATATTTGGTTATTTTAAACATTAATGTTTTTCACTTTTCAGTTAATATTTTGTGAAGGGAGTTTTACGTTTGTTAAAATATCGCCCAAATATATCTACTATGAATGCTTTATTGCGCATTACGTGCGGATTATCCATGCTGGCTTGGCTGACAGCCAAACTCGTCCGCAAACCTTGGAAGGATTCCTATATGATCCTGGTCATCATGGCTGCCATGAAGGTCGCAGAAGGCATTGTCCGCTACTGTCCGCTGACAGCCCTATTCCACAAAGGGCAGGAGCTATACGGCGATATGATGGATGATGTCGTTTCAATGGATTTTGGCTCCGAGGCTGAGTACCGCCATCCTAACTTTACATCCGAAAAGGAAGAAAGCTGAAAACATCTCCACATTAGCAAATCAATGAACTGGACTAAGAGCGTGATGGCTTAGGCGTTTTTTCCACAATGGGCCTTCTTAGGGAACAGTGTACCACATCTTTAGGCTTGTCCGCTTTATTGCCGTTCCGGAATGGACTATTTTTTGGGCATATCGATCCATAGATGGATAAAAAACAAGCTCCTTCGCTTAAAGTGAAGGAGCTTGTTCACTATTTAATGAATTCCCGCTGCAATAGCCCTATAGCCAATATCATTCCGATAATATAACGAATCACACTTAATTTTCTTCAATTCTTGATAAACCTTCTGCTGAGCTTCCTCAAGTGAAGAAGCTTTTGCACTTAAGAAAAGGACTCTCCCGCCATGAATGGTCGATGTGCCTTCACCATTGATCGATGTTCCCGAGTGATAGATATGGACGGAAGGGTCCACCTCATCCAAACCTGTAATGGCCGCCCCTTTTTCAAACACTCCCGGATAACCTTCCGCAGCCATGACCACACCCAATGCAGATTGATTATCCCATTCAATGGTAAATTCCCCCTTCGCATCAACCGCGTTCAACACATCAATTAAATCCGATTTCATTCTCGGGAGGATGACTTGTGTCTCAGGATCGCCGAATCGCGCATTGAATTCTATCACCTTAGGTCCTTGTGCAGTCAGGATCAGGCCGGCATAAAGAATCCCCTTAAATGTGCGCCCTTCTTTAATCATGGCAGTAGCCGTTTTCTCCACGATTGATTTAACGGCTTCACGTACAATCTCTTCGCTGATTTGAGGCACTGGCGAATAAGCCCCCATTCCTCCAGTGTTTGGCCCTTTATCTCCATCGAAAGCTCTTTTATGGTCCTGGGCTATTTCCATCGGGTACACATATTCCCCATTCACAAATGACAGCAGCGAAAATTCTTCGCCCTCCAGAAATTCTTCGATCACAACACTCTTTGAAGCACTGCCGAATTTTTCATTTAACAGCATATCGCTTAGGGCAGCTAACGCTTCATCCTCTGACATTGCTACGACTACCCCTTTTCCGGCAGCCAAGCCATCCGCTTTAATCACGATAGGCGCCCCATTTTCCAATACATAGGATTTTGCTTGTTCAAACGAAGAGAATGTTTCATATGCAGCTGTCGGAATGCCGTATTTCTTCATTAAATCTTTGGCGAAGCTTTTGCTGCCCTCAATCTCGGCTGCACGCCTGCTTGGGCCGAAAGCGCGTAAGCCAGCAGCTTCAAAAGCATCGACGATACCGTCCAACAGAGGCGTTTCAGGTCCGACAAATGTCCATTCCACGCCATTATTGCGGGCAAACGCGATCAGTTTTTCCTGTTCCTGTTCCATAATCGGCACTAGAGTAGCCACGTCCTTCATCCCGGGATTGCCGGGTGCTACAAATACGTGCTGTACTTGCTTGCTTTCTGAAAACTTCCGGGCAATTGCATGTTCACGGCCTCCCCGGCCAATAACTAGTACATTCATCTTTAAACGCCTCCTTCTATTAATGCTTAAAATGTCTGATTCCCGTAAATACCATAGCGATTCCATGCTTATCCGCTTCCTTGATGGAATCTTCATCACGGATGCTTCCGCCAGGCTGGATGATGGCGGTGATGCCCGCTTCAGCTGCTGCTTGAACTGTATCATTCATCGGGAAAAAGGCATCCGAAGCCATTGCTGCTCCTTTTGCTTTTTCTCCTGCTTGCTCCAACGCAATTTTGGCAGATCCGACGCGGTTCATCTGGCCGGCCCCTACACCAAGAGTCATTTGGCTGTCCGTAACGACAATGGCATTGGATTTCACATGTTTGACTACGCTCCATCCTAATTTCAGGGCTGCCCATTCTTCCTCTGTCGGCTCCCTTTTAGTCGGAACGGAAATAGTTGCATCTTCCAATGTGTATGAATCAGCCTCTTGAACGAGCAAACCGCCTTCCACAGACGCTAATACTTTTTCCTTCACTTTATGGCCATCCATATCGATCGTCAGCAGGCGGATATTTTTCTTTGCAGTCAATATGTCCAACGCTTCCTGCGAATAACTTGGCGCAATAACAATTTCCAAGAAGATTTCATGAAGTTGTTCAGCAGTGGTCGCATCCACTTCTTTGTTCAATGCCACAATGCCGCCGAAGATAGAAGTGGAATCTGCTTCATACGCCTTTGCAAAAGCTTCAGAAATAGTAGTCCCTGTCCCTACTCCACACGGATTATTGTGCTTAACCGCAACAGCAGCAGGCAACTTGAATTCCTTTAGAATTTGCAGCGCTGCGTTTGCATCATTGATATTATTATAGGAAAGTTCTTTACCATGAAGTTGTTCCGCTTGAGCGATTGAATAGGCGGAACCGAGCGGCTTGCTATAAAATGCCGCTTGCTGATGGGGGTTTTCCCCATAGCGGAGGCTTTGCTTAAGGTTATATGTAAAAGTAACACTTTCAGGGTTTTCTTCTCCTACAAGTTCAGTCATATATTGAGAAATAATGCTGTCATAGGAAGCCGTATGGCGGAATACCTTAGCAGCCAAAGCTCTTCTCGTGTCAAAAGACGTCTGGCCCTTTTCATTATATTCGTCCAGCACCTTGCCGTAATCTTGAGGATCAACTACTACAGTTACATATTGATGGTTTTTGGCCGCAGAGCGAAGCATTGTCGGACCGCCGATGTCGATGTTTTCAATCGCATCATCCACAGTCACATTTTCTTTGGCAATGGTTTGCTGGAAAGGATAAAGATTTACACAAACTAATTCAATCGGTGCGATCCCGTGCTCCTCGATTTGCTGCTTATGGCCCGCATCGCCATGTTTTGACAATAAGGCGCCATGCACATTCGGATGAAGCGTCTTGACCCTGCCGTCCAAAATTTCCGGAAAACCTGTAATATCACTGATACCAGTTACCTCGACACCTGCATCTTGAAGCGCCTTTTTGGTGCCTCCTGTTGAAACAAGCTCAAAGCCGATTTCTTTCAATTGCTTTGCAAAATCCACAATACCTGATTTATCACTAACACTTAATAATGCGCGTTTTGTCATTGTAAGTAATCCCCCTCCAAATTAAAGCGTTTCTATGAAAATAGTTGTTGCAAAACCTGTGGATATAAACGATGCTCCGTCTCCTGGATACGGTTCTGCAATGTTTCCCTCGTATCACCCGGCTTTAACTCGACAGCCGCTTGTTCAATGATCGGGCCCGTGTCCATGCCTTCATCCACATAATGGATAGTGACCCCCGTTATTTTTACGGCAGCGTCAAATGCCTGCCCGATGGCATCCTTTCCAGGGAACGAAGGAAGCAAGGATGGATGGATATTGACTATTCGATGGGAATAAGCCCCCAGCAATGTCTGGCCGATCAAACGCATATACCCGGCCAACACGATGAACTCGATGTGTCTAGCATCCAGCTCTTTCATAATATCCCGTTCATAAGCCGCTTTATCGGCGTACTCTTTCGGAGCAAACGAAAAAACAGGTATCCTTTCTGTATTGGCTCTTTCCATTACATATGCAGACGGCCTGTCACACACAAGCAACGCTATTTCCGCCTGAAGGACGCCTTCCCTGCTAGCTTCTACGATACGTTGAAAATTACTGCCGCTTCCGGAAGCGAATATCGCTATTTTCTTCATAATTGGACGCCTTCTTGAGATACGACCTGCCCAATGGAATATGCCTTTTCCCCGCATTTTTCAAAATGGGCAATAACTGCCTCGGCATCATCTGCTTCCACAACGACAGCCATTCCGATTCCCATATTGAAAATGTTATACATATCTGTTTCCGGTATCTGTCCTTCTTCCTGCAGCATACCGAAAATCGGCGGAACCGGCCATGCGCCTTTTTCTATTGCAACACCAAGCCCTTCAGGCATCATGCGCGGCAAATTCTCGATAAAGCCTCCCCCGGTAATATGGGCCATTCCCTTGATGGAGAACTCCTTCAATACAGATAAAATCGGTTTTACATAAATCCGGGTCGGCGTCAGAAGTTCGTCTCCGAGCGTACAGCCTAAACGTTCTTCAAATTGTTCCAAATCTTTTTGGCCGTCTTCCAGTAAAATTTTCCGCACAAGTGAATACCCATTGCTGTGGATTCCACTTGACGCTAAGCCAATCACGACATGTCCCTCTTCAATATCCGCTCCGGAAATAAGCTTCGTTTTCTCGCACGCTCCAACCGCAAATCCAGCCAAATCATACTCATCTTGTTTATACATCCCCGGCATTTCCGCCGTTTCGCCGCCGATCAATGCGGCGCCAGCCTGGCTACACCCTTCTGCCACACCTTTGACGATTGCCTCAATACGATCAGGATCCGCCTTGCCGCACGCTATGTAATCAAGGAAATAAAGCGGCTCCGCCCCTTGTACAACAATGTCGTTCACACACATTGCCACAGCATCGATTCCAATTGTGTCATGCTTATCCATCATAAATGCCAGCATCAGCTTTGTTCCCACACCGTCTGTTCCTGAAACAAGGACCGGCTCTTTCAGTTGGAGTGAAGAGAGGTCAAACATTCCTCCAAAGCCTCCAAGCCCGCTCATTACACCTTGCCGGACTGTTCTTTGAACATGTTTTTTCATTTTATTGACTGCCTCATAGCCAGCCTCGATGTCTACTCCTGCCTGCTTGTATGCATTCGCCATTTTCGATCCTCCCAAATGATCGGCGCAAACCGTATTCAAAAAAGCACTTCCCCTTTCTGAATCGCTTTGCGCGTCCAATTGCTACATTCATTCTTTTTTAGATACTTTCCGAAAAATTTCGGTTATACACTATGTTTCTTTCACAGTCACATGGCCGACCGCCTCCATGGAGCGATGTTATTATTTCATCGGCTGATCGCTAAAAATAACCATCACTTGGAGAGCCAGCTTTATTTAGATGTCAATCAGCATACCGGAATCGGACGGTTCACTGTTTCCTCATCGAAAATTTCGGTTGGATAATGCCCTGTAAAGCAAGCCATGCATTGCCCGCCTGTTTCACCAGGAAATGGGCGACCAATTGCTTCAACCATTCCTTGGGCGCTTAAAAATGTTAATGAATCCGCATTGATCAACTCTCGGATTTCCTCAATTGATTTCTCGGAAGCGATTAATTCCTCACGTGTTGATGTATCAATTCCATAAAAACAAGGGTTCTTGATGGGCGGGGAAGATATGACAACATGCACTTCCTTCGCTCCAGCTTCCTTCAGCATCGTGACGATCCGTCTGCTTGTCGTTCCCCTTACGATCGAGTCATCGACCATAATAACCCTTTTCCCTTCGACAACTCCCCTGACAGGAGCTAGCTTCATCTTTACACCTTGCTCACGAAGAGATTGGGATGGCTGAATGAAGGTTCTGCCGACATAGCGGTTTTTGATCAAGCCCATTTCATAAGGGATTCCGGATGCTTCCGCATAGCCGATTGCCGCTGAAATACTCGAATCGGGAACACCTGTCACGACATCTGCATCAATCAATGCTTCCATCGCAAGCTTCTTGCCCATGTTCTTTCTGGCCGTGTGTACATTGATTCCATCAATATTGCTGTCTGGGCGGGAAAAATAGACATATTCCATGGCGCACATCGCTCTGTTCTGTGATATCGCAAAGCGTTCAGCTGTCACACCCTCGTCATTGATAACCAGCAATTCCCCCGGATCAATATCGCGGATGATTTCAGCGCCAACCAAATCAAGGGCGCATGTTTCCGATGCAACAACATAGGCATCCCCCAATTTCGCCAGGGATAACGGACGCAAGCCGTGTGGATCAAGAGCGACAATCATCTCTTTTTCTCCCATGACTGTAAAAGCATATGCCCCCTTCACCAGGCTGAGTGCATTTTTGACGCGGTCTTTCAAGCTTGTGAATCCTGATCTTCTGATAAGATGGGCGACCACTTCCGTATCGGATGTTGTCTGAAAAATGCTTCCCTGTGCTTCAAGCTGTGCCTTCAGCTGCGTGGCATTGATCAGGTTTCCATTATGGGCGAGAGCCATGCTTTCATTTTGGAAATGGAAAAGGAGAGGCTGGACATTCTCATACCCGCCCCCTCCAGCAGTCGCATAGCGAACATGGCCGATTGCCCCTTTGCCGGAAATCCCTTTCATCCGCTCCTCTGTGAAAACCTCTGTCACAAGGCCTTCTCCTTTAACACCCGTTAGTTTCTGGCCATCTGTCAGAACCATGCCAGCGCCTTCCTGTCCACGATGCTGAAGGCTGTGCAAGCCATAATAGGTGATCTGGGCCGCATCAGGATGCCCCCATACTCCAAAGACGCCACATTCCTCATTCAATCCCTTTAATTCAGCAAGCATCTTATTGCCCCTTTCCAGGCAGACTCCAATTCGTTCAAGTCTTCTCGAAGTATTTGTTCGCCTTTCCCATCCATAACAACCAACGTTCCTGAATCTGTGACATCGCCAATGAACTCGGCATCTTCGACAAGCTGCTCGAACTGGCTTCGTTTGCTCTGTGGAACTGACACGACAAAGCGTGATTGCGTTTCACTGAACAATTCTGTTACTGCATCTTCATGCACTGTCAAAGAGGCGCCAAATCCTTTTCCGCCGAATAATGATTCAGCAACGGCAACAGCTAATCCGCCCTCCGCTACATCATGCGCAGAAGATATGATTCCTGCACGGATCGCATTCAATAATTGGTTTTGGCGTTTTGCTTCAACCGTTAAGTCGATTGCTGGAGCAGGCCCGAAAATCTCACCGTGAAGAAGCTTCTGCAGTTCGGTGCCTCCCCATTCCGGCTTGGCCGAGCCGATAATATAGACTGCATCACCAGCTTGCTTGAAATATTGAGTTGTAATATGAGCTAAATCGTGCACCAATCCAACCATGCCGACTACAGGCGTGGGGTAGATGGCTTCACTATTTGTTTCATTATAAAGTGATACATTCCCTCCGATGACTGGCGTCCCAAGGAAAGTACAAGCTTCACTCATGCCATCGGTGGATTTTTCAATTTGCCAAAAAATATCTGGCTTCTCTGGATTTCCGAAATTCAGGCAATCAGTAATAGCCAGAGGCTCAGCGCCAGAGCATACGATATTCCGCGCCGCTTCCGCCACGGCAATTTTTCCGCCAACCTCCGGATCAAGATAGATATAGCGTGAATTACAGTCAGTGGTCATCGCTAATGCTTTGTTGCTCTCCCGAATACGGAGCACTGCCGCATCTGATCCGGGCGCTACGACTGTATTGGTGCGGACCATATAATCGTACTGGTCGTATACCCATTCCTTGCTTGCAATTGTCGCCTGTGACAGCAATTGCTTCAAAGTCCCGCCGCAATCTTCAATGGTAGGCGTGTCTAAATCCATATCTTTGAACTTAGCATAGTAATCAGGCTCTGAGGATGGTTTATGATATACAGGAGCATCCTCAGCTAATGCATCAACCGGCACATCGGCCACCACTTTCCCGTTGTGGAGCAAGCGCAATTGTTTATCATCCGTTACATGGCCGATTGCCACAGCTTCAAGATCATACTTCGAAAATAGATCGACAATTTCCTGCTCGCGGCCTTTCGTCACTACAATCAGCATCCGCTCTTGTGATTCGGATAACATCATTTCATATGCTGTCATACCTGTTTCACGCTGAGGCACCAAATCCAGATTCATTTCAATCCCAGACCCGGCTTTGCTGGCCATTTCTGCAGAGGAACTAGTAAGACCGGCAGCTCCCATATCCTGAATCCCCACAAGTGCATCACAGTGGATCAGTTCAAGGCAAGCCTCCAACAGCAGTTTTTCCATAAAAGGATCGCCGACCTGGACAGCGGGACGGTTATCGCCGGATGTTTCAGTCAATTCCTCGGAAGCAAATGTGGCTCCATGGATGCCATCGCGCCCTGTTTTTGCACCTACATACATGACTGTATTGCCGACGCCGTGCGCCTGGCCCTTCTTGATATCTTTATGGTCGATCAATCCTACGCACATAGCATTGACTAATGGATTTCCATCATAGCAATCATCAAATTGGATTTCTCCTCCTACCGTCGGAATGCCGATGCAATTCCCGTAACCGGCTATTCCTGCTACGATTTCCTTGAATAGATATTTAACGCGTGCATCATCCAATTCTCCGAAGCGCAATGAATTCAGCATGGCAATCGGACGGGCTCCCATTGAAAAAACATCACGGATAATGCCGCCCACTCCTGTTGCAGCTCCTTGGTACGGTTCAATGGCTGACGGGTGGTTATGCGATTCAATTTTAAACACGACTGCCTGCCCATCGCCGATATCAACGATACCAGCTCCTTCTCCGGGACCTTGCAGCACTTTTTCACCGGTGACAGGGAATTTTTTCAATACAGGCTTGGAATTTTTATAAGAACAGTGCTCTGACCACATGACTGAAAATAAGCCTAACTCTGTATAATTCGGCAAACGCCCAAGAATGTTCTTCACCATGTCGAATTCTTCAGCAGACAATCCCATTTCTGCATATATTTGTTCCGTTAAAATACTCTCCGGACTTGGCTCAAGCAGTAACGACATATGATTCCCTCCATTGTTTGACGATAGATTTAAAAAGATTAAGCCCGTCTGCACTGCCCAATAATGAATCGACAGCACGTTCAGGATGCGGCATCATTCCAAGTACATTCCCTGTTTCATTTGTAATGCCAGCAATGCTCCCAAGGCTGCCATTCGGATTATTCCCTTCATATGTAAAGACAATTTGTTTGTTTTCTTTCAGTTTTTGTAAAGTAAGCTCATCACAATAATAATTTCCTTCGCCATGGGCGATAGGGATCGTGATGATCTCCCCCTGATTGTACATATTGGTAAACATTGTTTCATTGTTCTCCACCTTGAGCTGTACATTCCGGCAGATAAAATGCAGGCTCTCATTGCGTCTCATGGCCCCAGGCAATAACCCCGCCTCCAGAAGGATTTGGAACCCATTGCAGACGCCAAGCACCGGCTTGCCGGCTTCAGCAGCTTTCACTACCTGCTCCATCACATTTGAAAACCGGGCGATCGCTCCAGAACGCAAGTAGTCTCCATAGGAGAATCCCCCCGGAAGAAGAATGCCGTCAAAATCGGTTAGGTCGCCTTCTGTATGCCAAACATACTCAACCTCTTCTCCCAGCTCATCCTTGATTGCGTGGAACATGTCAACATCACAATTGGAACCTGGGAACATAATCACTGCGAATTTCACTGGGCGACAACCTCCTCGATATCATATCGGTAGTCTTCAATCACTGTGTTCACCAACAGCTTTTCACACACTTCCTTCACCACATCATGGATATCGCGGTCAGTCTTGCCAATGGATAATTCCATATATTTTCCGATGCGGACGTCTTCTACCTCTGCATATGAAAGGCTGTTCAATGAATGCTTCACGGCAGCTCCCTGTGGATCCAATACACTCTCACGCAATGTTACATACACTTTTACTTTGTACATGTTTTCGTTCCTCCAAGTCGGGTTAATATCTGTTCATATGCATCTGTAATGTTCCCAAGATTTCTGCGGAACACATCCTTATCAAGCTTCTCATCGGTTTCTTTGTCCCAAAGGCGGCACGTATCCGGCGAAATTTCATCTGCCAGGATGATTTCTCCATCCGGCAGCTTGCCAAACTCCAATTTGAAATCGATCAAACGGATGGACCGCCCGTCGAAGTAACGGGTAAGCACTTCATTAATTTTCAAAGCCTGATCGCTTATTCGCTTCAGCTCCTGTCCAGTCGCCAGACCCAAAAGCTCAATATGCGAATCATTCAAAAGCGGATCTCCAAGATCATCGTTTTTATAATAAAATTCCATGATCGGATGCTTCAGAACAACGCCCTCTTCAAGGCCGATCCTTTTCGAAAGACTTCCGGCAGCTATATTGCGGACAACGACCTCCAAAGGTACGATATCCACTTTTTTAGCCAAATGTTCGCGGTCTGAAATTCGCTCTATAAAGTGGGATTCAATCCCTTCTTCTTTAAGCATTGAAAATAGCAAACTTGTAATCTCGTTATTCAGAACGCCCTTTCCGGCAATCTGTTCTTTCTTCTCGCCGTTGAATGCAGTTGCTTGGTCTGTATATTCCAGCCAAACAACCCCTTCTTGTTCTGTTGCGTAAACCCGTTTTGCTTTCCCTTGATATAGCAATGCTCGCTTTTCCATGTGTATGCCTCCGTTTTTGGAATATTGGCAAAATATAGTGTTAAAAAAACATCCGGAAGACCTTTATACTCCACAGATGTTTTTAATTGTCAGCTTTATCCTCTTCCATAAGGCACACAGAGCCACCTTAGGATTGTGCGCCGTAAAGAACAATACCGCAGCATTTCCCTCCGGCAGAGGGGGGGTACCTATTATAAACCTAAGCGTTCAAAAATAAAGTCAACATTTTTCAAATGATATTGATAGTCGAAGCAATCTGCAATTTCCTCAGGGGACAGATGGCTCGTAATTTTTTCATCCCCTTCAATCAGTGTACGGAATGGAACTTGCTCCTCCCATGACTGCATGGCTTTCGGCTGGACTGTATCATACGCTTCCTCGCGAACAAGCCCTTTATCGATTAATGCCAGCAATACTCTTTGAGAGTAAATCAATCCAAGTGTCCGGTCCATATTGCGTTTCATATTATCCGGGAACACCGTAAGATTCTTAACAATATTGCCAAATCTATTTAACATATAGTTAAGGGCAATTGTTGCATCCGGCAAGATAATGCGCTCAGCGGAAGAATGAGAGATATCGCGTTCATGCCATAACGAGACATTTTCATAAGAAGTCAACATATACCCGCGAATAACACGTGCCAACCCAGTCATATTTTCGGAACCGATCGGGTTGCGCTTATGAGGCATGGCGGAAGATCCCTTTTGCCCTTTCGCGAAAAACTCTTCTACTTCCCGTGTTTCGCTCTTCTGCAATCCACGCACTTCAGTGGCAAATTTTTCGATACTTGTGGCAATCAAAGCCAACGTGCTCATATATTGTGCATGGCGGTCACGCTGCAAGGTTTGTGTGGAAATCAACGACGGCTTAGTCCCCAGTTTTTCACAAACATATTTCTCAACGAATGGATCGATATTCGCGTATGTGCCGACAGCCCCTGACATCTTTCCATATTCAATCGTTTCTCTCGCTGCTTTGAAGCGTTCCAGGTTGCGCTTCATCTCTTCATACCAAAGTGCCATCTTCAGTCCAAAAGTTGTCGGTTCTGCATGGACACCGTGTGTACGCCCCATCATAACCGTATATTTATGTTCCTGGGCCTTCTCTTTAAGAATACCGATGAATCGTTCTAGGTCGGCCTGGAGAATTTCATTTGCTTGTTTAATCAGATAGGAAAGAGCAGTATCAACAACGTCTGTTGACGTAAGCCCATAATGCACCCATTTCCGCTCCTCTCCTAATGTTTCTGAGACAGCTCGCGTAAATGCAACTACGTCATGGCGTGTTTCTTCTTCGATTTCCTTGATCCGGTCTACATCAAAAGATGCATTTTCGCGGATAAGCTTCACATCTTCTTTAGGGATTTCCCCAAGCTCAGCCCAAGCTTCACAAGCCAGGATTTCTACCTCCAGCCATGCTTTAAAACGGTTTTCTTCTGTCCAAATTGCGCCCATTTCAGGTCTTGTATAACGTTCAATCATTTGTAATACCTCCGATTATTATGCTTGGCGCTCTGTCCAAATGCCGCTGGCTTCCGCTTCTGCCAACGCTTCCTCTATCGTTTCCCTTAATACATTCACATGTCCCATTTTCCGCTTCCGCTTCGCTTCAGCCTTTCCGTACAGATGGATCTTCCAATCTTCTAAGTCTGGAATATTTTTCAGCAATGGTTCAACATGCTCTCCCAATATATTCACCATTACTACCGGTTTCAGAAGAGCCGTGTTTCCAAGCTTCCAATTGCAAATCGCACGGATATGCTGCTCAAATTGCGATGTTTCACAAGCCTCCATCGTATAATGGCCGGAATTATGCGGACGTGGAGCCAATTCATTAATATAAATATGCCCTTCTTTCGTCACAAACATTTCAACGGCCAACAACCCGACCATTTCTGTATGGTCTGCAATACGTAACGCTTTTTGCAGGGCCTCATGTTCAGTATCCTTGCTGATTCGGGCAGGGACAATGCTTTGATGCAATATATTTTCAAGGTGGATATTCTCCGCTACCGGAAAGACAGCTGTCTCACCATTTACATTCCGCGACACAATCACCGATATTTCTTTTTCAAAAGGGACCCAGGCTTCAAGCACACACTCTCCATGCTGGAGCAAACTCTGAGCTTCCGAACAATCCTTTTCACTTTTCAGTACATACTGGCCTTTCCCATCGTAACCGCCTGTAGCTGTCTTCAGGACGCATGGGAAACCGATTTCCCTGACCGCATCTTCTAAATCTTCCGCTTGCTGCACAACCTCGTATGGGGCTACTTGGACACCGGCATTCTGAATGGCTCTCTTCTCTATTATTCGGTTCTGGCTGATCTTTAACAGGCTCGACCCTTGTGGAACATATGCATGCTCGGTCAGCCATTCAAGAGCCTCTCCGCTTATATTTTCAAATTCAAATGTGATGACGTCACTGATTTCAGCCAATTTCTTGATGGCCTCTATATCGTTATAGTTAGCTGTAATTTCATAATCGGCAACCTGGCCGCATGGGCATTGCGGGGTTGGATCAAGAACCGCAATGTTAAATCCGGCATTCCTCGCTGCAAGGGCCATCATTCTCCCTAGCTGGCCGCCTCCGATAATCCCAATTGTCTGTCCTGGTAAAATGGCGTTACAAAAGTTGTCCACTGCTCTCAAGCACCTTCTTTTCCGTTTCATTTCTCATTTCATCAAGCCGTTCCGCCAATGAAGAATCAGCAGTTGAAAGAATTTGTGCAGCCAGCAAGCCTGCGTTTGTTGCGCCTGCACGCCCGATGGCAACAGTTGCGACTGGCACGCCGCCTGGCATCTGGACGATTGACAGCAGTGAATCCATTCCATTCAACGCTTTTGTCTGGACAGGCACACCGATGACCGGCAACGTTGTCTTAGCCGCTACCATACCAGGCAGATGCGCAGCACCGCCCGCCCCTGCAATGATCACTTTTAAGCCTGTTTCTCTTGCCGTTTCTCCATATTCCATCATAAGATCTGGTGTCCTATGTGCAGAAACCACTTTCTTTTCATATGGAATTTCCAGCTTATCCAGCACCTCGCATACATGTTTCATTGTTTCCCAATCTGAAATGCTTCCCATTATGACGCCAACTACCGGCTTCATCCACTCATCTCCCATCTGAATTCGCCATAAAACCAAAAACAACAAAAAACGGATAGTCTACTTCTGCAAGAGAAAGTAAACTATCCGGGAAGTTAAAAAATCCATTATCTTCCTGAGGAAGACAAGATAATTCACCCATATAGTATGTACTTCCTCTCATAGTCCGATCATTTACGGCAATCGGGTAGAAACTTATGGGCCATATCCCCAAGATTATATGAGAGACACATGTAATATAGTTACATATTAACAAGTTAATTAATTTATTGTCAACCTAAAATCGAACATTAAAACTTCATCATAATCAATTGTTCGTTTTTAAGGTTTTTTAATTGTATCAAAAACAATTTTTTGAGCAACCGGCTCGTAAATGACTTTCCCATCTTTTTTCATTTCTTTAAAAACCGGCTTTTCGATTCGACGGACCGGCATATAGCCTTCTTGGTTGATCCGGTCTAAGCACATATCGATTGTTTCGTTATCTTCTACTTCAAATTTCTTTTTTGCAGTCATGTAGCTGCTGCCCTCCATCTCTGTCTTTGCCCGAAGCGGACTTCCTTCTTAGTATATTGCAGTAAGTGTAACGAAATTCCGCTTAATAGACAAGGCAGAAAAGTGAATATAAAGCAAAACGCCCCTGAAGATGTCCACTCTCTTCAAGGGCGTTCCTGTCCACTATTAGTAATTTCATCGTTCCATATAATGGTCCAGTACAATTTTACGGCCGGCCTCCAGCGATTTCCTCACATCGATAATGCACTGATTGGAAGAACCCCTGAATAACAGGTCAATATGTTTCTTTCGTTCGACATAGCGACCGTCGACCAGTACATCTATATAAGGCAGTAAAACTTGAATCTCTTTATATTTAGGATGCTTCTTATCCATTAATTCGTTCCAGAGGAAGCCTGTATACGCCCATACATCAAATCCCATACGATGGGCTGCTTGCGCTATCGGCAATAACCCTTCCGGCTGCAGCAAAGGATCTCCCCCAGAAAAGGTGATGCCCCTCTGAAGCTTGGACTGTTCCATAGCTTTAATGATTTCTGCACTATCATATAGTCCTCCCCCGTCCAGAGCGTGAGTCTGGGGATTGTGGCAGCCTTCGCAAGCATGCGTGCAGCCTTGCGTCCAAAGAACCATGCGCAGCCCTGGACCATCGACAATGCTGTCAAATTGCAACGGGGCAGCCAATCTCAGTTTCGCAGCCATCCCTTTTCACTCCTCTTTTACATATGTTTAACGCGATCGCGCTCTTCCGCTTTCTTGGCATTATTAAATCGGTCGACCGTACCGACTAAATAGCCTGTAATACGGCGAATCCGGTCAAATTTTACATTTTCGTCATCTTCTTTTCTGCCGCATGAAGGGCAAACATCCCCTTCAATTACCCCTGTATAGCCGCACACAGGATCTCTATCGACTGGATGGTTAATACTGCCATAACCGATTCCCACATCTTTCATGGCATGAATAATTTGTTCAAAAGCTTCCAGGTTATTCGTTGGATCGCCGTCAAGTTCAATATACGTAATATGGCCGGCATTCGTCAGCTCGTGATACGGAGCTTCTTTCTCGATTTTTTGAAAAGCATTAATCTTATAATAAACTGGCACATGGAAGGAATTTGTATAATATTCCTTATCGGTAACGCCTTTTATTTCACCAAATTTGTTGCGGTCCATACTAGTAAAGCGGCCTGCCAGCCCTTCCGCAGGTGTCGCAATCAAAGAAAAATTCAAACCGTACGTTTCAGCTGCTTCGTCCATCCGTTGCCGCATATGGCCTATAATGGAAAGCCCGAGCTTCTGGGATTCATCGCTCTCACCATGATGCTTGCCGGTAAGGGCGACCAGACACTCGGCCAGCCCGATAAATCCGAGCGTAAGGGTCCCTTGTTTGATGACCTCTTCCAATGTATCCTCCCATCCTAGCTCTTCCGATCCATGCCAAATATGCTGTCCCATCAAGAACGGGAAGTTCTTCACACGCTTGCTTCCCTGTACGGCCATCCGCTCCAGCAATTGGTCGATAATCAGGTCGATTTTCTCATCCAATTCTGTGAAGAAGCCCTTAAGGTCAGCTTTATCAGCGTATACCAAGCCGTGCTTAATGCCAAGGCGGGGCAAATTGATCGTAGTGAAAGAAATATTGCCGCGGCCGCTGACGATATCGTCGCCGCACACATTGCCAAGCACTCTGGTTCGGCATCCCATATAAGTAGCCTCCGTTTCCGGTCTTCCCTCCACATAATATTGGGCATTGAAAGGAGCATCCAGGAAGCTAAAGTTTGGAAATAGCCGTTTGGCGGATACACGGCACGCAAGCTTGAATAAATCATAGTTGGGATCCCCAGCGTTTAAATTGATTCCTTCTTTCACCTTAAAGATTAAAATAGGAAAGATAGGAGTCTCTCCATTTCCTAACCCTGCCTCCAAGGCAAGAAGTAAATTCTCTGAGACCATTCTGCCTTCCGGCGTTATATCTGTCCCGAAATTGACTGAGCTGAATGGCACTTGTGCTCCAGCGCGGGAATGCATGGTATTCAAATTATGGATGAACGCCTCCATCGCTTGGTACGTCCGTTTATTCGTTTCTTGATAGGCTTCCTTATAAGCAAAGGCCTGAATTTTTTCAGCAAGCTCATCATCAATCTGGAATATTTTCATGATCAATTCTTTTTCTGCTTGTTTATAGCGATCGTCCAACGTCATTTGCAGACGGCAGCGCGTATCATTTTCTGCGATCAGCATCGCTTCTTTCACAAATTCAGCTTGGTCTTCCTCCAAATCCTTATACAGCTTAATGGCTTTTTTCAAATGGCTCGTATACACTTTCTTGAATGTTTTCTTTACACCTTCAGCCAGTCCATAATCAAAGTATGGAACGCTTTGGCCGCCGTGCTGGTCATTCTGGTTGCTTTGGATCGCAATCGCAGCCAAAGCAGCATAGGAGCTAATATCGTTCGGCTCCCTCAGAAAACCGTGGCCTGTAGAAAAACCGCCATCAAACAATTGGATTAAATCAATTTGGCAGCATGTTAATGTACCCATATTCAAGAAATCCATATCATGGATATGAATATCGCCCTCGTCATGTGCACTTGAATGCGACGGTTTTAAGACATTGCTTTTACAAAATTCTTTAGATACCGTACTTCCGTATTGCAGCATCGTTCCCATCGCTGTGTTTCCATCTATATTAGCATTTTCTCTCTTAATATCGGCATCATCTGCATCTAAGAATGTAATCTCCTTAATCGCATTCATCAATCTGCTTTTTGAATCCCTTATTCTGCTTCGCTCGGCCCGGTAGAGGATATATTGCTCACTTGTTTTGGCATGGCCGTGTTCAACCAGAACTTTGATTACTACGTCCTGGATTTCCTCCACCGTCGGAACATGCTCTTTATATGTCTCATTCAGCAGTGTAACCACATAACCCATCAGTTCCTCTGATAGATGGTAATCTGCTTCTTTCCCTTCTTTTTCAGCCACTTGCTGGGCCGCTTTATAGATCGCTCTTGTTATTTTTTCAGGGTCAAACGAGATGATTCTGCCATCCCTCTTGCTAACTTCTGTAATCATGCACTCCCAACTCCCAACACAATATATTGATAAAAAATATACAGATTAAACTATATATAGTAAAATACATGAAAAAAATCCCCTTCAACTTCGTTAAAGGGTTACATTCTATTAAGATACTACCAACTTATCAAAATAAAGTTTTAGAGTCAATTTATGTTTTGGCATAATGGTGCATTGTAAGCGTGCCGTTTTAAATTCTTCACGATTTATTCATTTTTTGAAAAAGAATTTCTAACAATAACTGAATATTAACATTATTAACCCATAAAAAAATCCCCTCAATGCATTTCATTGAAGGGATTGAATTCTTATTTTTGGTCCACTGGTTTCTTCCAAAATCCGACCATTAAGGCAGTGATTATGGAACCGATGACTAATGATACAAAATACATGACAGGATTCTTAACCGCCCAAATGACGAAAATTCCGCCATGCGGCGCTTGCAATGTACATCCAAAGAATAGAGCCAAACCGCCAGCTACCGCTGCACCAACTACAGAGCTGACAATGACACGGATTGGGTCCGCAGCCGCAAATGGGATAGCGCCTTCTGTAATGAACGAAAGACCCATAACATAGTTTGTTTTTCCAGCATCCTTTTCCGCTTGCGTAAATTTATTGCGGAAGAAAGTAGTTGCAATAGCTAATCCTAGCGGCGGAACCATACCGCCGATCATAACAGCCGCTTGTGGAGCAAAGTTGCCTGCATCAATCATAGCGATACCGAACGTAAATGCAGCCTTATTGATCGGACCACCCATATCGACCGCCATCATACCGCCAAGAATAATACCAAGTAAGACAGCATTTGTCCCGGTCATGCCGCCTAACCATCCAGTTAGAGCATCCATCACGAATTTAACAGGTGTATTGACAACAAAAATCATAATTAAGCCGACAACCAGCATTCCGAAGAATGGATATAACAAGACTGGCTTAATGCCTTCAAAAGCTTGTGGAAGGCCTGCAAATAATTTCTTCAGGCCAATAACAACATAACCTGCAAGGAATCCGGCAATTAAACCGCCAAGGAATCCGGCGCCGCCAGTAGCAGCCAATAAACCGCCGACCATACCTGGAGCGAATGCTGGTCTGTCACCGATCGCCATAGCTATAAATCCGGCAAGAACAGGCACTAATAAGCTGAATGCATTAGTTGCGCCGATTGTATTAAGCGCTTCAGCAAAAACACCTTCTGCATGGATTCCACCGAAAAGGAATGAAAGGGCGATAAGCAAACCGCCGCCCACAACAAACGGAAGCATATTGGAAACGCCATTCATGATTGGTTTATAGAAGTAAGACTTATTTCCTTTATCTTCATCCCCAGAGGCCTTGCTGTCTCCGCTCGCTTGGTAAACTGGAGCATCTTGCTGAACCGCTTTATCCAGCAATTCATCTGTCTTGCGGATACCTGCTGCAACAGGCACCTCAATAACATGCTTTCCTGCAAAACGGTCCATCTCGACCTTCTTATCAGCTGCAACAATAATGGCAGTTGCCTTTTCAATATCTTCAGGCGTTAACTTGCCTTTTACCCCAGTAGATCCATTTGTTTCAACTTTGAATGCAATGCCTCTCTCCTTGGCTTTTGCTTTTAGCGCATCTGCTGCCATATACGTATGCGCAATTCCTGTCGGGCAAGCTGTAACCGCTAGTACAAGAGTTTCATTTGCAGAAGTTTCGGCAACTGCTTCTTCTTCCCCATCTTCTTCTGTTTCTTTTTTATCGATAATAGCAATGACTTCATCAGGCGTCTTGGCATTAAGCAATTCTTGGCGAAATGCTGTATCCATCAATAATGAAGACAAACGTGATAGAGTCTCCAAATGTTCATTGTTTGCGCCTGCGCTTGCTGCAATCATAAACAGCAAGTGAGCTGGCTGGCCATCTAATGATTCATAATCAACGCCTTCAGATGATTTAGCGAACAAAATAGCCGGCGTTTTTACTGCATCCGTCTTTGCATGCGGGATGGCAATCCCTTCTCCGATTCCAGTCGTACTTTGCGCTTCGCGAGCCAGAATCGCTTCCTTGTATCCTTCTAGGCTGTTCAAACGACCTGCTTCATATAATTTCGTCGCCATTTCATCAATCGCTTCTGCTTTCGTGTTAGCGGAAAGATTAATGATGACGGTATCTTTTTTCAATAAATCTGTTATCCTCATGATGTTCAATACCACCTTAACCTTGTATTTTTTCGATTTTTACTTGATTCAATAAAGAATCGATTTTTTCTTTCGATGCCAAATCATCACTGAATGCTGTAGCACTCCCTGTAGCGACTGCTACCTGGAAAGCCTTTACGAAATCATGTTCTTGTGAATACGTACCGATGAATCCAGCAACAAGCGAGTCACCTGCCCCAACGGAGTTGCGGACCTTCCCTTTTGGAATTGTGGCTGTATACACCTCTCCGCCTGTGAAAAGCAACGCTCCGTCACCTGCCATTGACACAATAACATTTTGGGCACCCATTTCGACCACTTTGCGGCCAAAAGGGATGACATCTTCTACAGTGGTGATTTCTGTCCCAAATAACTCACTTAACTCGTGGTGATTCGGTTTCACCAAGAAAGGATGATCTTTCAATACTTCTGCCAAGACGGAACCGCCTGCATCGACCACCACTTTTACTCCACGCTTACTGAATGCAGCCGTTAACTCCGAATACAGTGTTTTTGGCAATGAAGGAGGTATGCTCCCCGCCAAGACAAGAATGTCGCCGTCCTTCAGCACATCCAGCTTTTTCATAAGCTCATCCATATTTTCAGCAGACAAATTCGGTCCCTGGCCGTTGATCTCCGTTTCCTTGCCTGTTTTAAGCTTTATGTTAATACGCGTATCTTCTGATACCTTTACAAAGTCTGCCTGTATACCTTCCTCTTCCAAAGTATCTTGGATGAAGCCGCCGGTAAAACCGCCAAGAAATCCAAGCGCTTTTGATTGTATCCCGATATGCGCCAATACACGCGATACATTAATTCCTTTACCGCCTGCAAATTTGCTTTCACGGTCCATTCGGTTTAAATGGTCCAATTTAAAATCATCTACTTCAACGATAAAATCGATTGAAGGGTTAAGCGTTACTGTGTATATCATGTTGTCACAACCTTTATTTTGGTTTTCTCTTGATAAGCCTTCTGAAGCTTATGATCAATATTTGCTGTAATGATTGTAGCTTCCGCCACTTCTCCTACCTTCGAGAAAAACGTATCATTAAATTTTGTTTTATCTGCCAGGACAAACGCTTCTTCTGCTAAGTCCATCGCTATTCGTTTAAGGGCTCCTTCTTCCGGATCCGGTGTCGTGAATCCTAATTGGGGATCAATTCCGTTCATACCCAAGAAACATTTATCAAATCGGTATTGCTTCAGATTTTCCTGCGCAACCGATCCTACTATGGCTTTTGTATTTCCTTTAATACGGCCGCCTAATAGATAAGAAGTTATTTTGGAAGCAATCAACGAATCGATATGCATCAATCCATTGGTAACAACGACCACCTTTTTTTCTTTCAGATAAGGCAGCATTTCCGATAAGGTGCTTCCGGCGTCCAGATAAATGCAATCGCCATCCCGGATTAAGCCAACCGCATATTCAGCAATCAGTTTCTTATCCTGAAGGTTTTTGGTTGATTTATCCTGCATGTCCGGTTCATCAATTTTAGAATAAGGAAGTGTAGCGCCTCCATGTATTCGCTTCAGCAACCCTTTTTCCTCGAGTAAAGCCAAATCTCTACGGATAGTTGATTCTGATGAATCAGTTGTCTGGACTAAACATTGCAGTTCAACCACTCCATGCTCACTCAATTGCTCAAGAATTATGTGATGACGTTCAGCCGTTAACATACACTCACTCCTTTATCCTCATTCGCTACACATAGTATAGGATATAAAACAGCCAAAATCAATCACTTTCATTCAAAAACAATCATTAAATATCATATTTGTATCAAAAACATTCAAATTCATTCATTCTATTTCAACGCGGCTACTATTTATTATTCTCTACACCCAATTGTTTTATTTATTGCCCTCAAAATTTAAAAAAGGAATGTTTAACGTACACTCTATTGCCCCGGGCTCTGTTAGTGTTGCCTAAAATGATTGTGCTGTGTTGAAGGCTTGTTGGCCCAGATTCACAGTAAAAGCCCAAAAGGCAAAGAAAAGGATGTCCTAAATTAATAAGGAAACCCTTTTCTTTACCTACATAAACTATTTGGCCATCCACCTTTTTTGCGTTTACTTATTTATTTACTCACAGGCTCTTAAGATAGGCTTCTCATCTATCCTGATCATTCCAGAAAATTCCAACAATATCTATAATCATTGTCAGCATTATATACCATATTAAATTCACAATTAAAAATGAATACAAAAAAGACCAGTGCTCATTTACACTGATCTCTTCCGTGCCTGGCAATGTCCTACTCTCACAGGGGGAAACCCCCAACTACCATCGGCGCTGAAGAGCTTAACTTCCGTGTTCGGAATGGAAACGGGTGTGACCTCTTCGCCATCATTACCAGACATATTATTAATATAATAATGATTATAATACTTTTTATATTTTTTTCAAGTGTTTACTTATATTTTTTTTATTTTTATTTTTATAGTAATAACAAATTGTTATTCTAAAATAAATAAAAGATAAAAAAAGACCAGCGCGATCGCTGATCTTTGTGTTGCCTGGCAACGTCCTACTCTCACAGGGGGAAACCCCCAACTACCATCGGCGCTGAAGAGCTTAACTTCCGTGTTCGGAATGGGAACGGGTGTGGCCTCTTCGCCATCATTACCAGACATATAAAGGAATGTTATTCCTTCAAAACTAGATAACAGAGTCAAAAGTAAATCAAACAACAATTTGGTTAAGTCCTCGACCGATTAGTATCCGTCAACTCCATGTGTCGCCACACTTCCATCTCGAACCTATCAACCTGATCATCTCTCAGGGGTCTTACTAGCTTGACGCTATGGGAAATCTCATCTTGAGGGGGGCTTCATGCTTAGATGCTTTCAGCACTTATCCCGTCCGCACATAGCTACCCAGCGATGCCTTTGGCAAGACAACTGGTACACCAGAGGTGCGTCCATCCCGGTCCTCTCGTACTAAGGACAGCTCCTCTCAAATTTCCTGCGCCCGCGACGGATAGGGACCGAACTGTCTCACGACGTTCTGAACCCAGCTCGCGTACCGCTTTAATGGGCGAACAGCCCAACCCTTGGGACCGACTACAGCCCCAGGATGCGATGAGCCGACATCGAGGTGCCAAACCTCCCCGTCGATGTGGACTCTTGGGGGAGATAAGCCTGTTATCCCCGGGGTAGCTTTTATCCGTTGAGCGATGGCCCTTCCATGCGGAACCACCGGATCACTAAGCCCGACTTTCGTCCCTGCTCGACTTGTAGGTCTCGCAGTCAAGCTCCCTTATGCCTTTGCACTCTACGAATGATTTCCAACCATTCTGAGGGAACCTTTGGGCGCCTCCGTTACATTTTAGGAGGCGACCGCCCCAGTCAAACTGCCCGCCTGACACTGTCTCCCACCCCGATAAGGGGTGCGGGTTAGAATTTCAATACAACCAGGGTAGTATCCCACCGACGCCTCCACCGAAGCTAGCGCTCCGGCTTCAAAGGCTCCTACCTATCCTGTACAAGCTGTACCAAAATTCAATATCAGGCTGCAGTAAAGCTCCACGGGGTCTTTCCGTCCTGTCGCGGGTAACCTGCATCTTCACAGGTACTATAATTTCACCGAGTCTCTCGTTGAGACAGTGCCCAGATCGTTACGCCTTTCGTGCGGGTCGGAACTTACCCGACAAGGAATTTCGCTACCTTAGGACCGTTATAGTTACGGCCGCCGTTTACTGGGGCTTCGATTCAAAGCTTCGCTTGCGCTAACCTCTCCTCTTAACCTTCCAGCACCGGGCAGGCGTCAGCCCCTATACTTCGCCTTGCGGCTTCGCAGAGACCTGTGTTTTTGCTAAACAGTCGCCTGGGCCTATTCACTGCGGCTCTCTCGGGCTTGCACCCTACCAGAGCACCCCTTCTCCCGAAGTTACGGGGTCATTTTGCCGAGTTCCTTAACGAGAGTTCTCTCGCACACCTTAGGATTCTCTCCTCGCCTACCTGTGTCGGTTTGCGGTACGGGCACCTTTTATCTCGCTAGAAGCTTTTCTTGGCAGTGTAGAATCAAGAACTTCGGTACTAAATTTCCCTCGCTATCACAGCTCCGCCTTCACGGCAATGGGATTTGCCTCATTGCCAGCCTAACTGCTTAGACGCACATATCCAACAGTGCGCTTACTCTATCTTACTGCGTCCCTCCATTGCTCAAACGATAAAGAGGTGGTACAGGAATATCAACCTGTTGT
>NZ_JBDFMI010000006.1:914737-974737 GCF_047238185.1 Bacillus kalamii | reverse complement strand
CTACACTTGGAATTCCGCTTTCCTCTTCTGTACTCAAGTCCCCCAGTTTCCAATGACCCTCCACGGTTGAGCCGTGGGCTTTCACATCAGACTTAAAGGACCGCCTGCGCGCGCTTTACGCCCAATAATTCCGGACAACGCTTGCCACCTACGTATTACCGCGGCTGCTGGCACGTAGTTAGCCGTGGCTTTCTGGTTAGGTACCGTCAAGGTACCAGCAGTTACTCTGGTACTTGTTCTTCCCTAACAACAGAACTTTACGACCCGAAGGCCTTCTTCGTTCACGCGGCGTTGCTCCGTCAGACTTTCGTCCATTGCGGAAGATTCCCTACTGCTGCCTCCCGTAGGAGTCTGGGCCGTGTCTCAGTCCCAGTGTGGCCGATCACCCTCTCAGGTCGGCTATGCATCGTTGCCTTGGTAAGCCGTTACCTTACCAACTAGCTAATGCACCGCGGGCCCATCTATAAGTGATAGCCGAAACCATCTTTCCCTCTTCCCTCATGTGAAGGAAGAAACTATCCGGTATTAGCCCCGGTTTCCCGGAGTTATCCCAGTCTTATAGGCAGGTTGCCCACGTGTTACTCACCCGTCCGCCGCTGACTTCCGGGAGCAAGCTCCCTTCTGTCCGCTCGACTTGCATGTATTAGGCACGCCGCCAGCGTTCGTCCTGAGCCAGGATCAAACTCTCCAATAAGTGTTTGACTTGCTCATAAAATAAAACTTGTTTGTTCCAACTCTGTTGGAACTTCGTTTAGAATTAACGTTGACGTGTTGTCTTGTTTAGTTTTCAAAGAACATGTTGTTGTTTGACGCAACTTTTATATCATAACATGATGTGAAGTCTATGTCAACAACTTTTTTGAAAAGTTTCTTTGTTGCTTAGCAGCAACTTTATTAATATATCATTTTTATTCTCTAGAGTCAATAACTTTTTTTAAAAGTTGTTGGTTCAAATCTTTTAAACTGCCATTTCTTCTAAAGAACATTTATAATAATATCACCTTAAATAACATAAAGTCAATAAAAATATTAGTTTATCACCAATTTATTTGATTTATATTAAAGGAGTTGCCAATTTATAATTCCCAGCCAGCATATATAAGCCAACAACAAAGTGTTTTCCTTCTCGTTAGACCTCAGAAATCGAATTTTTTAATTAACCCTCCTTACCTTCCTAACCTTCCTATTATTTAAATCGTGTTGAGAAAAAGAAACAAAAGATACGCTGCCCCCCGTAGTTTTCATTTAAAATCATTTGATTATATGCAATTCTATACAAGGATCTTTCACATTTTCATTAATAAAAAAATAGGAAGCTATTCCGAAGATTTTCTTTTCACAAAAAAAGCAGCCTTGTAAAAGGCTGCTTTTTTTAATTTCCTCTGAAAATCAAACCTACTATCTGTTCAATAGTCATATCGCTTCTAATTTCAAATGTTCCTGGACGTAAACTCTTGGATAACCTTTTACGTTCGACAGCATCTGAAAAAGTTTTACCATTGCTAATTATGTGGGCTTTCGCCAGAGCTTCACCAACATCAATGCTGGTCATTCCAGAAGTAACTGTCAAAATAGTTCGGTAAACTACTTTTTCAGATCCATCCGCTTTATTGCTATCAGGCTGTTTGCTGTTTGCTTTTTCTGCTTCGGCTTTAGCCTCAGACTTAGCAGTAGCCAGCTTATTTTGAAGTTCATCTTCAGTAAACACTAAATAGCCTTCCTCATTAAGGTTTTCTTTCATTTTTTCAACCGAAGGAGCTTTTACCTTTGGCTGGCTTTTTGCTGAACCTGAATCAGATCCAAGTAAATAAACAATACCGCAAATACCCGCAGCTACCAGAATACCAAGAGCGAAGAAACGGATTGATTTAGCTGTCATTGGTAACCTCTCCCCTTACAACTTTCGGTTTCACGTACGGAGCAAGCATTCTTTTGACTTCGCTTTCACTCAATTCTATCTTCTTGGCAATTGATTCAGTCGAATATTTGCGTCTATGCATATCTACTGCTTCTCTTAATTTAACCCGTTCCTCCGGAGACAGCTTCATCCCGGCCTCTTGAGCAATGATTTCTATATCCAATTCAATATCTCTAGTCTTATCCTGTAAATCTTTTAGTTCTTTCATAATGGTTGCATAATAAGCATTATTCTCTTCTTCTTGTTCTTTTGACTTTTTATTAGATATTGAAAAAGATAAAATGAGCAACACAATCGCTGCACCAAATAAAATGGCTAAAGCCCATTCCATCATGCTTTTCCTCCCTTATTTAAACAAATAATCTTACATTGTTACATTATACATGGTTCTCGACAAATTTCGATTGAAATTCTTTGTAAATCAGAAAAAACCATTCAAAGGTCAGATATTTTTGTACATATTTTCTTTATATAGGAATTTAAGTCCTGTATTAAATACCTAATATGTATAAAAACCTTTTTCACTACCAAGCTTACATCATATTTCTTATAAAATCCTTAAATTCAATCTATTTTTGTTCAAAAAAGAAAATTATATTCTTCTGGTCGATTAATAAAGAAATTTGTTGATTTTTGTAGTGCAGTAAACATCTACTTAATTTAATCGGAATGTTTTTTTCTACTGTTCCTTTATTACTAACTTCTTATCCTGATATTATGTAGCTAACCTATTCTTTAACAATAATTGCTCTTCAATAATTATTATCCTGCGATTTCTACTGGCTTAAGGCTACTATGTTAACATTCTTATTATAAAAATTGACCATCAACCCATCTTTTTATTCTAAGTATACAATCAAGACTTTCCTTCTATTAGTTTTTAAATAACAAAAAAGACCAGCGCAATCGCTGATCTTTGTGTTGCCTGGCAACGTCCTACTCTCACAGGGGGAACCCCCCAACTACCATCGGCGCTGAAGAGCTTAACTTCCGTGTTCGGAATGGGAACGGGTGTGGCCTCTTCGCCATCATTACCAGACATATAAAGGAATGTTATTCCTTCAAAACTAGATAACAGAGTCAAAAGTAAATCAAACAACAATTTGGTTAAGTCCTCGACCGATTAGTATCCGTCAACTCCATGTGTCGCCACACTTCCATCTCGAACCTATCAACCTGATCATCTCTCAGGGGTCTTACTAGCTTGACGCTATGGGAAATCTCATCTTGAGGGGGGCTTCATGCTTAGATGCTTTCAGCACTTATCCCGTCCGCACATAGCTACCCAGCGATGCCTTTGGCAAGACAACTGGTACACCAGAGGTGCGTCCATCCCGGTCCTCTCGTACTAAGGACAGCTCCTCTCAAATTTCCTACGCCCGCGACGGATAGGGACCGAACTGTCTCACGACGTTCTGAACCCAGCTCGCGTACCGCTTTAATGGGCGAACAGCCCAACCCTTGGGACCGACTACAGCCCCAGGATGCGATGAGCCGACATCGAGGTGCCAAACCTCCCCGTCGATGTGGACTCTTGGGGGAGATAAGCCTGTTATCCCCGGGGTAGCTTTTATCCGTTGAGCGATGGCCCTTCCATGCGGAACCACCGGATCACTAAGCCCGACTTTCGTCCCTGCTCGACTTGTAGGTCTCGCAGTCAAGCTCCCTTATGCCTTTGCACTCTACGAATGATTTCCAACCATTCTGAGGGAACCTTTGGGCGCCTCCGTTACATTTTAGGAGGCGACCGCCCCAGTCAAACTGCCCGCCTGACACTGTCTCCCACCCCGATAAGGGGTGCGGGTTAGAATTTCAATACAACCAGGGTAGTATCCCACCGACGCCTCCACCGAAGCTAGCGCTCCGGCTTCAAAGGCTCCTACCTATCCTGTACAAGCTGTACCAAAATTCAATATCAGGCTGCAGTAAAGCTCCACGGGGTCTTTCCGTCCTGTCGCGGGTAACCTGCATCTTCACAGGTACTATAATTTCACCGAGTCTCTCGTTGAGACAGTGCCCAGATCGTTACGCCTTTCGTGCGGGTCGGAACTTACCCGACAAGGAATTTCGCTACCTTAGGACCGTTATAGTTACGGCCGCCGTTTACTGGGGCTTCGATTCAAAGCTTCGCTTGCGCTAACCTCTCCTCTTAACCTTCCAGCACCGGGCAGGCGTCAGCCCCTATACTTCGCCTTGCGGCTTCGCAGAGACCTGTGTTTTTGCTAAACAGTCGCCTGGGCCTATTCACTGCGGCTCTCTCGGGCTTGCACCCTACCAGAGCACCCCTTCTCCCGAAGTTACGGGGTCATTTTGCCGAGTTCCTTAACGAGAGTTCTCTCGCACACCTTAGGATTCTCTCCTCGCCTACCTGTGTCGGTTTGCGGTACGGGCACCTTTTATCTCGCTAGAAGCTTTTCTTGGCAGTGTAGAATCAAGAACTTCGGTACTAAATTTCCCTCGCTATCACAGCTCCGCCTTCACGGCAATGGGATTTGCCTCATTGCCAGCCTAACTGCTTAGACGCACATATCCAACAGTGCGCTTACTCTATCTTACTGCGTCCCTCCATTGCTCAAACGATAAAGAGGTGGTACAGGAATATCAACCTGTTGTCCATCGCCTACGCCTTTCGGCCTCGGCTTAGGTCCCGACTAACCCTGAGCGGACGAGCCTTCCTCAGGAAACCTTAGGCATTCGGTGGAAGGGATTCTCACCCTTCTTTCGCTACTCATACCGGCATTCTCACTTCTAAGCGCTCCACCAGTCCTTCCGGTCTGACTTCACAGCACTTAGAACGCTCTCCTACCACGCATACCATACGGTATGCATCCACAGCTTCGGTGATACGTTTAGCCCCGGTACATTTTCGGCGCAGAGTCACTCGACCAGTGAGCTATTACGCACTCTTTAAATGGTGGCTGCTTCTAAGCCAACATCCTGGTTGTCTAAGCAACTCCACATCCTTTTCCACTTAACGTATACTTTGGGACCTTAGCTGGTGGTCTGGGCTGTTTCCCTCTTGACTACGGATCTTATCACTCGCAGTCTGACTCCCGATGATAAGTCTTTGGCATTCGGAGTTTGACTGAATTCGGTAACCCGATGAGGGCCCCTAGTCCAATCAGTGCTCTACCTCCAAGACTCTAACAATCGAGGCTAGCCCTAAAGCTATTTCGGAGAGAACCAGCTATCTCCAGGTTCGATTGGAATTTCTCCGCTACCCACACCTCATCCCCGCACTTTTCAACGTGCGTGGGTTCGGGCCTCCATTCAGTGTTACCTGAACTTCACCCTGGACATGGGTAGATCACCTGGTTTCGGGTCTACGACCACATACTCATTCGCCCTATTCAGACTCGCTTTCGCTGCGGCTCCGTCTCTTCAACTTAACCTTGCATGTAATCGTAACTCGCCGGTTCATTCTACAAAAGGCACGCCATCACTCATGAATGAGCTCTGACTACTTGTAGGCACACGGTTTCAGGGTCTATTTCACTCCCCTCCCGGGGTGCTTTTCACCTTTCCCTCACGGTACTGGTTCACTATCGGTCACTAGGTAGTATTTAGCCTTGGGAGATGGTCCTCCCTGCTTCCGACGGGATTCCTCGTGTCCCGCCGTACTCAGGATCCACTCAAGAGGGAACGAAGTTTCGACTACAGGGTTGTTACCTTCTTTGACAGGCCTTTCCATGCCTCTTCATCTACCCCGTTCCTTTGTAACTCCATATAGAGTGTCCTACAACCCCGAAAGGCAAGCCTTTCGGTTTGGGCTATCTTCCGTTTCGCTCGCCGCTACTCAGGAAATCGCGTTTGCTTTCTCTTCCTCCGGGTACTTAGATGTTTCAGTTCCCCGGGTCTGCCTTCCATACCCTATGTATTCAGGTAAGGATACTGTTCCATTACGAACAGTGGGTTTCCCCATTCGGAAATCTCTGGATCAAAGCTTACTTACAGCTCCCCAAAGCATATCGGTGTTAGTCCCGTCCTTCATCGGCTCCTAGTGCCAAGGCATCCACCGTGCGCCCTTTCTAACTTAACCATTATGGTCAGTGGCGCTTTGTTGTACAAAGCGTACTTCAAATCATTTCGCAAGAAATGATGGTGTTACTTGGTGTGTTTGTTTACTTTACTGTTATCTAGTTTTCAAGGAACAATGTTGTCGGCCAGCCTAAGCTGATCCAACTGAGTTTTGAGAAAGATGATGCTCTCTCAAAACTAAACAAGACAGTCACGTAACATTCTTCTAATTTCCTTAGAAAGGAGGTGATCCAGCCGCACCTTCCGATACGGCTACCTTGTTACGACTTCACCCCAATCATCTGTCCCACCTTAGGCGGCTGGCTCCATAAAGGTTACCCCACCGACTTCGGGTGTTACAAACTCTCGTGGTGTGACGGGCGGTGTGTACAAGGCCCGGGAACGTATTCACCGCGGCATGCTGATCCGCGATTACTAGCGATTCCGGCTTCATGCAGGCGAGTTGCAGCCTGCAATCCGAACTGAGAATGGCTTTATGGGATTGGCTAAACCTCGCGGTTTCGCTGCCCTTTGTACCATCCATTGTAGCACGTGTGTAGCCCAGGTCATAAGGGGCATGATGATTTGACGTCATCCCCACCTTCCTCCGGTTTGTCACCGGCAGTCACCTTAGAGTGCCCAACTGAATGCTGGCAACTAAGATCAAGGGTTGCGCTCGTTGCGGGACTTAACCCAACATCTCACGACACGAGCTGACGACAACCATGCACCACCTGTCACTCTGTCCCCCGAAGGGGAACGTCCTATCTCTAGGAGTGTCAGAGGATGTCAAGACCTGGTAAGGTTCTTCGCGTTGCTTCGAATTAAACCACATGCTCCACCGCTTGTGCGGGCCCCCGTCAATTCCTTTGAGTTTCAGTCTTGCGACCGTACTCCCCAGGCGGAGTGCTTAATGCGTTTGCTGCAGCACTAAAGGGCGGAAACCCTCTAACACTTAGCACTCATCGTTTACGGCGTGGACTACCAGGGTATCTAATCCTGTTTGCTCCCCACGCTTTCGCGCCTCAGCGTCAGTTACAGACCAGAAAGCCGCCTTCGCCACTGGTGTTCCTCCAAATATCTACGCATTTCACCGCTACACTTGGAATTCCGCTTTCCTCTTCTGTACTCAAGTCCCCCAGTTTCCAATGACCCTCCACGGTTGAGCCGTGGGCTTTCACATCAGACTTAAAGGACCGCCTGCGCGCGCTTTACGCCCAATAATTCCGGACAACGCTTGCCACCTACGTATTACCGCGGCTGCTGGCACGTAGTTAGCCGTGGCTTTCTGGTTAGGTACCGTCAAGGTACCAGCAGTTACTCTGGTACTTGTTCTTCCCTAACAACAGAACTTTACGACCCGAAGGCCTTCTTCGTTCACGCGGCGTTGCTCCGTCAGACTTTCGTCCATTGCGGAAGATTCCCTACTGCTGCCTCCCGTAGGAGTCTGGGCCGTGTCTCAGTCCCAGTGTGGCCGATCACCCTCTCAGGTCGGCTATGCATCGTTGCCTTGGTAAGCCGTTACCTTACCAACTAGCTAATGCACCGCGGGCCCATCTATAAGTGATAGCCGAAACCATCTTTCCCTCTTCCTCCATGTGGAGGAAGAAACTATCCGGTATTAGCCCCGGTTTCCCGGAGTTATCCCAGTCTTATAGGCAGGTTGCCCACGTGTTACTCACCCGTCCGCCGCTGACTTCCGGGAGCAAGCTCCCTTCTGTCCGCTCGACTTGCATGTATTAGGCACGCCGCCAGCGTTCGTCCTGAGCCAGGATCAAACTCTCCAATAAGTGTTTGACTTGCTCATAAAATAAAACTTGTTTGTTCCAACTCTGTTGGAACTTCGTTTAGAATTAACGTTGACGTGTTGTCTTGTTTAGTTTTCAAAGAACATGTTGTTGTTTGACACAACTTTTATATCATAACATGATGTGAAGTTTATGTCAACAACTTTTTTAAAAAGTTTTTTCGTCGCTTAGCAGCAACTCTATTAATATATCATCTAGCAACCTTTTATGTCAACACTTTTTTAAAGTTTTCTTTTCAGACGTTTATCTTCAAAATGTGTTTTTCCGAGGTGCAAGATTGATAATACCACCATACACCCCGGCAGGTCAACCATATATAATAATAAAAGAGTATTCAGAAATTAAATTAAGCTTTATCTGCCACAAGCCCTTTCACCTGATCCCTTAGTTTTGCCTTCAGAAATTTCCCTACAGATGTTTTAGGGATCTCTTCCATAAACAACACTTCATCAGGCAGCGTCCATTTCGCCACCAAAGAAGACAGATGCTCTATAATATCCTCCTTCGCCACCTTGTCTTTATATGCATCCTTTACCACAACACAAGCAATCGGCCGTTCTTGCCATCTTGGATCTGGCACCGCTACTACACATGCTTCAAACACGGCTTCATGCGACATAATGGCATTTTCTAGATCAACAGATGAAATCCATTCTCCGCCACTCTTGATCAAATCTTTGGTACGGTCGACAATTTTAACGTTTCCTTCTTGATCTACTGTTACTACGTCACCTGTACATAACCAGCCATCTTTAAAAGAATCTGCCGTTCGCTCATCTTTATAATACTCATCCGCTATCCATGGACCCCTTATCAGCAATTCTCCCATTTCCTTGCCGTTCCATTCGACTTCCCCCTCTGCACCAATCACTTTCATTTCAAGCCCCGGGACCAATAAACCCTGCTTACTTTTAAGCTCCAGCCTTTCCGCCTCATCAACCGACTCTTCCTGATAGCTTTTAATAGTAGAAATCATGGCGAGCGGCGTTGTTTCCGTCATGCCATAAGCATGAGCAAAAGGGATATTGTACTTCTTTTCAAAAGCTGCGATCATCCCTTTCGGCGCTGCTGACCCTCCACATAGGATGCTCCTTAACGAAGATAGATCATACGATCCTTTTTCCAACTCATTCAGAAGCCCTAGCCAAATGGTCGGAACCCCTGCCGTAATGGTCACTTTTTCACTTTCAATTAACTCGGCAAGCACTTTTGGGGTGAATTGCGGTCCAGGTAGTACTTGTGTAGTGCCAAACCACGCCGAGGCAAACGGCATTCCCCATGCATTCACATGAAACATCGGTACAACCGGCATAGCAACATCTTTCTCAGAAATAGCCGTTGTATCAGCAAGCCCAAGGGCAAACGAATGGAGGACTATTCCCCTATGGGAGTAGACTACACCCTTAGGATTTCCAGTTGTGGCCGACGTATAGCACAAACCGGCCGGGTCATTTTCATCCAAATCCTTTCTGAAGGGATGTGCAGGATTACTTTCCTCCAATAATGCTTCATATGAATAAGCAGGCGATAACGTTGTTTCTGGCAGGGATGTACCATCATTCATAATGATAAACGCTTTGACCTTTGGCAGGCCAGATTGAAGTTTTTCGACTAGAGGCACTAAATCAATATCTATTAAGAGGATACGATCTTCAGCATGGTTGATGATAAAAGAAATTTGCTCTGGCGCGAGCCTGATATTGATGGTATGGAGGACAGCGCCAATACCCGGAGCAGCAAAATAGGCCTCCAAATGGCGATGGTGATTCCAAGCAAGCGTCCCGACACGGTCTCCTTTTGCAACGCCGAGCTTTTCTAAAGCATGCGCCAGCTTTCTTGTCCGCTCCCCCGTTTCTTTATAGGTAAATCGTTGAATGCCTGCATGCGTCCTGGAAATAACCTGTTTCTTGCTATAGAACCTTTCTGCTCTTTCTAAAAGTGAACCGACTGTCAAAGGCATATTCATCATACTTTCATTACCCCTTTCATATTGGCGGAACGTTTACTAAAGGAACTATTATAGATAATATGGGTCGGACTATTCTATTGCTGCGCTGCCATCGGCAAACTGTTCCAATTGGTTTCTCAATAGGAACTTTTGGATTTTTCCGCTGGCATTCCTCGGCAGACTATCCGTTATGATATACATCCTTGGGCGCTTAAACTTAGCAAGCTTATCGCTGTTCAGGCAGAACTCCTCTAAATCAGAAGGGGCCAACCCTTCTTTTTTAGGCACCACAAATGCAATGACACGTTCTCCCCATGTTTCATCCGGCTGTCCAAGTACGGCCGCATCCAGCACATCAGGGTGTTCATGCAATAGATCCTCTACCTCCCTTGGATACACATTTTCTCCGCCGCTGATGATCATATCGTCTACACGGTCCTTCACCCACAGATACCCTTCCTCATCGAGGTAACCGATATCGCCTGTATGGTACCATCCCTGATACAACGCTTTATCAGTCGCTTCTTCTTTATTGAAATATCTCTTCATCATGCAAGGGCCCTTTACGATAATCTCTCCGGTCATTCCTGGCCGGACCGCATCATCGGGATCGGAAGGGCCATCCTCACTCGGATGCACAATCCGAATTTCATGGTTGAGGATGGCTTTGCCGGCCGACCCGGACTTCCTCAATTGGTCTGCTTCCGGCAAAAATGCGATGGCCGGCCCCATCTCTGTCATGCCATATGCTTGGACCAGTTTCACCTTAAAATGCTCACGGCAAGCATGGACAAGCACAGGGGCCATGGGGGCTGCCCCATATAAACCCAATTGCAGCGAGCTCAAATCATAGTTTTTGAATTCCTGTTGCAGTAGCATATTCCACATCGTCGGGGCAGCAAAAAATTTGGTGACCTTCTCTTTTTCAATCTGCTCAAGTGCCTGGGCAGGCTGGAATTGATGCATGATGATATTCGTCGCACCGACATGGACGCGCGGCAAAAAAGCACAATGCAATTCGGCACAATGAAACATCGGCGCAAATGTCAGCCCCCTGTCATCCTCATGCAATTCAGTCGCCTGGATAACCAGCATACTTTGTTCAATCATTTCCCGGTGGCTATGGACAACCCCTTTCGGTCTTCCCGTTGTTCCGCTTGTATACATAATTGCGTAATCATCATTTTCATCTACCGGCTCCCCAATCAGGGGATCGCTTGCCGCAGACACATTACGCCAATAAGACTGGGCATAAGCAGGTGTTTCCCCATCGCACATCCAGAAGGAAGTCTGTCCAAACCGATGTTCGATTGAAGCGATAATGGATTCCAACGCCTCTTCAAAAATCACCACTTTAGGGGATGCGTCTTCAAGAATATACGCCAATTCCTCCGCCATCAGCCGGAAATTGACTGGATTGAATACCGCTCCGATTTTTGCGCAGGCAAAATAGGCGCTTGCCAGTTCTTCGCGATTATACAAGAAGGTTGTGACACGGTCGCCTTTACTCACCCCTTCCTTCAAAAGCGCAGCAGCAAGGGCTGACACATGGCTGTTCCACTCCGCGTACGTATAGGAACTCCCGCTCCTTACATCTATTAATGCCTGTTTTTCCGGATATTTTCTTACAGTCATATCAAAAACATCGCCTATTGTTACACCCATATCTCTCAGCTCCCCAATTGAATTGGCCCTTCATTACAGCCGATGCGCCTTCCCATCAGATGCGTTCTATAATAGTCGCATTGGCCATCCCATTGCCTTCGCACATCGTTTGCAATCCATACCTCCCTCCTGTTCGCTCCAGCTCATTCATCATGGTGACCATCAATCTAGCGCCGCTTGCACCGAGCGGATGGCCGAGCGCAATCGCCCCCCCGCATGGGTTCAGCTTTTCCGGATCAGCTCCTATGGCCTTCAACCAGGCAAGCGGCACAGAAGCAAATGCTTCATTGACTTCAAACACATCTATGTCATGTAATGAAAGCCCAGATTTCTTCAATGCTTTTTCAGTAGCCGGAATGGGGCCGGTAAGCATTAGGGTTGGATCCGATCCTACAACCACTCTTGTCTTAATGATGAATCTTGGTTTCAAGCCCATTTTTTCTGCTTTGCTTCGTTCCATGATCAGTAAAGCAGCCGCTCCATCGCTTATTTGGCTTGCATTGCCCGCATGGATCATGCCATTTTCCGTGAAAGCCGGCTTCAACTGGCTTAACGCTTCCATAGTAGATTCTCTTCTCGGTCCTGCATCTTCATCTATTGTTATGGCATTGCCTTCCGCATCAGCTACTTGCATCGGCATTATTTCATCTTTGAATTTCCCTTGCTCTTGGGCAAGGATAGCCTTTTTATGGCTCTTCAGCGCGTACTCATCCAGTTCTACCCTTGTGAATCCATACGTTTCAGCGATCCTTTCCGCAGAAAGGCCTTGGTTGATGATTTCATATCGCTTTTTCAACGACTCACTCGGGGTGGCTCCCTGATAATTAGACCCCATCGGAACACGGGACATATTTTCAACTCCTCCAGCTATGACTATGTCCATATCACCCGCTAGAATAGCCTGCGCAGCAAAATGGATCGCTTGCTGGCTGGACCCGCATTGGCGATCGACTGTCGCGCCCGGAACTTCTATAGGCAGCCCAGCAATCAATGCTGCTGTTCTCGCGATGTCTCCTGCCTGCTCACCGACTTGGGACACACAGCCCAAAATAACATCCTCAACGTATTTCCCCTCTAATTGGGCGCGCTTCAATAATTCTTTAATGGCAGCTGCGGCCAGATCCTCAGACCGAATCTCCTTCAGAAACCCATTCCTCTTCCCGACCGGAGTTCTTACACCTTCCACTATTACAGCTTCTCTCATGAAAACCCTCCTTTATCCCCCTATTTATAAGCCCATATTTTTGGCAATGATTTTTTTCATGATTTCATTTGTCCCCGCATAGATACTGGCCACCGGAATATCCCTAAATCTTCTCGCAATCTTGTATTCTTCCATATAGCCATAACCGCCGTGAAGCTGCATGCATTCCATCGCAATATGTTTGGCCATTTCCGTCAATTTCCATTTGGCCATCGATACCTTTGTGACTATATCTTCCCCAGCTATATGATCTGCAATCAGCACATCAAGGAATGTTCTGCCCATCTCAACTTCAGTTGCCATCTCCGCCAGCTTAAACTGAGAATGCTGAAAGGAACTGATGGGACGGCCGAATGCTTGTCTCATTTTAGTATATTCAAGCGTCATTGACAGCATGTCCTCTGCCGACACTTGGGCTGCGATCGCAACAAGCAGCCGCTCCTGCTGCAATTTTTCCATCATATATAGAAAACCCTTCCCTTCCTCCCCCAAAAGATTTTCTTTCGGGATCAGGCAATCTTCAAATATCAGCTCAGCTGTATCCTGGCAATGCAGCCCCACTTTATCCAATTGTCTTCCTCTGCTGAAACCAGGCGCTCCACGCTCAACCAACAATAAACTGATTCCTTTATGGGCTGGCACCGCCTTCGGATCTGTCTTGCAGGCAACCAAAAGCAAATCCGATTGAATCCCATTCGTAATGAATGTCTTTTGGCCATTGACTACATAATGCCCATCCTGAAGGGCCGCTGTCGTCCGAATGCCAGCCAAGTCGGAGCCTGCTCCCGGCTCCGTCATCGCAATAGCAGTAATTGTTTTACCCGATGCACATGACGGTAGCCATTTTTCCTTTTGTGCTGTTGTCCCATATGATTGAATATAAGGAACAACTATATCATTATGTAGCCCAATTCCAACCGTGCCAGAACCGACTTTCTCTAATTCTTCATTTATGATGACAGAAAAACCCCAATCCACTTCGCTCCCGCCATATTCTTCCGGAAGATCCGGACAGAGGAAACCTTGCTCGCCCATCTTCTCCCAAAACCGGCGGGGAATCATCCGTTCTTTCTCCCACTTGTCATAGAAGGGATATGCCTCTTTATTAAGAAATTTTTTGAACGATGAGCGAAACATTTCATGTTCTTCTTTTAAGTAGGGATGCTTCATCTATAAATCCCTCCACCTCTAGTTAATAAGCAAGCGTTTACATTTTATTATTTGAATTATCTAATTATTTTATTTACACTATTTTACATGATACACACAAAGCTTACAATCCATGATTTCTGAAAAAAAGATTACACATTTCATGGAAAGGAGGAACATTATATTGACCACACTCACATTGATCCGGCACGGAAATACGGCATGGAATACAGAGAGAAGGGCACAGGGCTGCGCTGATATACCATTGGATGAAACAGGTATCCTTCAAGGGAAAAAGCTGGCTGAACGGCTGAGCTCCGATAAGTGGCATACGATTTACAGCTCTGATCTTTTGCGGGCAAAGCAAACAGCCGAACTTATTTCAGAACGGCTGGACTCGATCGACATCCTTTACGATCCCAGGCTGAGAGAAGTAAATGGAGGATTAATAGAAGGTACGACTGAAGCTGAACGTATCGCTAAATGGGGCCCCGACTGGCGTTCATTAGACCTCGGCTTGGAAGAAACAGAAAAAGCAACTGAACGGGGACTGTCAGCAACCCAAGACATACTCCGTTTGCACGCCGGCAAGAACATTCTAGTAATTAGCCACGGTGCCATCATTACGTATCTGCTTAAGGAATGGCTGCCTTCAGCAGACTGGGAGGCCCCGATGCTTAATACTTCCGTCACCAAACTTGTATGTAATGATAAAGGATGGAAATGTCTCTTATTCAATTGCACAGCCCATTTATGAGCAGAAAAAAGGGAAATCCTTTTAGGGCCTCCCTAGAAATCATGCCCGATTCGGCTTTACTCGAATGAATGAAATGGCAACCGAGCTGGACAGCCATCCAACTAAGCCGAGCAGAATGCTCCCACTCCACGGAATATGGCGCTCCAGGCTCCAAAGAACAATCATGACGAAAACCAAACAGCCAATCATTCCATATACAGAGCCTTTCGCCATACACGCCGCCTTTTTCGAACCTGATTTGATGCCCACCATAATGACAGCAGTGATCATCACAGCAGGAAATGCCGCCATTATACCTGCAAGCACCTTCCATGGCGAAAAGACTGTAATTAAATAACTGAGACTGACTGCGCTTCCCCCCAACAGAAATCGGATCACTAAGTCCCTATTCATCATTAAATCTCTCCTCGCTCTTATTAAATAAAGAGAACTGATATGACAGATAACGCGCACCAGCATAGTAAAGCACTGGCCAGCCCTTTTTTCCATCCTTGCCGTTTCAACAGAAATCCCGCCAGAATGGCCATGCATATGTTGATGACCATGCCTATAACGGCCCCTTGTGAAAGAGTGATGGAATGCCTTACTAATTCTTTTCCTGCATAATCAAGCTTAGCCGTCAACAAAGCCGCCAAAAAGACTGCAGGAAACGCAGCAAATATGCCTCCCATTCTATCTCCAAGTTTTGTGCCGACAACTGTACATAATACAACAGCAAGCCCTCCAAAAATAAATCGCAGCAGAAGGCCGCCTACCGATAAGTGTGCCACTTACATTCGCCTCTTTATAGATGAACTCTGGATTTATGTGATTTTTTTCACAATTATTCCTTCTATAGTTTACTCCTATTCTATTCAGGGAAATATGAAATTTTTTCAAATTTTACAAGTTTAAGAGATAATTCAGGAACGCAAAAGAACCCCATCCTGGTTATGGACGGGGTTCACATGTTATATCATTATTTTAGGAAAATGAAGTAGCACAAGAAGATTACAAACAAACCATACATGATCGGATGTACTTTTTTCCCTTTGCCTGCAACGATCATTGTGATCGGATAGAAGACAAATCCCATTGCGATCCCTGTTGCGATACTGTAAGTCAATGCCATAGTCGACACAGTCAGGAAGGCAGGAACTGCTATTTCAAATTTATCCCATTCAATATGCTTGATTGATGATAGCATCAATACACCGACGATGATCAATGCCGGCGCGGTAACTGCTGACGTTACGACAGACAGGACCGGGAAGAAGAAGATCGATAGGATAAACAATAAACCTGTTACGATTGCCGCAAAACCTGAGCGCGCTCCCGCTGCTACACCGGCTGTAGATTCAACGAATGATGTAGTAGTAGATGTACCGAAGATTGCTCCGATTACGATAGCAAGTGAGTCAGCCAATAACCCTTTTCCTACTCGAGGAAGTTCATTGCCCTTCATCAATCCGGCTTGCTGCGCCACCGCCACCAACGTTCCAGCAGTGTCAAAGAATGCTACGAATAAGAATGTTAGAATAACAATCAAAATCTGGCCCGAGAATAAATCGCCAGGCTGCTTGAATGCTTCAAAAGCAGCACCGAATGTAGGTTCAAGGCTTGGTACAGCCCCTACGATTTGTTTAGGCACTTCAATCAATCCAAAAATCATACCTGCAATTGAAGTAACGATCATACCGATAAAGATAGCTGCTTTGAACCCTCTTGTCATCAAAATGACTGAAATGATCAATCCGAAAATCGCAAGTAATGTGCTGCCTTTTGTCAGGTCGCCAAGACCGACTAATACCGCATCGTCGTTCACAATAATTCCGGCATTCTGGAAGCCGATGAAGGCGATGAAAATACCGATACCTGCTCCGACCGCATGCTTAAGCTCCAGCGGAATAGCGTTGATAATTTTTTCACGGATACCGGATAAAGATAAAATAACGAAGATAACCCCTGAAATCAAAACACCTGTCAACGCTGTTTGCCAAGGAATACCGTATGTCAATACAACTGTATAAGCAAAGAACGCATTCAATCCCATACCCGGTGCGAGCGCAATCGGATATCGGGCTATAATCCCCATCAAAATACTGCCTGCTGCAGCAGCTAGAGCTGTGGCAACGAACACGGCACCACTGTCCATACGCAAGTGGTCTGGAAGATCCGGGATACTTTGCAATGTCAGCGTTAATGGGTTAACAACCAAAATATAAGCCATTGCAAGGAACGTAGTGAATCCGCCGACTACTTCCCGACCATAGGTCGTTCCAAGCTGTTCAAACTGAAAATACTTCTTCATTCTTGATTTCCCTCCACCATTCGTAGTTGTGATACCTTACGAGTTTTACCATATAAAAAGCCCCGTTCTGACAAAAGAACGGAGCTTGACATTCAATGATAAACAGACCTATAGCTACACTAATGATAGAGATAGGACATTCATTCATCGTAGTCAAGCCGTTCACGGCAGCTTGGTAGAAACTTTTGGGCCATATTCCCAAAGATATACGACTAGCAAAATATAATGTTTATATAATTTCTATACCCATAGTACCAACGCCAGAGGAAGTTGTCAACAAAAAATCCGAACGATAGCACCGAAAAAATTCATATAGTTCGTTTTCTATTAAATCCCATTATTCAAACAGATCTTTTATTTCGGTAAATACAGTTTTAATTGCTCCAGTCCCGCTACTATTTCCTCCAGTCTTTCAGCCAGCTGGCTTTGCTCCTTCTCTACTTTTCTCTGCTCGTCAGCAAGCATCCGATAGGCAATCATCAATAACTCCTGGTGGCCGCAGCCTTTTTCCCTTTTTAGAAGGAACAAGCTTTTTATTTGCAGCAGCGTCAGCCCCAAACGCTTAAACATGACTACCGCCTCAAAATCCTTTTTTCCTTATCAGCAAACCGGTATCTTTTGCCCTGGAAGCTTGGCTGCAGCAATTCAAGCTGAATATAGTGCCGAATTGTATCATGCGTCGTTTCCATTGCCTTTACAAATTCTCCAATTAGCACAGTGACCACTCCTTGACATGGAGTAAACCCAATATTGTTTACTGTTTGTAACCCAACGGAAAGGATTGATTCCCTATGCATGTACTTTCATTAATCGCCGCTCTTTTGGCAGGCATGTATGGATGTTTATTACTACTCGCCTCCTTAAAAAGCAAAATCCCGTTTATCTCGTTGTTTTTGACTGGGTGCTGCGGAACCATTTTAATCTTCTCCACTATCCGATACATTTGATTTCAGCATGTGGATTACGGATTTATGGTTGGTTTTATCGGTATGATTTTTGTTGCACTGTACAATGGCCGGATTATTTATCAGAAAATAAACCTCAGGCATCATGCTATTCGTTTTCTTTTGACATTGGCTGTACTGTTTGTTTTATATCACTCATAAAATAAAAAAAGAACACATTCCTATATCGCAATAGGTGAAGGAACTTTTCTAAAAAAAGCGAAATACTAGAAGAATATTACTTCCATATTATAGTAAAAGGAGTGGCTATTTTTGCAAAAGCATGCTTATCCCCCGCTCAGCAAAAGACCTTACTTAGTAATTACTTTTATTGAACTTGCTCTCATTATTGCACTAGTGGGCGCCGGCACCTATATTACGATCAGCGGGCATACTGATTGGCAACCGCCTTTTCTCGCCTTCATCCCCATCACACTTATTCTATTGATCTATTTACTAGCTAAAAAACAATGGGGAACCTATTTCTATGGCAGACTCAACAAGCTAACAGCCCGCGATTCACTCGACTATCTTCCGCTGGTGGCGATTCTGGCAATCATTCTTTTCAGTGTTAAAGGCATCGATTTTTCTTCCATATCCTATGTAGGCTATATGCTGCTTTACAGCCTGCTGATTGGGTTTGTGGAGGAAACTCTTTTTCGCGGCATTATCCTTCGACTGCTGGTGCCGAAAGGAAAAATGAAAGCGATTATTGTCTCCAGCCTGCTGTTTGCTTTCACCCACGCCTTAAATGCGGTCGGCGGACAGTCTGCAGCGGACACTGTCATGCAAATCGGCTATGCTTTTTTGATCGGTCTGGTTTTAGCTTCTCTGGTCGTAAAACATCATGCCCTTCCACTCATGATCATTTTTCATGCGCTCCATGATTTTTTTCAATTCACAGGTCAGACTGAACGAACCCAATCCTTCGTTGACTACATCATCATGGCAATCCTGTTAGCGGCCTTTCTTTGGCTGCTTCCGAAAGGCAAATATAAGCAATCGGCAAAAGCGGCTTAAAGAGAAAAACCAGAACATGCCAATCGGGCTGTTCTGGTTTTTGTATAATCCTAGCCAATCATTTAACCGTTTCAATATAAGCTGTATTAATCGCTTTCTCACTCAATTCCTGGCCAATGCCCGGGAGATCAGGAACCTCAAAATATCCATTTTGCGGTTGATAATCATATTTGCAAAGTTCGATATTTTCATCCAGCAAAGCGGCTGCATGGTGTTCGTGAATCTGGAAATTCGGAATAACTGCTTCAAGCTGCAAAGCCGCCGCAGTGGCAAGCGGCCCTCCACAAATATGCATTTGAACAGATGCATCATAAATATGGGCCATATCACAGATTTTTTTACCCTCTGTAAGCCCGCCGCAGTTCCCAAGGTCTGGTTGTATAACTTGCAAAGAGCGGTTTTCAAGGAAAGGGCGATACCCCCATCTGCTATAAATTCTCTCCCCGCTCGCTACAGGTATGTGAATGTTTTGTGCGATTTGTTTCATTGATTCTGTATTTAAAGGCATAGTCGGTTCTTCATAATAGAAACATCTGAATTGCTCTAATTCCCTTCCTAGTTGAATAGCAGAATTAGTATCTGTCAGCGAATGCAATTCAATTATGATATCTAATCCAGGACCTCCCGCTTCCCTTATTGCAGCAACTCGATCGACCGCAATTTTAAGCTGATTATATTCTAAAATTCCGTAGTTGCTCCATCCCATCCAATTGCCATCCAGGTCAAAGCCGACCGGGTCCACTTTTATGCAGGTATAACCTTCTGCCATGGCTTTTCTAGTTGCTTCGGCGTATTCTTCCGGTTGAACCAAGGCGTGTGAATCTTTCCCCCAGTCGAACTGGATCTGGCTAGCATAGGCTCTAAGTTTATTGTTGGTCTTGCCGCCTAAAAGCTGATAAACAGGCACTCCGAGTTTTTTTCCTCTAATATCCCAAAGCGCGATATCAATAGCACTCATTGCAGCAAAGATGACACCTCCGCCCCCCATGCCCCAGAAAGTCATTCTGAGCAGTTTCTCCCAAATTTCTTCATTATTCATCGGATTCATGCCGATGATTAATTCTGCGAAATCTTGCGCCATTCCAAACTGTGCCTTTTCCGCATTTCCATAGGCAAGGCCAATTTCCCCAAAACCGCTGATTCCTTCATCTGTATTGATTCGAACAACTGTTGGATTCCAAGGTGTTCCTTTCACAGTTGGTGCTCCTTGAGTAAGTTTCATGACGTCAACACTTGTGATTTTCATAAAATGAACACTTCTTTCTTTAGAATTTTCTAATCGCCGGAGAGATGTCGTTTCTGTTTAGTTGAACAAACTAACTATTCTAAATAATGATGATCTACATCAACTAAGAGAACGAGATTCCATAAATCAAATTCATCTTTTGAGAAAAGGGCTTCAGCTACCCCTTTACTGGTTGCTAATCAGGAATAATCATCAACTTTCCATACTAATGTGATTGTTTTGACATGGTTTTTGAGTTTGATTAAAATGAACTTATACTATACTTTCTGCGGGCTGTTCGGTATCCGATTTGATTTCTTTCAGCTTTTCTTGTTTTTGCATTTTTAATGTGATAGTCATGAAAAATGCAATTAATGCGCAAAGAAGAAGGAATACAAAGACGCCAGTAGTACCCAAAATGGATTCCTTTATAAACCCGACAGCAAGATTGCCAGCAAAACCGCCAAAGCTTGACATGGAGTTGATAATAGCTACGCCAATAGCTGCTGCCTCTCCACTCAAATAAATCGTCGGTATTGCCCAATACGGCCCGTAGAATGAATATGAAGCTACACCTGTCAATGTAAGTCCGATTAGCTTCATAGGTATGCCCGGTGCCATCATCAGCCCTAAAGCAAGAACAAAAACAATCATAGGCAGTGCCGTATGTTTAACCCGCTCACCTTTCTGATCAGAATGTTTTCCCCAATACAACATGGCGATCAAACCTACAATAGGAGGAAGCATCATGATAAAGCCGACCGTGGTATTGCTAAATGCTGCAGAAAACTCCTTAACTAAAGTCGGACTCCAGAAACTTAGCGCTTGTGTTGTGATTTGGATGAACATGTATATGAAAGCAAGCCTCCACACTTTACCGTATTTAAAGACCTTGCCCAATGTGAAATGAGCTGTTTCCGTTTTCATTGCATCTTCTGCTGCTATTTCGTTAACCACCCAATCTTTTTCCTCTTGAGTCAACCATTTAGCATCCTGTGGCTTATCTGTGAGATAAATGAAACAAAAAATCCCGCCTACAACTGCTGCTATACCTTCAAGCATATAAACCCATCTCCAGCCATCTTGGCCCAGCCATGAAACATGATCCATTATTAATGTAGAAATAGGAGCACCGATAGCAGCTGCAATTGGGCCTGCAATAAAGAAAATGGATGTGATCCGCGCGCGGTATCTCATTGGAAACCAAAAGGTAAAATAATAGATCATCCCAGGAAAGAACCCTGCCTCACAAACGCCCAGCAAAAAGCGGAGAATAGCAACGTGTGTGAAACTTTGAGCAAAGAATACGCCACAAGTTACTAACCCCCATGTAATCATAATGCGCCCAATCCATAACTTCGCTCCGAATCGATGCATCGCCATATTACTCGGGACTTCTAAGAAAAAATATCCTATAAAGAATATGGACGTTAATAAACCGAAGGCCGCCGCTTCAATTCCCAAGGCCGCATTCATATCAAGGGCAGTAAATCCAAGATTTCCTCTATCAATGATATTGACTATATAGAGAAAGATACAAAAGGGCATCAACCGCCAAGTCATTTTATTAATCGCCCTTTTTTCAATTTTAGACTGATCCACGTTAACTCCTCCCTATGAAATAAGATATTCTTAAAATCCACTTTGAGAAAACTATCACAAATCAGCCTGCAGTGCTTCTTGAAGTACGGTTTCCTTTAAAGAAAATCGTTTTAAGGCAAGAAAAGAATCAATGCCATTTTCCGATCCTAGTGAGGTTTACACGTGCATCAATCATTTCGATTTAACTGTCAAACTAGCTACGATATACTAGCACAGCTTACAAAATCATTTTGTACACTCACCCAAGGAACAACCGCCTACATATAAATCATCAAACCATTTCTCTATATACGTCTCCTGAACGGATTGTTATCAATATATTCCCCCCTTTGAGAAACTCTAATTAAAATCCATTTGTTCAGTCCTGAACATGGAGTTATTATATCACAGGAATTTTTTAAATATATTGTTATATACCAGAAAAAATATAAGAGTTTTATATTTTTTCACATTTCGTTAATATTTCAGACAATTTTTATCCCACATGAAGGAATCGCTATTTATATACCATTCGGATTGGTATTTTATGATTTTTTAGTAAGTGGCATGGATTTTAACCATAAAAAAGGCTGTCAAAATGACAGCCTACTTCTAATCTACTTCCTTTTTTAGCTAAACCGCATACTATCTTCTTGATCGCAGAAGAAAAAATCGGGCTATTATTAGTTCCACCATATCTGCTTTAGTACAGTAATCCTACTAAATGTCTTTTAAGAAATTCATCTCATTTACTAAAACCTTACTCACTAGCCCCATCAACCTCATTATCCCAATTCCAAAAACGTACTTCATCGACTTCTACATCGCTAATTTTTTTTTCATCCTTTAGCTTTAATACTTCCTTTGTCGGGCCTGTAATGACAGCTCCATAATGTTTAAAACCATTGTCTTCAAGATATTGAATGCGTTCAGAAAGATTCAGTTTGCCCCAATAGAAATTGTTAGCTATTCGTTCATGTTTACTTAAAAAGCGCAGTGTCTTTAAGAACTGTTTATGAAGAGGCTCTCCTTCTCCCTCTTCATACTCTGGTGAGGAGCTGCTTTCAGAGACTGTTTTTGTTCCAAACAGTCCTTTTTCCTCTTTGCGTGAATCCAGAATCATGTCGTCATCATGCCAAATAGGAGAGCTCGGAAAGCCAATAGGTTCGATCACACTCTCCTCTTTCTTTTCAAAACCAGTATCTACAGCAAGCCATACTAATCTAATATCCTTATCTTTAAATAATGAAAAAACGTGCTCTGTGCTCATTAACTTTGAAAATGAAACGTAAGCAGATACAACCGTTCCTTCAGGAAATTTCTTTAAACGGTCCCACCCCGAAAAACCCCGAGAACTTGATCCCGGATAAATGAATGCAGGGTTGTTCGTTGAAGTAGCACCAAGATACGTAATTTTTGGAACAGCCATCATCGAGAAGAAAAACTTTGTTTCCATCTCCCCCACTTTAATCGTTTCATCTCCCACAACTTTTTTTAAGTCTCTAGTGGCCTTCATTCCAAAGTAGGCTGAAGAATTAGAGCTCGAACCATCCAAGTATCCATATGGATTCATTACGGTTAAACTGTAATCAACCACATTCCGTAACGCCTCACCTCTGTCCGGCTTTCCCGTTGTGTAATAAACCATTGTTAAAATGGCAGAAACGATGGTAAATATGATAAATAAGCCTATCACCATAAGTGCCGTCTGGAATCTCGCCTTCCATTTCCCACGTTTCATAATTCGTTGCTGCTTTTTCATATTAACTTTTGTGTTTGTGAACTTACCCTGTTTCTCTTCCTCTATTATTTCTAGATACTTCTCAAGCTTCTCCAACTCTTCCTCTATCTCTTTCACTTGCCCCGGAGTAAGCTCTCCTTTTTCATATGATTCTAAACGCCTTTTAAATTCATCATCCATTCTCATTGCCCCTTCCTTGCCTTATTGCCTGTCTGCCCCGATATAAAAGAACCTTTATATAAGCATTGCTCACCTTCATTACATCAGCTGCTTCTTGATACGACAAATCGTTGAAATCACAAAGCAGCACAGCCATTTTATATTTCTCAGGCAAAGCATTCACCTTACGTAACAGTTCTTCAATTTCTTCTTTGGCAACAACTGCCTCATCGATCGCTTTTCTGTTATCTAAAAATCCGGAAAAATAACCTCGATCCTTAATGGTTACTCTTTTTTGTTTTCGATAATGATCGATATATGAATGATAGGCTACCTTAAACAGCCATGCCTTCACGCTTTCCTTTTGATAATCTTCAATATGTAAATGAGCACGGAAAAAAGTCTCTTGAACAAGGTCCTCCGCTGTATGATGGTTATGACAGAGAGAGAACAGAAAGCGGTAAATATCAGAAAAATAAGCAATATAAAGACTATCCAACGAATCCCTCATCTGATCCTCCTCTCATTAATAACACGCACCAAACAAAAAAAGGTTACAAATATTCCCTTAATTATTGAATTATATAAGTATTGTAATACCTTATACTAGCCAATGCGTTTGATGCATAAAAAAAAGCTGCCTAATCGACAGCCTAGTTTCATTATTGCTCCAGTTTAAAAGGATGTACCTTATCGGAGAAACAATTACAATGCATAAAAAAATACCTGCAATAGCTGTAAAAACAGCCTATGCAGGTAACAAGCTATTATTCCCACTCAATAGTAGCAGGTGGCTTAGAAGTAATATCATACACTACGCGGTTGATGTGAGGCACTTCGTTCACCATGCGGACAGAGATTTTCTCTAGGACGTCCCAAGGGATACGTGCCCAATCAGAAGTCATTCCGTCGATTGATGTGACGGCACGGATGCCGATTGTGTAATCGTACGTACGGGCATCGCCCATTACACCGACACTGCGCATGCCAGGAAGTACTGTGAAGTATTGCCAGATGTCGCGGTCAAGTCCGGCTTTCTTGATTTCTTCACGAAGGATGTAATCAGATTCGCGGACGATTTCCAATTTTTCTTCTGTGATTTCGCCAAGTACACGGATACCAAGGCCTGGGCCTGGGAATGGCTGGCGCCAAACGACTTCGTCTTTCATGCCAAGCTCTGTACCAAGTGCACGCACCTCATCCTTGAACAATGTGTTCAATGGCTCGATCAATTGGAATTGCATATCTTCAGGCAGTCCGCCCACGTTGTGGTGGGACTTGATTGTTTGGGCAGTTGCTGTTCCGCTTTCGATAATATCCGTATACAGCGTTCCTTGCGCCAAGTAATCGATGCCTTCCAATTTCGCTGCTTCGTCATCGAATACATAAATGAATTCGTTACCGATGATTTTACGTTTTTGTTCTGGATCGGATACACCGGCCAGCTTGTTCATGAAGCGTTCTTGAGCATCTACTTTGATGACATTCATATGGAAATCTTCCGTAAATGTCTTCATGACGCCTTCCGCTTCCCCTTTTCGAAGAAGGCCGTGGTCAACGAAGATACATGTCAATTGGTCGCCGATCGCTTTGTGGATCAATACTGCCACAACGGAAGAATCGACACCGCCGCTCAGTGCGCACAGAACTTTTTTATCGCCTACTGTTTGGCGGATTTTTTCCACTTCAATCTCAATGAAGTTTTCCATTGACCATTCGCCGTGGCATCCACAGATGTTGAACGCAAAGTTCTTCAGCATGTCATTTCCGTACTCTGAGTGGCGCACTTCCGGATGGAATTGTACAGCATACAGGTTTCTTGATTCATCGCTCATCCCGGCAATCGGGCAAGACACGCTTGTTGCATCTGTAACAAAGCCTTCAGGCGTTGCCGTTACCAAGTCGCCATGACTCATCCATACCGTTTGCTCGGATGGCAGGCCTTTGTACATGCTTGATTCATGCTCGATTTTCAATGTAGCTTTTCCGTATTCGCGGTGGTTCGCTTTTTCAACCTTGCCGCCGAAGTGGGTTGTCATTAATTGCATGCCATAGCAAATCCCGAATACAGGGATGCCCATGTCGAAAATACGCTCATCGCAGCGGAATGAAGCTTCATCATACACACTGTTCGGACCGCCTGAAAGGATGATTCCTTTTGGGTTCATTGCTTTAATTTCTTCCACCGTCAACGTATGCGGATGCAATTCTGAATAAACGCCGAACTCCCTGATACGTCTTGTGATAAGTTGATTGTATTGACTGCCAAAATCTAGAACGACGATCATTTCTTGATTTTGTAATTCTGTTTTCCCTGGCACAAACGTCACCTCTGATTGTATTTTATGAAACGCACTGATGCTGATATCAGTGAAGGCACTGAATTTGAATGACCCTATCTTATCACTTGCCGGTTCGCAATAACAAGTAATAACAGTGTCTCCATTTTTAATAAAGAATAAAGAAAAAACTAGAATCTACTGCAGCTGGCAGGGCCGGCGCGCATTAGTCTAGTTTATTTCCAATCGTTCCTCAGAAAACAAGCACCTAATAAACCTTATGAAAAGGCGTATAAAGAACTTGCTCACTTCATAGTCAGGTCATTTACGGAGCCCTGGTAGAAACTTTCGAACCATATTATCGAGGATATACGAAGGAAATATATGAAATTAAATATAAAACCATGTCCTATTGTAACAGCCGTTTAAAAAAGAGGTCAAGTTATTGTTTTTTTCATAACTTTCTTCCAGAGTTTATACACTTCCGGCCACTCTTCCTGGACAGGCTTACCGCTGTAAATGTACTGTTCATAGATAGCGGTCAGACTGGCCATCTCATCTATGCTGAAGTACTGGTCCACATACTGTGCAAACGATCTTAATGTCTGATCCGGTTCCCTGGCGATACCGTAGCGTTTCAGCTGCTTCAACAATACCTTATAGGCAGGTCCGAATGAATCGAACGATGATTGTCTGCGGTAATAGGCAATCCACAGCCTTGGCAGCCATTTGCCCCGTAATGCATAAACGCCAAATGCAAGAGCGATGATGACAATCCCGGAAAGGATGGTTTGCCAAACAGGAAAATCCGCTTTCTTTTCCGCTGCCTTCGCCTTGCTTGAAGAGGCTTGTTCCTCCATCGGATCTTTCTTTACAGGCTTTTTCGGTTCCTGTTTTACAGTTGTTGTCCCACTTGCCGGCGTATTTGCCTTCGGCGCATCCGTATTGGATCCATCTATCCTGGAATTATTATAGACAAAGCGTGTAGTATCGGAAAATCCTTTTGTCGGCTCGAACGGCACCCAGCCATAGTAAGGGAAATACACTTCCACCCATGAATGGGCATTGTTATTGGTCACTTGATATGTACTTCTGCCGCCTTCATTTTTAACCATTTCACCCGGTGTATAGCCTTTTACCCAACGTGCTTCTATGCCGATTGACCGAAGCATGACTGCCATAGACGTAGAAAAATGGTCGCAATAGCCTTTTTTTGTATCGAAAAGGAATTGGTCCACAAAATCCTGACCTGCCTTTGGATACGGGATATTCTTGCGGTCATACTTGAACTCCGGCCGGTCGAAGTATTGCTCGATCGCTTTCACTTTGTCATAGCGGTTCTTTCGGTCTTTGGTGATCTCCTTGGCCAATTCCTTCACCCGATAAGGCACTGTATCCGGCAACTGGAGCTCGTCCGCTTGGGAGTCTGAAACTCCTCTGATTAACTTGCCGAATTCACTGTCGGGATCGATTGAATCCAAATCCGCACCACTTGTAAAACCCTTATCCTTAATATCTTTCCTATATAATTCATCTGCTTCCTTCAGTTCATCGACATTGAATATAGGCTGTCTATAGTCCAATGAATACTGTTTGAGCATTGTCTTTTTATTATCATTGTAGGCTTTTACTTTTTTGCTCAGCGGATTATAGGAATATTCGATGCCTTCGCTGTTTTTTTCCTCCGCTTTTAATGATATTAAGCTGCCCGGATTCGGGTATGGCACGTGATTATACAGTAATTTCACATGCACTCGATCGTTGAACATTTGTGTTTTTTCAATTTTTCCACTAAAAAAGGGATGACTGTTATCACTGTCTTGAGGGACTAATTTTCTGAAGGATTGTTCATCCTTCAGAGCATCCGGCGGCTCTGTCCAACCCTGCCCTGTATAATAATCCTTCGATTCTATACGCCAATAATGCTTTGTCCCCACATCAGCCGTAAAAACGACTGTATCGTCCTTTTCAAAGCCTCCTCCAAGCCTGCGGTCATCTGTTCCATAGCCCACTTTGCTGACCTGCGAGGAATTGCCGCTGAACTTATCGGAATAGGATTTTATGAAAGGGACCGGATCAGGCCAGAGTGCGCCTGGCTTTGGCCCCGCAAATCCAATAGCGATGGCTATTGCTAGGATAGAGACGAACGGCACAAACCAGCTGCGGAGAACGGCTTTGCTTACATGCCATTGTCCATTTTCCACTTTGCGATATAAAGTCAAGCTGCCGATCATGAGCATACCGAACAGGAACAAACGGATAATCGGCCCATTGCCATCGTAGGGAGTGAACGTATCCAGTATCGTTATGAATAAAACCGATATAAAAAAGAAGAGGAATATGCTTCGTTGCATCACTATCCAATAATGGATCAAGTATGTCATGATCCATAGCAGCACAAAAAACAATATCGACTTAAAACTATCGGCAATCGCTTCAAAATCTCCTGTAAAAATAGCTGTGCAGCTAACAATCATTTCGCTTATACATCGAATAAACCATTCCGGATTGAGAAACGGGATGGACGAAAAGTAGATATAATAGACAGCCAACAGCATATATCCCAAAAGAATGATTGTTTTCCACATCCATTTCACCGAAAACAAGTACATAATAAAAGGGAGAGCAGAAAATAGCAGAAAGGCTGATAAATAGCCGACATCCGCTATGACTTTTAATGGCCTTAACCATTCCAGCAGCATCAGATAGCCGAGCAGATAAAAATAGACTTGGAGCGTTTTGCCCATATTGTTGTTATACATGGATCACCTTGCCTTCCGCGGTCCAACCGCTGCCGACAAAATAGCAGACAATGCCTTTTGCCTGGGCTTGCCCGGCTAATTTCCTCTGGTCTTCGGACGCTTCAGCCACAACGTATATGACAGCCGTAGCGGTGCCTCTCATATTGCCCATATGCTGAATCAAAGATGCAGACAATCGGCCGGTGACAGCCATGCCTGGCATATGTATAGTAGCTGCAAATCCGTCTGCATTCCGGACATCGTCCTCTGCCGGCACTATCTTGGCAAGTTCATACATAATCTTTCTCCTTTGCTGTTCCCCTCTCGCCGGATAAGGCATAAACGACTGGCGATCCAGCGTCATGAAAGCGACTCCCACGCCTTTCAGCAGCATGCTGTGGACAAAGGAGGCCGCATAGCTGACTGTCCTTTCAAATCCCTCCGTCAAGGTAGCATCCAGAATCACTAGCACATCCTGGCTCTTCCTTTCCTCGAACTCTTTCGTCATGACTTCATTCCGGCGTGCTGTCGCTTTCCAATGGATCCATGACATCCGGTCGCCGGGCGTATAGCTCCGGACACCTGATACAACCGAATGGTCCCCTTTTGTCCGGACGGAGGCAGCTGCTTCGCCTTGCTCATAGAATGCATCCAGCTTATTGATGTCCACTTCCTTATAGTCTGGATACACAAGCAATGTATCCTTGCAGGAGATGATCTGTTTCTTTTCATAAAAACCAAGCAGGTCGACCATTTCAATCTGTATGCCGCTGAATACATGCTCCCCCCGGACGGCCATCGGAATGGTGTATTGAAAGACAATTTCTTTTTTCCAGAAAAGAGAGATCATCCTTTGATGAGTTCCGCCAGTTTGGTTTTCGAAGGCGCCGGATAGGCAATCCCTGGCAATCAAGAATGGGATAGGTTTGAATCTCTTTCTTTTGATTTTTATTTCTACCTCAATCAGATCGCCCCCGCTGTATTCATGGCGGTTAAATCGCCGGGCAACCTCTATCGATTTGATCGGATAGAAAGACAATAAAATAGGATATGCCCAAAAAGGGATGAAGGCATAAAACAAAAACCAACTGACAAATCCCCCTTGAAACATGGCATATGTAAAGGTTGCTATGATTAATATGGCGAGTGCCATCATGTTGGCCGTCCGTCTCATACGGGAAAACAAATCACGCATCATTCTGCCACATGCCTTTGGATCGGTACCGGTACTTGGGCAACAATTGAACTCACAAGATCTTCGGGATTTGTTCCGCTATATTTCGCCTCCGGATTCAGTATAAGGCGATGTGCAAAAATATACGGGGCCAAATAATGAATATCATCCGGGATGACATAATCCCTTCCATTCATTAAGGCATAGGCTTGAGCTCCCTTCATCAGCGCGATAGACCCCCTTGGGCTGACGCCTAGATAGATAGAAGGATGCATCCTTGTCCGGTTGGACAGCTCCACGATGTAACGTTTCATAATGTAATCGACATGAACCTGCTTCGCTTGTTCCTGCAGGCTCTTTATTTCTTCGAGTGAAACGACTGATTGCAGCTGGTCGATCGGCTGATTGAATTGCGTACTGCTCAATACATCAATCTCCTCTTCCGGATCCGGATATCCCATCTTCATTTTCAGCAGGAAACGGTCCAATTGCGCTTCCGGCAGCGGATAAGTCCCTTCATACTCGATCGGATTCTGTGTGGCCATGACGAAAAACGGCTGCTCCAGCCTGCGTGTGACGCCATCGACCGTTACGCTCGCCTCCTCCATGCCCTCCAGCAAAGAAGACTGCGTTTTCGGCGATGTCCTATTGATTTCATCGGCAAGAATGATATTGCCCATGATCGGTCCCGGCAAAAAAACAAACTCCTGATCCTTTTGGCTGAAAATAGACGTCCCTGTGACATCTGACGGAAGCAAATCAGGCGTGAATTGAATCCGTTTGAAGCTGGCGCCTATGCTGGTTGCCAGCGCACGGACCATCATAGTCTTCCCGACGCCCGGCACATCCTCAAGCAGTACATGCCCTTCCGCAAGAAGAGCGATTAAGCTTAATTCCGCCACTTCCCGTTTGCCTATCATAACTTGATCTATATTACGTAAAATTTTTTCAATTAATGGGTGTTTCAATTCTTTGTTCATTCGTACCTCCTGAAAATCTCGCTATTTGCCACAATTATCTCACATTTCCGCCGATAACAGGAGGACAAATTACACTTTCTTCCTATTTCTGCTGGTTTCCCTTTTAAAATGCATGTTTCTTCAAATTAGCACTTCACTTTGATAGACACTTTCTTTCGTTCGCAGTAGAATGGAAAGCTTGGATGCTGGAAGTGTTGCCTATCATCATGAAAGCAAAAAAGGGCTGAATGGCAACGCCCCCTAAAAGTTTGTCATTTCTCTTACTTTTTGGGGGCAGCCAATCTAGCCCTCTTCTAATGGCAGTTTAATAATAGAAACCTTTGATTATTGCTGGTCATTCAAATAAGCAAGAGCATATTGAACATAGAGTTCCGCTCCTACCTTTAATGCATCCTCGTCGATATTGAAATGGCCATTATGGTGCGCCCAGCGTGTATCCTTCTCGGTATTTCCGCAGCCTACAAGGGCAAAGCAGCCTGGAACTTCATCCAAATAGAAGCTGAAATCCTCGCCGCCCATTGTCGGGTCATCCATATGGTAAGCATCCTCGCCGAAGCATTCCTTAATCGTTTTTTCGGCCAGTGCAGCGCTATATTCATCATTGATGACTGCTTGTGTGCCATACGAATAGGATACTTCCGCTTTCCCGCCATAAAGGGCTGCCACCTGGTCGGCATAATGGCGGATTTGTTTTTCAATTAACTGACGGACATCCTTATCGAAGCAACGGACAGTCCCATCCAAAACAGCATTTTCCGCAATGACATTAAAACGGGTGCCGACATCCATTCTTCCGATAGTTAAGACAGCAGGCTTCAAAGGATCTACCATCCTTGACACAACGGTTTGTGCATTTAAGGCAAATGTGGATGCGATCATGACTGCATCCACAGCGTTATGGGGAAGTGCAGCATGCCCGCCGCGGCCAGTGAATGTCACTTGGAAAATGTCCGCTGAAGCAAATTGCGGCCCTTTCGCACATTGAATTTTATTCGTATCGACTGGCGTCCAGATATGGATTCCAAATACATTGTCTACCCCTTCTACTGCGCCTTGCTTTACCATTTCTTTTGCACCATTGGCAACCTCTTCTGCCGGTTGGAAAATGAGGCGGACAGTCCCCGCTATCTCCTCCTTCATTTGCTGCAATGCTTTTGCAGCTATCAGAAGCATTGCCGTATGCGTATCATGTCCGCAAGCATGCATTTTCCCCTCTTCCTTAGAGCAATAAGGAAGCTCCTGATTGATTTCCTGGACAGAAAGGGCATCCATATCAGCACGAAGCGCTACTGTTTTCCCTGGTTTTTCACCTTGGATCTCAGCGATGACACCCGTCGGTTCTGTTCGGCGATAAGGGATATTCAATCCATCAAGAAATTGGCAGACATAGTTTGTTGTTTCGTACTCTTCCCAAGATAGTTCAGGCTCACTATGCAGCTTCTGGCGGATAGCTATCAATTCTTCATTTAATTCAGCGATCATTTCTTTTACTTTGTTCATTTCCGACATCTCCTTTAGTGATTATAGCCATGCAACAAATACGCCGGCGAGGACAACTGAAACAATAGTAACTGTAATAAATCCCCCAACAAGCATCGGAGGCAGCATGTGGCTAAGAAGTATTTCTTTCTCCTTTTCATCTTTCGCAATCGATTTGACCACTTCATTTGTAATGATGTAATCGGCTGGAAATCCATAAAGAGCCGTAAGCGATACAGCAAATGCTAGATTAGGGCTCACCTTCAATATTTTTCCGGCGATGAATGAGAAGATGTACATCCCGATTACAGCTAATATAATCGACACAATGAGAGGGACTATAATTCTCATCATCATTTGGGGTGTGGCATTTTTTAATCCATCAAACACAAATAGCATCAACACCATAATCGATATTCCGAATCCATTTGCTTTTTGGAGCGGCTGGCGCTCCAAAAAACCAATTGAAGAAGCGATGACCCCAAATAACAGACAAAGCACCATAGCATTCACTGTCACAATGGGCGCCAATAACGTAGATACGCTATAGGCTACAAAACCAACAATCGCCAATCGGAAAAACTTAAAATAATCCGTATTGTATTTATCCGAAAGTCCCTTGAATAACTTCGGCTTTTCCTGCATTTCACTTTGTTCATCGTTGGGCGGAATATAGCTAATCTCTCCTTTACGGTATAAACCAAGGAGTCTTTTTCCCTCTCTCTTCAACATAATGGACGTCAGTGGATATCCGGCGAAGCCCTGCATCACATAGATGACAATGGCAAAAACAGCTAAGTCCTGAAATCCAGCATTCGCAGCCCCTTCGGACATAATAAGGGAAGAAACAAGGCCGCCAACCAATGGCGGAATAGCGACAATCATCGTTTCCATATCAAAAATCGCGGCTCCGATAGTAAAAAGAATAACGATGATACCCAATATGCCAGTTAGAGCAATCACGATGGTCTTCCATTGATTTTTCAATTCCTTCAAGGATAATAAAGTCCCCATGTTTGTAATTAATAAATACATAAACATCGTAGCGATAACCGGACCTACCCCCGCAGTTTCAATAATATTTTGCGGGAAGAACGTCCAATAGCCGGCCAAAAATAGAACAGCGCTGACAAAAACAGAAGGTACCCATGCCTTGGTTTTTGTGGATATGATGTCGCCTATATAGAGAATGCCTACGACAATCACGAGTGCGAGCATTTGTGACATTTGATCCCCTCCCCTTTTTATAGATGTGATTTTATTATAGTAATATAAAACAGCTAATTAATAAAGAGAATTTTCTAATATTTTAAAATATTATGTTATTATAGTGAAAAATACATTTCATTTCCTTCCGTTCTTCTAGTTAGCATTTTTAGCGAAAAAAAAGAAGCTGAAATCAGCTTCTTTTCGGTCTTTGCACCCAATTATTTTCGTATCAACCTTGCAGGCATTCATCCTCATTCCTTTAGGCAGCCGGCTTTTCAACCCGTAATTCCGGCGAGTTCCATAGCTGCAGCCATTTCTTGAATGCGGCAACGATGATGATGAATCCTAGTACAAGCATGATGATGGATAATACGCCATTCAATACGCTGTAGCCTGTCGCCTCTGAATTCAAGTATACATTTTTGATCATCCAATAACCGGCATAGTTGACGGTTACATACAGATAAGCAAGCGGGATGAGCGCCGTCAGCATATATCTTCGCTTATCGGCAATTTTTAAAATCACTGTTGCCCCTATAATCAATCCGATGGATGCCATCAGTTGATTCGATACGCCGAACAGTGCCCATACAGATCCGATATCTCCGGAGAAGAGCAGGTACCCCCATAGGAAGCAGGCAACCGCACTGGCAAAGATCGATCCCGGCAGCCAATCTGTTTTTTTCAAAGGCTTATAAATATCGCCAAGGAAGTCTTGGATTAAATAACGTGACACACGAGTACCTGAATCAATCGCCGTTAAAATAAACACGGCTTCGAACATGATAACAAATTGATAGAAATAAGAGGCCAATTGGTCAAACCAAGGAATCTTGGTGAAAATATAGGTCATGCCGACCGCCAAAGTAACGGCCCCTCCTGTTCTTCCTTCCAGATCCATTCCAATCTCCCTGGCCAGGTCAGGCAAATGGACAACATTCATTCCTAACGTCTTAAAGACTTCCGGTGCAGAGTTGATGGCGAAATAATCGGCCGGCTGCAGAGCAGAAGCGGCAATCAGCGCCATAATTCCGACTAGGCATTCGACCAGCATGGCTCCAAATGCTACAGGCTTGATATCACTCCAGCGGTCAAGCATTTTCGGAGTCGTCCCCGATCCAACGAATGCATGGAAACCGGATATGGCCCCACAGGCAATCGTAATCGAAATAAACGGCCAGACAGGACCGGCGATGGTAGGGCCTCCGCCATGTATGAACTCAGTAAGTGCCGGCATATGCATCTTAGGATTAATGATGAACACACCGACAATCAATGCGGCGAAAACGCCGATTTTCATAAAGCTGCTCAAATAATCACGCGGTGCCAACAATAGCCAAACTGGCAGCGCTGCAGCAAAGAAAGCATATATAGGCAAAATAATGGCAAGTGTCTGGTAATCGAGAGTCAACCAATCCCCTAACACAGTATCTTTTATATACGGGCCGAAGAAGACGCCCAGCATCAAAAGAATGAATCCGATTGTAGTCGTAAGCTTCAAGTTTCCTGTCTTTTTATAGGCAATCCCGACACCCATAGCGATCGGAATGGTAATGCCGACAGAGAAGGTTCCCCAAGGATTGTTCGTCAACGCATTCAACACAACCATAGATAAACCGGCCATCGTGATCGTAATGATGAACAGCATCGCAAGTCCTGTACAAAAACCGGCCACAGGGCCTAACTCATCCTTAGCCACTTCTGAAAGCGACTTCCCTTTCTTCTTCATCGAAGCGAACAGGACGACTGCATCGTGGACCGCACCGCCGATAACCGCACCGATCAAGAGCCACAGCAATCCGGGCAGATAACCGAATTGCGCCGCCAGGATAGGGCCTACCAGCGGGCCAGCTGCCGCAATCGCAGCGAAATGGTGTCCGAACGTAACCCATTTATTCGTTGGTACATAGTCTTTTCCGTCTTCCAGTTCGTGCGCTGGAGTAGGAGTGGATTCATCAATTTTCAACACCTTGGCCATCATGAATGTTCCATATAATCTGTACGCGATCAATAGAATACAGATGGAAGCTATGACAATTGTAATCGCATTCATTTCTTTCAGCTCCTTTACTATTCGTTACCGTTAGGATAACTGAAAAAAGTCGAAAAACCGCGATTTCAATTTAAAGCGCATGAATTCCGGAATGAAATGCAAAGAATGGAGGCTGAAATGCAATAGCTTTTACAGTCCGATTTTTTTCTTCAACTCTTTCGTATAGGTCCGGCTAACAGGAATCGATTCCTTGTCCATCATGATCAGGTTATAGGTTGAATGGAACCATGGCTGTATTTCTTTAATATGGTCCAGATGCACAAGATATGACCGATGCACCCTCATAACCGGCGTGGCTTGCAGCTTGCGTTCAAACGTCACAAGCGAATCATTGCTTTCATATTTGCCCTGATTAGTGACAATCATTGTACGGCCCTCGGCGGAAACAAGATACAAAATATCCTTCACGTTCACAAGGACAATCCGCCCATCGAGATTGATCGCCAATTTTTCCAATGGCTCTGATACGCCATCACTTACTTCCCGTTGTGCAGAACTCTCTCTTGCTTTCAGTAATTTAGCGATTGTTTTTTGAATCCTCTCCTCATCGAAGGGCTTGAGCAAATAATCCGCCGCACTAAGCTCAAATGCATGGAGTGCATACATGTCATAGGCTGTGGCAAACACAATTTCCGGACAGTCGGGAAGCTCCTGGATGCGCCGGGCGAGTTCCAGCCCGCTGCTTTCCGCAAGCTGTATATCGAGGAATAATACATCCACATCCCGATCGTCCAGTTTTTCGATTGCTTCTTCCAAATGCTCTGCCTCGCCTACCACTTCGACCACATTGCTGCGCTTCAATAAATACGCCAGCTCATCCCGTGCAAGAGGCTCATCATCAACGATAAAAGCTTTCAACATATTCTTCCCCCCACTCTCCTTGCTTGACTGGCAAGCCTATTTTGATAGCTGTCCCTTTTCCCGCCATGCTTTTAATGTCAAAACGGACTGTGCCGCCGTATATTTCTTCTATCCTCTTTTTAATATTCCATAATGCGGTTCCTGTGCCGCTGTGCGATTCTACTGTCCTTTTGCCGACATGCGCCAATTGCTCGTCCGAAATGCCAGCCCCATCATCCTCAGTCATGAGAGACATCATGTCCCCTTCCATCTTAGCTGTAATGGTGACCGTTCCTTTCCGGCCGCCCGTAAACGCATGATGGATTGCGTTTTCCACTAGCGGCTGAAGGGTGAATGGAGGTACTAGCACTTTTTCAAGTGAAGGGTCGATATTGAAATAGACCTTATATTTATCTGGGAACCGCGCTTGTTCAATCGCTAAATAAGCTTTCACATGCTCCATTTCTTTTTCCAAAGGAATGAGTATTTGGCGGGCGCCCTGCAGATTGCTTCTGAAAAAAGTGCTGAGCTGGATCAATAGCCTGCGCGCTTCGTCTGCATCCGACCGAATCAAGCTGGATATTGTATTGATGCTGTTAAACAAGAAATGCGGGTGCACCTGCGCCTGGAGCGCCTTGATTTCCGCATCCTTCAATAATTTACGCTGCAGTTCCGCATCAGCCAACTCCAGCTGGGTTGAAAATAGTTTGCTGAGCCCTTCCGCAAGCTCCTGATCGACACTTGTTAAACGTGCCTGATCAGTAAAATAAATTTTTAATGTACCCACTGTCTGATTATGGGCGATCAATGGCAGGACGACAGCTGCCTGTAAGGGACAGGAAATATGTTCACACCCGATTTCACGGCGGTCGTGTGCAGTAATGACTCTTTCTTCATCAAGCACCCTTCTCGTCAATTTTGTTCCAATATTCTGTTTTCGGAGATGATGGTCAGACCCTGCACCAACATGAGCCAACACAAGCTGTGTATTCGTAATCGAAACGGCATCTGCCTGTGTGGCATGCCAAATGATATCCGCAACCTCCTGGCAGGAACGGGTATTCAGCCCCTGGCGAAAATGGGGAAGCGTCATCTGGGCAATACGCAGCGCCTTATGAGTCTGCAGCGCTTGGGTGCGTTCCTCTTCCTGGATCATTAATTTCACAATCAGCAAAAAGATAAATGTCCCTAAGCCGTTCATTAAGATCATCGGGATCGCAATAGTTTCCACCAAATGGAGAGCCGCAGAAAACGGGCGGGCAACGAGCAGGATAAAGCCCATTTGGAAAGCTTCCATAACAAAACCAATACCGACGGCCCGGGGATAGGAAAGACTCTTTTGAATGCCCCATTTCTTCCCTAGCCATCCTGTAATCACACCGGCAATAATGGTCGATGTTCCGCAGGCAATAGCTGTAAATCCTCCCAAACCAAAACGGTGCAGGCCTGCGATCATCCCGACACCGGCCCCTACGATCGGACCGCCCAATAAACCGCCGATTGCTACGCCCATAATACGCGTATTTGCAATGGCTTCAGCAGGATTTACGTTGGTATGCCAGGACTCCGAGTTGATAATTCCTCCCTCGATCTGAACGCCCGTATAATTACTGATCACACCAAACACACCGAAAATAGCAATCAAGATAGCCTTCTCTTTCTTACCGTGCTCATTGTGGATGATTTGCCGAAACGACTTCAGCCTGGAAAGCAAAAAGGCTACGATGACCAACAACCCAACTCTTTCAAGCATTAAAGGCAATAATTGAATCATCCCGTTTACCCCTTTTTCAATATATTATTTTTCTTTATACTATATATCAGTTTACTATTCTTCTATTTCACAAGAATACCAACTAAATGCTTAAAACCGTAAAATTAAGGCATTTTTATACATATTACAATATTGTTATAAAACAATTAATAGTATTATACAACAACAAAAGAGAGTCTGACTTCCATCTGGCCCTGCAGATAGAAAATAGACTCTCATTCCGTATACTGAAATCCTATTCAGATTTTTTTCCTTAATAAATGCCCTCGGCCACCAAGAAAGGCGGTGCCTAGAATGTAAAAAATAAACCTAGTAAAAACATCCCCATAATAACCCGGTATCCTCACCCATCAATAAAGCCAGAATCTGTTTTTGTCCATGGCTAAAACTCAGGTTACCGATGACAATAAGAACACTTATAAAAAGAACTAGACCAAGCATTAACTTAGAGCCTTGATGACTAACGAATGAGTGCAATAATGTTCGTCTCTTATAAAAAGAAAATACCAAAACACCTGCGTATATAACAAAGCCAATGATAAAGAGGGATGAATGAAATGTCAGACGGAACAAAGGCATGGCAGACATCAACTCTGTCATTGAAAGCATTAAAAACACAATTATGTCATTGTACTTCTTATCGCCATCCGTTTTACAGTTACACCAATATCGGCAAATGCCTATTTCAATGACCACTATAATGGCCACGAAGGTAAAATACATTCCAGATGGATTTGGTAGTAAACTAGTCAATCCACAAAACATTCAATTTACAAGAATAAGATCAATCACATTGCTTTCTTTAAATGCTTTGCCTCGATTAAGCAGATCGGCTGCCCCATTCCCTTCTATTCATGCATGTATGTTAAATCCTTACCCAACAGAATAGCTGGTCACAAAACCTACATCCAAAATCTTAATAAGAAGAAATGCTTCTTGGATCGGTATTATAATAGTGGGGCAATTGATCCAGGAAAGTGATTTTCGGCCCCCCGGACTGCTGGAACAGCTGCTCTTTAAATTGCATGAACCCTTTATAAGGCGTCCCTTTTACATCCATGGAGCTCTTCATATACATTTGCCCATCCTTTATCCACCATTGTGCATCAACGGAATTCCCGCCGTTTTTAGATAGGTTGCTGCCAGCCGCTTGCATGGCATCCTCCAGGATAAACGGCAGACTCTCATTCATCAGTGCATAAAAATCAAGATCACTCTGCATTTGATCAGCTATCACGTCATCTATTGCTTGAATATGCCTTTCATTCGCACTGTCATCCGAAAACAAGCCCCCTTCTAGCTGTCCTTCCCGTTCAGCAACCAAATCGGCAATCGTCTTTTCCGGTGCGGCCGGAGAACTATAGTCTTTCACCCTGTCCCATAAAGAATCATAAAAGGCAGATGTCGCCGCCAAGCTAGCTTGCTGGGCAGCGGAAGAAGATTGCTCTTTGACAGCAAAAACCTTAGATAGGTTAAATACAAAGACAAATAAGACCATCATAATACTCAGCATACCTAATACAAATAAAGCAATATTGCCATCTTCCCTTTTCAAAAGCTGTGCTACCCGGCTCATTTGATGACCCTTCCGCTCACCTCTGCCGTAAACGGAACAGAGGGAGCCGCTCCACTGAACAGCTTCTTCGGCAGAAATACCAATTGAATATCCACAGACACCTTTGAGGTAAAGTCCCTGGACGAATCAGCATTGATTGGCGAACCGCTCGTCATCTGCAAATAACCGCTGGCAGAGGAGACAATTTTATTGGCCGCATTATAGGCTTCGCCATTTTCTTCTGTCACCGAATAGACCTTTGCCGCTTCGTTGGCTGCCGACTGGGCAACGATAACCCCGTGAATACCGACAATCAGCTGCCAAACAATCAGCAAGGCAAGAATGGCCAATGGCAGGATACCCAGGAATTCAATGGTAGCTGAGCCTTTTTCACTTCGGATTCGGGCATTCCATTCGTTGCAGGTTATAAAATCAGGCAGCTTCTTTAGCAAATTGATTCCCTACTTTCCATGAATTAAAGTAGAACGCCACCCATATACAAAGGAAAGGAAAAATGAGCAAATTGAGCAGCATTTGAGTGATCACCTGTGCAAGCAAGGAGGAAGTCACTGAATAAATGGCAAACATGCCAATCCAGCCAAACACGATTTCCAGGAAGCTGATACTGAGGATGATAAAAAATAAAGGAAAGAACCTCTTGCGGGCAAAAACAAAAGATGTACGAATGCATTTCCAGACCGATTTTTCCTCGAACACCGATTCATAGGGAGCCGCGAAAAAAAGAGGAGAAGCAGCAGGCCGGGAACCACAAAAAACATAGAAGCAATGGCTGTGAATAACGAAAGAATCACACCGAAAACAAAGATAGAAAAAGCAGAAAGAATAAAGGCAGAGTAAATCGCCCCTATCCGATAGTCGCGATCGCCTTCCTCCATTTTCACCAGTGCTATAAAAGGAACTTGCGCAAGTACCAGTGTCAAGAGCGTAACAATCATATAATAGAAGTCTGCTATAAAAGAAGTCAGCTCATCTATGACAAAAAAACTAATAATATTAAACAAAAATTGATCCACTGCCAACAGGGGAAGAAGAATAGTCAAAGAAAGGATGGCCACTCTCTCAAACTGCCCTGTATATAAACGGAGCGCTTCTTTCAGGGAATGAAGCATGATGGCTGCCCTCCTTTGGTTAATTGCGTAACTTACAGTTCAAATAATCATCACTAAATGCTTTTCTTGTTGCCTTCAGTTCACGATTAATCAGAAATTCTAATACTTTTCAATAAATTACTCTAGCCCTTCCCCTTTATTTCTCAGTATTTTTTCAAAGAAATAATCACCAAAGGACTTTTGAAGATCTTGATGTTCCCTTTCTATAAAATATGCTTTTAAATCCTTTATGGATAAGTTTGAGATGTTACGCTTATGCGACCCATAAGTTGAGTGCTTCAAAAGAGCCACCGATTTTGGATCTAACATAAAGCCTGATATATTAAATATTTCTTTAACTTCACGAATAGATTGCAGTTTGGAACTTTTTTTATGAATAGCTTCAACTGGCTCCAATAAGCTGACTTGCTCTTCACCTTGCTTATACATCCTATAAAGAATATTAGAACCATAGTCATTTAATAGATCTAGGTCTTCTGTAGAAAAATATGGTGATATTTTTATCTTTTTTAAACAATCCATATATTTAATATATTCTTCCCTAATTTCTTGTAGGTATTGCTCAAAACGGTTGATAGTATCCACACAATATTGCATCTGAGAACGAACCGCTTCAAGCTCTCCTGTTTTTTCTAATTGTTCGATGAGCAAATCTCGATATTTATAATAACCATTCGAATAGTCTTTAGAAGCGAATGTATTATGGTCTTTCATAGCATCATTCATGTGAATGTTCATTTCATAGAAGTAAAAGAACACCTTCTTTATATCACTAATCGGCAAATCCAGCGGGACAAATAACATGCCTGAATAAAAGTCTTTGGCTAAACGATAGTACGTAATGAAGTGTATTTTTTCTTTTTTATAAGATAATGCCAAAGGAAATATATTGTATTTTTCAAGAAACTTTTTATTTTTTTCCGCCAACTTCTCAAGAGTATTTCTATCCATTGCGTTACTCCTTAATAAAATTACGAATTTTGCGATTTAAACAGCCGGTATTATATGCCTTTTTGATTTTCTTTATTTCACGTTCAATCAACAGATGTTTTATTTCTTCTTTACTTAAATGTGAGGTTATATCTTTTGTAAAACCATATTGAGAATTTTTTAGAGTTGCGACTGACTTTGGTTCTAACATCAGACGAGAAATTTCAAATATATCTTTTAAATCCCCATTCACCGATTTTACTCTAGCGCTTTTCTCTATAATCGTCTCAATAGGATCTAGTAAACTTAATTGTTCTTCGCCTTGTTTATAAACCCTGTATAAAATCTCTGCGCCGTAATCGTTCAACTGATTTAGATCCTCAACAGAAAAATTGCCTCTTTCTTTCAATAACTTAAGCAAATGTTTATAATGCTGGTAAATATCGCGTATTTCCGAAAGATATTCTTCGATTCTATTAATAGCATATACGCAAAATTGGAGATCAGGACGAATGCTTTCCAACTCTCCATCAGCTTTTAGTTGTTGATCAAGCAAATCCCTATAACGGTAATAGCCTGCTGAATAATCCTTCGAAGCAAAATCATTGTGAATTTTCATACCGTCATATAAATGCATGTCCATTCTATAGAAGTAATAAAAGCATTCTCTCATTGTCTCTGCAGGCAAATCTACCGGATAAAACAATAGACCGGAATATATCTCATTGACAACGCGATAGTAAGAAATAAATTGGATGTGGTCTTCTTGATAATGAAATACCAAGGGAAACAAACGATACCTTTCCAAAAATTTCTTATGTTTCTCTGCCAATTGTTCGATTTATTCATGATTGTCTATCCCTTCTCCTTAATGTCTAAGCACTATAGACGCATTCAGTTCAAAATCTCTCCTTTTCTACTCAATATTTTGCTTATATTTTTGTTCCAAAGCATTTAACGCCTCTTCATATCCCTGATCATTAAGGACTTTTAATTCTTTTTCAAAACGACTAATTTCATTATCAATCCATTGATGGTATTCCTTGTTTTTTTGTTCCAAAACATTCCGGGTCTCTTTACTTAATTTCCCGTAACGTTGAAGAACACCCATAATCAAACTTATTTTCGTTTCTTCAAACGTAGATGTTGCTTCTTCATGGGCTATATACGCAAAAATATCTATTTTATTTTGTACGTGTTTACTATCAAGATTTTGTTTCCCTAGTTTTCTCCATTCATTCCAGCTTTCCGTAACCTCTTTTAATTGAGAGAGCTCTTCATTCAGTTGTGCTGCATCGGTAACATTTGAATAAAGTCCATCCGTTGCTCTTGCAATCTCCTTCAATTCATTTTGTCCTTTACTGTCTACGTCAAAGCCAATTACATTGACAATCGGAATAGTATCGGACGCAAATAACTTTTTGGCCGCCTCTATAGGTTGATCTCCACAAGTGGAAACGCCGTCGCTGATTAAATAGACTATATTCATATTTGTCTTCCCATCAAAAGAAGCCAAATCCTTTAAAGCTTCTTTTAAAGCCAAACCTGTAGGAGTCCATCCCGTAGGTTTAATATTGCCCAAGGCTGATTCAAAACTGGTTGGATCGTAAGCAGATAGCGGATACGCCAATTCTGTGCTGCCGCATGAAATTTTTTTGTCGGATTCAGCATTGCTTCCTTTATTGCCGTATACACGAATGCCTACTCTAGCTTCCTTTGGCAGTTCTTGCACAAATGATCGAATAGCGTCTTTCGCTGCAGCCATTTTGTTTGAACCACCCGCATACTGCGCCATGCTTCCAGAGGCATCTAAAAGAATTTCTACGTTTAAGTTTTCTTTAAATTGATACCTTGGATTGCTGATAGATGGATCGCCTATCGATTGAAAGCGCAGCTTACGGATCATTTCCTCAGGTCCTTTATATTCATTTTGGACCATCTTTAGCAATTTACGATAAAATTGATCTATTTTCTCATCAGAAATATTTTTGGAGATATCCGGCAAATTCCGAAAAGATTGAATAACATGTTCTTCATCTTCTTTGTTAAAATTAGTTGGTATATCGTAATAAACGCCTACCGGCCTTTGCTCTAATTCAGAATAGGAAGTTGGCAAAGTAAGCATTTCTGCATGATCAGAATCCTCTTGAATTTCTTTGTTTTTGTTTTTTTTCTGATGAGCTATTTTCGTTTTCGGTTCACCTTTTGTTTGATTGTCTTGATCGTGACTGCAACCAGCCGTTACTAACAGGAGTAGAGCCATTAAAGTTACAACAATTGTTTTCCTCATAATAACCTCTTACTTTTCTATTATTTGTTAGTTTTAAGTTTTTATAATTTTATCAATGATACCAGGTATTCCTATTTTCCTGTTTACTTACTGCGGTAGACACAATTCCTAACACATCGCTTTCGGGTTGTACATAAATTACAATATCCCGATTATGTTTATTAACTTCTCCTATTAGTTCATAGGTGAAATAAGTCTAAATTATAAAGATCACTAAACGCATTTCAATAATTTATATTGTCACGTCGAGCAGTAACATTATGTTGTGGAGTCTTGGGAAATTTCTGGTCTTTAGCCTTTTTGCGTATTTGGGTTTTGGGTTGGATTTGTCTTGGGAGGTATATTCGTAGATGGTTAGTTATGTTTATCTCCGAACTGGGATTGTTGCCGTCTTCTTTTCCTACATTTGCTTTTAAAACTCTTACCTTGTTACCATAATTTTGAATATGTGTATCAGTTTAGAGACCTTATCTATGCTGACTTCTCTAGCTATGCCTGCAAATTATTTCGTTTATACGTAGGCATAAGCAACAGGAATATCTCTCATAAACATTTCGGTTTAAGGCTCGATAATAATGCTTACTCTATCTAACGCCTCGATCACTTAATGGAATTGTATTTTTCTGAAGGGTACATCGAAACTAACCGGTGATTATTTTAACGAAGATTTGAATATGGTTTTATCATATTTTGAATTATAACGTCCGTCGGTTTTATTCTATAGAACAACTACTACCAAGCACAAGAGGTCTTCTTTAGAGTCACATAAGATGAATTAACATATTTATCAGGCACTTTCCTCGTTGTTAATTGATTTTTTGTACCAATTTCACTGCTGGTATATCACCATTTGATATATATATATATCTTTGTCATACCTCCTAAACTATAAAATTATGAAATAATTTTTTTCATTTATTACCTCCTACCTAAAACAAATAAACATTTTTATACTTTTTTACATTTATGCACTTAATATACATATCTTTTTACCACCTCCTGCACAAAACGTCAAACCTATGTCGAAATTTAGTAGTATCATTGATTCATTTATTGAAAAAGTCCTGACTTCCTCGTTTTTCCTTTTTCTAAAAAACGACTTTAGAATCAATTAACTTTGCCAAAAAAAATAATTTAATACTAAACGATTATTTTCTACTTATTTAATGGATTAAAGGATATCCATCTCTCTTGCTAACCTACAAAAAAACCGCCACTGCATGATGGCGGGTTAAAGTGCATCCTTCCTACTTATATATTTTGAACTCTTCCGCCGATAACAGTCATTTCAATATTGGTATCGAGCAGTTCATCAGGATGTTCAATAGATGTCATATCTTTTGAGTAAACGGTCATATCGGCCAGCTTGCCTGGGGAAAGGGTTCCTTTGCTATCTTCTTCATTAGTCGCATACGCGCCGCCGATTGTGAAAAGCTTAAGTGCTTCTTCGACGGATAGCTTTTCACTTTCATTCCAGCCGCCATGTTTTTCATTTGGCGCCCTGCGGGTAACTGCTGCATGAATGCCTAGAAGCGGATCTACAGGCTCTACAGGGGAATCCGATCCGCCTGCGCAGATGACCCCTGCTGACAGGAGTGTTTTCCACGCATATAAATCCTTTAGTCGGGATTCGCCGAGCCGCTCCTGTATCCATGGATAATCGCCGACAATAAACCTTGGCTGAATATCAGCCACTATGCTTGGTACGGTTAATTTCTTCACCAAGTCTTCCCTAACCAAAGATGCGTGGATAATCCGGTCGCGGTAGGATGATTCAGGAAATTGGCTCCGTGCTGACAGAACCATATCCAATGCCTGGTCGCCGATTGTATGGACAGCGATCGGCATTCCGGCTTCCCTGACATCCTTTATCATGGCCGTCAATGTATCCATATCCTGTATGGCTTCCCCGTATTGGCCGGGTGCATCGGAATAAGGCGACGACAGCAGGGCTGTCCGTCTTCCAAACGCGCCATCCGCAAACATTTTAATGGCGCCGATCCGAAGTGTCTCGTTTCCGTAGCCTGTAGTCATACCGCTCGCAATCATGTCCTTTAAAAATGGATAATTGATCAATAGATTGCAGCGAAGGTCGTTGTTGCCCCCATTCAATAGCTCATCATACATGCGGTACGTTTGCTGAAGACCGCCCAAATAAAGGGGATCATTGCTATGGACGCTTGTCAGCCCCTTGCTGACAGCAAATTTCATTGCTTGGTCAAGCGCTCCCTTCAATTCCTCATATGTACGTTCCGGAATGAATGGTGTAACAAGTTTGGCGGCTCCTTCAAGCAAAAGCCCTGTCGGTTTATTCGTATAGGGGTCTTTTACCACATTCGGATTATCTGATTGGCCGCAGCCGCTTATGTCAATGGCTTTTGAATTGACCAGGAAAGCATGATGGCAAGTGCGCTTCAAATACACTGGGCAATGGGGTGCCACAGCATCAAGCTCTTCAATAGACGGGATGCCGCCATCGTCGAACAAATTCTCATCCCAGCCCATGCCTAGCAGCCATTCCCCTTTAGAAAGCGTTTTCGCTTTTTCTCGGATCATATCGAGCATTTTAGCCTTCGAGGTGACCCCTGCCAAATCTAAATCCAAATAAAACAAAGCAACGCCTGACATATGCAAATGACTGTCGATCAGTCCTGGTGAAGCCATCCTTCCCTGAAGGTCGACGTACGTACATCCGCTTCGCCCCCACTGCACATCCATCTCTTTATGGGAGCCCGCATCCAAGATTCTGCCATTCTCTACAACCAAAGCTTCACAAACCGGAAACCGAGAATCCAGCGTATGAATCAATCCATTTGTAAAAATCGTTCTTTCCATCCTGTATAACTCCTTCCCTGCATCTATTTTCCTTATCTTTCCTCATTTTATCATATCACTGCCCATCCATAGAAAAAGAGCATCTATGAAAGATGCCCTTCTACATGTATGTTATGCCGCCTTTTTCGACTTTCCATGCTTGCTAATCAAGAAGCAGGCCATGACGGTGGCGCCAATTAGTCCGTCAATCATATCGAACATTGTATCATCCGGATCGCGGCCCTGTGCCGTGAAGCTAAATAACTTATCCCCGGCAAATTCCATCAGCTCCCATGCGCCTGCTATGGCCAGCCCACAGACTATTATGTAAAAAGCGATGAATGGCTTCGGCATGGATTCTGCTTTCTCATGTCCAATCATATAATTCATCACAAGCCACGCACCATATCCAAGCCAAATGCCTGAAGTCAGATGCAGAAAATCGTCAAAATGGTGGATGCTGTACATCCCTCCGAATGTACCTAAACCTACCGAAATAAAAATAAACAAGTATGTCATTCCAGCAAAAATAGATGGAAAAGCAGAAGCCGCTTTCCATTGATATGCCGCAATGCCGAACAGTGCCAATACAGTCAATATCCCCATGAAGCCTTTCGTTCCATTGCCATCGATAAACTTCATCACAGTCCAACCGGCAATGATGACTGTCACTACACCCCAAAGACTGTTTTCTATTATCTTTCCTTGTTTCGTTCTTTGATCCTTCACACCTGCCAACTCCTCTACTCTACCGATAGATGTCTATTCCCTCTATGGTCATTTTTCACACTATCCTTTACAGATATATGTCAAGTTATCATATGATTATGTGGCTGGATAGAGAGAATTATAGCCATTTAGCAACATCATTCCCTAGGAAATATTACGTTTCAACATTTTCCAACGATATCTATCAGTAAAAAGCCCATTCCCGTCCTATGAAAAAGATGTAGGGGCCGGAATTTCACGGTATTGTAAAATATTTTTAGAAAATGGATCTCTCAACATGGTTTAATTTTAATGAGGCTAATTAATAAGGAGTTGTACTTTATGGATGGTAAAAAAACGGTCCTTGTTTTCCGCATGCAGTCACGAGAAGAGAGACTAATGAAATTAGCACAGAAAACTGGTAAGAAACAAATTTTGAATACGTGGATCGAGCCTTGCGAAGGGGAAGATTGCTGTTGCGAAGAACACGCCTTCAGAAAATTTGTGTTGCCTGACGGAACAATCGATATTGTGAAAATTCCTATAGATGAACTGAATTAAAGCTATTATAAAATGAATGGACGCCCCTTCTCAAATGAGTCGGGGCGTTTTCATATAGATGGCTATTCATTCATTTGATTCAGCGTTTAATGCCTTTATGGCAGACAACACCTTTTTCACATGCCCAGCGCTCCCCCGATTTTTGATATGGCGTTTGAAAGTTAAAATGATTTATCCTTTAATCGGGTAAACTACATTGGAAATAGTCCGTTTCAACTACCACTCCACTATCCGCTATGATCCAACCGCCCGTCAACGCAGCGTTTAAGAATCAACCTCAATCCTATTCCCATTCAACAAAGTGATGTTTCTCACTCTTTCCCCCCTCCTGTAGACCTTTCAACTAGAATATCATTTCTCCTTATCTATTAACTAACATAAAAGGCACTTCCAGAGAATAACTCCGAAAGCACCTTTTCAGGTATCTATTCAATCTGTTTATTCATGTGCGGCCGAAAACGGCTCAAATAGCATCGATCACTTCCTCGGCCGCGGCATTAGGCTGTGATGTATGCTTCGGCTTTGTTTTGGCAGCGATAAAGAATAGTACAAATTGCACGACGGCTAGAGCAATCAATATCTCCAACAGAAGGCTGTATGAGTGGTTGATATTATAGATGGCCCCTGCTACGACTGGAGTGACGGCTGCCCCCATGGAAACGAAGATGGAAACGACACCGTAAATTCCACCGTATTCTTTTTCACCGAAAAGGACACCTGTAACATAAGCTGGTGTAACCGTTACAGCTGTTGCTCCTATGCCGGAGAATATCGTATACAAGATAGCTAGAGGCAGAATATCGGCTTTCATCAAGAAGAAAAAGCTGATGAGGCTTCCAGCACTTATAATGAAGACAGCTGATATTAAGCCCAACTTATCAAACAAGCGGCCGATAACTAATTTTCCGAGCAGCACCATCGCTGAACCTAATGATAGAAGCAATGCCGCTGTTTTGGCGGATGCGCCAATATCGCTTAAATAAGGGGCAAGGTTGATCAGCATACTATTTACAACAATGCCTCCCACTATAATAGCTGCACAAAGGGCCCAGAAAGAGACAGATTTGAATGCTTCTCGCTGAGTTGTCCCCTCCAATACCGTATTTTGGATCATTTCTGCTGTCTTCTTTTCTTCTCCGAGCGCTAAAAGCCCTTTATCGGAAGGGTGTTGTTTTATAACGAATAAAGCTAATGGCACTAATATGACTGCGATTAAAATGCCAATGGTCAAATAGCCGGCTCTCCACCCATAGCTTAAAATAAGCCAGTTTGTAACAGGGCTAAGGATTACGCCTCCAAAACCGCTTCCTGATAAAGCGATACCGAGGCATAGGCCGCGTTTTTCATTAAACCAATTTGTAATAAGAACGGATGTCGGGATCATTGCACCGCCAGTCAAGGCAGCTCCCATAGGAATGGCAAATAAATAGAAGTGAATTAATTTAGTAGAAAAAGAGAATCCAATATACGAAATGGCGCCCAATAAAATAAAGATCGTCAAAAATAGACGGATGTCCATTTTCTTCATGAGCTTTCCTGCCAAAGGGCCAAAAATCATAGCCGAAACAGCCATAATCGTATAGTACGTCATGAACTGGGAGCGTCCGAATCCAAGATCCTCTGTTACAGGCAATGTAAACAATGAAACCAAATTTGCAATAGGGGCATAAATAAACGTCATGATGAGGAAGGTTGCCACCACAATCCACCATCCATAAAACATCTTGCCTTTTGTATTCATATATCAACATCCTTTTCCTAATTAATGTAAGCGCTATTATTTCTTCTGATAATTAGAACATTAAAGATCGGATTGCCGGATGATATTCGCACCATTTCCAGCAAACAAAGCGGCAAATCTTTTCCAGCTGATTAATAATCATGGAACGATTGGACTATTGCTTAAAAACGCTTCCAATCTATTCATGGCTTCCTCCAGCATTTCCATTGAATAGGCATAAGTAATTCGTACATACCCTTCACCCGCCTGAGAGAAAGCGCTTCCCGGAACAACAGCAACCCTTCCTTCCCGAAGAAGCTTCGTTGAGAAATCAAGTGAATCCTCAAATCCTGCCGGAATTCTAGGAAAAATATAAAAGGCACCTTCCGGCTTTTCTACTTCAAGCCCCATTCCGATTAGTCGTCTATATACCATATCACGCCGTTTAATATATTCGATATTCATAGGCGCTGAATCTTCTCGACCACATTTCAATGCTTCAATGGCAGCAAACTGGCTGGTGATCGGGGCGCAAACATTGCTGAATAAATGGACCTTCGTCATTTGTTCTGTAAGGAAGGTGGGCGCCAAGGTAAATCCGATTCGCCAGCCTGTCATAGAATGCGACTTTGACAACCCATGGACAACGATCGTCTTGTCATGCAAGCCTTCCATAGAAGCAATCGATGTGTGTTGTCCAGTAAATGTATTCTCACTATAAATCTCATCGGAAATGACATATAGCTCCTGTGTGCGAAGCCACTCCGCCAAAGGTTCGAGTTCTTCTCTAGTAAGGATTCCTCCAGTAGGATTAGAAGGGTAATTGAATAAGATTGCTTTTGTTTTGGCAGTCACTGCTTTTTTCAACTGATCAACGGAAGGCTTGAAACCGTTTATGGTTGTGTCTACCAACACCGGTACAGCTCCGTTCAGTTCAATCAACGGAATATAACCCGAATAAACAGGCTCAAATAGGACAACCTCATCTCCCTCTTCAAGAATCGTTCTGAGTGTAATGTCCAGCGCTTCACTGGCCCCGCACGTAATGATGATTTCATCTTCAGCGCGATATGATAGCCCGTAGCGATCTTCAAAAAAGGATTGGACTTCTTGGCGCAGCGGCAACAACCCGCTATTGACGGAATATCCGTTCTGATTGGCTGTGATTGAAGCAATAGCTGCTTCTTTAATATGCTCCGGAGTGAAAAAATCCGGCTGGCCGACCGTCAAATCAATAGCGTCTGGATACTTCACAAGCTCGTTATATACTTTTCTAATCCCGGATGGTTCAATATTTAAAACTCTCGGATTTAATGTAAGGCCCATATGTACATCATCCTTTCGCATACACAATCATAGCCACGTATAACCAATGGTTATGATGAAAAATAAACATAAAACAAATTCCCCATGAGCATCATTTTTCCTTACTCAAATGCCTCTCTAGATTTAGATGCAATTTTTGTGCCTTTTGTACATTTTTTGAACAAATTGTTTAAAAATTTTAATATTTATCTCATTCAGGAAGATTAAAAGGGAATTTAAAGCGGTTTTTGCCATCCTTAACTTATTTAGCAATTTTTTCATTATTCGTATGAACCTGCCTGTTCTCTCCGATAACACTCTATTATCGGAAAATATTTTTACATTTCGTAAAAATATTTTCCGACTCTAACAAACAAAAAACACCCTGCTTATCAGCAAAGTGTAATGAATGAATATGATATTAAAAAAAGTGGAATCTGATTAGGACTAGAGAACTCCTAGTTGCCGTTTCTCTTACCTCTCTTGGTTATATTCAACTGGCCATTTTTCGTGTGGAATATCTTAAAATCCTGATATTCATTTCGTTCCTGCTCCAACATTGAACAAAAAAAGAGACCTCTCATCAGAATTGATGAAAGGTCTCATTAATTTACTTTTTTGACTAACAGATGAATAATTCTCTTACAAACCTTGTAAAATCAAGGTTACAGGGAGTTATTACATCATGCCGCCCATTCCACCCATGCCGCCCATGTCAGGCATCATTGGTGCTGCGTTTTCTTCTGGCTTGTCAGCAACAACTGCTTCAGTTGTTAGGAACATAGCCGCTACAGAAGCCGCGTTTTGTAGAGCTGAACGTGAAACCTTAGTTGGGTCAACGATACCAGCTTCGATCATGTTTACCCATTGGCCAGTAGCTGCGTTGAATCCAGTTCCTACTTCTTCGCGTTTTAGGCGTTCAACGATGACAGAACCTTCAAGTCCTGCATTGTGTGCGATTTGGCGAACTGGCTCTTCGATTGCGCGAAGGACGATGTTTACGCCAGTAGCTTCGTCGCCTTCAGCTTCGATTTCAGCGATTTTGTTGTAGACGTTAAGGAATGCAGTACCACCACCGGATACGATACCTTCTTCAACAGCTGCACGCGTTGAGTTTAGAGCGTCTTCGATGCGAAGTTTGCGTTCTTTCAACTCCGTTTCTGTTGCAGCGCCGACTTTGATGACTGCTACGCCGCCAGCCAATTTAGCAAGGCGTTCTTGCAGTTTTTCACGGTCGAATTCAGAAGTTGTTTCTTCCAATTGCATGCGGATTTGGTTGATGCGGGCATCGATGCCTGCTTTGTCTCCAGCACCTTCAACAACTGTCGTGTTTTCTTTTGTAACAACGACTTTAGCAGCGCGTCCTAAAGAATCGATTGTTGCAGATTTAAGGTCGCGGCCTAGTTCTTCTGTAATCACTTCTCCGCCAGTCAAGGCAGCGATGTCTTCAAGCATTGCTTTACGGCGGTCACCGAAGCCAGGAGCTTTGACAGCTACTGCGTTGAATGTTCCGCGAAGCTTGTTCACTACAAGAGTAGCTAGAGCTTCACCTTCCACGTCTTCAGCGATCATCAACAATGGCTTGCCTTGTTGTACCACTTGTTCAAGCACTGGCAGGATTTCTTGGATGCTGCCGATTTTCTTGTCAGTGATCAGGATATATGGGTTTTCAAGAACAGCTTCCATTTTGTCGCTGTCAGTTACCATGTATGGAGATGCATATCCACGGTCGAATTGCATACCTTCTACTACGTCCAATTCAGTTGCGAATCCTTTAGATTCTTCAATTGTGATAACGCCGTCGTTTCCAACGCGTTCCATCGCTTCCGCAATCAATTGGCCGACTTCGTCATCAGCAGCAGAGATAGCCGCTACTTGAGCGATTGATTCTTTGCTTTCGATTGGGCGTGAGATTTCTTTCAACTCTTCAACAGCAGCTTTAACCGCTTTTTCGATCCCTTTGCGGATGCCCATTGGGTTAGCGCCAGCAGTAACGTTTTTCAAGCCTTCACGGATCATTGCTTGTGCAAGGACTGTTGCAGTTGTCGTACCGTCACCAGCGATATCGTTTGTTTTGCTTGCTACTTCAGCAACCAATTTAGCACCCATGTTTTCGAATGCATCTTCAAGCTCGATTTCTTTAGCGATCGTTACACCGTCATTTGTGATAAGCGGTGAACCGAATTTCTTTTCAAGAACCACGTTGCGTCCTTTTGGTCCAAGAGTTACTTTTACTGCATTTGCAAGAGCATCTACACCACGAAGCATTGAACGGCGTGCTTCTTCACTGAACTTAATATCTTTAGCCATGTTTCCATTACCTCCCTAAATTTTTAAACGTTTCGTATAAGTATGGTTTTGATTAACCGATAATTGCCAATATGTCGCTTTCGCGTAAAATTAAGTATTCAGTACCTTCATATTTCACTTCAGTACCTGCATATTTTGAGAAGATGATACGATCGCCAACAGCAACCTCTGGAGCAACCCGCTCGCCATTATCAAGTACATTTCCTGCGCCTACAGCAATTACTTTACCTTCTTGAGGCTTTTCCTTTGCAGTATCAGGCAGTACGATACCGCTTGCAGTTTTTTCTTCAGATTGAACTAGTTCAATAATAACGCGATCTCCTAATGGTTTTAACAAGAAAAACACCCTCCTCAATTTTAACTCACGATAGATTATCTATTAGCACTCAACACTAATGAGTGCTAACACAATTATTATCATAATGAAATTTGCTCTTTTTTTCAAGTATTTCACTTTAAAAAAAATCCCCGTTTTTTCTACATGATTTGCCATTTGCCTCAACAAATTGATGTAACCTTCTACAGTATGGGCCATAAAAGGCATTACTATTACAATCCTAAGCAAGCAATTAACCGGAATCGTTTGTAACCTTTCCCTAAAAAGAAGTACAATACTCATAAGTGCTTTTTTAAAGGAGTTAACTCAGTGAAAAAAGAATATATATTGATTTTAATCACTTATGTGTGTATGCTTTTATCGCCATTTTTCGGGACACCGCTCTTTACGTTCATATGGAAGATGGCCGGGGTGCCTGAACAGAAGGCAATCCTTAATGGTTATGCGTATTGGTCCATTTTCGCTTTCCTGGCAACTTTGTTCATCATCCTGTGGCTGCTTCGGAAAGAACGCTCTGCCGGTGAAGGCAACCTCCGCGACAAACCGAAAGCATCCGTTGGCATTTCCATCGCCTGGGCGATCGGCGGAATTTTCATCGCGATATTCGCTCAGAATATCGCCGTCCGAATTGAACAATTGGTTGGCATAAATACCGTATCGGAAAACACGTCATTCATTATGCAAATGATTAAGAGCATCCCTCTTTTCGTTATCTTAACCAGCATAATTGGCCCAATTCTTGAAGAGATTGTGTTTCGGAAAATCATTTTCGGAACCATATACAAAAAGTATAACTTCTTCATTTCTGCTTTGGTCAGCTCGGTCATTTTTGGATTGGCGCACAGGGAGCTGCCGCATATCCTGCTTTATTCAGCCATTGGGTTCACATTTGCCTTTCTCTATGTACGGACGAATCGCATATTGGTCCCCATCTTCGCCCATGTCATGATGAACACGCTGGTTGTCATCGTCCAATTGAAGTACGATGATATCATGCAATCTATTGAAACCGTACAAAGCATTATTGGAGGAATATTATGAGACGTCAATCACCTTTAGCCTCTGGCTTGCTGTATATAGTTCTTGGCATCGTCTTCACGTTCCTGGCCATCAACTACGTATCACAGGATGGCTGGAACTTATTTTCTTTTTTAATCGTCTTTCTTGCCACAATCGATTTTGGGACAGGCATCCGGCTGCTTATGCTCCATTTCCGTCTGATGCGTATGAAAAAGAAATAAAAAAGTATACAAAAAAACCGATCCTAGCATGATCGGTTTTTTCATGTTCAATTCTCGAACAATGGTGTTTCATCATCGGTATGATGAGTATCCTCCATCGGATAATGCTTCAGAAAATAGACAAGCGACTGCAATTCAACGGCAAGATCGATATGGTGCACACGAATGGAAGCAGGCACATTTAATCGCGCAGGCGTAAAATTCAGGATTCCCTGCACATTGGAATGGACAAGACGATCTGTAATTGGCTGTGCCACTTTAGCAGGCACTGTCAAAATCGCAACAGAAACTCCCTCTTTCTGAAGGCGTTCCTCCATTTCATCCATATGATAAATTTCTACTTCCCCTATCTTCGTACCCACTTTATCCTCCGAAACATCAAAAGCCATTTCGATTTTCGTATTATTATTTTTCAAGAAATTATAGTGCAAAAAAGCGGTCCCTAAATTCCCTACCCCGATCAACGCAACTTTGGTCAGCTCATCCTGGTCAAGTGTTTTACGGAAAAAAGATAATAAATAATTGACATTATAGCCATAGCCTTTCTTGCCAAGCGCTCCAAAGTACGAAAAATCCCTGCGGATAGTTGCTGAATCCACTTTTACCGCTTCACTTAATTCTGCGGAAGAAACTCTTTGTTTTCCTGATGAATGCAAATTCTTTAAGAACCGATAATACAACGGTAAACGCTTCGCCGTTGCTTGCGGGATTTTTAATGTATCATGCGGCATAAATAACTCCCCCCAATATATTCTGCTCATTCTTACTAATTTTTGTCTATAATAATCAGGGTCTGATGATACTCCTTTTTTTCCTAAATAAAAGGCTTAACCTTTTGATTAGGAAGTAATTGACCGTTCGGAGTAAGTAAAGCTCACTGCGCAAATGCGCATCCCTGTTAACGCTTTCATTCCCGTACTGTCCCCTATCGCCTTTTTATCCGTTATTGTCAAACATAATCAAAAATTTTGATTTTTCAACAACTAATAGGTGCATGGTTTATCCATGGACATAACAGGATAGCAACATAATAGCACGTAACTTGCTGTATAACCAAACAGTACACGGATGGAATGTTTGTATGTGCACTCTTACTGATGTGAATGTCTATTGATAGTTGCCGGACTGATCTGAACGTGCAGATTAGCCCCTACGTTAAATCATACACTATTTTCCTTTCTTTGTGCAAAAGTTTGTATTGCATTTCACAAAAGAAGCTTTACATAATTGCCCATTGACCCTTTTATCGTTTACACTACAACTATGACAACCGAGGTGAAAAAATTATGATCGTTCTACAAGTTAATAGAATCTCTAAATACTTTGGGGCTGAAAAAGTCCTTTCTGATATAAAACTGGAAGTCCAGCAAAGGGACCGCATCGGCTTGGTCGGAAGAAACGGAGCCGGAAAATCAACTCTCCTGAAAATCATCGCAGGGCAATTATCCTATGATGGAGGAGAAATAATCAAACCAAAAGACTTAACGTTCGGTTATTTAGCTCAAAATACAGGCCTTGAATCGGATAAGACCATATGGGAGGAGATGCTGACTGTCTTTGCCCATCTGATTGATCTGGAAAGAAAGCTCCGTTCGCTTGAGGAAAAAATGACTCTACCGGAAACATATAATAATGAAGTGCTCTACCAGCAAATCATGCGTGAATACGATGAGTTACAAATTGCCTTTAAGGAAAAAGGGGGCTATCAGTATGAAGCAGATATCCGCTCCGTCCTGCATGGCCTTCAATTCCAGCAATTCGATTACGAAACACCCGTCTCTTCTTTAAGCGGCGGGCAAAGGACAAGATTGGCGTTAGGGAAGCTCCTGCTTTCGCAGCCCGATTTGTTGATTCTGGACGAACCTACGAACCATCTGGATATCGAAACGCTGACATGGCTGGAACAATACCTTCTTGGTTACAAGGGTGCTGTTTTGATTGTTTCCCATGACCGCTACTTCATGGATAAAGTAGTATCTGTTATTTATGAAATTTCACGTACTACAAGCAAGAAATACCATGGCAATTACAGCTACTATCTGGAAGAAAAAGCAGCTAATTATGAGCGAGAAATGAAGCTGTATGAGAAACAACAGGATGAAATTGCGAAACTGAATGATTTTATCCAAAAAAATATTGCCCGTGCGACGACAACGAAGCGGGCCCAAAGCCGCAGGAAGCAACTGGACCGTATGGAGGTAATGGATCGTCCATTAGGAGACGAAAAGTCGGCTTCTTTTACCTTCCGGATGACAAAGCAAAGCGGCAACATTGTCGCAAACATCACTGATGCGAGCGTTGGATATGAAGGACAGCCTATCTCGCGCAATATCAACATTGCCATTTCAAAGGGCGACAGTATCGCCCTCGTCGGACCGAACGGCGTCGGTAAAACCACTTTATTAAAAACCGTGCTGAATAAGCTTCCTTTATTGAAAGGGCATGTTGATTTCGGATCGAATGTCGTTATCGGCTATTATGACCAGGAGCAAGCAAACCTTACTTCAAATAAACGAGTATTGAACGAACTGTGGGATGAATATCCGACAACCAATGAAAAAGACATCCGCACAGTGCTTGGAAATTTCCTATTTTCAGGTGATGATGTTCTAAAACCTGTTTCTACGCTCAGCGGAGGAGAAAAAGCCCGCTTAGCCTTATCCAAGCTTATGATGCAGGGCGCAAATTTCTTAATATTGGACGAGCCTACCAACCATTTGGATCTCGATAGCAAAATCGTCTTGGAAAATGCGCTAGTTGAATTTCCGGGCACTATCTTATTTGTATCCCATGACCGTTATTTTATTAATCGCATTGCTTCTAAGGTGATTGAGTTATCCACAGATGGCAGTGAAGAATTCCTTGGTGACTATGATTACTTTGTGGAAAAGAAAGCAGAAAAAGCAGCGCATGAACTATATGATCAAGCACAGGCAGCTACCACTGCTTCAGTTCCCCAAGATGATAAAGGCAGTTATCAGCAAGATAAAGAAGTGAAAAAGAGACAACGGCAAATTTCCCGGAGAATCGAGGAAATCGAAGGGCAAATGGAAGAGTTGGAGCTGAAGATAGCCAAACAGAATGAGTTATTATGCGATCCGGCTGTTTATCAGGACCATGAGCAAGTTCTTACTATTAACGAAGTGCTCGATCAATCCAATAAAGAACTTGACCAGCTGATGGAGGAATGGGGACAACTCGAGGAAGAACAAAATTCTTTATAGTAACAGAGAACTATTTATCCAGAGCAAATCGCTCTGGATATTTCTTTCGGCATAAATATTCAGAATTCTGTGGATAAATAATATATATACACAACTAACTGTGAACAACTCGATTTTATTGTGGATAAATGTACGAATAAGTGTGAATAATGTGGAAAAGTCTAAAATAAGTCATTTTAAACGTATTTTATTTGTGGACAATAATGGTGATAACTTTTGTCTTTTGTGGATGAAACGTGAATAACTTTTTCTTAAAAACAAAAAAGGCGATAGGCCTAAAAGCCTATCGCCGATTATTATAGTTGTTCAAGATCCAAACCTGGATTTGCATTCAAATCATATCCTGAACGCTTTCCTTTTTCAAACATGACACTGCCCACTGCGGCAATCATTGCTGCATTGTCCGTGCATAGCGATAAAGGAGGGATAATTAATTCTACATCCTCGATTTCTTTAAATGCACTTTCCAATTCAGCTCTTAATCCCTTATTGGCCGCCACTCCGCCAGCCAGCAACACTTGTTTCACTTTATATTGCTCACATGCTTTCAACGTTTTTGTAACCAACACTTCGATTACACTGCTTTGGAAGCTCGCAGCCAAATCTTCTGGTTTGATTGTTTCCCCTCTTTGCTCGGCATTATGCACTGTGTTGATGACAGCCGATTTTAAACCGCTAAAGCTGAAATCATATGAGCCTTCTTCGAGCCATGCACGCGGCAGCTTGATAGAGGGTTCCCCTTCATGAGCAAGCCTGTCTATATGAGGGCCTCCAGGGTATGGCAGGTTCAATGTTCTTGCCACCTTATCATATGCCTCTCCTGCTGCATCATCTCTCGTTTCACCCAATACTTGAAAAGAACCGTGCTCTTTCATATATACAAGTTCAGTATGTCCGCCAGAAACAACCAATGCTAACAAAGGAAACTTCATTTCTTTCAGTAATCTGTTCGCATATATGTGCCCGGCAATGTGATGAACCCCAATTAACGGTATTCCATGTGCATAGGAAACGGCTTTAGCTGCATTCACACCGATAAGCAATGCGCCCACAAGCCCAGGCCCTTCTGTTACCGCGATGGCATCAATATCCTCATAAGATAATTGAGCCTGTTCCAAAGCTTCCTCAAGTACCACTGTAATCGCCTCCACATGATGGCGGGAAGCTATTTCAGGCACCACTCCGCCGAATCGTTTATGGCTTTCTATTTGCGAGGCAACTATATTTGATACTATTTCTCTTCCGTTCTTAACGATTGAAACAGCCGTTTCATCACAGCTAGTTTCAATTCCCATTATATATTGATCCTTCATGCTAAATTCACCCACATTACAATCGCATCCTCTTGATTATCACTATAGTAATTTTTTCGAATGGCGCCTTCAATGAATCCCAGCTTCCGGTACAACGACTTAGCCGGCGTATTGCTGACACGCACTTCCAATGTCATACGCTCTATCTGGCGCGCCCGGCAGGCATCCATCATATAACGAAGCAATTCCTCGCCCAAACCTCTTCCTCTGTATTCCGGCAAAATGGCTATATTCGTTATATGCGCTTCATCAATCACAAGCCATGCTCCGCAATACCCTACTATTTTTCCGCTATCTACCAACACCGTATAGTGGGCAAATTGATTTTGATTCAATTCATTATAAAAAGCCTCTCTACTCCAAGGAAGAGTAAAGCAGGCATGCTCCAATAGAATAATCTCATCTAAATCCCCTACTGTCATTGGACGGAAACTAGTTGTTTGATTCATCTGCCTCAATCCTTTACTGTGCACTTTCTTTTTTTTGTTCCTTTATCCAGTTCGCTTCTGCTTCTGCAAGCCGTACATAATTAGGGACAAAAGAATGTACATCCTCTTCTGCTTCTGCCTGTCCCAATAAACCGAGAGTTCCTGGACGCGGATATATA
>NZ_JBDFMI010000006.1:674737-909737 GCF_047238185.1 Bacillus kalamii | reverse complement strand
TCGCGGTTTCGCTGCCCTTTGTACCATCCATTGTAGCACGTGTGTAGCCCAGGTCATAAGGGGCATGATGATTTGACGTCATCCCCACCTTCCTCCGGTTTGTCACCGGCAGTCACCTTAGAGTGCCCAACTGAATGCTGGCAACTAAGATCAAGGGTTGCGCTCGTTGCGGGACTTAACCCAACATCTCACGACACGAGCTGACGACAACCATGCACCACCTGTCACTCTGTCCCCCGAAGGGGAACGTCCTATCTCTAGGAGTGTCAGAGGATGTCAAGACCTGGTAAGGTTCTTCGCGTTGCTTCGAATTAAACCACATGCTCCACCGCTTGTGCGGGCCCCCGTCAATTCCTTTGAGTTTCAGTCTTGCGACCGTACTCCCCAGGCGGAGTGCTTAATGCGTTTGCTGCAGCACTAAAGGGCGGAAACCCTCTAACACTTAGCACTCATCGTTTACGGCGTGGACTACCAGGGTATCTAATCCTGTTTGCTCCCCACGCTTTCGCGCCTCAGCGTCAGTTACAGACCAGAAAGCCGCCTTCGCCACTGGTGTTCCTCCAAATATCTACGCATTTCACCGCTACACTTGGAATTCCGCTTTCCTCTTCTGTACTCAAGTCCCCCAGTTTCCAATGACCCTCCACGGTTGAGCCGTGGGCTTTCACATCAGACTTAAAGGACCGCCTGCGCGCGCTTTACGCCCAATAATTCCGGACAACGCTTGCCACCTACGTATTACCGCGGCTGCTGGCACGTAGTTAGCCGTGGCTTTCTGGTTAGGTACCGTCAAGGTACCAGCAGTTACTCTGGTACTTGTTCTTCCCTAACAACAGAACTTTACGACCCGAAGGCCTTCTTCGTTCACGCGGCGTTGCTCCGTCAGACTTTCGTCCATTGCGGAAGATTCCCTACTGCTGCCTCCCGTAGGAGTCTGGGCCGTGTCTCAGTCCCAGTGTGGCCGATCACCCTCTCAGGTCGGCTATGCATCGTTGCCTTGGTAAGCCGTTACCTTACCAACTAGCTAATGCACCGCGGGCCCATCTATAAGTGATAGCCGAAACCATCTTTCCCTCTTCCTCCATGTGGAGGAAGAAACTATCCGGTATTAGCCCCGGTTTCCCGGAGTTATCCCAGTCTTATAGGCAGGTTGCCCACGTGTTACTCACCCGTCCGCCGCTGACTTCCGGGAGCAAGCTCCCTTCTGTCCGCTCGACTTGCATGTATTAGGCACGCCGCCAGCGTTCGTCCTGAGCCAGGATCAAACTCTCCAATAAGTGTTTGACTTGCTCATAAGATAAAACTTGTTTGTTCCAACTCTGTTGGAACTTCGTTTAGAATTAACGTTGACGTGTTGTCTTGTTTAGTTTTCAAAGAACATTTTTTTGGAGCGGGTGAAGGGAATCGAACCCTCATCATCAGCTTGGAAGGCTGAGGTTTTACCACTAAACTACACCCGCATAATAGGTATTTTAAAATAATATGGCGCGCCCGAAAGGAGTCGAACCCATAACCTTCTGATCCGTAGTCAGACGCTCTATCCAATTGAGCTACGGGCGCATATTCATAAGATGTCGTTGGTGCGGCCGAGAGGACTTGAACCTCCACGGGGTTTCCCCCACTAGGCCCTCAACCTAGCGCGTCTGCCGTTCCGCCACGACCGCGAAGTTGTTAGCAACATCATTTATTATATCACTATAACTCGATGTTTGCAACAGTTTTTTTAAAAAAAAGTTTTCTTTTTTTAAAAGTGCGGGTGAAGGGACTTGAACCCCCACGCCGTAAGGCGCCAGATCCTAAGTCTGGTGCGTCTGCCAATTCCGCCACACCCGCATATAATGGTGAGCCATGAAGGATTCGAACCTTCGACCCTCTGATTAAAAGTCAGATGCTCTACCAACTGAGCTAATGGCTCATCAATGGCTGGGCTAGAAGGATTCGAACCTTCGCATGACGGAATCAAAATCCGTTGCCTTACCGCTTGGCTATAGCCCAATGATGTCTGTTGTTATTTCTAAATAGTTTCTTTACGTTATTTCTAACTTGACCTATCAGAAGCAACCCACTTATCATATCACATTCCGATTTTAGAATGCAAGCTTTTTTTAATTTTTATCAGATAAATAATGGGAAGCAAATTGAATGCCTCCCTATTATCATTCATGACCCGTACGGGATTCGAACCCGTGTTACCGCCGTGAAAGGGCGGTGTCTTAACCGCTTGACCAACGGGCCCTGTTCTATATAGGTAACTTCATTATGGTTATTTTGATATTATGGCGGAGAAGGAGGGATTTGAACCCTCGCGCCGCTTACGCGACCTACACCCTTAGCAGGGGCGCCTCTTCAGCCTCTTGAGTACTTCCCCACAACATAAAAATGGCTCCGCAGGTAGGATTCGAACCTACGACCGCTCGGTTAACAGCCGAGTGCTCTACCACTGAGCTACTGCGGAATAGTATTTAACAGGATTAGCAAGCAACTTGTTATCCTATCGACTATTTAGATTATAAAGATGTTGATTCAACCTGTCAAGAGTCCATCCGTTATTTTTGATTAAAATCTATTTATTTGCCTGATCGGACCTTTTTCAGCTTTCCTCTGCATTTCCCGCAAGCATATCTTTTTAGATCAACATTCCGTTTACGGACATACAACGTATGGCAAATTGAACACTCATAATAATAAAGTGTTTGTATCTTTCTCTTGTTATTCTCAGGAAGAACGGAGCAAAACCGGGGCGCATCCACTTTTTGCAGAAGTATTCTAAAATCCTTGTCTCTATGCTTATAGCCCTTTCCTTCAATATGCAAATGATAATGGCATAATTCGTGCTTAATAATCCCAACCAACTCGTTTTCCCCGAATTGGTCATAATAACGGGGATTAATCTCTATATGGTGGCTATGCAGCATATATCTGCCTCCAGTCGTACGCAGCCGTTTATTAAAATAGGCCTTGTGCATAAATGGTTTATCGAAATCGCGAAGCGAAAGTTCCTCCGTTAATTTCTGCAATTGATCATCATTCAACGTTTTCCCCGCCCTTCTATATGAAACGTGACAAACCATTATAGCATACAATGAATCACACTTTTATAAGAAGGGGGATTCACAGAAATGCCAATATGGTTAGAAAAACAAATCAGAAAAGCCTTTTTCGAAAAGAACGCACAACAGGTTCAAGTCCTCAATCAATGCTGGTATTTTTACCGCAAGACAAACAAGGATGAACTGCAAGGCTGAAAACAAAAGGGCACTGCCCTTTCTCTGGCGCAGTACCCTACTAATTTTACCCTTCCGGCTGAAGCATCGTTAAAGATACACGTTGTTTCTTGCTGTCAACCTGCTCAACCCAAACAGTCACTATATCTCCGACAGACACAATATCCAGAGGATGCTTGACGTATGATTTGCTCATCTTCGATATGTGGACCAGGCCATCCTGCTTGACTCCAATATCGATGAATGCCCCAAAATCAACTACATTGCGGACTGTCCCCTGGAGTTCCATGCCTGGGGATAAATCCTCCATTTTCAGGACATCTTTTTTCAATAACGGCTTGGCCATCTCATCTCTCGGATCTCTTCCAGGCTTCATTAATGTATCTACCATATCCTTTAGCGTCACCTGGCCAATCCCCAGCTCCTCGGACATTTCTTTTATGTCCATTTCCTTCAATGACTGGCGAAGAGCCGTTGAGCCGATATCCTTTGTAGAAAATCCGAGGTTAGCAAGCAATCGAATAGCCACTTCATAATTTTCAGGATGGATGGCAGTCGAATCAAGAGGTTCCTTGCCATTCGGAATTCTGAGGAAACCTATACATTGTTCATAGGTCTTTGCCCCAAGCCGCGGAATTTTCTTCAACTGCTTTCTTGATGAGAATGCACCTTCCTCTTCTCTTTTCTTCACAATATTGGAAGCTACGCTTTTGGAAAGCCCAGCCACATATTGCAGTAGAGAGGAAGAAGCTGTATTTACATTGACTCCAACTTGGTTGACGGCTGTTTCCACAACAAAAGCCAAAGAATCATTTAACTTCCTTTGAGATACATCATGCTGATATTGGCCCACACCGACTGATTTCGGGTCAATTTTCACCAATTCTGCCAATGGGTCCTGCAAACGGCGGGCAATGGACACTGCACTTCTCTCTTCTACGTGAAGATCCGGAAATTCCTCACGGGCCAAATCGGAAGCCGAATAAACAGATGCTCCTGCTTCATTAACAATTATATAGTAGATTGTATTATCCAATTCTTTCAGTATATCCGCTACAAATTGTTCCGTCTCTCTTGAGGCTGTGCCATTTCCGATTGCAATGACTTCAATCGAATAACGCTTAATGATTTCTTTTATTGTAGCGGATGCCGCCTCACGTTTTGCAGCTGGCGGATGAGGGTAGATGACCGCTACCTGCTCCATCTTCCCAGTTTGGTCGACCACCGCGAGCTTGCATCCCGTCCGGTAAGCCGGATCGACGCCGAGAACCATTTTTCCTTTTAAAGGCGGCTGCAGCAGTAAATTCCGGAGATTTTCAGAAAAGATATGAATTGCCTGGTCTTCAGCTTTATCTGTCAATTCATTACGGATATCCCTTTCGATAGAAGGGTGGATTAATCTCTTATAAGCATCCTCTATTGCCTCCTTAACGATTTCTTCAACAATTGAACCGGTATATGGAATCATCTTTCTTTGTATGTATGAGTATATACGCTCCGGGTCTATTTTAACCGATATCCTTAACACTTCTTCTTTTTCCCCGCGATTCAAGGCCAATACACGATGGGGAACAATTTTATTGACAGGCTCCTCGTATTCATAATAATTCTCATACACTTGCTTTTCATCCTTGCTTTCATCCTTCACCACAGACTGGATTCTCCCTTGATTAAAGGTTGCCTGCCTAATCCACTGGCGTAAAGACGGTTCGTCCGATACCATTTCAGCAATAATATCCTTGGCGCCAGAAATCGCCTCTTCAACAGATTGGACCCCCTGCTCCTCCTTTATATACGCTGCTGCTTCTTCATCTATAGAACCGGATTTAGGAAATGTAAGCATCCACTGCGCTAGCGGTTCTAATCCTTTCTCCTTCGCCACTGTCGCTTTTGTTCTTCTTTTTTGTTTATATGGGCGATATAAGTCTTCAAGTAGCTGTAATTTTTCAGCAGAGGCAATTTGCCCCTTGAGCTCTTCAGTCAATTTGCCTTGTTCTTCAATTGACCGGAGGATTTCTTCTTTCCGCTTTTGAAGATTCTCTAAATAGTGCCACCGATTCATAACATCCCGGATCTGCACCTCATCCATGCTGCCTGTCATTTCTTTTCGATATCGGGCAATAAAAGGGACTGTATTTCCCTCTTCCAATAGTGTTATAACTTGTTGGACTTGCCTTTGGCTCAGCTTCAATTCTCCGGCGATGGCTTTACTTACATCCAACGGTTTTATATGAATGGTTTCCACAATTGTTCCTCCCATTATTTCGTCTTCCCTTCATTTTACCAAATAACTTGCACCACTTCTAATCGGCCAAAAATAGTAAAAACCTGCTTCAATTATTGAAGCAGGCTCCCCACTATAAACGTTACATCATCCGCATGGGCGGCATTTTCATGCCAAATGACTTCCGACAGGAGATCAATCGATGTCGTTTTACTGATATTCGATTTAATTTCTTTCAGCTCCATGCCATCTGAAAAGATAAAGAAACGCGAAGATGGTTCATACTTAAAACGCTGGCCCTTAAACTTTCTTATCTTTCCGGATAGAAAACCTGAAATCGGCAACGGGTAGATAACCTTCTCCTCTGAAGGTTTATACATGAAAAAGCGTATATTTCCGACAGATATGAAATGGACTTCTTTCGTTTCAAAGAAGAACTTCACTATAGCTACCGCGGCTCCTCTTTTGCTGACCAGCGCAGAATTGCACTTATCGATCAACTCTTCGAGAGGCAAATCATGATATTGGGCAACTATATTTGTTACAGCGCTGGACGATTCATATGCGTACTCTCCGCTGCCCAGGCCATCGGCAAGCACACATATGAAATAGGATTCAGTAGTGGCGAAATAGTATGAATCCCCGCAATAGTTTGCATTATCTTTCGCTACCTGTCTAACATTCACTTCAACTTTTTCATTTTTTATAAGGTCATTGATCATCTAACAAACTCCGAGCTGCCTTCAGCATGGATTGCTTCACGGAGTTTTTTAATCGCTCTTCTCTGCAAACGGGACACATGCATTTGTGAAATGCCAAGTTTTTCTCCAGCTTCCTTTTGGCTAAGGTTATCCAAGTATGTATATTGGATGATCATTTTCTCCCGCTCCGAAAGTACATGCAGCACCTTTTCCAAAACCATCCGCTGGTTTACTTTTTCATAACCTTCCTCCACATTGCCGAATATATCAAGCAAGGTTACAGTACCGCCATCAGAGTCCGCTTCTATAGTATGGTCAATCGACAGCGCCTGATAGCTTTTACCCATTTCCATCGCTTCCAATACTTCCTCATCGGAAACCTCTAGATAATCCGCAATTTCTTCCACGCGCGGTGAACGATGCAAATCTGTTGTCAGGGCTTCAACCGCCACTTTGATTTTCGGCCCCAGCTCCTTAATGCGGCGAGGGACATGGACACTCCACGTCTTGTCCCTCAAGAACCGTTTGATCTCTCCGATGATAGTCGGCACGGCAAAGGCTTCGAAACTTTTGCCGAACGTTTCATCATAGCGGCGAATCGCTCCAAGCAGACCGATCATTCCCACTTGATAAATATCCTCTTGGAAGGAACGTCCTTTTGCATATTTCCTGGATATAGTCTCTACCAATCCTTTGTAATGCATAACAAGATTATTTTGCGCCTCATCGTCCTGATTGAGTTGATATGCTCTAATCCAGGCGTTTACTTGTTCTCTTGTTTCTTGATTAGGTTGAGATTGTCTTTGCATCACTCTCCACCTGCTCTCCTTGAACAAACTTAGTCATAAAGACCGTTACACCTTGATACTGATGTATTTTCACTTTGTCCATTAGTGTTTCAATCAGATACAGCCCTAGCCCTCCTTCTCTAAGGAACTCCACCTGCACCTCTTTTTCATAAGGTCCCAATCCTTGTCTCACTTCATCAAAATCGCAGCTTTGGCCGCTGTCTGCAACCATAAGCTCCAAACGGTCCTGATAAAGGCCGAAACCAATTGTCACCTCGCCGTCTTCCTCTTCTTTATAGGCGTGTTGGACAGCATTTGTGCAGGCTTCACTAGTAGCTATTTTCAGATCCTCAATATCATCATAGGAAAAACCCATACGGCTTGCTACTCCAGAAATAGTCAAGCGAACAACACCAATGTACTCAGGCTTTGCCGGGATCTTCATTTCAATGTAATCATAGCCTTTTTTCATCACAATCCACCCTTTGTATCGCTTGTAATATGAATAATATCCGCCAGACCAGTAATATCAAATAAACGCTTCAATCGATCAGACATCCCTACAATTTTAAAATCGCCATTATGCGCACGGACATTTTTAAATAAACCAACAAACACACCCAAACCGGTGCTATCCATATATCCGACACCGGATAAATCAACCGTTATGTTAACTTCTTCCTGTTCCGCCAAGGGATAAAGGGCTTCACGGAGTTCAGGGGCTGTATATGCATCAATTTCACCTTGTACTGTTACATTAATCATAGAATCTACTTGTTTCACATCAATCTTAATATTCATACGGCACTTCCCACCTTGTATAGTCCTAACTAGATTTAGTTATGCGTTATATACCCACTTAATATGGAAACAAAACAATTTTAAGAAGCTCTTTTTAAAATGATCATAGTGAAATCATCGCGCAGTTGGAAATGCTGCAGTTTTTCCAAGTGTTTATAGACATTCATCACAATTTCCTGAGGATGGAGATCTATGTATTTTTTTATTTCATCCACTAATGTTTCTCTCTCAATAAATCCTTCATCCGTACGGCATTCTGTCACACCATCCGACATCAATATAATCATGTCTCCTATTTCTACCTGTCTTTCGAATTGCTGATAATTGGTATCCTTGTTAACCCCCAACAACAGCCCCTTGGCATAAAGGTCTTCGAATTGTCCGGTGGAAGCATTATAATACATCGGAATTTCGTGTCCTGCCGAAGCATAAGAAAAAACGGATGTAGAGGGATTATACAAACCATAAAACATCGTTATGAACATGCTAGGATCCACATTTTGCTCAACAACCCTGTTCAACGACTTCAATACATGGCTTGGTTCATGTCGTTGATCCGGTATGCTGTCCATCGCATATTTGATCATAGACATGCATAAAGCAGCAGGGATCCCTTTGCCGATGACGTCCGCAATCCCTACACCAACACATTGCTTTTCATCCTGGATAAAATGATAATAATCTCCGTTCATCCGTTTCGCAGGCACCGAAACGGCCCCAATTTCCAATTGAGGCAATACCGGTATTTTTGTTTCCAAAAGGGTATTCTGCACGTTGGCGGCAATCTCCATTTCGGACTTAAGCTCTTGTTGGAAATGACGTAAACTTTGATTTTCCCTATAAGCCAATCCATACCCCATCATGACTTCCAGAAGAAAATCAAGAGAATCCAGCACACCTGATTGAATATCCGGAAATAAATCAAGCAGCACACTTTTATGCCAACTGATAATTTCTTCAGGCGCTATATCATGTTCAATTGTTTTTCTGCTCAACTGCTGCCCCTTGTAAAGAACCTCTTCGCTCTGTTCCTTTACATAAGCAGTCAGCGTATCCCGATAAATCTCTTCTATATTTTCACTCTTAAGCATTTAACTTCCCCCTAACGGAGCCATTTCGTTGCGCGAATATCAGTGCCTTTTCCCGGAATGGAATCTATCTCAAATGTATCCATCAGGCGTTTGACACCAGGCATCCCTGCTCCAAGGCCGCCGGAAGTAGTATAGCCATCCTCCATAACCCGTCTAATATCCGGTATACCGGGCCCTTGGTCTATCGCTTGGATCACTATTCCAATTTTTCCTGCTTCATTTATTTTTTCAATGAATATTTTTCCTGTACCTGCATATAAATAAATATTTCGGGCAAGTTCACTGATGGCTGTGGTAATTCTCGCTTGGTCGACAGTACCGAAGCCTACTTCTTTCGCCACGTTTCTGCCTAATTGCCGCGCAGCCACTATGTCCCATTCATTGACTATTTTTACAAAGGGTTGATGCATACTCAATCCCCCAGTTCCTGTTGCAATTTCTCTAAACCTTTTTCTAAATCTAGAGCTGTGTAAACGTCGTTCAAAGTAATGCCAAGTTCGATCAAAGTGATAGCAACAGCAGGCTGAATACCTGTAATGACTACCTTAGCCCCCATCAGTTTAGACATGCTCACTACATCGCCCAACACTTTGGCAATGAAGGAATCTATAAAATCAATGGATGTGATGTCAATAACAACACCGTTTGAGCCTGTTTCGTGGATTTTCCGCAGCAAATCCTCCTGAAATTCAAGAGCAGTTGCATCATCCAGTTCCCATTGTATAGATACCAACAGGCAATTATACAATTTTAATATAGGTATTCTCATACAACTTCCTCCGCCTCTACCTCAACAATTTTTCTATTAGTCAGTTTCAAAGCAGCCTCTATGCCGCGCTTCAATGAATTTTTGGTGATGACTTCATTTAAATTGATTCCTAAATTAACAATCGTCTGGGCAATTTCAGGCCTGATTCCGCAAAGCATGCAGGTAGCGCCTACTAAGCGAACGGCTTCGGCAGCTTGAATGATATGGTGAGCAACCATCGTATCAACAAGCGGCACGCCGGTAATATCAATCAACACAACCTCAGAGCGGTGCTTTACAGCTCCATTGAGAAGATTCTCCATGATTTGCTTCGCTCTTTCCGTATCAATTGTGCCCACCAGCGGCATAACCGTAATTCCTTCATGGACTGGAATCAGAGGAGCGGACAATTCCTGTAATGCAATCTTTTGGAGAGATACTGTCTTTTCCCACGTTTGCGTATACGTATTGATGATTTCCGTATTCATCGGATCAGACCATTTTTCAAAATCCGCCAGCATTTCAATTTGGTTATCGGGAGTAATCCCGCCTTCTTTTACCATACCTTCCATAACAATATAATTAAATTTCTTCAATCCGGTAATGACGAAAGGAAGGGACCAACCCAATCTGACTACTTTTTCAGCAAAATCCGTTAATTTATCAATGAATTCTCCATGAGATTCTTTAACGTTCGAAATGATCAGGTCGATAAATTCATTGCTTGTCTCATAAAACATTTGGTTTGAAACAACCTTAGCTATCCGGTCATCGCTTTCTTCCTTCATCAATCTGATCCATTGATCCAAAATCCCCGCTCTGTTTTCTGTTATATACTTAAAAACTGAACTGTGCATAGTATCCTCCTATTTTAACATATACAAAATTTTAAATTATTCTGTTAAATACATGTTATAAATTTGTAATTTTCTTATCATAATCCGTTCATTTTCCAAATAAACACTTCCATTCATCTTTCAAAAAAACAATAGGCCGACCATCGCAATAAATGGCTTATTTATTCTTGGAATTTTAAATTTCAATATACTTTCAATATACTTGTTTTAGTAGAATTGAGTCAAATATTCGAAATACATTTGCACACTTTTCAGCAAGCACAAAAAAACCTTCCAACTATTTTGGAAGGTTTTTGTTTTTATTTCATAAAGATTTTAAAATTCAATTAGTCCCGTACTGATTTGTAAAGCATTGTCTACTTTTTTCATCATATGGTCATCCAAATGAGTGATCTTATCCGTTAAGCGCTGCTTATCAATAGTTCGTATTTGTTCCAACAGAATGACAGAATCTCGCTCGAATCCATACTTTTTCGCATCGATTTCTACATGCGTAGGAAGTTTAGCTTTCTGTATTTGCGCTGTAATGGCAGCCACAATGACAGTAGGGCTAAAACGATTACCGATATCGTTCTGAATAATCAGCACTGGGCGGGTCCCTCCTTGCTCTGAACCGACCACCGGGGACAAATCTGCATAATATACGTCTCCACGCTTAACAACGATCAAAGGATCAACCTCCGCTTACTAATCGTTCAACACAGTGCTCAGCCTCGTATTCCGCAAGAAAGGCTTCCGAAGCAATTGTCAGATTTATAGCAGCCATTTCAATATAGCCGCGCTTCATCTCATCACGTAGTTTTCTTTTTCTTCTATCGTGAATGTACATTTTGGTTGCACGATATAGCAGTTCGTTACGGGTTACGTTATCCTCTTGAACGTATCCATCAAGTTCCATAAGAAGATTCTGAGGCAATTGAATGACTATTTCTCTTACTGTTCTGGATTCAGACATAAGCATACACCTCCACCATCACTACACACCTTATACTATTTCAAAATCCATATTACCATTAATAAGGAAATATGAAAAGAGAATAATGGTTTTTCCATAATATTAGTATAGGCACTATTCTCTTGTTTTTATTCATAAATCCTTATTTCACAACAACGGATTACGGATGGATTGCACTCTTCCATTTTCCACGTAAAGACGGGGCACCCTGGAATTAATCATACAAACGACTTCATAGTTGATGGTTTCAAGCTTCGCTGCGATTTCATCAGCAGATATAACAGCTCCATTATTGTGTCCGATCAGCGTTACCTTCGTTCCTTCAGGATAATAACACGGGAGCTTGATCATACATTGATCCATGCACATTCTTCCTACAATCGGCACTCTTCGCCCATCCACCAGTACTTCCTGGCCCTGCAGCTTTCTTAGCCATCCGTCCGCATACCCGATCGGCACAGTCGCAATCCATTCTTCCTCGGAGGATGTATACGTTGCCCCGTAGCTGATGCTTTCATTTGGGCCGATTTTCTTCACATGGACAATGCGGCTATGAAGGGAAAAAGCTTCTTTCAGTTCGAAAGGCAGCACTGTTTTCATTTCCTCCGACGGACTTAATCCATACATAGATATGCCTAAACGGACGGCATTATACCATGCTTCTTGAAAACGGAGAGAAGCAGCGCTGTTGCTGCAGTGCACAAAGGCCGGCCTTTCACTCAAGGAACCTACCATATCCCTGAAAAGGTTCAATTGTCCATTGAAAAACGTATCATCCAATGAATCCGCAGTAGCAAAATGCGTATAAATTCCCTGCAATTGAATTGTATCGCAATCCAAAAGCCATTCTTCCGCTTGTTGGATGTCTTCCTTTTTCTTGAACCCTAGACGGTTCATCCCAGTGTCGCATTTCATATGGACATGCAGAAGATCTCCCTTATCAAGGTGCTGATCCGCTTCCTTCAACCATTGATTAGTATAGACCGTGGCAGATATCTTATACTTTGCCGCAATAGCTGCATCGGAGGCCCTCATCGCTCCAAGGACGAGTATGGGAGCTTCAATCCCTTTTTTTCTGAGGGATATGGCTTCATCCAGAAAAGCTGTCGCTAAAAAATCTGCTCCAGCTTCGAGTGCAGCCTTAGCAACTTCCACATCCCCATGTCCATAGGCGTTCGCTTTTACTACGGCACAAAGATGAACCTTACCGTCCAGATGTTGTTTCACGTTATTTACATTTTCCTTAATATGGCCAATATTGACTTCAACCCAAGTATCTCTATAAAAAGCTGATTCCACCGGGGGCTACCTTCCTTCTCTTGTCTTGATGTACGATTTTATTTTCTACCATATAGCATAACGTAAAGTGTGTGTGTTGAAAAGGCAGCTGGATTGCATTCAGCCCGTAGAGCAAAAAAAGAAACAGGCCTCTTCAGCCTGCTTCTTTCCCTATTTATTTGATGGCAGCACTTTGGACAGAACGGGCGACTTCCATCAATTCTTCCTTGCTCATATCGCTTGAAGCCAGTGTATAATCCGCTCCCTCAAACGTCCATGTAATGCTCTTATCTGTCAATGCTCCGATTGTAAACCCTAGATCTACCGGATCGCCAAGCATTTGGCGGGAAGCTAAGGTTGTCTGCATGACATCCGCCTTTTCAACAACCATGGTATAATTCCGTTGGCCTTTATACGTTAGGATGAATCGTTTCCCATCGTCCATCTTCATTTCTTTTTCATCGACCAATGTGGCTCCTGCCGTATCGGACGGATATTTAACAGAGAACTCTTTGTTATCTGCATCAGCTGTCACAGTCGTGCCGAGCTGGGCGCCTGTCATGTTCTTCTGCATATCGAATGCATCCTTATTAAAGGAAGGATTAAACGTAACTTTGGAAAAATCAACATTCACCAGCACATTTTGATCCGGGTCTTTGATTTTTACAGAAACGGGAGTCAAATCCTTCTTCTTCAATGTAATCTCTTGGGTAGGAAGCATTTTGCTGTTTTGGTACCTTGTTTTTGTATCAAAAATGTAATGCTTATCTGTAGATTTAAACGCAGCTCCCTTATCTACAACAATATCTTTGACAATCGATTCATACAAATAGGCCTGGCTGCTATTTTTCGGCCAATCGCTTTGGAAATGGAAGCTCTTATTCAAAGCAGGTGTAAGGACATAGACGCCTTCTTTATTCCGAAGGATCATCTGGCTTTGGTCTTTACTTTGGTTCTTAAGCTTCACTCGATAAAAATCCGGATTCTTATACCAAATTTCCACATCATAGACTTGTGGATCTTCCCCCATTTTCAAAGTCATCTTTGCAGTGGCTTTGTAGCTTTTCATATCGCTCACTTTCTCATTCAAAGATTTCACGACATCCTCCTTGGATTTTTGCCCGCAGGCAGCCAAGGATAAAATCAGGATTAAGCTTACAAGCAGTACTATGCCTTTCTTCATCTTTTCAGCCCCTTCTTTTTTTCACCTTAAAAAAGGAAGACAAAACAGGCGAGATCCTTCTGGAATGACGCCAATTACCGAGGACGGCAATCGTGCCCATCCTGCGGGGTAAAGGATGTATCCCATTTCCCATTTCCGACCTTGTCTCCACTATCGCAATAAAAGTATATGAGGCATTGTCCAAGAATATGTCCAAGTACTGACACGCGAGCGTAAAGTTCTACCCTTCTATAACAACCTGTGCCGCTGCATAGGCCTCACAATGGGTTATGGATAGATGAACCCCTTCAGAAAATGGAGCAGAAATAAAAGGTTTCCCTTTGCTTCCATACCGGATTTCAATATCCTGGAAGCCAAGTTCCTTTCCAATGCCGGTTCCTATCGCTTTTGAAAAGGCTTCTTTCGCAGCAAATCGCCCAGCAAGAAATTCCGTCTGCCTTTTTCCCTTCAAGCTATGGAACTTTTCCTGCTCGCTGCTGGTCAATATGCGGTTTACGAATTTAGGCTGGGTTTGAATCAGTTTTCCGATCCGTCCAGTTTCTACAATATCAAGCCCTATCCCTTTAATCATTTCATCACCTTCTATTTAGATATGTACATGCATACATTCATACTATCTTACTTTTTGAATGTATGGGAGTTGGTTGTATCTATGTTTGCACGAAAAGAAAGCTTTTCCGTTTTTATTTCCCTGTATCCAGCCACAACCGCTATCGTTTTCATACAGGCACTTTTTTTCATAGCCATTCAATTTCCGGGAATAGGGGAGTCCCTCCTCAATATGCTAATCGGCGCCAATCTATCGATTAGCGAAGGTGAATATTGGCGGTTGGCCTCCCCGATATTTCTACATGCCTCATTTCCTCATTTCATGTTTAACACGCTGTCCACGCTTATTTTAGCGCCTGCGCTCGAACTGATGCTCAAGCAATTTCGGTTTATTATGCTATATATGGCATGTGGAATTGGGGCAAATGTATTTACTTTTCTTCTTTTGCCTGCCCAATACATTCACTTGGGCGCCAGCGGAGCTATATATGGATTAATCGGCTTTTATGTGTCCATCTCATTCCTGCAGTCTTCTCTTATCTCCAAACAAGATAACAAACTAATTAAAGCATTGGCCCTCATTGGATTTATCGTGACCTTTATACAGCCGAATGTAAATGCCGTCGCCCATATCAGCGGATTCTTAATCGGTTTTGCCGTTTCATTGCCATTTATCAAAACAAGCACGCGGGATTACCCGTACCATTTATAGCTGAAAGCTTGCCTCATTAACCCAGGTGGCCGGCTTACTTGATCTTATATCTCTGACTAATTGGAAAAGGGCCTCATCCTTTCCCTTCGCTTCAATCATTACGTCTATTTGATCAACAGAACCATTCACTGCCTCGACAAAATCCCAAAACATAAGCGGATCTATTAATTCCGCATGCGCCCTGAACTCTTTTTCACTTCTAGGGCTCGAGATATGCATTTTCACCGGAAGCTCGGAGTGCGACCACGTCGCAGCAACCCGGCTCCATTCTTCAGAAAAAGATTCTCCTTTGCGATGATTGGCTAAAAAATGATGATAATCAAACACAAATGGGATTCCCAGTTTTTCGCATAAATATAGCGTATCCCCCATTGTAAAGGTTGTATCATCATTCTCCAGAATGACCATTTGCTGAATTTTGCTCGGTACAAGGGCCCAGTTATGGATGAATTGTTCAAGCGCCTGTTCTTTATCTTCATAGCTGGCTCCTACATGAAGAACACAACGGTGCAAAGGATTGATCCCCATGCCTTTTAAAAGACGATAGTGCATATTCAGTGTAGTAAGTGCCGTTTTGAATACATGCTGGTCTTTCGTATTCAGGAGCACAAAATGATCCGGGTGAAAATCAATGCGCATCGCAGGGTGCTCCACCAGAAACGTTTTGATAGCCAAAAGGGATTCCTTCAATGGTTTCATATAATTCCAATCTTGAATGTCTGGATGGTTGGCAAGAGGGATTAACTTTGAACTCAAACGAAAAAAGTGGATGCCATGGACTTCATTATGCCTTAGCAGCCTCAGGCAATTATGCAAATTGGTTTGAGCAATCCTTTCCAGCTTTTTAATGGCTGCTTCTCTGTCATCGATTTTGCTGAATTGCGCGAATGTCATTGTTTTTGAAGGGGAAGCATTCTGAACGTGATTGCTCATCGCTACATATCCCAGTCGAAAAAGTGTCATCGGGTAAGACCTCCGTTTTTTACTAGTGTTGGCCTGTTTCCGATTTTCTACTAACGACAAAAAAACCGAATGGAATCCATTCGGTTTTTTTGGGGAAGGAACAATTAGTTTGATTGTTCTCTTCTTCCGCCTCCGCGACGGTCTCCGCCATTGCGGTTACGATCATTGTTGCGGCGTTTATTATACCCTTGGTCTTTGCGGTTGTATGCACGGCCATTGCGTTGTTTGCCGCTGCCGTTTCCGCTATAGGACTTACGGTCTTTTTTATTGAATACAGGAGCTTCGCCAGTCAATTTAACTGGAGTTGCATCTGGCTCTTTTGTCATCAATTTCAACACAGTAGCAACAAGATCTTTAGAGTCATATTTCTCTAATAGCTCCTCTGCAGCTGGAAGATAAACAGACAGATCTTCATTTTCGATTGTATTGATAATCTTTTCAGCCACTGCTTTTTGCTGGCCTTCAATTGCTTCTGTAACTGTAGGAGTTTTAATGCGCTCCATACGTTTCTTTGTTGTTTTTTCGATTACATACAGTTGTGATCTTTCTCTGTAAGTCACGAAAGAAACGGCGATACCATTTTTTCCTGCACGGCCTGTACGTCCGATTCGGTGTACATAGCTTTCAGGATCTTGAGGGATATCAAAGTTATATACGTGCGTCACGCCTGAAATATCCAAACCGCGGGCTGCAACGTCAGTAGCCACTAGGACATCGATGCTGCCGTCTTTGAATTTCTTCAGGACAGAAAGGCGTTTTGCCTGGCTTAAATCGCCATGGATTCCTTCAGCAGTATATCCGCGAAGATTCAAGGCTGCCGATAGCTCATCCACACGGCGTTTCGTGCGTCCAAAGACAATTGCCAATTCTGGAGTTTGAATATCCAATAAACGAGTCAAAGCATCAAACTTTTCGTTTTCTTTCAGCTCTACGTAATATTGTTGGATACGGTCTACAGTCATTTCTTTCGCTTTCACTTTTACGTGATGTGGATTTTCCATGAAGCGTTCAGCGATTTTACGGATTGGATCAGGCATTGTTGCTGAGAATAGCAATGTTTGATGATCTTCCGGAACTGTCGAAAGGATAGATTCAATATCTTCGATGAATCCCATATTCAGCATTTCATCAGCTTCATCAAGAACAACTGTCTCAACATCGCCTAATTTAAGGGTTTTACGGTTGATATGGTCAAGAAGGCGACCAGGTGTACCAACAATAATATGCGGCTTTTTCTTTAATGCACGGATTTGGCGGTCAATATCCTGGCCTCCGTATACAGCAAGAACGCGAACGCGTTTGCCATAGCCAAGTTTAAATAGCTCTTCAGATACCTGAATGGCCAATTCACGTGTTGGGGCGATACAGATCGCTTGCACATGCTCCGCATTTGTATCAATTTTTTCCATCAAAGGGATACCGAAAGCAGCAGTCTTACCAGTACCAGTTTGTGCTTGTCCGATAATATCCTTCCCTTCAAGCGCCACTGGAATAGTTTGCGCCTGAATTGGCGTAGCCTCTTCGAATCCCATTTTTTCTACCGAACGCATTGTGGACTTTTGCAGTCCTAATTCACTAAACAAAGTCAATTTTTCCTAACTCCTTTTTATCGAGAAATAACTTATATATCTCAAGAAAAATCGTCACCAGCCCTTTATCTGCCGGACAGACAAAGGAGACACGCGATATCACAGGACCATCTGATATACAGATATGCCATTTGCACAGCATAAGGCGTTTCTCAAATAAGACAAGTATTAGCCCGATGAGAAGTAGCTTATGTCACAAGCGTGTTAGGTGAAAAATTAGACATAGAATCTGCTGGTTTTTGCTCATATTAAACACATTTAAAAAAGTTAATGGATCTTAACTTATCAAATAAAACCAAAATTGGCCTAAAATTTTCTCAAAATATAGGTAAAGTCTGAACCTTTATATAGATAATAATCACTTAGATCATTTTATCATCATAAATAGTTATTATACTACTTTTAACATATGATGTCTCGAAGAAAATAATAACACTTCTTGACTATTAATGCAATAAAGCCGAGCACCCATCTTTCCTTATGCGGCAAGCATCCAAGCCCCTGTGCATTAGTGCAGCACGAATGATAGCGCGTACATTTTATTTTTCCAAAAAATGTTGGATTTCCTGGAATAACAATCTATTTTCCCGGCAGTAACAGATCATATGCTTTCCTTCGCTGACCAAATACAACCGCTTCTCTGCAGAGGGAATCACTTGGTACAGGCTCTCTGCTGTTCTCCACGGAACCATCCCGTCTTTCATCCCCTGTGCAATGAATACAGGCAACGTTAAATGTCCATAAACGCCTGCAGATACAGATACCATTGAACAGAATTCTTTGAGGGCACCGATGGATGTACGCGTGAATTTAGGTTTGTATGTCCTGTATAATTCATTACTCTTACCTTTTCCATGTAGGAAGTCTTTTATAACACCCTTCACATCAGAAAATAATTGCTTGGGGCATCCATAACGGGCAGCCGCACTTAGCAAAACCAGTTTTCCCACCGGATATTTCGCCGCCAGGACCGATGCTATAATGCCGCCCATAGAGAATCCGACCAAGTAAACATGTTCGTAGGCTTCCAATATTTTTTGCAAACAATGTTCTACGCAATCAAGCCATTCTTCTTTCCTGACAGCTGCACATCCTTTACCGTCGCAATGGCCCGGAAGAGTAGGCGCAAATATATCCCAGGATCCGTTCTTCTGAAGAAAGGACAACAATGGCTCTATCTCTAATGGCGACCCGGTAAAACCATGGATGCAAAGGCAGGCAGTCCTCAATGCAATCACCTTCCATAAACGATATATTCCTCCTTATCTCTACCTCGCCTCCATTTTCGTTAAACATGAAAAAACCCGGGCAAAAAAGCGCGGGTCTTCAAGCTGTAAATCAAATCATCGAGTGATTTTCTTGGTCAATTGATTATTGTAATGGCTCAGCTGCTCTGCCATTTCAGCTATTCCAAATGAAGCTTTTGTAATTTCCTTAAAAGTGGCTTCAAAATCAATGAGTGTCCCGTAAAAGGAATTCATCTGTTCATTATTCCCTTCCGCTGCTGCAAAGGAATTGTCTAGCACATTCAACATATCTTTATTCCGCTCAGAAAAATGGGTCGCTCCCTCAACAATAAAAGAAAAAGCCGTTTCAAAACGGTCTATGGTATGCTGTACACGCGCTACCTGCTGTTGAATATCATCAAGTGACTGCTCCGTCAGATGCGCTAGCTTCCTCACTTCCTGGGCCACTACTGAAAATCCTTTGCCATGTACGCCGGCTCTGGCCGCTTCGATCGCTGCATTTAGCGAGAGGATATTAGTCTGTAACGATATCCCCCTTATTGTCTTTACCACTTTTCCGATTTCAGCTGAGCTGCCGCCCAAATCCTGAATCATCTGCCCGGTAGAATGGATCGTAGCAATCATTCGATCCGTTTGGCCAAGTGACTGTCTGACATCTTTTTTCCCCGATTCCACTTCTACCATTACTTCTTTTGCTCTATTCTGGATAGCCTGTACTTCTTCCATAAGCAACAGGCATTGCTTTTCTTTATCTTCAAGCGCTGTTGCTGTTTCCTCTGAAGCGGCAGCCAATGTCGCAGCTGAATCCTGCAAGTGGTATTGAAGTTTTTCCATTTCCTGCAGCTTCATCATGGAGGATGTATAACTGTCTATATAGGTAGAAATAGCAATTTGTTTATCCATGGAGCACAATTTTTGGAAAGAAGCATAGACTTTCTGACATTCCACTTTATTCGCCATTTCGTTTAACAATATGGCAAACACTTCATTTTCGATCAATGTGTAAGCACCTATATACCATTCAGGTTCAAGGCCGATACGGTTATGGACCATGCCAACCGTTTTTCTCTTTTGGACATAGTCTCCTCCCATGTTCCCTGACACCAACTGCATTACATACTCCCCGAGCGCCTTCTTCAATAGATCAAGGCTGGAATGAGCATCGATAATGGACTTTAACCGAGGGACAGTAAACAGCCGCTGATAGAAGGCTTGAACAATTTGGTCTAGCTTATCTTCGACTATTGGCCTGATCGTTAGAAGATTTTGCACGTCTTCTTCATCAAAACCCAAGAATGCCAGCTGCTCTTCCAGCTCGCCATCCATCATCGCATGACCGGAATACCCACTTACTTGTTTTCGCTGCGCAGGAGAGATTTTCCCCTTAGAATGGTGATTGGGCTTCCTAAACAGGTCCAAAGCTCCCTTTTGACTTTTCATTATGGACGAAAATGGACAACCGGCCATTTGACTCCTCCTCAACACAAATAAAAATAAGGATAAATACCCACTACTAAAGTATACATCTGTAAAACTTCCCATATTTTTTATTTTCTTACAATTATATGAATTTTAAGGATATTTAAGGAATAGTAAATACTAAAGCGGAAAGCGCCCTCTGCTTAAAGACTGGGTGGCTGGGTGGCTGGGTGGCTGGGTTTGATGCTAGTTTAAAAAGGCTAACCAAGTGGAAATTGTTATTATTTACGTAAGAAAAAGCAGGCCAACGTCGGCCTGCTTCATTCATTCTGCTTTTAAAGCAAATACTACTTCTTCAAGCTTCATCCCACGGGATGCTTTCACAAGTAAGAGATCATTCTTTTTGACTTGTTTTTGCAGTTCCTCGATCAACGCCTTTTTATCCTGGAAGGCATAAACATTTTGCTCGCCGATTTCTTCCTTGGCTCCTTCAGCTATATAAGCACCCAATTCACCATACGTGAATAATTGGTCGATAGCTTTATGGCGTATGGATTGGCCGATCATTCGATGAAATTCAATTTCTTCAGGCCCCAGTTCGAGCATATCGCCCAACACAAGGATTTTTCGCTCGAAACCTTTTAATGCGCATACTAAATCGATGGCTGCCCTCATGGCAGTCGGGCTGGCATTATAGGCATCATTAATGATTTTTTCTCCTTTTTTGCCCTCTACCATTTCCATTCTCATGGTTGTGACTTTCAGTTCAGATAGGCCTTTTCGGATTTCAGGCAATTCAATGCCGAATTGCCGTGCAGCTAAAATAGCTGCCATTGCATTCAGGACATTATGGTTCCCAAGTATAGGGATTGAAATCTCCTCCGGATACAGATTGCTTGTAAAAACAGTATGGTCTTTATCTGTTTCTATTTGCAAGGCGTACATGCTATTGTGGTCAGAACGCCCGAAAGAAAGGCAATTCCACTCACTGCCCACTAATTTCTCTTGCAGCAACGGCTCGTCCCCGTGGTAAATGAGCATACCATCCTTTTGAAGGCCCGTTGTGATTTCAAGCTTGGCTTCCGCAATCGCTTCTCTGGATCCAAGATCCAACAGATGAGATTCGCCAATATTCGTTATGATTGCAACAGAAGGCTTCGCCAATCGGGATAATAGTTCAATCTCTCCCTTGCTGCTCATCCCCATTTCCAGAACAGCTATTTCTGTATCTTCATCCATACTAAGTATCGTAAGCGGCATACCCAAATGATTATTGAAATTGCCATCCGTTTTATGGACTTTGTATTTTTGGGCCAAAAGGGATGCAGTCATGTCCTTAGTTGTCGTTTTTCCATTGCTGCCGGTAATGCCAATAACCTTTGCACTCGTTTCTTTCAAATAAGCTTCAGCTAATGTTTGCAAGGCTTCTAAAGGATCATCCACGAAAAGAAGCGGCAGGCCCTCCGGCGGATTAGGGCGGTCTTTTTTCCAAAGAGCGGCCCCTGCTCCATCTTCTATTGCCTGCACAATATGGTCATGGCCGTCAGTATGGGCGCCGGAAAAAGGAACGAATAGTTGTCCATTCTGTATTTTTCTCGAATCAATCGTAACACCGCAAATATTCCTATCCTGAAACTCAGGGCATTCGACATCCAACATATCTGCTATCTGTTTCAGTGTACGCTTTATCATATAAATCCTCCTTCTCCTTTATAATGACGGAAAATGAGGAAGAGCCGAACCGTTTCAGCCCGCCTCCGCCTCATTCTCTTTTAAGTAAACCGTTATATTTCTACATCAGAAACTATGTTTAATTTGCTGTTTTTCTTCGTATCTAGACAAAGCTAGGCTTACTAATTTTTCAATCAGCTGCGGATAAGCCAAGCCTGTATGCTTCCAAAGAAGCGGGAACATGCTTACTGGCGTGAACCCAGGCATGGTATTCACTTCATTAATGTAGAAAGTGCCGTCCTCCGCCAAAAAGAAATCAGCACGGACTAAACCAGCACAATCCAAAGATTCGAATGCGCGGACAGCCAATTCCTTCAATTCTTCATATTTCGCTTCAGGAATATCTGCCGGAATGACTAGACCTGTGTTGCCGTCTTCATATTTCGCTTTGTAATCATAAAATGCCACGTCTTTCGGTATGATTTCCCCAGCGACTGAACACTCAGGGTCTTCATTCCCAAGCACACCGATTTCGATTTCCCTGGCGGTTACCCCTTCTTCGATGATGATACGTCGATCGAATTCAAAGGCTTCTTTAAAAGCAGCCTTTAATTCTTCAGCGGACGTACATTTATTGATTCCAACACTTGAGCCGAGGTTAGCTGGCTTCACAAAGCAAGGATAGCCGATTTCCTGTTCTACTTTTGCGTAGGCTTCCGCTTCATTCTTTTCCCATTGCTTTCTTGTAAACCAAACGTACTTCACTTGCGGCAGGCCTGCTTGAGCAAAGATATTCTTCATAACGACTTTATCCATTCCTGCAGATGAGGCAAGAACCCCATTCCCTACATAAGGAAGATTCATTAATTCCAGCATCCCTTGGACAGTTCCGTCCTCACCATTCGGCCCGTGAAGTAACGGGAAGATCACGTCAAATCCTTTGCTTCCTTCCTCAGAAGCTGCAACAGAAAATGGCTGTGTGCTGAGTGAAGTGGAAGCATTCCCCTCCTGGGATCCAGACAATGCCAGTTCATTTACATCTGCAGCCGGAGCTGTCAATTGTTTACCTGCAATCCAGTTACCTTCTGTAGTAATATAAACAGGATATATATCAAACTTCGTAAAATCCAACGCTTTTGTAACTGCCAAGGCAGTTTGCAGCGATACTTTATGTTCCGCTGATTTACCGCCATAAAGCAATCCAAGTCTCATTTTCATTTTTAGTACCTCCATCATTTCCTAAAAACATCTAAGTTCCATCTTAACACGGCTTGCGCCATTCGATGTAAATCGTTTTATATACGATTATTATTTTATGCCTAGATGAAGATTATGTACATCAAGAATAGTACGGATTTTAATTTTTTTATTTTTTCGAATATATCTATTTTTAATATACCTATTAACACTTTTAGTATCTTCACGTATAATCCTTCTTAGAAATACAGTTGTTTTTTGAAGGAGGACAATATGAAAAAGTTCGGTTTACTTCCAAGAATACTCCTCGCAATCACCTTGGGAATCGGAATAGGCATGATTGCACCCCAGTGGTTTATACGCGTATTCGCAACATTCAATGGAATTTTTGGCAACTTTTTAGGGTTTGCCATCCCTTTGATCATAATTGCCTTTATCGCTCCAGGGATCGGCTCAATGGGAAAAGGAGCCGGAAAAATGCTCGGATTGACAACAGGGCTTGCTTATCTATCCACCATAACAGCCGGCATACTGGCATTTTTTACAGCATCTGCCATCTATCCATTCATACTTAACAATGTAAGCAGCGCCCGTTTTTCAAATCCCGAGGAAGCTTTGCTGGAACCCTTCTTCACCGTGGATATGCCTCCTATAATGGGCGTGATGAGCGCTCTTTTGCTGGCATTCACAATCGGACTTGGCTTGGCTTCCATTAAAGGCCATACACTTCAGGGCACGATGGATGATTTTCGTTCAATTATTGAAAAGGTCATCGGAACGGTTATTATTCCTTTACTGCCTGTCCATATCTGCGGCATTTTCGCCAATATGACCCAGGGCGGGCAAATCACAGCCATTATGAGTGTATTCGCAAAGGTATTCATCATGATCATCGCTTTGCATCTTATGATGCTGACTGTTCAATACATCGTTGCAGGAGCATGTGTGAAGAAAAACCCATTCCGCATGATGAAGCAAATGATGCCTGCCTACTTCACTGCCTTAGGCACGCAATCCTCCGCTTCGTCCATCCCTGTAACTATGGCCCAAGCAAAAAAATTAGGGGTCCGAGACCGTATCGCCGGTTTCACTGTCCCATTGCTGGCAACTATACACCTCTCCGGCAGTACAATTACACTTGTCAGCTGCGCTATGGCAGTCATGGTGATTCAAGGGAATATTGCGGAATGGACAGCTATTCTGCCCTTTATTCTAATGCTTGGCATCACGATGATCGCCGCACCCGGTGTGCCAGGCGGTGCCGTTATGGCAGCACTCGGCCTATTAGAGACAATGCTTGGATTCACGGACACAATGCTTTCTCTTATGATCGCCCTCTATCTGGCGCAAGACAGTTTCGGAACTGCTTGCAACGTAACAGGAGATGGCGCTATAACAGTCATCACCGATACATTCTCTGAACGTAAAGAAGAGAATCTTGAGACTGCGGAAAAGGCCGCTTAAATAGCAAAAGAAAAAAGCCGGTTCTTTACCGGCTTTTTTCTTTTGCTAACGCAAGGCCAATGCCCACTCCCTCGTTTTTTTCACAAAAATGAGCTTGGCATCCGATTCCGCACCTTTTAGACCTGAATATACTTCTTCAGCCTCATCCATATCCGAATAATCGCCAATAATCCACAGAGGAATTTCCAGCCTATTCCTTGTCTGCACTATTTTTTCAAAGGAGATCATCAATCCCTCCTCCATTAAAGAAGAAAGGCGCCTCATGATATCCACCGGAACAGGTGGATAATCTGCTTTTTTCCGGAATCCAAGCCAGGTTTTCTCAACCTTCAAAGCAGCTATTTTTTCAGGAATCAGCTCTCCCAGCATTTGATAAAAATCAATCAAAGTCCGGTAGTACACCTTATTCCAAAGTCCATCCTCGTATGATAAATAGACATAATCATTGTTCAGCAACCGATAGAATGGAGCCCGCAAATGATGCTTGCAATGACCTAAATACAAGAGCTCGGCTAAATCCTGGCCCTCTAGGGCAGACAGCCCTGTTTCATCCTCGAAATCAATCCAGCAAAAATCGCCGCCCTCATTGCCGTGATGTTTGACCAAGCTTGCCACATCTTCTTGATAGACGTATTCTAACAATGTATTCATATTATATTGGGCATCTTTAAAATGATGCTTTAACAACAAAACGTTCTGAAGGGGCTTAACCGTTGATAAATAAAAATCCTCAAATGTTATACCGCTGGAAAGGACAAAACGTTCTGAAGTATGCAAGTGGATATAGATTAATTCTTTATTCATTAAGCAAGCCTCCCAGAACACGATCGAATGCCAATATTTCATTCAATGCACAGGGGCTATTCCGTACTTAAGAAGACAACCATTAACAGAATATTCCCAAATCCATTTTCGTTCTTTTACCTTCCTAAAGTATATCAAAAAATGAAACTGAACTAAAGCAGGACCTTGAAACGGTATATGTTATATGTACATATGCCCATATTTTTGCCAAAACACCTAAAAAGACCAGCCGACTTGCATGCCCTACATACTTTATGCACAATTATATAGTAAGATGAGGGCGTATGTCAGGAGGTTGTATCATGAATAAAATCTCGGTAAAATTAGGCGCCTTATTTTTCATAACGGTTCTGCTGATGGAAATTATCCTAATGATTTACTTGCACCACGGGATGGTTAAAACACGTGTCGATGAAGAATTCCAGCGATTATCCGCCAGAACAATCAACCATCGGAACGTCCTGCAGAAAGCCTTTAATCCGCAAACGATGGACCATGTTGTCCAAATGGAAGACCATACAGATACAGCAGTAGTCATTACAGATGAAAAAAGGACTATTATTACATCCACTAATCAAACGTTTGATCAAAAATTCAAGAAGCTGAACGGGCATCCCTTTCCTATCCATCCTGTCCCAAGCTTTATTATTAATGATGACTGGCGCCATTCATCCTACCTTTCAGTCGGCAGCCCCCTATTCTCGGATGGGCATTTGCTCGGTTATATCGTTATGTTCAAAAGCACAGATAGCATCCAATCCATGATTCAATCCTTAAATGAACATTATGTATATGCGATGGCCATTACACTGACAATCACTCTACTCGCCTGTTTATTCATTTCCCGCGCTGTCACCCGGCCCATCCTCAACATTACGGAAGCGGCACAATCCATCAGTGCAGGCAATTATCACGTTTCTACAAATTACAGGAGAAAAGATGAACTTGGCATATTGGCTGGTACGATTGAAACATTGGGGAGGGACTTGCAGCACATGAATGAAGAGCGTGATGAATTTCTCGCTGCCGTCTCACACGAGCTAAGAACACCGCTGACCTATATAAAAGGCTACGCAAACCTGCTGCAAAAAAGAGAGCAAAGCGAGCAGGAAAAAAGAGAGTATGCTGTTATCATAAAAGAGGAAAGTGACCGATTGAATGATTTGATCCAGCATTTATTCGATCTAGCCAAGATTGGCAAACACTCATTCGAAATCCATAAAGAGCCAATTAATCTTCAGAACTTCCTAATTAATATGGAAAGAAAATTGACGCCTGCCTTTAATGATTGCTCTATTTCATTAAGAGTCATTTGCGATAAACCGTACATCATCCAAGGAGATCGCCAGGCGTTGGAGCAAGTTATGCTAAACCTCCTGGATAATGCCAGGAAATATTCAACTGCCGATACGAATGTAACGGTATCCGTATTTATAAAAAAATCGCTTCATATTGCCATTCGCGACGAAGGGATGGGCATACCGGAAAAAGACCTTCCTTTTATTTTCAATAAAATGTATCGGGTTGAAGCCTCAAGATCCCGTGACCATGGCGGTTTTGGCCTAGGGCTCGCAATCGCAAAGGAACTTGTTGAGTCCCACGGAGACCAGTTAGCTGTTTCCAGCGAATTAGGCGTCGGCACAACATTCGAGATTATCTGCAAGGAGTGGGACTATGAAAAAAATCATATTAGTTGATGATGAAAAAAAGATGCTTGATTTACTCGCTCTTTTTATAGAAAATGACCAGTATTCATGCCAAAAATTCAAATCCGGAAAAGAGGCTATCCACTACTTAAAAAACCATTCAGCCGATCTTATGCTGTTGGACGTCATGATGCCTGATTTGAATGGATGGGAAACAAGCAAAATCATAAGAACATTCTCCAATATCCCTATTATCTTCCTGACAGCCCGTTCTGATAAAGATGAAATAGTAAAAGGGCTGCGTACTGGCGCAGATGATTATATTACTAAGCCTTTCGATGAAGATATTCTATTGGCCAGAATGGAAGCCTTATTAAGGCGTTCTGAAAACAAGCATCAGCAGCATGTTTTTTATTGCGAAGGGTTAAAGCTCGATTTATCTAGCTATGAGGTCTTTGTCAACGACAAGAGCATCAATTTTACACCTAAGGAGATCTCTTTAATCGCCCATTTTCTCGAAAAAAAAGACAAAGTATTATCACGGGAATACCTTCTTCTGTCCATTTGGGGATATTCGACACATACTGAAGATCGGACAGTCGATTCACATATACGGAACTTAAGAGAAAAACTCCGACAAGCAGGATTCCCCGTAGATTCATACCTGCAAACCGTATGGGGAGCAGGATATAAGTGGACATCAATTCCGTCCAAACCATAAAGGCCCTAAAACCTTCAGGGCCTTTTTAATGGCTCATCGCCATCTGACACTGCCTTCCATTCTATTTCAAGGCGGAACCCGCATTTTTCATAAACCTTTCCATCCAGCTATTTCCGCGGCTGCCGCTTCCGTCACCTTTTCTATATATAAACGCATTTACTTCCCCTCTCCTTCATTTGTTAAGCATTCGAACGAGTTAACGGAAACCCTATTTAAAGACGCAAAAAAACCCTACCCTTTAGGATAGAGCCCTTTTGCACATTTTATAGTTTTACTTTCTGAAGCCGCAATGCGTTTAGCACAACACTTACTGAGCTGAATGCCATCGCAGCGCCTGCAACCCACGGAGCCAAGAGGCCGAATGCCGCAATCGGGATGCCTAGTGTATTATATCCCAATGCCCAAAACAAATTTTGCTTGATGTTGCGCACTGTATATTTACTCATGGCAATGGCATCCGCTATAGCATTTAAATCGCCTCGCATCAATGTAATATCAGCGGCCTCCATCGCTACATCAGTTCCTGTGCCGACCGCCATTCCAATGTCGGCCATGGCGAGTGCCGGTGCATCGTTTATGCCGTCGCCGACCATCGCCACATGCTTTCCGTTCTGCTGCAATTTTTTGACTTCCTCTGCTTTTTGCTCAGGCAGAACTTCTGCAATGATTTGATCGACTCCCGCTTCTTTACCGATTGCTGCTGCCGTACGTTCGTTATCTCCTGTGATCATGACTACGTGGATACCCATATCGTGGAGCCGCTGGATCGCTTTTTTGGAGGAATCTTTTATCGTATCGGCCACTGCAACAATACCGGCAAAACGGCCATCGATTGCTGCAAGCATTGCTGTTTTCCCTTCCGCCTCCAATGTTTGCATAGATTGTAGATCTGCTTCATCCATAGCAATATTGGATTGATTCATGAGCTTCCGAGTGCCGACCAAAATATCTCTTCCATCTATTTTTGCTTCTATTCCGTATCCAGGAACTGCATCGAAAGCTTGTGAGGCTACAAGATCAATCCCTTTCTCCTGGACTCCTTTTACGATAGCTTCTGCAAGCGGGTGCTCTGAACTTTTTTCTGCACTTGCCACCAACTGCAGGAATAATCGTTCTTCATAGCCTGCTGCCGGTATAATATCAGTCAATACAGGTTTACCGTTCGTCACAGTACCTGTCTTATCCAATAATACAGTATCAATCTTATGCGTTTGCTCTAGATGCTCGCCACCCTTGAACAAAATGCCGTATTCAGCTGCACGGCCGGAACCAGCCATAATGGAAGTCGGCGTTGCAAGGCCAAGTGCACATGGACAAGCAATAACTAAGACTGCAATCATTTTTTCCAAGGCTTCTGCAAAGTTGCCTGGATCTACAGCTAAATACCAAACAAGAAACGTAATAACCGCAATCGATACGACAATCGGTACAAAAATGCCTGATATTTTATCCGCTAATCGTTGAATCGGCGCTTTGGATCCTTGCGCCTGCTCTACTACTTTAATAATTTGAGCCAGAGCTGTGTCACTTCCGACATTTGTAGCTTTTATTTTCAAAAAGCCATTTTTATTGATGGTAGAACCAATGACAGAGTCACCGGCTGCCTTATCGACCGGAACACTTTCTCCGGTAATCATGGATTCATCAAGTGCTGATCGGCCTTCTACAATAATTCCATCCACAGGGATTTTTTCGCCTGGTTTAACATGTACCGTATCCCCACTCACTACTTCAGATAAAGGGACTTCTAATTCTTTGCCGTCTCTTTCGACAATGGCTGTCTTAGCCTGTAATCCCATCAGTTTCTTGATTGCTTCAGAGGAACGGCCTTTTGCTTTTGCCTCAAATAATTTACCTAACAGAATCAACGTTATTAGGACAGCACTTGTTTCGTAATAGAGGTTCAATCCATGTGTGTGTTTCCCTATTGAAGCTATCGTTTCATACAGGCTGTAAAAATACGCAGCAGATGTACCGAGAGCAACAAGAACATCCATGTTTGCACTCTTATTACGCAACGCCTTATATGCGCCGATATAGAATTGGCTTCCGATTATGAACTGGATTGGTGTTGCCAATGCAAATTGGAACCATGGATTCATTAGGAAATCCGGCATATAAATCCAGGAAGTGAAGGAGAAATGGCCTACCATCGTATATAAAAGCGGCAATGCCAGAATGGCAGAAATAATAAATTTGCGCTGTTGTTTCACAATCGCCTTTTGGCGGTGGTCCACTTCTTCTCCTTCTTCATTCTTTTTCTGTGCCCCATAGCCAAGTTTTTCTACTTTACCTATAATGTCCTGGGGTGAGACCATTCCAGGATTATAGGTGATAGCTGCTGTTTCCAGCGCAAGATTGACATTGGCGGCCGTGACTCCGTCCATTTTATTCAACCCTTTTTCAATGCGGTTGGCACATGCGGCGCATGTCATACCTGTAATATTGAAATCCGCCTGTTCAAGCGCCACACCGTAGCCAAGCTTTTCTATTTTGGATTGCAGATCCTCAGGCTTCAATTTGGAAGGATCATATGAGATAGTTGTACGTTCCAAAGCCAGGTTGACATTGGCCTTGTCGACGCCTTCCATTTTATTCAGCCCTTTTTCGATGCGGGTTGAGCACGCAGCACATGTCATTCCAGTTATGGCAAAAGTCGTTTCTTTCGATTGTTCATTTTTAATTTCGCTCATTACCTTCACCTTCCATACCCATTGGGGGTATATTTTATATCTGAATAAGGGACAGTCCGGACCGTTTTTGCTAACGGTTATTCAACTGTCCCCACTGGCATGTTGACTTCAGTAACACGAATCACTGCAAAAGAAGGTTATCTTCCAGAATTACAGAACGTCATACCCTTGATCGTCGATTGTTTCTTTAATATCGCCTAAAGATACTACAGCTGGATCAAATTCTACATCGACTTTTTCTTCTTTCAAGTGAACAGTTACATCTTTTACGCCGTTCATTTCGCCTACACTACCTTCAACTGCTTTAACACAATGTCCGCAAGACATGCCTTTTACTGTAAGAGTTGTTTTTTCCATATTGAATCTCTCCTTATTTTTTCATTAATTTTTGTATGGTTACAAGGACTTCATCCACTACATCTGTATCCCCTTGTTGTATTCTTTCAAGGACGCATGATTTCATATGCCCCTCCAGCAGGAGCTTTGCTACAGAGTTGAGAGCTGACTGCGTAGCTGCCAGTTGCGTGATTATATCATCACAATAAACATCTTTTTCAATCATACCCTTTATACCCCTAATTTGCCCTTCTACCCTATTCAAGCGAGTAACCAGATTTTTTTTAACCTTATCACTATGATGGCTCGATCTTTCAGGATGCTCCAAGCAACAAGAAACGCTCTCTTCCAACAAAGGATTATTTTCTTCAGCGCTCATCTTTTTCCCTCCCTGCTATTTTAATTTACCATACCCCCCTACCCTATGTAAATAGATTTGTTTAAATATTTCAGCCCATTTTCCATCATTTCTCTAGGCTTCAGCGATTAAAGTTTCAGGAAGAATGCGATACAATCGATTCATAAGACGTTATTCATATACTCAAACCAAAACAGAAGGAGTTTTTATACAATGCTAACGATATACCTAACCAGACATGGCCAGACAGAATGGAACGTCCTTCACCGCATGCAAGGCTGGGGAAACGGTGAACTAACAGAAAAAGGCATATCCGATGCCAAAAATCTAGCAGTTCGATTAAAGGATACCCACATTGACCGCATTTATGCCAGCACAAGCAAACGCGCCTATGAAACAGCGGAGATAATAGATAATGGCAGAGGAATTCCGATTACAAGAGATGACCTTTTCAGAGAAATGTATTTCGGCGATTGGGATGGCGAATTGCGTGACGATATCATCGCCAAATACCCGGATGACTTCTCCTGCTTCTGGGAAACCCCGCACCTGTTTAAATCCATAAACGGAGAAGAATTTACAGACCTTCTGGAACGGGTAAAAAAAGCAATTGATAAAATCATCGCAGAAAATGAGGAAGGGACAGTCCTTGTCGTAGCTCATTCCATCTTCCTGCGCATGGCATTTGCCTATATTAAACAATTACCGATTTCAGACATTTTTAAACAAGATCCTCCAGGCAATACATCATTGACAAAAGTCCAATACGACGGAGAAACCCTCCACATAGAATACGAAGGCGACATGTCCCATACAGAATAGAAAAGCAGAGAGCGCCTGCTTTGCCCCGACAAGCTTAAGGCGAGGCACTGACAAAGGCCGCTCTTTGCCTTTGACAGTGGATTGACTTAAGACCTCGAGGGGTTGGCGCTCTCAGCTGGACAATAGAAAAGCGGAAGCGGCTTGGTCAGGCCCGACAAGCTTAAGACGAGAATCGCTCAAAGGCTGGTATTTGCCTTTGACTATTCTTGGCTTAAGACCTTGAGGGCCTAGCCGCTGCAGCTGGATAATAGAAAAGCGGAGAGCGCCTGCTTTGCCCCGACAAAAGAACGCCGGCCAATTGGCCGGCGTTCTCTCTATATTATTTCTCAAAAATCCCCATAACTGTATATTTCATAACTTGCTTTTTGGATAGCTTTTTCAGCGCTTTTTTATCGACAGAGGCAGTTGTCATCGGTGTAATGAATGAAGTTCCCGCCTGTTTCACTTTATTAGGATCTGTTACTACATAGTTACCCGCAACCAGTCCATTCAGCACTTCCTGTTTTCCATCGAATTCAAGGCCTGGTTCAATTTGTTTTTTTAGAACAGTGCCTTTGTTGGAAATCTGATATACATTCTTTTGTTTTTTTGATTTAAATGTGTTAGATTTCGCAACGACAGGAACATCCAACGCTTCAGCAGTTGTTACTGTAAGCTTCACTTTTGATCCAGGAATCAATTGATCGTTCTTCTTATCCAAGGCAATAGTAAATGGATATTTCGCTTCTTTTTCAACATCTACACCGCTTTTCGGATATTCTACGATACCTTGGATGGTTCCTGTATAAGTTTTTTTATTTAATATCGAGTAAACCTTAACTTTTTGGCCGATTTTTGTTTTATTGATTTGTTTTTCGTTCAGTTCTCCCTCGGCTCCTACATTAGGAGAAGCAATCGTTATGATTGGATTTTTCATATTTTCATTAATTGCGATAACCTGGCCCTCCACCTCACTCGGAGTACTGATTTTATTCAGTCGATCAGTGATGCGGCTCAGGTCTGCTTCACTTTTTGAAAGTTTGGCAGACAGCTTATCTTTCTCGGATTGCGCTGCAATGATTTCTTTTTCGACATCTCCTTCGACAATCGGCGAGACATCTACATTCACTTCAACCTTAGGCTCCTTTTCATCAGTTGATGCGCTATTGCTTGATGTTGGCGTTTTAGGTGTAATTCTTTTCAATTCTGAAATTTGGCTGTCAATGCCGCTAATTTCATCATTTATTTGTTTGATTTCAGCCTCTTTTTCGCTTTTTTCATTTTCAAGCGAATCAGAACCATAGGAAAACAGCGGTGTGCCGGATGTGATTTTGTCGCCTTTTTTCACAAGAATAGACGCCACCGAACCTCGTTGTTCATCATAGTAGACATATTCTTTGTTTTCAGGCTTGATGACACCCTTTGTTTTGAATGTTTCTTTAACATCATCTTTCTTGACTCGTGTCCAATCATTTACGTACGTGACTCTTGTTGCTTTACTGTCTTCCTTTAATAGAAGATAGAGATTGCAGCCGATAAACAGAATGGCTATAGCAGCAATCGTATAGACTTTCCAATTTTTCATGCAGATCCCTCCTCCTTAAAAAAAGACTCCAATTTTTATATACGAAAACAAACTCGATAAAAGCCAACAAACGACGAAGAAAGCAATAATAAACGGAATAACAGCTTTTTTGCTCCGATCCGTTAACCGAAGAATATAGTAACAGATGACAGCAATCATTCCTGCTTGAAAAATAGTAATTTCACTGAAAAAATGAACAATCAACTCTTTATCCGTTATGTATTGAGCAATAATACCCAATGAAAAAGGATTAGATGCCCCATCGATATGCATAAGGACAAACATTGGAATTTCAATCAATTTTTCTGCCAAAAACAAGCAAAAAGCTGTCATATTAATGATGACCAGCTTCTGATATGGTATGTTAACAAATGTCCAAAAGTATAGGGCACTCAGCATGACATATACAGCCGGTATTAATATTCCCAACACTACTCTTCCAATAAAGAAAAGCTGTTTTCTGACTTCAAACTCTCCATCGCTTAAAGCCGTTAATTCTTTTGATAATGATTCGTTTCCTATTCCAAAGACGGCGCTGATGGCATAGATGCATACACTAATGAGAAACAGAAGAATCAAATTCCGCTTATATCCACTAGCTGCCTCTGCTTCCTGCAACTGATAGCCATACGTTCCCGGTCTAAAGAATCCTTTCAATGGTTGTATCCGGAAGGTCATTTTTCATCCTCCAATATTTTAATCATAATAGTACAAGTACCTACTGCTGCTATACTTTTTCTTTCATGCCATAAAAATAGACTCAACTTTCATTTTAAACTAAAATACTTCAAATGTTTACAAATAAATGACAATGTTTGAATAAAAGTACGATTTTTTATCATATAAAGAAGAAATGTGTCTTATTATGCAGGTTTTAACAGAAAGAAATGACCATTCAATAGTCCCTATTTCTCCCAAATACGTTTAGTAGGTGATGATTAGTGGAAAGAATCTACGAGAAGTACATTTTTCATCCTAGTATCTTCACTACTATTTTAGAAGAAAAGGAGAGATATAATGAAGAAAGTATTATTTGTTGTAACTAGCCACCCCTCCCTTACACCAGATCATCCAACAGGGGTGTATATGGAAGAATTCGCTATCCCTTATGAACGATTCAAAAAAGAAGGCTACCAATTGGAAGTTGTCAGTCCAAGGGGCGGAAATGCACCGATTGACCCTGCCAGTTTAAATATATCAGACCAACAAAAAGACGATTGGAAGGATAGTTTCCAGGCTCTGCAACAGACAAAGAGCATTAATGGAATGATTGCGGATCATTTCGATGCCTTGTTTTTCCCCGGAGGCCACGGAGTCATGTTCGACCTTCCTGAAAATACAGAAGTCGCCGAACTATTAATGGATTTTGTAGAACAAGATAAATACGTTGCCGCTGTATGCCATGGGCCTGCTGCTTTTGTGCAAGCTAAATATTCTGATGGCACGCCATTTGTTTCCGGCAAGCAAATGACGGGTTTTACAAATGAAGAAGAAAAGGAAATGGAATTAACGGAAGATGTGCCATTTTTATTAGAGAGCCGATTGCGTGAACTGGGGGCACATTTTATCGTAACACCTAATTGGGAATCCCACGTCCAATGTGACGGCAAGCTGTTAACTGGCCAAAATCCCCAATCCAGCGCGGCATTGGCAGAAAAACTAGTTCAAAAGCTTTCTCCTTCCAAGGTATCTAAATAAAGAAGAAATCGCCACCCCTATGGAGTGGCGATTCTTACTTACTTTTCCTTTGACTCTTCGTCTCCTAAAAACCGTGTCGCTTAAAAGACACCGATCATATTTAAAAAGACGACTACAATAACAATCGGAATAATATATCTTAGGATGACGTACCATGTGTGGAATGCAGCAGAGCCTAATTTTGACTGGGCCAATAGCTCCGTTTCCAACACCTTCTTTTTAATGCGAAGCGGTACAAAAATCGAAATAAGCAAAGCGCCAAGCGGCATAAGAATATTGCTGACCAAATAATCGGCGCTGTCAAAAATGCTTTTTGAAAAAATAGTTACATCATCCAGCAAACTGTACGATAAAGCGGAAGGCACACCAACCACAAAAATGAGAATACCGATCAATAAGGAATACTTTTTCCTTTTATCTTCCTTATTTTTCACGACAGAGGCTACAATAATCTCCAGCATCGAGAACGCTGAGGTCAATGTAGCGAATAAAAAGAGTGCCAGGAAACAAATTAAGAAAAATTCACCAAACATGATCTGGTCGAATACGGAAGGCAGTACAACAAACAAAAGCCCCGGTCCTTCGGCAGGCTCCAATCCCAATGAAAAGACTGCCGGGAAAATGGCCAATCCAGCCAAAAGAGCAATTACTAAGTTCATCGACACGATGGAAATGGCTGGCTGTATCAGATTCGATTTTCTCGGAAGATACGAGCTGTATGTGACCATAACGGAAACGCCGACACTCAGAGAAAAGAAAGATTGTCCCATCGCAAACAATATATTCTCGGAAGATATATGCGAAAAATCAGGGGCAAGGAAAAACTTAACTCCTTCGATAGCCCCGTCCAAAGTCAAAGATCTGACTATTAAGACAACAAACAGGATAAATAAAGCTGGCATTAATATTTTACTCGCCTTCTCAATGCCATTTTGTATTCCCTTTGCCACTACTAATACAGTCAACCCAAGGAAAACTCCCTGAGCCACGATTGCAAGCAGAGGATTGCTGATTGTTTCATTGAATAAGTTGCCATAGTTAGCTCCATCCTCAATAACGCCCCCAAATAAACCCTTAACAAAATAAATGATGATCCATCCACCAATCACACTGTAAAAGGACAATAGCAAGAAACAAGTAAAAACGCCTAATTTACCTATCCATGGCCACGCTGTATTTGGAGCGATTTTTCGATATGCCGTAATCGCCTCGCTCTGCGTACTTTTACCTATAATAAATTCAGCTAACAATAACGGAAACCCGATGAATAAAGAAAATAGGATAAACAGAAGGAAAAAGGCTCCTCCTCCACTTACGCCCGTTACGTACGGGAGTTTCCATATAGCCCCGATTCCAATAGCAGAACCGGCAGCTGCCAAAATAAAACCAATTTTAGATGACCATTGTTCTGTCTCTTGCATGATGTATCAGTCCTGTCTTTTTTGTTTTAAACCATAAAAAAAGCCACGTCTCTATCATTCAGATAGGGACGTGGCTTATCACGCGGTACCACCCTAATTGGAGATAAACATATCTCCCGCTTAAAGAATTAACGGCTCCAACCGTCTTTACACAACAATCCCGGGATATGTGCAAAGAGAGCTCCAAGATTGAAATTGGCCATATCTTTGTATCAGTTCGCACCAACCACTGATTCTCTTCCTAACAGGGAGACTGGCTTACATGGGATCTTATCCTCGCTCGATCAATATTAATTAATAATCGGAATTATAGTATGTACTGAAAAAAAGGTCAAGGGCTTCTTTTTTTATTTAATTTAGCCGATTCAATTTTGCTATGCATAAACTCCTTCACCAAGGGAATAATATTACAATAACTTTATTCTTGATTTTTATTGTTTGTTATGATTTTCACATAATAAACTTACAGTTTTAACAAATTGAACACAATTGGTAACGCTTTATTTTCATATAATTACATTTATGTATTTATTTAAATTCACAAAACAGACATATAATGTGGTTTATAATCGGTCTATACCAGTATTTATACTGATATAATGAAACAGTGCGAAATTGAGAATTTTCAACTCGAAAAATCTCCGAACTTTTTCTTATAATTTGTTTTTCGCAACACTTATTTTTAGGAGGAAACAACTTATGTTAGGTTTCTTACAACGTATTGGTAAGTCATTGATGCTTCCAATCGCAGTTCTTCCTGCAGCAGGTCTGATCCTTCGCTTTGGACAAGATGACTTATTGGGCATCCCATTCCTTGCGAAATCTGGGGACGCGATCTTTGCAAACTTAGCTCTTATATTCGCCATCGGCGTCGCCGTCGGCTGGGCAAAAGACAACAGTGGTGCCGCTGGTCTTGCCGGGGTAGTTGGTTATTTAGTTTTAACAAATGGCACACAAGCAATCAATCCTGATATTAATATGGGTGCACTTGGCGGTATTATAGCCGGTCTTGTTTCTGGGGCTTTATACAACCGTTTTCATAACATTAAACTCCCAGATTATTTAGGATTCTTCAGCGGACGACGATTCGTTCCCATTATTACTTCTGTTACGATGCTGGTTCTTGCTTTTGCTTTCGGTTATGTATGGCCTCCAATCCAGGACGCTATCCACGCATTCGGTAACTGGATTATTTCCCTTGGTTCAATCGGTGCAGGTATCTTCGGTCTAGTTAACCGTCTATTGATTCCTATCGGATTGCACCATGTAGTCAATACATTGTTCTGGTTTGACTTCGGAACATTCACGAACGCTGCTGGCGAAGTGGTTAAAGGGGATATCGCCCGTTTCTTCGCTGGAGACAAAACAGCAGGTCTATATATGACAGGGTTCTTCCCAATCATGATGTTCGGACTTCCTGCAGCGGCACTTGCGATGATTGCTACTGCTAAACCTGAAAGACGTAAAGCAACTGCTGGTATGTTGATCTCACTTGGATTGACTGCCTTCATTACAGGTATCACAGAGCCTATCGAATTCTCATTCATGTTCCTGGCTCCTGCTCTATACGGTGTCCATGCTGTCCTTACAGGTACATCCATGGCACTTACAGCCTTCCTGGGCATTAAGGATGGATTTACATTCAGTGCCGGCGGTATTGACTTCTTACTGAACTTCAACATCGCTACTAAGCCTTGGCTGCTATTATTGATCGGTATCATTTATGGAGTGATCTACTTTGTTCTATTCTACTTCTTGATCCGTACGTTCAACATCAAGACTCCTGGTCGTGAAGATGAAGCGGATGAAATTGAAGTGGATGAGGAAGGAAATGGCGGCGGAGATAAATATGCGGCTCTTGGCGCCCGTTATATGGAAGCTCTTGGCGGCAAAGAAAACTTAAGCAATATTGACAACTGCGTGACTCGCCTGCGTTTGAAAGTAAATGATATGGGTAAAGTCAACGAAGCTGAACTTAAGAAAATCGGCGCTAAAGGTGTCATCAAACTAAACAAAACAGATCTTCAAGTTATTGTTGGGACAGATGTTGAATTTGTTGCCGACCATATGAGAAAGATGTAATACGCTACACACATAGAAAGCCTGAAGCATAGGAATCTGGAATCCTGCTTCAGGCTTTCTTTTTATAGACTATTCCACCGGGGAGGTACGTATGAAAAGTTCCCATGCTCAGTTACTGGCGCGAGGCAAGGTTACACCCGCAGAATTACAGCCATTTACCCATTATACAAAAGAAGAATTAACGGCACTGCTTGCTTCGCCTAAAGCGCATATAAGGACCATCGCCATCACACAATTGGTTGAAAACGATGGATTAAACGATGATGTAATCATCCTTTTTCTCCAATCTCTCAAACAGGAAGACAAACTGTATACAAAGCTTGCTTTATGCGAAGCCCTATCAAAAGGCGGCATCATTTCTGCCGAAAGAATGGTAGCTTATCTTGGAAAAATAGGCTCGAACCAGCACACCTGCCTGCCCGCGGAGCCTTCCAAAAAAACAGGCTATCCCTTGCCGAGAGATATTATTGCCAGAACTCTTTCTCATATGGGGCCGGAAATTCTCCTTGTTCTTCTCAATGTTCTCAAAACCGGCCGCGCCTCTGCCGTCAGCGAAGCGATCGATGCAATAGGATTCATCTGTTTTCATAATAAAATCAGCTCCGAAACCGAAACGCAAATTGCCGCCGCCTTAGCGGCTTGCTTAGAACTCTTTAAGGATGATGCCGTTATCCGCTGGAAAGTGGTCAGAGCTTTCGAAAGCTTTTATAGCGAAGACATTCTCCATACATTAACATTGATAGCAAAACAAGATAGCCAGTCGACCATTAGAAAAGAAGCCCAACGGTCTCTCCGTATCATTCGCCAGCGGCAGACATAGGTTCTTTTTCGCCTTTAGCATGCAGCAAGGTAATCCCTATAGGCCCTACTAAACATTCAAGGACCTTTTCAAAAAAATATTTGACTCTAACGCAACGTCATAGCTTACGATTAAATCAGGAGGTGATTGATTTGTATAGAATCAGCGAATTGGCGGCCCTTGCCGATATAAGCGTACGGACACTGCACCATTACGATGCCATCGGATTGCTGAAGCCCGATACATTGACGGAATCAGGCTATCGGTTATACTCTGCTGACAACCTCGCAACATTGCAGCAAATTCTCTTTTTCAAGGAAATCGGTTTCCCCTTGCAGGAAATCAAAGCGATCATCCATAGTCCATCCTTCGATAGAGAAAAGGCCCTCCACCAGCATCGGGAGCTTTTGGAAAAGAAAGTTGCAAGGCTTCAATCCATGATATCAACAATCGATCTCACTCTCGACCATACTAAAGGAGAGACTGCTATGAGTGAAAAAGAGTTATTCAAAGGATTCAGCATGAAAGAAATAGAAAAGCACCAAAAGAAATATCGCCAGGAAGCGATCGACCGTTATGGTGAAGAAGCGATAACGGAAACTGAGAAAAAAACAAATTCCTATCAACAAGAAGATTGGCAATCCATCCAGCATGAAATGGAGCAGATCTACTTCCTTTTTGTTAAGGCTATGCCTCTTGGCCACGATTCAACCGAGGCACAGACGGCTGCTTCCGAATGGAGGAAATATATAAGCGGCCATTTCTATGACTGCACATTGGAAATCTTCCGCGGCCTGGCAGATTTGTATGTGGATGACGAGCGCTTCACCGCCAATATAGACCGTTATCAGAAAGGATTGGCCGCCTTTATGAAGAATGCGATTGTCCATTATTGCAATGAATGCAAACAGTAAAAAACATCAACTGTCCATTGGGCAGTTGATGTTTTTTTAATTGAAAACCGCATATTTCACGTTTTTTATTTACTATGCATTTTGAATTCAAGGAAGAGCTCATTATAATAAGCCAGCATCCGTTTACCGAGGTTTTCATAGACCTCTAATTTATCGGTCAATTCCGGATTCGGATAGAACCGTTTATCGCCGGAAATCTCTTTCGGCAAATACGCCAATGCCGCTTTATTTGGTGTTGAATATCCCACATATTCGGTATTCTTAGCGGCGTTTTTCGGATCAAGCATAAAGTTCATGAACGCATACGCGCCATCTAGGTTTTTCGCTGTTTTCGGAATAACCATGTTATCAAACCAAAGATTGGATCCTTCTTTCGGCACTACATAATCCAACTTATCATTTTCGCTCATGATTTCGGAAGCATCCCCTGACCAAACAACCCCAACAGCAGCTTCTTCATTGGCGATCAGCATTTTGATTTCATCACCGACAATCGCCTTGACATTCGGAGTCATTTTATCAAGCTTTTCTTTCGCTTGGACCAGATGGGCTTTATTGCGGTCATTCAATGAATAATGCAGGCTGTTCAGCCCCATTCCCATTACTTCACGCGCTCCGTCCACTAGGAGAATTTTGTTTCTCAGGTCTTTATCCCAAAGGTCGTTCCAGCTGGTGATCGTTTTTCCATGCAACATCTCTTTATTGTATACAATACCGACTGTACCCCAGAAGTAAGGGATTGAATATTTGTTTTTCTGGTCAAAAGGAAGATCCATAAAACGGCTGTCGATATTCTTCAGATTAGGCAGCTTGCTATGGTCGATGGGAATGAGCAGTTTTTCTTCCTTCATTTTTGAAATGGCGTATTCCGACGGAACCGCAATATCAAAAGTGGTTCCTCCCTGCTCGATCTTTGTCATCATTGCTTCGTTGGAATCAAATGTCTGATAAATGACCTTATAGCCTGTTTCCTTCTCGAATTTTTTGATTAAATCAGGATCGATATAGTCCCCCCAGTTAAAAATGGTCACTGTTTTATCTCCGGAATACCCTTCCGAGGCATTAAGATGATGGATAACATACAGTGCCCCAAATGAGATGACAAAAACAAGTATGAATACTCTAGTCAATTGTTTCATTTCTTCACACCCACTTTCGGGCGATTATTGCGTTGGTTAATAAAGTAATATCCGATGACCAACACGATTGTAAATAGGAAAATCAAAGTTGACAATGCATTGATTTGCAAGGATATTCCCCGTCTTGCCAGTGAGTAGATTTCAACTGACAGTGTAGAGAATCCATTGCCTGTCACAAAGAATGTAACAGCGAAATCATCTAGGGAATACGTCAACGCCATAAAGAAACCCGCAAAAATCCCAGGCGTAATATAAGGGATGATGACCTTCGATAAGACATCCCATTTGCTCGCTCCCAAATCGGTTGCAGCATCAATCAAGGAAGTGCTCATCTCCTGGAGTTTCGGCAATACCATGATGACAACAATCGGTATGGAAAAAGCGATATGGGACATCAACACGGATACAAATCCAAGCTTAATTCCGATAATCGTGAATAGGATCAGGAAGGAAGCACCGATAATTACATCCGGGCTTACAATCAAAACATTATTCAACGAAAGAATGGTGTTTTTTGCTTTATTATTCTTTACATACATGATTGACAAAGCTCCCAATACGCCGATGATAGTCGAAATAGCGGAGGATAATAAGGCAATGACCAATGTATTCAAGACAATAATCCATAAGCGTGTATCCTGCAGCACCTCTTTATACCAGTCCAATGTGAATCCATCAAATCCGGTCATGTTGCCGGCACTGTTAAACGAATAGAACATCAGATAGAAAATCGGCGCATAAAGTATGAAGAATACAACAAACAAATAAATAGTAGATAGCTTACTATTTTTTTTCATGTTTCATCCCCCGCTTCCGATTCCCAGTCACGCCCATGATGATAAACATGACAATAATTAAAAATACGGCAATGGTGGCTCCCATTCCCCAATCCTGGGTCACAAGGAAATGCTGCTCGATAGCAGTTCCCAATGTAATGACCCGGTTCCCGGCAATCAATCTTGTGATCATGAAGAGTGAAAGCGACGGAATGAATACAGCTTGGCAGCCTGCCTTGACCCCTTCGATTGTCAAAGGGAAGACGACACGCTTGAATGTAATCCAATTCGATGCCCCAAGATCAAGTGACGCAGACAGCAAGGATGGATTCAATTTTTCTAACGCATTGAAAATCGGCAGAATCATGAATGGTATGAAAATGTAGACAGATACAAAAATAAAGCTAAAGTCTGTAAACATAATCTGTTTTGAACCGATGCCGATCATATCAAAAAATGAATTGATAGGACCATACGTGCCAAAGATTCCGATGAATGCATATGCCTTTAACAACAAATTGATCCATGAAGGCAAAATAATTAATAATAACCATAATTGCTTATGCTTTGTTTTGGTCAGCAAGTATGCAGTTGGGTATGCGACCAATAATGAAAACACCGTGATCAAAAAAGCATACCAAAATGAGCTCAAGACCATCTTTAAATAAACAGGCGTAAAGAATTTTTGATAATTAACGAGTGAAAAGCTGCCTTCAATATCAAAAAACGAAAAGTAGACAACGAGAGCAATAGGCGCAATGACGAACATCAAAATCCATAAATAATATGGAATGGAGTATAGGTATCGATTAATCTTCATGGTCAGCCTCTTCATAGGCTTCCAGACGCGCATCGAATTCTTCCTCCGTCTCGCCTGGACGCATGACGTGAATTGCCTCCGGATCAAAGAACAGTCCTATTTCCTCGCCCACCAAAGCTTTCTTGGTTGAGTGGACAAGCCATTCGTTGCCATCTTTATCATAGCAAGAGATTTCGTAATGGACTCCGCGGAATAATTGAGTATCCACCTTCACCTGAAGCTTTCCGTGCTCCGGCTGTGTAATCTCCAGGTCTTCGGGGCGAATGACTATTTCAATGGCTTCATTGGGCTTCAACCCGGCATCTACACATTCAAACTGTTTTCCGGTAAATTCCACTAAATAATCCTCGATCATCTTACCTTTGACGATATTTGATTCACCAATGAAATCGGCCACAAAACGGTTAATCGGCTCATCGTAAATATCAATAGGCGTACCGCTTTGTTCGATATTGCCTTTGTTCAAAACAAAGATTTCATCGCTCATGGCAAGCGCTTCTTCCTGGTCATGAGTAACGAAAATAAATGTAATCCCGAGACGGCGCTGAAGCTCTCTCAATTCATATTGCATTTCAGTCCGCAATTTCAAATCCAATGCCGATAACGGTTCATCGAGCAGAATAACTTCAGGTTCATTTACGATTGCTCTGGCAATGGCGACGCGCTGTCTTTGACCGCCGGACATTTCGCTGATTTCTCTGTTTTCGTATCCTTCCAAGTTAACGAACTTCAAAGCTTCCTTTACCTTTTGGGTAATGGCACTATTTTTCATTTTTTTGATTCTCAGGCCGAACGCTACATTCTCGAACACATTCAAATGCGGAAAAAGGGCATAATCCTGGAATACAGTGTTAACCTGCCTTTGATTCGCGGGAACTTTATTGATCAGCTTGTTATTAAAATAGATTTTACCGCTGGAAGGGCTGATAAAACCTGCAATCAAGCGAAGAATCGTTGTCTTTCCGCAACCGGACGGGCCAAGGAGTGTGTAGAACTTGCCACGCTCAATTTCAAAATTCACTTCATTTAATACGGGAGGGTCGTCATCATATTGTTTAGTGACGCCTTCAAATCGAATAATGCTTTGCTCTGTCATTGTAGTCTCCTTTTCTCGGTATTCTCCATCTGGTAAGGGCATATCGGATTATAAGTATGAATCGGTAGCCACCAAAATTAACTGCGATTGGCCACTGCTTCTATTGACAATTTGATGCCTCTCCGAAGCATGGAAGTAAATGGCTTCCCCTGCCTTCGCATCATATTCATTTTTTCCTAAATACACCTTCACTTTTCCTTCAAGTACATAACCGAATGTTTCTGATAATGATGGTTCAAACACCTTGTATTCCCCTTCCTTTTGGAAAGTAAGAATAATCGGTTCCATTTCTTTTTCATTGGATTCCGGAACCAGCCACTGGATATGATAGCCCCTCTCTTCATCCTCGAAGCACGTTTGGTCTTCTTCCGTATAGACAACCTTTTGAATCTGGTCTTCTTCATTAAAGAACTCTTTAGGTGAACAGCCCAGCACTTCCAGGATATTAAAGAAAGTTTCAATGGAAGGAGAGCTTAAATCCCTCTCTAGCTGGGATATATATCCTTTGCTCAAATCGGTCCGTTCTCCCAATTCTTCTTGGGTTAAACCTTTCTTCAATCGTAGATTTTTAATTTTCCTGCCGATTAATTGCATGATTAAATAACCTCAATATTGTTTAAAGTTAGTAAACCCCGAGTAACTATTGTTTATTGTTACCTTACTCCAAGTTTACTTTTACCATTAGCAATTATACAAGATTGTTGCAAAACTTCAATAGAAATTCCTAAATTTCGACAACAAATTTTATGGATACACATAATTCTTCTTCCATGCATCCTAATTTTAAGGAACGCATTCTCTTTATGTATTCACTCCCGACATTTTTTCAAACAATATCGAACTGTTTTTATGCTGATGCTGCACATTTAGTTTTCTCCCATCGCTCAGAAGGATTCATGCAGCGCAAGAAAAATTACGCATTTTAAATTATTCTAGAAAAATATATACTAAGCTTTATCTGTAGTCATTCTATCAAGAAAAAGGTGAGCTTCCATGAGTTGTTTTATCGTTTATGCGACTAAGTACGGTTCGACTGAAAGATGCGCTGAATATCTTCAACAACAAATTCCAGATTCCAAAATTGCCAATTTGGAAAATACAGACCCTTCGCTTACTGACATGGATACAATCATCATTGGAACACCCATCCGATTTGGGCAGATACATAAAGCGGTCCGGCAATTTATCACACAGCATGAAAGAGCTTTAATGAACCGCAATGTGCTCCTATTTCTATGTTGTGGAGTAGAAAAGCAGGCAGAGCAGTACTTTCAAGCGAACTTCCCGAAAGAGTTATCCGGCCATGCTCTGGTAAAAGCGGTGATGGGCGGAGAGCTGCCGATGCAAAACGCTACACGCTTTGATTCTTTTATATTGCGGATGGTCCAAAAAAAGATGTTTAATGAGGCAGAGACGCCGCCAAGCATCCATTTTGATCAATTGGATGAATTAGCCCGCATTGCCTGCCGAGTGTAGGCGACGGAGAACAATGCAGCCCGAGAGAGCTTCTACTCCCAGAAACCTTTTTGGCTAGACTTACAGTCATTTACCCACATGAAAACCCGCATCCGGGATATGGATGCGGGTTTTTTTATAAAAAAAAGAGGGGGGCTCTTTTTTCAACACTTATTTTGTAATGGCGCTAGAAATTTCATTGACCATTTCAGAGACAGATTCCAATCCGCCTCCGGATAAATACCAATAATCAGGATCTAAGTAAACAATATGCCCATTTTTATAAGCATTTGTCTTTTTAACTAAATCATTCTCGATTGTTTTCTTTGTTGAAGATTCCTTGCCGCTTTCCTGTACAACTTTATCGCGGTCAACTACGAATAAGAAGTCTGGGTTTTCCTTCAAAACATATTCAAATGAGGCTGTTTGGCCGTGTGGTGTAGAGTTATCTATTTTTTTATCCACTGGCGTTACACCGAACTCATCATGTATAATTCCAAAGCGTGAGCCAGGACCAAATGCACTGATCTTGCCGCCTGCAGAAATAAGGATTAACCCTTTCTTGCTTGGATCCACCTTCGCTTTCAAATCTTCCACAGAGTTATCAACCTTCGCCAATTCTTCTTTTGCTTGGTCTTCCTTGTCAAAAATTTGGCCGATTGTTTCTACATTTTTCTTAAATGATTCCATATACTTCTTCGTATCGACCCCCATATAAATAGTAGGGGCAATTTCACTGAATTGGTCGTATGAATCTGCTTGTCTTCCAGAAATGATGATCAAATCAGGTTGGATTTCATTGATTGCTTCAAAATCAGGTTCCTTTAAGCCGCCGACATTCTTATACTTATCATCGTTATATTGCTTCAAATAGGATGGGATATTTTGTTTAGGGACGCCTGTCACTTCAATACCCAATTTATCAAGAGTATCCAAAGTACCAAAGTCGAATACAACGACTTTTTTCGGATTCACTTTCACTTTTGTCGTGCCGTAATCATGCTTAACCGTTATTTCTTTCTGTTCTCCATTGCTGCCGCTGCTCTTCTCGCCATCGGCTTTCTCCTGCGTGCCGCATGCCGCCAATAGTAGTGTAAATAGAGCAAACATAATCGTTATTAACGATTTTTTCATTTTCTGCACCTCTGTCCATTATTTACGTAAAATATACGCATATTTTTTGGCAATTTACATTTTGTATAGCAATATCCATATCATAAATTTCTCTTAGTACATCCGAATTGATAATATCATCGGCCGGTCCTTCCTTTACGATCCTGCCGTCCTTCAATGCCACAATATAGTCGGAATAGCAGGAGGCAAAATTGATATCATGGATGACGATCACAATCGTCTTATCCAATTCATTTACAAGCCGGCGAAGGATTTTCATGATTTGGACGGAATGTTTCATATCCAGGTTATTGAGCGGCTCATCCAACAGAATATACTCTGTATCCTGGGCAATGACCATTGCTATGTATGCCCGCTGCTTTTGGCCGCCGCTGAGTTGGTCCAGATACTTATCCTGAAGATCCGTCAATTCCATATATGCGATGGCTTCATCTACCTTCTCCCAATCATCCTTCTTGAGACGGCCCTGGGAGTATGGGAATCTCCCGAACGATACAAGCTCGCGAATAGTCAAACGAACATTGATATGGTTCGATTGCTTTAGGATTGCAATTTTGCGGGCAAGTTCATTGCTTTTGATCTTGCCTATATCATTGCCCTCAATCAACACTTCGCCAGTATCTCTGGCAATCAAACGGCTGATCATCGACAACAACGTACTTTTACCGGCGCCATTCGGTCCGATGAAAGACGTGATCTTCCCCTTCTGAATGCTGACAGTAACATCATCCACAACACTTTTCGCACCATACAACTTCGTTACATTCGCTACTTCTATCATGTCCGATTCTCCTTTAGTAGAAGGTATATAAAGTAAATGCCACCGATGAAATTAATGATGACACTCAGTGTAGTGGAGAAAGTGAATACTCTCTCCACCAACAAAAGGCCGCCGACCAGAGAAACAATACTGATTAATACAGAAGCAAGGATCAAATACGTATGCTTATATGTCTTAATGAATTGATAGGCTACATTTACGACAAGCAAGCCCAAAAATGTGATCGGGCCTACCAATGCGGTTGAAATGGAAATCAGGACCGCTACAACAACAAGCAGCCTTCTAACCACATAGTCATAAGGGACTCCCAGGTTAATGGCTTGCTCCCTTCCCAGTGCCAGTACATCCAAATATTTAATGAATCTCAATGAATATAAGGCAATGGCCACCACTCCTATAATGGAAATGGTTAATAAATCTGTATTCACGTTATTGAAACTCGCAAACATTTTATCTTGAATTCTTGTATACTCATCCGGATCGATAAGGACTTGCATAAAGGTGGAAGCGCTTTGAAAGAGTGTCCCAAAGACCAGCCCCAATAAAAGCAAGAAATAGAGATTTTGCCCTTCACGCTTGAAAAGCAACCTGTATAGGAAGCCGACAAACACAATCATCAGAACGACTGTTATCAGGAAATTGACATTTTTATTAACTACCGTTAAAGTTGTTGACCCGAATGCAAAAATCAGCACCGTCTGGATCAGCATATAGAGCGAATCAAGCCCAATGATGCTCGGTGTCAATATACGGTTATTTGTGATGGTCTGGAAGACGACTGTTGAAAAAGCGATGCATGTACCTGTCAGAACAACCGCCAGCATCTTATATCCGCGCCTTGGCAACACATAATCCGGGTAGTTGCCCATTTCCGTAAACATGAACACTCCTATCAGGACAACAGCAATCATTGCCACTAATCCCAGTTTTGCTTTATCATTCATAGGCCTTTCTCCTTAATAGCAAGTAAGCAAAGATGGCACTGCCTATCACACCGACTGTCATTCCAATCGGAATTTCGTATGGGAAGATGACCAAACGGCCGAGCACATCGCAAGCAAGTATAAACACTGCCCCCAACAGAGCTGTGTGGGGAAGATTATTCTTCAGATGATCTCCCTTATAGATTGAAACGATATTCGGTATGATCAGCCCTAGAAAAGGGATTGTCCCGACTGTCAGGATCACAACAGCTGTAATCATTGCCACTAAAATCAAGCCGGTATTGACTACTCTCTTATATTTCAGTCCCAGATTTAAGGCAAAATCCTCGCCCATCCCTGCAACTGTGAATTTATTGGCAAATAAATAAGCAATTATCATCAAAGGGATCGAAATATAGATCATTTCATATCTGCCTCTCATAATGCCGGAGAAATCCCCCTGCAGCCATGCAGACATGTTTTGGATCAGATTGTGTTTATAGGCAAAAAACGTGGTAATCGAATTCACGATATTACCGAACATCAAGCCTACAAGAGGAATAAAAATCGCATCCTTGAATTTTATCCTATCGAGTATTTTCATGAAAATAAGTGTGCCCGCCAATGCAAAAACAAAAGCGACAATCACCTTTTCCATTTGGGAAGCCGATGTAAAAACAAGCATACTCACCATAATCCCCAACCGGGCGGAGTCCATTGTTCCCGCCGTTGTCGGCGAAACAAATTTATTCCTTGTCAACTGCTGCATAATCAATCCGGCAAGACTCATACTCATTCCTGCCACAATTATGCTGACGAGCCGGGGCAATCGGCTGATCAATAGAATTTCAGCTTGTTCATCGCTCAAGCTGAACAAATCCAAGGGAGATACATCACTCACTCCGATGAAGATGCTTATAAATGATAATAGGATCAATGCCACAAGTAAGTATCTCTTCTTCATAAGTATCCTCTCTTCAACAACCTGCCATTTGATGACATTTTCTCTTCAAAAGATAATCATTCTCATTTATCAGCAAAAAAAATAAATCTTCTATGATTTCGCGAAATCTTATTCTTATCCTTACTTACCAATATTGAGAATATAACTACACTATAAATGATAATGATTATCATTACCGCTTGTCAATGGTTTTAGCGAATGTTTTTAAAACTTTTTTCTTTCCCGGATTGGGTCACTATATCAAAAAAACAGCTTTCATTTGAAAACTGTTTTTTTTGCACCACTATTAAAAGGTATCTTCATTATTCAGTGAGGTTTTTTCCAGGATGCCCATCGCTCCGATATGGGATTTGGTCTCTTCATCCCCCAGTTCATATATTTTGCTATATAGTTTAATCAATCGGTGATCGTATTCATCGTTCTGGGGATCATGATGATACTCCAAAAAGGGAATCTGCGACCTTCCGTACGTTTTCACATCACTTTCGTACAATTGGTTGGACAATAATTGCAAATCTTGATATTCCTTTTGCGTTGCTACAATACAGAACTGGCTATCTGCTTCTCCAGCTTGCTCTGAAATCTCCCCACTTTGTATACTAATATAATAAATTGTTTTTTCATCATCCATATTCGTCATCTCCTTTTTAGAAGATTTACCACAAAAAGGGAATTGTAATCCTCGTACACAAGTACTTTTCAAATAACGGTAAAAATAGTGCCCAGCTAAAACCACTACCGCAATTCCAACAAGCATCAATCATACCTTGCCGCACTCTGCATATAACCTGTCGATAGTCCTTTAATGAAGGGCGGGAACAAGCACTTTTCCTGTATTAATCCAAAAACAGCAATATGATACCAGTGTGAATAAAGCTAACTTGATGAAAAAATCTCTTCTAATCTATCGCCTTTTATATGTTCGCCATACTTTGGTGTTAGTGCATTAGACATGCTTTTTGTCTAAAACAGAAAAAATTTGATGAATAAAAAGAGGTTTTTTATATACTATTCAGAATATTATATAATTAAGAGTAAAATGAATGGTCATTCATTTTACTCTTAACCAAAAACTAAATATATTGGAGGTTATGTATGAAAGATTCTGCTGTATCATTAGCTAGAATGAAAGATAGGAAAGGCGTGATGATTGCGCTCATTGCCGCTATCCTGGTTCCCCTCATTTTTGCAGCCATTATTTTAACACCTTCCTGGGGCCCTTACGACAACCTGTCCAATTTGCCTGTCGCTGTCGTCAATGAAGATCATGGTGCTATGTCAGGCGATACACCGGTCAATGTCGGAAAAGATTTAGTAGCTGATTTAAAGCAGAACAAGACAATGGGATGGGATTTCGTCAGTGCCCGAGAAGCAAAAGAAGGCATGAAAAACTTAGACTATTATATGGTCATCGAAATTCCTAAAGATTTTTCAGAGAAAGTCACTACCGTATTAACAGCCAATCCGACCATTCCCGAACTGAAATACACTCAAAATGAAGGATTGCATTTCATGGCAGCTCAAGTCACCAAGAGTGCCACTGAAAAAATTCGGGAACAATTAGCCAACAAAATCACGGCAACTTACGCCCAGAACATGTTTGCACAACTGGGACAAGTAGCATCCGGATTTACTGACGGCGCAGAAGGCTCCAATAAACTCCATGAAGGTTCAGTTACATTAAAAGACGGAACAGGAAAGATTCTTGAGTCTCTCCAAACAAAATCCGCTGATATCTCTAAATTGGCTGACGGAACAAATGAATTGAAAAATGGCACAAACACAATGCTTCAATCTCTTCAGTCGAAAACATCCGATATCTCCAAATTGGCTGCTGGGACTGTTCAGGCCAAAAACGGAACAAGCCAATTGTTGCAAGCATTGCGCGGAGGATCAGGAGGCATCAATCAACTTGCCGCCGGTGCAAAGGAACTTGAGAAAGGTGCCAATTCCCTTCAGGCAGGATCAGGCCAGGTTCTATCCGGCCTTAAATCTGCTCAAAATGGAAGCAGCGCTTTAAATGACGGCTTATCCAAATTAGCCCCGGGAAGCAAAGAATTAGCCAATGGAGTAGGCGCTGCCGCCAGCGCTATCGGAACCCAATTGGAACCGGGAGCACAGCAAATTGCGGCTGGGCTTGAACAAATGGCCAAACATCCTTTACTGGGGCCGATTTTGGCTGCCAGCCCAGACTTCCAAAAATTGCTCACAGGCAGTAAACAATTAGCAGGCGGATTGAATCAATTAAAGGATAAGTCCGGATTGCTGAAAGCAGGGGCCGATCAAGTAGCCGGAGGTCTTGCACAGGCCGTTCCAGGAGCTGCACAATTAAATGGAGGCCTTGCTAAATTAGTAGAAGGACAAACACAAATCGTACAGGGTTCTTCCAAATTAGCAAACGGAGCAGGCCAGCTTTCAAATGGAAACGCTTCCTTAACGGGTTCTTGGAATAAGTTAACCTCTTCTGTCGCTACACTGGATAACGGAATGGCAACAATCAGCAATGGAAACCAATCAGTAAACAGCGGATGGAAAACGCTTACAGACGGCGCCCAAAAATTAAATACGGGCATGGTTCAAGTAAATGACGGGAACCAAACTGTTAAAACCGGATGGACAGCCCTTACAGATGGTGTCACAAAAGTGAATGCGGGCATTGGCCAGCTGGAAGACGGCAGTATGCAACTGGCTTCCGGATTAAAAAGCGGCGGAGATCGGGTCAATGAGCTGAGCGTGAACGATAATAATATTCAAATGTTCGCCTCCCCTGTTGAACTTCAGGGTAAAACCATTCATTCATTTCCGATGTACAGATATGCTAATGCTCCATATATCCTGTCTCTTGCCCTTTTTGTAGGCGTACTTATTTTGACCTTATTATTTGACATCAGAAGACCGGCAGACAGTGAAATCTCTGCTTTGAAATGGTTTGGAATCACATTCTCTAAATTGGCTGGGCTTGCTGCTATACAAGCTATAGTCATGAGTGCTTTTACTTTATTCTTTATCAAATTAAATGTCACCAATGGCCTTCTTTTGATGATTTTTGCGATTGTAGCCAGTATTACGTTTTTAGCAATTGTCTTCTTCCTGATCGCACTTGCCGGAAACATCGGTCGTTTTCTTGCTGTTGCATTCCTTGTCCTTCAATTATCCACTACAGGGGCAAGCTTGCCTGTCGCCATGCTTCCTGAAGGCCTGCGCACACTAAGTGCATGGCTGCCGATGCGCTATTCAATCGATAGCTTCCGCGCCCTCATATCCTTGGATAATCTCAGTTCGGCATGGGGCAATATGGCTATCCTGCTTATTTATCTAGTCTTAGCAGCCATTTTAATCGGGATCGTTTCACTAGCCGGCAAGTCTCGGGCGTCAAGCCAATCTGCACTTGATTAACCACTACTGTGGAAAACGCCCGCTTATCCCCGGAAAGCATAAAACGGGACACTGTCAAAGAAGGCTCTTTGCCTTTGACAGTAGCTTGGATGATGACCTCAAGGGGGATGGCGCTTGCAGCTAAAGATATTCACAGATGAAGTTTCCTACTAGTAAAGCAAGCCCCAGCCATTTAACTGGCTGGGGCTTCTTTATTCATGCAGCAGTTTTCTCATATAAGATTCCAGCTGCGGGATAATTTGATCATAATGAAACGTAGTAGCAGTCCTTCTGCCGTTAGCCGCCAGTGTTTCCCTTCTCGCCGGATCATCTAAAAGTGCAGCGACATGTTCCGCCAATTTCCAACTGTCCCCTGGCTCTGCCATCAAACAATTGTAGCCATTGAAGGCATATTCTTCAACGCCTCCGCAATTTGTCGTTATCACTGGAACCCCGCAGGACATTGCCTCTAACGGCGGCATGCCGAAGCCTTCATACCAGGAAGTATACAAAAATAAATCTGCCTGCTGATAATGGTTTATCAAATCCGTTTCTTTTGGATGGACAATATATTCAATAGGAAAAGCGGCCGTTACATTTGGGCGGGCCTGGCAAATCCATTTCACCTTAAACCGGTGTCCGCGCGCCCATACGATATTCAATGTTTTGATAGCATCATTAAAAGATTTGAATCGCAAATTCGGATTACCGACCAATAGAATAGTAGGCTCGCTGCTGATAGCCTTCGTTTCGGCCGGGGCATACTTATCCGGATCAATCCCATTAGGCAGAACTTCTGATTCCAGACCATAACGGGCAGACAGTACTCTCGACACAAAACGGGATACACTGATGATCGGGATGCCTGTTTTATAGCACAGCGCCAAGCTACTCCGGATGCCGTTTATATGCGAGTATTCAGGAATATCCCCAAACAAGGACTCGTGGCCTTGTTCCCAGTAAAAGACTGCCCCTTCCCAATTCTGCATTTCTACCAATTGATAGATCCAACCTGCAACCACTACATCGCACTCATCCGTGTGGTCCTTCAACAGATGGTGGTGCGGCACCAAAACTTCCTTATCCACGATTACATCTGTCCAATCCGGCAATACTGAACATCCCTCCTCCCCTTTAAAAAAAGCTGTTACATGATGCCCTCTCTTGCGAAGTAAATCCATTTGGTTCAATAGCATTTTCATGCCGCCTGTCATGCCATGATGAGGCAATAAATAACCAATCTTTAAAGGATCCCCTGTTTCAGCCTTTTTTTTTGGAGTAGGGTAGAACTTAAAAATATAAGCTCCATTATCGCCTACTTTCACTTCACTAAAGTGATAATCATAATCGGCAAAGTCTACAATCGACCATCGGCTTCTGTGCGTTTCCAAGACATTCCCTAAATATTCTCCTTGTGGAGAAGGAATGATGGGAGTCGAGACGATCAATGATGTGTTCGTGATCGATAATAGGTCATCAATTAACCGGAGCCCTTCTTCTTTTTCAAAATGCTCAAGGACGTCGATTAATAATAAAGTGTCGTACTTCTGGTCCAACTCGGGAAGAATGTTAAAAACATTCCCATAATGCATGCGGTCATATACATAATCATGTACTGGGTTTCTATACCCTTCAAATCCTTCAATGCCGTCCACTTGCAAATGCCAATCCGCTTTCTCATACCTTTCGTACGGAATATCGAATGCTTCACGGAGCAAAAGTCCATATTTTCCAAAACCAACTCCAATATCCAATACAGACTTAGGTTGGTCCATTACAACTAAATCAATAATTGCCGGAACTGCTTGATACCAACTTGTCGGCAATTCCTACACCTCCTTGGCTGACAGTAAGCTTTCCAGATAACGCTTATTATGCAGCACACTTGGATTGAAAGGCTGATAAAGGCCTGCCATCTCGTTATGATAATAGGCTTGCTCGTATTTTCCTACAGAGTCGTAGCAGACGCATAGCTGCAGATGGGGGAGCCATGTATAATACGCATAGTTAACAATCGTCCCCGTTGCTTTTACTCTGTCAAAATCAGATTCTGCAGCCTGTTTATACCAAAAAATAGCCTGTTCGAACTTCTTTTCTGCTAGACGAAGATATCCTAATTTGCAGCAAAGGCTTGCCCTTGGCAGATCATACGAAAAAGACTCATAGATATATTGTTCCGCTTCTTTGTTTTTGGTTAACTGAATTAAGGCTTCAGCCGCTTGGTCACATGCCCTGATACAATCTTCCACCCATCCCTTTTTAGTATCAAGAAAGGCACGGTAGTTCTCAACCGCCCGATCAAACAATGCATGATCAAAGCACTCATTCCCAAAGTAATACAAATCCCTCGGACTGAATTCCTCTTTTTGCGCCAATTTCTTTTCATATATTTTAAGGTTGCGATCCGACTTTCCTGTCTTTACACTTTTATGTGTTATACAGATATCGCTGTAAAATATTTTTCCGTACACTTCCAAAAACTCATGTACAACACCGATCCATTTGAATCCTCTAGACGTTTTCACCAAACGATTTCTATTTAAACTGCTGGTAGCTGCACCATTTCCATCGGTAGCCAATACATACACCATCTGGACAGAATCATAGGAAGGATCTAGCGACTCCTTAAGCTCTTGAAATTTTTTTCGGTCTTCTTCGAGAATTACATCATCGGCGTCCAGCCATAGTGTATATTCCTTAGTTGCTTTACTGAATCCATAATTGCGCGCTTTGGCAAAATCATCTTCCCATTCAAAATCATAAATTTTATCTGTATACCTTTTTGCAATCTTCTTCGTTTCATCAGTGGAACCTGTATCGATTATAACGATTTCTTCTACCATATCTGCTACGCTTTCCAGGCATCTGGACAATACTTTCTCCTCGTTTTTGACGATCATGCATAAACTGACCGAAATCAAAAAACCCCCTCCTATTCAAAAGCTGTTATCAATGTATGCAGGTATAGGAATGTCTTAGCTCTCATAAGCATGTTTTCCCTAGATTTATTTAGAAGCAAATAAAAGGACCAACACTAAAAAGTATCGATCCCCTTATTTTATTTCCTAATGATTCATCAATCGCCGGAACTATGAAAGCCGGATGATACCGACATTAGCTCCTGTTCCTGCAGATGCTAGCGTTGCTGCACCCAATAAACCAAACAGCTGCAATGCGACTGTAGTTCCTGCAGGCACAGTTACAATAACACTATTCTTAAATCCTGATAACGTTAGGACCGGTGCAATAGTTGAAGCTGTATTTGGAGTTCCCCCAATTACTAATCGTGAACCCACTAATAGGCCTGCCGTTAGTTGTATCGTGTATTCCATATAATATGTTCCTGCTTCAGCAAGTGTGAACGTATCCGTCGCAAATGTAATACCAGGGCCAATGTCCTGCGAATTCGGAAGAGGTATATTTGTTCCTCCTAAAACGACCGCAATGACAGAACCGCTTGTGTTAGCTGCATAAGCATTCGTTGCAGTCGTTCCCGTTCCAGTCGCTCCCGTAACTCCAGTAGCTCCTGTGGCTCCTGCTGCTCCTGTTGCTCCGGCTGCTCCTGTGGCTCCTGTTGCTCCGGCTGGACCGGTTGCTCCGGCTGGACCGGTTGCTCCGGCTGCTCCCGTGGCTCCGGCTGCTCCTGTGGCTCCATCTGCTCCGGTTGCTCCGGCTGCTCCCGTGGCTCCGGCTGCTCCTGTGGCTCCATCTGCTCCTGTGGCTCCGGCTGCTCCCGTGGCTCCGGCTGGACCAGTTGCTCCATCTGCTCCCGTGGCTCCGGCTGGACCGGTTGCTCCATCTGCTCCCGTGGCTCCGGCTGCTCCCGTGGCTCCGGCTGCTCCTGTTGCTCCATCTGCTCCCGTGGCTCCGGCTGCTCCCGTGGCTCCGGCTGGACCAGTTGCTCCATCTGCTCCCGTGGCTCCGGCTGGACCGGTTGCTCCATCTGCTCCTGTGGCCCCGGCTGCTCCTGTTGCTCCATCTGCTCCTGTTGCTCCGGCTGCTCCTGTGGCTCCTGTGGCTCCGGCTGGACCGGTTGCTCCATCTGCTCCTGTGGCTCCGGCTGCTCCCGTGGCTCCGGCTGCTCCTGTGGCTCCATCTGCTCCGGTTGCTCCGGCTGCTCCTGTGGCTCCGGCTGCTCCCGTGGCTCCGGCTGCTCCTGTTGCTCCATCGGCTCCCGTGGCTCCGGCTGGACCAGTTGCTCCATCTGCTCCCGTGGCTCCGGCTGGACCGGTTGCTCCATCTGCTCCTGTGGCCCCTGCTGCTCCTGTGGCTCCATCTGCTCCTGTTGCTCCATCTGCTCCCGTGGCTCCGGCTGCTCCCGTGGCTCCGGCTGGACCGGTTGCTCCATCTGCTCCTGTTGCTCCGGCTGCTCCTGTTGCTCCATCTGCTCCTGTTGCTCCGGCTGCTCCTGTGGCTCCATCTGCTCCTGTGGCTCCATCTGCTCCTGTGGCTCCGGCTGCTCCCGTGGCTCCGGCTGCTCCTGTTGCTCCATCTGCTCCTGTGGCTCCATCTGCTCCTGTGGCTCCGGCTGCTCCTGTGGCTCCGGCTGCTCCCGTGGCTCCTGCTGGGCCTGTCGCTCCATCGGCTCCTGTCGCTCCGGTCGCACCTGTTGCTCCGGTAGTTCCGCTTCCTCCCAATGATCCTGCCGGGAGGATAACTGTATAATCTGGTGATACACCTGGTTCTCCGACTGGTCCATTTACATTCGCTACGTATAAACCGCCTTCATAGTAAACAATTTGACCAGCTAGATAAGTCGGTGCCAATGCTGGGTCAAACACCACAACATCTGTTAATCCTATTCCTGTTGCACCTGTTGGCCCTGTTGGCCCTGTTGGTCCTAAAAATGGCGGTCCAGGAGGAAAAGGTGGTCTTATACCGCCTGCCCCGGGAAATCCGCCTTGTGGACAAAAATGTTGATAATTATCCGAATAGCAATTTGAATATTTTTTCCCCACTATATGATCACCCTTTCTATGTTTTTCTGGTTATATTATGAAAAAAAGGAACAACTTGTGAACAAGCAATCTTTTTTCCCCTAAAAAAAGACGCATGCCCAGAAAAACTCCAAACAAAAAAGCACTGCACAGGTTGCAATGCTTTTACTCTTTATTTCTTTGATAGTTCTTTATATGCAATCACTTTAAGAGCTTGGATTTCTTCCGGTGACAACTTACTTTCTACTTCATTCATAATCTCTTGTTTGGAAGCTGTCCCATTTTTGACCTCAGTAGAAATCCGCTTTAATTCACTTACTCCCACCTTCTTAACAAGAACGCGTGTAGCTTCTTCTTTCGTATTGAATGGCAGCTTGCTTTCATCGGCATTTGCACCTTCTTGGACAAACCTTTTAAGATCTGGATCTTTTTCAATCGCCTTTTTCACTTCATCCACTTGCCCGCTATTTTCTAACTGGTCTGAAACCATATTCATTACTTTATCTGAGGCATAATTCGTACCGAAATAGTAAACGCCATATCCTGCTGCTGCAAGAATCACAATAATTAGGAAGCTAATTTTCAAGAATTTCACTTATCATTCCTCCTTTCACATATCATATCTTGACCTTGCCCAAAATACAATCTTGACATAATGGCTCCTTCCAGCTGCTGAAAACAAACCACTCCTTTCTATAATATATTTATTGGGTCCCGGGCAAAAAAACATTATACTTAATTATATAGACAGTTTTTGAAATTTCAGAAAATAGGAGCGATGATATGATTGAATTAAAAAATAATAGTAATCCATCAGCTATTCTTGATATGGATGCCACTGCTATAGCTGAACAAATCAGGAACCGTTCCATACGTTCAGTTGATGCAGTCAACATATATATAAAAGCCATCCTTACTATAAATCCTGTGTTAAACTGCGTGATAGAAGACCGCTTTGAAGCAGCTCTTGCGGAAGCAGAAGAAATGGATCATTTATTGGACCAAGGGGTGGTATACGCAGGAAGATTAGCCGGCGTCCCCATTAGCATGAAAGAATGCCTGGATGTATCAGGAATGAAAACCACCGGAGGACTCCGTTCTCGTAAAAACCATCAAAGTACGGATGATGCCCATATTGTTCACCTATTAAAGAATGAAGGAGCTATTATCATCGGCAAAACCAATACGGCAGCTATGTGCTTTTACCAGGAAACAGATAATAAACTGTTTGGCAGAACAAATAATCCGTGGAATACAGCGCGGACTGCAGGCGGTTCTTCTGGGGGCGAAGCAGCCTTGGTCGCATCTGGAGGCGCAGCAGTTGGAATCGGTTCAGATATTGGAGGTTCTATTCGTATACCCAGCCATTTTAACGGTACAGTAGGCTTCAAAAGCAGCTATGGAAAAATCAGCTATGAAGGGGGATTCCCTGAAGTGACGATTCCTTTGCAAAAGCGAATGCTTGGTGTAGGGGCCATCGCTAAATCTGTTCGCGATGCAAAGCTTATAAACGAGGTCTTATCAGAGAAAATCCCTGATAATCAAGATTTGCATTCGTATGAAATCATTCTTCCTCTCGGCCAAATCAACTATCCTATCAGCTCCAAAACACGTACACTTCTTATGGATATACGGGATTTTCTTCAAAAATCCTTCCCTGTATCGGATCAAAAACCTCCTTATTATCAAGCTTCTGCCTTGATGTGGCAACTAATCATGTCCATTGATGGCGCCAATGATATTGCCAGAACTGCTTTTTCCCATCCAAAACCGCCAATATGGAAGGAATATGTAAAAGAAAAACTCCTCAGAGTTTCCGACCACCACCGCTTTTTAACTTGGGCGTTAATTGGAGCAAAATGGCTTCAGCCCAAAAAAGAACAACTGGAAGAAATCGAAAAAACGATAGAGCAAGGAAATACCCTAGTAGAGGAGTTCTTCCATCAATCACTGCTTGTTCTTCCTGTATATCACTCTGCAGCGCCTAAACATGGCCAGGTATTCAAAGAGCTTTTCTCACCGCGTAGAACCTTCCAAACATTCATGCCCTTCACTGCTTATGCAAATGTATGGGGTCTGCCATCCCTGACGGTTCCGGTCGGTGAAGATCGGGAAGGAATGCCGATTGCCGTCCAAATTATCAGTTCCCCCAAAAATGAGAATGCCATCTTTCAGCTGGGCGAATTGCTTGAAAATCAATTCAGAGGCTATGTACGTTGTTCGTACAGGAACGATAAAGAAACAATTATCTATGAATAGCCTAACATTCCTTGACCGGCTACAAGTAGATGAATGACCTTTTCCTCAATCAATTAATGCAGAAAGTGCAACCATATGTATAATCCTAATAAAGTGATAAAAAGTGTAGGAATCGTCAATATTAAACCTACTCTGAAATAATATCCCCAGGAGATATGAAATCCTTTATTTCTCAATACGTGCAGCCATAGAAGCGTAGCCAAAGAACCAATCGGTGTAATCTTCGGCCCTAGATCAGAGCCGATTATATTGCTATAGATTAATGCTTCACGGACAGCTCCAACGGCATGGACATCATTGATGGCCAATGCATCTATCATCACAGTCGGCAAATTGTTCATCACAGAAGATAAGATAGCGGATAAGAATCCCATCCCCAAAGTAGCTGCAAACAAACCGTGCTCTGTAAGGGATTGAATGAAACCTGCCAGTAAGCCCGTTAAACCTGCATTGCGCAAACCGTATACCACAACATACATTCCCACTGAAAAAAAGACAATATTCCAGGGAGCGCCCTTTAAAATAACAGGAATATTGACTGCCCTGCTTCTTTTGGCCAGAAGCAAAAATAGGAATGCAACCGTTAATGCAATGAAAGAGACCGGCAGGCCAATGGATTCGCCTCCAAAATACCCGACTAATAATAGTAAAAGTACTAGCCACGAATAGCGGAACATAAGCGGATCCTTAATAGCTGTTTCCGGCTTTTTCAATTTCTCGGTTTCATATACTTTTGGGATATCCTTCCTGAATAATAGAAAGAGAGCCAGCATACTTCCAGCTAAACTGAAAAAATTCGGGATAATCATTCTCGAGGCATATTCGCCAAAAGAAATATCAAAGAAATCAGCCGATACAATATTCACCAAATTGCTGACGACTAGAGGCAGAGACGTTGTATCTGCAATAAAACCGCTAGCCATGATAAAAGGGATGATCATCCGGTCCCTGAAGTTGAGGGCTTTCACCATTGCCAGAACAATAGGCGTCAATATTAAAGCTCCTCCGTCATTCGCAAATAAAGCCGAAACGACCGCCCCTAAAATAGAAATCAAGAGAAACATACGAATACCGTTTCCCTTGGCGAATTGGGCCATATGGAGAGCTGCCCATTCAAAGAAACCGATCTCATCCAAAATCAATGAAATAATAATGAGTGCGACAAATGTAAGAGTGGCATTCCATACAATACTTGTGACATCCCATACATCCTGTAAGCTGACAATCTGAAAAAGCAATGCCAAAAAGGCTCCTCCGCAAGCGGACCAGCCGATTCCCAGCCCACGCGGCTGCCAAATGACAAGCACTAATGTAAGAATAAACAGACTGACTGCGATGAAGATGGTAAACATACTCTACACTCCCACTAATTCTATATTTCTAGTAAACCTTCGCTAATCATTTCCGAAGGATCTTTTCAACTCTTTTATCTTACTATATATCTCCGTTTCATCCATACGTTAGCCACTTACCTCTTACCCATGGGAACGCAGAAAAAAACCGGATTGCAGCATGTGCAATCCGGTTGGACTTTATTCCTTATTCGTTCACAAGCGTTTCCAACGCCACAGTAATCATATCATTGAACGTCGTTTGGCGTTCTTCCGCTGTTGTTTCTTCACCAGTGATTACATGGTCGCTGACTGTCATAATGCTTAATACGTCAATGCCGTATTTAGCACCTAATGTATAAAGGGCGGACGTTTCCATATCGACTCCCAATACACCGTAATCAGCCAATTTATGAATCATTGAATCATCATCTTCATAAAAAGCATCCCCTGTATATACATTGCCAACACGGACAGTCATATCTTCATATGCCTTAGACAGGCGGAATGCTCTTTCCAGTAATGTAAAGCTGGCATTTGGAGCGTAATTGATTTGCGGGAATATCAAATTCTGCATTTTGGAATCATTCGTTGCTGCCATAGCCATGATAATATCACGGATTTTCACTTCACGTTTCATCGCCCCGATTGTACCGATGCGGATAATGTTTTTAACACCGTAATCTTTAATTAATTCAGTAGCATAGATGCTCATTGAAGGAGCACCCATACCTGATGATTGAATGGAAATCTTGTGCCCTTTATATGTGCCCGTATAACCGTACATTCCACGGACTGTATTATGGCACTCTACATTTTCAAGGAATGTATCCGCAATATATTTTGCTCTTAGCGGATCTCCCGGCATTAATACCTTTTCAGAAATTTGGCCTTCTTTAGCGTTTAAATGGATACTCATGATATATTTTCCTCCTGAATGATCTATAGGTAGTTATCTGTTTTTAAGAAGCTTTCTTGATGCTTCCTGTCCCTTTTCCTTGGGCTTTTTTCTGATATTGAACATATATCAAGCTCATGATAAATCCAGCAGCAAAGGTTAATAGAACACCCAAGCTATTGTCCGCGAAAATTCCTTTTGCGAATGGAGCCGGGAACACAGGGTTAGATGTAAACAAGAATCCGATTACTACACTAGCAAACCAGATTGCGACATTTCCCTTATTGACTTTATTAGCCGATCCTTCCGAAAGGAGCTCCGGATCGTATCCTTGTTTTTTACGAAGGACGATATAGTCAACCATGAAGACAGCTGTCCAGGCAGCCAAACCGATTCCAACCAATCCTAGGAACATTTGGAATGATCCAAGGAAATCGCCATTAATGAATAAAACGTAGATCGGCAGAAGAATCATGATAATACCATGGAAAATGATTGAAGTCCGGTCAGAGATTTTAATATTTGTTGCTTCTAATGCATTCCGTGCAGAACGCAGTGAGATTACAGCAGGTGGAATGATACCGCCTAAAGCTGTGATAAAGTAAGGGATGACCATCCATGCTGGCATTTGCTGTGCCAATGCTGCAATTGGATCAGCTGAGCTGATTAATTCAGGGTTTGTTGCATTCATTAGGATACCCAGAAACATAATCACAAACAATGGAATAGATGATGCTAACGTCGTTGTGATAAAAATGGATTTATTGCTTGATTTTGGACTTTGATAGCAAGAGTAATCACTTGCGCACATAGCCCAGCTCAGTGCGGAACCTGCAATAATGATAGAGATTGCCGGCAATACGCCTCCAATCCAATCTCCATTAGGCATGTTCACTAATGCCGACCAGTCTGTCTGTGGCACAAGGATGAATAGTACCACTACAGTCAGTGCACCGAAGATATATGTGAAAATGGTTTGTGCTTTAACTAATGTATCTTGATTCACAAGAGAAAGAGCCATAATAGCGATTGCCAGTCCCACAAGTCCAATCACTTGTGTCATAGTTGTAACTTCCATGCCAGATGCTGAAACGATGGCATTAATGGAAAAAATACCAGTCGGAACATTCCCTACACTTAGCCAGCCGACTAGGCAGATCCAAGCAAGCACTGCAGGAATTAAATTTCCTTTTGTACCGAATGCTGCTCTCGATAGAATAAAGGTAGGCGCTTGTCCTAATTTACCTGGCAAGCTTAAGTATCCGATTAAGGCAAATGAACCTGCACCAAGCAATGCAGCCACTACGGACTGAACAAAGTTGAGACCATAGCTGACAATAATACCGCCATACACCAGCCCCATTATTCCAAGATTAAGAGAAAACCAAATCCAGAATAATTGTTTAGGACTTCCTGTTCTTTCACTTTGAGGGATTAAATCTGGATGTTCTTGACTCATGATGACTCCTCCGATACTAAATTTTTCACTGAAAATCTCGTCATTTTCTGTACAATCCATCTTAAATAGCTTGCTCAATGTATAATTGCCGTATTGGATTGTACAAACCGACATATTTTTACTTCAGCTGGTCTGATGTCAGACCTCTTATCTAAAAAAAAATGTAAAACATGCATTATACCCTGTCATTCATTCGATTGTCTCTACACGTTTGAAAGGGCTTTCTTTTTACACCCTTACAATACCACGAAATTAATTATATTGAAATAGCGTTTTTGTAAAAACTTTATTTTTTTTATGACTCTTTCAAGATGTAGTCATCCTTTCATCCAAAGAAATTAGCCATGCTAAAAAGAAGCCTTCGGGAGACCGAATGGCTTCTTAGTCATTTTATTTTTCACCTTGCTTGTCTTTATCCCTCATAATTCTCCCATTTCCTATAAATAAGGCTGATATTATGCCAAAGATAATAAAAATGAGTCCGGTAAGGAATACCGCAGAGAAGGACTTGGACCAAGCTACACTGATTCCTTGAACAACCAGATTCCTGAGTTCTTCCGGGAACGGAATCCTTGAAGGGTCAACAAGAAGCCCAAAAAGTGCGTCTGTTTTCTCAGCCAATGACTCAAGCGCTTTTTGTACAAGCGTTTCGTTAGTGGCCCCTGCCTCAGCCGCCATATTGGATACGATTGTCTGATTCATGACTGAATTCAGGACTGTAATTCCGATTGTTCCTCCGATTGAACGGAAGAAAGTCGCCGCTGACGTTACAGTTCCCAATTGGGAAGAGGTAAATTCATTCTGAATAGCAATCGTTATCGTTGGCATGACGAGGCCCATTCCAAATCCCAATACAACCATATAGGTGTACGCCTGCCCTTGAGTGGAATCCAGCCCCATTGTACTCATGAGATAAAAACCGCAGGCTGCAATGATCATTCCAGCTGTTAATACTGTCCGGAATTTTAATCTCAACAATAATCTGCCCCCGATAATACTCGCCAAAATAAGTGATATCATCATTGGAGTCATTGTCGACCCCGCTTGTGTTGGAGAAACTCCGAGGATTCCCTGCATATACATCGGCACGAACATTACCGCACCGAACATGCCTAATCCAAGAAAGAACCCAAGGGCATTCGATACCGCAAATACTCGATTTTTGAAAAGACGAAGGTCCAGCACCGGATCTTTTGCTTTTCGTTCAATGAAGCCAAAGATAGTAAATAGAACGATCACTGCTCCAAATAATGTGTAGGAAGTGGCCGAATTCCAGGCGAATTTATCGCCGCCAAATGTAAGGCCCAGCAACAAAAGAATCACAGTAGGTATTAAAGTGAAAATACCCCAATAATCGATATATACTTTTCCCTTCTTAATAGCTTCATTTTTCAACCCGACAAAAAGAAGACCTGCCGATAAAAGGCCAAAAGGAAGATTAATGAGGAAAATCCAATGCCAACTAACATAATCCACGATCAACCCACCCAAAAAAGGGCCGAGGACAGAACTGAGGCCAAATAAAGCGCCAAAAACCCCTTGCCATTTGGCCCTTTGCTCCGCTGTGAAAATATCTCCTATGATTGTTTGCGATAAGGGCATAATCATGCCGCCCCCAATCCCCTGCAATCCTCTGTATAAAACTAATTGCTCCATGGAAGTAGCTGTTGCACACAGCCCGGAACCCAATATGAAAATGACACTCCCCAAAAGATACAGCTTTCTTCTCCCGTATATATCCGACAGTTTCCCTACAATCGGAACCACAGTTGTAGAGGCAATCATATAAGCAGTGGTAACCCAAGCAAAAATGCTGAAGCCATTCAACTCCGCGACAATTGTTGGCATGGCTGTTCCAACAACTGTTTGTTCTAATGAACTGAAAAACATCCCAATCATCAGGCCCGTTAATACGATATTCTTATGTATACCGACAAAGTGTTGTTTAGTCATGCGAATCTCCTTTATCTACCTGCAGCAGAAGGTCTAAACAAAATGAATAATAACATGCAGAGACCAGCCATTTAGATAAGGTAGTTTATATTCATGAATGAAATAGCCGCACAAAGCAACTCCTGATTCTTAGCTCTCCTAAAAAAATCCGAAAATAGTGGATAGATTATAGATTGCATAAGGTACGCTACTTATATAGTGGACTTTTTCATAAAAAAAAATGTAAACAAATTAGCTTTATAGATAAACGATTGACTAATTAGCCCATTATATGAAAAGGACCATCTAATCAAACGTTTGATTAAATGAGTGCAGATCTTTTCGGAGCTGAAATTTTGCGGGGTTATTAGCCAAGCCTTTTCCATGGGCATACGGATCCATAAAAAAGAGGCAGACCAAAACGGCCGCCCCATACACAATTACTTTTTCATTGCTTCCATTTCTTCCTTGGAAGGTCCATACACTCCAGGTACCACTAAGCCCGCTTGGCGCATAAGGACTGTCATTTGGCCCCTATGGTGCGTTTGGTGGTTAAGCAAACGTTTAACCAACTCATTCTTAGTTGATTGCTGCCCCATCATTGTTACTTCTTCTGCAAGGTCGCTGTCTTTCCACTGCTCTTTAATCGCTTTCGCAAAATCAGCTGTCAGTCGTTTATACGTAGCAGCTATTTCCTCTGCAGATGCAGGAACGGAAGCATCTTTCCCTATCCCCTCGAATTGAATCCCTAATCCTCTCGAGAAAAAACCTAGCACGCCCGCCAAGTGCCACCCCAGTTCCCCAAGCTTATGATGGCCTGGAGCCACTTGCTGCTGCAGCGATTCATCCGTCAATACATCCAGCTCTTTTTGAGTGATTTGCGCTTCTTCATTCCAATCCTTCAAGAATTCATCCACTGTTTGATACATAAAAAGACCTCCTCAAATTAGAATCACGTTTATTATTTCATAAAAGACAGCAATTCTCCTGCTTATTGCTCGCTGTATTTATTTGTTTTTAGAATTTTTTGAACAATACCTTGCAATAAACAATACTGAGTGTCATACTATAGTTACTACTAAATATTAAACAATAGTGAAGGCGGTGTCTGAGTGAACGTACAATTTAAAAAAGGTGTTCTCGAGCTCTGTGTGCTTTCTTTACTGTATAAGAAGGACCGTTATGGATATGAACTGGTCCAAAGCATATCCGAGAAGTTCGAAATATCGGAAGGTTCTGTTTACCCTCTGTTGAGGAGATTAACGAAGGAAGAATACTTCACCACATATTTAAAGGAATCCAGTGAAGGACCATCGCGCAAATACTATCATCTTACTGAAAAAGGCCGTAAATACACACAACAACTGATTAATGAATGGAAGATTTTCTCGATAGCAGTGGACCAAATAATTATGGAGAGTGATTACGATGAATAAGAAAGAATTCCTTGATTTATTGCAGACTCACTTAACCAACCTATCAAAGGATGATGTCCAAGATATTTTATATGACTTCAATGAACATTTCGACAATGGGGCTTTGTCTGGTGAAACAGAGGAACAAATAACGGCGAAGCTTGGCGATCCTCTGGAAATAGCCCAGGAGCTATGCAGCATACATCCTACAGTAAGCACCGATCCTGAAGAGCCCGCCCATGCTACAAAGGAGTCTATTTCCTCCACTACAGGTGAAAGAACTACCTTTAATGGTGCAGAAATAAACGAATTGCACATTGATACAAACATATATGATATTACTGTCACATCTACCCCTTTTGAGGAAATTACGATTGAATGCTCGTCTTCCCACCAGCCTTCCATAAAAGTGGCTGGGGATGTATTGCAGTGCGTATCAACACATAAATCTAAATTATTCTTTTCATTTTTCAATAAAACCTTATATCCAGAGCTGCACATTGGCATTCCTTCATCCGGTTTGAAAACCTTATTGATCCAGACAGCAAGCGGCGATGTAAAGTTGAAGCAACTAACCGTAGAAAAGGTCTCTCTGACCAGCACAAATGGAGATACAACGCTCAACAAGGTCCATTGCGGCCATTTGACCATTAAAAGCCAGCATGGTGATATAGCCCTACAGAATTCTTCTATGGATGACAGTTCAATTCATGCCCACCACGGCGATCTTTCCCTGAATGATCTGACGCTATCATCTTCTGAAGCAAAGGTTGTTTATGGCGATATCGATGTATCGGATGTAACAGCAAAGGAAGTAGTGCTGGCCACTACCCATGGCGATATAGAAATCAATGATGTAACATGCGCCGTTATTAAGTGCAACAGCCGCCATGGCGATATTTCTCTGCGCCATTCCCATCTTGCTTCCCTTCATGCAGAAACAGTCAGCGGCTGTATAGAAGCGCAGGGCAATATTGAGCGATTCCAGCTTCAGAGCATATCCGGCGACTTAAGGATAGAGCCGCACTCTTTGGAGCAGGAGGCAGCAGCTACAACAGTGAGTGGAGACATTGCGGTCAAAGTATCCAGCATACCGGAAAATACGGTCATTAAAGCCTCGACTCTGCATGGAGATTGCACTATTTTCAAACAGAAGACATCCTTGTTCGAAAATGGGAATCATCTAAATAAAGTCCTTTTCGAGACAGTAAACGGCGATATTCAGGTAAAAGCAAAGTAAACAAAAAAGGCGTCTCTCCCTATCGGATAGATGCCTTTACTGTTCATATCAATGTTTTTTGATTTTGTGCAGCATCGATTAACACGATAATGGCTGTTAATATATGTAGAATCATACCGACAAAAGGAATCCAGCCGATAACGGATGCCACGATGCCCAAAATGTTGCCGGGAGCTTTCAATCCATTATTGTAAGCAAACACCACCGCTAAAATATGCAAAATCAGCATGACTGCCAACGGAGTCCAGCCTAAGCTGATAATAGTGGCTCCCCCGATAAAAGGAATTCCCAAAAAAGCCTCTAACCCCCCTGTCACCCACTTCAACACGTTCACATTATTTGCATTCATCATCATGCACCTCTCTTCTATATTACTTTTTACCTAATAGAAAGAGCATTTAAACACCACTGGAAGAATGTCTGTGACCAATGTGTAAACAATCATCCGGAAGCCTCCGATTCGTGGTATGCTAAAAAAAACTAGGCCATCCAGAAAGGAAGTTGTTCATGTATTTGGTCAGTTCCTGTTTAGCAGGGCATTCCTGCAGATATAATGCGACACATTGCCTGGATCAGGAAATAAAAAGGTTAATCCAAAACAAGCAAGCCGCCACGGCATGCCCGGAACTGCTCGGCGGCTTGCCGGTCCCTCGTGAACCGGCGGAAATACAAGGCGGAACCGGCAAGGATGTCTTAGAAGGAAAAGCCAAAGTATTAACTGTATCCGGGATTGATGTAACAGATGCTTTTATAGAAGGCGCAAGGCGTACTTTAGCATATGCACAGAAGCTGAAGGCCCATACGGTTGTCCTAAAAGAAAATAGCCCATCCTGTGGAAGCCGGACTATATACGACGGATCCTTCCAGGGAACGAAAAGCCAAGGGGAAGGTGTAACCTCAGCGATGCTAAGAATCAACGGATTTCGGGTGATTTCGGAAGACGAATTCCTCCTATACGTTAGATCTAATCAGCAAAAGCAGGAATGACTACAGCCCTGCACGTTTTTTCGTAAAACTCCAGAGGGCCAGCCCCTCCTATAACGGCATATTCATAGCCGTTTTTTTCATATCTCGCAGGCATTGCAATAAGAGCACTCTGCCAAGCCCCTTTACTCTTGCATGCTTTGCCACACCCATCGGACCAAAATAGCCTTTTCGGGATAGATAACTATCATAGGCAGCAAAGCCAACAATCCGATTGTCTTCTCCTCGAGCAATAAAGACAGTGGAAGGATTCTGTTTGCATCCATCTTCCACTGTCAGCCTCCACTCTGGCGAAAAAGAACACTCTACAAAATGAAACAACTCTTCCCAATCCTCCTCGGACTGCCCTTGAAATTCCTATGATTGATTCATCTATGTCCAGTATGCTTAGCCGGCAGACCATATCACGGGAAGTTGTACCCAATTCAAGCATGATGGCCTGATCCGCTGCAGTCAAATAAGTATCGACCTGCCGTGAGCAAATCAATGCCTTCAGCAGATGCCCTTCATTCAGGTAGGATTGGTTGTAATGCTCCCTATATTTTTTAGCTATGCCGATAATTTCCAATGCTTCGGCAGACATCGCTGGCTCTTCATTGGTTGGCCCTTTATTCCCTATCTCTAATGACCGTCGGATCACACCTGCATTGCTCGAAATGCGCAATGAAATCTCTCCAAGGACACCCGTTTTCTCTTCCAACAAGGCAAGCAGCATATGGACAGGCCGTAATTCATTGCTTCCTGCCTGAGTTCCCTCCCACAAAGCAGACTGCCATATTCTTTCCATCCGCTCTGTAAAGCGCACATCGACCGCACTCATCCTATCCCCTCTTTTCTACTTGTTGCTGGGCCTTCAGACTAAGCAAGTATTGATTCATTTCCTTCTTATTCTTCAATTGAATGACGTCTTTTGTTCCATCGAGTGCGCGTAATCTCTCCCTCATCGCGGCCTTTCTGCTCCTATACGTTCTCAAAATAAATCTAATGAAGGCATAATCGATTTTTTCCGGACAGCCTTCGCCCATGTCGATTCTTGTTTTCCCAATATGACATACCCATCTTTTAAAAACACGGAATAGGCATGTGCTAAGAGGCATTTCCAAATAAACAATAGTGTCCGCTTTTTCCAACCTGACCGGAAGGGTGGAACTGTAATTTCCATCAATAATCCATTGATCCTGTCCGACAAGCCCTTCCTGGACAGCCGTGAATTCCTCAACGGAGGATTCCACCCAGCCAGGCTTCCAAAAATAAGCATCCAGGTGAAAGACAGGCATTTGCATAATTGCGCCCATCTTCTGGCTGAATGTCGATTTCCCAACACCAGACGATACTCCTATCACCATTACCCGCTTCAATCCATCCCCTCCTCGCATCTGTTTGTGGAATATATTGTAAACTACTCCCTTGAAAGATACAATCAATAAATCGATGCTATTGTCCCTGTTAAAATTGCACGAGCTCCATTCTTTTAAAGAAAAACCGCCCATGGTCAACCATGGGCGGCTTTCTCCTTTATTTGTGCAGTACGGCGTCGATAATTCCATATTTCAAAGCTTCCTCGGCATCCATATAATAATCGCGGTCGGTGTCATGCTTCACCTGCTCTAATGGCTGCCCGGTCAAATCAGCTATCATTTTATTGATCTGTTCTTTCAGTACTAAAATGCGACGGGCCGATATTTCGATTTCAGTCGCTTGCCCTCTTGCTCCTCCTAGCGGCTGATGGATCATTACCTCACTGTTTGGAAGGGCATATCTTTTTCCTTTTTCTCCGGCCATCAACAGCAATGCCCCAAATGATGCAGCCATGCCGATACAAATTGTACTTACTGCCGGCTTGATGAAGTTCATCGTATCAAGTATGGCAAACCCAGCAGATGTCGCTCCCCCTGGACTGTTGATGTAAATCGATATATCCTTATCCGGGTCATCTGCAGCCAAGAATAATAACTGTGCTACCACTGTATTGGCAAGAGCATCCGTAATCTCTTCCCCGATCAGGATAATTCGGTCCTTTAATAGTCTTGAATAAATATCATAGGAACGCTCTCCACTTTTTGTCTGTTCAATTACATATGGAATCGCAGTCATCTTTATGCCTCCCTCGTTAAATTGCTATGCAGCCAAATAGAGAGAGTGCTTCGAATGAGTAGAGCTTTCTGTACGGCCATGAACAGAATGAATTGGGTGCAAGGAAAGCAGATGATGAAGCCGCTTAATCAACAACTGTGGTTCATTGCGGGTTATAGAAGACCATAGCCATTGCATCATCTCTTCTTTTTCTTCATCTAGGTCCTGTTCCTGTGCTTCTTCATCCTCTTCAAAAGATAAAAGCCGTTTTTTCGAACGATGCAGCAACGCCTTTACTGCCGTTTCATTCGTCTGCAGCATGAAGGCGATTTCCTTAGAGCGGTACTGGAACACTTCCTTGAGAATAAACACAACTGCTTGCTTCGCCGTTAATAGGTGAAGCATGCGTTCCAATACCTCTTTAGCTGTTTCAGAAGACAGCGGATCTACAATAAACACGTCTTCCACTCTCTCCATCAGCTCGATGTCTTGTCTTCGCTTATTGTCAACCCAGGCGTGGTAAGCGATCTTACGGAACAAGGCTTGATGGAGCTCCTCGGCCTCCCCGTATCGTTGCATCGCCTTCAGCATCGTATCCTGCAATAAATCTTCTCCATCAGATAAATTCCGGCACAGGAATAAGCAATATTTTCTCAAAGCATTGTAATGCTCCATGAATCGCCCGTAGTCCTCTTCTTCCTTTCTGTTACACTCGCTGCCATTCATTGCACTCACTCCTTTACACTCTCTCTATTACCTAAACGGTCCGCTGAGCAAAAAAGATACGGGGGTATATCATTTTATCTGCCGAATAAATAATAATCCTGGGTATGGTATGCCTTAAAACCGCATTGCTCATACAACCGAAGGGCATTTTTATTTTTTAACGCCACCTCCAAGCGTATATCTTCACAGCCGTCTGCCGACAATTGCAGAACTGTCTTGATCAATGCCGTTTTCCCATATCCATTGCCTTGCTTATCTGGATAAATGGCAAACCCGGTAATCCACGATTCTCCATCCAGACGTGAAAGATGAATCTTGCCGATGGCCTTTCCTTCAGCTTCAATCAGATAATCTTGTTTCAGTTTGGCTTCCTCTGTTGTCTTTTCATAATCCTTGATGGCGGCATCCTCAATACCGAAGCACACTTTATCCAATTCCATCATAGTAGGGATATCGCCCTTAGCCGCATTCCTTAAAGTGACTTCTTTCCCAAGTTGCTCTAACCGGCCCGGCCTCCACTTCATTTGCATTTCGGAAAAAGCATAGGTTGCCTGTACAGACTCCAGCCATCCTTTTGCCGCAGCTGAGTCGGCTGGAGCGTTCAATAAGATCGGTTCATCCTCCGGAAACATCGTAAGCAAACGGCTGAATAACAAAGTGAATAACCCTTTCCTTCTGTAGTCGGGATGGACCATACCGCAAATCTCCACTTCATTTCCGAATTTATAATAAGCGATGAACGCCACTAATTTTTTATCTTCATAATAGGGTATTTCACACATTTCTTCTCTTGTTTCAAGCGTGGGCCAATTCAGCTTTAATTGGATGCCGTCATATTCCTCGCATAGATTCTGTAATTCTTTTATTTCATTTAATTGTTGGTTTGAAAGCATTTCGAAGCTCCTTTTTCTTTAGTTGTGGCTGTATTCTACAAGATTGTTGTTTTATAGATAAGATAAGGGATGCAAATTATGAGCGCGGCAGATCCGTTCTTCGGCAATCATGTCCTTTAAAATGCGGCTGGACGATTCTTCGCATCTACTGCCCTTTTCCCCTTCCTTTCCGGAAAAAAACGGCTCCAAAAGAATACAACACTCACAGCCAATACGGCGATGTAGATCCATAAAGCCATATTCCCAAGCCGGTTTATCCCCATATGTATCGAAGTAAGGACAAATATAATGAATGTCGCATAAAACAGCTTGGCACCGCTTGATTCGATTGCACCATAGCTGACTGAAAAAGGAAGATAAGGGTGGATAATAGAATACGAAATCAGCGCAACCAGCAACAAATTCAAAAAGACGGCCAATAAATCCGGCAGAACCGATACCCCGAACAGAATAGTGAAGCATACACTCTGGATAAGTATAAGCGGCATTAAATATCGGACTGTCACTGCTTTTAAAGCTGCCTTATGCAATAAACCGACAGAACGGACAGGTGCAACCGTAAAAATCCAAGCTCCCTTATACTTCTCGGAGTATTGAACGAATGACACCACCGCCGGCACCATCAATCCGGTGAAATAGATGCTATAAAAAGCGAAATCGTTTATTCCTTTCAAGCCCGTATCCTGGATACTCGTAAAAATAAGGATAAAGGGAAGGACAAGCGATAATCCCAGTGATGGAAACACCTTCAACTTGAATTCACGCTCATTTCGCAGAATATCGTTGGCGAACACGAACAGGATTCTTTCTTCCCGGGAAGTGCATATGATTTTTGACATGAAGGTTATAACGCTTTTTTTATTCCGCTTGGCTGCATTATTAACCTGCGTCAGCTTTAACAAACTGTTTTCAAAGGCAGGCATGCCTTTTGCATACACTATGATCGCGATGACTGGAACAACTAAAGCGAGTATAGTGAGTGCCAGCATTATGCCAGTTGCAGGCATCCCCATAACAAGGCCGAACGGCGCGCCGTACCAGAGCGGCGGCAGAAGGATATGCCACCAATGCGGCGTATATACAATGTGGAGATCCACAATATCAAAGATACGGATAATCAGCTGATACCCAACAGCAAGCGCCAATGATAGCCCAATTTGAAAATAATTGATGACGTTCTTCAATTTTTCTCCATCAAAAAATTTTAAAATGACCAAATAAAGAAGGACGGTCAATACAATGACGAATAAATTAATGACAATCAGTTCAATCAGCATGACAACAGCAAACGATAGGCCATACCGAGGTATGCTTGCGATCAGCCCAGGGCCTCCGAGGCATACTGTTATATAAAACATATAAATCATTAAGTGTATGGTCTTAGCCATTCCTAGCGTGGCGGAACTGACAGGCTTTGATAATATGATGTTCTTATCCTTCGTATCAAGCAATACAGAGGAAAAATCAGAAATAAGGGACGTCATCAGCATGAACATGACAACGGCAAAAAACAAGCTCATTTGATAGACGATATTCTGATTCATTACGACAAAAATAATCAAGAATAATCCGCACAAAGCATAAATCCATAAAGAGCTAAGAAACATATTTTTATCTTTGGTTTCCTTATCCTTTTTACGTGTTTGATTGCCCAATGCCAAAGGAACTCTCCTGGCATCCATCAGGAGCTTCAGCTGCAGAATATTCCTCATGACCGGATAATCGACCCCCACTTTCTCCAATAACGGGCGAAAACGGTCTACAGCGTACAATATTTTAAAATCTTTCATGTTTACACATCCCTATTTACGGCGGCGACAAATGTTTCTGCAAGCGCTTTATGTTCACTGAAGCCTGTCAATTGGTTGAAGATTTGTTCCAGGCTTCCCTCTTTGCTGAGTTCCTGCAATTCTTTGAAACTTCCATCCGCCATAATGGTACCGTCATTCAGCAGCAGGATACGGCTGCTGATTTTCTCCACTACATCCATAATATGCGACGAATAGAAGATCGTCTTGCCCTCTACAGCGAGCTGTGCCAATATTTCCTTCACGACAATGACAGAATTTGCATCCAATCCGCTCAATGGCTCATCCAAGAATAGAATATCCGGATTATGCAGAAGGCTGGCAACCAGCATGATCTTTTGCTTCATCCCTTTGGAAAAGGTCGTAATTTTGGAATCAAAGATTTCTGAAATGCCGAATACTGAAAGAAGCTCCAACGCTTTCCTTTCAATCCCATCTCCAGCAAGCCCATATAATTCTCCTACAAAAGTGAGGTATTCCCTGGCTGTTAAGCTATCATACAACTCTGCTGTTTCAGGGACATAACCGATTCTATTTTTATAGGAAATCGGATCATCCTTAATATCTCTGCCAAATATCCGTATTTCTCCCTTATAATGCTCGATTAAACCGAGCATCAATTTAACGGTTGTGCTTTTCCCCGCCCCATTCGGTCCGATATAACCGATAATCTGCCCAGGATACACATTCAAACTGATGTCTTTCAGTACCTCCTTGCTTCCGAAATGCAGCGATACATGTTTAAGTTCAATAATCTTTTTTTTATCCAAAAGCGTTTCACTCCCCGTTCAATCAACTATTGCGCCTCTTTTATTTAGGCAAAGAGTGTCACTACCCTTTTCCCCATCCTAGAGACAATATGTATAAAAAGCACAGCCCGGAACAGTTGTCACTGGAATGACACCATCCCGGGCTTTATCGGCAAAACATTCTATGTCTTAACGCGGGCGCGCAACAATCCCGTTGTGCACTTTAATATAGCCGTGGCGAAGGATTTCAAATCCACCTTCATAGACATATAGCCCCATTTGTTTAATATCCATCAGCTCTCTATACGTATGGTTCATAACATCTGCCATGATCTCGTAGAATAATTTGGATTTAAGCTGTGATCTCGGTGTAGTCATAATGGCATACCCTCCAGGCTTGAGAAACTTACGGTGCCAGTCCATCACTTCCTGCTTATATTCATCCGGGAAATGCTCCAGCAAGCCCACACTGATGACCACATCAAATTCCCTTCCAAACGACAAGTTCCGGATATCATCCACTATATACTCTATTTTCATGTCATCCTTATACCATACTTTTGGATGGCCGGAAGATGGGTTTATACCAAGGAAAGGATATTGTTCTGGGAATAAACCGAATCGGTCGGTTGCACAAAATTCATCGTAATCCACCATCACCACTTCGCCGCCAGGATACATCGCCGAAAACTGCATTGCCTCATACCCTTCTGCGGCTCCCAGGAATAAAATACGCGGTTTTTCCACATCGAGGCCTTCGAATAAAGCTCTCTTCCCGCGGGGATCCCAAATTCCATCCGATATACGATGTGCGTAATTCCAGATGGATAAACGGATTGTTTCACCCAAAGCCTCCTTCACATCATGAAAACGAAACCGGGCAAGATGTTTCCACATATCTTTTTTCGCTTGCGACAGCTCGGCAGGCACATCTTTAACGAACCATTCATGGAATGATTTATTGAAGAACTCCCATGAAGCCTTCACAGACATAGGGCCATTTTCATCTTCATATGTCTTTTTCGACTGCGCAACACTCTTAACTTCATAGGGCTTTCCAATGTCCTTCCAGGTAACCTGTGACCAGTCCAATACCTGGTTGGCTTTAATGAATTGATCAAGATGTTCATTGGTGGGATTCCTCAAATCGATTCGATAGCTCGGAGAAAGCTCTGTATAATCCAACGCATATTCCTCTCTGCCAATAACGTCCTGCTCCATCATTGCCATGGCGTATCCTCCTTTTTTCCGACAACATTTCCCAATACTCATACATTCGGCACATATAGGCCATTTCCTTCTTTCATTGTATGAAGAAAGGAAGCTGCAGATGAATGGCATACCCTCCGTTGTCTTCATGGCCAAAAAGGTTTTTTCGTTTTCACAGCGAATATATGTATATCTCATATCATGCTAAGGGGATGATTGGCTTTGAAAAAGAACATCATACTGGTTTTATTTTTTATAACAGCTCTCTTATTCATATTTTTTATTCCAAAGGAGAATGAGGCAATCCGGCTTATGTTTAAGATTTTGCCAATGTGCTTATTGATGCTTTTAGTCTTGATAACACCAAGTCCGCTATCAAAAAAATGGATATTGGCAGGTCTGCTTTTTTGCACATTGGGCGACGCGCTGATCATTTATTCGTTCATTTTTGGACTGGGTTCATTTTTAGTGGGACATCTTTTTTATATAGCGTACTTTGCCAGCAGGAGAAAAAGGAAGGTCCTTTCCGCTATGAGCTTTATTCCATTAATCGCATATGGGTTATTTATGGGCTTCAAGCTGGCAGGCTCATTGCAAGGACAGGGAGAAAACGGTTTAATAGCGCCTGTCATCCTTTATATCCTTGCCATTTCATTGATGGGATGGACCGCAGCCATGACACACAGCCGGACAGCTATCCTAGGCAGCTTGCTATTCATCGCTTCCGACAGCATCCTTTCATGGAATCTCTTTGTATCTCCTATCGCCTATCATGATAGTTGGATCATGGTTACCTACTATGCCGCACAATGCCTTATCTCGCTCAGTATGCCTGCGAAATCGAAAGATATTTATATATCCCGCACAAATTATCAGTATAAGTAAAAGGAAGGCGGAGACTCTGCCTTCCTTTTACTTATACCAGCCGCTCGGCTTCACATCTAAATTAATGTTAATTTGCTTCGTTTCCAAATATTCCTCGAATCCGAATGTACCTAACTCCCGGCCTATTCCGCTTTGCTTATATCCGCCCCATGGAGCTTCATTGAATGTCGGATGATACGTATTGATCCATGTGATTCCGGCTCTTAATTTCTTGATGACACGCAGGGCTTTTGCGCCATCATTCGTAAAGACAGCCCCCGCTAATCCATAGTCGCTATCATTCGCCAGCCTGATGGCTTCTTTTTCATCCTTGAAGGTTTGAATAACCAACACGGGACCGAATATTTCCTCCCGTACAATACGCATGTCCGGAGTGGTTCCTGTAAAAATGGCAGGGGCTACAAAATAGCCTTTATCAAACATTCTCGTGCCGCCGCACAACAGTTCAGCCCCCTCCCTCTTTCCGATTTCTATATAGGAAAGGACCTTTTCCATATGTTCCTGTGAAATCAATGGACCCATTTCTGTCTCTTTATCCAATCCAGAACCGACCTTTATACCCTTTGTCCGCTCCACCAATTCGGAAACAAACTTGTCATAGATGCTTTCCTGAAGGAGCAGACGCGAACCCGCTGAACATACTTGCCCTTGGTTGGCAAAAATAGCATACATGGCATAGTCGACTGCACTGTTGAATTCCGCATCCTCAAATACGATATTAGGAGATTTCCCCCCTAACTCAAGGCTGACTTTCTTAATATGGTCCGCAGCTGCTCTCATGATGAATTTTCCCGTGTCTGTCCCACCAGTGAATGAGATCATATCCACCATCGGGCTTTCCGCTAAAACTGCCCCCACTGTCTCACCTGCACCCAATACTAGATTGGCCACTCCTGGCGGAAACCCAATTTCATCAAGAATCTCAAAAAAGGCGATTAAGGATAAAGGCGTTTGTTCAGCCGGTTTTATGACGACCGTACATCCGGCAGCCAAGGCAGGTGCTAGCTTCTGGACCGCCATGACCAGCGGATAATTCCAAGGGACAATCTGCGCCACGACCCCTATCGGCTCCTTCACCACCATCGCCTGAATATCTTCCGGAACATCATAGACCTGGCCGCTCGGTTTGGTGGCGATTCCGGCATAATATCTGAGCTGGTTGACGGCATCGGCTACATCGCCCTCTGCTTCCGGCAACGTTTTCCCATTATTGATTGTCTCTATTCTGGCAATCTCGCTCGCTCTTTCTTCAAGCCTAATGGCTGCCTTTAATAATAATTCTGAGCGTTCCCTGGCCGAAGTATCTCCCCAGCCATTTTCGTAAAATGCTTGATGCGCAGCTTTTATTGCCTTTTCAGCATCTTCTTTTGTACCATCAGCCACTTCAGCAATCACTTCTTCTGTAGCTGGATTGATGACCGGCCTTTTTTCTCCGTTGCTTCCATCAGTCCACCTATTGTTGATATACATTCTGTCTTTGCTCATTCTGTTTCAAACCCCTTCCGGATAGATAATAAGCCAGTTTGTTGAATAATTGCTTTGTTTGCTCCACTTCCTTGGCCTCTGGCTTGCGGTAATATCGGATGGGCGGTATGAGGATCCAAATGAACTCCCCGTAATTCGGCCAAAGTTGAACCGTCCATCTATTTTCTTTTTTTGAATAGGACAGGGACAGCTTTTCGTAGTCCCCTAGTTTACATATAGCAAGAAGCTCTTTATCCTTATTCAACTCCATGCACAAAGAATGGTTCTGCTTGGACCGAAAACTGGGGAACCCATCAACCTTGCCCCGTTTTTTCCCGCTATATGATAGAGTAATAAGCTGGTCTTCAAACTGATGGCTGCTCTTCATGGAAAAGTGCCATTGCAGAATATAAATGCGCCCCATCCATTTATTGATAACTTTGTAGAAAGCGCTCACATGTTCAAACCCGAATTTGCTTCCATCCATCCGGACTGCATCTTTATCTGCCGAATATATAGGCATCTGTTGTTTGAATAAATCAGTTGTTCTCCCCAGATTAGCCGAGGCCCTTTGATTGACTATTGAATATATACCCATCTTTACCCCTTCTCGATCGTTTGATTTTGTCCTGTTCCCTCCGAACTGGATTCGTACTCGAATTCACTTCTTTCCTCAATTCCTTTGAATATTGAATCTAAGGGTACCGGCTGGAATAACTTTTGGCGCGTGGCCTTTAAGTAACCGATTCCGAACAAAAGGATAATAGCGATTACAACCAGAGATATTTTTAGAACTGTCATATCTATATACAATGTGTAAATCATATACAGGCAAGCTACAATACCGACAATTTGAGGAAGTGGATATAAAGGCGTCTTGAATGGACGGGATACATTCGGGTATCGTTTGCGCAATACAATGACATCTACCTGTGTAATGATATAGGAAATCAACCATGTCCCACATGCGACTGAAATCATGGTCGTTACAAAATCAATATTCGCATTATTAACAAACGCATAAATGAGAACAATAAGGGTCAAGCCGATGACAAAAAAGATCCCTACCCACGGCGTACGTGTTTTCGGGTGTAAATATGCGAATATTTTCGGCAATAATCCTTGCCGCGATAAGCCGTACAGCATCCGCGGAACCGCTGCTAAATACGTATCGCAAGTGGTGATAGCCGCTATGATGGATACAATGCCCATTAAAACGAGGCCGACTGATCCGAGCATGGCTTCCGCTCCATCCACATGAGGAATGGTTGACTCCGCCAACCGGTCTAGCGGGATGTACTTAGTTACACCTAAGCCAAAGAGTAAATCGACGACCCAAATGGTGAAGCAGCCAAACAGCATGGCGAGCGGGATATTTCTGCCCGGATTTTTGATTTCTTCCGCTAAAGGCGTAACGAACTCCATTCCGATGAACAACCAAATGGCTATGCCGAGAGTGCCTGCCTGCTCCTTCCACGTTAGCGGCGAAAACGGAGGCTGCTCAGACAGCTGTTCCTGCGTACCGACTCCCAAAATCCCCATCAAGCCAAGAATGGCCAATAAAGCCATCATAGAAAGAGCAAGAATGGTTTGCACCTTTCCGAAAACAGCGACGCCCAGCATATTGACGGCAGCTAAAAATGCTAAAATCAATAGAACAGCAATATACCAGGGAACACCGGTCAACGTTTCAAACGACTGGCCTCCGACGATCATATTAGTGCCTCCATCTGTTCCGACAAGGACGATATATCCGGCAAGGACCCCGAACATGGCGGCCAGTTTACCAAGAGCAGGAGTTGTATACTCCCCTACCATCCCTGCCCCCGGGATCATCGCTGCCATTTCGGAATAAGACAGGGCGACACACAAAATGACAATCAATGAAACAAAGGCGATGATACTGAATGCCGGTCCGCCATTTCCATAGCCGTTGCCAAGCACAACCATAGCCGAACCAGAAACCACTAAACCGACCGACGCTGAATAAGCTGCCCAAAAACCGAGGGTCCTTTTCAATTTTACTTGTTCCATAGTATCCTCCCTTTCTTTCCTTTGTACGCTGCATGGAACAAGGACATATATTCATTAACGGACAATGGCCTTGGATTGCTTGACGCTGATACATTCCGGGTAGCTCCTTCTGCCAAATAAGCAAAATCCTCAGGTTCAATGTTGTCCACATCGGCCATTTCCGGAATGTTCACTGTCTCTGCCAGCCAATAAAGCTTGTCCACCCCTTCATAGGCAATTTCTTCAGTCGTTTTGCCGGCTGGCTGGACTCCCAGCCTTTTTGCCACTTCCGCATGCTTCGGTATGTTGGAAGGAATATTGTACTCGAACACATAAGGCAGAATCATGGAATTGGCTACCCCATGAGGCGTATCATATAAGCCGCCTAAAGCTTCTGCCATGCAGTGCACTCCCGCCACATCCGAATTGCCGAAAGCGATGCCTGCAAGAAGGCTGCCAAGCATCATTTGCTTCCTGGCATCCTCATCGGCTCCATCTCGATAGGCACGCGGCAGATTTTGTACAATCAACTCCATTGCATACAGAGCCATTGCATCCGTAAGCGGATTTGCCAAATTGCAAGTGTAGGCTTCAATAGCATGGGTGAGGGCATCCATGCCGGTTGATGCGGTAATGGGTGCCGGAAGTGTAAAAGTCAGTTCCGGATCAAGCAAGGCGATTCTAGCTGCCATTTTTTTATCAAGAATATTCATTTTCTGTTTGGAATTCGTATCGGTTATAACTGAAAAAAAGGTAATTTCACTGCCGGTTCCAGAAGTAGTGGGAATGGAAATAAGGGGTGTAATCGATTTTTGAAGAGTATTTATGCCATACCAATCTTGAAGTGAGCCTCCATGCTCCAGAAGGATGCCAACAGCTTTTGCAGTATCAATGCTGCTCCCTCCCCCAAGGCCAATCAAAAGATCGACCTTCTCTTTTTTGGCAAGGCGATAAGCATCCATACAGTCTTTATCCTTCGGATTTTCCTTAATGGAATCAAAAATGAGATAACGGAACCTTCCATGGTCAAGGATATCCGTCACTTTTTTGACAATCCCGGCGTTGCCGATCCCTTTATCTGTCAGGATCATGATCCGGCTCCCTCCCAATTCACGGACATATTCAATCAAGCTATGGATCTTTTTTGTTCCAAATTCAATCCGGGTCGGTAAACTAAACATGAAATCTTCTTTCATACATTCGCCTCCTTCATTCTTTTGGCCCAAACAGAGATAGCCTATCAGAACGGCAACCCTATATGGTACCTATTGCACACTTGCTGGCTGAAGAACGGATCCCCAATCACCAAATCTACACTTTATACACTATATTACAAACTATTAAAAGCAGATTTAATAGACAAAATGTCATATTTTAAAACAATATTTTCGACAAAATGTATAAATACTGCCCGATGTTCTTAATTAAAAGCAAAAACATTGACGTTCATTCTGATGCAGCGTACAATTATCTCGAATTAAAGATAAATGAATTAGAAATATAACCGGCATATATATTTCAATGAAAGGAGTTTTTCACATGACAAAACAAACAAAAGGCATCCACCATATAACTGCCATCGTCGGGCACCCTCAGGAAAACGCTGATTTTTATGCTGGATTCCTCGGATTGCGCCTCGTGAAAAAAACAATCAATTTCGATGATCCCGGCACCTATCATTTATATTTTGGAAATGAAGGCGGACAACCTGGAACAATCATCACCTTTTTTCCGTGGCCTGGAGCCCACCAGGGTAGCGCCGGCAGCGGGCAGGTCGGCATCACATCCTACGCCATCCCTAAAGGAGCGCTCCCTTTCTGGGAAAAACGGCTACAGACCTATCAAGTCCAATATGCCAAAACGGAACGCTTCGGTGAGCATTCCATCCTTTTTGATGATATACATGGACTGCATCTGGAACTTGTCGAAAGAGAAGATGGGCCTGCCAATCAGTGGACGGCCGGTGATATCACGCCAGAAGTAGCCATAAAAGGCTTTGCAGGCGCAACTTTATTATCCGCCAATCCAGAACAGACAGGTAATCTGCTCGAGAACGTTATGGGCCTGAAAAAGGTGGGTAAAGATAAAGACTTCATCCGCTACCAATCGATAGGCAGTCTAGGCAATATAATCGATGTGAAGCAATCACCAATGGCACCGGGGCAACTGGGCGTTGGAACCGTGCACCACATTGCCTGGAGAGCTAAAGACGATGAAGACCAGCTCATCTGGAAGGACTTGCTTCAGAAAAACGGATTTCCTGTGACACCTGTCCGGGACCGGGAATATTTCAATGCTGTCTACTTTAAGGAACCTGGCCATATCCTATTTGAAATCGCCACCGACCCGCCAGGATTTGCAACAGATGAATCCCATGAGGAAATGGGCACACATTTAATGCTTCCATCTTGGTATGAGCCGGAAAGAGAACGTATCGAACAAGTGCTGCTTCCATTTGAACTAAGGGAGCTTGATTCATCCAAATAATCCATATGTAGAGGAGAGCTTGTATGAAACATCTATTTAAAAAAGGAACCAATCCAGATAAACCTACTTTATTGCTATTGCACGGTACGGGAGGCAACGAACATGACCTGCTTCCATTGGCCGAAATGATCGACCCGGAAGCCAATGTATTGAGTGTCCGCGGCAATGTATTGGAGAATGGGATGCCCCGCTTCTTCCGCCGCTTGTCAGAGGGGGTTTTTGATGAGGAAGACTTGATTTTGCGGACAGATGAACTCAATGATTTTTTGATTGAGGCAGCTGAAATGCACCAATTTGACCGAAACAACATCGTGGCGATCGGTTATTCCAATGGAGCTAACATTGCGGCAAGCTTATTGTTCCACCATCGTTACGCACTAAAAGGAGCGATTCTCCACCATCCGATGGTTCCAAGACGTGGAATTGAACTTCCCGATTTGACCGGAACTTCTGTTTTTATTGCTGCCGGAACCAACGACCCTATTTGCCCCCAATCCGAGGCACGCGAACTAAGAGACCTGCTTGACGGCGCAAATGCCAAGGTCCAGTTGCAGTGGGAAGACCATGGCCACCAGTTGACGCAATCAGAGGTGATAATGGCCGGCCAATGGTATAAAACCAATCTTATTTAATCTCAAATACACACAATTCATAAAGCCTTTCATTATATATGGAAGGCTCTTTTGTGATAAAACAGGTAGGCAGCCGCATAATTGTGGTACCTTTACATAAAGGACAACACATAAAGGAGGAACAAATAATGATTCGTTTCGGATTAATTGGAACCAACTGGATTACAGACCGCTTCTTGGATGCTGCTTCGCATTCAGAGAATTTCAAGCTGAAGGCTGTTTATTCAAGAACCGAAGAAAAAGCAAAAGCATTCGCTGAAAAGCACAGCGCTGAATTAGTGTTTACAGACCTGGAGGAGATGGCTAAAAGCCCTGACATTGATGCTGTTTATATCGCCACCCCTAACTCCCTGCATGCGGAGCAGGCCATCCTTTGCATGAAGCATGGAAAGCATGTGCTATGCGAAAAACCTCTGGCTTCCAATAAAAAAGAAGTCGAGAAAATGATTGCCGTCGCCAAAAGCTCGAATGTATTGTTGATGGAAGCGATGAAGTCTACCATGATTCCAAGTTTTGCAATCATTCAAGAACATTTACATAAAATAGGGCCTGTACGCAGATACGTGGCATCCTTTTGCCAATATTCCTCCCGCTACGACGCCTATAAACAAGGTGAAATATTGAATGCCTTTAACCCGGCATTATCAAATGGAGCCCTTATGGATATCGGGATCTATTGCCTGTATCCGTTAGTCAATCTATTCGGTGCACCAAAGAACATAAAGGCAAGCGCCATGAAACTGGCGTCAGGAGTCGATGGACAGGGAAGCATCCTGCTTGATTATGATGGAATGGAAGCAGTGATCATGTATTCAAAAATCACTGACTCCGCGATGCCAAATGAAATCCAGGGAGAAGACGGTACCATCATCATCGATAAAATCAGCTCCCCCTCCCATGTGACATTAGCCTATCGAGATGGACGGAAAGAAGATTTATCACAGAAGCAGCTGGACAATACAATGTTTTATGAATTGGAAGAATTCATCTCACTGATCCACCAAGGAAAAACAGAATCCGGCATTAACACATTCCAACGGTCCATCACCGTAGCCAATATCATGGAAGAAGCAAGAAAACAAATAGGCATAAACTACCCAGCAGACAAATAGAAAGTCCGGTACGATCGTTTAGTCCTAAAAAAACAAAAAGCTTAGAGACATATTTCTGCTCTCTAAGCTTTTTCTAAATTTTCTGTTAAATTAACATCTAAAGCAACCAACTGGTTCGCCGCAGCTGCCTTTTCTTTTCTTTTTTTACTGGCTAAGTATTGCCACATCCAAAACGGAATGAATAAAGGAGCGATATAATAGCAACCGACCATAACAACCTTACTGAGGAACACCACAATCATCGTTAATGTCATTTTACCATCCCTTCCATTTAATTTCCTTTTTTCTATTTTATGTCCGAATTGTGAAATTTGCAAGCGTTTACATTAAAAAAGTTTGAAAAATAGACACAAATAACTTGACACATCCAGTTATTTTTATATGGATATATTTTTGCAACAAAACAAGACCCGGATAAAATCCAGGCCTTTTCTTATATTCATCCTAATTCTTTGCGGTTAAACAAGCTCTTTTTCTGATTCCACGCCACCATTGCAACTATAAGCAAAATGGCCGATGCGCCGGCAAAAAGAAAGCGGACGCTTACTATATCCGCTAAAAAGCCTGCCAGAAGCGATGAAATTCCAAACATTAAACCAAAAAGTGCGCCCTGTGCTGCATAAATCTTGGGCAATTGCCCACTGTCTGTCTTTTTTTGAAGAGTTGTCGTTACAATTATTTGCTGTATTTCATTGCAAATCCCGAAGGCAAAGGAAAAACCTAAAGCAGCGTATGGAATAGTCGTAAAGCCGAACAATAATGTTACAATACTAATTCCTATACCGAACGAAATAAAGATAACAGACATATTTTTTTCGATAAACCCCGAACTCTTCATTGCTATAAACCCGCCAATAAGCAACCCGGCGAAAAAGCTGGTATTAATAAAACCCCACCACGCCTCCGATACACCCAATTGCTCATCGACGTACACATACAGAATAGCTGCAATCCATACGACATTCGCCATTGATTCCATACACGAAATAATAGTCAGATAACGGATTGGGCGGTGCTTCCAAATAATCGACCAGCCTTCCTTCAGTGAATCCGCCGCTCCCTTCTTTCCCTTAGGCTGATCCATATTAGCCCCTTCTTGGATAAGTGCCATAGCAGCAGTCGCTAGTGCATACATTGCACAGGTAATGGACAACAAAGGAGGCGGACCGACCCAAGCGACTAAAAGGCTGCCTGCCGGCCAGCCTCCCAGTTGCACTATCTGGTCGATAACGGACATAAATCCGTTTGCCTTCATCCATTCTTCTTGGCTAACCAATCTTGGAACCAAAGCTCCTTTAGCCGGATTTGCCCACCCGTCAAGGAACGCAATGAAGGCGACTATAAGGAAAACTACTATTAAAATGCTTTGCCCGCCGCTTTCCAATGTGGTATAAGCCATAAGCGCAACAAGCAGGATCGTTTTCCCCAATTGAGAGTAGACCAATATATTCTTTAAACTCGCGCGATCTATGACCAATGGAGCAACAAAGCCAGAAATAAACTGTGAAATCGTCACAGTGAAAGGAATAAAGGCTGTCACAAAAGTAGATTCCGTCATTTGATAAATGGACGCTATCAAGCTGACAATATAAAAAATATCGCCGGCATTGGCCATTGATTGGCCAATCCATAGATAAGTAAACGATTTAGTTTTCATCACTTCTACCCCTCTTTATTGATTTTTTATGAGTGGGTAGCTTCTTACAAGGGTATCTCCCCTTTCCTTTTTATTTGACCTGTATATCTTATTACTTTTGCGATTGGCAAGCGCCTGGGTGCTCACTCCCGCTTTCAAAGTCTACACCTATGATCCTTCTGATAAAAACGTTTCTTTTATATATACGCATTAATAAACGGGCCTATCTCTTTCTACATTCGTATCACCTTTCCTTATTCCATTTTTTCTATATATATTCTTTCGCCATTTGGAATGCACTTGCTGTAAAAAGATGTTTAATCTTTCCCGCTCCCAGCAGTGCCTCCAAGGCTGGTATAGGCATCACTTTTATATCAATCCATTCTGCCGGATCCAATTGCTGGTCATATTCCTTCCTTGCTTCCTTCAGTAAATATATATGGATTCGATTCGTCTGCGTAGCCGGATTAACAAAATAAGAACCTAGCCATATAGGCGGCAAGTCAGATATATAACCAGTCTCTTCCTTGACCTCCCTGACAATAGCTTCTTCCATCGATTCCCCTTCTTCTGCCTTACCGGCAGGTATTTCAAGAAAAAAATCGTCCGCACTGTAACGGTATTGCTGAACCAATACAATCTCTTGATTCTTGGTCACTACAACCGCATTGACCCAATCGTTATATTCAAGTACATAAAAATCATCGATGAGCACTCCATCCGGTGTCCGGCACACACACATCCTTGCGTATATGTCCAAACGGCGATTTATGTATATATTCGGAACCTATTCTAGTCCATTTTTCAATCATAGAATCACATCCCATTCCAACAGGATAAAAGATAACAGCAAATAAATAAAAAAGCCCCTGCCATTCTATCCTTATATAGAATTCGGGAGCTTAAGAGGAAATCCTTTATTTATATGATCTTTTCAGCATTCACATTTATTCCAATATAAGAAGATGGACGATCCAGAGCAACATGGCCTTCTTTTTCTGAAGAAGCCAGCTTAAAGCCCAGCATTGCTGTTATGGCATATAAAATAATAAAAGAACAGATAAAGCTGATCACAATAATGCACGTTAATTTAAACATCGGCAGTATTTTCATACCCTCTTCTTCCTCCTGTAATCTCATTTCTTTATACTATGCCCAATTGCGTGAACATTCCTTCATTTATATCCCTATACCTCCATATGCAGAGAGTAAACCTGCTATTCGCTCATTGACTATCGCTTCATTTGGTGTCATATTTTGAATAAAGCAGCCCGAAAAAAGCCATTAAGCTACCATGAAAGGAAGAGAGAAGCATCTATGTATACAATCAAAAATGTCATAATTGGCAGCATTGTTGTCCTTTCCATCGCCGGATTCGTTTCTAACGCCTACTTTGACTATCCAAAGGCCAGCGCATCGCCGGAAATTAAGAACGCTTCAAGCGATCCGTTCATCCAAAAACAGCTCAGACCCGATACAGCTTTATTATCTGTACAGAATACTTATCTATTAAATGAAACGAAACATTACACAGGAATGAAGACCTATCCGATATCCTGCCTATCCGGAGACAATCTCCATATTTCAATTGAAAATAAGGGTGAACATACATTGTTATTTACGTTAACATCCCCTTCAGGAACAGAAGCAACAGGAACTGTCAGCTCAGGAAAAAGCATAGACCAAGAATTAAAGAATCCTTTGCCCGACTCAACCTATCAGCTCTCTGTCTCTGATTCGAGAGGTAGTTCAGGCATCGTAAAAGTGCAGGCATGGGCTCATTAATTCATAGGACCATGCACTCTTGGCAGGATAAATACCTGCCAAGAGTGCTATACTAATAGATAGAAAAAGATAGAGGAGGATCTCTCCATGAACCAACGATCATTGGTTATCTTAGGATTACTGATGTCCCAAAGCCAACATGGTTACCAAATTAACGAATTTATTGAACGTAATTTAAATAATATTACGGATATGAAAAAACCGACCGCTTATGCCACATTGGATAAGCTAAGCCGGAAAGGCTATATAGATGAGCATCTTGAACAAGAAGGCAACCGTCCTCCCCGCAAAGTATATACGATCAATGAAAAAGGGACTGCTTATTTTTATGAATTATTGCTCGATAATTTACGAGCTCCCGAGAGCATCCACTTCCAAGGAGATGTCGGACTGATGTTCATCGACCATTTACCGATTGAAGATACATTGAAGGCCTTGGCCATCCGTCTGGAAAACAGCAAAAAACTGCTGGAACAATTGGAAAAGATGCCAGACCATGAAGAAGGGATCGGCGTCAACCTGGCTATTAAGCACAAATGGACCATGCTGCAAACAGAGATTGCCTTTCTTGAGGAAACCATTGACCAACACACTTCGTAAAGTATAAAAATAGAATGCTCTTACTCCAAAAGGAATCGGTATATGATTCCTTTTTCTTTTTTCGATTAGTCAAACTTGACTATTTTTTTAAAGCGGCTATATACTAATAATAGTTAGTCAATTTTGATTAATCTATTTTTGTATATATAAGGGGTGGAATACTATGTTTCTGGCAATCAAGGAATTAAAGCATGGAAAACTGCGTTTTTTAATGATCGGCCTTATTTTTGTTCTCATTTCCTGGCTCGTTTTTTTATTATCAGGTTTAGGGACAGGCCTAAATTCATTAAGTGCAGCTTCTTTTAAAAATATCGATGCCAACCATGTAGCGTTTGAGAAAGGTTCGCGCGCTTCTATGACCCGATCGATCATAACGGAAAGCTATAGTAAACAGCTGAAGGATCAGAAGCACGTAACAAATGCGGCTCCACTTGGGGCAGTCAGCGTAACGATCATGAAGGACAAAAAGCATGTCAAAGAAGGGGGAAAATACGATGTCACCGTTCTTGGCGCTGAGCCTGGCAGCTTTGTAGTCCCTGATGTAACCGAAGGAAAGACGATTGACTCATCAGATCCAAACAGTGTCATCGTCAACGATTCCCTAAAAGACAAAGGTTTTAAGATCGGGGATTCAGTCAAAGTAGAAAGCTCTAAGGAAAAAATGAAAATAGTCGGCTTCATGCATAATGAAACCTATAACCACGTACCGACTGTGTATGCTCCAATAGAGAAGTTCCAAAGCCTCCGTTTTGCAGCGCCGCAATCGGATGACGGTGTCAAACAACCAGTTAACGCCATTATGCTTCAAGGCGATAACCTAAATCCAGATCAAATTGAAAAAGACATTCCAGGGCTTGAAATCGTTACTAAAAACACAGCTATTCAAGGAATGCCTGGACATAAAGAAGAAAACGGCACGATAACCATGATGCTCGTGTTCCTTCTTGCCATTTCCGCTGTCGTAATTGCTGTCTTTTTCTACGTTTTAACGTTGCAGAAATCAAATCAGTTCGGCATTATGAAAGCAATCGGAGCAAGCAACGGATTCCTGGGAAGAGCGATTGTCTCCCAAGTATTCCTTCTCTCCCTCACAAGTATTATTGTAGGCGCTCTTCTTGCATACCTAGTGGCCTTTATCCTTCCGGAAGGCATGCCTTTCGCTTTGGATCCAAAGCTGGTTATACTTTACGGAATTGTCTTATTGGTTGTTTCAGTTTTAAGTTCTGTCCTATCTGTACGGAAAATCACAAAAATTGATCCGCTTCAAGCGATTGGGAGGGTTGAATAATGGCAGGCATACAATTAAAAAATGTTTCGAAATTTTATCATGAGGGTGAAAATAAAGTAACAGCGCTCGACCACGTATCTCTTACTGTTAAACCAGGTGAATTTGTGGCGATCATCGGCCCATCAGGATCCGGCAAAAGTACATTCCTCTCTATTGCCGGCGCTCTATTGCAAGCGTCAGAGGGAGATGTCATGATTAACGACATAAAAATTGCCGGACAAACACAAAAGGAACTATCTAAAATACGGCTGAAGGAAATCGGATTTATTCTTCAGACCTCCAATCTCGTTCCCTACTTGAACGTTCTCGATCAATTATTGCTAGTTAAGAGAATGGGCGGAAAAGTAGAAACGTCAGACCGCATGTTTGCCAAAGAGCTGTTAAAGGATTTGGGATTAAGCAAAAAGCTGGCTAAATTCCCGGACCAGCTTTCCGGCGGTGAACGGCAACGGACAGCCATAGCGCGTGCCTTTATCAATGAACCGGATATTATTTTGGCGGATGAACCGACTGCCAGCCTGGATACAAACCGGGCGCATGAAGTTGTCCAATTGATCGCCAAGGAGGTAAAGGCCCGCAATAAAGCAGCCATTATGGTTACCCATGATGAGCGTATGCTGACATACTGCGACCGCGTCTATCATATGGAGGACGGAAAACTTTCACCTGTACCAGATAAGGATAAGGTGCATCAATCTTAAAGAAAGGATCATTCCATTCACAGTCTGATCATCAAAACCACCCATACTATCGGGTGGTTTTTCTCTGCGGCTGAAAGTCTTTGCTACTGAGCATTCCCTAGGTGCACAGAACGTTTCGATCAATGCTCTACTTTTTTAAGACTGGGCGAATAAAAAAGGCAAGAATGCTCACCTGCCCGCATTCTTGCCTTTTCAATAACTATGCCCCTCTCTTTCAGAGGCTTATTGGACAACCTTTGTGAAACGAATAGCCTTTCTCAATGTTTCATGTGAAACAATTATTTTACTATTGTATAAATACCGTCACTTTAAAGAAAGCGCTTAATTAATTGTATATGGGAAAGATGGATTCCTTCATTGAAAATCGTACGGACCAAGACCTGCGGCAATGTCTTCATGCCCGACTCGACAGGAGCGTATTCCACTTCCAATGAATCCCCGTATTTTTCTTTAATATACTTCGGCTGGTTCTTCAACTGTTGGATTATTTCCTTCATGGATGGAGGTGATGTCTGCCAGACTGTCGGGCTTGTCCCATAGCCAAACCAATTATGGTACTCCTCCGGTATGTATATCGGTTCCCTTGTCAAATGCTGTATCCATAAATATTGGTCCAGATAGATATGCCCGGCATTCCAACGAATATTGTTATGAAACCCTGCTGGAATAACGTCAGCCTGCTCTTCACTGACGGATGAGAGAAGGTTAATGACCTGCGAACGGTAATCGTTCAATTGATTGAATAAAACCTCATGTTTCTTTGACATATACGGTAGCCTCCTCCACACAGTTAAATTATTTACAGAACTGTATGATAATTCTAATTTTTATCCTCATAAATGTCAATAAGGCAGGCACGCTTGCGTCCTGCCTTTCTATTAATCGACCATAGTGCTCTTATCAGGATTGCGGCTGTATTCGAAAAGCATCCGAAGCTGTGATTCCGTATTTCTCCTCAAAGAAAGCGGCGGCAGCTGCCCCTCATCAAAGAAGGCTACAGCTTTTGTTTCCGTTCCGCTCTCCGCTTCTCCGCCGACAATATCACATTGGATAAATAATTTATAGAAATGGAAGGGCTGTGTTTGTTTTGGATCCTTATCGGTATCCAAAACAGCCAGCAACTTCACAGCTTTTACAGAAAACCCTGTTTCTTCTTTAAGTTCTTTAACGACATTTTCTGTCGGCGATAAGCCTACATCGCAAAACCCTCCGGGCAAAGCCCACTTGTCATCCATCTTCTCTTTGACGAGCAATATTTTCCCTTCTCTGAAAACGACCCCGCGGACATCCACCTTCGGAGTCTGATAACCGATTTCCTGTGAAAAAAGTTCCTGAATAGCTTCCATTTTGCTGTCTGTATATTCCGCCATAATTTCTGCGCTTATTTTCCTGAGCTCTCTATACCGTTCAAGGTCAAACTCATCCTTTGTAAAAGCAAGGCCTGACTGCGCCAAAGCTTGGATACGCCTTGCCCATTCCACCCATTTATCACTCATATTATTCTCCCTCAATCCATCCAATCAAGGAATGACTGAAAGGAATCTGCCATATGGTCCGGTTTTACTGGAAAAACAGCGCTTTGGTACGTGGGCATCCATTGGACGCCCACTGTTCCCATGCCTGCCGCCTTTCCGGCCATGATATCTCCCTCACTGTCACCCACATATATGGTTTCATTAGCTGGTACATTAAGTATCTTCAACACATTCAGCAACCCTTCCGGATCCGGCTTTGGACAGGAAACATCATCGCCGGTGACAGCTGCATCGAAGTAATCGCCTATGTTCAATGCCTTCAAAGAAATATCCAGGCTTTTTCTGGCTTTCCCTGTATAGATGCCCAATTTATACCCTTTATCCTTCAGGTTTTGCAGCATTTTTTCAATCATCTGAATCGGCTGGACATATTGATCATGCTCTGATTCATAAAGCTCGTAGTAAAGGTCAATAGCGCCGGCTTTATCAGGGTGCATTAAGTTCAATTCAATAATCCCTGTTTCGGAAGGGCCGAACATAGCGACAATATCCTTCGGCGCATAGTCAGCCTGATCGTATTTTTTAAAGACATGTTGAAAAGCATAAAAGCATAGCGGCAAAGTATTCGCCAGTGTCCCATCAAAATCGAAAATGACAGCCTTCATATTCCTTGCACTTCCCTTCCGCACATTTCCCATCTTGTCTTTACTTCATTTGCCAGCCATTGTTTAAAAGAGACAGCTGATTACTTTATTCATATGAACGATCCATATAGTCTATCACGGCAGCAGCCATAGTAGATGTTAATAAAGAAGATGCATTGCTTAAAGCAATAACTGCAATCTCTTTCCGGGGCAGCCTCATAAGAGAGGATGTAAATCCGTTGATGCCTCCATGATGAAAGAATAGATCGCTTCCTGCTTCAGTGGATGCCTTAAACCAGCCAGCCTTGTAAGGAAGCTGTTCCTGCTTTTCAAATAGCCATTCATGCGTTTCCTCTTTTAGAAGACTTTTCACTTCTAAAGCTCTATTTAAACTGAATAAATCATCCACTGTAGAAAACAAAGCGCCGGCCGAAAATGAATTGCTCATATCGATGTATGCTGCTGGCTTCATTGTTCGATCAGCGGAAAGCTCATAGCCCGTCGCCATTCCTTCCACCGCCACGCCACTGCATTCCAATCCTGTATTATTCATGTTCAGTGGCTTAAATAAACATTGGTCCATAAACGTTCCATACTCCATACCCGTACATACTTCAATCACTTTACCGAGCAGGATGTAACCGGAATTATTATAGGCAAACGTTTCGCCGGGTCTAGATTCAATAGGCAATGAAGCAATCCATTGCACCAATTCATCGGGATTTCTGTACTGGATGGATTTCGCTAAAAAATCGGGTTGGGCAGTTACATTGCCGATACCGGACATATGGTTAAGCAAATGCCCTATTGTTATGCGGCCTCCATTCGGAAACGCTGGTACATAGGTTGATAGGCAATCCGACAGGGAAAGTCCACAGCTATCCTTTAACCGGAGAATGGCCATGGCTGTGAGTGTCTTTGTGACAGAGCCTATTCTGAATACATGTGAACTAGTATTGGGTTCCTTCGTCTGCCTTTCCGCAAAACCTAATGATTCCCTATGATCAATCTGTCCCTTCCTGCTCACTACTATATTTCCATGAAAAGGTTCTTCCTGCTGTTCTATAAATGAATGAATACACGTTTTAATCAATAATCAGGCACTCCTCTTTTAGTTAGTTTGCGAGTCCTGACTTTATATCCAAAGGCATATCCCTTTCCTCCTTTGAGCGGATGTAAAATTCATCCTCTTATTCTATGAATGTAATATAAGAACGACTATATCACAAGCTATTCATCCATTGGATTGAATTTCGCATAAGCACATAAAATACCGGGCAGCTTACCATTTTTAGGATCATTAATTGCTCAGTAAACAATACATACTAATAATCCCTTTTTTTTGAGATAATAGAAGACATAGACTACATTCTTTAGGACGGGGTAAAAAATGAAAAAATATCATGTATTGGAAGGCATCCAAATGAATTACCCGATGTTTTCCCATAAGGAAAAAGAGATAGCAGATTATATTCTTAACCATAAAGAAAAAGTATTGAATATCAATATAAAAGATTTAGCTGCAAAAACAACCGCCTCTACTTCTACCATTACTCGTTTCTGCAAAAAAATAGGCGTGGAGAGCTTCGTTGAATTTAAGATTTTGTTGAACAGAGAAATCAAAATACCAGATCAAGACCATCATACCTTTGAATTAGTTAACCATATTTATAATGACATCATTCACTCTACCAATGATTTATTAGACCACGACCAACTGAATAGAATTATTGAACTTATAAGAAAATCCTCGAAAATCATGATTTTCGGATTAGGAAGTTCCGGATTGACCGCCTTGGAACTTAAATATAGGTTACTCCGTATGGGGTTACCTGTTGATGCAATAAATGATCCCCATATGATGCTGATGGGAGCAACCCTTACACAACCCAATGATCTTATCTTTTGCATCTCTAATTCTGGAAATAGTTTAGAAGTCATTAACGCCGCCCAGATAGCTCGCAAAAAAGGTGCAAAAGTAATCAGTATTACAAATTTTGACCATACTTCTCTCACCCAAACATCAGATGAGGTACTCTTTACCTCAAGTTTAAAAATAATAGACCAAGATAATTTTATTAATAGCCAATTATCCATTCTCTATATAATAGACATCATGAGCATGTTGTTGCTCGAAGTACCTGAATTACGCCAAAATAGAGAAGAAACCTTACAGGCAATCCATCATATGAGAAGGGAACCCAAACGGGATTAAATAACATAATCGTATGAACTGAATCTTTAAAGAAAGCGAATCCTCTGAAGCAAGGATTCGCTTTTCGTTTACTTATTCATCTCTTCCACAAATCGTTTGGCAATCTGCTGCGGCCTTGTGATTGCACCGCCAACAACCACAGAATGCACACCTGCCTCTAGCGCCTTCCTTGCCATCTCTGGAGTCATTATATTCCCTTCTGCTATAACGGGTATAGAAACAGACGCCACAACCTCTTTTAAGATAGCAAAATGTTGATCGTATACCTTTTGGCCTTCCGTTTCAGGTGTATAACCTATCAGGGTAGTGGATACACAATCGAAACCGAGACGCTCAGCATAAATAGCTTCCTCTACTGTGGAAATATCCGCCATTAATAAAACCTCCGGGAATTCCCTTTTTATTTCCTCATAAAATTCCTTAAGCGTTTGTCCTTTAGGTCTTAATCTATGTGTGCTATCCATTGCAATCATTTCACAGCCGCTGTTCACTAGCTCTTTCACTTCAGCCATGGTAGCTGTAATATATACATCTGAATCGCGATAATCTCTCTTTACAATACCGACAACCGGAAGGTCTACTTGTTTTTTGATTTCAACGATATCTTCCCTCGAATTGGCTCTAATCCCCACTGCCCCTGCTTCCTTCGCCGCTATTGCCATGCGTCCCATTATAAATGAGCTGTGCAAGGGCTCCGTATCCAAAGCCTGGCATGATACAATCAACTGACCTTTAACCTGATCCAACATATTCTTCATTTATTATGCCCCCATTAACTCTTCTACTTCATTTTTTATTATCGTGACGTGAGGACCATAAATAACCTGTATGCCATTCCCTTTTTGAATAACACCTTTTGCGCCTGTACTTCGCAATATATCCTCATCCACCAGCTGATGGTCCAAAACGGTTACACGCAATCTGGTCGCACAGCAATCCACATCAGCAATATTTGCTACTCCTCCAAGTCCTTTTGTAATAGTTCCCGCTCTTTCACTAGCCGAAACTGTGATTTCATTGCCTCCTAGCTGCTCTTCCTCACGGCCTGGTGTCTTAAAATTGAATTTAACAATCAACATTCTGAAGGTGACATAATAGAGCGCAAACCAGACGATTCCTATTAAAGGCACCCATATAAAGTTTGTCTTAGCATTGCCCTGTAAGACGCCAAAGAGGATGTAATCGATAAATCCCCCTGAAAACGTTTGACCAATCGTAATATGGAAGATATGGGCCATCATAAATGCCAATCCATCAAAAAAAGCATGGACGACATATAAAGCTGGGGCGACAAATAAAAACGAAAATTCCAAGGGCTCCGTAATGCCTGTTAAAAAACTTGTCAATGCAGCTCCCAACATTAATCCGCCAACCACTTTTTTTCTTTCCGGTTTGGCTGTGTGGTATATGGCCAAAGCCGCTCCCAATAACCCAAACATCATAGTGATGAAACGGCCAGACATAAATCTAGCTGTGCCAATAAAGAATTCTTTTGTACTAGGATCTGCCAGCTGAGCGAAGAATATTTTTTGTGTCCCTTCTACCATCTGTCCATCGACCACCATTGATCCGCCCAAACCTGTAGTCCAGAATGGCATATAAAAAATGTGGTGCAATCCAAAAGGCCCTAGTAATCTCAATATAAATCCGTAAAAGAATGTACCAATATAGCCTGTCTTATCTATTAATCCACCAAGTTGGAAGATTCCTGATTGAATAGGCGGCCAAACAAGATACATTAAAATTCCTAAAAAGATAGCTGTAAACGATGTAATAATTGGAACAAAACGTGATCCGCCAAAAAAACCGAGGAATTGGGGCAATTCAATTTTATTAAAACGGTTATGAAGGATAGAAGTGACAATCCCTACAATCGCCCCTCCAAAAACGCCTGTCTCCAGTGTCTGGATACCTAAGATCATCCCTTGGCCAACTGATGCCATATCTGCATTTTCAGCTAACTTCCCTGTGATGCTAAGCATGGCATTAATCGTAGAATTCATTACCAGATATCCAAGCACGGCCGCTAAACCGGCCGTTCCTTTATCTCCTTTAGCCAATCCGACCGCAATTCCGACTGCAAATATAAGCGCTAAATTCGCAAAGACAATATTGCCTGCCGAACTCATCACTTGAAATATGTATTGCAGCCATGGTGTATCCAAAAATGGATAGGCTACCAGTGTATTCGGATTTGATAAGGCTCCCCCAATCCCCAATAAAAGTCCTGCTGCAGGCAATACCGCAATAGGAAGCATAAATGATTTACCAAATTTCTGAGCTTTCTCGAAGAAAATACCCACCAAAATGTACCTCCCTTATGAAAATTATTTTCATGAACGATTATAAAATGAAAGTGTTTTCATGTCAATGATGAAAACTCACTGTGTAAACTGCCATATACTCTTTATTTCTTTTAAAATAGAAATAGGACTTAAAAGACGTTTAAATCAGGGAAAAAGAAGGAATTTATAACAATAATGAATATTTTTTCAATCTTAAGCTTTTCTTAAGATAACTAGCTTATGATATTATTAACATAGATATATGCACTGTTGGCATTATTCCTTATTTTCACTCATTGAAGGGATAGGCAGACCAGCGCTTTTATATCCTAACTAGCACGTGACAGTTGTAGGAGGGGTTTTCATTGGGATCGGGAGAATAAGAATAGGCGAATTGGCACAAATGACAAATGTTTCTAAACGGACGATTGATTACTATACAAACATCGGTTTATTGACCGCTGAGCGTACACCTTCGAATTACCGGTATTACACGCATGAAGCTGTACAGACATTGAATACAATCAAAGAGTTAAAAAATAAAAACATGTCACTCGAGGATATAAAAAAACGGTTTAATGAAGAAGCAAACAACGATTTAGATTTAGGAGAATTGAAGAGTAAGCTTCAAGGCTTGGAAAAAAATGTTTCGGAGATAGTGGAACTGCTGCAGGAAAAGAGCATCAATAAAAATGACTTGGTCCGCAAACAGCTGTCCCATGAGAGCTTCGCATTAATCCAAGCATTATTAATTCTATTAATGTAGGAGGCAAACTGAACAAAACATGTTATTTCACCCCATGGATTTACTTATATTCCTAGCACTTGGGCTGTCTATCTGGGCCCAATTCAAAGTGAAAGGCAACTTCAACAAATGGTCTCAGGTACCGACCAAGACCGGTTTTTCAGGTGCTGAAACGGCTCGAAAGCTATTGGATGACAACGGCCTTAGCGACATACCGATTGAAGTGGTTCCAGGCACTTTATCCGATCACTACGATCCAACCAATCGAGTTGTACGGTTATCGGAGGACGTTTATTATGGCAAGTCCATCGCTTCCATATCGGTTGCCGCCCATGAAATCGGCCATGCTATCCAGCATAAACAATCATACCGTGCTTTAATTTGGCGCTCCAAGCTTTTTCCAGTTGCCAATTTTGCTTCAGGAATAGCCCCGCTGTTATTTATTGGCGGCCTTCTGCTGTCCCAATCCAACCTGATCGGGATCGGCATTATCCTCTTTTCAGCAGCCGTGGCTTTCCAATTGGTCACATTGCCGGTTGAATTCAATGCAAGCAGCAGAGCCAGACATCTGATGGTAGCTGAGGGAATTCTGTATAACGATGAAGAGCATGGCGTCAAGAAAGTATTGAATGCCGCCGCCCTCACATACGTTGCAGCTGCCCTTATGTCACTGTTTGAGCTGCTGAAATTTGTTATGATTTTCTTCCAGAGCAATGATGATGAATAACAACCATTTAATCAACTTTAGACATCACAGGAGGTGTACGCCTTACTTCCAGTAAGGCTTAATTTGGAGATTTTTAATTTGATACTTGTAGCAATCTTAATTGCATTGACTGGTTTTTTCGTGGCGGCAGAGTTCGCTATGGTTAAAGTAAGAATGACACGAATCAACCAGATGATCGAAGAAGGGCGAAGAGGCGCTACAGCGGCGAAGCATGTAGTCACCCACTTGGATGATTATCTGTCTGCTTGCCAACTAGGTATTACGGTTACCGCGTTGGGCCTTGGTTGGCTCGGGGAACCGACTGTGGAAAAACTGCTTTATCCAGTTTTCCATTACTTTAATATCAGTTCTTCCATCAGCCACATCCTCTCGTTCATTATTGCGTTCGTCGTAGTGACATTCCTGCACGTAGTCATAGGGGAACTGGCTCCGAAGACCATTGCTATTCAAAAAGCAGAGACAATCACTTTACTGTTTGCCACGCCAATCATGTGGTTCTACAAGATTATGTTTCCATTTATATGGTTATTAAATGGTTCAGCGCGGATGCTGGTCGGGATTTTTGGCTTTAAGCCCGCTACTGAACATGAGGCATCCCACTCCGAAGAGGAATTGCGGATGATTCTATCAGATAGCTATAATAGCGGAGAAATCAACCAAACTGAGTTAACATATGTAAATAATATCTTTGAATTCGACAATCGGATTGCCAAAGAAATTATGGTGCCCCGCACCAATATTGTGACCCTTCCGCTTGAAGCTACATTAGAAGAGGTTTGGGATACAATCGAAATTGAGAAATATACGCGATATCCAGTTGTGGATGGGGACAAGGATAATATCGTCGGAATCATCAACACCAAGGATATAATGAGCGCATTACGTACACACCAGCTGACAGACCGGCCGCTTAAAGGGATTGTAAAACCGATCATCAGCATCATTGAAACAATTCCGATCAATGAATTGCTTCTGCGGATGCAAAAAGACCGTTTGCAAATGGCTGTGCTGTTTGATGAATACGGCGGAACTTCCGGTATTGTGACAGTCGAAGATATTATAGAAGAAATTGTCGGGGAAATCCGGGATGAATATGACACCGATGAAGTACCCGATATTCGCCAGCTTTCAGAGCATCACTATCTGTTAAGCAGTAGAGTGCTTGTGGAAGATGTAAATGACCTGCTCGGGACAACCTTATCCGAGGAAGAAGTCGATACGATCGGCGGTTGGATCCTCTCCCAAAAATATGATGTCCATGTTGGAGATGTCATTGAGGGTGAAGGATATGCATTTACCATAACTGAAATGGATAATCTTCAAATCCTGTATGTAGACGTACAGCGCATTGCTTAAATATAAGGAGGCCTACTTTTCAAAAAGAAGTAGGCCTCCTTTTTCTCTCGCATAACCCCCTCTATTTGTATATAAATGGTTTGTCAGGAAAAAATAAAACAGACCAAAAACTAGCTAAACAGCCATGTCCAAAGTAATAGAATTCCTCGCACACATTTCTTTACTCTTTACGCAGAACGGCATGTGAAGCTCAACCAATGAACAATGACGGAGGAAAACGAATGATCATTTATAAATACAGAGTTTCAAGCGTTGATCAAGCATTGAATTCAAAAGAATCTCTAAAAGAATTGGCAAATTATTTAAACCATTATGGGGAGAATGGCTATCAATTGAAATGCACTATGCCCCAGCTCCAGAATGGGGAAACTGGTTCGACTGTTCTCATTTTTGAAAAAGAAGACCATAATGAAGAAAACACATTCGGATAAAAAAGATGAATTCCATTTCTTATTCTTCACTCTTTCTTCAAGCAATCTGTTGTTTGTGAAGGAAATGCCAAGAATCTATGGATAGTCCATTACAATAGCCTTGAAAACATTGAAAGTAGGGCTTCATGCGCTTACAATAAAATTAGATTTGACATAAACCTACTTAAACTAATAATTTACTGCGAGAAAAAAGACCTTAGTTCCTGCTAAGGTCTTTTTTCTGTCTTCATTATTGAATGACGTATTCTTTGTATTTTTCATAATCGGCAAGCTTGCATTCCAACTCCAATAAAGTGCCTTCTTCTTCATAGGAGGTATGGAGGATGTGTGCATGATTATTGAAATAGGAAATCAGATTGCCCTCTCCAAATGGGATCAGCATTTTGCAAGTTGTGTAGTCTTTAAATATATGCTTGCGGATTTCTGCATTTAGCTCCTTCAAGCCTTCCTTCTTCTTCGCGGATATAAAAATCTTATCATTTTCTACACGTGGATATTCCTCTTCGGTTGCATCGGCTTTATTATAGACAATCAACGTCGGTATTCCTTCAATATCCATTTCCTTCAACGTATCATTCGTTGTTTCAATCATCTGCCGATAATGCGGATTCGAAAAATCGACAACATGAATCAGTAAATCTGCATTAGCTGCTTCCTCAAGTGTAGAACGGAAGGCCTTTACGAGATGGTGAGGCAGTTTTTTGACGAAGCCAACTGTATCCGTCAGCAAATAGGATTTATGGTCAGGCTGTTCGATTTTGCGGATGCTCGTTTCCAGCGTTGCAAAAAGCATATCCTTTTCAAACACTTGCTTATGGGATGCTTCATTATAAAGATCAAGCATCCCATTCATGATGGTCGATTTACCTGCATTGGTATATCCTACAAGAGAAACAACAGGCACTTCATTCTTCTTCCGCTGCCTTCTTTGCACCTCACGCTGGGCCACATGAACGGCTAATTCTTTTCTTAAAAACGTAATTTTCTCCTCGATTCGGCGACGATCCAACTCCAGCTTTGTTTCCCCTGCTCCACGGTTCGTCAATCCAGCTCCGCCGTCCCCCCCTTGTCGGCCCAACGAAGCCCGCAAGCCGATCAAACGCGGAAGCATATATTGAAGCTTTGCCATTTCCACTTGAAGCTGGGCTTCACGTGTTTTCGCTCTTCGGGCGAAAATATCCAGGATTAGAATCGTCCGATCAATGACTTTGCAATCAAGATCTTTTTCCAAATTCCGTATTTGCGAGGGAGATAATTCATCATCAAAGATGACCGCATCTGCATCCTGCATTTCCTTTAAAGCAGCTACCTCCTCGATCTTTCCTTTTCCGATATAGTGGGAGTTATTTACCCTTTCCAGCTTTTGTGTCACTTGCCCGACTACTTCCACATCGCAAGCTGCAGCCAATTCCGCTAATTCCTCCATCGAATAGTCAAAATCGTAGTCATCTTCCTTTTGAAGATTGACACCGACTAATATCGCTTTTTCACGTTGTTCCATCATATTGACTTTCCTCCAGTCCATTGCTGATTCTTTAAGAATTCCCTAAGTTCCATTGGGAAAACCATTTTCTCTTTTTAAACACAAAAAAACACAGGCCGGATGCATGTGTCTACTCTTAAAACGGGTGCCTGATTTGAATCGATGCCTAAAATGCCCCTCCATATAGGAAGAGGGCTTCTCAGCGTTCATCTTTAGAAAGAATCAGACATATATAATTAAACTATTTTCAGGAAGCGGACTTTTACAGGCCACATCTAAATGGGTTCCCTTAAAATAGGCAGACTAATCCCGTTTACCCCGCAGACATGCAGAGCCTTTGAACACTATTCAGTTAGCGCCGTTCAAAGCTTGGAAACGTAATCTGCAAAAAATCATAATCGGAAACCCTCCGTTCTCTTAAAGTTACTTGCATAATACCACTTACATAATGGAAATACAACTGCTGTTCTCAGACAATTTTCTACATTCGGCTCCCTGTAACAATATCGCCAAGCCTCCTCACCCCAAAACATATATACTGAAGGCATCACCTTATGAAAAGATGGAGGCGTTTCAAGATGAATCATTTACTTATCTTTGCCCATCCCACGACAAACAGCTTCAACGGCACAATCTTGAAAACGATAGAAAATCATTTAAAAATGCTTGGCCAGAACGTCCAAATACGGAATCTTTACCATCCCTTATTCCAGCCGGTCCTGACCAGTCAGGAGATGGCAGGAAATAAGCTTGGCCGCTTTAAAGGAGATGTAAAAATAGAACATCAATTCATTAACCAGGCGGATTACCTTTATTTTATTTATCCGACCTGGTGGTATGCGGCTCCGGCCATATTAAAAGGATACTTCGACAGGATCCTTTGCTCAGGATACGCATTCCAGTCTACCCCCGACGGGCCGGTACCCCTCTTAACTGCCAAAAAAGCAATTGTTATAGAAACCGCAGGCGATACGGAAGCTTCCCTGACTGCAAGAGGTCTTAAGGAAACGATGGTAAAAACGATTGATAAGGGCATTCTCGCTTATTGCGGCATAGAGGTCATCCATCATTCCATCCTATCTGGAATCCATGATGAATCCGATGATAAAAGGCAATTCCAGTTGCAAATGATCATCGATACCGTTTCATCCATTTGCCTGGCCGGAAAAGGATAATACGTCCGCTATAGAGAATAGGGTATATGTAGACTTTATAGGAATGAGGTTTTCATATGTTGCTAAAAAAGAACTTAAACCACTATTCGCCGATCATCAATCATGTGGAGGATAGCATGGAGAAACTGCATGCTTCGGCTGCTGCATGCTTGGTCATACACCGCGATAAAATAGTAGCGGAAAAATACTGGGGCCATGCTTCAAATGAGAGAAATACATCACCAATAGATGAAGACCACCAGTTCTATGTAGCTTCTGTCCGCAAATCCTATATAGGATTTGCTGTTGCCTATTGTGTAATGAAAGGGTACATACAGAGTATAGATGATCCGGTAACTGCCTATTTGACGCATCTGGATTCCCCTCTTTTAGATGGCGTTACAATCCGGCATTTACTGACGCATACTCACGGTCTAAAAATGGAGAGAAATACAATCATCAAGGAATTTCCTCCAGGCTGCGGCTGGGCGTATAGAGGCATTAATATTGAGTGGCTTACCACTATTGTGAAACAAGTTTCCGGCTTATCCGTAAAAGAAATCGCCAGAAAGGAAGCCTTTGATAAATTAGGATTTTCCCATACAGACTGGCATTCACAGGCAAGCAAACAGCTTGTTCCGGTTCTTTCAGAGGAAGGCTCCCCGCCCTATGCCCTTCACTCTAACAAAGACGGCAGCCAAATGAATATGTATATTTCCTTAAAGGAACTGGCCTATTGGGGCTATCTGCATCTTAAAAAAGGGAAAATCAACGGCAGCCAGCTCGTTCCTGCCGAATTAATCGAACTGGCTACTACTCTCCACAGCCCATCAACTATAAATAAGGACGATCCGCAGAACGGGTTTCTCTGGTTCGTTAAGGAAACCGACGCACAGCGTTCTGAAATCGGCAGTTCTGTTCCGGAAGGCGCTTTTCAAATACTAGGCTATACGGGTGTAACATTGCTCGTTATTCCTTCATTGGAGATTTGTGCGGTGCGGATGTTCAACAGACTCGGATCGACTCCAGACTATGATTATTTAAACGATGTACGAACATTTGGAGATTGCGTTGTGAGCTGCGCACAAACAGATCGGTAGATTAGCACCAAAAGCGGAAAGCGCCTGGTTACCCCCGACAAGCTTAAGGCGAGCTCTGTTTTAAAGGCTGTTCTTCGCCTTTAACAGAGATTGACTTAAGACCTCGAGGGGGTGGCGCTTGCAGCTGGATGGAAACTAAAGCGGAAAGCGCCTGGTTACCCCCGACAAGCTTAAGGCGAGCTCTGCTTAAAGGCTGTTCTTCGCCTTTAACAGAGATTGACTTAAGACCTCGAGGGGGTGGCGCTTGCAGCTGGATGGAAACTAAAGCGGAAAGTTTTTCATCTATGGCAGCGATATTCTTCCTTGTCGGTTACAGCAAAAGGCGACGGTTTCCCGTCGCCTTTTTCATTACTTGCGCAAATATTGCATGGCAGTTGCCGGATCGAAGCCTAAAACCCAATGGCCATTGATCTGTGTCTGCGGCACACCCATTTGGCCTGTTGTATTCACCAGCTGCTGCATCTGTTCAGGATGCTTACTGACATTCACTTCATTATATGAAATCTGGTTCTCATCTAAGAAATTTTTCATCATTGTGCAATATGGGCATGTATTTGTTGTATATACTGTTACATCATTCATTTATTTCATCCTCCTTCTAGCATTCAGTGCAAACTGCCTAAAGATGGCTTATTCGGTTTTGCCCTCCCAGGCAAGCATGCCGCCAGTCATATTTGTTACTTGATAACCTTGTTGTTCCAGAAACTGTGTGGCATTTCCGCTTCTTCCGCCTGAACGGCAAACCATAATATATTCCTTTGATTTATCCAATTCATTCATGCGTTCAGGAATCGTTCCTAAAGCAATATGGACTGCTCCCGGGATTTTTCCTTGTGCCACTTCATCGTCTTCCCGTACATCTATGATTGTTGGGTTCTGTCCTTTATTCACTAACTGTTCTACTTCTTTTGCTGAAATCTCTTTCATTTGCCTTTTCCTCCTTCAAGGGATTCATTGTATATTGTCCTCATTTTACGCTTTCCTTATGGCATTAGCCAAGAATCAAGCATCCAGGATTTTCATGATCGCATCAGGATGATAACCGACCACCCATTGACCATCAATTTTGGTTTGCGGCAATCCCATTTGTCCGGAGGAATTCAACAACATCTGAACGATATCAGGCTGATCTGAAACCTTTATTTCCTCGAAAGAAACGTTCTGGCTTTTCAAGAATTGCTTCAAAATATCACAGTACGCACAGTTATTCATCGAATATACCGTTACTTCCTTCATCATTCATTCCCTCCTTTAGGCTTTGCCTTTTTATTTGATAAACCCATTATACCATCAGGGGTATATAAAGGACAATAAAATGCTCAGCCCAGCATTGAATAAAAACAGCTGCCTAATGGGACAAATAGGCAGCTGTTAACCGATACCGATTGGCATTCAAATTGATTTGAGCAAGTCTTCCATCGTTTTTAAGTGATATGTTACACCGCCGCTATTGCAGGCATCACCGATTGCGGCGACATGCATTCCTGCCCGCAGTGCTGCTTCCACTCCAACTGCTGCATCCTCCACTACAAGGCAATCCGCCGGCAATGCATTCAATCCCTCAGCCGCTTTCATGAAAACTTCGGGATCCGGCTTGCTTCTTTGAATCATATTTCCATCGACAATATAATCAAACCGATCCAGCAGGCCCAGTTTCTCTAATATAAACGTCGCATTCTTGCTTGATGACCCAACAGCCATCCGGATGCCCTTCCCTTCAAGAGAATCCAACAGGCCGGATACCCCATGCATCAGATTATTGGAGGAAAGCCCCTCCAATAATCTGCGATATAGCTTGTTTTTCCGCTCTGCCAATGCCTGTTTTTCCTTATCCGTAAATTCCCCTGACCTTGTTCCAAGGAGGAATTCCAGGCTATCCATTCGGCTGACTCCCCGCAATTGATGATTCATTTTTTCATCAAAAGGCATGTGCAATTCATCCGCAATTTTCTTCCACGCTTTATAATGCAGGTGATCAGTAGTAACCAGTACCCCATCTAAATCAAAAATGATTGCCTTGACCATACCTATTCCACGTCCCTTTCCGACCGGGTGACTGAACCTTCCAGAAGAACATCCATACCATATAGAGTGAGAGTGAAAGCCTTGCCTTCAAGTAAAGTGACTGTTACATTTTGCTCCCTTACGGAGACCTCTAGCAATCTCTCACGGTACGTAAGTTTAAACGTATAGCCTTCCCAGCCGGCTGGAAGAAAAGGAGATAACGATAAACGCCCTTTAGTTGTGCGCATACCGGCAAACCCTTGTACAATACTTAACCAACTGCCAGGCATAGACGTAATGTGCAGCCCATCCTCCGTATCGTTGTTGTAATTATCCAAATCCAACCGCGCTGTCCGCTTATACAGTTCAACAGCCTTTTCCTGTTTGCCAAGCTCGGCAGCCAGAATGGAATGGACGGCAGGCGAAAGGCTTGATTCATGGACAGTCAGAGGTTCATAGAATTCGTAATTGCGCTGTTTCGTGTCAAAATCGAAGTCCTCACTGAATAAATAGATGCCCTGCAGAACATCCGCTTGTTTAATGAAGCATGAACGCAGAATCTTATCCCATGACCATTTCTGATTGATGGGGCGGTCACTTGCTGATAGCGTATCAGTCGAACGCAATTCTTTATCCAGGAAGGTATCATGCTGGACAAAAATTTGCCATTTGCTGTCGTATGGCAAATACATCCGCGACACAATATCCTGCCATTTCGCTTTCTCTTCTTTTGTTATTTTAAGTTGTTCTTCTTTATATTCTGTAAGTTGCTCCAATGTATAACGCAGAGTCCAAGAGGCCATAAAATTGGTGTACCAGTTGTTATTCACATTATTTTCGTATTCATTCGGGCCGGTCACGCCATGGATCATATACTGGTCTAGGCGTTGGGACATATGGACACGGTCGGCCCAGAAACGGCTGATTTCCACTAATACATCAAGTCCGTATTCCTCCAGGTACTCCTTATCGCCTGTATAGGTGGTGTAATTATAGATTGCATAAGCGATAGCGCCATTTCGATGGATTTCCTCGAATGTGATTTCCCACTCGTTATGGCATTCATCTCCTGTGAATGTCACCATCGGATATAATGCGCCGTCCAAGCCGAGCTTCCTGGCGTTATTCTTTGCTTGCTCCAATTGATTGTATCTATATTTCAATAGATTGCGTGAAACATCCTTTCCAGCAATCGCTAAATATAATGGCAAAGCAAAGGCTTCCGTATCCCAATAGGTAGCCCCTCCATATTTCTCGCCGGTGAATCCTTTCGGCCCAATATTTAAGCGCGGATCTTCTCCGTAGTAAGTGGCAAAGAGCTGAAAAATGGCAAAGCGGATGCCCTGTTGTGCTTCATCATCACCTTCGATCACTATATCCGCTTTTTTCCAGCGCTCGGCCCATGCTTGAATATGGCGTTCCTTTATCTCCTCCAAACAGACATGCTGCAGCTTACCGAGCATTTTTTCGGCATTCTGAAGAACTAGGCCTTCCTCTGTGTCTCTTGATGTAGCAATAACCACTCTCTTTTCTATGGCAGCTTCCTGATCCGCCTCAAGCTTGAATGAATAGGATTGCTCGCAATATAGACTGTCTGTGCGGAATCCTTGCTCTGCCTCGACACTCACCTTGTTGGACATGGCTGCAGCAACTGTGAATCGAGGGGTCCCGAAATCGTTTTCCTTCGTCTTCGCCGATAAATAGCCCCCAAGCTCATCCGCATTTTGTGCCATTTCCACCCAAAAGGTTTCTTCATAGTTGGCGTCTTCATTTCTGACATTCCCATCCAGATATGATACCAGAGTAATATGGGCCGGTGCAGTGAGCGGTTTCACTGCATACCGTATAACCGCCAATTCCTTCTGGTCGGCACTTAGGAACCGTTCAGCATGGATGCTGTACGCTTCCCCTTTTTTAATGACTGTGAATTCCCTGCGGAAAATGCCTTCCTTCATATCCAGTTCCATATAAAAGTCGGAAACTTCGTCCTTATTCAAATCGACTTTTTCGCCATTGATCAGCACTTCGATTCCTATGAAATTCATGGCATTTATTACTTTGCCGAAATAGTCGGGATAGCCATTTTTCCACCAGCCTACCCGTGTTTTATCCGGATACCAGATCCCGGCAATATACGTGCCTCGATGTGTATCGCCAGAATATCCCTCTTCAAAATTGCCGCGCATTCCCATATAACCGTTGCCTATGGAAGTCAAGCTCTCCTGCAGGCGCTTATGGTCTTTATCAAGTGCTGTTGTGGACAATTTCCAAGGATGGATGTCGAATATACGTTGTATCATGCCTTTTTCCCCCTACTATTTGCTTCTGTCCTGCGTTCTTCTTGAACGAATGTTGTCTTAAAAAATATAAAAGCGATCATCAAAACCATACCAAGCGATTGAATGGCAATCATGAGCGTTACGTCATAATGGAGGATACCCGCACACATGCTTACCAAAGTCGGCAAACCAAGTGAATAGATGGTCATATGGAACCCTTCCTTAAAAGTTTCAATAGCCGTCATTCTGCTCTTTTTAGCCAGCCACAGAAAAAGAGCAGCCACTAGCGCCAGCATGGTCGTACTGCCGACGAGTATCGACCCGACCATCAGCACCATCGTTAAGTATAAAAATGCCTTATTTTGTGTATACCATTGATCGTTAAGCCACGCTTTCAATTGATCGGTATTCTCCACGTCAGCATCTGATTCGTTATTCTTATAGCGGACCGTGAAATCATATCCCTTTTCATTTTTCAGGATCATCTCTTTTCGGCTAAAAATAATCGCATTTTCAGCTTTTGTCTGTGCCGGCTGATCCAGGCTGAACAAAATAATCCCCTCAGGCCCTGCAATAGGCTGTTCTACGATGCGACCGCCCATTGTTCCATCGATAATCGGGTGCTTCTGCATCATTTCAACTGTCTTTTGATTAATCATGCCAATGGTTTCCGGCATCACATCGAACAAGTCGAAAGATTTGGCTTTTGTGAAATGAAGAGAAGTGGGCAGAATCATACATGCATTCAAAAAAACAAACAGCAGCAGCAGCTTCCCCCACCCCATCTCTTTCCTCCCCTTGAACATCCTCTGCGGTGATACGCTATTCCTGGCATAATTCAACGGGAATGGAACGTTCTTCTTCATACTCACATCATCCTTTATCTTGATTGTTGATTAACTGTTAGTAAAATAAGGTTTATCCTTTTGTGCCGCCCTGTGTCAGGCCTGACACGAAATTTTTCTGCAAGAAAAAGAATAAGAGACAGATTGGCAAGGCAGCAAGGATTGCTCCCGCTGCGAACAGACCGATTTTTTCTTGCTGAGGATTCGCTATGAATTGCTGCAGGCCTACCGCAATCGTCAAGCTTTCAGGCGTACGCAGCAGGAACTTTGCCAGCAGGAAATCCCCGAATGGCGCCATGAAGGCCCATAATGCCTGTACAGCTATCATTGGGCGGACAAGCGGTAAAATGATTTGCGCAAAAATACGGAAATGTCCGGCTCCGTCTAGCTTTGCCGATTCATCCAAATCACGCGGAATCGTATCGAAGTAGCCTTTCATCAGCCATGTATTCATTGGAATGCCTCCACCGATATACAAAAGGGTAAGGAACCAATATTGGTCCAAAGCGCCGATCAGCATAGCCAATACATAAAATGCAGTTAAAGCGGCCATCGTCGGGATCATCTGCACAATCAGGAATAGGACCAAAATTTGTTTTCTCCCCGCGAAACGGTAGCGGCTGTATATATAACCTGCCAGGGTGACGACCGTTACTTGTATAACCATCGTTGATACGGCGATGATCAACGTATTTTTATACCAATCCAGATAAAGAGTATCCTGGAATAGCTTAGTGAAGTTGGTCAGCACCCAATCCGAATGGAAGTCCAGGCTGAATGACACAATATTACTCGGCTTGAAAGCAGACGAAGCTGTTATAATAATCGGATAAAGGATGACGATCGATAAAAGAATCAGAAAAGCATATGTCAGAACCTTTTGGAGACCGTTTGAAAAACGTTGACTATTTTTCCAGTTGCCCATCTTACATCATCTCCTCATTTCCAAAGGAATTTGTTTTCTTGAACGCGATCAATGAAACAGCGATTACGACAAATGAAATAATCAAAGTCACAGCTGCCGCTACTCCATACTGAGGGGATTGCCCTGTCGTCAGTTTATATATCCAGGAAAGAAGGATATCGCTTGAGCCGGCTCCCGAACCGACCGTTCCCGGACCTCCATTATTGAACAGATAAATGATAGAGAAATTGTTGAAATTAAACGTGTATTGCGTAATGAACACAGGTGCTGTCACAAATAGGATCATCGGCAGCGTAATCTTCGTAAACCGTTTAAAAGCACTTGCTCCGTCTATTTTGGCCGCTTCATACAATTCATTGGAAATGGATTGAAGAACACCCGATACCATTACATAAATGTATGGGAAGCCAAGCCATCCCTGGATCATGATCAGCGCAGTCTTCGTCCAGAAAGGATCCGTTTTCCAAGCAATCGAATCGATATGCACGAACGGAATAGCGTTCAAGAGCGGAATGACCTGCGTATTAATGGCGCCAAGGCTGTCATTGAAAATATTTGAAAAGCTCATAATCGTAATGAAGGCGGGAATCGCCCATGGAAGCAAGAAAATAACTCCGAAAAGCCGCTTTCCTTTTATGAAAGATTGATTAGCGACGACCGCTGTCAAAATGCCCAATGCAATCTGCAATGTCGTGGCGCATATTGTCCAGATCAATGTCCAGGAAAAGACAGAGATAAAGGTTTCCCTGTAAGAACTAAGGATAAAAATATTGGTAAAGTTCTTCAGTCCAACCCAGTCCAGCAGCTTCGCAGGCGGGATATGATAGAAATCATAATTGGTCATAGCCATCAGAAATGTAATCAGCACAGGGAAAATAATGACGAATGTCATCAACAAATAAGCCGGCAATGTCAGCAAGTACGGAAAGCCGCTATCCGCTGCATTGCTCAATATACTTCTCATGGATGTATTGACATCTATGCCCAATTTCCATTTCATAGCCACTTTCTTCGCATCGGCCATATTGATGATATAAAAGCCTATGAATATAACCATGATAATCAGCTGCAATCCGCCTTCGATCATTAAATAAAGGGAGTTATCCTGAATCGGGATACTTCCCAGTGTAATCAGCCCTTCTACCGCATTCCATCCGTAAGCCGCCATCTCTGCAACGAATAAAGCCGCAATGATAAGAAACACTGCACCTTTAAAGGCCTGCCTGTTATAGAACTGCCCCAATCCTGGAATGAGAGACAACAGCATAGCTTTACGAGGTTGAATCTGCCGCACCTGTCCTTTGTTCATAGCCTTTCCCCTCTTCTGTTCATTTTGTGCCCGTATGATAAGAGAAGGCCAAACAGCATTGTCACTGTTTGGCTCTTATCAGCTTTACTTGTTAAATTTTTGTTCGATATTTTCATTGATCGTCTTTACTGCTGCTTTAGCCACTTGTTTAGGGTCTTTCTTACCGGCATTCACATCAGACATCAATGTACCGCCAACTGCCCAAATTTCGCTCATTTCAGGAATATTTGGCATTGGAGGAGCCACCTGGTACGTACTGATAACTGCGTTAGCCAATTCATTATTGTCTTGCTTCACTTTATCCTGCGCTTCTTTATTGATAGGAATTTCGTTAGTAGCTTGGTAGAATTTGTAGCTGTTATCGGCATTCGCTACATAATCGATCCATTTTTGCGCCAAGTCGGAGTGTTTCGTATAAGCGCTGACTACCCATGCTTTACCGCCAGCGAATGGCGTATACTTTTTACCGTTCGGCAATGTTGGGATTTCAGCTACTCCGTAATTAACCTTAGATTCTTTAAACTGGGCAGCAGACCATGGTCCGCCAATAATGGAAGCCGCTTTTTTGTCGATGAACATTTTATTGACGAAATCAGGCGCGCTCTTTACATCCTGCATTCCCTTTGGCCAATGTTCTTTATACCATTTAGCCGCATATTCAAGCCCTTCGATTGACCCTTTGTTGGCAAGGCCTACATCTTTAGGGTCAGTGCCGTCTTTTCCGAATACATAACCGCCGAATCCTGCCATTTCCCCGTACAGTACATAGAAATCATTCCAGTTCGCTAGGAATGCGGTCGATTTGCCTGCTTCATTCGCGAAAGCAAAACGCGGATCCTTTGTAAGCGCCTCAGCCTCATCCATTGTTGCAGGAGCTTTATCTACTAAATCTTTATTATAGAATTGGACCAATGTTTCAATAGTGAACGGATTGCCGTAGCGTTTGCCGTCAATTGTTACTGTCTTTAAATCTTTTGCATCCAATTTGTTTTGGTCGTTTTCTTTAATTTCCATCAAATGGCCTTGCTGCCCAAGAGAACCCACACGATCATACGGGGACAGCATAACATCCGGCGCTTTTCCTGCCGGTCCATCCAATGCAAGAGCATCTAACTGGTCGAAACTGCTCTTATAGTTGACTTTCAACTTAGCATTATTATCCTTCTCAAATTTATCTTTAATGTCATTGATATAGCCTTTGTAGCTTTCTTCCACAGAAATCGTTAACGTCTTGTCGTTGTCTTTAGCTGTGCCTTCCTCTTTTTTGTCGTTGCCGCAGGCCGCCATTAAAGAGATTAATGCAAAAACCATAATAAGCAATCCATATTTTTTCATGGACTTCATGACACGTACCCCCTAGTTTATTTCGAAAAAAGACATTCGTTTCTACCTTTATCTTTTTTCCATTTTTATTTTCAAATAACACTTACTAACTATATATCTATTATTATCCAATACTGAAAACGGTTGCAACATGATTATGGTTGTTACCGATAACAGAATGAAATAAGGCATCGTATCTATATTTTCCTGTACAGCGCACACAAAAAACCGCAGGTATAAATCCCTGCGGCCAAAATCGTTCTAATGGTCAGGCTGCCCCGTTGTAGAACCTCTTATAATCAACTCCGGCCTAAACCGGATGGATTGCTGTGGTTTTCCCTTATCATTGATTTTTTGCAGCAGCATCCGTGCACATGCTTCTCCCATTTCAATGACGGGCGAACGGACGGTCGTAATCTTCGGAGAAGAAATCCTATCAAGAAAGACACCGTCAAAACCAGTGACCGCAATATCACTACCGAACGCTCTTCCTGATGCAGCAACAGCCCGCACCACACCGATGGCTAATCGATCGGAGGCGCATACGACAGCAAACTTGCCCGGTATGTGTTCAAGCAATTCCTTCATTTTCTCTTCAGCCACATTAGAGCTATTTTTCAGAAAATAAGCATCCTTCTCGAGCCCTGTTTCATCCATTACACGTTGATATCCGGACAGCCTGGCCTGCATGAATAACTCGTTTCTATAATCGATGCCAAAAAACAGGATGTGACGGAATCCACATTCATACACATGCCTTGCAGCCATCTCCGTTCCTGCACTGTTATCCACATCGATAAAATCAAATCCGTGATTGTTTTCGCCATACAGAATAATCGGCTTGTTGAATTTCCATGACAAATCTGTAAAATCCGCCTCACGGACCCCTGTAGCAATCAACCCGTCATAGGCACCGATACTCTGTGATTTGCGGGTAACCAACTGCAGGGAATAATAATACTTGTCCAATTCCCTGCTGATGCCAGTCAATAGATTCATATAATAAGGTTCTGTTGTATCGATTTCTTCAAGGATTAATAGCTTAACCACTTGTGTCCTATTCTGAACAAGCGCTCGGGCCGCATAATTCGGCTCATAGTTCAATTCTTCCATGGCCTTATGCACGAGATCCTTTAATTCCTCGGACACTTGCTCTGGGTGGTTAATGACACGGGACACGGTCATTTTGGACACGTTCGCTTTCTTTGCAACGTCTGATAACGTAGCCACATCATTCCCCCCTCTAACAGTTGCTCGAACCTCCAGCGCCGAGAACTATACATTACTATACAACCCATTGAATATTGCATCAACTTTAAGCCATTCCTTTAATGGGATAAAGCCCCTACTTTTGCAGCACATAATACTCATTAGCGCCCAATTCAAAAGTAGCCGGCAATGTAATTTCCTCCTCATTGAACAGATCTTTAAGCTTGTCGTCCAATACCTCCGGCAGCTGCAATTTTACAGCTTTATTCCCTGTATTTATCATGAAATAGACATCGCCCTGGTCCGCTTCCTTACAAAATATCAGGACATCGCTGCGATCGGCCTTTATCCATTTGAATGTTTGGGAACGGAAGGCAGGTATTGTTTTACGTAAATGAATGAGCTTTTTCATAAACAGATTGAAATCATTCGGTTTCTCCGTTTCCTTCCACGGCATTGCCCGTCGGCATCCAGGATCTGCGCCTCCCTCAAGGCCGATTTCTCCACCGTAATAAATAGAAGGTGAGCCTGTATAGCTAAATAAGAGTAAATAAGCCAATTTGACTTTATCCAGATTGCCTCCAGCCCTCGTCACAATTCGATCTGTATCATGGCTGTCCAATAAGGCAAAAGTCGCTTCATTCATATTTCTTGGATATCGGACTACAGCTTCACTTATGGCATGTTTATATTGTTCGGCATTCATTTTACCGTGGCAGATAAATTCAGTAATCGCATCCCCGACCGGATAGTCCATCACCGCATCGAATTGGTCTCCTTGCAGCCAAGGCATGGCATCATGCCAAAGCTCTCCCAAAATATAGAGATCGGGCTTGATCGCTTTCACAGCATTGCGGAAATCCCTCCAAAAGACGTGGTCGACTTCATTCGCCACATCCAGGCGCCAGCCGTCGATATCGAATTCCTCCACCCAATAGCGGGCCACATCCAACAAATATGCTCTACACTCTTCATTTTCTGTATTGAACTTCGGCATTTCATGGCAAAATGCAAACATTTCATAATTGCCTGCTTCGTGGGATACAGGGAAGCTTTTTATATGGAACCAATCCTTGTAACGAGATGCCTCTTGATTTTTCAGGACATCCTGGAAAAAAGGCGATTGCCAGCCGGCATGATTGAATACCGCATCCAGCATAATTCGGATACCTCTCTTATGGGCCTCTTCCACCAATTTCTTAAAGACCGCCTTATCCCCGAATTGCGGGTCGATCTCCATATAATCTATAGTGTCATATTTATGGTTGCTTTCAGCGTGAAAAATCGGGCAGAAATAGATGCCTGTTATGCCGAGCTCCTGCAAATAATCCAACCTGTCGAGCACTCCATATAAATCTCCCCCCATCATATTGGAGGGCGTCGGTTCACTTCCCCATTCAACTGCATCCTTTGGAGTAATATCAGGATTGCCGTTTGCAAAGCGTTCGGGGAAAATTTGATACCATACAGTTTCATTTACCCATGAAGGAATATCAGCGACATCAGCGCCATTCATATAAGGCATACAAAAGAAATTATTCATTTCCTGTAAGGCGGCTTCTTCATTTTCCGGTTCTAATTCCACAATCTTCTTCTCGCCGAAAAGAAGTTTTTCATCGCTATCCTCCACAATAAATGCATAACGGAACCGTTTAGTATCATTCATGTAAGAAGCAACCCAATATTCATATAACTCTGTCTCAGCTTCTTTTTGCATAGGGATCGTCGTGCCGCCTATCCATCCCATAGCCCCTTCAGCATTCAGATTTCCGCCCCCGCCACCCGAAGCCCATTTATATGGATCCCCGATTCTTAAAGATACTTGAGTGGCTTCCTTTTTAGCCAACCGGACTCGTATATGTAAGGTATTCTTATCGTACCCATAGCAGTAATTATTTTCCCCGCGGTGGTATAAAGCTGTTCTTGTAATCATAGTAAGCAATCCCCTCTCCTTAATACTGCAGTTAATCAATCAGAACAAACACTTTTTTTATTCTAAAAATTCAATAAACCAATTATGCAACCGTTCGCATAAAAAAGCAATTGTATCCTATTCCACTAAAGCGGAAAGCGCCTGCTTACCTCCGACAAGCTTAAGAAAAGCTCTGCTTAAAGGCTGCTCTTTGCCTTTAACAGAGATAGGCTTAAGACCTCGAGGAGGTGGCGCTTGCAGCTGGATAAAAACTAAAGCGGAAAGCGCCTGCTTACCTCCGACAAGCTTAAGAAAAGCTCTGCTTAAAGGCTGGGCTTTGCCTTTAACAGAGATTGGCTTAAGACCTCGAGGAGGTGGCGCTTGCAGCTGGATGAAAACTAAAGCGGAAAGCGCCGTTTACCTCCGACAAGCTTAAGAAAAGCTCTGCTTAAAGGCTGCTCTTTGCCTTTAACAGAGATAGGCTTAAGACCTCGAGGAGGTGGCGCTTGCAGCTGGATAAAAACTAAAGCGGAAAGCGCCTGCCTACCCGACAAGCTTAAGACGGGGCATTGACAAAAGCGGGATTCCCCTTTCATATCTTACAAAAAAAGAGCGGACCCGAGACGGATCCACTCCATGATTATCGTGTGTTATTTCGTTATTCTGATAAAAACGACCTTTAAATAATTGCCTTTCGGGAAGGAGCGGATATGCTTGAAATCAGAAGGCAGACTATACTCTTCCAAAACGGTATAGCGGACTTTCATTTCCTTGCAGGCCGCTTCTATAAAACCTTTGAAGTGCTTCATATTGAAAGCCGAGCTATTTGTAGATGCTACAATCACACCACTATTTTTCGTAATGGCGATGGTCTCTTTCAATAGTTCCTTATAGTCCTTGGCCGCACTGAATGTTCGTTTCTTTGTCTTGGCAAAGCTTGGCGGATCTAGGACAACTAAATCAAAGCTGCGCTGTTTACGTGCAGCATATTTGAAGTATTGGAATACATCATCCACAACAATTTGCTGCTGCTTCGGATCAATGCCATTCACAGTAAATTGTTCCTCGGTCTTGGCACGGCTTCGGTTCGCAACGTCCACGCTTGTCGTCATACTGGCTCCTCCAAGAGCGGCATTCACTGAAAAAGCGCCTGTATACGAAAACATGTTCAGCATTTCGGCATTCTTTGAATACTTTTCCCTAATCGCCTTGCGGACTTCACGCTGGTCGAGGAAAATGCCGGTCATTGCCCCGTCATTCAGATTAACGGCAAAGTTCACGCCATTTTCCTTCACAATGATCGGGAAGTCTCCTCTTTCGCCTGAAACAAAATCATCATCTTCCACATACTGGCCCTTATGGTCAAAACGCTTCTTCTCATAGATTCCCTTATAGTCGCCCATATCCTCCAATGCTTCCAGAATATTTGGACGGAATGAATAAATGCCTTTGCTATACCATTGGATCATATAAAAACCGTCATAATAATCGATGGTGAAACCGCCTATACCGTCTCCTTCACCGTTAAAAACACGGAATGCCGTCGTTTGTTCATCTTCAAACAACTGCTTTCGCGCGCGAAAGGCTTCCCCCATTTTTTCGGAAAAGAAGGAGCGGCCGATTTGTTCATTTTTATTGCGAGTCAACACCCAGCCGATTCCTTTATTCTGAATGCCATAATAGCCGGTAGCAAGATAGTTATTTTTCTCATCGGCAAGATGGATAAGCTCCCCTTCTTCTTTCAGCTTAAATGGCGATTGAATAGCTTCTTTTTCAATTAACGGATACCCTTTACGGATTTTATCGCTATATTTTTTTTTCATTTGTAATGTAATCATCTATTTATTGTCACCTTTCGCGATTCTCTCTCGATTTGCGTATGTTGTTACAATCCATTATGACATATTTTTCGCGGGCTCATCCATTCGGTGCATAAAATAACCGAAAGGGCTGTATCTTTGACGATACAGCCCTTCCATTAAACCGGTTCCGGTACAGGATGATGTTTTTTATTCCAGATAAACAATAATACGGCCGTTATCCCTTCAGCAACCGGGAAAGCAAGCCAGATCCCATTCACACCAAAGATTTCGGGCAATATCCATAATAGCGGCAATAACAGGATGATACTGCGCATCAAAACGATCATCACTGATAAGCGGATACGGCTGATGGACTGGTAATATTCAACATATACCAAATTATATGACATGAATAGATAGCTAATAAAAAATAAGCCAATTCCTTTAATGGTGAACTCATATACAGCCTGCGATTTCACTCCGAACATAGAGACGAATACATCCCCGAAGAGCCAACCTAATAGCAGTGTTCCAATCCCTAATGCGATGCCTGTCTTAACGGCTAAATTCAGGAATTGCTTTAATCGCGAGAACAGCTTTGCGCCAAAATGGAAGCTCGATATTGGCTGAAGTGCCGCCCCTACCCCGAAAAATAACAACAAGAACATGACATGGATGTAATTGACGACCGCGAATGCTGTAACGCCAAGTTCTCCGGTGTAATGCATAAATGTTATATTATATGCCATCGTTAAGACGGCACTGGAACTTTCAACAATGAAGCTAGGAAAACCGATGATCATGATTTGCTTGATGGCTTTCCACTCAAGCTTACATTTCACCAGCTTCAATGTTTTTGTTTTACGAAGAAAGTGGAACAATAGGACGAAAAATCCGATGCCCGCAGATAAAACCGTTGCATAAGCGGCACCCTGAATACCCCAGTTCCATTTAAATATGAACATATAATTAAATAGAATATTGAACAGGGATGTCAGGATAAGCGCAACCATAGCCAAACGAGGATTTCCATCGTTGCGGACAAAAATGCTTAACATATTTTCAAGGACAAACACAATTCCGTATAACAATATAATATGCAGATAATCCAACACGTAAGGAAGAATATGGTCATTAGCCCCAAAGAAATAAGCAAGCTCTGTTTCCTTCCATAAACTCAGCCCCGCCATTACACTGACAATTCCAATGGCCACTACAAAAGACTGCGTGAAGATGGAACGGGCTGCCTTTATTTCACTTCTGCCCAGAGATATGGAATACATAGTGGCTCCGCCCATTCCGATCCAAAGGGATACAGATAAAAAGACAGAAAAGATTGGAACCGCAATGTTGACTCCCGCCAAAGCTTCCTCCCCGACACCGTGGCTGACAAATATACCGTCAACCAATATATTCACGGACATAAGCAGCATGCCTAGTACCGAAGGAATCAAATAGGATAAAAATAATTTTTTTACAGGTGTTTCTTTAAGTACTGCTGATGATTCTGTCATCTTAAGCCCTCCTTGACCAACGATATTCAGTGTAAACCTTCAAGTAACTTTAAGGTCAAGGGTGTTCAAAAAGAAAAAAGAGTTTTTTGCAAAACAAATAGGTGCTTCCTTATTTTTTCCGGACTGGAATCTGGTAGGCTGTCACAAATTCCTGTTCCTCTGCGGAGACTGAGGTATCGATGATGCCGATTTCAATGGCATCTCCAACGATTTCATACGACTGACGGTGGATTTCCTCGAGAAAAAATTGATACGTCTCCTTATTCTCTTCATATGGGCCTTTATGATACATGCATGCATACTCGCCTTCTGGAATAAAGGTATACTCCACCCCTTCCTCTAACGGCTCCTCCACAGAAATGAACAAACCGCTTATATCCAGATAATCGCCTCGTTTCAACCCCTCCAGTGATGTAAAGGTGCCGATGTTGGCCGAGAGAAGCGCAGGCGTATCGATATGCGATTCCTTTTGCAATTGATTTAAATGCATGGTGAATTCATCATCGGAAACAAATCTATCTACTTTCATGAATCTGATCGGCCGTTTGGAAAGGTAAGTAAACGTTACTTTATTGCTCTCTATCTCCAACCCCTCCTGAATCATGTTCATTTTCTGCTGGATCATAGACATCATAGCTTGGATTTCTTTTTCCCTTTTCTGCAGCTCTATTGTATGCTTCTTAAGCAACGCCATAGCGCTGGCCGGATTTCTCCTTTCGGCAAATTGTTTTATTTCATCCAATGGAATATCCAAATGGCGCAAGAATTTAATGATTTCTATCATAGAAAATTGGTCGATTGTATAATACCGGTACTTTGTTTGGGGATCGACCATTTTCGGTTGGAAAATGCCCTTTTGATCATAATATCTTAGAGTCGACTCCGGTATATTATGCAGCTTGGCCGTCTCTCCAATTGTAAATCTCTGTTTCATACTAACGATGCCCTCCTATCGGGTTCTCTTTCGCTATCGTAGCATGGGAAAGCCAAACGGTCATCCTTGTCCGAATCGCTCAACTCTCCAACAGTATTACCTAAATTGCTGCTTTCATTGAAAAAAGCTGAGGGTATCCCCTCAGCTATAGTTTTAATGCCGTTTCCAAAGCAAGCTCCATCATATCATGAAGCGACTTCTCCCGTTCTTCCGCCGTAATCGTTTCATTGGTCAAATCGTGGTCTGTCACGGTCAAAATAGATAGGGCGCGTCTTTTATGCTTAGCCGCAACTGTATATAGAGCCGCTGTTTCCATATCGCTTGTCAGAACCTGATAATCCGTCAGCTTTTGTTTATTGCCGTCTAAATCATAAAAATGGTCATCTGTTACAACAAGCCCTGCTTTTACAGGCTTGCCCAAAGCCATTCCTGTATCGTAGGCCGTTCTCAATAGATCAAAATGAGCTACTGGCGAATACGAATACTGTCCAAATAAATGGGTGTACATCGATGAATTCGTACATGCGCCCATCGCAAGCACGATATCCATTTGCTTAATATCCGGATGGCTCGTACCGCTGGAACCGATCCGTATCAGGTTCTTTACTCCATATTCCTCCATCAATTCATTTGAATAGATGGATATAGAAGGCATCCCCATTCCGGTTCCCTGCACAGATACGCGCTTGCCTTTATAGGTGCCGGTGTATCCGAACATGCCGCGGATTTTATTGTAACAAACCGCATGATCCAAATAATTTTCCGCTATATATTTAGCGCGCAAAGGGTCTCCCGGCAAAAGGACTGTCTCTGCGATGTCGCCATTCTTTGCTGCAATATGAAAACTCATCCTCATTTCCTCCTTCTAGGGATTATCCTTACATTCTTTCCAGCTGATCCAATCCCACTGACTTTTCCTGATGCTGCTCGTAATTGCGTTTCCATTCAAGCATGCCGTCGATGGAAATAAGCAAATTGATCAAGCTTAGGATGATCATGACATACAGTCCTGTTGTTGCATAAACGATAGTCAGGATGATATTCATGGCAATCCACAAATACCAGTTATCCAATAATTTTTTACTCAATAGATATTGTCCGACTAATCCCATTACCGCTACTAATGAATCGAGGTATGGGCTTGCGGCATCCGTATATTGGATTTGGAAGAAAGCCCATACCATTGTTCCAATCAGTATGACGCCCCCCCAAATGAATTTGCCTTGGACAGAAAGAATCTTAGTGGGCAGGACATCTTCCTCCCCCTTGTTTTTCACCCAGTAATACCAGCCATAGACATTGAACAATAGTTGAATGAAACTTAATATAACCATCGCATACAAGCCAGTTTGGAAGTAAATATACATGAAACATGCGACGGTTATGATGCCGAAGAAGAAATTAATCACATTTTGTCTGGCCAGAAACCACACGTTTATAATCCCTACAATTGATGCAACTATTTCGATATACGAAGACTTCATTAAAAATCCGGCCACTACGCATAAAATGCTGGATAATATAACGAACATCGGATGTTTAATCATACAGTTAACGCTCCTTTTCTTTAAGTGCCGGCCACATTATTTAAGATAGGCAGCCAGCTTTTCATAATCCTTAATGATTACCCTTTGCTTATTCAAAGAGATGATTCCTTTATCCTTCAGTTCCGATAGAATGCGATTAATGCTTCGCTGTGTAACCGCAAACAACTGGCTTAGTTCTTGCTTGTTCACATAAACCTCGATTCCCTCGGCCCTTTTTTTCCCTGTGTTTCCCGCATCTTTCAAGTATGCGCAGACTCTGCTGCGAAGGGAGTACAATGTGTTGTCCCCTTCCTTTTTGACGATGCTGTAAAATAAATGAACGACCTGTCTCATGAAGCGTTGGTTGAATTCGATATCTACCTGGAGCCATTGGAGAAAATACTCCCTCGGCAATGAAATGATCGTTACATCTGTAATAGCCTTCACTGTGCTTAGATAAGGGACGTCATTGAATATTTCAAGCTCCCCAATCATGTCTCCTGTGTGGTAGGTGGCCTGCGAATAGCTTTTCCCGTTTTCACCTGTTACAGAAATATCTACCGTACCGCTTGCAATCAGATTAAAATGGTGTTCTTTTTCCCCCTGGCAGAAGATAGTGGCACCGCTTTCATATTCAGTTGTCTTCCACTGTCTTAAAATTTCATATGGACAGCTTTTCAATAGGTTAAAAATGATTTTATTATTTTCAAGTATGTGTATAATCATCTGAATCTCCATCGGGCCCACCTCTAGTATAGTATTTTTTATGTGTGCGCTTACAGGACATCCGTCTCAGACTATATGTAAAAACCATCTTAATCCAACGAAATTCATCTACAAACACGGACAGATGTCCTTGAAGAAAATCATCGTTTTTCCTTCGTGTTTTTTCCACAAAAAAACTGCGGCAACCTTATTATTTTCGGTTCCCGCAGTTTTACCCATATCTAATGAAGTGAATGGCATTACAAGGATGAATCCAGTTTCTTGACGACATAATAGGATAGATTATCTGCATTGGCGCTGATTTCCTTTACGGTTTGCGAAATCTGCTCAATGGCCACTGCTTGCTGTCCAGTAAAATCATTTATGCCTGCAAAAGCGGCATCCAGATTTTCGATGGCTTTTTGGATATTCTTTGTAATGGAATCAATCTGTATAACCTGTTCCTTTGAATTCGTGGCAAGCTTTCTAATTTCATCTGCCACTACTGAAAAACCGCGTCCGGCTTCCCCTGCGCGGGCGGCTTCGATTGCCGCATTCAGGCCAAGCAGATTGCTCTGGTCGGAGACTGCTTTCACCACTTTTGAAATGAGGCCGATTTGTTCTGCACCTGAGCTAACTTCTCCTATTTGATTCGAAATATCAGCCATCCGTTCAGCCAATGTGGCAGCTGAACCTGTAATCTCTTCAAGCGATGCAGCCGTTTCCCCCACTATGGATGATAAATTCTCCACCACAGAATTCAATTGGTTAAGATGCTCAAGGCTTGACCCTACCCCTATTCCCCCAACCACTTGGCCATTCTGGTCTTTTATTGGCAGCACCTTGCTGGAAAAAGGAACACCGAACAATTCTTCCGATACCATTCCTGTCATTTCCTTATCCTGTTGGATGGCTTTAGTTAAAATATCTCCATCTCTCAACGGTTCCCCGGGCTGCAGATTCAGTGAGAATGATTTCGCCGGAACAGATACCAAGAGCTTTTCTGTATCATAAACGCTAACTGAGATATCATCTTGCATCAATTTATTTAAATAAGGAGCTACCATAACAAATGCATCTAACACCGACATTTCTTTTGTTTCCAGATCATTCATATCTTTCACGATTTCCTCTCCGATTCGATATAGGACGCTTCTAAAAAATCATATCCTGTACAAGGCAGCCCAAAAGGCTGCCTGCTTCCTGTTGACAACCTATTGATACTATCGTCATACATTTCCATTTTTAAAGGCTTATTCAAGTGATAATATACCTATAAAAATAGTCATTAAAAAGATAAAATTGTAAATTTTTCAACTTAATATCCTTCATTATAACTGAAAAGGACACGATTCTTCTATGCCGCGCTGAAATTTTTATGGAAAATAGACCATTTATACCTACACAAATAAGCACTGATAGCTAATCAGTGCTTATTTGTATCACCCTAAAGGGACTGTATGGAATTGATCCTGTAAAATTTGCTTCACTTGTTCGACTGCATCATCCGTATTTTTCACTCTTAGTGTCAATCGCCGATCAACCGGATATTGCTCAGCTGTATGCGTATATAAGGGATCATAATAATACAGTAGAAGCAGTTCGACCGCCTCCCTGAATTCGCCGATCTCCAGATGGCGGGTAATATCAGCTGCAATTGGTGTATGGATTCTTTTCTGTATTTTCCTGAAGGCGCTTAGGCATTCTTCATGATGGCCCCACGGCTGATAATCGTCCAAAATATGCTGCACACGCTCTTCTATAGGCATATCAATAAACAACTGGAAGCCGTTTTCTTTCTTCACCGTCAGGAACTCTGGAAGAACCGCCTTCCCGATTCTCTTGCTCTCGGCCTCAAATAACACATAAGGTTGCCCATTCAACTGATCCAAACGGTCAAGCAAAAGAGCATCAAACATTTTTTGATTATGGGGACGGAGCCCGATTTGGCCGAAAATCGATCCACGGTGATTGGCCATTCTCTCCAGATCCAAAACAGGGTATCCCTCATTCTCAAGCTGATGCAAAATCAGGGTCTTTCCTGCCCCTGTGTATCCGTTAAGAACGAGGGCTTCGGGATGCATCGGATAGGATTCCAAGCGGTGTACAGCCCACTTACGGTAATCGTGGATTCCTCCGACAAGCCGATGCGTATGAATGCCCATCAAATCCAGGACCGTTGCTGTTGTTTTACTGCGCATACCGCCTCTCCAGCAATAAACGATTCTCTCTTTCTCTAACTGGGCGAATTCCTTTACGAACTCAGGAAGCTTGGCAGATACAACTTCAAGCCCCCGTTCTTTCGCAGCATGAACACTGACCTGTTTATACAGGGTTCCAATCTCTGCTCTTTCTTGATCGCTGAAAATAGGGATATTAATAGAACCAGGAATGCAAAACTCTCTATATTCAGATGGCGAGCGCACGTCAATGATGACATAGCTGCCGCTGTCTTTTTCGGCCACCAACTCTTCTACTGTTATATCCTTGAACACTTTGCATTCGCCTCTTTCATCTACTAAATGAGTTATATCATCTATTATAGAATACCAGATGCAGAAATGCCTAACAGGCTTTAAGCTTATTCGCAGGATAACGGTTCCAGAACAGCCTTCTTAATGTACTTCTCGATCAAATAAGGTGTTTCGATAAATGCACTTCTTTTATTCAGGCGCTCCGACACTTTGTGCGGGTCTTTCCCGAATGGCCCAATGTTAATGACAGGCGCCTGCAATTTACTCATGTTTTTAAAGGGTATCGTATAGGTTAATCCAAATACGGGCGTGTTCTGTTCATATGCTTTCCAACCCATTCCCGTTTTGTCCTCATAGGCTACATAACTTAAATCTGAAATACCATTGAAATAACGGATTTCCTGAACATTCAACCCGAATTCGGATGAGGCTTCTTCCTTGATAGAGTGAACCCAATCACGGAACACTTCTGTCTGTTCTGATGCAACAGCCGGATAATATGGCGGAGCAAAAAAGATGACGATTGAAGGTCCAATCTCCTGGCAATTCAGCATTAATCTGTCTGTCATTCGGATTGATTTTTCACGGTCGTCTAGGTCAGCCCTAGCAGCAACTTCTTCCTTCCATGCCAAAATAGTTTCAGTACCATGTTTAGCAGCTGCATGGCGTTCCAATTCTTCATATCTCATAACCTTCACATGTCCGATGCCACTCACATTCTCCCTTTCGCAAATGTGCTGGTAATGGGTATTTAAGCGATTCGCTGCCTCATTCACCTCTGCTTCGAAGATGGAGAATATTTCTTCTGCTGATCGCTCGAACAGAAATACATTATACAAAGAAGCTGAACGATAAGGGGTTTGGACTGAATACTCATATTTCAAATCCTTTTGGAATAAAGAAACCGGCAGTGGCGTTTTTTCGCCGTTGTTGCTTTCGGTGAATGCAGGATTGAATTCTATCTGATTTGTCACAAATGATGCCATGTAATTGGATGTCATTCCCGCCAACGGCTCCCCTACATGGGTTTCCTTCCCGTAGCAAAGCGCGCAAGGCATTATTTTGCCGATTGAACCGGAATAAATATAGTAGTTAGTATCATCCGGTGTTTGCGGAAATACGGGTTCACTGTTCAAGAAGCATAAAAAGTCCAGTTTATGCGTTTCCTGCAATTCTACCAAATGATCAACCGCAGCCCGCATGCCGGCTGAATTCACTTCTTCATCAGGAACCGTCAATAACACTATATTGACCGGCCATTTTTCTAGGATCGCTTTTTCCAGCAAGCCCATTTGGATGGTTAAGCCTGCTTTCATATCCATGGAGCCTCTTCCAAATAGATACTCGCCTGAAAGGATATCCTCTTTGATAGTCTCCTTGAAGCGATGCGCATGTTCCGTGAATGCCTTTGATAATCCATCTACATCGAATGCTAGCTGTTCAAATTCCCCGAACTCCTCCACACTTACCACATCGAAATGGCTGATGCAGACAATCGTTTTTGCACTTTCATGCGATTGGTAGAAGGCCGACAGGAATTTGGTATCTCCGGCTGCATCGCCCAAATGCACCTGTCCTGGATGTTCCTTGAAATAATCCCATTCCTTCAACAATCCCTGAACGACAACCGGAAAAATCTTTTCCCCTTCACTCTGGGAAATGCTAGGTATAGCAACAAGTGTTTTCAGCAAATTTTGCAATTCCTCTGCAGTTCCGTACTTCTGTAAATACATAACAATACTCCCCCAACTTCTCAAATGATTGTGCCCTCTGCTTTTCACCTCTCTGAAGCCTTCGTTACATACGGTAAATCGGGTTGGTTAAGCAGGTTGGACCTCCTGTGCCTTTAAATGAAATGTCATTTCCTTCATATAAATGGACCTCGGCGCCTGCCTTTTCCAAAAGTGCCTGGATTATCGGGTTTCCCGAAAGCATCAGGCATTTGCGCGGCGCTAAAGCAAGGACGTTGGAGCCCAAACGATCGTATTCATCATCCGGCACTTCAAGCAAAGCAATCTTCCGTTCAAGCAGCAAATCACGCAAAGCCACTGGCATCAACTTGGAATAGACAACCGCTAAATCCTTATCCACCATGCTGATGACTGACATCAGATGCAGGCATTCATCGGGGCCGTTTCCGTGGGGCAATTGCACAACAATAAAATCATCGACGATACCTTTGGTTATTTCCTTCAGTTGACGTATCCCTTCAGGATTAGTCCGGTAACCATGGCCGACAACCAATGTCTTATCATCCAGCCATACAAGATCTCCGCCTTCTACTCTTCCATCACCTGTAATGCTGCCAAGGATAGGGATTCCCAGTTCATCCAAGTATTTTTCGCATGCTTGCGGCTCCCCTTGTCTCAATACCTTTCCAGGGCGTAATAGAATAGCGCCTTTACTGGTAATTTTCATAGAATCATGCGTATAAATGGAATCCAAGCCGACAGACCCATCCTTAGGTAAATAGCGGACATCAGGTACATATTCCTTCAGTATTTTTTCAAAAGCACTATATTCACGAAGCGCATTTTCGTAGTCTGGGCAAGATACATAATAGTAATCCTGCCAATTTCGGTTCAAATGCTCTTGGCTGATAAAGGCATCTTCCGGATGCTTGATTAAAATACGTTCTATTCTTCCCACCATCGATTGACAACCGTACTCCATCATCCCAGTCTCCCTCCGCATTAAAATCTCAAAGACAAACAACTTAATCCGCCGTCTTGCTTTCTGAATTCCGTCATATCCACTTCAATGGTGGAATAGCCGGCCTCTTCAATCTTTTTCTTTGTATTTTCATAGCCTTTTGGCAAAATGACATAATCATTGACTCTGATGCAATTAGCAGAATATTCATCTTCTGCGGGGATGATTATTTTATTGAACCCGGCAAAGCGCTCATCTTCAATGAATTCGCCTGCCACGACCAAATCCTTGTTTCCAAGGTATGCAATCCCCGTCTTCAAGTGGAAAAATTGCTTTAAAGGAACGATTTCCGCCGTATACTCATATTTTTCCAAAATGGCTTTTAATTGCTGTGCTCCTTCTTCGTTCGTTCTGTCGGACAAGCCGATGTAGAAGTGGTCCTCCACCTGAAGGACGTCTCCCCCATCTAAGCAGCCTGGAGATTGGATATATTCAATCGTACTGTAAAATTGTTTGACTACGGGAGCCATCAAGTCCTTTTCACCGTTTCTGCTTTCTGCGCCTGGATTGGTGATAATTGCACATTTTTCAGTCAATACCGCCGTATCCTCCACAAAACAGGAATCCGGAAATTCCTCGTTCGCACCCAGCTCAGTGATTTCCACTCCACATGCCTTTAGTGCGTCTATATATGCCTGATGCTGTATTAATGCTTGATTAAAATCAGGAACACCCAAATCAGAAGTCGTTAATCCTCCTACAAAGCTCTTACCGATATTTTTTACGATGACATGTTTAAACATACTGTTTTCCTCCTTTAATGTTATCACTGGTTTATTCAACTGCTGATTTCTGCATTGCTGCTTCTGCTCACTCTTGCTTTGGTCAGCATACTGACAATAAACGTGAATATAAAATTAACCAACAAGGCAACAATGCCTACATCAAAATCTTTAATCACTTGCGGCAATGAAGGGAATATCGTGCCGATGGTCATTCCTGAAATGGATATATAGGCAACTGTTGCAACACCTGCAACCATTCCGGCCATCGCCCCCTGTTTCGTTACAGGGTTGTTCTTTAATAGGCTGCATATCAAAGCAGGGAATAGCTGAGTAACCAGACTATAGCCCATTAATAATAGCGTCGTAATCGTATTCGCTCCGTTAAATGTAAAGAAGAGCGCCACTGCAGCTACCACAACTACCAAATAACGCGTAGACTTATTCAGCGCATCCTCGGTTGTCGATGGCTTCATGACTTTAACGATATTCTTGCTTATGATGGTCGCTGAAGATAAGAGAAGGACAGAGCTTGGCACCAATGCCGCCAATACGCCCGCTGCTCCTATTACCCCTACGAACCATGGATCAAAGGTTTTCTTAACAATCTTGAATAATGCCAAATCAGTATCAGAACCTGTTAAGCCTGGAACTTGAAGAACGGCAGTAAACCCTACAAAAATAATCAGAACCAGAATAATCTGATATAGCGGCATAATAATGGCATTGCGCTTTAACGCATTGCTACTTTTCGATGAATAGACTGCCCCGAATATATGCGGCCACATATAGGCTCCCAGCGTCCAAAGAATAAGTGTGGAAACGAACCAGGAGGTACTCAGTCCTTGATCCGGCAACGTAATGAAATTCGATTTTGCTTCACTTACCGCCTCAAACATTGGCCGCAATCCCCCGTAGTAATGGTACGGTAAATAAAAGCCAATAAAGACAACTACCAGCACAATCAAGATGTCTTTCAATACAGCTGTCCAAGCCGATCCATTAATTCCTGAAACTACCACAAAAATTGTGACTGAGATAACACCGATCCATATGGCTGCAGTGGAGGAAATCGCTCCGTACGAGGCTTCTGATACAATAATGCCAAGCCCTTTCAATTGAAGGATGATATATGGAATCATAGCGACAACGCCTACAACGGCAACCAATACACCCAATGCAGTACTATCATATTTATGGGCAAAAAAATCTGACTGAGAAAGCAGCTTATGCTTTTTGGCATATTTCCAGATAGGAGGCAACAGCCAATAGGAAAGGACGAAATAAGCTGCATTAAAGATATAAAAAGCAGGGCCACCCGCAGCGTATGTAAAACCGCTGCCTCCCAAAAAAGTGAAAGTCGTATAAGCCTCGCCGGCCATAAGGAAAAAAACAAAGACCGTACCAAGCTTTCTTCCCCCTACCGACCATTCTTCCAAATTCATTGTCTTTCCTTTTTTTGCTCTGATCCCTAAGTAAATGGCGAATAGCAAAAAGCCGAATATGATAATCAAAGAACTATTCATAGGTCATCCCCGCCTTCTTCGCGATCAGGGTCGAGCTTATACACAATGAGCATAATCACAGATGCCATAACCAACCAAAATACTAACCATGCTAAAATAAAAGGCATACCCAGAATATATGGTTCTTCTCTATTAATAACGACAAGAGAACCAATTACAGGTATTAGGCTTAACAGCATCAGCAGTTTCTTCAATATAATTCCTCCCCGAATAGGCAGTGTGATTATTCAAATTGCTTTATGATCTCTAAAAACATATCAATTGCTGTCGGGATCGTTTCTTCATCAATATCAAACTTAGGGTGATGATGCGGGTATTGGCTATGTTCCCCTCCCATGCCGATAAAGAAATAGGCGCCTTTCTTCTCTTCCAAATAGAATGAAAAATCTTCACTGCCCATATTGGGCTCCACATAGCAGATTGCCTCCTGGCCGAAATTATGGAGAATGGCTCGTTCGACCAGCTCGCTCATTTCTTTATCATTGACGACCGGAGGGGCTCCCCAGCCAAATTCAACTGTTCCGCTTCCTCCAAATGCCGTACAAATGCCTTCCACTAATTTGTTCATTTCATTGCTGACAAATGTCCTAGTTTCCTGTGATACAGTTCGGATTGTTCCGCTTAAAGTAGCAGTATCCGGAATCACGTTCAATGCAGAACCAGCTTCCATTCTGCCGATTGAAATAACAGCCGGTTCCGCAGCCGGCATCCGTCTGCCGATAATAGACTGCAGCGCCTGAATGACATGGCTTGCAATATATGTAGGGTCGACTGAGTCCTGGGGCATAGCGCCATGTCCGCCCTTCCCCTGTATTCGGATGTTGAAATCGTCTGCCGCCGACATGATCGGCCCATGATTGATGCCGATTTTGCCTTTTTCGATCGTCTGAAATAAATGAAGCCCGAAAACGGCGTCCACTTCATCCATTATCCCTTGTTTCACTAGAATTTCCGCTCCACTAGGAATCATTTCTTCACTTGATTGAAAAATCAAAGCCACATTATGCTTGAGTTCTTCGCGATGTTCGGAAAGCCAGCGTGCGACCGAAAGCAGAATTGCGGTATGCCCATCATGCCCGCAAGCATGGCTGACACCATGAACCTTTGATTTATAGACTTTTTCCCCTTCTTCAGGAATCGGCAAAGCGTCGATATCTGCTCTCAATGCTATGGTTTTTCCACCGGCTTTTCCTTTTATAAATCCCACAACGCTTGGCTCTTGTATATCTAAAATATCAATCTTGAATGTCTGTAATGCTTGTTTGATAAACGAGCATGTATTGAATTCCTTTCCCGATAATTCCGGGTTCATGTGCAAATGCCTTCTTTGTTCAACAGCCCATTGATACAACTCGTTTATAGAAAGCGTTTTCAACAAATGTTTCTCTCCTTTCTGTATTGGCGCATTTCATTATTCCACATAACGGAATTTAATTCCTTTATAAGGAAATATAATTGAATTTTATAACCGTATCGTTGCATTGTCAATATTTTTAAAATTATTAGAAAATAATTAGTGTTTATTCATTTGGCAAATACGTTATAATGAATGTGAATTAGGTGGTGATATATGTGCAAACAATAGATAGAGCCATGATGGTTGCCAGGATTCTGTCAGCCAACGAAATGAAAAGGTGGCTTTCGATTTCCGAATTATCCAAAGAATGCGGTCTCCCCATGAGCAGTATGCACCGCTTGCTGCAAGCACTGATTAAGCATGGGCTGATTCAACAGGATCAAGATACAAAACTTTATTCATTAGGGAATACATGGATGGAGTATGGCCTGCAAATGTATGACAGCATGGATTTTGTCAGCCTCATACGTCCTGAATTGGAGAAATTAATGCATGTCGTCCAAGAAAGCGTCTATTACAGCAAACCGATAGGGGACGAGTCTATGGTAGTAGAACGGATAGACTGCCTGAATAATCCAATCCGGATCAATGACCAGCTTGGTATCCGCATTCCTTTACATATAGGCGCTGCCAATAAAACAATGTTGGCGAATATCCCAGAACAGCAAGCTGCAGCAATCATTAACAAGGCCATTCCTGCAGAGGAACAGGAACGCTTCCGAAACACGCTTGCTATCATCAAGCAAAAAGGATATGCCATCAGCCGTGGTGAGCGAACAAACGGCACCACATCCATTGCATCACCTATTTTTAATCATCTTCACGAATTGATCGGAGCAGTCAGCATTGGAGTGGTCGATATCAATTTAGACGATGAGAGGCTTGAATTTCTGAAAGATAGAGTCATAGAAGCTGCACGGCAGATTTCAAATAGATTGGGATATGCGCATGCAAAATCCTGATTGCCTCTAAAGCCATGTTTATAGGCATGAAAAAAAGGACCGCCATCCACTGGCGGTCCTTTTCCCTCCGGGCACATTTATCTTAATGCGGAGGCTGCCATTCGAATATAGGTATGCCGTTTTCCTCTGATAGCAATTGATAAGGCCTGTATATTTTCCGGTACCGCCATTCCTGAAAAACCGGCGTCGCCAATGTGGTAAACATCGGCTCCTGCCCGCTTGGCGCTTAATGCGATGTTGCGGATTGTCTCTTCATCCGCTCCCTCCTGGCTTGTTCCGATTGCCGCTAATGCCAAACCGCCTTTTGCTTTAACGGCTTCTACTGCCATGGCCAATGTTTCTTCCCGTATGCCCGGTACGGTTCCTGGAGCTGGCAGAAGAACGATATCAGCTCCAGCATCAACAAAACGGACTGCCGCATCAAGATCCATCACATTGCCGCTTGTTCCGGCATTATGCATTTTCCCTGCAATGATCAACCCTTGGAAATGCTCTGCGGCAAGTGATATCGCCTGTTCAATTTTCTCATTTGTTACACCTGTTTTCGGATTTCCCGTTAGGCAGACGAAATCACAGCCCAATTGCTTCGCTTGTGCCAATGACTTGGCTGTTGCAGTCCGTCCCTCCGGCAATTCATATAAGCTTTCCAATGCCTCTGCCGATGTATCCACCGGCTCTAAATTAATGCCAACCGGCAAACCTGTCAGTCTTTTCACCTGTTTAATCACATCCAGATCGGCAACAGGCTCTGCTTCCGTAGGTTGGAATACATTCGTCGATTGGATGCCATTCACACGGGGATTGAATACATCAAAAACATTTAACAAAATCATATCTGCTCCGAAAGCCTTCATAATTTCCGGGTTTGAAACCTCCGGCAATAATGGCTGGGAGCTTACCACAGTCTCAGCAATGACCGTTCTTCCTTCTGCAGCCCTGATTGCATTCTTAAGTTCATCCTTTGCCATATTGAAAAAGTCAGATCCCCTGCAGTCTAAAATACGCTTCATTTTCTCTTTCTCCTTCCTACTAAACAATATACCTATCCCCTTATACCTCTTTAAGGATAACATGTCTGCAAACCAAAAATGGAACCCCTTTTATTCAATTGGGCTCCACATGGACATGGACATCATATACATCATATTGTTCCTTGAGGACATCTTCAACCACTGTGGAAATATCATGCGCTTCACTGATGCTTAGAGTGGATTTCACAAGGATCACCAAATCAAGAACTGTATTATTCCCGTAATTTCTCCCCTTTATTTCTTTTATTCCTTTGACGCCATCGATTGTTTGGACGATCGCCTGATACTCGGCCAGCTTATTTTCATCGAAGCCATCTGACAGGTCATGGGAAGCTTCTCTGAAAATATCCCAAGCAGTCTTACAGATAAGCAATCCGACAATCAATGCTGTCACTGTATCGAGCCAAGGCATATTCAACTGTGAGCCAATGATTCCGATCGCTGTCCCGATAGAAACCCACGCATCGGATAAATTATCCTTGGCGGCAGCCATAACAGATTGGCTGTTAATTTTTTCACCCAGTCTTTTATTATATCTATATACCAAATACATCATAACAGCGGAAAATAATCCGACATAGCTGGCAATCATATCAGGCGATTGCTTGCCTCCCTGGAATATGGAAGTGACAGCATCGACCAATACTTGGATCCCGACTGCAACCATAATGAAGGAGGCAATCAAACTCGCAATCGTTTCGCTCTTCCAATGGCCGTATGCATGGTCATGGTCAGGCGGACGCTGTGAAATCCTGAGTCCCACCAATACGGCAATAGAAGCGATAATATCAGTTGTATTATTTAAACCATCGGCTTTCAGTGCTTCGGAATCACTTATGTAACCAATGAATAATTTCAAAAAAGACAGCACAATATAGGCGATGATACTGATCATAGCCCCTCTTTCGCCTAACTTCAGGTCTTTATACTTTTGTTCGTCCAACAGATTGCACCTCCTTTTTGTTCCTAAAATATCATAACAAGCCGATAACGGGTGGGTCTACAGCAATCTTTTTGCGCGGTTTTATATAAATGGCACACTCAAAAAAAAGTTGCATCAGTCAAAAAAAGCATGCGCCAACAGCATGCATATAGATTAAATACCCTCTTTCTAACAAAATGAGTCTTTTTTATCCTAAAAAAGTGATTTTCCGTTTCAAAAAGCTCTTTTCATCCAAAAGAGCTTTTCCATTCTACATCCTATTCATGAATCAACGCTTTGACTGTATCCTGTCCTCCCAGCAGATGCCCATTTTACTAGAATCAGAATGGCAATTAAACTCATTTTCAAATCCATATGCATTGAGCCGCATAATAGATTTGAATTGACTATTTATAAAATAACAATAACGGCTATTATTTTTGTGGATTTATACACATTCTGTGATTTTTATACAAAATAGACTAAAAGAATATCATACTATCCAGGTAAAGGGAGCACTTTTCAAAGAAATTGCTTATGGTCTTCCATGAATTGATACAAAATTAACTCCATAATAGCGATTGTCGATATTCTAGATGTCATATCGAATTGATCCAGTTCAATTTCGTCCGTAAATATATATAAATTAATATCGCTCAAATTTTGGATAATATTATTATCTGCTCCTGTCACCGATATGAGGAAGGGAGGGTGCTTCATTGTTTTCAGTTCCTGTGCCAGCTGAATCAATTCAATATCATGGCCTCCGTATGTCAGGATAAAAACCATATCTTCCTTCTTTATATGGGAAGCGACTGCCTGCCGATACTGGTAGTCCTCCGGTACGACGGCCAGAAAGCCGCTCATCGTGAACAAATATTTAATATACTGAGCTACGTGCTTGCTCAATCCTTTGGCAAATATAAAAATTTTCGGCTGATATCGCAGCTTCTTTGAGATCCGGTCTATTTTGGCTGGTTCCAGAACGCGGATAGATTCTGCTATATTCTTGAGATACTCCTCCCGATAATCTTTCTGTTCCACAACAAATGGCGATGGGTTGAGCTCAACTTTATTAAAAAGAGTGAACTTCAGAACAGTCGTAAATTCACTGTAGCCCGTAAATCCGATCTTGCGCACAAAACGGAGAAAGGTAGTAGTGGATACAAAACATTCGGCCGATACTTCTCGAATGCTTTGATTCTTAATCGAGTCCATATTTTTCACAACAAAGTCAAAGAGAATGCGTTCATTTCTTGTTAAGGTCGACACATGCTGGCTTGATATTTCAAAAAAATCCATTATCACATCTCCTCTCGACGTAATTTCTCCCATCCCTGCAGTTCATTGCTTACCTTGCCCGTTTAGGCACGTGCTGGGTCATGCAATGAATATTGCCTCCTCCAAGCAGGATTTCTCTTGCCCGAATGCCGATGACTTTACGATCTGGATACACTTTCTCCAACAACTTTTTGGCGTCTTCGTCTTTCGGATCATCAAACAATGGAAAGATAATCCCGCCATTGGCTGTATAGTAATTGACATAGCTTGCCGCCAGCCGATCTCCAGGCTGCCTCGGAAAGGTTCCATTAATCGCATCAACGCCTTCACTTTCTTCCTTTGTAATCAATACCGGCTTCGGACAATGAATGCGATGAATGATAAAAGAACGGCCTTTTGCGTCTTTTTCAGTCAACAGGATTTCTTCACATTCCCGGGATATTTCCCATTGGGGATCGCTCGGGTCATCGGTCCAGGATAACAGCACTTCTCCAGGCCTTACAAAATTGAAGATATTATCAATATGGCCATTGGTTTCATCCAAATAAAAACCATGCTTGAGCCAGATTACTTTTTCAACATTGAAGTATTCCTTCAGGACGACTTCAATCTGCTCTTTGGACAACTGCCCGTTCCTGCCCTCAGACAGCAGACACTCCTCAGTCGTCACCAGTGTCCCTTCACCATCGACATGGATTGAACACCCTTCGAGAATGAAATTTTCCAGCTGGTAAAAATCAATGCCTTCTAGTTCACATATTTTTTGTGCCATCGCATCGTCCTTGTCCCATGGAAAATATAAACCGTCCAATAATCCTCCCCATGCATTGAACCGCCAATCCACTGCTCGAAGTGACCCATTGCCGTCAATAACAAAGCTTGGGCCATAATCGCGGATCCAGGCGTCATTATTCGTCATTTCCACTACGCGGATATGCTCAGGCAGCATATTCCTTGCATTAAAGTACTGGCGATGAGAAGACAAAACGGTCACCGGTTCGAATTCGCTAATAGCGTTCGCAACCTCCACATAGCATTGCTGCGCAGGTTTTCCTCCCAACCGCCAATTATCCGGTCGTTCGGGCCAGATGATGTAACATGATTCATGCTCCTCAAACTCGCCCGGCATTCTGAATCCATCTTTTTTAGGTGTGCTATCTCGCAGTTTCATTCATAAAGCTCCTTCCGTGACACCCGAATAATCAGTTACATTAATCATAATTCTTTTTCCCTTAGAAATTGTGGTGATTTGATGAAAAAAGACACTATAATTAGTGTCTTTTTCCCGATTATATGCAGCATGTTTTGAATGGCTCCACTCAACAAATGCCTATTCATCCTCTTTCAACTATTCACCTACCGGTACTTGCTGAGTAATACAGTGGATATTGCCGCCGCCAAGCAGGATTTCCCTTGCTGGCACGCCGACCACTTCACGGTCAGGATACAATTCCTTCAATTTAGCTCGGGCCTTCTCATCATTCGGGTCATCGAATAATGGGAAAACAACGCCTCCGTTCGCTGTATAATAGTTAATGTAGCTGGCGGCAAGGCGATCGCCTTCTTCTCTTGGAAGTGTCCCTTCCACTGCATCCACTCCTTCACTTTCTTCTTCCGTAATCAGAATAGGAGACGGAACATAGATTTTATGCACTTCCAGCTTACGGCCTTTTGCATCAGTTGCCTCGCTTAAAATGTCATAGCATTCTTTTGAAATCTCATATTGCGGATCATTTTCATCATCTGTCCAGGCAAGTGCCACGACGCCAGGCGCCACATAATTGACAATATTGTCGACATGGCCGTTTGTCTCATCCAAATAAATGCCTCGTTTCAGCCAAATAATTTTCTCGAGATTCAAATACTGCTTGAGCACTTCCTCAATTTGCTCTTTGGACAGCTGTGGATTCCGCCCTTCCGAAAGCAGGCATTCTTCTGTCGTAATCAAAGTACCTTCGCCATCAACATGGATCGAACCGCCCTCAAGTACAAAATTGGATAAACGGTAGCGATTCTTCATTTCAATTTCACAGATTTTCTGTGCAACCTGGTCATCCTTATCCCAAGGGAAATATAATCCATCCACTAATCCTCCCCATGAGTTGAAGGACCAGTCGACACCACGGACATCGCCACTATCATTGATAACGAATGTGGGGCCGCTGTCCCGTACCCATGAATCATCATTGGCGATTTCAACGACACGGATATGGTCAGGAAGCATATGGCGCGCATTTACATACTGTTCAGGCGAAGCCCCGACTGTAACAGGCTCGAATTCAGAAATCGCAGTAGCGACATCGACGAATACTTTTTGGGCAGGTTTTGCGCCCAAGCGCCAGTTATCTGGGCGTTCCGGCCAAATAATATAACAACCGCTATGCTTTTCGAACTCTCCCGGCATTCTGAAGCCGTCTTTCTTGGATGTGCTATCAATGACTTTCATGCTTGATCTCTCCTTTAGATGTGCTTTCACTCTCGCTGTTTTTCTTTTTCTTTCCAGCCATGACAATACAAATTTCACCTACAATAAAGGCGAAAACACTGCCTAACAGAATCGGTATCTTCTCATTCAATTCAGAAGATGATCCATTCAACGGAACTGCTGTGAAAATAAGGGTAATAATCAACAATGACATCGGAACAAATGTCATCAGACGAAGCAGGAGCTGCCCTCCTGGAACCTTAAATGGACGCTCACGCTCCGGATCGATTTTACGAAGCTTCAGGAATGCAGGGAACATCATGATATAGGAAGCAAGAAGTGCCACTACATTCAGTGCAAAGAATGCCCAGAAAATATTTTCATTCGGGATCATCGGCCCTACTATAACCAGTACGGTCGCCACAACCCCATTCAGCACACTAGTGCCTACAGGCATGTCATTTTTAGGATTGGCCTTTCCGAATACACGCGGAAGATCATTGTTCCGTGATGCATACATCGCCACATAGTTAACGCCAAGCGCCCATGATATCAAGTTGGCCGCCAATGTATACATAAACATCAATCCCATGACAATGACAAACGGATTAATGCCGCCCACCAAAATAATGAAACTATCGACCAACCCATTTGCAGTGGACAATTCACTTGTAGGGATAGCTGCCCCCATACCGAATGCCGCTAATAGATAAAAGAATGCAATTAGCAGACCGCCATAAATAATGGCTTGCGGAATTTGCTTCTTCGGATTATGCATGTCGCCTGCCAGTGTTGTGACCACTTCAAACCCAAGGAAGTTAAAGAGAATAATCGAAATAAAAGAAAGACTTTTCAAATCGAACTCGGGGAGTAACGCTGCTCCTGAAAAATCATTTGCCAAGCCTTTTGTAGCAGCAAAATAAATACCTAGGCCGCCCAGGCAAAGCATAATGGCCACTTTACAAATAGCAGCAAGATTCAAGATCCACTTACTGTCACTGACTGGATAACAGCTGATGAGTACCACTGCCCAGACAAATGCCAATTGAATGGCTATGGATACCGGCGTACTTAACGACATAGAGAATATTTGTGTGAATACCTGAACAAACAAAACGGCGAGACTGGCCATCCAAATTGGGTAGTTGATCCAATATAACCACGCTACACGAGCTCCCCAGCGTCTGCCGAAAGCCCGTTTTACCCAATCATAAATACCGCCTTCATCATTATAGGTGGTACCAAGCTCCGCTGAAATAAGCCCGTACGGCAAGAAGAATAAAACCATTAATAATATCCACCAGAAAAATTGCGAGGACCCAATTGCCGCTGCCGGGGCCGCTGATTCAACAACCAATATGACACAGACTGCCATCAGCACAGCATCAAATAATTTGAACTTTTTCTTTTGCACAATGCCCACTCCTCTGTTTAAGTGGGGGGAAGGAAGCATCCTGCTTCCCTCTCCTCATTTAATTTGTTTGATCTTATGATGTTTGGCCATTCAATCCATGATTAATGAACCAATGGAATATCATCATGCATGGACGGATTCATGAAATAAACAAGCAAGGCACGCATTGCAGTCAGACGGTTTTCAGCTTCATCCAGAACAACTGAATAATCGGCATCCAATACTTCATCTGTCACTTCTTCTCCCCGTGTTGCCGGCAAGCAGTGCATGAATTTAACATGGGGCGCTGCCATCTTGATCATTTCAGTATCCACCTGATATTTAGGGAAGAATGTATTCATCCGTTCCTCTTCTGAAAGCTCTGCTTCATACAGGCCATACCATACATCTGTATAGATGAAGTCGGCATCTTTTAGAGCAACTTCCGGATCTTCAGTGACAAGGTAGCTTCCTCCGGACACCTTGCAATTTTCTTCCGCGATTTTCAAGTGTTCTTCTCTTAGCTGGAACCCTTTAGGACCGTACTGGACGAAATCCATGCCAAGTTTTGTCGCCATGAATAAAGTGGATGCACATACTTGAGTAGCGTCCCCGACAAACACAATTTTGCAATCTTCAATCTTTTTACCTTCCGGAAGATGCTCGAACATAGTGATGGCATCGCCTAGCTCCTGAGTAGGATGATTGTAATCGGACATACCATTAATGACTGGGATCGTAGCTGTTTCGGCTAGCTCCACTACAGTTGAATGTCTTTCAACACGGGCCATCAGGATATCTACAAGGCGCGATAACACTCTCGCTGTATCCCCTACGGTTTCGTGGCCGCCCAGTTGGATTTGGCCAGGAGCCAGATATTGAGCATGGCCGCCTAACTGAGTCATAGCTGTCTCGAATGAGACTCTTGTACGAGTGGATGATTGTTCGAAAATCATGCCGAGTGTTTTATTTTTAAGGATTGGCGGATAAAAACCATTTTTAATCGATTTTTTCAAAGTCAATCCCAATTCAATCATGTAAACAATCTCTTCTTTAGTAAAATCCTTCGTATCAATAAAATCTTTAATCATTCCAATTCACCCCGTTATCATAGTTGTGATTCATTGAGCATATACCTGTATTGCTTGCTACATCTAAAGTATAAAGGAGGCTTTCCTCTCAGGAAATAGGTTGCGGGCCTTTAGATACAGACCGTATAAAGCTGGAACCTGATACATTTTGCGTAACAAAACAGCATTTTTAGCTAAAGAGGTTTAACAGTCAGTAAAATGGGTTAACAGGGTATGCACCATTATAAAAAGGCAGCAAAAAAGAACGGATCCACATGATTGGATCCGTTCCACCTTGTCTATAACACTTCATTGATCGGCCATTTGATCATTTAATCAAACGTTTGATTAATAGCATTTATTCATGTATGCTGGGCCATCATCTTAGAATTGCCCGGCAACAAAAATGAAATCAACAAGTTGATTATACAAATGGCCAACATGGCTATAAATACAATATGCATGCCATTTGCCATTTCACTTACCGAATCGGATGCCACCGCAGAATTGAATAATAAGCCGAAGACAGCTGCACTAACGGTCTGCCCAAGGAAATTCATCAATGAATTCGTCGATGTAGCGACCCCCCTCATCTTCATGCTGACAGTGGATTGGACGACTACAACAGTCGGTGTCGTAATGAACCCCATCCCCAATCCGATAATAATTAAAACAGCAACAATAACCCAATACGAAGATCCGACATTCAGAAATGAAAGCCAAAGACTTCCCGCCGCTATGATAACTGAACCAAGAACCATGAAATTCTTTGGGCCGAAACTGTACATGAAACGGCCAGAGATATTGGAAGCGAGCGGCCAAGCGAGTGACATCGGCAACAGTGCTAGGCCTGCACTTGTCGCACTATAGCCAAACACTGTCTGGATCCATAAAGCACAATAAATGGATACCCCCATCACAATCCAGCGCGATAAGAATCCAATTATATATGGAATGGCCAATGTACGTTCCTTAAATAGAGCTAAAGGCAGCATCGGTTCTTCCGCCCTTCGTTCAGCCACATAGAAAAGCCAAAGAAAAATGACCGCGCCAGCAAAAAAACCATAGATTTGCGGAGAATTCCAGCTATATGTTTCCCCGCCTGTCAAAAGGGCAAACAGAAGACTGGACATCCCTACTGTAAATGTTAAAGCCCCTATATAATCGATTTTCGTTTTTTCCTTTTCGAAATGCTCATGCAAAAATAGCACAATTAGAAGGATAGAAATAAGGCCAAACGGTACATTGATATAAAAGATCCATCTCCAAGAAATGTGGTCGACGAAGTATCCCCCGACCAATGGTCCGACTAAACCGGCAATACTCCAAACGGATGAAAAGACGCCTTGCATTTTCCCCCGTTCTCTTCCTTGATATAAATCACCGACAATCGTAAACGTAATCGGCGTAAGCGCTCCTGCTCCAATACCTTGGATCGCCCTGAACCAGATCAACTCTTCCATCGATCCGGCCTGTCCACATAACACAGAACCTCCGGCAAATAAAAGCAAGCCTGCCACAAACACGAGCTTACGCCCAAATAAATCACCGAGCTTGCCGAAAATCGGTGTAGCAATACACGTTGTTAGTGTATAAATAGAAAATATCCAACTCATTAGGCTCAAACCGCCGAGATCCTTAATAATGCTCGGTGACGCAGTACTTACAACTGTCGAATCGACTGCCCCAATGAACAATGCAAGCAACAGGCCAATCGTCACCATCTTCTTATTTGTTTCTTTCATTCTTTTGGCTCCTTTTAAAAAAGCTATTTTCGCAAACATTGTTGCTTTGGACCGGCAAGGACAGCTATAGGATGTCCATTTTTATGTACCTAATAGAACACCAATTCTATAAAAACAACAATCTCTTAGAAAACAGCCTAAAATAGATGATTTTCGCTCTTTCCATCATACAAATCTATTTTCAATCTATCAAAAATAAAACCTCTGATCCTTCGGCTTTACACTTGATTGTCATTGACTTTCCATTTATCGCACCAAATAATAAAGGGATAAAATCCCAAACGGAAAGGAGCTATGCAAATGGCAGTAAAGAAAGGATTGATCCACCATATTGAAGTCAACGTATCCAACCTGGAAAAATCATGCCGGTTTTGGGAATGGCTGCTCGAGAATGAATTAGGTTATGAAATGTTTCAAAAATGGGGCAAAGGCCGAAGCTGGAAACTGAATGATTCCTACCTCGTTTTTTGCCAAACAGAAGAACGGTATCTAAACGCTCACTACCATCGATGCCAAACAGGCCTAAACCATTTAGCTTTTCACGCAGAATCAAAAGAACAAGTCGATGCCATCGCTAAACAATTAGAACACCGGGGAATCCCCCTCCTCTATAAAGACAAGCACCCGTATGCCGGAGGAAACGGGCATTATGCTGTTTATTTTGAAGATCCCGACCGCATAAAAGTAGAAATTGTGGCACCATGATGACCGAAGATAGGAAGAAAAAGGTCCTTTTTAATGGAAAGGACCTTTTCTTTATCAGGAACACTCGCTAGCGGCATGCCAATTCTTTTCTGTTTTCAGTATTGCGTACAACTCTTCCAAGCTATGTATTTCATAAGTTGGCACGATCTCTGTATCATTGGCTTTCATCTTCGGGTTAAACCAGCAGGTATCAAGTCCTGCAGCTTGTCCGCCCTTAATATCGGCACTTAAGGAATCCCCTATAATCAGCCCTTGCTCTTCCCTAAAATCAGGAATACGGGCAAATACATAATCAAAATACTCTTTCATCGGCTTCTGAAATCCGGTGGCCTCCGAAACAAAAATATCTTTAAATAATGGAAACAAGCCTGAATCGCGCAATCTTCTATTCTGAGTGCTCGATACTCCATTCGTCACTATGTATAAATCGTATTGCTGCTGATTCAATTCGGAAATCAACTCCATAGCGCCATTCATAAGCTGATGGCCTTGCTCCAAGAATCCTCGGTAGACCTTCTCCATTAAAACACCATCAACCTCCCTGCCAAACTCCCGGAATAAACTGGAGTGGCGAGTATGGACTACCTCATCCCTTCCAATTTCCCCTTGTTCGAACAATCTCCATAAGCCTTGATTGATTTCCTTATAACGGCTTTCCATTTCTGAAGTAAACAACAACTGTTGATGGTCAAAAAGAGAACGGAGCGCTGTTTGTTCAGCTGCCCCAAAATCCAACAGAGTATCATCCACATCAAATAATAACGTTTGGTATGCTTTCACTAGTCTCTCTCCCATTTCTCGCATGTTCATGCTTTTTTCATTACTGCAAAATCGTACTCTTCCTATTAACATACAATAACATCTCCAGCATTAACCTCACACCTAAAAGCTTTAGCCCTCTAAAAGCAGCTTATCCAAACCATATAAGCTTAAGCTTAAAAACCAACTACGCGATCAACGACTGTAGAATACACCGATTTCCTGATAGGCCAGCACATCTTTTAAAGGGACATATGCACCACTTCCAAAAAAATAGAATCCCCCCATTATTCCTATTCATACGGGAAATAACTAGAAAAACATATATCTAGGTGGATCCTTATTCTTTTCCATTTACAAACTGGTTTAAATCATATCTTTCAGCCGATAGATGTATGAAACCATTGAAAAATAAGGATTTTCAAACGGTTCAATACCGGCTTCATCTATTTTTAAACCGGTCAAAGAAAGCCTTTTCAATCTTTTTTAGATTCATAGGCAAATTACTTTATTTTTAAATATTTTAGTATTAAACTATTTAATATCATAGGAATAAGAAAAATAAGGGGATGAATTATAATGGGACGTTTAGAAAATAAAATCGCTATTATTACTGGTGGAGCATCAGGCATGGGTGCCGCTATGGCCAAATTATTTGCCGGTGAAGGCGCTACTGTAATCGCTGCCGATATCAATGAGGACAACTTGGCAAAAATTGCTGAATTAGATAACGTCGAAGGCATGAAACTAGACGTTTCTTCTGATGAAAACTGGGCTGAAGTAACAAAAGCAGTTGTAGACAAATACGGCCGTATCGATATTTTGATCAACAATGCCGGTATTTCTTCTGAAAAAGCACCAGACGATATCACAGAAGCGGACTGGGCGTTATTGCACAAAATCAATTCATTCGGACCATTCTTAGGAATCAAACATGCATCTAAATATATGAAGGAAGCAGGTAAAGGCGCTATCGTCAATACATCTTCCTATACAGCTATCATCGGATCAGGATTCAACCATTATTCTGCTTCTAAAGGTTCCTTGCGTGCAATTGCACGTGCAGCCGCTGCAGAACTTGGCCGATTCAACATCCGTGTAAACACTGTATTCCCAGGTGTCATCGAAACACCAATGACAGCTAACCTTACTCAATATAAAGGTGCTATGGAAATGCTAGTTAAAGCTACTCCTATGCAACGCCTTGGTAAAGCTGAAGAAGTAGCCAACGCCATTCTATTCTTGGCTTCTGATGAAGCATCATACATCACAGGCGGAGAACTAGTAATCGATGGCGGATACTCTGCTCAATAATCGATTCAGATGAACCTTTCAATCCCCTTCCCGCACATTCTGCAGGAAGGGGGTTTTTTCAATTCTAAAACTATCTTTGCATATGTAATCAAACATATTTTTCATACCCCATACAATAAAGACAAAAGGCAAGAATGCTAATTCGCCCGCATTCTTGCCTTTATCTTTAAGTTATCCTTACATTGCCGTTTCTAGAGCATCCAATGATTGATAGGCAAAATTCAAATAGGAAGATAATTTTTGATTCACGTGACTGTTCCAGCAAGATGTATCAATGCCCGCTTCAACTAAAATACCATAGGAATGTGTCCATGCTTTCATTTCCACGTTCAATCTATATGCAGAGTTATTTCTCCACAAATCATAATCCAATTCTTGTTCCAAGTGGTCTTTTAAATGGCCAATTTCATGGGCCAATCCATATAAATCCTCAATGTCCCATTTGAATGGCGCTGTAATCATAAGCGTTTCACTATTGAAGCATAACTTTTTATCCTCCGTAAACAAGACGTTGGCCCCTAATCCGTTAGCAACTTTACAAAGATGTCCCAACTGTTCCTTACTCATTTCCCATCTTCCTTTTCCTTTAATTCTGTTTATGTAGAATACAGTATATTTTTTAATAATACAGTATATACCATATGAATAGATTATAATCTTTTTTTCATTGGTAATAATACCCCCACACTCTTTTTCAAGTCCAATAAGATGCTTCTTGCTTTATAAATCTATGTTCCACAAAAATAAAAAGCGTATCTGAAAAATGTTTCAGCATACGCTTTTTATCATTTATTTGGCAACTAGCCCTTTGAAAAGGTCAACAGCTGTTTCGATTATGTCATCACAGAAGTCATATTCATATGTATGTACATTCGGATAATTCTCGCCATTTCCGATATAGCACATAGCCCCTTTTGTCAGCTTCAAGAAATGTCCGTAATCCTCCGACCCCCTGAATGCTTCTTGCATTTCAACCAACTGGAATCCTTTATCCACACATACCTTCCTGATTTTATCAGAGCTTTCCTTCGCATTGACTGTCTCGGGGAAAGCATCATTATAAGAAAAGCTTACTTGAAGATGATGAAGCTCAGCTTGAGCCGAAGCAAAATCCTCAAGATTTTTCTGGAGTTGATCCAATTCTTCCTCGTAAAGAGCACGGATGGTCAACCGTAAATCTCCCTTGCTTGCTGAAATCCCGAATGCTTTTTCGCCAATGTCCACTTGAACAACTGTGCAAAGCACAATGCCTCTATTTTTTTCCGGTGAAATGAAATCAGGAATGGCATTGATGATTTGCGCGATCGCAAATGAAGGGTTAGCTCCATCTTCAGGCTGACTGGCGTGGGCAGGCGAACCAACCATATGGATGCTCATGCCCTTTGATGCACAGTGCGCTGTACCATCAATGACATTGACAGATTTCAAGGCCATACCGCTCATATTATGATAAGCAAAGATTTCATCAATCTTATTCTCTTCAATAAATGAAACACATTCAGCCGCTCCATCGCCCGTTTCCTCAGCATGCTGGAAAAGGAAAAAAATATTTTGATCGGCACCGTTTTGGTCAATCTCCAACGCAAATCCGGCAAGGCTTGCAGAATGGCCATCATGGCCGCATTTATGCGAAATTCCCGGAAATTGAGAGCCATGCTCCAAATCAATCGTTTCCGGTATAGGCAGCGCATCAAAATCTGCGCGGAAAGCAATATTTCTTTTGCCTTCACCAGCTCGATAAATAGCATAGAACCATTTGCCGCGGTCAACAACCTCTAATTTTGTATGCGCTTTAATAAAATCAATTAAATGTTGTTTGGTCCAAACCTCCTGATTAGATAGCTCTGGGTGTTGGTGTAATTCATGGCGCAATTGTTTTGCCAGTTCCAAGTTTTCACGTTTCATCCGCTGTATCCCCCTTGTCGTCATATAATTGTTTATGTTCTTCCCTTAAAACATGATGCAAAATTTGTACCAAGCTAGAACTGCAGGTGTAGCTTGCATTCAGGATCAAATATCTCTATTCCCTATCCTACAATTCCGACTCGATGATTCTTTTTCGATTCATCCTTTCGCTAAACCTTTTACAGTAGGCTATGATTGCTCAGCGGAATGGTCATAAATCGATTCTTTTTCGACTCACCATTCAATTGTTACCAAATGATTGAATGCAATTTTTTAAAAATGATCATGATTCTTTTTTTAGTTCATGATAGCATTCAGGTTGTAGACATTAATGAAGCAGAAAGGAAGATCCCGTTATGGAAATAAGAATTGAATCTCTTCCAGTTTACCGTATCGCCTATATTCGGCAGATTGGGCCTTATGGACCAGCCAACATTCAAACAATGGAACAAATGAAGAAATGGGGCGCTGCCAACAATCTACTTACCCGGACAACCATCATCATAGGAATTTCCCATGATAACCCTGAAACAACTTTGCCTGAACATTGCCGGTATGACGCAGGCATTGTTGTCTCGGATGGGTATCAACTTGATCATATCGTTGCAGAAACCAAACTTCCAGGCGGAAAATATGCCATCCTTATGGTCAAGCACACAGCGGATGATATTCAAAAAGCATGGGGGAGCCTATTTGCCGAATTAGCGGACAGAGGATATCGAATAGACGAGCGTCCTATTTTTGAAAGATATACGGAAGAGATGGTTTCCAAACACGAATGTGAAATCTGCGTTCCCATCATTTAATCATCGAAGAGAATCAATAAAAGCCTGCATTAAACATCCGTTTGTTCAATACAGGCTTTTATTGGCATCCTTACGTTACAGGTTTTTCCCAAGAAAACTGAATACCTTCTTTAATTGGCAATCGCTAAAATGATTGTAAGTATCACTATCGGAATACCTACGATCAACGACAGTACAGCAATGGCCATTTTAATTCTCTCTCTTGATTTGAATACCTTTGCAAAAACCATATAAACAATAATGCCAAGGAATCCGCCTATTGCATTTAAAATCACATCATCAATATCCGTTGCCCCTCTTGCACAAATAAACTGAATGACTTCTATCGTAATGCTTAACCCAATGATATGGAGCAGATTTCTCCAAACAGACAGCGATTTACCGTGAAGCATTATATATATGCCGGCCGGAACAAACATCAAAATATTGCCCCAGACATTCATATCGGCCCATTTAAACTGTACGCCATCGTCAACCAGTATATTTTGTGAAATCATATGGAAAGGAACGAAATTGACACTTCGCATACTATCTCTTGCAAAAAAAACAGTATCGACCAATAAAAAGAGATAAAAGCATAAAATAATCCAATACAGGATGTGTATTGTTTTTTTCATATCTGCCGCCACCTTATAATGTCTTATATCATTTAGTCTACAAGCCAATTTTAAAAAACTACTATATAAAAACATTAAGAATTTATGAATATTGCTGGCAGATTCCAACTTATTTTGCTTTATGTACTGTTAGAGATAGTGAGGATATGCCCTTCTCCCATAATATCAACAGATAAATAATTATTGTCCAATCCTCATGGATGACCACTAATATATCTAAAATTCAAACATACTGGCCAAAATAAAAACAAACCAAGAAAATGTTCAATAATATTAAATAAAGAATTAAAATATTTTACTTTTATGGTTTAAAAAATTAAAATTTAACATTTTACCTTTCAATTAATTGATGTATAATCGAATTAACGAACAGAAAGGAAGTTCAATATGGCTTATCCAGTAATTACAAATTGTCCTGTATGTAGTAAAACATTGAAAATCACCAAGTTACAGTGCTCTCATTGTCATACTACGATTGAAAATGAGTTTGAATTATCGAAGCTGGCATCCTTATCAAAGGATCAGCTTCATTTTGTGGAAGTCTTTTTAGCGTGCAGAGGAAATATCAAAGAAGTTGAAAAAGAACTGGGGATATCATATCCTACGGTTCGCGGCAAACTAACAAACATTATCTCATCCCTTGGATATGAGCAAAAAAAGAAAAATGAAGTTGATGAGAAAAAAGTGGTCACCATGTTAGAAAATGGGGAAATCACACCTGAAGAAGCGATTAAGCTTTTAAAAGAAGAATAAGGAGGTAGCTTTCATGAAAGAGGAAATAGCAAAAGTGTTAAAAATGGTTCAGGATGGTAAAATTGATGCGGATAAGGGCGCTGAACTGATCCAAGTATTAAAAGAGAAAGAAGAAATGAATACTAGGAATGTTGAAAAACCAGCCGGCTATTTAGATAAAACATTAAAAATACGTGTTATATCAACAGAAAATGATAACGTTACAATTAATCTTCCTATAAAACTGGTCAAGGTCGTATTAATGGCTGGGCACAGCATCGCAGCAAGCATTCCCCAATCGGAAAAATACGTAAAAGATATAGACATAAACCTTATTATTGAGGCCATTGAAAACGAATTAGACGGCCAAATCATCGACGTTAAATCAGCGAACGGGGATACCGTTTCTGTCTTTATTGATTAGTGATCGGCATGATACATGTAAAAGTGAAAGCAAAAGACGTTCGGTTTAAAATCGCTGTCCCATATGCGATGTTACACATTGCTATTTCTATTTTGTCTTCAACCTTTTTACAGCAAAAATTAAACAATTGGACAAAAGAGTTCTTTGAAAGAAAAAAACTAGACTTTACCTTTCCACTCATAGATAAAAAAACGCTAAAACCGATCGTCATGGAGCTGAAGAAATATAAGGGAATCGTGCTCGTGGATGTCAAAGCTAAGGACGGTACTGAAGTTAAGATTAGACTATAATGTATGAAAGAATACAACGACCACTGACTGGCATTTAATTGTTAACAACGATTAAGAATTTAAAAAAAAGCACATATTAGAGCCCTATCTAATATGTGCTTTCCTTTTGGTATATACCTTCACTCATCTAACCTCCATATAAAAATACAGGGCTTATTTCAAATTAAGAAGTTGTCCCAAATCCCATCCCCTAACATCCAGACTACTGAACATACACTGTTCATCTGCCGTTCATGTTCGTTTTATATACTGGGCTCAAGCAATAATTTATTTGCTTAAAGGCAACACTGATTAAAAAAGAGAGTGAGTGATTTCAATGCTTGGATTAGCCATTATATGTATTACGGCAGCATTATTATTTTATTCTGTAGGAGTATGGTCTGAGAAATTCCAACATATATTAAAACCATGGCATGTCATCATTTTTTGGTTTGGATTAGTTTTCGACACGATCGGAACAACTATAATGGAAAAAATGGCAGCAGAAGGATCTTTATTTAGTTTCCACGGAATAACTGGTTTATTAGCCATTTTATTAATGTTATTCCATGCTATCTGGGCTACAATTGTGTTGATTAAAAAGGATAAAGACATGATGGGGAAATTCCACAAATTCAGTATTATTGTTTGGTTATTATGGTTAATTCCTTATATATCAGGGATGATTTATGGGATGACGAATAATGTTTAATGTCATTGATCACATTTGATGTGGTCTTTTTTCTTTCCAATAAAAAGGAAATAAAATAAAAAAAACCTTGATACACCATGTATTTAGGTTGTATCAAGGTTGGTTTTTGATGGTATAACTATAATTTAAAGTGTATCTTTTTTAATCACTTATTCAACCGTCACACTCTTAGCCAAGTTTCTTGGTTTATCAACATCGCAGTCGCGGTGTAAAGCAGCATAGTAAGCAATTAATTGTGTTGGTATAACAGAGATAAGAGGTGTTAATAAATCATGCACGGCTGGTATGACAAAGCTGTCTCCCTCTTGTTCCAAGCCCTTCATGCTGATGATGCATGGATGTGCGCCGCGTGCAGCGACTTCCTTCACGTTACCGCGGATGCTTAAGTTTACCGCTTCCTGTGTCGCAAGCGCCACTACCGGAGTCCCTTCTTCAATCAAGGCAATTGTGCCATGCTTCAATTCACCGCCGGCAAAGCCTTCTGCTTGAATATAAGAGATTTCCTTCAATTTAAGGGCACCTTCCAAGCAAACGAAATAATCGATGCCGCGGCCGATGAAGAAGCAGTTGCGTGTTACAGACAAGAATTCACGTGCTATGCTTTCAAAGTCTTCTTTGCTGCCGCAAAGCACTTCCATTGCATTAGCAATAATGCCAAGCTCATGGACAAGATCCAGTTTCGCTTCCATGCCTTTAGATTGGGCAGTTGCCTGGGCTAAGATGGACAACACGGCAATTTGCGCTGTATAAGCCTTAGTGCTGGCAACAGCAATTTCAGGGCCTGCATGAAGCAATAAAGTGTAATCCGCTTCGCGGGATAATGTAGAACCCGGCACGTTCGTAATAGTTAACGCCTTATAGCCCAATTCTTTGATGGCTACAAGTACAGCCCGTGAATCAGCTGTTTCGCCACTTTGTGAAATGAAGATGAACAATGGTTTCTTGGACAGCAATGGCATATTATAGCTAAACTCGGAAGCCACATGTACTTCTACAGGAATTTCGGCCAACTTTTCTATGAATTGCTTACCGACTAAACCTGCATGATAGCTTGTTCCGCAAGCGATAATATAGATTCGGTCTGAACTCTTCATCGCTTCTAAAATATCCTCTGCGATGGTCAGACTTCCGTTGTCATTTTGGTAAGATTGGATGATCTTACGAATTACGAGCGGCTGCTCATCGATCTCCTTCAGCATATAGTGAGGATATGTCCCTTTTTCGATATCTCCCGCATCCAGCTCGGCTGTATACGGATCGCGTGAAACCTCGGTGCCATCGAGTTTTTTGATTGTGACATGTTCATGTGTGACAATCACAATTTCCTTATCCATTAATTCGATGAATTGGTCAGTCACCTGAAGCATCGCCATCGCATCGGAAGCAACCACATTGAATGTATCTCCCACTCCTACAAGTAATGGGCTTTTATTTTTACCTACAAAAATAGTGCCATTGTTTTGCTCATCCAGAAGAGCGATTGCATAGGAACCTTTCAATAAAGAAAGTGTTTTGCAGAATGCTTTTTCGACGGAAAGGTCTTCTGTTAAGACGAAATGCTCGATCAATTCTACAATCACTTCTGTATCTGTATCACTTTTGAAGGAAACATCCGCCAAATATTCTTTTTTAAGGATTTCATAGTTCTCGATCACACCATTATGCACAAGCGTAAAACGTTCAGTTGTGCTTTGGTGGGGATGCGCATTCTCATGATTCGGCACACCGTGGGTCGCCCATCTTGTATGTCCGATCCCTGTCTGTGCGAATACATTTGAGTCAACGATTTTGCGTAAATCGGCAATGCGTCCCTTTTCCTTGAATACATGCACGCCCCCGTTATTCATGACAGCAATGCCGGCTGAATCATAGCCTCTGTATTCAAGTTTCTCAAGTCCTTTCAGCAAAATTCCCTTTGCATCTAGGTTTCCTATATATCCAACGATTCCACACATATCCTGTTCCTCCTATTGAGTAAAAGAAGGGAACAAGAATGTCCGGGGACATTCCTGTCCCCTTATCTCTAATTATTTTCATTTAAGTGTGTGCATTTTCAACTCTTTGTCGAGTAGGTTGCCCTACTGTTTTGGAGAAGAAATAGACAGTTGTGCACTTCAACTGGGAGGTACCCGCCGAATGATCGATAAACCTCCACCTCGTCAACTAAACCACTCCCCGGTCTAGTTCTGGCGCTTTGTTCACTTCTTAACGCTTTCATTTTCCGATAGTAGTCTGTACCCACCTTTCCTTCATAATTGGAGTAGACATGCTTTTTTATGAAAGCAGAATAATCATAACCTATGATTGTGAATACGTCAACAACCATGGTTATCTTTACCAAACGCTGTCAACCTCTGGCAAAAAGATGTCTTATTATAAAAATATGCATAAGAAGCGGAATGTGTGCTTCTTATGCATATGAAATACCCTATTATTACTCTTTTAATCCCATTTCGCTTTCAACAACTGTACAAATTCGATGTACATATTGGTCACATTGTTCCTGTGATGGAGCTTCTGCCATAACACGAACTAATGGTTCTGTTCCCGATGGGCGAACTAGGATGCGCCCGTTGCCATCCATTTCTTTTTCCACATCGGCGATGACAGCAGCCACCTTTTCGTTTTCCGTCACATGATGTTTATCCGTCACACGCACATTCACAAGCTTTTGCGGGAATTTTTTCATTTCACTCGCTAATTCAGAAAGAGGCTTTTTCGTCATTTTCATAATATTGACGAGCTGCAGTCCTGTCAGCATACCGTCTCCTGTTGTATTGTAATCAAGGAAAATAATATGGCCGGATTGTTCTCCTCCAAGGTTATATCCTTTATTCTTCATCTCTTCAACAACATAGCGGTCGCCTACGGCAGTCTGTGCAGATTGAATGCCATGTGCTTCAAGCGCTTTGTAGTAGCCAAGATTACTCATAACAGTTGATACCACCGTATTATGCTTCAAGCGGTTATGCTCGCTTAAATACTTGCCGCATATATAAAGGATTTGGTCGCCATCGACGATTTCCCCATTTTCATCCACCGCAATGATCCTGTCCCCATCGCCATCAAAAGCAAGGCCTACATCGGCTTTTTTTTCTTTTACGAATGACGACAGCGCTTCTGGATGAGTCGATCCCACTCCGTCATTGATATTCAATCCGTTTGGAGAAGACCCCATCGTTGAAATATCGGCATCCAAGTCTGCAAATAAATGTGTTGCCAATGATGATGTAGCTCCATGTGCGCAATCAAGAGCTACATGCAATCCTGTGAAATCTTCATCGACTGATTGCTTCAAGTAAGACAGGTATTTCTGTCCTCCTTCGAAATAATCATTCACTTGCCCTAAATCTGCCCCTACCGGTCTAGGCAGTGTATCTTCCTCAAGATCCATTAATTGTTCTATTTCTTCTTCTTCCTCATCAGAAAGCTTATAGCCGTCGTTCCCGAAGAATTTAATGCCATTATCTGCAACTGGGTTGTGCGATGCTGAAATCATGACGCCAGCTTCAGCACTTAACGCTTTTGTTAAGTATGCCACTCCCGGTGTTGAAATTACACCAAGCCGCATTACTTCTGCTCCGATGGATAATAGGCCTGCCACAAGGGCACCTTCAAGCATATGCCCTGAAATTCTGGTATCACGGCCAATTAGCACCTTTGGTCGACGGTCTGTATGCTTAGTCAGCACATATCCGCCAAAACGGCCCAGCTTAAAGGCCAACTCAGGTGTTAATTCACTGTTAGCCACACCTCTTACTCCATCAGTTCCAAAATATTTACCCATGTTAAAATATCTCTCCTTCATGTGTTTTATTGTGATTAAGCACAATAAAGTCAACCATATATCAGTGTATAGTAGACTGATTATTTATGTGAACCTCTCTGACTATAAGGCAGGCCTTTTGAGGAAGCCCGATCCCTCATGTCTCAGAGGGATCTTTTGAATTACTTCCCGAGGTTTCTACGTTTTTCTTAGTGATTGAAACTTTTGCGGATGAATCTCCTGCTTGCCCTTTCAGGCTGTTAGGCAGCTTCACAGAAACAGGTACGGAATGCTCTCCCTCGAGCAGCTCAGCCACATTAATGAATGCCTGTAAATCTGTAGATTTCAGATTGTTGATATCATTTTGTGGACCGGTAACAGTGATGCTTGTCATTCCCTGGCCCGGTGATAAGAAGGCGAGATCCATATCTTCTCCCAAACCATTATACCTTATCTTCACATTCTGGAAGGTTTTCGTAATGTCCTGCTGCTTATCGTCTGTTGCCGGCGGATCTGTGTTCGTTGGCTTATCGTCCGGCGTTGTTTCTTCATCCTTATTATTCTCATTATCCTCTGTTGCGGATGCCTGTTTCGCTTCTATCGTAACCTTCACCTTTTGCACGGAAGAAGCGCTTACTCCTTCAGGCAAATCGATTGGAACCTCTATGGTGGTCGATTCATCAATTTTGCTTATATCGACAGGGATCTGAAGTTGGTCCATTGCATCCAAAATCGATTGTTTCCCATAGAGAGTCACCCTCGAAGGGTCAGCCTTCAGCTTTCCGATTGTTATCCCATCTTTGGGTTTGCCGGATTCAACCGGCAAAACCGACATTTCTTTGCTTGGAATTTCGATTGGTACTTCCACATTGATATAGCCTGGATCAATCGAAACATCCAGTTTATTTAGATTTTTGTCCAACGCCCGTACTTTAGCTTTTACATTGACCGTATCTTTTACCCCATCATCCAAATTGATGACTGCCTTCACGTAAGCGATTTGTTCAATGACATCTTTCGCACCTGTAATTTTGACATGCTCGGGCTTTATCTTCAGTTTGGATTTGTCGACAATATAGCCGTTATCAAGCAACGTACGGTTGAATTCCGGTTCTACTGAGAATTCTTTAGTTACTTTTTCCTGGATGGAAATATCCACGTAATCAGGAGTGATCGTTGCTTTGATCTTATCATTTAAATCTCTTACTTTTAATGCTACTTTACGCTTGCCCAATTGTATTTCAGGATCAGAAAGGTCCAGATACACTTTAAACTCGCGTGAACTTTTAGCTGGCAAAATCAAATTCTTTGGTCCATATAAGGTTACATCCACCGTTTTTGGGACACCTGTTACGACCAAGTTATCTCTGTCATAATAAACCTCGACCGGAACGGAATCCACTATCACCTTATCCTTCTGGGATGGCGTATTGAAGCTGCCGGCTTGGTTGTTCGGCTCGAAATTAACCGAAATATATAGAAGGGCTGCCAATAATAGGGCCACGACCTTTACAAACCATGGGGTTTCTATCAGCTTATCCATTTTTCTTTCCCCTCCAATTCCATCGAGCAGGAGCTGTCGCTTTGAAAGCATTCGATAGCTCTTTCGTTAGCATCTCTTTGAATTCTTCCGGGGTCAAGTCCCTATGCAAATCACCATTCCGGGTTAGTGAGACTCCTCCAGTTTCTTCTGACACAACGACAGTCAGGCAATCTGTCACTTCACTGACTCCAAGCGCAGCCCTGTGTCTTGTACCTAATTCTTTAGAGATGAAAGGGCTCTCCGATAACGGTAAATAACACGCAGCAGCGGCTACCTTATTCTTTTGAAGAATAACAGCCCCATCATGCAACGGCGTATTCGGGATAAATATGTTGATCAACAATTCAGCCGATATCTTTGAATCAAGCGGAATTCCTGTTTCTATATACTCTGTCAAACCTGTCTCACGTTCGATTGAAATCAAGGCGCCTATTCTACGTTTAGCCATATAAGAAACAGCTTTTGAAATCGCTTCGACGGCTTGCTCTGTTTCGTTCTCTTCCTGCGCCATGCCCCTGGTAAAGAGTTTTCCGCGCCCTAACTGCTCCAATGCACGTCTCAACTCTGGCTGGAAGATGACGATAATCGCTATGAATCCCCAGCTCATCGCCTGCTCCATCAGCCATCCGAGCGTATTCAGCCCAAAAAGGCCGCTCAAGCTTTTCACAACTATAATAACAAAGATCCCCTTCAATAATTGAACGGCCTTTGTCCCTTTAATAACCATCAGTGTTTTATATATAACAAACCATACTAGGATTATATCTACAACATTCGTAATAATGTCAAAGAAAGTAAAGTTGGATAATGACATCATGTTACTTCCTCCATTTGGGTATATGCTTACCTTTTAATTTGCAATTTAACTTTACCATTATACCACATATTTACCCAACACCAATTAAAAGCCTATAATCCTCCGCTGCTGCCTGCCAACGAGAAAAATCATCCAATGGTCATTTGGATGATTGAGGTTCTTGCTTATCTCCTGTGATGGCGTTCATAGCCTGCTTAAACGTATCTTTGATGCTGTACCAGAGCCACCCGAACATCTCATCGATTTCTTCGATATCGCCAGAAACATGCCCTGCTGATGCCATATATTTATCACCGTTTATGACAGTCACATTGCCGTCTACTTTTCCTTCGATTTTAATATTGCCATTCCTGACCACCACATCGCCTGATATGGTCTTTCCTTCAGGCACAATGACCGTATTATTATCAACCACTAAATCAGGCTGCTTCGAAAAAGAAAACTGATAGTCTTCCTTCCAATTGGAAAATAGTGACCCGCCCATCAATACGATAAATAACGAAGCGGCGGTAAGGAGCGGGTGGTTTTTCAGCCAGCGCTTGGCACCTGCTTTTTTCGTTTCTCTAGGCAAACTTGCCATTACTTTCTGTGTAAAATCGGAAGGAGCATTTATATGAGATGAACTCTGTACAAAGAGGATCGCCTTCTTCAGTTCATGAAAATGATTTTGGCAATCTACACAATCCTGCAGATGATGGCGCAATATGCTTTCATGTTCTGTGCTTATCTGATTATCTAGGTATTCATGCATATATTCGATGATTTCATCTGAACATTTCATTAATTGTCACCTGCTCTTTTATAAATTGCTTAATTGCTTTCTTAATGCCTCCCGCCCACGATGGATACGGGTTTTAATAGTGCCGATGGGCAAATCAAGAATTTCTCCGATTTCCTTTAGCGATAATTCTTCTATATATTTAAGGACAATAACTGTACGGTACTTTTCCGGAAGTTTAAGGATTTCTTTTTGAATTCGATCTTGGAGTTCTAAGCTTTCGACTTCATCCTCGGGCATCTTCGTATCTGATGCAACCTGGGAATACATATTAAGCCCCTCTGCTCCGGCTATCTCTGCATCCAAATAATAATCAGGTTTCTTCTTCCTGATCCGGTCAATGCACAAATTAGTGGCAATTCGGTAAAGCCACGTAGAAAATTTACGTTTGATATTGAAGCTATGGATATTGACAAAAGCCCTCACAAAAGCTTCCTGGGCCATATCCTCGGCTTCATGCCGATTCCCGAGCATTCGATAACATAGTTGAAAAACTTTATCTTTATAGATTTCAACCACTTCACCGAAGGCATTATGATCTCCCTTTAAGACATCCTTAATCCTTTGTTTTACGAGTAATTCCATTTCCCACTTAACCTCCGCCCTATGCGGCTATACGTTATTTACGAATGCCATGCATAAAGGTTTCAAATAAATATTTCTTTTATTTTATCATTTTTTCACATTTTAGGTTTAATATATAAAAACACTGGGTAAATACCGTGGAAACATTTATTTCCAGAAGGAGGACTTACTTATGCCCGCCGAAGTGAGCCAGTTATTAAACACTATTGAAACTACTAGAGAGAGAATGATATTCCTTGCTGCTGCTACTTCTTTTAACGATCACCAAGTTGTCCAGATCAGTACAGAATTAGATAATCTCATTATTAAATATTTACACCTAACAAAAAAGCAGTAGCTTATTTAAGCCCTGCTTCTTATTTTTCCCTTATAACAATGTTTCCCCGAATAAAGATCCCATTAATGCTACAGCAGTGGCAGCTGTTCTGTTCCGTTCATCCAAAATCGGATTTACTTCTACAAATTCCGCAGAAGTGATTATGTCGGATTCAGCCAACATCTCCATCGCTAAATGGCTCTCACGGTATGATATGCCTCCCATAACCGGTGTTCCGACTCCTGGTGCATCATCTGGATCTAAACCGTCCAAATCAAGCGATAAATGAACCCCGTCAGTCCTTTCCTTCAAATACTGGATTGTCTCAGCCATCACAGCCGTCATTCCCTTACGGTCAATTTCGTGCATCGTATATACTTTTATGTTCTTTTCCTTTATAAGCTGCCTTTCCCCTTCATCCAACGATCTGGCTCCAATGATTACAATATTCTCTGGCTTTAACTTTGGGCTGTAATTTAGAATATTGGTCAATTTCGGATGCCCCAGACCAAGATTTGCTGCTAATGGCATACCGTGTGCATTTCCGGAAGGAGAGGTTTCCAATGTATTTAAATCTCCATGGGCATCATACCAAATAACGCCTAATTGTTTATAATGCTTAGCTATCCCTGCTATGCTTCCCATAGCCATGCTATGGTCTCCGCCAAGCAATAAAGGAAACCCTTCTTTCACCAATACCTCATCCACGGCCTTAGCAATATTCCAGCTTGCTTCACTAACCTGTTCCAAATTTTTTATGCCGCTGCCATCTGCATCTATTTTATTTTCCCTTGATGGTATAGCTATATCCCCTAAATCTTCAACTGTATAATTCAATCTTTCAAGTCGATCAATTACACCTGCATAGCGGATAGCACTTGGACCCATATCCACTCCACGGCGACTTTGCCCCAAATCCATCGGTACCCCTATAATTGAAATCTCCCTTTTCATATGAAACCCCTTTCAAAACGTTATATACATATTTTATCGTATATGGAACAAATGACTCAACTCTGCATTATTTTGTATATTTACTCACGCACAAAAGCCTCATATTGCTATGGATCATAAATTTATTCAATATTTTATACATGTAGTAAAAAAGTAGTAAGTATTGGAAACTATGCTCCATCATCAATAGTGGTTTTTTTCTATTCCCAGTCTAGATTGCGTGCGAATGCCTATTTTTGGAACCATCCGGTGCGCGATTCGACTGTATTTACTAGCTATAGTTGTTCATTTTCTATGTATTCCATCAAAGCAGATGGCCAGTTCCTCTTTATACAAGCGGGACATAAAGGGTACCCTCGCTCATCTATCTACTCTATTCCTTCATATGAGTTATTTCCTATATATTGCTTAATATAGCTTGAAAAGATAATCGCTTATCATGTTTGGGACACCCTTACATTTAGTAAAGAACCACTTTTTTTCATAAAAAAAAGTGTTAAACCTTTGAAAGGCTAACACTGAATAATAGTATGTAGTGTAATGGTGGAGCCTAGCGGGATCGAACCGCTGACCTCCTGCGTGCAAGGCAGGCGCTCTCCCAGCTGAGCTAAGGCCCCAATATTGTATAAAGAGTGAGCCATGAAGGATTCGAACCTTCGACCCTCTGATTAAAAGTCAGATGCTCTACCAACTGAGCTAATGGCTCATAAAAATGGCTGGGCTAGAAGGATTCGAACCTTCGCATGACGGAATCAAAATCCGTTGCCTTACCGCTTGGCTATAGCCCAAAGATTATAACATAAAAATAGGTGGTAAGTTTATAGTATCCTTCATCAAGATAATATATAACTTGTCCACTAAAAAAATGGTGGAGGGGGGCAGATTCGAACTGCCGAACCCAAAGGAGCGGATTTACAGTCCGCCGCGTTTAGCCACTTCGCTACCCCTCCGATATTAAGTTGAAGATGCCGGCAAGAGGAGTCGAACCCCCGACCTACTGATTACAAGTCAGTTGCTCTACCAACTGAGCTACACCGGCATTGTAAGAAAAATATGGTGGAGGATGACGGGATCGAACCGCCGACCCTCTGCTTGTAAGGCAGATGCTCTCCCAGCTGAGCTAATCCTCCAAAAAAATATATTTTAAATGGTGACCCGTACGGGATTCGAACCCGTGTTACCGCCGTGAAAGGGCGGTGTCTTAACCGCTTGACCAACGGGCCAAATTATGAAGATCTCGTTGAATGAAGCTTCCAACCGGACTCGAACCGGTGACCTCTTCCTTACCATGGAAGTGCTCTACCTGCTGAGCTATGGAAGCAATAAATGGCTCCGCAGGTAGGATTCGAACCTACGACCGCTCGGTTAACAGCCGAGTGCTCTACCACTGAGCTACTGCGGAACAATATGAGCCTGGCAACGTCCTACTCTCGCAGGGGGAAACCCCCAACTACCATCGGCGCTGAAGAGCTTAACTTCCGTGTTCGGAATGGGAACGGGTGTGACCTCTTCGCCATCATTACCAGACAATTGAGCCTATTGCTTTTTCATTTACAGGACAATATCTATTATAATATGCTCTATAAATGTTTCAAGAAGAAATTTATTCCTTCAAAACTAGATAACAGAGTCAAAAGTAAATCAAACAACAATTTGGTTAAGTCCTCGACCGATTAGTATCCGTCAACTCCATGTGTCGCCACACTTCCATCTCGAACCTATCAACCTGATCATCTCTCAGGGGTCTTACTAGCTTGACGCTATGGGAAATCTCATCTTGAGGGGGGCTTCATGCTTAGATGCTTTCAGCACTTATCCCGTCCGCACATAGCTACCCAGCGATGCCTTTGGCAAGACAACTGGTACACCAGAGGTGCGTCCATCCCGGTCCTCTCGTACTAAGGACAGCTCCTCTCAAATTTCCTACGCCCGCGACGGATAGGGACCGAACTGTCTCACGACGTTCTGAACCCAGCTCGCGTACCGCTTTAATGGGCGAACAGCCCAACCCTTGGGACCGACTACAGCCCCAGGATGCGATGAGCCGACATCGAGGTGCCAAACCTCCCCGTCGATGTGGACTCTTGGGGGAGATAAGCCTGTTATCCCCGGGGTAGCTTTTATCCGTTGAGCGATGGCCCTTCCATGCGGAACCACCGGATCACTAAGCCCGACTTTCGTCCCTGCTCGACTTGTAGGTCTCGCAGTCAAGCTCCCTTATGCCTTTGCACTCTACGAATGATTTCCAACCATTCTGAGGGAACCTTTGGGCGCCTCCGTTACATTTTAGGAGGCGACCGCCCCAGTCAAACTGCCCGCCTGACACTGTCTCCCACCCCGATAAGGGGTGCGGGTTAGAATTTCAATACAACCAGGGTAGTATCCCACCGACGCCTCCACCGAAGCTAGCGCTCCGGCTTCAAAGGCTCCTACCTATCCTGTACAAGCTGTACCAAAATTCAATATCAGGCTGCAGTAAAGCTCCACGGGGTCTTTCCGTCCTGTCGCGGGTAACCTGCATCTTCACAGGTACTATAATTTCACCGAGTCTCTCGTTGAGACAGTGCCCAGATCGTTACGCCTTTCGTGCGGGTCGGAACTTACCCGACAAGGAATTTCGCTACCTTAGGACCGTTATAGTTACGGCCGCCGTTTACTGGGGCTTCGATTCAAAGCTTCGCTTGCGCTAACCTCTCCTCTTAACCTTCCAGCACCGGGCAGGCGTCAGCCCCTATACTTCGCCTTGCGGCTTCGCAGAGACCTGTGTTTTTGCTAAACAGTCGCCTGGGCCTATTCACTGCGGCTCTCTCGGGCTTGCACCCTACCAGAGCACCCCTTCTCCCGAAGTTACGGGGTCATTTTGCCGAGTTCCTTAACGAGAGTTCTCTCGCACACCTTAGGATTCTCTCCTCGCCTACCTGTGTCGGTTTGCGGTACGGGCACCTTTTATCTCGCTAGAAGCTTTTCTTGGCAGTGTAGAATCAAGAACTTCGGTACTAAATTTCCCTCGCTATCACAGCTCCGCCTTCACGGCAATGGGATTTGCCTCATTGCCAGCCTAACTGCTTAGACGCACATATCCAACAGTGCGCTTACTCTATCTTACTGCGTCCCTCCATTGCTCAAACGATAAAGAGGTGGTACAGGAATATCAACCTGTTGTCCATCGCCTACGCCTTTCGGCCTCGGCTTAGGTCCCGACTAACCCTGAGCGGACGAGCCTTCCTCAGGAAACCTTAGGCATTCGGTGGAAGGGATTCTCACCCTTCTTTCGCTACTCATACCGGCATTCTCACTTCTAAGCGCTCCACCAGTCCTTCCGGTCTGACTTCACAGCACTTAGAACGCTCTCCTACCACGCATACCATACGGTATGCATCCACAGCTTCGGTGATACGTTTAGCCCCGGTACATTTTCGGCGCAGAGTCACTCGACCAGTGAGCTATTACGCACTCTTTAAATGGTGGCTGCTTCTAAGCCAACATCCTGGTTGTCTAAGCAACTCCACATCCTTTTCCACTTAACGTATACTTTGGGACCTTAGCTGGTGGTCTGGGCTGTTTCCCTCTTGACTACGGATCTTATCACTCGCAGTCTGACTCCCGATGATAAGTCTTTGGCATTCGGAGTTTGACTGAATTCGGTAACCCGATGAGGGCCCCTAGTCCAATCAGTGCTCTACCTCCAAGACTCTAACAATCGAGGCTAGCCCTAAAGCTATTTCGGAGAGAACCAGCTATCTCCAGGTTCGATTGGAATTTCTCCGCTACCCACACCTCATCCCCGCACTTTTCAACGTGCGTGGGTTCGGGCCTCCATTCAGTGTTACCTGAACTTCACCCTGGACATGGGTAGATCACCTGGTTTCGGGTCTACGACCACATACTCATTCGCCCTATTCAGACTCGCTTTCGCTGCGGCTCCGTCTCTTCAACTTAACCTTGCATGTAATCGTAACTCGCCGGTTCATTCTACAAAAGGCACGCCATCACTCATAAATGAGCTCTGACTACTTGTAGGCACACGGTTTCAGGGTCTATTTCACTCCCCTCCCGGGGTGCTTTTCACCTTTCCCTCACGGTACTGGTTCACTATCGGTCACTAGGTAGTATTTAGCCTTGGGAGATGGTCCTCCCTGCTTCCGACGGGATTCCTCGTGTCCCGCCGTACTCAGGATCCACTCAAGAGGGAACGAAGTTTCGACTACAGGGTTGTTACCTTCTTTGACAGGCCTTTCCATGCCTCTTCATCTACCCCGTTCCTTTGTAACTCCATATAGAGTGTCCTACAACCCCGAAAGGCAAGCCTTTCGGTTTGGGCTATCTTCCGTTTCGCTCGCCGCTACTCAGGAAATCGCGTTTGCTTTCTCTTCCTCCGGGTACTTAGATGTTTCAGTTCCCCGGGTCTGCCTTCCATACCCTATGTATTCAGGTAAGGATACTGTTCCATTACGAACAGTGGGTTTCCCCATTCGGAAATCTCTGGATCAAAGCTTACTTACAGCTCCCCAAAGCATATCGGTGTTAGTCCCGTCCTTCATCGGCTCCTAGTGCCAAGGCATCCACCGTGCGCCCTTTCTAACTTAACCATTATGGTCAGTGGCGCTTTGTTGTACAAAGCGTACTTCAAATCATTTCGCAAGAAATGATGGTGTTACTTGGTGTGTTTGTTTACTTTACTGTTATCTAGTTTTCAAGGAACAATGTTGTCGGCCAGCCTAAGCTGATCCAACTGAGTTTTGAGAAAGATGATGCTCTCTCAAAACTAAACAAGACAGTCACGTAACATTCTTCTAATTTCCTTAGAAAGGAGGTGATCCAGCCGCACCTTCCGATACGGCTACCTTGTTACGACTTCACCCCAATCATCTGTCCCACCTTAGGCGGCTGGCTCCATAAAGGTTACCCCACCGACTTCGGGTGTTACAAACTCTCGTGGTGTGACGGGCGGTGTGTACAAGGCCCGGGAACGTATTCACCGCGGCATGCTGATCCGCGATTACTAGCGATTCCGGCTTCATGCAGGCGAGTTGCAGCCTGCAATCCGAACTGAGAATGGCTTTATGGGATTGGCTAAACCTCGCGGTTTCGCTGCCCTTTGTACCATCCATTGTAGCACGTGTGTAGCCCAGGTCATAAGGGGCATGATGATTTGACGTCATCCCCACCTTCCTCCGGTTTGTCACCGGCAGTCACCTTAGAGTGCCCAACTGAATGCTGGCAACTAAGATCAAGGGTTGCGCTCGTTGCGGGACTTAACCCAACATCTCACGACACGAGCTGACGACAACCATGCACCACCTGTCACTCTGTCCCCCGAAGGGGAACGTCCTATCTCTAGGAGTGTCAGAGGATGTCAAGACCTGGTAAGGTTCTTCGCGTTGCTTCGAATTAAACCACATGCTCCACCGCTTGTGCGGGCCCCCGTCAATTCCTTTGAGTTTCAGTCTTGCGACCGTACTCCCCAGGCGGAGTGCTTAATGCGTTTGCTGCAGCACTAAAGGGCGGAAACCCTCTAACACTTAGCACTCATCGTTTACGGCGTGGACTACCAGGGTATCTAATCCTGTTTGCTCCCCACGCTTTCGCGCCTCAGCGTCAGTTACAGACCAGAAAGCCGCCTTCGCCACTGGTGTTCCTCCAAATATCTACGCATTTCACCGCTACACTTGGAATTCCGCTTTCCTCTTCTGTACTCAAGTCCCCCAGTTTCCAATGACCCTCCACGGTTGAGCCGTGGGCTTTCACATCAGACTTAAAGGACCGCCTGCGCGCGCTTTACGCCCAATAATTCCGGACAACGCTTGCCACCTACGTATTACCGCGGCTGCTGGCACGTAGTTAGCCGTGGCTTTCTGGTTAGGTACCGTCAAGGTACCAGCAGTTACTCTGGTACTTGTTCTTCCCTAACAACAGAACTTTACGACCCGAAGGCCTTCTTCGTTCACGCGGCGTTGCTCCGTCAGACTTTCGTCCATTGCGGAAGATTCCCTACTGCTGCCTCCCGTAGGAGTCTGGGCCGTGTCTCAGTCCCAGTGTGGCCGATCACCCTCTCAGGTCGGCTATGCATCGTTGCCTTGGTAAGCCGTTACCTTACCAACTAGCTAATGCACCGCGGGCCCATCTATAAGCGATAGCCGAAACCATCTTTCCCTCTTCCTCCATGTGGAGGAAGAAACTATCCGGTATTAGCCCCGGTTTCCCGGAGTTATCCCAGTCTTATAGGCAGGTTGCCCACGTGTTACTCACCCGTCCGCCGCTGACTTCCGGGAGCAAGCTCCCTTCTGTCCGCTCGACTTGCATGTATTAGGCACGCCGCCAGCGTTCGTCCTGAGCCAGGATCAAACTCTCCAATAAGTGTTTGACTTGCTCATAAAATAAAACTTGTTTGTTCCAACTCTGTTGGAACTTCGTTTAGAATTAACGTTGACGTGTTGTCTTGTTTAGTTTTCAAAGAACATTATTGATTGCTCATAAGAAGCTTTTTTATTTTAACATAGCTTCTTTTTTGTGTCAATCTTTTTTTGAAAAATGTTTTCATGCCGCTCAGCAGCGACTTGATTAATATAACATTTTAGGAAGTTCACTGTCAACAACTTTTTCAACTGTTTTTTCAAAGCGTTTGTTTAGTTGTTTCAGCGACGTTTATAAATATACCAAGAGAATATAACGAAGTCAATCACTTTTTTAAATAGAATCATACATTTTATTTTCTAGATCTTGCGTACTTCATACATACTTGCGGCGGAGCCACTTTCATAAAGAGCCGGAACAAGATGTGATAGCGTTCTTCCATGGCGCGCCTGACAATCCCCTCAAGGCGCTCATCCTTAAAATCATATAATAACTCATCCAACTCCCTTTTAAGAAGATACTCTATTTCCTCACGCTCTTTTTGGCTGATCAACAATCCTAACATCCATTTAAGCCCTCACTTTCCGAACAGATTCCTATATCCTGCTCCAATCGCTCCAAAAATATGTACATGGAGTGTCATATAGGAAACGTACAAGCATACCCTTTTTATATAGAGTTTGATGGGGGGATGATTGTGAATTTTTTTATGACTATTCAGGCCAAGAAAGTGAAAAAGTATCTTTTTTTTCTTGCACTTGCATTTGTCACTGCCTGGTTCCTATATGTACAGTACGGTCCTGGTAACCCGGTCTTTTCTACCAAAAGTGGACCTAAAGCTATTTATAAAGGTGAAAGGAATGTTGCACTAACATTCAATATCGGTTGGGGCGATGAAAAAGCGCCTGCTATTTTACAAACACTGAAAAACAATAATGTAAGAAATGCAACCTTCTTTTTATCAGGTTCCTGGGCAGAGCGGCACCCGCACATTTTGGAACAAATTATCGACCAAGGCTATGAAGTAGGAATGCTTGGCTATAATTATCTTGATTACTCCCAGGCAGAAAGTGAAGAAATTACCCGTGATATTATGAAAGCCAAAGAAGCCTTCCGCAAATTAGGCATAACAGACATTAACTATCTACGTGCTCCTACTGGGCATTTCGATAAACGGTTATTAAATATCAGTGAAAAATTCGGCTTTACCATTGTACATTGGAGCATTGATTCAAAAGATTGGACCAATCCAGGAGTTGCCCGCATTGTAAAAAATATCGATGAAACAAAGCAGGGGGACATACTATTGTTCCACGCCTCCGACTCTGCCAAACAAACAGCTAAAGCTCTCCCTGAAATTCTGTCTAGCATTAGGGACAAAGGGCTTAAGATTGTCACTGTATCTGAAATGCTCTCAAATTCATCTGTCAAAACGGAAGAAGTAAAATAGCATAAAGAAAGAGAGGCTGATCATCTCAGCCTCTCTTTCTTTATGCTTTTTGCACTTTATTCTTAACTGTTTGGCTAGCCTTTCCCCGTTTGGCTGCCAGTTCTTCTTCTGACTTTTTATTTATTTTATGAAGGATTAAGAGCTGATAACTGTTGCATATAACCAATGGAATAATCATAAAATACAGCCAATCATTTGCATTTACCCGCAATACAGGCACCAATTCAATAACAGTCACAACGACCATAAAAAATAAAGAAGGAATAAATGCCTTTTTATTGGTTATCTTCGCTTTAATAAGTGCGATGATGAATCCGACCACCAATAAAGAAATTCCTAAAATGGCGTACTTTATGACACCGTCATCCTTCCCAAAGCTGAGAAACCGAAAATAAATCAAATCAAAAACAACAAGTATAGTCAGGATAACTTGAACAGGGCTCCATAAACTCTTGAACAGGCCCAATCCGAAACGGTGAACAGTCAGATAAGCAAAAAAGCCCATTTGACTAATTACGCTGAAAATCAATCCTACACCAATAAACCAAATAAACGCAGCAATAATGTCACCAATCGCGCCGGCAGCAAAAATATCTTGATACTTATCCCATCTGACCACAAAGCCAATAATTCCTGTAGATAATCCACCCAGCAACAGAGTTGTTAAAAACAAACGTACTAGATTACGACTACTCACCTTTGTTCCTCCAATATTTTGCTATAATGAATAATTGTACCAATTGCTTGTAGAAAATACCACAACTTCCCGACTGAATGAATAATTTTCTTCATTATTCTCATATTAACTATAGTAATTTGCATATAAAGGAGACCGCATCATGAAATATACATTCACAGTCCTGCCCTTTTTATTAGTATTGGTTTTGTCAGGCTGCTCCGGAAAACAAACGGAAACAGATAATAAAATGGATTATGAAGAAACCAAAAAAATGGTTGTCGATATACTGAAAACAGATGATGGTAAAAAAGCCATCCAAGACGTTCTTTCCAGTGACAAAGTCAAAAATGAAATGGTGATGGATCAGAAAACAGTAAAAGAAGCTATAGAACAAAACCTTACTTCCGACAAAGCAAAAAAATTTTGGGAGAAGATGTTCAAAGACCCCAAATTCGTGAGCAGCTATGCCAAAGGGCTCGAAACGGAGCATAAAAAAGTATTAAAGGATTTAATGAAAGATCCTGATTATCAAAAATTGCTCATGCAAATGTGGAAAGATCCCGAAATGGAAAAAGAATTATTGTCGCTTTTAAAAAGTAGCAAAATGCGCGATGAAGTGAAAAAGGTGTTGCTGGAAACGATGGATAGTCCATTAGTAAAAGCAAAATTGGAAACGTTGCTCATCAAAGCTGCCGAGGAACTGCCGGCGGAATCTAAGAAAAAAGCCGGCGATGGCTCCAGCCAGGACAACTCATCCGCAAGCAAAGGCAGCAGCCAAAAAGAATCGAGTGGGGAATAACAGAAAAGCGGCGGTTAAACCGTACAAGCTCATCCCGCTTACACAGAAAAGGAGCAGATGCGTTGATGCGTCTGCTCCTTTTTATTTCATTCAACAAGGTATGCCATATATCTTGTTTTCTTATTTTATTCTTTATCGAGAATAGCAGCCACTTTCTTGGCGATATCCATATAAACGCTTCCGACTTTGTGGTCGGGCTCATAAATGGATGGTGCAAAATCTTCTTCATTCCAATCAGGCTGCTGCAAAGGCAATTTTCCAAGAACGACTGTCCGCAATTCTTCAGCCAGTTTTTCTCCGCCGCCTGAACCAAAAACGTATTCCTTCTCTTTGGTCACTTTGCTTTCAAAATAAGACATATTCTCCACTACACCGATGACTTCATGGTCTGTTTGAAGCGCCATAGCGCCGGCACGGGCGGCAACAAATGCAGCAGTAGGATGCGGTGTGGTTACGATTATTTCTTTGCATGCAGGCAGTTTGCTGTGGATATCCAAAGCAACGTCACCTGTTCCTGGAGGTAAATCCAGCAATAGGTAATCTAAATCGCCCCATTCCACTTCAGTAAAGAAGCTTGTCAGCATTTTGCCAAGCATTGGTCCTCTCCAGATGATTGGCGCATTGTCTTCTACAAAGAAGCCCATAGAAATAACTTGAACACCTTTACGTTCAACAGGAATGATTTTTTCAGAACGAACAACCGGGCGTTTTGTGATACCCATCATGTCAGGCACACTGAATCCGTAGATATCTGCATCAATCAAGCCAACCTTTTTGCCAAGACGGGCCAATGAGACAGCCAAGTTTACAGAAACAGTCGACTTTCCTACTCCGCCTTTTCCGCTGGCGATGGCAAGGAATTTAGTTTTGCAATTCGGCGAAAGCAATCCCAATCCATCTTCATTCGGGTTTACCCTATGCTTCTGCAATTCTTCCTCAGGTAATTCCCCAAAGCGAATCCCTACAGATTCAGCTCCAGCTTCCTTCAGCATATTGACAACTTGCATTTGCAGCTGCAATTGCTCAGGCGTCCCTGTTTTAGCCAATAAAAGTTTTACACTGACATGGTTTTTTTCAGGCTTGATTTTTATCTCGTCAATCCCGTTGGATTCCGCCAAACTTATATGTAGAATAGGATCCTTAAGATTCCCAACTAATTCTTTCACTTGTTGCTCAGTAACCATTATCGCACCCCTCTTTTGATTTCGTTTTCATCAACAGTATACCATAATTATTTTCACCGACTAAGGATGGGGTCTTGCCATATAAGTAAATAATCGTTAATTAGATTAACTTATCCAGAAGCGCTCTTATTCCTTTTCTTCCAAGGGATCTTCCGTAAAATAACGCATGATGCCTTTATATATAGAAGCGGCTACTTTATCTTGGTAAGCAGCTTGTTTTAATCGTTCACGTTCCTGGTCATTTGAAAGAAAGCCCACTTCCACAAGGGCGCCAGGCTTCATTGAATGCTTCATCAAATAGACATGATCGATGGATTTCGCCTCTCTATTGGTGTTTTCGAGATTAGACTTCAATTCCTGCTGAATAAATGTGGCCGCTGCTTTATTTTCTTTATAGCGCATCGTGTAAAATGTTTGTGCCCCGCTATATTTACTGGAAGGAAATGCATTCAAATGGATACTCAAAAAAAGGTCGGCTTGGGAATTATTGATCAGTTCCACCCTTTTCTTCAGGTCTTCCCTTTTGCGCGCTCTGTACCCGGCAGTATCGCCTGCCAAATCTTTATCTTTTTCCCTTGTCATAATAACAATGGCACCCTGCTCCTGCAAATAATCACGTACCATTTTCGTAATGGGCAAGGAAATATCCTTTTCCACTACGCCCTTTACTGCCGCTCCCCCATCAGGGCCGCCATGCCCGGCGTCTAAGACGATCACCTTTCCCGATAAAGGCAAGTTCCAGGCGTTCCAAGAGTATTCGCCAACAAAACGAAATGTCACTAATAAAAATACTGCCACAATCGTGATAGCTAAGCCTGTATATTTTAATCTGCTCCACATGTCCGTATCCCTCCCGCTCATCCTACAGATACATTATGGGACGAGCAAAGGATTTAGAACCTTTAATGCAGGCGCATCCGATAACGCTTCGCTCCTTTATGGAAGCCTTCCGCCCACCAATCGCTAACATACTGTTCACATTCATAATACAAAGAATCATTATACAGATCGAAGTCGCTGATTTTACCCCAATAGAGAATAAAATTGAAGAGTGTATCTATTAAATGCTTTTCTTCGTGGCTGCACCTTGCTTTCACATCCTCATATGTTTCGCCGTAAAAACCAAATTTACTGAAATTAGCCCCCAGTAAATAAGATTCGATTGCCACATCATAGCATCCTTCCTCCAGCACTTGCGAATGTGTGATTCCAAGACCGTGCTGTTTATTCAAAAGAGCCTGAAAACGGGCCTTTAATGCCTTTGGCGTGATTTCCTTCAATACCTTCCGCTCATACCCTATCTGCCTTTCTTTCCGTTTATCTGTAAACGAATGGATGACCATTCCCATCCAAATCACCTCTTTTTTGTACCGGAGGCTTTACCCCCTTCTGATTTCTTACCTATGGATCATTGCATATCCCTAGTGTCTGGAAGAAATCCTGTTTTAAATCCTGCCTTTTTATGTGAGTCCTGTAATCAATCAACTGAATAAGAAACAAATTTCAGATATAAAAGAGATGGGTTCACGTACAAGTTACCTGATATTGTTACCATTCATACGTTGTAATAGGGGATGGCAGGCGGCAGTTTGCCCAGCCTTCCATTCTTCAGATAAATAAGGAGGTTTTTCTTTTGGATCCATTCATTAACACTGACTTGCAAGGCTTGAGCGTAGGCGACTTAAATGTGAGTAACGTGACACCATGGTATACACAGCAAGACCCTTATATTTCTACAGATTCCCGCCAATTATTTGTTGGCTTTTGTGTGGGCTTCTGTATCGGCTTCTGTGGTTTCTGCGGCGGTTGCGGCGGCCGTTGTGGCGGCTGCGGCGGCCGGTGCGGCGGTTGTGGCGGCCGGTGCGGTGGTTGTGGCGGCCGATGCGGTGGCCATTGATAAAAAGATAAATTATTCGTTTAGCCCTGCTTTAGCAGGGCTTACATACACTGGCATAATGGACATGCTTCATCCATACAATTGTATGACGGCTTTATCATTTATTCTGTCATACAAGGAGGAATATGATGACAGCATTGATACCTACGATGCGACTCAAGCTCAACAAAGATACTTTTTTCCTTCCTGAACCAAACAAAGGTGTCTACATCCGCAATAATTTGACTTCACTTCGGCTGGAGGGACAGACCATTGACCAGTGGCTTGAAAAATTAACGCCTGCTTTCAATGGCTTGCACAGTCTTCAAACGATTACAGCCGGCCTTACAGTACCCTATCAAAACCGTGTATATGAAATTGCGCAAATTTTATTGGATAACGGATTTCTGCGGGATGTAAGTGCGGATAAGGCACATGATCTTTCAGAACAACTGCTTGACCAATACGCACCACAAATCGAATTCTTAGACAGTATGGGGGGATCAGGAGGATTTCGCTTTCAAGTTTGGCGTGAAGCAAAGGTTGCCATCATCGGTGAAGGGCCTCTTCTTCTTTCTCTCATCCAGTCATTATTCCATTCCGGTATGCCTCATGTTGCTGTTTTTTGCAGCAATGAACAGCGCACAGACCAGCATCGAATTGAACAACTGGTTAATGAAGCTAAGAAAACAGAAGCAGAGGCCGCCATTACAGCCATTGAATTTCCGGAGTACAATGAACGCGCCTGGACATCCGCCTTAGCGCCATACGATTCTGTCATGTATGGGGGAAAGGGCAATCAGGATGCCCCATTAAAGCTTATCCAATCCATTTGCAAAAAAAATAAAAAATGGTTTCTCCCCATTGTCACTTTAAAGGGAGACACATTAATCGGCCCAATCATTGCCCCATCTTCCCACTCGAAGTGGGAATCGGCATTTAAAAGGCTTCATGATTCAGATCGGCCAAACTCTCCAGCCTATCCAGCTTCAACTTCGGCCATTTCGGCCAACATCGCCGGATTTGAACTGTTCAAAGCTATTACAGACATTAAAGAACCAGATAAAGAAAATCAATTTTTTCTCTTGAGCGGACAGACATTGGAAGGGAAATGGCACACTTTCGTTCCGCCGCCTTCCATTACCGGCGATCTATTTGCTGTCCCTATTAACCAAGGACTCCTATTTGCAGGAAAAGAAGCATGCCCCACTCCACTCCATGAGGTCTTTGATAGCCTAACATCCCGGACAGCCGGCATTTTTCATCTTTGGGAAGAAGCGGAACTCAATCAATTACCTCTTTCGCAATGTAAAGTGCAAACGATTGATCCTTTATCTAAAGGGCCGGCAAACCTATTGCCAACCATAATCCATGCCGCACTTACACACGAAGAAGCGCGAAAGGAAGCAGGCTTGTCCGGGATAGAACACTATATGAAAGGCTATAGCAGCCTGTTTCATTTGAATACAGACATACTTGGAATAGGAACGGGTGAAACAGCGGAGGAAGGTATATATAGAGCATTGCAAAATTGGCTCGATTTGGCTTTCCGCCAGCATCAACAACATAACAGCATTTCAGCCAGCCTTCTTAATGATACTGAGTTAAACGATAGCACATCCTCCTATTTATATGAGGCGCTTATAACGATGGAGGCTGAACCAAACATTTTTATTGGCCCGTCTTTCCTTGGATTTCCGGTCGCCTGGGTCCGCTCCCGCCATACGTATTATGGCTGTCCCGGCTTTACTGGCACGCTTGCTGTAAAGAGAGCCCTACAATTAGCGGTCATGGCTGCACAAAATAAAGAATCAGTAAATGCCTCTTATGGCGTTGTATCTTCGAACCTTACAATCGAAAAAAACAAAGTCAACCTCCAGCCGGACGATGGAAATCTGACTCATAGTGAACTATTGGCATCGATCAGCAAGAATTTCCAGCTGCAGAAAAAAACCATTCACACCTATGAATTGCATGCTGAACCGTTATTCGAAAAAGTATTGCCCGGCATATATGGCATTTATATAGAAGGAGTTGAACGTGAATGAAATCTTCTATACTCCTAATCGGAAACGGGCGATTGGCTGAACTCGCTTATCAGCATTTGAGGGAATCCTATTCCATTACAAAGTCTGAAAAAATCCAAGCAAGTATATACGCAGCCTATGATATAGCTCTGCTACTGACTGATGGATGGTGTCCGTCCGAGCATCGGAAAGCAGATGAAATCTTTACCGCCGCTGGGGCTCCCCTACTGCATGGCTCCATCAGCTTTGGTGAAGCGGTCATCGGTCCTCTTGTCTTTCCTGGCCGAGCCGGCTGCAGCCAATGCGCTGACTTCCGCAAAATCATGGCCGGCCCTGACCGTAAAGAACTGTTCCATTTGCAAACATACGCTACGAATATGAATGATCCATGGTCTTCCTCTTTCGGCTTATGGCATGCCATTTATTTGCTGGAAGATCAAATTCGCTTATTTTTTCAAAAAGGTGAACAGCAAAGAAACCAAATTATCCTTATACCATTGAATTCATTAACAATCTCCCGTCATTTTTTCCTGCCGAACCCTAATTGCCGCGTATGCAGCACATTACCGGTGGATACGGAAGAAAACGCCGAAATCCAATTAAAGAAGACGCCGAAATCCAAGCCTGATAGCTACCGTACCCGATCAATCGACGAACTGGCGGATACGCTGCTGGAAGATTACTTTGATATAAGAACAGGGTTGATCAACAGCAAACGCTTAGATCTTGTTTCTCCTTTCGCAGACACAATTGCCAATTTGCCGTTGCTGGCAGGCAACGAAACGACTGCCGGCCGAACCAATTCATACAAGGAAAGCGAATCGGCCGCTATACTTGAAGCATTAGAACGATACTGCGGCTACGATCCTAGAGGAAAAAAAATGATCGTCCATGGTTCCTACCGGCAATTTGAAAACCAGGCAATGAACCCTTATTCAATAGGTGTTCATTCAGATGAACAATACAGTCTTCCTGGCTTCCCTTTCCAGGCATTTGATCCAGATCAATCAAGGGACTGGGTCTGGGGCTTTTCCTTATCCGGACAAAAGCCTCTGCTGGTGCCTCGAAACCTCGCCTTTTATAGTATGGGCGGCAATGATGGTTTCGTTTATGAAACGTCGAATGGCTGTGCTTTAGGCGGTTCAATGGAAGAAGCCATTTTATACGGCATTTTCGAAATCGTGGAACGCGACGCCTTTTTAATGACATGGTACGGCCAGCTTCCACTGCAACGGTTGGAACCCGGCACAGCAGCGAGCACGGAATTGCAATTGATGGTTCAAAGGTTGAAGGAAGTTGCCGGATTTGATGTGTATTTATTTAATTCCACAACAGAAAATGGCATCCCAAGTATTTGGTCCCTTGCCAAAAATACGAAAGGGAAAGGGCTGAACCTGCTTTGCGCTGCCGGAGCCCACCTGGACCCGGTAAAAGCAGCGAAAGGAGCGGTCCAGGAATTGGCAGGCATGCTCCTAAGCATGGATGAAAAGCTCGATGAGCATAAAGACAGTTACAGGAAAATGTACGAAGACTCATCTTTTGTCAGGCATATGGATGACCATTCCCTGCTGTACGGCCTGCCTGAAGCGGAACATCGCCTGGCCTTCCTGCTCGAAAACAACAAATCCCCCATTTCTTTTTCACAGGCATTCAAACCAGCCATTGCAGCAACAAACTTAAAAGATGATCTTTTGGAATTGCTTGAACGATTTCGCCAGTTAAAAATGGAGGTTATTGTAGTAGATCAAACATCTCCCGAATTGAAGAGAAACTCATTATATTGCGTCAAGGTCTTTATTCCCGGCATGATTCCGATGACATTCGGCCACCATCTGACCCGCCTGAAAGGATTGGACCGTTTACTGAACGTTCCTAGAGATTTAGGGTACGTGAAGGAGCCATTGACATTCAGCCAGTTAAATGCCAATCCGCATCCATTTCCTTAAAAGGAGGGCAACACGATGGATTTAGACACATTTTTATACAATCTTCAATATGAGTCCGGAACGAGCCGGCCTGAAGATTGGACCGTCAATTGGGATGATGCTCCATTGCCATATAAGATATACAAGAACTTGCCAGTCATCCCTTTACCATATTCCATCCCAAAGGAAATACCAAGTACACCTGATATCGCTCCTTCTCTTGAAACAATCAGTTATTTCCTTTGGTATTCGTTCGGCCTTACCCATATGACGCAAACTCTGTATAACGGCGACTACCTGGAACCTGGAGCGACATACCGCCGTTTTTTCCCTTCAGGGGGCGGTTTATATCCGAACGAATTATATATGTATGTAAAGACAGCGGGAATCGCAGAAGGAATCTATCATTATGATCCTGCACACCACTCTCTGGAAATGGTGCGGGAAGGAAATATGGAGCCATATATCTCTGCCGCATTAGGCGACCGATGTGAATTAGCCCGTTCCTTCGGTGTGCTTTTTATATCGACTGTATTTTGGAAGAACTTCTTTAAATACCATGATTTTTCATACCGGCTTCAGGGGTTGGACGCAGGCTTCGCTCTCGGCCAACTGCTTGAGACCGGGAAACAATTCGGTTTCAGAACAGGCGTCTATTACCAATTTACTGATCGTGCTGTCAATCACTTGTTGGGTTTATCCGGACATGAGGAAAGTGTCTATGCAATGATACCTCTTTCCGTCGATTCGGAAATGGAATGGTTCCGAATCCCCCCTACACATAGTAGTGTGGATACATGCAAGGATCTTCCTGCTCTTACACATTCCGTTTATCAGCATTCAAAAGAGATTCGCGACTATCCTGCGTTGGTGGAAATGAATGAAGCCTGTATGATGGATACAATTCGATTGGCGCAGAAAAAAACAACACGCACAAAAAAAACAGACGTATTCCCTTCCTTCCCCTTGCCTGAAGTGGCCGGTCATTCGTACGACTTCGCCGCTGCCAGCCGAGACCGCCATTCGCCCGGGACAGAATTCATACTAAAATATATCCGCAAGGAAGAATTATCCATCCTTCTGCACGAAGCATATAGCATGCTATCCTATCGAAATGATATTGACAATGGCATTAACGCAACGTTAGACCGGACTTCATTATATGGCTGCTTCTATCATGTGGATGGAGTAAAGGATGGTGCATATGTCTATGATTCAAAGGCCCACGCCTTATGTACTGTCAAGACGGGCGACTATCGCTATCAAATGCAAACAGCGCTATTCGCCGATTTTGTCAATATGCAGCAAATTCCTTTAGCCTTTACTATTGCCGGGGATCAGGACCATTATTTCAACATGTTTGGCTATAGAGGATACCGCATTCAGCAAATGGAAGCAGGCATTCTGTCTCAATCCTTATTACTTATTGCTTCATCTCTCGGTTTAAGCGGGCATCCTCTGCTAGGATATGACGTTCATTCAATCAATTCCATTTATCAGATGGATAAATTGGATGATACTAGCCTTATTCAGCTGCCGATTGGTTTTAGCCAGCCTCCTTCACGATTAACAGGATATTTGAGCCAATAATGATCTTACTTCGCTTGTTATGTTTACGCATGGCAAGCGAAGCCACTCGGACATATAAAAAAGTCTCCCTACCAAATGGTTGAGAGATTTTTATGCGAGTATTCACTATGCTTGTCCCATGAAAACAGACCCTTTACTCCTCTTATACAGGAGGTATAGCCATCTATACATAATGGACGGTTTTAATATGTTGGATATTGCAATATAGCTTGTCCCCTTCTGCGGTTATAAGCTCTATCATATTATTTTCTACGTTTTTTAGCAGTCCGATTTTATTTCTGGTAGCTCCCGAATCAATCACGATAATTTTCCCTACTATTTTTTTTATCTGTTCTTCAAAAGTACGAGCAAGCGGCATTTCTGCAGGATTGACCGGCAGCAGCTTCTTATCTATAGAATACGGCGTTTGATTAAAAGGATAAGGAATCAGCCATTTTAAATGAAAGAAAGGAATATACATCGTTTGATAGACCGGGGAATAAAAAACAAAATAATTCGTAAGGATGCCTGTAATATATCCATGCAATGACAGCCTCCCGGCAACAAAAATTTCTACAAAAACCCCTTTAGCATTTGTAAGTGTTTTTCGGTACGAAATATCCCGATCATTCATAATAGGAATATCCGGGATAAACGAAATTTCCTGCTCACTTTCCACAGATAGCCTGAAGTTCTTTAAATGGTTTATAGGAATATAGATAAAATCGGTCCCATTGAAAAGAACCATGATATCCAACCCAGAATCAATCAGCACTCCTCTGTGCTTGTTATCACCCGAAATTTCAATTTCAATTTCTTTTCCATGATATTGATCCAGCAAAGTCATTAGTTTGCCCCCCTTTACTCAGCGTAGTAACCATTCGGTCCAGACATACAAGCTAAAAAGACTAATCAACAGACCAATTGGGATGACCAGGATGGTCGCTTTTAAATATTGGCCCCACGTAAAAGGAATCTTATTCTGCTTCAGGATAAACATCCATATCAATGAGGCAAGAGTCCCCATTGGCAGAAGCAATGAACCTATATCTGCGCCAATCACGTTTGCCAAGTAGGCAACTTGCAAAGTATGGTGATCAAGCCCCATCTCTGTAAGCGACATAGTGCCTATCATAACGGATGGCAAATTGTTGCAAAGATTTGACATAACTGAAAGCAGTATACCCATGATAAAAATAGCATTAAAGTGATTTTCTGAAACCAATGATCCAAGCCGCTCCACAATCATAGAGGTTAATCCTGTATTGTGCAGCCCAAAAATAATGACATACATCCCAAACGCGAAAAAAACGATATGCCAAGGTGTCTTTTTGAGGATGTCTTTGATTCCTATTCCTTTGCGGAACCATCGTAATAGTATGAGCAGCACAGCTCCTATGATGGAGGGATATTCAGTAGGTATATGGAATGGAGCAAGCACAAAGAAACTGATTCTTGTCAATACCACGACCGTTATACATATCCTAAACATTTTCCAATCAATAAATGGTTTTTCATTTGTTTGTGTAGATAAGGGATGATAGGGCTTATCACCATTATTGGTTGATATGATGTGTTCCAGCTCTCTGTTTGATAATTCAGGGATCTTTTTGGGGACCTTCTCTTTAAAATAAAGATAAAATAAAAAGGTGATCGCCACTATTCCAAGCATGGACGGAACAAACATGAATGCAGCGTATGTGTTCAAGTCGAGGCCTACAATATTGAGGGCAATCAGATTAGCGAGATTGCTGACACCTATTGGAGCACTGGATGATGTGGCAATCAATGCCCCGGAAAGCAAATAAGGGATTTTTTGATGAGGCTTCATTTTTAAGAGTGTAAGGGTTTGTATGATGATTGGAGTTGTGATGAGAATACTGCCGTCATTATTAAAAAACATCGTCATTAAAAAGCACAGTAAATTTATATACCAGTAAAGCCTGATTCCAGAGCCTTTTGCTTTCTTCGCAAGGTTAAAAGCTGCCCAACGAAAAAAACCGATGCTCTCAAGTACAATTGACATCACAATCGTCGAGAGAATTGTGATTGTTGCCCCACTGATCATCCCCAATATTCCCCAGGCATCCATTAGCGGAACGATTCCTGCTGCAAGCAAAACCACTGCACCGACTATGGTAGGCAATGATTCATTTATCCCAAATGGCCTCCACAGAATAAATAAAACGGTAACGGCAAAAACCAAGATTGTCAGGACAAACTGGAGATCAAGCATTTCACTTCACCTCCCCATCTATACTGTGCGTAGATGCAGGCGGAATACCATGAGGGAGTACTAAACTAGCGCTTCTCTTCAAGCTTGGATATTTCAAAAGCCCATCGAACGTTTTTTCATTTACAGCGGTAATTTCTTCTGTCCGATTGTCAGTTGCCGGTTTAATGAAAACATATAATAAACACCCACATAAAAATAGAATGGAGCCAATTAACATTTTTTCGCCCCCTTTCAATTCTAGTTACTTATTTGTGAGTCAAGAGTTAAAGAATAAAGCATTTTCAAGAGAGATTATTGCGCCTCCTTAATCTATTATTTCGAATCAGCTTGCAGCTATTTCCCTGGCATCTATCAACGAAAGGTATTTGTTACTGCATGATATGTAAGGATACATCTCTAAGTACTAATGTTTTCACCTTATTCTATGAAAATCCACGTTTGTCCAAAAGAAAAGATCCAAATCCAGTCCATGTATCATAGACAGAGATTTGGATCTTCTCTTTTCTATCAAGCACTTCCAGTATAAAAACAGACTAGTTGCTTTACGATTATTTCTTTTTACTCTTATCCTTAGATTTTTCTTGTTTTTCAGCCTCTGAGCTATAGCTAATACTCCTAATGTGAAAATTGAATACACTGGCAAGCTCATTATTAATAATCAGCAGTAGGTGGTCGTCGAAGATTTCAGTCAATAAACCTTCTACTGATTCAGGGCCTCCGCGATTGATTTTAACCCAGCGGTGCTTCATATTGTCTAGAACAGAAGTAAAGCAATCCGTTTGTATGAAAGAAGGAGGAACAAAATCATCAGTAGGCGGCGTTAAATCGGAGTAATCCTTTGCATCAACGCTTACACTTTTAATATGATCTGTTTTGTAATAGATGACCCCCTCTTTTTCGTTATACAGCACTAGAAAATCCTTTTGTACAGATAATACCTGGCCAGTTCTTGACTCAGGGCCACCTCTGTCCAAGCGGACTGTTTTCCCTATCATAGATGATAGGCGGCTCAATTTATCCATTATAAATCCCCTCTCTAAAAAGTTAATTGATATGTAGTACATGTATATGTGCCATCTCATGTTATTGAACCAAGCATTTGCTTTATTTCTGCAAATTCCACTAATATCTATCAGCAGATGTTTACTTTCTAGGGCAATTTGATTAGTAACAGAAGAAGACAAAGGGAAATAACTAGAAAGGCATCACATACCATGTCTAGAGAGACATATCACAGGAGAAAAAAAATAAATCGTTGCGCTTATGGCTTTTCGTAGAAGATGGGAGGAAAGTGACTAGGGGTTGATCTGACGACTAAAACAGAAAGCAACGTCTGACCCCGACTAGCTTTAGATAGCATTGCTGAGAGGCTGGAATTTGGTTTAGGCTTAAGGCTTCGAAGGACTGGCACTTACAGCTCTACATATGAAAATACCACCGCTTTTCAAGCATGGCAGTTAAATAAGAAAAAACATTTTTTACATAAAAAAGACCCCCAACCAAGTGGTTGAGAGCCTTTGTAAACGAAAATCGCAATTAACGTTTTGAGAACTGAGGCGCACGACGAGCACCTTTAAGACCGTATTTCTTACGCTCTTTCATACGTGCGTCACGAGTCAATAGACCTGCAGATTTAAGTGCTGGACGGAATTCTGGATCAGCTTGAAGCAATGCACGAGCGATACCGTGACGTACTGCACCAGCTTGACCAGTGAATCCACCGCCAGAAACGTTAACAAGCACATCATAGCTGCCTGTAGTTTCAGTAGCTACTAGTGGTTGTTTAACAACTAGAATTAATGTATCAAATGGGAAATATTCGTTGATTTCACGACCGTTGATAACGATGCGTCCTTCACCCGGTACTAGACGTACACGAGCTACAGAGCTTTTACGACGACCTGTGCCATAATATTGAACCTGTGCCAAGATAATAACCTCCTCTAAAAATTATCCGCGTAATTCGTACACTTCTGGTTTTTGAGCTTGTTGTTGGTGCTCAGCGCCAGCGTATACGTGTAATTTTTTAAACATTTGACGTCCAAGAGAATTCTTAGGAAGCATACCTTTGATAGCAAGCTCTAACATTTTCTCAGGGTAGTTTGTTCTCATTTCAAGAGCAGTTCTTTCTTTCAATCCGCCTGGGTGCATAGTGTGACGACGGTAGATCTTGTCAGTCAACTTTTTACCTGTAAGGTGGATTTCTGAAGCGTTGATGATAATCACATGATCACCAGTGTCAACATGTGGTGTGTAAGTCGGTTTATGTTTACCACGTAAGATGGAAGCTACTTCACTAGCAAGACGTCCAAGAGTTTGGCCTTGCGCGTCGATAACGTACCATTTACGATCGATTTCATTTGCTTTCGCCATGAATGTCGTACGCATTATTTTACCTCCTAGTACTTTTAAAAATTTATCAATTAATTTATTTACAATCACGAAAAACTCTTCCGGGGCTCATCGTGGGATTAAATAAAATACATACCATATTATATTAGCCGCTACAGGACTTAATGTCAAGTCCCTATCCCCTAATTTTGCAATTGTTTACAAACTCAACGTCACGGCCTTAGCCATCAATAAACGACTTCCCACAGGTAAAGCCCTTGTGCAGGAGCCGTCTTTCCGGCAGCGCTACGGTCCTTTTTATCAATCATTTCCTTCATTTCTTCCGGTTCCCTTTTACCTGAACCGATTTCAATGAATGTCCCGGCCAGAATACGTACCATATTATATAAAAAGCCGTTGCCCCTAAAAATAAACATCAGTTCATTGCCTTCCACCTTGCATTCCAAATGGTGGATTGTCCTTACTTTATCTTTTACATCTGTGTTGGCTGCACAGAATGAAGTAAAGTCATGTGTACCGACCACATAAGGAAAGGACTTTCTGATCCGTTCCACGTCTAGAGGATATGGATAGTGGTAGCGATAATGGCGGGCCAGCGGATTGCGTACATCGCTTATATCCACGATATAACGGTATTCCTTCCCTTTTGGATTAAACCGCGCATGAAAGCCGTCATCCACAAATTCTACCGTATTGACAGCTATGTCGCCAGGAAGCATCGTATTCATTGCCTTAATCCAACGTTCTGGAGGGATATCCAGTTCACTGTCAAAATGGATAACCTGGCCGATTGCGTGCACGCCTGCGTCGGTTCTCCCGGATGCCGTCACCCGAATTTCCCGCTTATGCATAATAGCAAGCACACGCTCGAGTTCGCGCTGCACTGTCCGTTTCTCCAATTGCACCTGATATCCTGAAAAACCGGAGCCATCATATGAGATGGTACATTTAATTCTTTGCATCTTACCAAACTCCTACGCTCTAAAATAGATAAGAATACCTGTTAGCACTACAAGGGACAATAAAAGGAGTGTATCCCACATTCCCCAGTGCAGCTGCCGGTATTTCGTTCTTCCTTCGCCTCCCCTGTAGCCTCTCGCTTCCATAGCGACTGCCAATTCCTCAGCTCTTTTGAATGAGCTGACGAACAATGGGACAAGCAAGGGAACAATTGCACTGATCCGATCTTTAATCGGTCCAGAGCTGAAATCAACGCCGCGTGCCGCCTGGGCTTTCATGATTTTGCCGGTCTCGTCCATTAGCGTCGGGATAAATCTCAGTGAAATCGACATCATCAATGCCAATTCATGGACAGGCAGCTTTATTTTTTTGAATGGCCCTAACAGCTGCTCCAAGCCATCTGTCAATGAAATCGGTGTCGTTGATAGAGTCAAAAGGGTAGCGATAACAATTAAATACGTAAAGCGCAGTGAAATAAAAATCCCCTGCCGCAAGCCTTCTTCATGTATTTTTAGCGAACCGAGACTAAACACGACATCCCCTTCCTTCGTGAAGAAAATTTGCAGAATGAAGGTGAAAATAATCAGGAATAGAACCGGCTTCAATCCTTTAATCAAAAATCGCAGCTGAATTTTTGAAAGCATAATAAGCAGGATTGTATACATGCCCAGAATTGCGTACGTAATTGCATTGTTCGCCAAAAACACAATACAGACAAATAAGAAAACAAGCAGCAGCTTCGAACGTGGATCCATCCGATGCATAATTGAGTTTGAAGGCACATATCTTCCGATCAATAAGCTGTCCATCATCGGCCTTCACCTCTTTTCACTTGTTCAGCCAATTGCTTAGCCAACGAATCAATAGAAAGGCACGGCTTCTCAAATGCCATACCGGCCTTACGCTGCATCAGCATTTGAAACCGGACCGTTTCAGGAACGTCCAATCCTAACTCCATCAGTTGCTCCGGTTCAGAGAATATAGACAAAGGCGTACCCTTCTGATAGACAGTCCCTTTATGCATGACGACAATTTCGTCGGCATACTTTGCGGCGTCTTCCATACTGTGAGTCACCAAAATCGTCGATAGCTTTCTCGTCTTATGGAGATCCGCGAACATATCCATGATTTCTTTTCGGCCCCGCGGATCCAAACCTGCAGTAGGCTCATCCAGAACAATGACTTCAGGCTCCATTGCAAGTACACCGGCTATCGCTACCCGCCGCATCTGCCCTCCCGATAAATCGAAAGGCGATTTTTCCAGTATATCCTCTGCTAATCCGACATGTTTGATCGCTTCTCGTGCTTTCTGTTTTGCTGCCTCTTCAGACACGCCAAAATTCATTGGCCCAAAGCAAATATCCTTTTCCACCGTCTCTTCAAACAATTGGTGTTCAGGAAATTGAAAAACAATTCCTACTTTCTTACGGACTGATTTGATATTTTTATTTTTCTTTTGGCCAGTGATTATTTGGTCGCCAATTACAACTTCCCCGTTATAAGGGCGTACAAGCCCATTCAAATGCTGCAATAAAGTCGACTTGCCTGAGCCTGTATGCCCAATAATAGCTGTATAACTCCCAGACGGAAAATCAATGTTAATATCATAAATGGCACGGCGTTCAAATGGCGTCTTTACCTGATAACGGTATTCTACATTTTTAAGTTCAATGCGCATAACTCTTTCACCAACTGTTCATATGATAGATACCGATCACTTAGCGGCACTCCTAAATCAGCAAGCTCCTGGGAAAGCTTAATCGAAAAAGGAGAATCCAACCCAATCCTTGTTAACTCTTCATCCAGCCTGAAAATATCGCTGGGTGTTCCTTCCTTATACACTTGCCCGCCATTCATCACAATGATGCGGTCGGCTTTTGCCGCCTCATCCAAATCATGTGTGATGGAAACAACGGTCAATTCCTGGTCCTGCTTCAATTCGCGGACAGTCTCCAATACTTCTTCCCTGCCCCGGGGATCCAGCATAGAGGTTGCCTCATCCAAAATAATTAAACTTGGTTGCAGCGCCAAAACCGAAGCAATGGCTACCCTCTGCTTTTGTCCACCTGATAGATGGTGCGGCTCTTGATCAAGAAAGGATTCCATGTTCACTCTCTCTAAAGCCCAATTCACTCGTTTCACCATATCATCACGCGGTACACCGTGGTTTTCTAAACCAAAAGCCACATCATCCTGTACGGTTGTCCCTACGAATTGATTATCCGGATTTTGAAATACCATACCTATTTCTTTTCGGACATCCCAAACGGTTTCCTCAGAAAGGGTATATTCTTTTACTCTTATCTCACCCGATTCCGGGAATTGAAGGCCGTTCAATAGCTTGGCCAATGTTGATTTTCCTGACCCGTTATGTCCGACAATGGCAAGCCATTCCCCTCTCTTTACTGAAAGGGTTACATCATTCAGTGCAGGCCGTTCCTGCCCTTCATACGTGAATGAAACATGATCCACACATACTAATTCCTCGCTCATGTTGGATTCCCCCTAATCTCTGCTTTTCTCAGCTATACTCAGCTATGCTAATTTAATAGGATGTTTTAATCAGTATAACATCCCATTCCCTACCTATTGAATATCTACGGAACCAAAATGGAAGAAAGATACCGAATTATTCCGAAACCCTTCTTTATAGATATAAAAAAACGCTGCACCCCTCCTGAAGGAAATTTCTTTCCTTAGTCGAATAGCAGCGTATAACTTGTAATCCATTTAACCCCTAAAGGAGCCAGGAAGGGTGCGAGAGCTAGACGTGGAGCCTGGGAAAGCCCCCAGACAACCATCATAACGCTCTATGTGCGATTTCTCAGTTTAAAGCCTCCGTACAATGTAAATCAAATCTGTAAGAATCTTTTTACTATGTACGATTGTAAAAAAAGGGCGAGAACTAGTTAGTTCTCAACTGTCCCCACCCTTCTTATTGTCAATATTATACTAATTCAATCACTACGATTGGTGCTCCGTCTCCACGACGAGGTCCCATTTTCATGATACGAGTGTAACCGCCTTGACGCTCTTCATAGCGAGGTGCGATATCACTGAATAGTTTTTGAAGTGCAGTTTGACCATTTTCGCTTTCAGCAACTACTTCATTACGAATGTATGCAGCAGCTTGACGACGAGCATGCAAATCACCGCGCTTACCAAGCGTGATCATTTTTTCTACTACAGAGCGTAGCTCCTTAGCTTTTGCTTCAGTCGTTTCGATGCGTTCAAACACGATTAGGTCAGTAGCCAAATCACGAAGTAACGCTTTACGTTGAGAACTAGTACGTCCTAACTTTCTGTAACCCATTGAGAGATTCCCTCCTTTGTTGAAATAATAATCTATTTAGTCGGCTCTCCTGTTATAGTTCGAAGATCGCTCTTGTTTCTATAATCAGTCGTCTTTTCTAAGACCCAAACCTAATTCATCCAGCTTCGCTTTCACTTCTTCAAGTGATTTACGGCCTAGATTACGTACTTTCATCATATCTTCCTCAGTCTTATGAGCAAGCTCTTGGACAGTATTGATGCCCGCACGCTTCAAGCAGTTGTAAGAACGAACAGAAAGATCCAATTCTTCAATAGTCATTTCAAGAACTTTTTCTTTTTGGTCTTCTTCTTTTTCAACCATGATTTCAGCATTTTGAGCTTCATCAGTAAGTCCAACGAAGATGTTTAGATGTTCTGTTAAAATCTTTGATCCAAGGGCGATTGCTTCCTTAGGACCAGTGCTTCCATCAGTCCAAACATCAAGTGTAAGCTTATCGTAGTTAGTCATTTGTCCTACACGTGTGTTTTCTACTTGGTAAGAAACACGTGCAACAGGAGTGTAGATAGAGTCGATAGGGATCACACCGATTGGTTGATCGTCTCTTTTATTTTGGTCAGCAGGAGTATAACCACGTCCACGACGTGCAGTTAATCTCATACGCATATGACCGCCTTTGCCTACAGTCGCAATGTGTAGATCCGGGTTAAGGATTTCTACATCGCTATCATGCGTAATGTCAGCTGCCGTAATAGCTCCTTCACTCTGAACATCAATTTCCAGCGTCTTCTCTTCATCAGAGTAGATCTTAAGCGCTAGTTTTTTCACATTAAGAATAATAGAAGTCACATCTTCTACTACGCCTTCAATTGTTGAGAACTCATGCATTACTCCATCTATTTGAATAGATGTGACAGCGGCACCTGGTAGTGAGGATAGTAATATACGACGCAAGGAGTTACCCAAAGTTGTACCATATCCACGCTCAAGTGGCTCGACGACGAATTTTCCATACTTGGTGTCATCGCTGATTTCAACCGTTTCGATTTTTGGTTTTTCTATTTCAATCATTAATAAACCCTCCTTCAAAACGTCAAAACCTCGGCTAGAAGTAACACATTATGCGTCCTAACCGAAATTCCCCATGTAATTGTTCCCGACTGCGCGCAACAACTGAGTTAATTTTGTCTGTAAATCATTTTGATTGTATCATATCCCATTATAGACATGTATACAATTTCTATACAGAAAAATTAAACACGGCGACGTTTTGGTGGGCGACATCCGTTATGTGGAACTGGAGTTACGTCCTTGATAGCAGTAACTTCTAAACCAGCAGATTGAAGTGCACGAATAGCAGCTTCACGGCCTGAACCAGGTCCTTTAACTGTTACTTCAAGAGTTTTTAAACCGTGCTCCATAGAAGCTTTTGCCGCAGTTTCAGCTGCCATTTGAGCTGCAAATGGAGTTGATTTACGTGATCCTCTGAATCCAAGTGAACCAGCGCTTGACCAAGAAATTGCGTTTCCGTGTGCATCAGTGATTGTAACGATTGTGTTGTTGAAAGTTGAACGGATATGTGCAATACCAGTTTCAATATTCTTTTTCACACGACGTTTACGAGTGTTTGTCTTACGTGCCATGAATAGTAACCTCCTTTACAAATTAATTATTTTTTCTTGTTCGCTACAGTACGACGAGGTCCTTTACGCGTACGAGCGTTGTTTTTAGTATTTTGTCCACGAACAGGTAGACCACGACGGTGACGTAGGCCACGGTAGCAACCGATTTCCATTAAACGTTTGATGTTTAATGAGATCTCACGGCGAAGGTCTCCTTCTACTTTCAATTTATCGATCGCTTCACGGATTTTGTTTTCTTCTTCTTCCGTAAGGTCGCGAACACGAGTATCTTCAGAGATACCAGTATCTTTCAAAATTTGTTGTGCAGTTGGTTTACCAATACCGTAAATGTATGTTAATGAAATGACAATACGTTTGTCACGTGGAATATCAACACCAGCAATACGTGCCATATGGTGCGCACCTCCTTCTTAATTAGCCTTGTTTTTGTTTATGCTTAGGGTTTTCACAAATAACCATTACTTTGCCTTTTCTGCGAATAACTTTACATTTTTCACAAATAGGTTTAACTGATGGTCTCACTTTCATTAGTACCTAACCTCCTTATATAGATCGGAGTGTAACTTAGATTATTTGAATCTGTAAGTGATTCGTCCGCGAGTTAAGTCATACGGTGAAAGCTCGACAGTAACTTTGTCGCCAGGCAGAATACGAATAAAGTGCATGCGAATCTTACCTGATACATGAGCTAATATAGTATGACCGTTTTCTAATTCTACCTTGAACATTGCATTAGGCAAAGTCTCAGTGACTGTACCTTCAATTTCAATTACATCATCTTTAGCCATCGAAGTTTAATCTCCCTTCTCTTAAGGCAATTGCCTTATTAGTTATATTCAATCACCACTGTCTTTCGCGCACAATAACCATTATAACCTTGTTAGTATTTCATAACCAGAATCAGTAATCGCTATTGTATGTTCGAAGTGGGCACACATTTTCCCATCTTGAGTAACAACTGTCCAGTCATCCTCTAAAGTCTTAACATATCTGCTGCCTGCGTTCACCATAGGCTCAACAGCCAGCACCATTCCAGGCTTTAATCGAGGACCTTTGTCGGGAGGACCGAAATGAGGGATCTGAGGATCCTCATGTAAGTCTTGACCAACTCCGTGACCAACATACTCTCTGACAATGGAGAACTTGTTTGCCTCAGCATATGTTTGAATAGCATGGGAGATGTTGGAGAGACGTACGCCTGGCTTAGCTTCTTCCAACCCTCTATATAAAGACTCTTCCGTTACATCTAAGAGCCTCTGTGTTTCTTCATCAATTTCACCTACAGCATATGTCCAAGCGGAATCTCCATGGTAACCATTATATTTAGCACCGATATCGATACTTATAATATCACCATTTTTCAAAACGCGCTTGCCTGGGATTCCGTGAACGAGTTCTTCATTAACGGAAGCGCAGATGCTGCCGCGAAATCCATTATACCCTTTAAAAGAAGGGATTGCATCATGTTTACGAATGATACTTTCAGCAATTCTATCCAGCTCTTTCGTAGTAATGCCTGGTTCGATATGCTTCTTCAGCTCCTGATGGGTGATAGCGACTATCTGGCCGGCATGACGCATGATGTCAATTTCGCGTGGGGTTTTACAAATGATCATATCTTATAAGCCCCCAAGGAGTTGATCGATATCTTCAAAGACTACATTAATATCTTGTTGTCCGTTTACGTTGCGTAGTGTTCCTTTATCTTCATAGAAGGATAAAAGAGGCTTTGTCTGCTTCAAGTTAACGTCAAGACGGTTTTGGACCGTTTCGGCATTATCATCAGCACGTTGGTAAAGCTCACCGCCACATCGATCACAAACGCCCTCTTTTGCAGGAGGATTGAAAACAAGGTGATAAGTAGCTCCGCATTCCTTACAAATTCGTCTTCCAGTTAATCTTTCCATTAAGATCTCTTTATCCACGTCTACATTGATTACGTAGTCGATTGGACGGCTAAGATCGGAAAGGATATTTTCCAGTGCTTCAGCTTGTGCCACTGTACGTGGAAAACCATCTAAAAGAAAGCCTTGTTTGCAATCATCTTGGCTAAGTCTTTCACGGACGATGCCGATAGTTACTTCATCAGGAACTAATTCGCCTTTATCCATGAATGATTTAGCTTTTAAGCCAAGTTCCGTTTGAGCCTTAATAGCAGCGCGGAACATATCTCCAGTCGAGATATGAGGGATGTTATATTTTTCTACAATTTTTTCAGCTTGAGTACCTTTACCGGCACCCGGAAGCCCCATTAGAACAAGATTCATTCATCTTCCCCCTCAAACTCTATAATAGGTGTTGGGAACGATAGTGTTCCCAAACCAATTATTTAATAAAGCCTTTGTAATGTCGCTTAACAAGCTGGGTTTCAAGAGTCTTCATCGAGTCAAGGGCAACCGAGACAACGATCAGGAGACTTGTTCCTCCGATTTGGACAGATGCGGGAAGGCCGGCGAACTTAACGAAGAACACTGGCAACACAGCAATGACAGCCAAGAAGAGAGCTCCAGCTAGTGTAAGGCGGGACAATACGCGTTTTAAGTAATCTTCTGTATTTTTACCAGGACGGATCCCAGGCACATAACCACCTTGCTTCTTCAAATTTTCAGCAACTTGTTCTGGATTTACCTGAACGAAAGCGTAGAAATATGAGAATGCAATGATTAATGCAACATACAAAATCATACCAACAGGCTTTGTATAGTCAAAAGTATTAATAATCCATTGCGTGACATCATTCTGTTTGAAGAATCCAGCAATAGTTTGCGGAGTCACAATGAATGATACAGCAAAGATTACAGGAATAACACCGGCAGAGTTTACTTTCAATGGAAGGTGAGTCGATTGTCCTCCAACCATTGCGCGCCCACTCGTACGCTTAGCATACTGGATAGGAATCTTACGCAATGCTTGTTGGATAAAGATAACACCAACAATGATCGCAATAATTGCAATAGCGATTAGAACCATAGTTACGATACGAAGGAATAACGCATCTCCCGCATCTTCAAATTGCTGGGCGTAAATCTGATTAAACATGTTAGGAAAATTAGCTACAATCCCTGCAAAGATGATAATGGAGATACCATTGCCTACGCCCTTGGCTGTGATTTGTTCACCAAGCCACATCAAGAAAGCCGTACCTGCAGTTAAAACGACTGCAATCAACAAATATGTTGTAATCCCCGGGTTACTGATCAAATTACCGCCAGCTAGATTGTTAAACCCAAATGACATACCAAGTGCTTGGATGAAACCTAGAACAATCGTGCCGTAACGTGTAATCTGAGTTAATTTACGGCGACCCACTTCTCCTTGCTTAGACCATTCAGTGAACTTAGGCACAACATCCATTTGCAAGAGAGAAATGATAATGGATGCCGTGATGTAAGGCATGATGCCCATAGCAAAAATGGAGAAGTTTTTAAGCGCGCCGCCACCGAATGTGTTCAATACTCCAAACACACCCATTTCATCCTGTGCTTTCAGGAAATCGGCGTTTACGTGCGGTACAGGAATAAATGTACCGATACGAAAAACAATCAGCATCAACAATGTGAATAGAATTTTATTTCTAATGTCACGTACGCGCATAAAGTTGGAGATTGTTCGAAACATTAGATCACCTCAGTTTGACCGCCTGCAGCTTCGATCGCTTCTTTTGCGGCAGAGGAGAATTTTTGAGCTTTAACAGTCAATTTCTTCTCGATTTTACCATTAGCAAGAATTTTGATTCCTGCTTTTTGGTTTTTCACAACACCAGTTTCGATAAGAAGTTCTGGTGTTACTTCTGTTCCGTCTTCGAAGCGATTAAGAGTATCAAGGTTTACAACAGCGTAGTCTTTACGGTTGATGTTCGTGAAACCACGTTTTGGCAAACGTCTGAACAATGGTGTTTGACCACCTTCAAATCCTAGACGAACGCCGCCACCTGAACGAGCATTTTGACCTTTATGACCTTTACCAGCTGTTTTACCATTACCAGATCCGATACCACGTCCTTTACGTTTAGGTTCTTGACGTGATCCTTCAGCAGGTTTTAATTCATGAAGTTTCATATTGGCACCTCCTTGTTAAGAAAAAAAGTAGAATTATTGTTCTTTGACAGTAACAAGATGAGAAACCTTATTTACCATACCGCGGATAGCAGCATTATCATCAAGAACAACTGTTTGATGCATTTTACGTAGACCTAATGTGTTTACAGTCACACGTTGGTCCTCAGGACGACCAATCAAGCTACGAGTGAGGGTAATTTCTAATTTTTTTGCCATTGATTTTCCCTCCTTATCCTAACAGTTCTTCTACTGATTTACCACGTAATTTAGCTACGTCTTCAGCACGTTTTAATTGATTTAATCCGTCTACAGTAGCGCGAACCATGTTAATAGGCGTGTTAGAGCCAAGTGATTTAGAAAGGATATCACCAACACCAGCAAGCTCTAATACAGCACGGACTGGGCCACCAGCGATAACTCCAGTACCTTCCGCAGCTGGTTTAAGCAAGATGTTACCAGCACCGAATCTGCCGATTACTTGGTGTGGGATACTTGTATTAACCATTGGTACTTCGATTAAGTTTTTCTTAGCATCATCAATAGCTTTACGGATTGCATCTGGTACTTCTTGAGCTTTACCAGTACCGAAACCTACATGACCATTTTTGTCACCAACCACTACCAAAGCAGTGAAGCGGAAACGACGTCCACCTTTAACAACTTTAGCTACACGGTTAACGGTAACTACGCGTTCTTCAAGTTCTAATTTATTAGGATCAATACGACGCATGTTTATATGTCCCTCCTTTTTACATTAAAATTCTAAGCCGTTTTCACGAGCAGCATCTGCTAATGCTTTTACACGGCCGTGGAATAGATATCCTCCGCGGTCAAATACCACTGAGCTGTATCCTTTTTCTACAGCGCGTTTTGCGATGTTTTCGCCAACTTTTTGCGCAGCTTCGATGTTGCTAGTGCTGTCAAGACCTAGGTCTTTATCAATAGTTGATGCACTTGCAAGTGTTACACCGTTCACATCGTCAATTAGTTGTGCATAAATGTGCTTGTTAGAACGGAACACATTTAAACGAGGACGACTTTCAGTTCCAGAAAGTTTCGCACGAACACGTCCGTGTCTTTTCAAACGAACTGAATTTTTGTCAAGCTTCGTGATCATTTATGTCACTCCTTTCGTTCTACATATGTGGCTTACTTACCTGTTTTACCTTCTTTACGACGTACATATTCGCCTTCGTAACGAATACCTTTACCTTTGTAAGGCTCTGGTGGACGAACGTCACGGATGTTAGCAGCCAATGCACCAACACGTTCTTTGCTCGCACCTTTTACGATGACTTTTGTATTTGAAGGAACTTCAATTTCGATTCCTTTTTCTGGTTCGATTTCTACTGGGTGAGAGTACCCAACGTTAAGAACTAGTTTAGTTCCTTGTTTTTGGGCACGGTAACCGACACCGATTAGTTCAAGAGATTTTTCGAAACCTTTTGAAACACCCTCAACCATGTTTGAAAGGACAGCACGAGTAGTACCATGCAATGCACGGTGTGCTTTCTCATCGGAAGGACGAGTGATCGTAATCACGTTCTCTTCTTGGCTGATTTTCATTTCTGTATTGAAAGAACGAGATAATTCGCCTTTCGGTCCTTTTACAGTAACATTGTTTTCCGCATCAACTGTTACAGAAACACCTGATGGGATCTCAATTGGTTTTTTACCTATACGAGACATTTAGTGCACCTCCATTCGCTTTAAAAATAATTACCAAACGTAAGCTAATACTTCTCCGCCAATTTTCTTAGCGCGTGCTTCTTTGTCAGTTACAACGCCTTGAGAAGTTGAAACGATAGCGATACCAAGTCCGTTAAGTACGCGTGGAACCTCTCCAGCTTTCGCGTAAACACGTAGACCAGGCTTGCTGATACGTTTAAGACCAGTAATTACACGTTCATTATTTGAACCGTATTTTAAGAAGATACGGATAATACCTTGCTTGTTGTCTTCGATAAGTTCTACATCACGGATGAAGCCCTCACGTTTTAAGATTTCAGCAACGTCTGTTTTAATCTTTGAAGCAGGAAGCTCAAGCTTCTCGTGACGCACCATGTTGGCGTTACGAATACGTGTCAGCATATCTGCAATTGGATCTGTCATGACCATTTATATTTACCTCCTTCCCAAAATCGGGTTTTACCAGCTAGCTTTCTTAACGCCAGGAATTTGTCCTTTATATGCAAGTTCACGGAAACAAATACGGCAAAGCTTAAATTTGCGATATACAGAGTGTGGACGACCGCAGCGTTCACAACGTGTATATTCTTGTACTTTAAACTTAGGTCCGCGCTTTTGTTTTACGACCATAGATTTCTTAGCCACGTTTACGCCTCCCTCTTATTTTTAATTACTTTTGGAACGGCATTCCTAATTGAGTAAGTAGTTCACGAGCTTCTTCATCAGTATTTGCCGTAGTAACGATAACGATATCCATTCCACGAACTTTGCTTACTTTATCGTAATCAATTTCAGGGAAGATCAATTGTTCTTTTACACCTAGAGTGTAGTTTCCGCGACCATCGAATGATTTCTTGGAAACACCACGGAAGTCACGTACACGTGGTAAAGATACTGAAACTAATTTGTCTAGGAATTGATACATACGCTCACCACGAAGTGTTACCTTCGCACCGATCGGCATGCCTTCACGTAGACGGAAACCTGCGATAGATTTCTTAGCTCTAGTAATTACTGGTTTTTGACCAGTGATTTGGCTTAATTCTTCCACTGCATTGTCAAGCGCTTTTGCGTTTGCAACAGCATCACCAACACCCATGTTAATAACGATTTTATCAATCTTAGGAGTTTGCATTACAGATTTATAGCTGAACTTGCTCACAAGAGCAGGAACGATTTCTTTTGTATACTTTTCCTTTAGGCGGTTCATGTATAGTACCTCCCTTCATTTATAACTTATTTATCTAAAGATTCACCTGATTTTACAGAAACACGGACTTTTTTGCCATCTACAACTTTGTAGCCAACACGAGTTGGGTTTCCAGTTTTAGGATCAATTAGCATTACGTTTGAAGCGTGAATAGCTGCTTCTTGAGAAATGATTCCACCTTGAGGGTTCATTTGAGAAGGCTTTGAATGCTTCTTAACGATGTTAACACCTTCAACCAATACACGGTCCTTCTTCGGGTAAGCTTCTAGGATAACACCTTGTTTCCCTTTGTCTTTACCTGAGATGACTACGACTTTGTCACCTTTTTTAACATGCATGCGTTTCGCACCTCCTTGAAAGGCCTTTACGAGTTTTTCTTATAATACTTCTGGAGCTAATGAAACGATCTTCATGAAGTTGTTGTCACGAAGTTCACGGGCAACTGGTCCGAAGATACGAGTCCCACGAGGACCTTTATCGTCACGGATAATTACACATGCATTTTCGTCGAATTTGATGTATGAACCATCATTACGGCGCATGCCTGATTTAGTTCGTACAACTACGGCTTTAACAACTTCACCTTTTTTAACAACGCCACCTGGTGTTGCTTGTTTTACTGTACAAACAATAACATCACCAATATTAGCAGTTTTACGGCCTGAACCGCCAAGGACTTTAATTGTCAAAACTTCACGTGCACCTGAATTGTCAGCAACTTTTAGACGTGATTCTTGTTGAATCATGTACGAGACCTCCTTTCGGAATATAAATTATCCGAACAGAATAATATTAAATGATAACAGCTTTTTCGACTACTTCTAATAGACGGAAGCGTTTTGTTGCAGATAGAGGGCGAGTTTCCATGATCTTAACGATATCGCCTACTTTTGCTTCGTTCTTCTCATCATGAGCCTTAAACTTTTTAGAGTATTTCACGCGTTTACCGTATAAAGAATGTGTTTTATACGTTTCTACTTGAACAGTGATAGTTTTATCCATTTTATCAGATACTACACGTCCAGTGTAGACTTTGCGTTGGTTACGTTCACTCATTCAGCAAACCTCCTCTCGATTATTAATTGTTGGCACTGATCTCTCTTTGACGAACAACTGTTTTCATACGAGCGATCGATTTGCGTACTTCACGAATACGTGCAGTATTTTCAAGTTGTCCAGTAGCTAACTGGAAACGAAGGTTAAATAACTCTTCTTTAAGCGATTTTACTTTTTGTTCAATTTCAGCAGTGGTTAGGTCTTTAATTTCATTAACTTTCATTTGATTCACCACCAATTTCTTCTCGTTTCACAAACTTACATTTGATTGGAAGCTTGTGCATTGCAAGACGTAATGCTTCACGAGCGATCTCTTCAGATACGCCGGAGATTTCGAACATTACTTTGCCAGGCTTAACAACAGCAACCCATCCTTCAGGAGCCCCTTTACCAGAACCCATTCGGACTTCAAGAGGTTTAGCTGTGTAAGGCTTGCTTGGGAAAATTTTAATCCAAACTTTACCGCCACGTTTCATATAACGAGTCATTGCAATACGAGCAGCTTCGATTTGACGGTTTGTGATCCAAGATGCTTCAAGAGCTTGTAAGCCGTATTCACCGAAGTGAACTTCTTGGCCACCCTTGGCACGGCCTCTCATCTTACCGCGGTGTTCGCGACGATATTTAACGCGTTTAGGCATTAACATGATTATTTTCCTCCTTCCTCGGATTTCTTCTTAGTAGGAAGAACCTCTCCACGATAGATCCATACTTTAACGCCAAGTTTACCATAAGTAGTATCAGCTTCAGCGTGTGCATAATCTATATCAGCGCGAAGTGTGTGAAGTGGAACTGTTCCTTCGCTATAGTGTTCTGAACGAGCGATGTCGGCACCGCCAAGACGACCAGAAACCATTGTTTTGATACCTTGAGCACCAGCGCGCATTGTGCGTTGGATAGATTGTTTTTGAGCACGACGGAAAGATACACGGTTTTCTAATTGACGAGCAATATTCTCAGCAACTAGTTTAGCGTCTAGATCCGCACGCTTGATTTCAATGATATTGATGTGTACGCGTTTGCCAGTTAGTTGGTTCAACGCTTTGCGAAGAGCTTCAACTTCTGTGCCACCTTTACCGATAACCATACCTGGTTTCGCAGTGTGTACAGAGATGTTGATACGGTTAGCAGCACGTTCGATTTCTACTTTTGATACAGAAGCATCGTTCAAACGTTTTGCGATATATTCACGAACTCTTAAGTCTTCATGTAAAAGAGTTGCATAGTCTTTATCGTTAGCGAACCATTTTGATTCCCAGTCGCGAATGATGCCGACACGCAATCCTATTGGATTTACCTTTTGACCCACAGATTATCCCTCCTTCTTTTCTGATAACACGATAGTAATGTGTGATGTGCGTTTGTTGATTGCACTAGCACGGCCCATAGCACGAGGACGGAAACGTTTAAGTGTTGGTCCTTCGTTTACATAAGCTTGGCTTACTACTAAATTGTTAACATCCATTTCGTAGTTATGCTCAGCATTCGCCATAGCAGATTTCAATAGTTTCTCTACTACTGGTGATGAAGTTTTTGGAGTATGACGAAGAATTGCGATTGCTTCGCCTACTTGCTTTCCTCGAATTAGATCAATTACTAAACGAACTTTACGAGGAGCGATACGAACTGTATTAGCAACAGCTTTAGCTTGCATGAGATGCCCTCCTCTCGTTAACGTCTTGTTTTCTTATCGTCACTTGCGTGACCTTTGTAAGCGCGCGTTGGTGCGAACTCACCTAATTTGTGTCCAACCATATCTTCAGTTACATATACAGGAACGTGTTTACGTCCATCATAAACCGCGATAGTGTGACCGATGAATTGTGGGAAGATTGTAGAACGACGAGACCAAGTTTTAATTACTTGTTTCTTATCAGTTTCATTTAACTTCTCTACTTTTACCATTAAATGATCATCAACAAAAGGTCCTTTTTTTAGGCTACGACCCATGAGTGTACCTCCCTTCGTGATTGTCCTACGGTTCGGTTACTGAACCGTAGCTCAACCCCGTTATTTTTTGCGACGACGTACGATAAACTTGTCGGATTTATTTTTCTTCTTACGTGTTTTAGCACCAAGAGTTGGTTTGCCCCAAGGTGACATAGGTGATTTGCGTCCGATAGGAGCTTTACCTTCACCACCACCGTGTGGGTGATCTACTGGGTTCATTACAGATCCACGTACAGTTGGGCGTTTGCCTAACCAACGGTTTCTACCAGCTTTACCGATGTTGATCAATTCGTGTTGTTCGTTACCAACTTGACCGATAGTTGCGCGGCAAGTAGAAAGAACCATACGAACTTCTCCAGAGTTAAGACGTACTAATACGTAGCGTCCTTCTTTACCAAGTAATTGAGCAGAAGTACCAGCAGAGCGAACTAATTGTCCACCTTTACCAGGTTTCAACTCGATATTGTGGATAACTGTACCCACTGGAATGTTTTGAAGTGGAAGAGCGTTACCTACTTTGATGTCAGCATCTACGCCAGACATGATCTCCATACCTACTTCTAGGTTTTTAGGAGCTAGGATGTAACGTTTTTCTCCATCAACATAATTAATTAGTGCAATGTTTGCGGAACGGTTTGGATCGTATTCAATAGTAGCAACGCGTCCTGGTATACCGTCTTTAGTACGTTTAAAGTCGATGATACGATATTGACGCTTGTGACCGCCACCTTGATGACGAACTGTTAACTTACCTTGGTTGTTACGGCCGCCTTTTTTAGTTAAAGGAGCAAGCAATGATTTTTCTGGTTTGCTAGTAGTGATCTCAGCAAAATCAGAAGCAGTCATGTTACGTCGACCATTAGAGGTAGGTTTATACTTTTTAATCGCCATGTGTAGTTCCCTCCTTCTCTAATATTCTAAGCTTACGCTTCAAAGATTTCGATTTCTTTACTGTCAGCAGTTAGTTTAACAATCGCTTTACGGCGCTTGTTAGTGTAACCTGCATGTTTACCCATGCGTTTGAATTTACCTTTATAGTTCATGATGTTCACCTTTTCAACTGTAACGCCGAAAATTTCTTGAACAGCATCTTTGACTTGAGTTTTGTTAGCTCTAACGTCAACTTCAAACGTATATTTATTCTCTGCCATAGCATCAGAAGAAGCTTCTGTGATTACGGGGCGCTTAATGATATCGCGTGCATCCATTATGCAAGCACCTCCTCTACTTTTTCAACAGCTGCTTTAGTCATGATAAGTTTGTTATGTCCTACAAGATCAAGAACATTCAAACCAGCAGCATCAAGAACAGTAACACCAGGGATGTTACGTGCAGATAATGCAACATTTTCATCAAGAGCATCTGTTACGATAAGTGCTTTAGTGTCTACAGATAGACCTTTTAAGAATGATACGAATTCTTTAGTTTTTGGAGCTTCGAAAGATAAGCTTTCAAGAACTAGAATGTTTTCGTCTTGTACTTTAGAAGCAAGTGCTGACTTAAGTGCTAGACGACGTACTTTCTTAGGCAACTTGTAGCTGTAAGATCTTGGTTGTGGTCCGAATACAGTACCACCGCCACGCCATTGTGGAGAGCGGATAGAACCTTGACGTGCACGGCCAGTTCCTTTTTGGCGCCATGGTTTACGTCCACCGCCTGCTACTTCAGAACGATTTTTAACTTTATGAGTTCCTTGGCGTAGTGAAGCGCGTTGCATAACGATTGCTTCGAATAATACGCTTTGGTTAGGTTCGATACCAAAAATAGATTCGTTTAGTTCGATTTCTCCAACGTTAGAACCTGCTTGGTTAAATAATGTAACTTTAGGCATTTTCCAATGCTCCTCCTTTCTTGTTAAACTTATTTAGCTTTAACAGCTGTTTTCACTTTAATTAGTGATTTCTTCGCTCCAGGTACGTTACCTTTGATAAGAAGAAGATTACGTTCAACGTCAACCTTAACGATAGTTAGGTTTTGAACAGTGATTTGGTCTCCACCCATGCGTCCAGGTAGCAATTTACCTTTGAATACGCGGTTTGGAGCAACAGGTCCCATTGAACCAGGGCGACGGTGGTAACGAGAACCGTGAGACATTGGTCCGCGAGACTGTCCGTGGCGCTTGATTGAGCCTTGGAATCCTTTACCTTTAGATGTTCCTGTAACGTCTACAGTATCGCCTTCAGCGAAAATACTAACTTTGACTTCTTGACCAACCTCGTATTCTCCAAGGTTAACGCCGCGGAATTCGCGGATGAAGCGCTTAGGTGCAGTGTTTGCTTTGCTTACATGCCCTTGTTCCGGTTTGTTTGAAAGTTTTTCACGCTTGTCAGAGAAACCGATTTGAATTGCTTCGTAACCGTCGTTTTCAACAGTTTTCTTTTGAAGAACAACGTTAGATGCAGCTTCGATTACTGTTACAGGGATAAGCTCACCGTTTTCAGCAAATACTTGCGTCATACCGATTTTCTTTCCTAAGATTCCTTTGGTCATGAGTCACACCTCCTGAAAATTTATATTTATGAATTATAGTTTGATTTCGATATCAACACCAGATGGAAGATCCAAACGCATTAATGAATCAACTGTCTGTGGAGTTGGATTCACGATGTCGATTAGACGTTTATGTGTACGCATCTCGAATTGCTCACGAGAATCTTTGTACTTATGAACCGCACGTAGGATTGTGTATACTGATCTTTCAGTTGGTAATGGAATCGGACCAGATACAGCAGCACCAGAACGTTTTGCAGTTTCAACGATTTTCTCAGCAGATTGATCAAGAATTCTGTGATCATATGCTTTTAAACGAATACGAATCTTTTGTTTTGCCATTATTTTCCCTCCTTTTCGCCTATTTTCAGAAATAGACATTTACTCCGTGGAAATTTCCCATACACGCGCCATGGCAAAGCGGCCGGGTGTATCAGCAACCTCCCACATCATCGCGGCCAAAGACCAACATTGTCTATTATACCTAACCTCTAAGCAAAATGCAACATTTTCTCTAGAAGTTAATTCTGTAGCACACTTTGTCTATTATACATAGTTTTTACCCATTAATCAAGTTCAAGTTTCAAGTGATATATCTGCTTAAATTAATGAACAGTATATATAGAAGAAACCCGTCTTTTTTAAGAGAGTGTTTCTTTAATTTGTAGATCGTATCTTGGCTGCTTGTTTATTTTAGTACAAATCTCGTCATTTTCCTATAGTAAATAATTGGAACAAAAAAAGCAGATGGATTAGATCCATCTGCTTTTTATATAGTCACATACGATAATTACTCAGTGATAGTAGCAACTACGCCAGCGCCTACAGTACGTCCGCCTTCACGGATAGAGAACTTAGTACCTTCTTCGATAGCAACTGGAGCGATTAGCTCAACAGTCATTTCGATGTTATCTCCAGGCATAACCATTTCTACGCCTTCAGGAAGATTACAGATACCAGTTACGTCAGTTGTACGGAAGTAGAACTGAGGACGGTAGTTAGAGAAGAATGGAGTGTGACGTCCACCTTCTTCTTTTGAAAGAACATAAACTTCAGCTTTGAACTTTGAGTGTGGGTTGATTGAGCCTGGCTTAGCCAAAACTTGTCCACGTTGGATGTCTTCACGAGCTACACCACGAAGAAGAGCACCGATGTTGTCTCCAGCTTCAGCATAGTCAAGAAGTTTACGGAACATTTCAACACCTGTAACAGTTGTTGATTTAGCTTCTTCAGTGATACCTACGATTTCAACTACGTCACCGACTTTAACTTGTCCACGTTCTACACGACCAGTAGCAACAGTACCACGACCTGTGATTGAGAACACGTCCTCAACAGGCATCATGAATGGCTTGTCAGTGTCACGAGTTGGTGTTGGGATGTACTCATCAACAGCAGCCATAAGCTCGTTGATTTTTTCTTCCCACTCAGCTTCTCCTTCAAGAGCTTTAAGAGCAGAACCTTTGATTACTGGGATATCATCGCCAGGGAAATCGTATTCAGAAAGAAGGTCACGAATTTCCATTTCAACTAGTTCAAGCAATTCTTCGTCATCAACCATGTCGCATTTGTTCATGAATACAACTAGGTAAGGAACACCTACTTGACGAGAAAGAAGGATGTGCTCACGAGTTTGTGGCATTGGGCCGTCAGCAGCAGATACTACTAGGATACCGCCGTCCATTTGAGCAGCACCAGTGATCATGTTCTTAACATAGTCAGCGTGTCCTGGGCAGTCAACGTGTGCATAGTGACGGTTAGCAGTTTCGTACTCAACGTGTGCAGTAGAGATTGTGATACCACGTTCTCTTTCTTCTGGAGCACCATCGATTTGATCGTAAGCGCGAGCTTCAGCTCCACCTACTTTTGCAAGTACAGAAGTGATAGCAGCTGTTAGAGTTGTTTTACCATGGTCAACGTGACCGATTGTTCCGATATTAACGTGTGGTTTAGAGCGATCGAATTTAGCTTTAGCCATTAGGAATTTCCTCCTCGAAATTATAAAATTAGATTTTTTTGAAACATAAGTATATGTGCTATTGAGGAAGAAATTTCTTCCTCAACGGCTTACATTAGTAGTTATACTTCAACAAAGTGTGAAAATCAATTATTCACCTTTATTTTTTTTGATGATCTCTTCAGAGATTGTTTTAGGTACTTCTTCGTAGTGATCGAAGTGCATTGAGAACGTACCGCGACCTTGTGTTGCAGAACGTAATGTAGTTGCATATCCGAACATTTCAGATAGTGGAACGAACGCTTTAACAACTTGTGCGTTACCGCGAGCTTCCATACCTTCAACGCGTCCACGACGAGAAGTGATGTTACCCATAATATCTCCAAGATACTCTTCAGGCATTACAACTTCAACTTTCATGACTGGCTCAAGGATAACAGGTTTACATTTAGAAGCAGCATTCTTAAGTGCAAGAGATGCAGCTACTTTAAACGCCATTTCAGATGAGTCAACATCATGGTAAGATCCGTCATAAAGTTTAGCTTTAATATCAACTAGTGGGAATCCAGCAAGTACACCGCGGTCAAGAGCGTCTTCTAGACCAGCTTGTACAGCAGGGATGTATTCACGTGGAACTACACCACCAACGATAGCATTTTCAAATTCGAATCCTTTTCCTTCTTCGTTTGGAGCAAACTCGATCCAAACGTGTCCGTATTGACCACGTCCACCAGACTGGCGAGCGAATTTACCTTCAACCTGTGCAGATTGACGGAAAGTTTCACGGTATGCAACCTGAGGAGCACCAACGTTAGCTTCCACTTTAAATTCGCGACGCATACGGTCAACAAGGATATCCAAGTGAAGCTCACCCATACCAGCGATGATTACTTGACCAGTTTCTTGGTCAGTATGCGCACGGAATGTAGGATCTTCTTCTTGTAGTTTTTGAAGGGCAGTTGTCATCTTATCTTGGTCGGCTTTTGATTTTGGCTCGATAGATAGAGAGATAACTGGCTCTGGGAATTCCATAGACTCAAGAATAACAAGACTCTTTTCATCACATAGAGTATCACCAGTAGTAGTATCTTTTAGACCTACTGCAGCCGCGATATCCCCTGCATATACCATGTCGATCTCTTGACGAGAGTTAGCGTGCATTTGTAGGATACGGCCTACACGTTCACGTTTACCCTTAGTAGAGTTCTGTACATATGAACCTGAGCTCAATGTACCAGAGTACACACGGAAAAATGTCAACTTACCAACGTAAGGGTCAGTCATAACTTTAAACGCTAGAGCAGAGAAAGGCTCTTCGTCGCTTGAATGACGAACTAGTTCTTCATCTGTATCTGGTGAAGTACCATTGATAGCTGGTACATCCAGTGGAGATGGAAGGTAGTCGATTACAGCATCAAGCATTGGCTGAACACCTTTGTTTTTGAATGCAGATCCACAGATTACAGGATAGAATTCTACATTAACAGTACCTTTACGAATTGCTGCTTTCAGCTCATCGATAGTGATTTCTTCGCCACCAAGGTATTTTTCCATTAATTCTTCATCAAGTTCAGCAACTGCTTCAAGTAACTTTTCACGGTACTCTTCAGCTTGATCTTGATAATCTGCAGGAATTTCTGTAACTGAGATGTCAGTTCCAAGATCATTACCGTACATAATAGCTTTCATTTCTACTAAGTCGATAATTCCATTGAACTCATCTTCTGCACCAATCGGTAATTGGATTGGGTGTGCATTCGCTTGAAGACGATCGTGTAGAGTTCCTACAGAATATAGGAAATCAGCTCCGATTTTATCCATCTTGTTTACGAATACTACACGTGGTACACCGTAAGTTGTAGCTTGACGCCAAACTGTTTCAGTTTGTGGCTCAACGCCTGACTGTGCATCAAGTACTGCAACTGCACCATCAAGTACACGAAGTGAACGTTCAACTTCAACTGTGAAGTCTACGTGTCCTGGTGTGTCGATGATGTTTACGCGGTGTTCTTTCCACTGAGCTGTTGTAGCAGCTGAAGTGATTGTAATACCACGTTCTTGTTCTTGTTCCATCCAGTCCATTTGTGAAGCACCTTCATGTGTTTCACCAATTTTGTGGATACGACCTGTGTAGTAAAGAACACGTTCAGTAGTGGTAGTTTTACCAGCATCAATGTGTGCCATGATACCAATATTACGTGTCTTTGCTAAGGAGAACTCTCTTGCCATTTGGTCTTTCTCCTTCCTTTTGTACATATATTTTTAGGAATATAGCTTTAATCTTACCAACGATAATGAGCGAATGCTTTGTTAGCTTCAGCCATTTTGTGTGTATCTTCGCGTTTCTTAACAGATGCACCAGTGTTGTTGGCAGCATCAAGAATTTCGTTAGCTAAACGCTCTTCCATCGTTTTTTCACCACGAAGACGAGTGTAGTTAACTAACCAACGAAGACCTAGAGTTGTACGGCGTTCTGGGCGCACCTCAACTGGTACTTGGTAGTTAGAACCACCTACACGACGCGCTTTAACTTCTAATACAGGCATGATGTTCTTAAGAGCTTGATCGAATACTTCCATCGGCTCTTTGCCAGTACGTTCTTTAATAATATCAAAAGAGGAGTATAAAATTTGTTGTGCTGTACCTCTTTTACCGTCGATCATCAATTTATTGATTAGACGTGTAATTAATTTTGAATTATATAATGGATCTGGTAATACATCTCTTTTTGCAACAGGACCTTTACGAGGCATGTTTGTTCCTCCTTTCAACGAAGAGTTATTTTAGTTTTTGTTTTATTATTTCTTAGCTGCTTTCGGACGCTTAGTACCGTATTTAGAACGGCTTTGCATACGATTGTTTACTCCAGCAGTATCAAGAGCACCACGGACGATATGATAACGTACCCCCGGTAAGTCTTTTACACGACCGCCACGGATAAGAACAACACTGTGTTCTTGTAGGTTATGTCCGATACCAGGAATATAAGCAGTTACCTCGATTCCGTTAGTTAAACGTACACGAGCATACTTACGTAACGCTGAGTTCGGTTTTTTCGGTGTCATCGTACCAACACGAGTACAAACACCGCGTTTTTGTGGAGATGATACATTTGTTTGAGCTTTTTTGAAGCTGTTGTAGCCTTTGTTAAGTGCTGGTGACTTAGAGTTAGTTTCCTTTGACTCACGGCCTTTACGCACTAATTGATTAATAGTAGGCATTGATATTTCCTCCCTTCACTTCTTAATTCTAGTCCCACACATCCAGGTGGTTCATAAATGAGCAAAAACAAAGTTCTTGCAGAAAAACTACAAAAACCGTTTTACTTTTAATAAAAATAAAAATGCCCCAGTCAATGCTTAATGCATTGATGTCATTTGCGCTGCCAGTCTCGGTTATACGGTTTCTTTCATCCGTAATGGCTGGAGGCAATCAATAGAAGCACCTTTGCTATAATAGCACTTTTATCAAATAGATGTCAACTATAGTTCTGAAATTAATTTTTTCATGAAGATGGACGGCCAGTAATGTATGTGCATTACTGGCCGCAATCTTCATTATTCCACCGGTTGAGTTTCTTGTTCAGTATCCTCTGCGAATACAGGGACAGCCTTTCTGTAACGAGGCATTCCTGTACCGGCAGGGACTAACTTACCGATGATAACATTTTCTTTAAGGCCAAGCAGTTCGTCGCGTTTTCCCTTGATCGCTGCATCAGTAAGAACTCTTGTTGTTTCTTGGAATGATGCTGCTGATAAGAATGAATCTGTTTCAAGGGAAGCCTTAGTGATACCAAGCAGTACTGGTCGGCCGGTAGCCGGAGTTCTGCCGCTAAGGAGTGCTGCAGTATTGGCATCAGTGAATTGATGGATATCCAATAATGTGCCAGGCAATACTTCTGTATCTCCAGCGTCGATAACGCGGATTTTACGAAGCATTTGTCGTACCATTACCTCGATATGCTTATCACCAATTTCAACACCCTGCATACGGTAAACTTTTTGAACTTCTTTAAGCAGATATTCTTGGACTGCAAGAGTATCTTTTACTTTCAATAGTTCTTTAGGGTCGATTGAACCCTCTGTCAATTCGTGTCCGCGCTCAACAGGCGAGTTAACGCCGACTTTCAGGCGGGCTGTATATGGAACCGTGTAAGAGCGTGTTTCCACTTCTCCTTGTACAACGATTTCTTGTTGTTTGTCTTTTGCTTCATTTATGGCTATAACTACCCCGTCAATTTCAGAAATATGCGATAGACCTTTCGGGTTACGCGCTTCGAAAATTTCTTGGATACGCGGAAGACCTTGAGTGATGTCATCCCCGGCAACCCCACCTGTATGGAACGTACGCATTGTTAACTGAGTACCTGGTTCACCGATGGATTGAGCAGCAATAATACCGACTGCTTCACCAACTTCAACTTCTTGGCCTGTCGCCAAGTTACGGCCATAACATTTCTTACATACACCATGGCGAGTGTTACATGTGAATGCAGAACGGATCCAAACTTCTTCTACACCGACACTTTCGATATAAAGAGCAAGATCTTCTGTTATTAAGCCATTTTCTGGAACAATCACTTCACCTGTTTCAGGATGTTTGATTGATTTTCTTGCATATCGGCCAATCAGACGTTCCTCAAGGCTCTCGATGATTTCAGTACCATCTTTAAGAGCAGTGATAAGAAGTCCACGGTCAGTTCCACAATCATCATCGCGGACGATAACATCTTGCGCAACGTCTACAAGACGACGAGTCAGGTAACCTGAGTCAGCTGTCTTAAGGGCTGTATCGGCAAGACCTTTACGCGCTCCGTGAGTAGAGATGAAGTATTCAAGTACCGTTAGACCTTCACGGAAACTTGATTTGATTGGCAATTCAATGATACGGCCAGCCGGGTTGGCCATCAGACCACGCATACCAGCAAGCTGCGTAAAGTTAGATGCGTTACCACGGGCTCCGGAATCACTCATCATAAAGATTGGGTTTCGGCGATCCAATGATTTCATCAGTTTCGCTTGAATTTCATCTTTAGCGGCACTCCAGATTGAGATAACACGATCATAACGCTCATCTTCCGTAATCAAACCACGTCTGAATTGTTTCAATACGTTATCCACTTTATGCTGAGCTTCATGGATGATATCAGTCTTCTCTTCAAGTACCACGATATCGGCAACACCAACAGTGATACCAGCTTTAGTGGAATACTTGAATCCTAGGTCCTTCATGCGATCAAGCATTTTGGACGTTTCTGTAATCTTGAAACGTTTGAACACTTCCGCAATGATATTTCCAAGAATTTTCTTCTTGAATGGGTCAATGATTTCTTGCGCTTTGATCGCTTCAATAACATTGGCTCCTTTTTCAATAAAGAAACGCTCAGGTGTTTTCACTTCCAAGTTTTCTTTAGTCGGTTCATTGATATACGGGAAAGTCTTAGGCAGAATTTCGTTGAATACCAATTTACCTACTGTCGTAATTAGAAGTTGTTTGTTTTGTTCTTCGGTAAATGTCGGGTTATTCAATGATGCAGCAGCTACAGCTACACGTGAGTGCAAATGAACATAACCATTTTGGTATGCTAATAATGCTTCGCTTGTGTCGTTGAATACCATACCTTCACCAACGGCTCCTTCACGCTCAAGAGTCAGGTAATAGTTACCTAAAACCATATCCTGTGAAGGTGTTACTACCGGTTTACCATCTTTAGGGTTCAAGATATTCTGTGCAGCCAACATAAGCAATCTTGCTTCTGCTTGCGCTTCAGCTGATAAAGGAACGTGCACGGCCATTTGGTCACCGTCGAAGTCAGCGTTGTAAGCTGTACATACTAACGGATGAAGACGGATGGCACGGCCTTCTACTAATGTTGGTTCGAATGCTTGGATACCCAATCTATGCAATGTAGGGGCACGGTTCAAAAGAACTGGATGCTCCTTAATGACTTCTTCTAAAACATCCCACACTTCAGGTTGAAGGCGTTCAATTTTACGTTTGGCAGATTTAATGTTATGCGCAAGGCCTCTGCCAACTAGTTCTTTCATAACAAATGGCTTGAATAATTCGATAGCCATTTCTTTAGGAAGACCACATTGGTACATTTTTAAGTTAGGGCCTACGACAATAACAGAACGGCCAGAGTAGTCAACACGTTTACCTAATAGGTTTTGGCGGAAACGGCCTTGTTTCCCTTTAAGCATGTGCGACAAAGATTTCAATGGGCGGTTACCTGGTCCAGTGACCGGTCTGCCGCGACGGCCGTTATCGATCAACGCATCGACAGCTTCTTGAAGCATACGTTTTTCGTTTTGTACGATAATGCTTGGAGCACCAAGGTCCAATAAACGTTTTAAACGGTTGTTACGGTTGATCACACGGCGATATAGATCGTTTAAATCCGAAGTGGCGAAACGTCCGCCATCAAGTTGAACCATTGGTCGCAATTCCGGTGGAATAACCGGAAGAACTTCTAAAATCATCCATGATGGTTCATTGCCTGAATTACGGAATGCTTCAAGTACTTCAAGACGCTTAATTGCACGCGTACGGCGTTGTCCTTGTGCTGTTTTAAGCTCTTCTTTCAGCATATCCACTTCTTTTTCCGTGTTGATATCTTGAAGAAGCTTACGGATTGCTTCAGCTCCCATGGAAGCTTGGAACTTATTGCCGTATTTTTCACGGTAGCTTCTGTACTCTTTCTCAGAAAGAAGTTGCTTCTTCTCAAGAGAAGTAGCACCAGTATCCGTTACTACATACGATGCAAAGTAGATAACTTCTTCAAGTGCACGCGGTGACATGTCAAGGACAAGTCCCATGCGGCTAGGAATTCCTTTAAAGTACCATATATGAGAGACAGGTGCTGCCAATTCAATATGGCCCATACGTTCACGGCGAACTTTTGCTCTCGTTACTTCTACTCCACAACGATCGCAGACTACGCCTTTATATCTAACACGTTTGTACTTTCCGCAATGACATTCCCAGTCCTTAGTAGGACCGAAAATGCGCTCACAGAATAAACCGTCTTTCTCAGGTTTTAACGTACGATAGTTAATTGTTTCTGGTTTTTTCACTTCACCGAAAGACCAAGAACGGATCTTATCCGGTGATGCTAGACCTATTTTCATATACTCAAAATTATTTACATCCAGCAAGGGGCCGACCTCCCTTTTAGATTCCAGGTTTTACCCTTTTCGCTCAGGCTCTTGGAAGAATAGATTACTTTGTAGTATTAACTTCTGTTTCTTCAACAGTTTCTACTTTTGCATCTGACTCAAGTGACAGCGCTTCGGATTGATTGGCTTCTTCGTCATCTTCCATATCGCGCATTTCGATTTCTTTATCATCACTGGACATGATTTTCACATCTAAGCCCAGGGATTGTAATTCTTTGATTAATACTTTGAATGATTCTGGAACGCCAGGCTCTGGTACATTCTCACCTTTGACGATTGCCTCGTATGTTTTCACACGGCCAACCACGTCATCGGATTTGACTGTAAGGATTTCTTGTAGAGTGTAAGCAGCACCGTATGCTTCGAGTGCCCATACCTCCATCTCACCGAAACGCTGTCCACCGAACTGAGCTTTACCGCCAAGTGGTTGCTGAGTTACAAGTGAGTATGGTCCAGTTGAACGTGCATGCAACTTATCGTCAACCATGTGGGCAAGTTTGATCATATACATGATACCAACTGATACACGGTTATCGAATGGTTCACCCGTTCTTCCGTCATACAATACAGTTTTGGCGTCTCTGGCCATGCCTGATTCTTCGATTGTTTCCCAAACGTCTTCCTCAGTCGCTCCATCGAATACTGGTGATGCAACATGGATTCCAAGCTGACGGGCAGCCATTCCAAGGTGCAGTTCCAGCACCTGTCCGATGTTCATACGGGAAGGTACGCCCAATGGGTTCAACATGATATCGATTGGTGTGCCGTCTGGCAGGTAAGGCATATCTTCTTCCGGTAGAATACGGGAGATAACACCTTTATTACCATGTCGTCCGGCCATCTTATCGCCTTCATGGATTTTACGTTTTTGAACGATATAAGCACGAACCAGTTGATTTACTCCTGGTGGAAGCTCATCGCCATCTTCACGGTTGAATACCTTCACATCAAGGACGATTCCGCCGCCGCCATGAGGTACTCTTAATGAAGTATCGCGGACTTCACGTGCTTTTTCACCGAAAATGGCATGAAGCAGACGTTCTTCTGCAGTCAGTTCTGTAACCCCTTTAGGTGTTACTTTACCTACAAGCAAGTCTCCATCTTTCACTTCAGCACCGATACGGATGATTCCGCGCTCGTCAAGGTTTCTAAGCGCATCTTCACCTACGTTCGGGATATCGCGTGTAATTTCTTCAGGTCCAAGCTTCGTGTCGCGGGACTCTGATTCATATTCTTCAATATGGATGGATGTGTACACATCGTCTTTAACAAGGCGCTCACTCATGATGATGGCATCCTCATAGTTGTAGCCATCCCATGTCATGAATCCAACCAATACGTTGCGGCCAAGAGCTAATTCGCCAAGTTCCATAGAAGGTCCATCAGCAAGGATTTCCCCTTTTGTTACACGGTTGCCCACTGCAACAATCGGACGTTGGTTATAGCACATACCTTGGTTTGAACGTTTGAATTTCAACAGTCGGTATTTATCAAGGTTGCCTTTGACTTCCTGTCCATCTACGTTGGTAATGCGGCGCACCCAAACTTCGCGTGCTTCAACATGTTCCACAATACCCTCATGCTTACAAATGATTGCAGCGCCGGAGTCTTTCGCAGAAACATATTCCATACCTGTACCAACAAGTGGAGCTTGAGGCTGGATCAAAGGTACAGCTTGACGTTGCATGTTCGCTCCCATTAGGGCACGGTTGGAGTCATCGTTTTCCAGGAAAGGAATACATGCTGTCGCTGCTGATACAACTTGTTTAGGCGATACATCCATGTAGTCGACGCGATCATGCGGAACTACAGTGTTTTCACCACGGAAACGGGCTACTACTTCATCCTCGATGAAGGCACCCTCGTCTGAAAGAAGTACATTCGCTTGCGCTACTACGTAGTTATCTTCTTCATCGGCAGTCAAGTAATCAATATGGCTGGTTACTTTTCCTGTTTCCGGATCTACTTTTCTATAAGGAGTCTCTATAAAGCCAAAGCGGTTTACTTTCGCAAAGCTGGATAGAGAGTTGATTAATCCGATATTCGGTCCCTCTGGCGTTTCAATCGGACACATGCGGCCATAGTGGGAATAGTGAACGTCACGCACTTCAAAGCCAGCGCGTTCACGTGTTAAACCACCAGGTCCCAATGCTGATAGACGGCGTTTGTGGGTCAATTCTGCCAATGGGTTTGTTTGGTCCATGAATTGCGATAATTGAGAGCTTCCGAAGAACTCTTTAATAGATGCAATGACAGGACGAATATTGATCAATTGTTGTGGAGTGATTGTGTTCGTATCCTGAATGGACATTCTTTCACGAACTACACGTTCCATACGGGAAAGCCCGATACGGAATTGGTTTTGCAACAACTCTCCAACTGAACGCAGACGACGGTTACCTAAGTGGTCGATATCATCTGTATCCCCTACTTGATGCAACAGGTCAAAGAAATATGAAATGGATGCAATGATGTCGGCAGGAGTGATATTCTTAATCTCTTCTGTCACATTGGCGTTACCAATAACATTGATTTCTTTATCGCCTTCTGTTTCGGTAGCGGAATAGATTTTGATGGACTGAACTAGTACATCATCTTCCACAACTCCGCCGAAAGGTCTTAATGTCTTGAAGCCGATTCCTTCTTCCAAGAAAGGAAGAATGCGGTCAAGTGTACGTCTGTCCAATAATGTACCTTTTTCAACTAGGATTTCACCTGTTTCAGGATCTACCAAAGTTTCAGCGATACGTTGGTTGAACAGTCTGTTTTTAATATGAAGCTTTTTATTTATTTTATAGCGTCCTACATTTGCTAAGTCATAACGCTTCGGATCGAAGAAACGCGATACCAAAAGACTCTTAGCATTTTCAACCGTTGGCGGCTCGCCTGGTCTTAGACGTTCATAGATTTCGATAAGAGCTTTTTCAGTGCTTTCAGTGTTGTCCTTCTCAAGCGTATTGCGAAGATATTCATTGTCTCCAACGATATCAAGAATTTCTTGGTCTGAACCAAAACCTAGTGCACGTAGAAGTACCGTTACAGGAAGTTTTCTTGTACGATCGATTCTTACATACACAACATCTTTTGCATCTGTTTCATATTCCAGCCATGCACCACGGTTTGGAATAACAGTTGCAGTAAAGCCTTTTTTACCATTTTTGTCGATTTTCTTGCTGAAGTACACACTTGGAGAACGCACTAGCTGGGAAACGATAACACGTTCCGCCCCGTTCACAACGAATGTACCTGTTTCCGTCATTAATGGGAAATCGCCCATGAATACATCCTGGTCTTTTACTTCCCCTGTTTCTTTATTAACAAGACGGACTTTAACCCGTAGAGGCGCTGAGTATGTTACATCGCGCTCTTTTGACTCTTCAACAGAGTATTTTGGATCTCCTAAACTGTAATCAATAAATTCCAGCGAAAGGTTTCCTGTGAAATCCTCGATTGGAGAAATATCTTTAAACATTTCTCTTAATCCTTCATCCAAGAAATTTTGGTAAGAAGCTGTTTGGATTTCAATAAGATTTGGTAATTCTAGCACCTCGCTAATGCGTGCATAACTTCTGCGCTGGCGGTGTCGTCCATACTGAACAAGTTGACCTGTCAACAGATTCACCCCTCAAATCAAGCGTTATAAGGATCTATCATCCAATAATCCATAGAATGTTTCATTGGACAAAAAGAAAATGGTTTTATATTAAATTAAAACCACGATTCACAAAAAACGAACTATTATTTTATATATCTTTCCCGCTAATTCCGTATTTATACGTGGTTTCAAAAAGAATCCATGCGGAAATCATATATATGCATTTTATAATATTAACATAGCACTATTTTAGAGTCAATTTTTTTTAGATACAAGAATGTAATAACCTTTTTTCTTGCAGGCTACTTCCACATTCCCAAATACAGTTTCCATCTTTTCCATTGCAGATGGCGCACCCTGTTTCTTTTGGATGACTACCCACAGTTCGCCACCTGGCGATAAATGGCCGTAGCTTTTTTCAAGTATTTCATGGACAATCTTTTTTCCTGCACGGATTGGCGGATTGGTCATTATTGCCGCGTATGAAGTCCCTTTTACATTCGAGAAAACGTTACTTTCATAAACAGTGGTGTTCGAAATATGATTGTTGGCCGCATTTTCTTTCGCCAACTCAATTGCTCTCTCGTTTACATCCACCATTTCAATCGTCCGGTCCGGGAATGAATATCCTATACTTAAACCAATTGGACCATAACCGCAGCCGACATCAAGGATTGGGCCCGGAATTGTGGGCTCAGTAAATGCTTCGATCATGACTCTTGATCCGAAGTCTACTTCTTTTTTTGAAAAAACGCCGTTATCCGTCTTGAACTTGAAAGCCTTTCCTCTTAACGTAAATTCCCAAAATACCGGGTTGCTATCGGCATTCGGATTCTTGGAATAATAGTGATTCGTCATAGGGCACCCTCCTTTATGAAAGGAATATAATCGAAGTCTTTTTATAGAAGAAGTATCCATTTGAGGATAACTGTTATTCATTTTAACAGTCTAATGCCTATTAAGGCAAAAAAAGCTCGCTGTGACCAGCGAGCTTTTTTTAAGCAACATTACTTAACTTCAACGTTAGCTCCAACTTCTTCAAGTTTAGCTTTGATTTCTTCAGCTTCCTCTTTAGAAGCACCTTCTTTAAGTGCTTTAGGAGCGTTATCAACGATTTCTTTTGCTTCTTTAAGTCCAAGGCCAGTGATTTCACGAACAACCTTGATAACTTTGATTTTTTGGTCTCCAGCAGATGCTAGAACTACGTCGAATTCAGTTTTCTCAGCAGCAGCGTCTCCACCAGCAGCTCCACCCATCATAGCTACAGGAGCAGCAGCAGTTACACCAAACTCTTCTTCGATTGCTTTTACAAGGTCATTAAGTTCTAAAACAGTCATATTTTTAACTGCTTCAATGATTTGTTCTTTAGTCATTATATTGTTCCTCCTTGAAATGTTTAATTAGATTTATGGTCAAAACAGTTTAAGTTACAATGCAACAATTAAGCGCCTTGTTCCTCTTTTTGATCTGCAACTGCTTTAGTAGCAAGTGCAAGATTGCGGATTGGAGCTTGAAGTACGCTAAGCAACATAGAAAGAAGACCTTCGCGTGATGGAAGTTCAGCAAGAGCTTTAACTTCTTCTTGAGTTGATACGTTACCTTCAATAACACCAGCCTTAATTTCCAACGCTTCGTGTTTCTTAGCGAAATCATTAAGGATTTTAGCAGGTGCAACTACATCTTCGTTAGAGAATGCGATTGCGTTCGGACCAGTTAAAGCTGCGTTCAATTCGCTAAGCTCAAGTGAATCCGCTGCTAGACGAGAAAGTGAGTTTTTGTAAACTTTGAATTCTACACCCGCTTCACGAAGTTGTTTACGAAGTTCAGTTACTTCAGCAACGTTAAGTCCACGGTAGTCAACAACGATTGTTGATTTACTAGATTTCATTTTATCGGCAATTTCTTGCACGATTTGTTTTTTTGCTTCAATAGCACTACTCATGTTTTACACCTCCTGTATATTTGCTCGAAACACATTTATACCGGTCAAAAAGAAAACCCTCAAATCAAGCAGACGTGAGGGCAGTAAATTCCAAGTCATAGTCAAAGACTATATATATCGAAATTACCTCGGCAGGAAGATTAAGCTTTATTAGCCCCTGCTGTCTATGGTACAAATGGTATTCATTTTTCAACAAAAAGAATTATATAACAGTCTTCAGCAGAAAGTCAATTCTTTTTTAAAATTAGTTTTTAGTAGCTGTGAAAGTAGCTGTGTCAACTTTAACACCAGGTCCCATTGTAGAAGTTACAGTTAGGTTTTGGATGTAAGTTCCTTTAGCAGCTGATGGCTTAACTTTCACGATTGTTTCGTAGATAGCAGTGAAGTTTTCAACTAGCTTGCTGTCTTCGAAAGATACTTTACCGATAGGCACATGTACGTTACCCGTTTTATCTACACGGTATTCAACTTTACCAGCTTTGATTTCATTAACAGCTTTAGTAACGTCGAATGAAACTGTACCTGTTTTAGGGTTTGGCATTAAACCTTTTGGTCCCAATACGCGGCCCAATTTACCAACTTCACCCATCATGTCAGGTGTAGCAACGATTACGTCGAACTCGAACCAACCTTGTTGGATTTTGTTGATGTAATCAGTATCGCCTACGTAGTCAGCTCCAGCAGCTTCTGCTTCTTTTGCTTTTTCACCTTTAGCGAATACTAATACACGTTGAGTTTTACCAGTTCCGTTTGGAAGAACAACTGCTCCACGGATTTGTTGGTCAGCTTTCTTAGGGTCAACGCCTAAACGGAAAGCAACTTCAACTGTTGCATCGAATTTAGTGAAATTTGTTTTTTTAACAAGTTCAATTGCCTCTGTAACAGAGTAAGCTTTTGAACGGTCAACAAGCTTAATAGCTTCTGCATATTTTTTACTTTTCTTAGCCATTTTAAATCCTCCTAATAATGTGGTTTTAACGGTATTACCTCCCACGAAAAAGGTTGCGAATAGTCTTATGAACTTCGCAACCCCGTAGAAACGTCTAACTTATTTGCAAGGATTAGTCTTCAATGACAATACCCATGCTACGTGCAGTACCTTCAACCATACGCATTGCAGACTCAACGTTTGCAGCGTTTAGATCAGGCATTTTTGATTCAGCAATCTCACGCACTTTGTCGCGTTTAACTGTTGCAACCTTCTTACGATTCGGTTCACCAGAACCTGACTCGATACCAGCCGCTTTCTTAAGCAATACAGCAGCAGGTGGAGTTTTCGTAATGAATGTAAATGAACGGTCTTCGAAAACCGTAATTTCAACAGGAATGATAAGACCAGCTTGTTCTGCAGTACGAGCGTTGAACTCTTTACAGAAACCCATGATATTAACACCTGCTTGACCTAGTGCCGGTCCAACTGGTGGAGCTGGATTAGCTTTAGCTGCAGGGATCTGAAGTTTTACAATCTTAATAACTTTTTTAGCCACGAGACACACCTCCTTAAAGTCCGTGATGTGGTAATAGGGGCTCGTTCCCCTCCCACTCATAGAATTCTTTATATATCGAATAAAGAACTAAACAAATGTTCAGGTCTCTAAACATTGAGACATACTGACCTAGGAAATTTTATCATTTATCCGGCCGCATTTCAAGTTTTTTTGGATTATAATTTTTCTACCTGTGTAAAATCCAATTCCACTTTCGTATCTCTTCCGAACATATTAACCAATACTTTAACTTTCGCTTTGTCAGGATCAAGTTCTTCAATCGTACCCGAATGGGAAGCAAACGGACCTTCCTTGATTGTCACTGATTCACCCAATTCGAAGTCGACATCGAAACGTTTTTCTTCCATGCCCATTTGTTTCAGCAAGTTTACAACTTCTTCAGGCAATAGCGGGGTCGGTTTGGAGCCGCCGCCTGATGAACCGACGAAGCCTGTAACACCCGGCGTATTGCGGACAACATACCATGAATCATCTGTCATGATAATTTCAACCAATACATAGCCTGGGAATACTTTTTTCTTAACGACCTTTTTTTTGCCGTTTTTGATTTCTGTTTCTTCTTCTTCAGGCACGACCACACGGAAGATTTTATCTTGCATCCCCATGGATTCCACCCGTTTTTCTAAGTTTGCTTTTACTTTATTTTCATATCCGGAATAAGTGTGTACAACATACCAATTCTTTTCCATTCGTTAGGACGAAATGTCCTTCCCTCCCTATCTTGCATTATCTGAATCATGCACTTCTAAACCGTTAGTATATCTATTTTTTTCCAAATTAAAAAAGCCGCTAACCGGGCTTTTTTATCCATTCTATTCTATCACTATTATGTCACTTTTACGAATAACTTATTCATTGGAAAATATGAATGTTAATAGGATTATTTATCCACCCATCGAATTAACTCTGAAATTCCAAGGTCAATGACAGTAAAGAATAAGCTCATGAGGATAACAGTAGTTAGAACAATGATTGTGTAACTAGTAAGCTCTTTTCTCTTAGGCCAGCTTACCTTCTTCATTTCGCGTACTACGCCGCGAAAAAAATCGGTTATGCGTCGCATGTTCCTAACCTCCAGCTAAAATAAGTGCATCTGATTTATCTAATAATTATTTTGTTTCTTTGTGAAGAGTATGAGCATTACATGTTTTGCAAAATTTCTTGATCTCAAGACGCTCTGCCTTAGACGCGGTATTGCTCACAGTCGAGTAGTTTCTTGAACCACAGTCTTTACAAGCAAGGATTACTTTGCTTCTCAATGTCAGTCACCTGCTTATATTAAAAATATGTCCATAAAACCTTATCATGCAAATCTAGTAATGTCAACGGGACAATGTGGCACTTTGAAATTTTTGGAAGGTGTTATAGAGGCTTTCGAACATCCTAAGCTATAAAGAAATTTCCCGGATTTCCAAATAACGTTCAAGTTTTCTCTTCACTCTCTGAAGGGCATTATCAATCGATTTAACGTGGCGATTTAATTCCTCCGAAATCTCCTGATAGGACTGCCCGTCCAAATAAAGAGCCAACACTTTTCGTTCAAGGTCGCTAAGCAATTCCGCCATTTTCATTTCAATATCATCAAACTCTTCCTGGTTGATGATCAGCTCCTCTGGATTCATAACTTTAGCCCCGATAATCACATCCAGTAGGGTACGGTCTGATTCTTCATCATAGATGGGCTTGTCCAATGACACATAAGAATTCAACGGAATATGTTTCTGTCTTGTAGCTGTTTTTATAGCGGTAATGATTTGTCTTGTAATGCATAGTTCGGCAAATGCTTTAAAGGAAGTTAATTTATCCTCCCTGAAATCCCTTATGGCTTTATATAGTCCAATCATTCCTTCTTGAACGATATCTTCCTTATCCGCGCCGATCAAAAAATACGTTCGGGCTTTTGCACGCACAAAATTCCTGTATTTATGGATAAGGAATTCCAAAGCTTCGCTTTCACCCTTATGAACAAGTTCCACCAGTGCATCATCTTCAAGCAGTAAATACTTCTCGCTTACCTTATGTCCATAATCTGCAGCCATCTTTAACCCCCTGACCGAAACAAAGATACCGTTATTATACAGCAGGAAAATTTTTGTAGTCAATATGTCAAAATTGCCCTCTTCGCCATTTTTCGAATTTTTCGGCCACTTCTTCAGATAAGGGAATACGTGAGGTTGGCTTTCTATCAGTCTGTCCTCTGACTTCTTTAGTTACCTCTCTTTCAATATGCTGGCATTCATTCAATAATTCACGGGCAGATTTCCGGAGCGCCCCCTGGCCAAAAATAGCCCACTGCTCCGTAAAATCCGATGTAGCGACATGAATTTGCGTCTTGATATTATTCAGCTCGATCGCCATCCGCTCAATCCGCTCATCCGCCGTTTCATTTTCTTTCGTGTAAATAATATCGATCTTATAGTTGTTGAACTTCCTTTCCAAGCCCTGGACAAAATAAGCATCGAAAACCACAATCACCTGATAGCCCGTATAAGCTTTATATTCAGCCATGATTTCTATTAGTCGATCACGCGCAGCCGATAAATCCCGTTCCTTTAGACGTTTCAATTCCGGCCAAGCCCCGATTATATTATAGCCATCCACTAACAGGATATTTTTCATCACTCATCGACCCAGTGGATGTCGCTTTCGGTATACTTCATACATCAAAAGGCTTGCTGCTACAGATGCGTTCAGCGATGTTACTTTACCCACCATTGGCATATGGACAAGGAAGTCACATTTATCCTTCAGTAATCTGCCCATCCCTTTTCCTTCGCTTCCAATGATAATGCCTACAGACATATTTCCATCTAAATTGCGGTAATCATCACTGCCCTTAGCATCTGTGCCTACAATCCATAAGCCCCGCTCTTTCAGCTTTTCTATCGTTTGGGCCAGGTTTGTCACCCGCGCCACAGGGATGTATTCAATCGCCCCGGTCGAAGCTTTAGCAACAGTTGCTGTTAAGCCTACAGATCGGCGTTTAGGAATAATGATTCCATGCGCTCCCGTTGCATCGGCCGTTCTCATAATCGATCCCAAGTTATGCGGGTCTTCCAGCTCATCCAATATCAAAAAGAAAGGGGACTCATTCCGCTTTTCTGCAAGGGCAAATAGATCTTCCAGGTCTGCATATTGGTAGGCTGCCACAGCTGCCACAACACCCTGATGGATGCCTTCCACCATTCCGTCGATTTTCTTTTTAGGCACGATTTGTGTCATGACCTTTTTTTCCTTGGCCAAATTAATGACTTGGCCCATCGATCCCTTTTGCGAACCTTCCGCTATCCATATCTTATTAATGTCCCGCTCCGACTTTAACGCCTCAATTACGGGGTTCCTTCCAATAATAAATTCTTCACTCATGAAGCGTCTCACCTCTTCTCTATTAGTTCTTCCGTATATTCAATGCTTTTTTGGATCAGTTCTTCCATACGTTCATTTCGGTCGCTTAAATACAGATAACCGATCAGCGCCTCGAATGCTGTCGAATAATTGTATGTTTGGACATCTGTATTTTTAGGGACTGAGCCCGATTTGGCATTTCTTCCTCTTCTAACAACGCCTTCTTCTTCTTCAGAAAGCAATGCCTCGTCCAAAAAAAAATGAATGACTTTGCTCTGTGCTTTTGCCGAAACAAAGCGCGTCGACTCCCGATGCAATTGGTTTGGCTTTACCCCTCCCTTTAAGAGAAGGTGATGCCGTATATATTTTTCATATACAGCATCCCCCATGTACGCCAAAGCTAAGCTATTTAGCTCCATCGGTTTAATTTGTTTGTATTCGGCCATGCTCATCCTCTTTTCCATCTTGTACCTTGAGGCGTGTCTTCGAGGATGATGTTCTGTGCCTTCAATTCATCGCGTATTTCATCTGAGCGTGCAAAATTGCGGTCTTTTCTCGCCTGGTTGCGCTCCTCGATCAATTGCTCGATTTCTTCGTCAAGCAGTTGCTCCTCGTCAAGCGATAAACCAAGGACAGTGAACAGCACTTTGAACTCATCGATAAAAGCGTTCAATACATCTGCATGTGTATGCGACTCCATCAAATAATAATTAGCCTGCTTTGATAGTTCAAATAATAAAGAAATAGCATTTGCCGTATTAAAATCATCATCCATTTCAATAATAAATTGTTTGTGGATTTCGTCGATTTTTGTCAGCCATTCTTCATTTGTATCTGTAAGGTCAGTCGCTGTATCCAAGCGGTGCTGCAAATTATGATAAGAAGTCTTCAAACGATCCAATGCAGTAGCTGCATTCTCAAGCAATGCTTCGCTGTAGTTGATCGGATGTCTGTAATGGACAGACAGCATGAAGAAACGCAGTACCTGTGGATTATGGTGTTTAATAATATCATGTACCAAGACAAAATTGCCCAAGGACTTAGACATTTTTTCATTATCTATATTAATATAGCCATTATGCATCCAATACTTCGCAAAAGGCTTACCTGTATAAGCTTCAGATTGGGCAATTTCATTTTCGTGGTGAGGGAATGATAAATCCTGCCCACCTGCATGAATATCAATGCTTTCACCTAAATATTTCTTAGCCATCGCCGAGCATTCAATATGCCAGCCTGGACGGCCTTTGCCCCATGGGCTTTCCCAAAAGATTTCTCCTTCTTTTGCACTCTTCCAAAGGACAAAATCAAGTGGATCTTGCTTTTTGTCGCCTACTTCAATCCGTGCACCTGCACGCAGCTCATCAATCGATTGATGCGATAATTTCCCGTACCCATCAAACTTGCGTGTACGGTAATACACATCCCCTTCTGATTCATAAGCATACCCTTTATCAATTAAGGTTTGAATGAACTCAATGATAATATCCATGCTTTCTGTTACCCGTGGATGTATATCGGCAGAGTGGCACCCAAGCGCATGGACATCTTCGAAATAAGCATCAATAAAGCGCTGTGCCACAGTCGGTACATCTGTACCCAGTTCATTTGCAACCCGGATCAACTTATCATCTACATCCGTGAAATTCGATACATACTTCACATCATATCCTCGGTATTTCAAATAATTGCGGACAGTATCAAACACAATAGGCGGACGGGCGTTCCCAATATGGATAAAGTTGTATACGGTTGGTCCGCACACATACATTTTTACCTTTCCTTCTTCCAAAGGAATGAACTCCTCTTTTTGACGAGTCAATGTATTATAAATTTTGATAGTCATTTCTTTGACTCCTTTCCTTCTTCAAGCTATCTATTTCCGTTTTCATTCGTTCCAATTCTTTCTCCAGTTTCTTGAAGCGGTCCCCGGTAGGATCGGGCAGATCGCAATGGTTCAAATCTTTCTTTAATTTCACGCCATCGCGGATAACGACCTTTCCCGGTATGCCTACGACCGTAGAATTAGGAGGCACCTCTTTCAAGACGACCGAACCGGCGCCAATCTTCGAATTTTCCCCGACTACAATAGACCCGAGTACTTTTGCACCTGTAGCAATCAACACGTTATTCTCGATTGTCGGATGGCGTTTCCCTTTTTCTTTCCCGGTTCCGCCCAGTGTAACTCCTTGATAAACCGTCACATTGTCCCCAATTTCGCACGTTTCTCCAACCACAACTCCCATTCCATGGTCAATAAAAAACTTTCGTCCGATTTTAGCACCTGGATGTATCTCAATCCCTGTAAAAAAACGGCTGATCTGCGAAATGGACCGCGCAATGAAGTATAGCTTCTTCTTGTAGAAAAAATGTGCGAGCCGGTGTGACCAGATAGCATGAAGCCCGGCATACGTGAGTATCACTTCAATATAGCTTCTTGCGGCTGGATCTTGATCAAATATAACGTCTATATCCTCTTTTAAAACCCTAAACATTTGAATCCCCCCATCTCAAATGCATAATTTACCAATGCACCTTTCCCCCTGTTACACACATAAACTTATATCAAAATACTTTTTTTCTGTATATAAAAAGCGTCTCTGTCTAATGACAGAGACGCTTTATTCCCGCGCGGTTCCACTCTGTTTGGATAGATGCCAAATGGCTATCTTTTCCCAACTTGTCATTATAACGGTATGAGACCGCTTATACCTACTGGAAGTTCGGCATAAGGCTCCAGAGTGCATTTCCAAAAATGAAGAAGCTTAAACCACTTTCAGCCAGCGGTGGTTCTCTCTTAAAAGCCTCATTCTTGTACTTCTCTCCATCAACGCTTCATATACATAATTAATTATTACTATATTACATTTTATACTTTTTGTTAATCTAAAATACTTGCTAAACGATTTTTTATTTTTTCCTTGCCAATTAAAGCGATCGCTTGAGGAAGGTCAGGGCCATGCATCTGTCCGGTAACGGCTACACGGATCGGCATAAACAACTTTTTGCCTTTGTGGCCTGTCTTTTTCTGTACAGCTTTCATAGCGGCTTTAATACCTGCTGCCTCAAATTCTTCAAGAGCATTCAACTCTTCAAGGAAAGCGGACAAAACTTCAGGAACCTGTTCTTCTCCGATAATTTCTTTGCTTTCATCGTCGAATTCAATTTCATCTTTAAAGATCACTTCAGATAATGGGACAATCTCGGCGCCAAAGCTCATTTTTTCTTGGTATAAAGCCAATAAGTCATGGACCCATTTCATTTTTTCTTCTGTTACAGGTTCAGTGATGCGCCCAGCTTTTATTAAATGTGGCAATGATAAATCAGTAAGGCGATCAATATCAATATTTTTCATGTACTGATTATTCATCCACGTTAACTTATTAGTGTCGAATAATGCCGGCGATTTAGATAAACGGTTTTCGTCAAACAGTTCAATAAATTGTTCTTTTGTAAACAATTCTTCTTCTCCACCTGGCGCCCAGCCTAATAAGGCTATGAAGTTAAAAATAGCTTCCGGTAAATAGCCTAATTCCGCGTATTGCTCTATAAATTGGATGATGGACTCATCGCGTTTACTTAGCTTCTTGCGGCTTTCGTTTACGATTAACGTCATGTGGCCAAAGACGGGCGGTTCCCAGCCTAGAGCTTCATAAATCATTAATTGCTTAGGCGTATTGGAAATATGGTCATCTCCGCGCAGCACATGGGAAATCTCCATTAAATAATCATCTACTGTAACAGCGAAGTTATACGTTGGAATGCCATCTTTCTTAACAATTACATGGTCGCCAATTCCGTCCGATTCGAAGGAAACGTCTCCTTTAACCATATCATTGAATGTAAATGTCTTTCCTTCCGGCACTGCAAAGCGGATGCTAGGCTTACGCCCTTCACTTTCAAGCTTTTCACGATCTTCCGCTGTCAAATGGCGGCATTTGCCAGAGTACTTCGGAGTTTCGCCGCGTGACATTTGTTCTTCACGCTCCGCTTCAAGCTCCTCTTCCGTACAATAGCATTTATAGGCAAGGTCTTTTTCCAATAGTTCGTTGTAATATTTACGGTAAATATCGTTCCGTTCAGATTGTCTGTACGGTCCATACTCTCCAGGACAATCCACACTTTCATCCCAATCCATTCCAAGCCATTTCAAATACTTCAATTGGCTTTCTTCACCGTCAGCAATATTTCTCTTTTGGTCTGTATCCTCAATGCGGATAATAAATTTCCCGCCTTTGTGTCGTGCGAATAAATAATTGAATAATGCCGTCCGAGCGTTCCCGATGTGCAAGTGCCCAGTTGGACTCGGTGCATAACGGACCCTTATTTGATTGCTCATTCTAAATGCCTCCTAAGCAATGAATACTGTTTTTCTTAATTAGTTCATACATATCTTATCATTTTACCACTACAGGCTAGAGGAAAAAAGAGAGCCGCATCCTGCTTCCTATATTTTCTTGAGCAAAACGGCCACTTGGGCGGCTATGCCCTCTTCACGGCCTGCAAATCCAAGCTTTTCAGTCGTCGTTGCCTTTACGTTGACATCGGCGACATCAGCTTCCAATAATTGCGCAATTTTTTCTCTTATCTCAGGTATGTACGGAAGCATTTTCGGACGCTGGGCGATAATCGTGCAATCTATATTACCTAATTCATACCCCTTATCCTTTACGATTTTCCAAACGTGTTCCATTAATATAGCAGAATCAGCATCTTTAAATGACGGATCTGTATCAGGAAAATGCTTGCCGATATCTCCTTCGCCAATTGCCCCAAGGCATGCATCGGCAACAGTATGCAAAAGAACGTCTGCATCTGAATGCCCGAGCAATCCCTTTTCAAATGGAATTGTAATCCCGCCCATTATCAATGGTCTGCCTTCCACCAATTGATGTACGTCAAAACCTTGTCCAATTCGATACATTTCTTTATTCTCCTTTGTCCTTATTTATGTCTTCTACAGATGGCCATTGCTACATCCAAATCTTCAGGTGTAGTGATTTTAATATTTGTATACTCGTCCTCCACCATTGAAACAGGTAATCCCAATCTTTCAACAAGGCTTGCATCATCCGTTCCCAAATAAGAATCAGCCTCTGCTTGCTCATGCGCTTTTCTCAGAATATCATATTGAAAGGCTTGTGGAGTATGAACGGCCCAAAGATTCGCACGTTCGACCGTTTCTTCAATCCGGCCGTCGGTCACCTTTTTAATTGTGTCCTTGACCCGCACCCCGGGGATAGCACCCCCGCTTTCTTTTACTTCAGCCAGCAGTGCATCTATTGTGGCACTGGATACAAAAGGCCTTGCCCCATCGTGGACAAGAACGATTTTCCCCTCTTCCCGAGGTATTTGCTGCAATCCACTGAAAACACTATTCTGCCTCTCTTTGCCTCCTGCTGTAAATTCAATGCGCCCTTCTAGCTCATAGCCGGCTATCATTTCCTCGAATAGAGGCTGTTCAGTCGGATTAATCGGCAAGATAATGCGGCTGCAGCGCAAATCTTTAGCAAAGACATCGAGAGTACGGATAATAAGGGGTATCCCGTCCAATTCTAAAAACACCTTATTTTTACCGGCATTCATTCTTTTTCCTTGCCCTGCCGCAAGCACGATAACGTCATAAGAAATACTAGTCACTTTTCTTTCCCATCTTTCTTTATGTCTGTACCCTTAAACAGAGAAATGACGGACTATATCTTCATATAAAGTCCGCCTATCTCTGGATACCTATAGTTTATAATGCTTTTTCAAGCAATTTAGGCTTGGCAAAAATCATTCTGCCTGCCGATGTCTGAAGAACACTGGTAACAATAACATCAATTTGCTTGCCGATATAATTGCGCCCCTCTTCAACTACAATCATCGTGCCATCATCCAAATAGGCGACACCCTGATTTTGCTCCTTACCGTCCTTAATGACAAGAACATTCATCTCTTCACCGGGAATGACAACCGGTTTGATGGCATTCGCCAAATCATTGATATTCAGAACAGGTACGTTTTGGAATTCACACACTTTATTTAGATTAAAGTCATTGGTTACAAGTACACCGTTCATGACTTTAGACAACTTAATCAATTTACTGTCCACTTCCTGGATATCTTCAAAATCGCCTTCATAGAATTGGACTTTAACAGCCAGTTCCTTTTGAATGCGGTTGAGTATATCCAAGCCTCGTCTCCCTCTGTTTCTCTTCAATGCATCAGAGGAATCGGCAATATGCTGCAGCTCTTCCAAAACGAATTGAGGGATGACCAAAGTGCCTTCAATAAAGCCTGTTTGGCAAATATCCGCAATTCTTCCATCTATAATAACGCTTGTATCAAGAATCTTATACGTCGAAGGTGTATGTTCAGGTTCCTCTGCCTTATCTTCCTCTACAGCGTTTTTCTTCTTGCCTGCACGAATCAAGCCAAGGAGTTCATCACGTTTTTTAAACCCGACCTGGAATCCTAAATAGCCAAATAAAAGCGTGATTAGGATAGGCGCAATTGTATTCACAATCGGCCAAGAAATAGAGGATATAGCAAAGCTGATCAAAAAGGCTACAAATAAGCCGACAATTAGCCCTAAGCTACCAAAAATCAAATCGGTAATGGGGGCTTTCACCAATCTTTCTTCAATCCATTTTACAAAATTAACGACATAATCGATTGTCCAAAAAGTAAAAATATAAAATATGATTGCACCTAAAATAGCTGTTACATAAGGATTGTTAATATAATTGATATCATCAGCATTTATTAGTATTAATAATTTAGGAATGAGGAACATCCCTAACGTTCCACCAAATATAATGAAACATGCTTGTATAATTCGTTTTAACATCCCTTCACCTCCCTTTCATTCTCATTATATACGTATTAAAGCGGCCAAACTGAATTGATGGGGATTTGTCACAGAATAGAAACGATTGTTAACTCTGTGTTACATCATTCTTTCTGCATGGAGATGGTTCTTGAGCATCCTCAAGCCTTCTCTTATCTTTTTCGCCCTTACCTCACCGATTCCTTCTACATCATCCAATTCTTCAACAGAAGCATTCATGATGGCCGTGAAATTTTCAAAAGATTGCACAAGATTTTCAATGATCAAAGCTGGCAGGCGCGGAATTTTATGGAGCAATCGATAGCCTCTTGGAAAAATGACTTCATCCAGCTGGACATATCCATTATAACCCAGGGCCTTCAAGATCGTATTATCCTCAATCAATTGCTGTTGGGAAAGTTCGTGCAGCTTTTGAACAATATCCTTGGCATTTTGGTCTTCAGGGCACATATAATCTTCTATAATCAATTCCCCTTCTTCCTCGAGAGAAGAGATCACCTCATTCATTTGCAGCCTGATCAGGCGGCCTTCTACGCCAAGCTCGGTTAAATAGGCAAGCAACTCGTTCTTGATGCGTATGAACATAATGAAACGATGTAAAACGCGAATAACATCGGAATAAGTGACTGATTCCTCGAACTCCATCAAACCGAGTCCGCTGATGCTTTGGTGAAGGACAACCTTATACTTTTCAAGTGTTTGGACAGCCTGGTTCGCTTTTGTCAGAATGACGCCCATGTCCTTCAGTGAATAACGGAAATTGCCCTGATAAACGGTAATGATATTTCTCCGTTGGGAAATGGCGATAACCAGTGCCTTTGTTTCCTTGGCCACCCGTTCAGCCGTGCGGTGCCTCATGCCCGTTTCACTTGATGAAAAAGTAGTATCCGGTACCAATTGAGCGTTTGCGAGCAGAATTTTATCCGCTGCTTCATTCAGGATGATTGCTCCATCCATCTTGGCTAGCTCATATAGAGAACTTGGAGAATAGGGGCAACCGATCTTAAATCCGCCCTCTACGATGGTCTTCATCTTCTCATTGAAGCCTACAACGATCAAACCGCCTGTATTCGCTCTTAGGACATTGTCTATTCCATCACGTAAGGGCGTACCGGGAGATACAAGCTGCAATATTTCAGATTTTGTTTTATCAGCCCTTTTTTCGCTCATCTTTAACCTCCTAACGCTGCCCGAAGCGCGTCGGCTACCGTGGAAACTCCAACAATCTCCACACCCTCTGGCACCTTCCAGCCTCCAATATTATTTTCTGGCAGAATAATGCGTTCGAACCCAAGCTTAGCAGCTTCTTGGACACGTTGCTCTATTCTAGATACCCGTCTAACTTCTCCTGTTAAACCAACCTCACCAATAATACAATCCGTCTGCTTTGTCGGCTGGTCCCTGAAACTGGATGCAATTGATACCGCAATCGCTAAGTCAATGGCCGGTTCATCCAATTTAACGCCTCCAGCTACTTTTAGGTAAGCATCCTGGTTCTGCAACAGGAGCCCTACTCGCTTCTCCAGTACTGCCATTAGAAGCGGCACCCTGTTATAATCGATTCCGGTTGCCATTCGGCGGGGATTTCCGAAGCTAGTCGGCGCAATCAAAGCCTGTATTTCTACCAGTACAGGCCGTGTACCTTCCATTGAAGCAACCACCGTGCTGCCTGCAGCGCCCTGTGAACGCTCCTCTAGGAAAATTTCAGATGGATTCTCTACTTCCTCCAGCCCATGTTCCTTCATTTCGAAGATCCCCATCTCATTCGTGCTGCCAAATCGGTTTTTTACCGCTCTTACAATTCGGTACGTATGGTGTCTTTCACCTTCAAAGTAAAGAACCGTGTCCACCATATGCTCAAGCAATCGAGGGCCTGCTATATTGCCTTCTTTTGTAACATGACCAACGATGAAAATGGCTATACCCTTTGTTTTAGCAATTCTCATTAATGTAGCGGTACATTCGCGCACTTGGGAAACACTTCCCGGCGCAGATGTTACCTCCGGCTGGAACACAGTCTGAATGGAGTCGATCACCACTAGATTAGGTTGGACTTCTTCGATAGCTTGTTCTATGAAATCCATATCGGTCTCAGAAAAAACGTACAAATGCTCGGAAACCGTGCCTAAACGATCGGCGCGCAGCTTCGTTTGCTTTACGGATTCTTCGCCTGATACATAAAGGACCTTTTGTTCCTTTTGGGCCAATTGCGCCGACACCTGCAACAATAGCGTCGATTTCCCAATGCCAGGATCTCCTCCAATCAACACAAGGGAACCATAGACAATCCCACCGCCCAAAGCTCGATTAAGCTCATTTAAATCTGTCTTCATACGAGTCTCGTGTGATGTTTGTATGGAAGTGATTGGTGCCGCTTTTACACGTACAGTGCTCCCGCCGGCATCGCTATGTGTAAAGGCTCCTTTTCGGGCCGGCTTGACGAATTCCACTTCTTCCGTCATCTTATTCCATTCGCCGCATCCTGGGCATTTGCCCATCCACTTTGCCGATTCATAGCCGCAGGATTGGCAAATAAATTTTGTTTTCTTCTTTGCCAACAGTTCTCCCCCCTTTTCAACTAGTCTATTTCATCTATGAATAAAAAAATATAGTAAGTTCCATTATTTACTTTCCCATACTAGTATAGGAAAGTTTTCTTAAAATAAGATTAAGTTTACACAATTTTAGATGTCAGTCAACCTAATGACAGGCCGATTCCTTATTCTATATTCTATGTAAAAAGAGGCACAGAGCCGTTAAAGCTCTGTGCCGATGTACAAGCTTATTTACTCAAGGAAGCTACCTCGACAGGCTTAACTTGAAATTCGCCATCAGCGAAATCGATTTTAATGTGTTGGCCTTTCTGGATATTGCCCATTAACAATTCTTCAGAGAGCTTATCTTCCACATGTTTTTGCAATGCGCGACGCAATGGACGTGCCCCATATTCAGGGTCATAGCCTTCTTCGGCAATTTTAGCAATGGCTGCATCAGAAAGTTCAACATACACTTCTTGTTCCTTCAACCGTTTCAATAGTTGGTTCGCCATTAAGACCACGATTTCCTGCAAATGTTTCTTCTCCAATGCATGGAAAACAATCATTTCATCAATTCTATTCAGGAATTCCGGACGGAAGGCTTTTTTCAATTCTTCCATCACTTTTCCTTTCATATCCTTATAATCAGCTTCTGTATCTTCCTGTACATTGAAGCCGACATATTTGTTGTTCTTCAAAGCAGAAGCCCCAACATTGGAAGTCATAATTAAGATTGTATTTCGGAAATCAACAGTTCTTCCTTTAGAATCAGTCAAGCGCCCATCTTCCAGCACTTGTAATAGGATATTGAACACATCCGGATGCGCTTTTTCAATTTCATCCAGCAAAACAACAGAATACGGTTTTCTTCTAACTTTCTCTGTTAATTGGCCGCCCTCGTCGTACCCTACATAACCTGGAGGTGAACCAACCAGTCTGGATGTAGAATGTTTCTCCATATATTCGGACATATCTACGCGAATCATAGCATCCTCGTCACCGAACATAGATTCTGCCAATGCTCTTGCAAGCTCTGTCTTACCTACACCTGTTGGTCCTAAGAAAATAAAGGATCCAACCGGACGCTTCGGATCTTTCAGCCCAGCCCGTGCACGGCGCACAGCCTTAGCAACAGCCTTAACGGCTTCATCTTGGCCGATGACGCGCTCATGAAGAATTTCCTCCATTTTAAGTAATTTTTCCGTTTCTGTTTGAGCTAATTTAGTGACTGGAACTCCGGTCCAATTGGATACCACAGTCGCAATATCATCCACTGTCACTTCACTGTTTTCTTTCCCTTGCTGCTCTTTCCATGTTTTTTTCGTATTTTCAAGTTTCTCACGTAAACGCTGCTCCGAATCGCGAAGGGAAGCTGCTTTTTCGAACTCCTGGCTTTGGACAGCCGCATCCTTCTCCTTCCTAACCTCCTCAAGCTTCACTTCAAGCTCTTTTAGATTTGGCGGAGTGGTATAAGAACGAAGACGCACTTTTGAACCCGCCTCATCGATTAAATCAATTGCTTTATCCGGTAAAAAGCGATCGGATATATACCGGTCAGACATTTTGACAGCAGCTTCAATTGCTTCATCCGTAATAGATACGCGGTGGTGAGCCTCATAGCGGTCACGGAGGCCCTGAAGGATCTGGATGGATTCATCAACAGACGGTTCATCCACCTGGATTGGCTGGAAGCGTCGTTCCAAAGCTGCATCCTTTTCTATATATTTACGGTATTCATCCAATGTAGTGGCACCAATGCATTGAAGTTCGCCGCGTGCTAAAGATGGTTTCAGTATATTGGATGCATCTATGGCACCCTCTGCTCCTCCTGCGCCAATCAAAGTATGCAACTCGTCTATGAAAAGAATAATATTTCCGGCTGCCCGAATTTCATCCATCACTTTTTTCAATCGGTCCTCAAATTCGCCACGATACTTCGTGCCTGCAACAACAGTACCCATATCAAGTGTCATCACCCGCTTGTCGCGCAGGATTTCCGGCACTTCATTATTGACGATTTGTTGTGCAAGCCCTTCAGCAATTGCGGTTTTACCGACGCCAGGCTCACCAATCAAAACAGGATTATTCTTTGTACGGCGGCTAAGCACTTCGATAACACGTTGGATTTCTTTGCTTCTTCCAATTACCGGATCCAAGCTTCCTTCACGGGCAGTTACTGTCAAATCACGAGCAAGGCTATCCAAGGTAGGCGTGCTTGCTGCAGAAGTTGTATTTCCTTGGTGTCCGGCGGATTCATTGCTTCCCAACAGCTGTAGAACTTGTTGGCGGGCTTTGTTTAAACTTACTCCCAAATTATTAAGTACTCTCGCGGCAACTCCTTCTCCTTCACGGATTAACCCAAGCAAGATATGTTCTGTTCCTACATAGGAATGGCCAAGCTTGCGTGCTTCATCCATGGAAAGTTCGATGACTTTCTTCGCACGTGGCGTATAATGGATCGTTTGTGCCGTTTCCTGCCCTTTTCCGATTAGATTTTCCACTTCTTTTTGGATTTTATCAGCTCCAAGACCCAAAGCGTACAAAGCTTTGGCAGCGATGCCATCTCCTTCACGCACAAGTCCTAATAAAATATGTTCAGTTCCAATATTGTTATGACCTAAACGGATTGCTTCTTCCTGTGCTAATGCCAATACCTTTTGGGCTCTTTCAGTAAATCTTCCGAACATCATATATATAGCCTCCTTATGCTTTATCTTTTTCCATATTAAGCCGTTCTCTTATGAATGAGGCTCGGCGTTGGTCTCTTTCCTCTGCCTTCATCTCTCCTCCAGCGTATTGCTGCAGAAAACCAGGCTGCGTCAAAATCATCAATTCATTAAGGATGGTGGTTGACACATTAGGGATATACCCTAAATCTATGCCCAATCTAACATCCGAAAGACATCTGGCTGCTTCTTTTAAATCAATCATTCTGGCGTTTGTTAAAACGCCCCATGATCTGTAGACTCTATCTTCTAATTGTATGTTTGATGTCTTCACTAATGCTTCACGGGCCAATCTTTCTTGAGTGATTATTTGTACCACAACACTTTTTAGGTCTTCAACTATATCTATCTCGGATTTACCAAGTGTAATTTGGTTTGAGATTTGGAATATGTCGCCCAACGCTTCACTGCCTTCCCCATATATGCCCCTTACAACTAAACCAAGCTGATTGATAGCTGGGACAATATTTTTCATTTGCTGGGTTAAGACAAGACCAGGTAAATGCATCATAACGGATGCCCGTAAACCTGTTCCTGTATTTGTAGGGCAGCTGGTCAAATATCCTCTTTTCTCATCAAATGCATAATCAAGCCGGTCTTCAATCTGGTCATCCAATTCATTAGCCAGCTTTAAGGCTTCATTTAATTGCAAGCCGGATAGCATACATTGAATCCGTATATGGTCCTCTTCATTTATCATGATGCTCATTTTTTCATCTTGGGAAATCAGGCATGCACCATATGGAGAATCCTCGGCCAACAAAGGGCTGATTGCATGCTTTTCAACAAGAATATGCTTTTCCAGCGGCTGAATATCGGCCATTTTTATAAATTCGAATCCTTCTTTATCGTGTAAGGAGAATAATTGTTTTTCAATTTCACGGACAACTGCATTTCCCTCTTCCTGTTTCAATAAAGTTGGAAATACATAATCCGTTAAATTTCTGGCAAGGCGAATTCGGCTGCTTAATACGATATCAGCTTCAGGTCCTGTTTCATCCATCCACGAACTCAAAGCATTATCGATGAAATGTTTTAGGCTCATTCGCGATCCTCCCCTTCTTTAGAATCGCCGTTTTCTTTTTCAAGGGCGCGGATCTCATCACGGATTACAGCAGCTTTTTCAAATTCCTCTTTTTGGATGCTTTCCTGCAAATCTGCCTTTAAATGATTAATTCGCTTTCTTAATGAAATGCCTCCGCCGATTCTTTCAGGTATTTTACCGACATGAGTAGAGTTCCCGCCATGCAATCGTTTAAGGATTGGCTCTAATTGCTTTTCAAAAGAAGTGTAGCAATGTGAGCATCCAAAGCGGCCTATACGGGCAAATTCTTTATAGCTCATTTGGCAATGATCGCACCGAATATCATCAACACTGTTTGCAAAAGCATTCTGTTGTGCATTTGGATAAGCTGGTTCTATATTTAATAACCCGGCTAAAAGGCTATTTAATGAAAAATATGGATTGCCGCTCAACATAAACATCTCACTTTTTTCCTGTGAACATTGATCACATAAATAGACCTCTTTTTTTTCCCCATTAATAATCTTTCTAAAATGGTGGGTCGCCGGATTTTGTTTGCACTCCTGACAAAGCATTCCGAGTCACCTCTTACTATATTATTGATACTTTAAACTTGTGAGCATGGCCTTCATGACTCTTGCACGCAATTCATCACGATGGGGCAGTTCGATCATTATGACAGAACGGTCAATGACGCTCAGCATAATTTTTGCTTCCCTTCGACTGATGATCTCCTCTTCAACAAGTCTATATATCATATTTTCAGCTATTTGCTGTGGAAGTTTCTGATCGATTAAGTCGAGTAGCTGATCAATCACATGGGCATGGTCATATAAATGAACCTTTGTAATTCTAATATAACCGCCGCCTCCGCGTTTGCTCTCGACAACATATCCTTTTTCAGTCGTAAATCTGGTGTTAATGACATAATTGATTTGAGAAGGAACACATTGAAATTTATCGGCAATTTCACTCCGCTTTATCATGACAATATCCTTCTCGCTTTGATTTAGTACGCTTTTTAAGTAGTTTTCAATTATGTCAGATATATTCTTCATCTTCCCTCCTCCAATCTGACTTAAGGTAAAGAAAATCACATACTGACTTTGACTATATTTGACTTTAATTATATGAGAAAAAACACCGATTTGCAACTTAGGTGCTTGTTCTTATCTCTATTTTTTCCAATATATAGGCAATATAAAACACGAAAATAAACTTTATTCTAAAGGGCATTCCTTTATAAAAAAAGATACTATAGGATATATACCCTGCCTCTCTTCCCTTAAACCAAATTTTCCACTCTAATCTGGTATGCATTTGCCATTCATAACGGACAAAACAAAAAAAGACCAGCGCAATCGCTGATCTTTGTGTTGCCTGGCAACGTCCTACTCTCACAGGGGGAAACCCCCAACTACCATCGGCGCTGAAGAGCTTAACTTCCGTGTTCGGAATGGGAACGGGTGTGGCCTCTTCGCCATCATTACCAGACATATAAAGGAATGTTATTCCTTCAAAACTAGATAACAGAGTCAAAAGTAAATCAAACAACA
>NZ_JBDFMI010000006.1:672500-674637 GCF_047238185.1 Bacillus kalamii | reverse complement strand
GCATCTTCACAGGTACTATAATTTCACCGAGTCTCTCGTTGAGACAGTGCCCAGATCGTTACGCCTTTCGTGCGGGTCGGAACTTACCCGACAAGGAATTTCGCTACCTTAGGACCGTTATAGTTACGGCCGCCGTTTACTGGGGCTTCGATTCAAAGCTTCGCTTGCGCTAACCTCTCCTCTTAACCTTCCAGCACCGGGCAGGCGTCAGCCCCTATACTTCGCCTTGCGGCTTCGCAGAGACCTGTGTTTTTGCTAAACAGTCGCCTGGGCCTATTCACTGCGGCTCTCTCGGGCTTGCACCCTACCAGAGCACCCCTTCTCCCGAAGTTACGGGGTCATTTTGCCGAGTTCCTTAACGAGAGTTCTCTCGCACACCTTAGGATTCTCTCCTCGCCTACCTGTGTCGGTTTGCGGTACGGGCACCTTTTATCTCGCTAGAAGCTTTTCTTGGCAGTGTAGAATCAAGAACTTCGGTACTAAATTTCCCTCGCTATCACAGCTCCGCCTTCACGGCAATGGGATTTGCCTCATTGCCAGCCTAACTGCTTAGACGCACATATCCAACAGTGCGCTTACTCTATCTTACTGCGTCCCTCCATTGCTCAAACGATAAAGAGGTGGTACAGGAATATCAACCTGTTGTCCATCGCCTACGCCTTTCGGCCTCGGCTTAGGTCCCGACTAACCCTGAGCGGACGAGCCTTCCTCAGGAAACCTTAGGCATTCGGTGGAAGGGATTCTCACCCTTCTTTCGCTACTCATACCGGCATTCTCACTTCTAAGCGCTCCACCAGTCCTTCCGGTCTGACTTCACAGCACTTAGAACGCTCTCCTACCACGCATACCATACGGTATGCATCCACAGCTTCGGTGATACGTTTAGCCCCGGTACATTTTCGGCGCAGAGTCACTCGACCAGTGAGCTATTACGCACTCTTTAAATGGTGGCTGCTTCTAAGCCAACATCCTGGTTGTCTAAGCAACTCCACATCCTTTTCCACTTAACGTATACTTTGGGACCTTAGCTGGTGGTCTGGGCTGTTTCCCTCTTGACTACGGATCTTATCACTCGCAGTCTGACTCCCGATGATAAGTCTTTGGCATTCGGAGTTTGACTGAATTCGGTAACCCGATGAGGGCCCCTAGTCCAATCAGTGCTCTACCTCCAAGACTCTAACAATCGAGGCTAGCCCTAAAGCTATTTCGGAGAGAACCAGCTATCTCCAGGTTCGATTGGAATTTCTCCGCTACCCACACCTCATCCCCGCACTTTTCAACGTGCGTGGGTTCGGGCCTCCATTCAGTGTTACCTGAACTTCACCCTGGACATGGGTAGATCACCTGGTTTCGGGTCTACGACCACATACTCATTCGCCCTATTCAGACTCGCTTTCGCTGCGGCTCCGTCTCTTCAACTTAACCTTGCATGTAATCGTAACTCGCCGGTTCATTCTACAAAAGGCACGCCATCACTCATGAATGAGCTCTGACTACTTGTAGGCACACGGTTTCAGGGTCTATTTCACTCCCCTCCCGGGGTGCTTTTCACCTTTCCCTCACGGTACTGGTTCACTATCGGTCACTAGGTAGTATTTAGCCTTGGGAGATGGTCCTCCCTGCTTCCGACGGGATTCCTCGTGTCCCGCCGTACTCAGGATCCACTCAAGAGGGAACGAAGTTTCGACTACAGGGTTGTTACCTTCTTTGACAGGCCTTTCCATGCCTCTTCATCTACCCCGTTCCTTTGTAACTCCATATAGAGTGTCCTACAACCCCGAAAGGCAAGCCTTTCGGTTTGGGCTATCTTCCGTTTCGCTCGCCGCTACTCAGGAAATCGCGTTTGCTTTCTCTTCCTCCGGGTACTTAGATGTTTCAGTTCCCCGGGTCTGCCTTCCATACCCTATGTATTCAGGTAAGGATACTGTTCCATTACGAACAGTGGGTTTCCCCATTCGGAAATCTCTGGATCAAAGCTTACTTACAGCTCCCCAAAGCATATCGGTGTTAGTCCCGTCCTTCATCGGCTCCTAGTGCCAAGGCATCCACCGTGCGCCCTTTCTAACTTAACCATTATGGTCAGTGGCGCTTTGTTGTACAAAGCGTACTTCAAATCATTTCGCAAGAAATGATGGTG
>NZ_JBDFMI010000006.1:607500-670000 GCF_047238185.1 Bacillus kalamii | reverse complement strand
GCATTATTAAAGAAAATATGGTGGAGGATGACGGGATCGAACCGCCGACCCTCTGCTTGTAAGGCAGATGCTCTCCCAGCTGAGCTAATCCTCCAAATATGTATGCCTGGCAACGTCCTACTCTCACAGGGGGAAACCCCCAACTACCATCGGCGCTGAAGAGCTTAACTTCCGTGTTCGGAATGGGAACGGGTGTGGCCTCTTCGCCATCATTACCAGACATATAAAGGAATGTTATTCCTTCAAAACTAGATAACAGAGTCAAAAGTAAATCAAACAACAATTTGGTTAAGTCCTCGACCGATTAGTATCCGTCAACTCCATGTGTCGCCACACTTCCATCTCGAACCTATCAACCTGATCATCTCTCAGGGGTCTTACTAGCTTGACGCTATGGGAAATCTCATCTTGAGGGGGGCTTCATGCTTAGATGCTTTCAGCACTTATCCCGTCCGCACATAGCTACCCAGCGATGCCTTTGGCAAGACAACTGGTACACCAGAGGTGCGTCCATCCCGGTCCTCTCGTACTAAGGACAGCTCCTCTCAAATTTCCTACGCCCGCGACGGATAGGGACCGAACTGTCTCACGACGTTCTGAACCCAGCTCGCGTACCGCTTTAATGGGCGAACAGCCCAACCCTTGGGACCGACTACAGCCCCAGGATGCGATGAGCCGACATCGAGGTGCCAAACCTCCCCGTCGATGTGGACTCTTGGGGGAGATAAGCCTGTTATCCCCGGGGTAGCTTTTATCCGTTGAGCGATGGCCCTTCCATGCGGAACCACCGGATCACTAAGCCCGACTTTCGTCCCTGCTCGACTTGTAGGTCTCGCAGTCAAGCTCCCTTATGCCTTTGCACTCTACGAATGATTTCCAACCATTCTGAGGGAACCTTTGGGCGCCTCCGTTACATTTTAGGAGGCGACCGCCCCAGTCAAACTGCCCGCCTGACACTGTCTCCCACCCCGATAAGGGGTGCGGGTTAGAATTTCAATACAACCAGGGTAGTATCCCACCGACGCCTCCACCGAAGCTAGCGCTCCGGCTTCAAAGGCTCCTACCTATCCTGTACAAGCTGTACCAAAATTCAATATCAGGCTGCAGTAAAGCTCCACGGGGTCTTTCCGTCCTGTCGCGGGTAACCTGCATCTTCACAGGTACTATAATTTCACCGAGTCTCTCGTTGAGACAGTGCCCAGATCGTTACGCCTTTCGTGCGGGTCGGAACTTACCCGACAAGGAATTTCGCTACCTTAGGACCGTTATAGTTACGGCCGCCGTTTACTGGGGCTTCGATTCAAAGCTTCGCTTGCGCTAACCTCTCCTCTTAACCTTCCAGCACCGGGCAGGCGTCAGCCCCTATACTTCGCCTTGCGGCTTCGCAGAGACCTGTGTTTTTGCTAAACAGTCGCCTGGGCCTATTCACTGCGGCTCTCTCGGGCTTGCACCCTACCAGAGCACCCCTTCTCCCGAAGTTACGGGGTCATTTTGCCGAGTTCCTTAACGAGAGTTCTCTCGCACACCTTAGGATTCTCTCCTCGCCTACCTGTGTCGGTTTGCGGTACGGGCACCTTTTATCTCGCTAGAAGCTTTTCTTGGCAGTGTAGAATCAAGAACTTCGGTACTAAATTTCCCTCGCTATCACAGCTCCGCCTTCACGGCAATGGGATTTGCCTCATTGCCAGCCTAACTGCTTAGACGCACATATCCAACAGTGCGCTTACTCTATCTTACTGCGTCCCTCCATTGCTCAAACGATAAAGAGGTGGTACAGGAATATCAACCTGTTGTCCATCGCCTACGCCTTTCGGCCTCGGCTTAGGTCCCGACTAACCCTGAGCGGACGAGCCTTCCTCAGGAAACCTTAGGCATTCGGTGGAAGGGATTCTCACCCTTCTTTCGCTACTCATACCGGCATTCTCACTTCTAAGCGCTCCACCAGTCCTTCCGGTCTGACTTCACAGCACTTAGAACGCTCTCCTACCACGCATACCATACGGTATGCATCCACAGCTTCGGTGATACGTTTAGCCCCGGTACATTTTCGGCGCAGAGTCACTCGACCAGTGAGCTATTACGCACTCTTTAAATGGTGGCTGCTTCTAAGCCAACATCCTGGTTGTCTAAGCAACTCCACATCCTTTTCCACTTAACGTATACTTTGGGACCTTAGCTGGTGGTCTGGGCTGTTTCCCTCTTGACTACGGATCTTATCACTCGCAGTCTGACTCCCGATGATAAGTCTTTGGCATTCGGAGTTTGACTGAATTCGGTAACCCGATGAGGGCCCCTAGTCCAATCAGTGCTCTACCTCCAAGACTCTAACAATCGAGGCTAGCCCTAAAGCTATTTCGGAGAGAACCAGCTATCTCCAGGTTCGATTGGAATTTCTCCGCTACCCACACCTCATCCCCGCACTTTTCAACGTGCGTGGGTTCGGGCCTCCATTCAGTGTTACCTGAACTTCACCCTGGACATGGGTAGATCACCTGGTTTCGGGTCTACGACCACATACTCATTCGCCCTATTCAGACTCGCTTTCGCTGCGGCTCCGTCTCTTCAACTTAACCTTGCATGTAATCGTAACTCGCCGGTTCATTCTACAAAAGGCACGCCATCACTCATGAATGAGCTCTGACTACTTGTAGGCACACGGTTTCAGGGTCTATTTCACTCCCCTCCCGGGGTGCTTTTCACCTTTCCCTCACGGTACTGGTTCACTATCGGTCACTAGGTAGTATTTAGCCTTGGGAGATGGTCCTCCCTGCTTCCGACGGGATTCCTCGTGTCCCGCCGTACTCAGGATCCACTCAAGAGGGAACGAAGTTTCGACTACAGGGTTGTTACCTTCTTTGACAGGCCTTTCCATGCCTCTTCATCTACCCCGTTCCTTTGTAACTCCATATAGAGTGTCCTACAACCCCGAAAGGCAAGCCTTTCGGTTTGGGCTATCTTCCGTTTCGCTCGCCGCTACTCAGGAAATCGCGTTTGCTTTCTCTTCCTCCGGGTACTTAGATGTTTCAGTTCCCCGGGTCTGCCTTCCATACCCTATGTATTCAGGTAAGGATACTGTTCCATTACGAACAGTGGGTTTCCCCATTCGGAAATCTCTGGATCAAAGCTTACTTACAGCTCCCCAAAGCATATCGGTGTTAGTCCCGTCCTTCATCGGCTCCTAGTGCCAAGGCATCCACCGTGCGCCCTTTCTAACTTAACCATTATGGTCAGTGGCGCTTTGTTGTACAAAGCGTACTTCAAATCATTTCGCAAGAAATGATGGTGTTACTTGGTGTGTTTGTTTACTTTACTGTTATCTAGTTTTCAAGGAACAATGTTGTCGGCCAGCCTAAGCTGATCCAACTGAGTTTTGAGAAAGATGATGCTCTCTCAAAACTAAACAAGACAGTCACGTAACATTCTTCTAATTTCCTTAGAAAGGAGGTGATCCAGCCGCACCTTCCGATACGGCTACCTTGTTACGACTTCACCCCAATCATCTGTCCCACCTTAGGCGGCTGGCTCCATAAAGGTTACCCCACCGACTTCGGGTGTTACAAACTCTCGTGGTGTGACGGGCGGTGTGTACAAGGCCCGGGAACGTATTCACCGCGGCATGCTGATCCGCGATTACTAGCGATTCCGGCTTCATGCAGGCGAGTTGCAGCCTGCAATCCGAACTGAGAATGGCTTTATGGGATTGGCTAAACCTCGCGGTTTCGCTGCCCTTTGTACCATCCATTGTAGCACGTGTGTAGCCCAGGTCATAAGGGGCATGATGATTTGACGTCATCCCCACCTTCCTCCGGTTTGTCACCGGCAGTCACCTTAGAGTGCCCAACTGAATGCTGGCAACTAAGATCAAGGGTTGCGCTCGTTGCGGGACTTAACCCAACATCTCACGACACGAGCTGACGACAACCATGCACCACCTGTCACTCTGTCCCCCGAAGGGGAACGTCCTATCTCTAGGAGTGTCAGAGGATGTCAAGACCTGGTAAGGTTCTTCGCGTTGCTTCGAATTAAACCACATGCTCCACCGCTTGTGCGGGCCCCCGTCAATTCCTTTGAGTTTCAGTCTTGCGACCGTACTCCCCAGGCGGAGTGCTTAATGCGTTTGCTGCAGCACTAAAGGGCGGAAACCCTCTAACACTTAGCACTCATCGTTTACGGCGTGGACTACCAGGGTATCTAATCCTGTTTGCTCCCCACGCTTTCGCGCCTCAGCGTCAGTTACAGACCAGAAAGCCGCCTTCGCCACTGGTGTTCCTCCAAATATCTACGCATTTCACCGCTACACTTGGAATTCCGCTTTCCTCTTCTGTACTCAAGTCCCCCAGTTTCCAATGACCCTCCACGGTTGAGCCGTGGGCTTTCACATCAGACTTAAAGGACCGCCTGCGCGCGCTTTACGCCCAATAATTCCGGACAACGCTTGCCACCTACGTATTACCGCGGCTGCTGGCACGTAGTTAGCCGTGGCTTTCTGGTTAGGTACCGTCAAGGTACCAGCAGTTACTCTGGTACTTGTTCTTCCCTAACAACAGAACTTTACGACCCGAAGGCCTTCTTCGTTCACGCGGCGTTGCTCCGTCAGACTTTCGTCCATTGCGGAAGATTCCCTACTGCTGCCTCCCGTAGGAGTCTGGGCCGTGTCTCAGTCCCAGTGTGGCCGATCACCCTCTCAGGTCGGCTATGCATCGTTGCCTTGGTAAGCCGTTACCTTACCAACTAGCTAATGCACCGCGGGCCCATCTATAAGTGATAGCCGAAACCATCTTTCCCTCTTCCTCCATGTGGAGGAAGAAACTATCCGGTATTAGCCCCGGTTTCCCGGAGTTATCCCAGTCTTATAGGCAGGTTGCCCACGTGTTACTCACCCGTCCGCCGCTGACTTCCGGGAGCAAGCTCCCTTCTGTCCGCTCGACTTGCATGTATTAGGCACGCCGCCAGCGTTCGTCCTGAGCCAGGATCAAACTCTCCAATAAGTGTTTGACTTGCTCATAAAATAAAACTTGTTTGTTCCAACTCTGTTGGAACTTCGTTTAGAATTAACGTTGACGTGTTGTCTTGTTTAGTTTTCAAAGAACATTATTTGCTGTAGACAGCTTTTAGATTATATCATCAATCAAATTGCTTGTCAACAACTTTTTAAAAACTTTTTTAAACTATGTTTTCCAGTCACTCGTAAGCGACTTTATTATCATACCATCCGGTTGATCAAGTGTCAACAACTTTTTTTGCTTGTTTTTCAATCATATCAAGCATTTCGGCTGTCGTTCTTAACAACAGATATAAATATACCATCATTTATTAAGGGGTGCAATAGTTTTTATAAAAAAGTTTTCCAGAATAATAAAGATGTAAAAATCAAAAAATACATAGCGACCTAAAACTTTGTTACCCCTCATCACTATTTTTTCTATTACTAAACTATCCGAACAGAAATACTCGAAAAGATGTTGCTCCACCTTAAAAAGATCTTACTCCCTCTATTTGGCGCATGGCTTTTTAATGTATCTGCATTTTTCTTTTTTCCTTCTCTCTATTTATCCATAAATAAAACACCCCAAACATTAGATTGAAAATTTAACGTTTGGGGTGTTTCCACTTAGTTGCCTCTTATTTCACAAATACTTACCGTTGTCTCATATAAGGGAATAACAGTACATCGCGGATTGATGGTGAATTCGTCAATAGCATAACCAGGCGGTCCACACCAATTCCTAAGCCGCCGGTAGGCGGTAAACCATATTCCAATGCCTCGATAAAGTCTTCATCCATTTCATGCGCTTCATCGTTTCCTTGTTCTTTTTCTTTTAATTGAGCTTCAAATCGTTGTTTTTGGTCGATTGGGTCATTCAACTCAGTGAATGCATTTGCGTGTTCACGGCCTACAATAAACAGTTCAAAACGATCTGTAAATCGGGGATCTTCCGGATTTTTCTTGGCCAGTGGCGAAATCTCAACTGGATGACCATAAATAAAAGTAGGTTGAATAAGCGTTTCTTCTACTTTTTGTTCGAAAAATTCGTTTACCACATGTCCGAATTCCATATGAGGAGCTACCTCAATGCCGTGCTCTTTCGCAACCGCCTGTGCTTCTTCTTTCGTCATATGTTTCCAGAAATCCACACCTGTTTGTTCTTTGATCGCATCAACAATATGGATTCTTTTCCATTTAGGAGTCAAGTCGACTTCATACTCTCCATACTGGATGACTGTCTTTCCATGTACTTCTTCCGTTACATGGGCAATAAGGCTTTCTGTTAGATCCATAATATCGTTATAATCTGCATACGCTTCATATAATTCAATCATTGTGAACTCAGGATTATGTCTTGTCGATGTCCCCTCATTACGGAAAACACGGCCGATTTCATATACTTTTTCCAAGCCGCCCACAATCAATCGTTTCAGATGCAATTCAATTGCTATACGCATGTACAATGTCATATCAAGCGCATTATGGTGCGTCACGAACGGGCGTGCAGCTGCTCCTCCTGCAATTGTATGCATCATCGGCGTTTCAACCTCAAGGTATCCCTTGCTATCCAAATAACGGCGCATTGATTGAATAATTTTGCTTCTCGCAACAAATGTTCTCTTGCTTTCTTCACTCATGATTAAATCTACATAGCGTTTACGGTAGCGTTCCTCTACATCTTTCAAGCCATGGAATTTATCAGGAAGAGGGCGCAATGCTTTTGTCAGGAAAGTGAATTCCTTTGCCTTAACAGACAGTTCCCCTACATTTGTAATAAAGACAGTCCCTTTAATACCAACAATATCACCAAGATCCGCATGTTTGAAATCTTCATATGCTTCTTCGCCGATTTCATCCTTACGTACATAAATTTGGATTTGTCCTGATAAATCCTGAATATGCGCAAATCCAGCTTTCCCTTTGCCGCGCTTAGTCATAATACGGCCTGCAATTGTGACTTCAGGCTTGCTTTCTTCTAGCGCTTCTTTCGATTGGTTACCGTATGTATCCAAAATTTCCTGCGCCAGATGCGTACGTTCATAACGCGTGCCGAACGGATCTTTACCTGCATCGATCATGTTCTGCATTTTTTCGCGTCTGACCAACAATTGATCGTTTAATTCTTCATGACTCATCCTTACTCACTCCACTTTCTCTGTTCTTATATATGTCAGCTCATAAACGAACTTGATTATCTTTACTTATTGTACACAAAGAAGGACGGGAAAACATCTTTTTTCACACATCCATTCTATTTATTAAGGATGACCATCCTTCCATACTATGAAAAAAACTGCCAGGTCAACTGGCAGCTTTTCAATAAGTTGTATTATAAAAAATGACAATCGGAAAGTCAAACCATCATACTGCCTGGATCTTCTTCATGACTGCTTGCTTTTCTGTTTCTTCCAACAGTGTTTCCAATACGGCTACCATTTCTGCCCGAGTGTTACACTCGTTGATTTGATCCCGCACTTTCGCATTTCCTTTTATGCCCTTCAGATAATAAGAAGCATGCTTTCTCATTTCACGAACGGCAATGTATTCATCCTTCAGATGGATTAGACGGTCCAAATGAAGAACGCAGACATCGATTTTCTCGCGGGGCGACGGCTCATCTACCAGTTCCCCTGTTTCCAGGTATTTAACTGTGCGATATATCATCCATGGATTTCCGAGTGCTGCTCTTCCGATCATAACTCCGTCACAGCCTGTTTCCGCCAGCATTCTTTCGGCATCTTGAGGTGTTAGGACATCGCCATTTCCGATGATCGGAATATTGACCGCTTCCTTCACTTCACGGATGATATCCCAATTAGACGTTCCTGTGTACAACTGTACGCGCGTTCTTCCATGCAAGGAAACGGCTTGCCCGCCTGCCCTTTCTACTGCACGTGCATTCTCAACTGCATATATATGGTCCTCATCCCAACCCATACGCATTTTAACCGTTACAGGTTTGTCTACCGCATCCACAACAGCGGCAACCATATCATAGATTTTATTAGGATCCAGCAGCCATTTCGCTCCTGCATCCACTTTAGTAATTTTCGGTACAGGGCATCCCATATTAATATCAATAATATCAGCTATCGAATTCTTATCGACAAATTGGGCTGCTTCCACCAATGATTTCTTCTCTCCTCCAAAGATTTGAAGGCTTAATGGTTTTTCTCTTTCATCTATATAAAGCATATTCATCGATTTTTTATTTTTAAGAACGATCCCTTTATCACTGATCATCTCTGCACAAACAAGTCCCGCGCCGAATTCTTTCACGGTCAGCCTGAAGGCAGAATTGCAAATGCCCGCCATAGGCGCCAATACAACGCGGTTTTTAATATCTACATTCCCTATTTTGAACATGAATTTTTCCTCCTGTGTTGAGCTGGTTCATGTACCTCTATCCCAATCCTCGCTCTGCTTACTCTTCTTTAGGAGGCTGTAATTCCTCTAGCGAAACATCCAATGCTGCTGCCACTTCCTGCAAAAATTGCTGTGTCGGCATCCGGTTTCCTCTTTCAATCTCGCCTAGCAATGAAACGGAAACAAGCAATCGTTTCGCCAGCCCATCCTGTGTGTACCCTTTTAATTTTCTAAATGCACGAATGCGTCTTCCCCACTTTTCCGCTTCCATAATCGTACTCCTTCTTTATCAGGTATACGTTCCAACATCTCTCGTAATGATTCTTCCATCGCTGGAAGCTTGATGTATGGTTCTATTTCCAAAAGCGGAATGAGGACAAAAGCTCTCTCATGCATTCGGGGATGTGGAACAGAAAGGTCGTCTGAATCAATATTGTCTTGATTATAGAGTAAAATGTCAAGGTCAATTGTCCGAGGTCCCCATCTGATTACCCTTTTTCTTCCTAATTGCTGCTCTATATCCATACATACGGCCAATAAATCCTCCGCGGTGTAATCTGTATACAGCTTCACCACGATATTCAAAAAATTCCCTTGGTCGGTGTATCCAACTGGATCTGTTTCATAAAGGGAGGATACGGAATCTACAGCAATTTCCCCATCTTTCTGGAGAAGTTCAACCGCTTCCCTTAAATACGTTAATCGATCATCCAAATTAGACCCTAAAGATAAGTAGGCTGTATTTTTCATTATACCCTGCCCCTTTTAATCTCAACTGCCACTGATGTATAATGCCCTGGAATCGGCGGATCAGGTTTTATTAGTTTGACCGTGCACCATTCGATCAATTCAAACGAATCCAGTACAGCTTCTGCTATCCGTTCAGCTACTGCTTCAATCAATTGATATGGTTTCCCTTCAACAATTTCACGCGTTACCTCAAATAATTCTGCATAATTGACGGAACGGTTTAAATCATCATTTTTTCCTGCAGCCGATACATCCAATTCAACAGTTAGGTCTACCTTGAAACGCTGCCCTAACTTCGTTTCCTCAGGCAACACCCCGTGATATCCGTAAAACTCCATCTGATTCACATATATTTTATCCATTTATTTTACCCCCAGTCAAAAGGGCATCCATTACCTTTGCCGCCCTCGATACTTCCTTAACATTATGCACCCTCATTATTTGGCACCCTTGCTGGATTCCAAAACAAACAGTAGCAATCGTCCCTTCCACTCTCTCATCAGGAGGAAGATCCAGAATAGCCCCGATCATAGATTTTTTGGATGTTCCCAGCAACACAGGATACCCTAATGCCACAAGATGGTTCAGATTGCCCATCATATCCAAATTCATATCCAAATTTTTCGCAAAGCCGATGCCCGGGTCAAGAATAATTTTCTCATCCTGAACGCCTGCTTTCTTTGCCGCAAGAATGCATTCATACAAATCTGTAAAACTATCCCGGATAAAGTGCTGATAATCCAAATGATCTCGATTATGCATAAGAATGTAAGGAACATCCAATTCAGCTGCCGTCACGTACATTCTTTCATCTGCTTTGCCGCCCCAAACATCATTGATAATGTGCGCACCAGCATGGATCGCTTCTCTGGCAACATCCGCTTTGTATGTATCGATTGAAATAGGGACATCTATTTCATCCGTTATCGCCTTGATGACAGGAATGACCCTTTCCATTTCTTCTTCAGCCGAAACAACTGCCGCGCCGGGCCTTGTTGATTCTCCGCCGATATCAATGATATCCGCTCCATCCATCACTAACTGTCTGGCATGCTCCACTGCTTTTTCAATATCGAAAAAAGAACCGCCATCCGAAAAAGAATCGGGAGTGATGTTCAAGATACCCATGATCAATGTCTTCTTGCTAAAATCTAAACTATATTTTCCGCACTGTATCATTTTTTGTCTATTCGCCAATTCTTCCTCACCCATTTATCTATAGTTGATTGACCGAAAGCAATTTTTCCCTATTCCTTTGATAAGACTGAAATAATTGTTGCGCGACCGGTCCTGCACTTCCTTTATAAACACCGATTCCCTCTATTTGTTTAATAGCCACTATTTCTTGTATTGAATTGGTCAGAAATACTTCTGACGCTTGCCGAAGCGTATTTGCAGGATATATTCCTTCTTCAAACGGTATGCCTTTTTTAGCTGCCAGTAACTTGATAAATTGTCTCGTAATTCCTGGTAAAATGCCAGTCTCAAGGTCCGGTGTAAACAAGCGGCCTTCTGATACCCAAAAGATATTGGAGGCAATTCCCTCCGCTACCGCCCCTTCTTTATCCAAAAAAAGCCCTTCTACTCCCTTTTCCCCCTGAAGTTCCATTTTGGCAGCTATATTGTTCCCATAATGATGCGATTTCAATCGGTAAGGGCCCTCCGGGGAATTACGCCTTAATTCTAGGAAACGCGCCCTCCGTTCTTCGATGTTCTTCTGCGCTTCAGGTAGAGAACTTATGAAAATGATGACTTTGACACACTTGTACGGCCCAGCAGGCAATCCCACCGGTCCTTCACCGGCCGTTACATTTAAACGGATGCGCGCATTCTTCAGTTGGTTTAAGTGAAGAAGCCGCTCGATAATTATCCTTATCTCTTTATAATCGAGGTCAAATTCAATATACAGGCTCTTCAGGCTCTGTTGCAAACGGTCTAAATGGTCGCTCAGTAAAAAAGGAAATCCGTTATACATCCTTATCGTTTCGAATAGTCCCATTCCATATAAAAAACCATGATCAAAAGGAGATATTCGGGCTTCCTCTTCCCGGACGTACTCTCCATTCACATATATAATCATTCTATCACCAAAAACTCATCCTGCCGTTTGTTCATCAGTAAGAATTGATGCAGCATTTCTTTTCCGTATTCAGTCATAATGGACTCCGGATGAAATTGGACTCCTTCTATCGGAAGCTCGCGGTGCCTGATGGCCATGATATGCCCTTCCTCAGTCCATGCCGATACCTCTAGGCATTCAGGAAGGGTGTCTTTGTCGACAATTAAAGAGTGGTATCTGGTTGCCTGAAATGGACTTGGCAATCCCTCAAAAATAGTCCTGCCGTCATGAAAGACCGCTGAGGTTTTACCGTGCATCAATTCAGGCGCTTGTACAACTCTTGCCCCAAACGATTGGCCGATTGATTGCTGGCCGAGACAAATGCCGAAAATCGGAATTTCACCTGCAAATGAACGTATTACTTCCAGGCTGATTCCCGCTTCATTGGGGCTGCATGGGCCAGGTGAAATCATAATGTATGCCGGCTGCATTTGCTCGATTTCTTCGAGCGTAATTTCATCATTTCTTTTCACAATGAGTTCTTGTCCCATTTCTCCGACGTATTGCACAATATTATACGTAAAGGAATCATAATTATCGATCATCAGAATCATCGTCTACACCTGCTTCCGCTTGTTCATTGGCCATTTCTACCGCTTTCCATAAAGCAGCAGCTTTCTTGAGGCTTTCCTTATATTCATAGATTGGCTTTGAATCGACGACAACGCCAGCACCTGCTTGTATATGGCCCACACCCTCTTTCACGAAAAGTGTCCGGATGACAATATTCAATTCCAAATCCTCATCAAAACCAATCCATCCTATAGAACCTGTATAAATCCCTCTCCTTACAGGCTCTAATTCTTCAATCACTTCCATCGTCCTTACTTTGGGAGCGCCTGTAATGGTGCCTCCTGGGAAAACCGCCCTAATTGCATCGTATCCATCGTACTGTTCCGCCAGCAACCCTTTTACATTGGAGACGATATGCATTACATGGGAATATTTTTCAACTGCCATGAATTCATCTACCTCAACAGTGCCATATGCACATACACGCCCCAGATCATTGCGTTCCAAATCAACCAGCATGACATGCTCCGCCCGTTCTTTCTCGTTCTCCAGTAACTCTTTCACTAACTGTGCATCCTCTTCGGCCGACATCCCACGCGACCTCGTGCCAGCGATCGGCCTTGTGCTTACCTGATTGCCTTTCTTTTTAACCAGCAGTTCCGGCGAACCGCTTGCCACTTGAAAGGATGGGCTATGCAAATAGCTCATATAAGGGGAGGGGTTTATCGTTCTCAGTTGTTCATAGACGTCGAGAGGTTGTGATATGAGGGGTTGTGATCGTCTGACAGACAAATTGACCTGAAATAAATCACCTGCTGCAATATAAGCCTGTATTCGTTTGACTGCATCAATGAACGCTTTCTCTGTCATGGAAACCGAAATTTCCCGTTCCTTCTCTTCTATCGCTCGATCACTTACTCTTTCTTCATCATCATGGGAAGTGAATAACATTTCCATTTCATTCAATCGAGAAAAACAAGCAGGCTGTTCCTTTGCGTTCCCAATTTTCATCAAATAAAGAATGTGGGAGTGGTGATCAAACACGGCAATCTCATCAAAAACCATAAAATATAGAGCAGGCACACGAAGATCATCCTCAGCCATCGACGGAAGCTTTTCAATAGAGCGGGCATAATCATATGATATAAAACCGATAGCCCCTCCCTGAAAGTCAGGCAGGTCACTCCTATGCTCCATTTTTCTGGCACCCATCCAATCTTTCATCAATAATAATGGATCGCCCGAAAGATACTCCGATTCTCCTTGTCGATTACGAATTTCCAATCCCGTATCTGTTCCTTCCAGTATGGCGGCAGGTGAAATCCCACAGATGGAATACCTTCCTCCCCGGCCGCTTTCAAGGAGCACATGGTTTTCTTCCCATTTAGATAGCCTTTTATAAGCGGCAAAAAAAGCATCCCGGTTAAACGGCACTTGCTTGCTGTATAGTTGCATCATTGCATTCATTCACTCCTACTTTAAAACATAGACTGCACTCTTCTCCTTAGTGTACTATGAGCACCCCTCTTTTATATAGAAAATTTTTCACCTGTTTATCACGGCCTATCTCTTCGGGAAGGAAGTTGTGTACACGAATCAATTCCTTCATAAACAAAAGGAGCACCCCTCTTTCATGGAGGATGCTCCTTCTATCCGATCTTGCTTATTTTTCAAAATTATAAAGAGGCGTACTTAAATAACGTTCCCCATTGCTCGGAATAATGGCCAATACGCTTTTGCCTTTCCCTAAACGTTTAGCCACCTGCAATGCAGCTGATATCGCAGCTCCTGATGAAATTCCACCCAGTATCCCTTCTTCTTTCGCTGCGCGGCGAGCATATTCAAACGCTTCTTCATTGTGTACCTGAATGATTTCGTCATACACATCTGTATTTAACACTTTAGGCACAAAACCTGCGCCGATTCCTTGAATTTTATGGGGACCTGGCTTTCCACCAGATAGGACAGGAGAATCGGATGGTTCCACTGCCACTATTTCAATGCCAGGGAACGCTTCACGCAATACCTCGCCCACGCCAGTGATTGTACCGCCGGTTCCAACACCTGCCACAAATGCATCCAAAGAATCCAGTTGGGATACTATTTCCTTACCTGTTGTATGGCGGTGAATTTCAGGATTGGCTTCATTATTGAATTGTTGCGGCATGAAATAACCATGCTCTTTGGCTAATTCCTCTGCTTTTCTGATAGCGCCGCCCATGCCATCCGGTCCTGGAGTCAAAACAATTTCTGCCCCATAAGCACGCAGCAGGTTTCTGCGTTCCATACTCATCGTCTCGGGCATTGTCAAGATAGCCTTATATCCCTTTGCAGCAGCCACCATCGCTAATCCGATCCCTGTATTTCCGCTTGTTGGCTCAATAATCGTAGCACCTGGCTTTAAAAGTCCTTTTTCTTCGGCACTCTCAATCATAGCAAGAGCAATCCGATCTTTAACAGAGCTTCCCGGGTTCATGTATTCAAGCTTTAAATAGACATCCGCACTATTTTCATCAACCAAACGATTCAATTTAACGATTGGTGTTTGACCCACTAGCTCTGTTACTGAATTTGCCACTTTAGCCATCTCCATCCACTCCCTAATTCCAAGTATTTTTATTGGTTTTATAAACAATTTACATTTTACACTCCGATTTGTCAATCCATTAAATGCCCAATTTTATTATAATTCGCTCTTCTCTTTTATTAACCTGTTTGCACCTATATAAAACCGCTGTTTTCCCTGCATCATAAAAAAGAAGAATACGGCAAAAAGCACGTATTCTTCTTTTTTATTCACTTACCTTATAATTATTCTCAACATCACGGTCTTTCCAGAAATAGTCTGCGGTAAGCGAACCGGACATTTCTTCAAGAGCCAGCTGCCTTTCAATCATCCCTTTAACTTCACTGAAAGGGTAGGTTTTCTTTTTAATTTTTTCGTTTAGGTAGATGATGCTGTACCCATCCTTCACTTTGAATGGTTTACTGTATTTATGCTTTTTAAGCTCGGCTGCTTCTTCTATATAGCGTGCAGCATAGCGGGTTTGTTTTTTAGAAAGATAACCGATATCTCCACCCGTAGAAACAGAGGCATCATCTGTTGATTTCTCTTTGGCTAAAGCGCTGAATGAAGCGCCCTCTTTCAGTTCTTCAACCACTTGCTTCGCTTGTTTTTTCGTATCGACCACTATATGTGAAAGATGATAAGTTGTCGGAATTTTATAAGCTTCAGGGTTTTGGTCGTATTGCTGCCTTGCCCTTTCTTCCTTCACCTTCACATCATGGACTAATAGCTTTTCAAGCAAAATGCGGTTTCTAATCTGCTGTTCCCAAGCCCCTTCGTTTTGTGCGGCGCTTTGATCATACGATCCATATAGAGTTTTAATAAAAACCAGTTCTGTTTTTAATTCATCCTCAGAAACAGATACATTCAGATCTTTTGCCGTCTGTTTCACCACTTCATTATCAATAAGATGCGATAAAGTTTCTTGACCGTACCGTTTCTCTAACTCTCTCCACAGTTGTTCCCTCGTAATAGACACATTACCGACAGATGCGATTTCTTCCCTAGAGGAGCCAGCTTGGCCAGATGAAAAAGGTCTGTTAGCTAAAAGAAGCGTTACGATATTTAGAATCACTAGCACTGCAATGATTATAAGTAACGTTTTTTTTGAAAACGGAATGGCACTCCGTCTTACTGGGCGTCTTTTTCTAATTGTTCAAGCTCCTCCTTAGTAAAATGGTACTTTTCATTACAGAAGTGGCAATTAGCTTCCGCATGTCCATCTTCTTCGATAATATGGCGTATCTCATCCTTGCCCAAACTGATCAGCGCATTTTCAATTCTGTCTTTTGAGCATTGACAAACGAAACCTACTGGCATTGTTTCAAGAATCTGCACATTTCCTTCCCCTAGCAATTCTTCCAGAATGCCTTCAGGGGTTAGACCTTCTTTTATTAAAGTAGAAATAGGCCGGATTGTTTTCAAACGGTCTTCAATAGCAGATATTGTTTCCTCTTCTGCACCTGGAAGCAATTGCAGGATGAACCCTCCAGCTGCTTGGATAGTATTGTCTGGATTCACTAGAACTCCTACTCCGACAGAGGAAGGGACTTGCTCTGAAGTAACTAAATAATAAGTGAAATCATCACCAAGCTCACCTGAAATGATAGGCGTTTGCCCTGTGAAATAATCCCGCAAACCTATATCCTTCACAACAGTAAGCATACCGTCTGTCCCCACTGCTCTCCGTACATCCAATTTGCCATGTTCATTCAAATCAAAATGAGTTTGCGGATTCGTCACATAGCCGCGCACTTCCCCCTTGGCATTACTATCAACTAAAATAGTGCCGATTGGGCCGCCGCCTTCAATTTTTATGGTTAATTTGTCATCGCCTTTCAGCATGGCACCCATCATAACACCAGCAGTCATAGAGCGTCCAAGAGCTGCTGAAGCGGTAGGCCAAGTATAATGGCGTCGTTGTGCTTCGCCGACTGTTTCCGTTGTCGAGACCGCATATGCTCTGACTTGCCCATTATATCCAAGTGCTTTTACTAAATAATCTTTCATGTAATTCATTCTCCTGTTCTTATATATGTTTTGCTCCATGTTCTTTGTTTCTTTGGTAAATGAGGCGCAACCCGGTCAATGTTAAATACGGATCGACCACATCGATGATATCGGCCTCACTCGCAATAAGGGACGATAGTCCTCCTGTAGCGATTACTTTTGGCTCTTCTATACTTTGTGCCTTCATTCTTGATACAATTCCTTCAACCTGTCCTACATATCCATATAGAATACCGGATTGCATAGCACCAATAGTCGATTTGCCGACAATGGAGTCCGGTTTGCTTAATTCTATGCGGGGAAGCTTCGACGCCTGTGAATAAAGGGCTTCAGTCGAAATTCCAATACCTGGCGCAATAGCTCCTCCCATATATTGTTTCTTTTCATTTATATAGCAATAGGTCGTCGCAGTGCCAAAATCGACGATAATCAATGGTCCGCCATATTGGTGGATCGCTGCAACAGCATTGACAATTCTGTCCGCTCCGACTTCTTTAGGGTTATCATACTTAATGTTTAATCCTGTCTTGATTCCAGGTCCTACAATAATAGGAGTCCGTTTAAAATATAGTTCGCACATCCGTTCAAGTACCGGCATGATGGGAGGAACTACGGAAGATATAATAATTCCATCAATATGAGAAAAATGTAAATCTGCATGCTCAAGCAAAAGTTTAATGGTCATTCCATATTCATCTTCTGTTTTACGGCGGCTTGTTTCGATGCGCCAATGGTATTTTAACTCATCTTGCTCGTACACGCCTATCACTGTATTTGTGTTGCCGACATCCAATACTAAAATCATTTTCTCACCACTTTTTACGAATTCATCTTTGCACCTTCACATCATACCATACTCATGTCTTTACCGAAATTTTGAAATCCCGCATACCTTATTTTGCTTAGTTGCATGAGTTTGTAACGTTACACTTTTTTGTTTTTTTCGGGGGATGCATACAATGAAGCTACGAAAAACCGGTCCCTGTAACAGGGACCGGTTTTATTTAACCTACAGATTATTCTTTTCTATCAGTTGGAAATCCGTTCGGCTTATCTTGCATATTGCCCTCTGGAATAGAAGGTGTTTCCTGATCTTCACGTTTTTCATTGATCTCAGGAGCTGACTGTTCATCCAATGGAGGATTAACCGCCTCTTTTCCTTCATCCTTCTTGCCGATATTCACTTTGATATCGCCATCATCAGAGTCAAGTTTACCATTCAACGTTTGGTATTTCCGTTCCGGCAATTTGCCATTTTCGAAAAGCCCTTTAATTTGATCGGCATCCAATGTTTCCACATCAAGCAATGTTGTGGCAATCAAGTCAAGCTTAGCGCGGTTTTCAGTAAGAATTGTCTTAGCTCTTTCATAAGATTCCTTAATGAAACGTTGCACTTCAAGGTCAATGTCATAAGCGATAGCATCAGAATAATTCTGTTCATTATTGAAGTCACGGCCTAGGAATACTTGGCCGCCTTGAGTTGAACCGAATTGCAGTGGTCCAAGCTTATCGCTCATGCCATATTCAGTTACCATGCTTCGTGCAATAGCTGTCGCACGCTGGAAGTCATTATGTGCACCGGTACTTACTTCACCGAATACAATTTCTTCAGCAACGCGGCCGCCGAGCAATCCGACAATTTTGTCCAATAACTCCGGTTTTGTCATGAAGAAACGGTCTTCCTTCGGTAGCATTACTGCATATCCGCCAGCTTGGCCACGCGGAACAATTGTAACCTTATGGACTACTTCAGCCTCATCAAGCACCATACCGATAACCGTATGGCCCGCTTCATGGAAAGCTACAATATTTCGTTCTTTTTTGGAAATGACACGATTCTTCTTGGCAGGTCCCGCAATAACACGGTCCGTCGCCTCGTCAATATCAGCCATATCAATTTTTTTCTTATTTTGACGAGCGGCCACAAGAGCGGCTTCATTCAATAGATTTTCTAAATCGGCCCCAGAGAAACCAGGCGTTCTTGTAGCGATTGCTTTAAGATCGACGGTATCATCCAGCGGCTTATTGCGTGCATGGACTTGCAATACAGCTTCACGGCCTTTGACATCCGGACGTCCTACTGTGATTTGTCTATCGAAACGTCCTGGGCGCAGCAAGGCTGGATCCAAGATGTCAGGTCTATTTGTCGCAGCAATGATAATGATTCCTTCGTTCACTCCGAAACCATCCATTTCAACAAGCAACTGGTTCAGGGTTTGCTCACGCTCATCGTGGCCTCCGCCTAATCCAGCTCCACGCTGACGGCCAACAGCATCAATTTCATCAATGAAAATGATACAAGGCGCATTTTTCTTCGCATTTTCAAACAAATCACGAACACGTGATGCACCCACACCGACAAACATCTCAACGAAGTCAGAACCTGAGATGGAGAAGAAAGGTACACCCGCTTCACCAGCAACAGCTCTAGCCAATAATGTTTTACCGGTACCTGGAGGTCCCACTAAAAGCACGCCTTTAGGAATGCGCGCGCCGACTTCGGCAAACTTGCGAGGGTCCTTCAGGAACTCAACCACTTCAACAAGCTCTTGCTTTTCTTCATCCGCTCCGGCAACATCCGGGAAACGGACTTTCTTCTTCTGGTCATCGTATAGCTTAGCTTTACTCTTACCGAAGTTCATCACACGGCCTCCGCCGCCTTGAGCTTGGTTCAGTAAGAAGAAGAAGAGGACAAACATGATGATGAATGGAATAATCCCTGTCAGGAATGTAACCCAGCCGCTTGTTTCCTTCGCCTTCAGAACTTTCATTTCAGCGCCGGTTTTATCGACAGCATCATGGATATCTTTCATTGTTGAATCGCTGTTAACAACGAAAGAAGAGAAAACCTCACCTTTTTTAGCATCCTTTAATTGTCCTTGGACTGAATAGACGCCGCTCTCAGGCTGTAAGGTGAAATTCTTAACTTTGCCTTCATTCAAGTAATTGATGAATTGATTTTGGCTTATATCTTTATCAGCTTCATTATTGTTGGTGAAAAGACTCACAATACCAATAATGACCAAAAGGATCAATAAATAGAAAATGGTATTACGGAAGATCCGATTCATTCCTTACCTCCTCCCACAGTCACGAATAAGTAAAATAGTACCATAGTAAATCATTATGTTTCAATTAATTTACATACATTTCAGACTGTACATTTATATAATTTCCATCAGCTTAGTTTTGGTATATTTCCGGCTTTAAAACACCGATATATGGCAGGTTGCGGTATCTTTCCGCAAAGTCCAGACCATATCCCACCACAAAAGCATCCGGAACGATGAAACCAACATAATCGGCTTTAATATCGCTCTTTCTTCCAGTAGGCTTATCAAGCAATGTAACAATTTTAATACTTTTAGCTTTTCTATAACGGAATAGTTCCACTAAATAGCTTAATGTTAAACCACTATCGATGATATCTTCGACAATCAGTATATCTCTACCCTCTACAGACGTGTTTAAATCCTTGATAATTTTTACTTCGCCTGATGATACTGTGGAGTTTCCGTAGCTAGAAACATCCATGAAGTCCATTTCCAGATGGGTATCGACTCTTTTGAACAAATCGGCCATGAAAGGCATAGCCCCTTTTAAAACGCCGATTGCCAACGGAAACTTATCTTGGTATTCTTCCGTTAATTCTTGGCCTAACTCACGAATTTTCTTTTGGATCTCTTCTTCACTAATTAGCACTTCTTCAATTTCATTGTGCAAGCTCATTATACTGCTTTCCTCCTAGAAGAACGAATTCTACACATATTTTAACGTTATGAAAGACTTATTTCCCTCTGCGGCCTCTTGAAATGATTTCTTTAAACCAGGAATCCAAAGGATTTCTTGATTATCATCAACCACCAGTGGCCAATTCGCCCTTTCAGCCAAAGGGATTTTTTGATCAATAAAGATATCTTTTACCTTTTTCGTTCCATTTAAGCCTTTCAATTTAATACGATCGCCATTTTTTCTGGTGCGGACAGTCAAGGGAAAATGAGTTCGTTGTGGATCCAACGTAAAAGAGTCGTTTCCCTGGCCAGCCCCCTCATACCAATTATGGGCTTGGATCGTACATCCATTCGGAAGTATTAATTCTCCTGGGATATGTAAAGTGAAGGAATATGGCTCAACCACTTGCTCTCCAAATGAAAAAGTACACCAATCATACGATTTCTTGACTTTTAGATTTGCTGGCAAATGTATTTCACCGGATGGGTGAGAATGGTAAAAAAGGTTAATCACTGATTCAATATGAGTTGCGGATAGTTCTTCAAGTCTTTCAAAATAAAGATAGTTTAATATTAGTTGAATAGCTCTTCTTTGTAAAGGCTTTGACATTTGTATAAAAGCAGGAATTTCAATCTTTGATTCGTTCTGTCCCTTCACCCAGAATGAATCTAGTTTTTCTTCTGCCAAAGACAGCAAAAAGGCCTCATCCTCTAATAATTCTTCACTGAAAAGTTGAAAGTGTTCATTGGCTTTCGGGTTTTCTTTTTTCAGGAAAGGCAGCACTTGATGGCGGAATCGATTTCTGGTATATACCAGCTTATCATTGCTTTCATCCCATCTAGGTTCAAGGCTGTTCTCGCGGCAATAAGACTCGATTTCATCCCTGCTTGCCCATAAGAATGGGCGTACAATCGTATACCCGGGAAAATCCCTTTTGCTCGCTATCCCTGCCCTGGCACTCCCTGTCGCGCCTCTTGTCAATCGCATAAGCATCGTTTCCATTTGATCGTCGCCGTGATGGCCCAATACTAATTTATGTATATTGTGCTGTTTCATGATGCTTTCAAAATGATTATACCTGCATTCACGTGCGCCTATCTGTGAACTCTTGCCCGTTTCCTTCAGATATGCCGTGACATCGATCCGGGCGCCGTCAAACGGAATACCGAAAGATTCACATGCATCTTTTACAAAGAGGTAATCCCCAAATGATTGGTCCCCGCGGAACATATGGTCGACATGGGCCACCCTGAGCCGCAATCCGTATTGGTCCCGGATGCTGTCCATGAAATGCAGTAAAGCCAGCGAATCTGGACCTCCAGATACTCCAACCAGGACACTTTCACCTTGACTGAACAACTGGTGCTTCTTGATGCTATACAGTGCCTTATGTTTTAACATGACAAACTCCCTTTACCCATATAAGCCACTCTTTAAAGCTTATGGCTATCCTTTTCTTTCTACCATTTATTTTACTGTATAGAATCACTTTTTCCAAAAGAAAAGAAAAAAATTCAAGATATTGAAACCTGAAGGTTTTTCACACTCTCCTTCTTTTCCATTTTTACTGCTAGCCGATCATGTGACTGTATATATACAGTCCATACAAACAGCAGATCACCAACAGCAGAAATAGTGTTTCCGCAAAGCCGGTTCTTTTTTTCTTTCTCTGTCTCGTCGTTCTTTTCCCAGTTGTACCCTGGCTTTGCGGGGATGGGCTATGCTTGCCATCTGTTCTTTTTTGGATTGTATCCAATAATTCAGCCCTCATCTCTGCAGCGCCTTGATATTTTCCTGCCAAAGCCCTTAAAAGGACCAGTTTATATTCCCGCAGCCCAGCCGTTTCGGTTATCGCTTTTTCCAATTGATTTGGCTTTCCTTGTTGCTTTGAAAACCGGTCCGGAAAGTACGCATTGATAAAGATCATGGCTACAGCGAACAAGTCATATGAAGGCTCCGCTCTGCGCGAACCCATTCCCCAATAACCGCGGTCAAAGAACTCTGTGAATTCTTTAATAGACCTTCCTACAGGTGTTGTCCCCCCGACATCCACACATCGGATTCGGTGCGCGGGAAAAGTGACCAGTAGGTTCTCCGGCTTCAAATCGCCAAATACCCAACCGGATGCGTGAAGATGCTCCAGATTGGTCAGAAGCTGCAATAGCAAGGCCTCCATCCAATCCTTCCCCCTTTTTTCGACAAAGGGCAGCAGCTCCTCACCATGAATATATTCCATTACATAAAAAGGAATCGTCCCCCCCTTCTTGACCCAATCATCTCCGTGTAATAAATAAGGCCCGAGGGAAAACCCTTGGACCTTGGAAAAAGATTTCAAGACATTCATTTCTGATGCAATCCCCGCATGATTATCGCTTAATTTCAGAGCAACCTTCGTCCCGTTAAAGTCCGCTAAATAAACAACTCCATTTGCTCCTGCGCCTAATTCCCTGTAGATCGTATATTCATGCTTGTTCCATTTGCCTTGAATCGTCGAGCCAGGAGCTACTCTACATTGATTCTTCATAGAATGATTCATCATCATTGGAAAGCAATCTCCTTAGGGACCTTTTTTTGCCGAAATAGCGGACTGCTTCGCTCAAAGCCGGACCGGTGGGCGTAATGCCTCTAGGCGTCAACTTGGTAAACACCTTCGATAAAGAGTCGAGCTTCGGCGTCCAATCCAGCAGTTTTTCGACATCATTCTTTTTCCCGGGAAATATAAAAACGGAGAATTTGTTTTCGCCTATTCTTGCATTTAAAGAAATAGACAGATCAATTAATGATTCTTTCACTGTAGGAAGCTTATGCTTCATGCTCGCACTTGTATCAACAAGCACCAACACTTCCAAGGCCGATATTTCACTCAATTCATCCACCACTTCGATCACTTCCCCGCGTTTATCAGGCGAAAGGTCTTCGATGGATGTATTACGCCCTAAAATTTGCTTTAATTCTTGATTGACGACTCCCTGAATGGTAGTTGTCATCGCTTTCCTTGTCACCATCTGTACTGTTTGCGAAAGGGACTGGGCATATACAACCTGGCTCACGCCGCCTCCTGAAGCTGCTATAGCTTCTATTTCCTTCAGTCCCTGTTCATCAATCTGGTCATTCTCCACTACGCCGATTACATTGACAGTAATGCCTTGTTCTCTTGCAAGAGCAGCCATTGCCGCCGGATCTTGCCCTTGGTTGGAGCAACCATCGGTAATTAATAGGATTTGCTTTAATGTACTGGGTTTCATGGCGATCTCCCTTTCCTGGCTTTGTTTAGTACCATCATCGCCAAAAAAGAAAAGCGCTATACCCTTACTGCGCTTTTTTGCGGAGAGATGAAACCGGTATGGCCGACCACCTCGGCGTATTATGCTTGATTTTCGCCACTACTACAGTCATATCGTCATTGATATAACCAGTTGATCTAATAACCTCCTCCAGAATGCAATCGGCAATGGCCTGCGGATCGTCCGTTTGCATCTCTTTTATTTTTCGTTTCATCCAAAACTCCGGATTCTGTACACTTTCCAGCCCTTCCAAAATCCCATCACTCATCATGATCAATAAATCCTCCGCCTTCAGCTGCTCGCAAACAACGTCTACATCCAAATCTTCCATAAAACCGATTGGCAGATTGCTTGATTCTATTTTGAATACACGGTCGCCCCGTTTGACAAAGCTAGGTGTAGAACATATCTTTAGAAATTTAGCCTTTGCATCGTGCAAATCAACCATGGCTAAATCAAGTGTCGAAAAAATTTCATCTGTAGTCCGCAAAGAAAGAATAGAGTTGACTGATTTAATAGCAATCTTTTCTTCAATACCGGATAATAGGATCTTTTGCAGAAGCATCAATGTCTCTGTACTTTCAATGTGGGCCCTTTCCCCATTGCCCATTCCATCACTGATGGCCAAGGCATATTTCCCTGCACCCAATTCCATCGTCGTATAACTATCTCCGGATACCAAACCTCCCCCTTTTGCAGCATGGGCGCTGCCGGTTACTACTGTAAAGCGTTGTGCAGACCTAAAATTCGCAAAGCACGATCCATTTTCGGTCTCGCAATCCTCCACAGCAACAATAATTGTTTCCCCTAAAATATCCGATAAAATCGGTGCTATTATTTTTTCACATTCCCCCCTGTCCTGGTAATAAGGCAATTTCATATCAATATCTACATTTCCAGTCTCCAGATTATAGATTTCAACACTCCCCAGTTGGATGCCAAAATCGGATATCGCCTCCAAAATTTGTTCTTCTTGGACATAATGGTTTTTGCGCTCACGTTGGATTTCCTTGGCGAAATCGTACATCACTTCAGAAACCCCCTTCAATTGGTCTGCAACCAATCGGCGGCTGTCCTTCACTTGCTTCTTCAATTTTTGGTTCGCATGGTAAACAGATAACTCTTGCCCTATGGCATCCACTACTTTTTTATTCCTAGTCGGACAATGCTTAACCCACTCCCTTTCCGTTTTGGATGAAAGCTGCATATCATTGGCACTTAGCTCGTTGGCAATGGTTTGCATGCTATCGTACGTATATTGGAAATTCTTTGCCCAGCAATGCTCTTTTCGTGAACACATTTGGCATGTTTTCTCTGTCACATTACTGAGGAAAAAATCAAATTCTCTCACTTCATCGTCGTCCTTGTTCCAATCATCCATTTGCTTGAAACTGTCCGACAAGGCTTCGAATACATTTGAAAATTGTGCGACCCGCTGTGCAGTAACATCCCTCATCTTTCTCATATATTTTTGCTGCTCATTGGAATACTCAAGTGTGCCCGGAATATGTTTGGCTACCTTTTCGATCAAGGCAGATGGCGTCAGCATAAACAGGCAGATAGCGCCTACCGATTCATACACAGTGATTAATAAATTGCTGCTTCCTTCCCCATATAGGCCGATCAAGACTGTTGCGATTAACAGTCCGAGGGCCGCACCTATTTTTTTTCCGTCCTTCAAAAGGCCTCCGAGCAAGCCCGAAAAAGCCAATAAACTCATCTGAAAAAGTGTCGCAACGCTTGCAAGGCTGAATATCAATCCCGTCACTACGCCAACAGTAGATCCGATAGCAGCTCCTCCTGCCAATGAAAACACAAGGACTAAATAACGGGAAATAATATGTTCAAAGGAAACACCATATAAGGACCAGCCAATTGTTCCGGTCATAATCGAAGCAAGTAGAATGATTACACTGACTACTTCTTCCGTTTTAAGGGATCTAGTTCGTTTCTTAAATGAAATGAGTGGTATGCATTGCATGAATATAAGAGTAAGGATAGCAGCCAGCCCAGCCTCAATAACAATCATCATTCCGTCATATGGAACAAGATGCCGGTTTTCTGCGTATTGGATAGCTGTGTTGGTCATCCCCAACGAGAGGAATACATAGAACGATGCCAGCTTGAACTGATTAGTGAGTGAAGGCTCCCTTGCCTTATACAGCAGCATGAAAATAATGGCTCCGGCGAAAATGCTGACACTATTCATCATATGGATAGTAGCCGAACCTGCCAAAAGGCCAATTAGTGCGTAAGGCGCTTTGTTTCTCCGCAACAAATATACAGAAGCGAAGAATGGCAGAGCAAACGGGGCAAGCTGTGATAGAATAAGCGCCCGTCCGAGAAGAAACCCGATAACACTCAGGAACAGTCCGCGTTGAAATAAAAGATCCTCCGTTTTTTTCCGCAAGGTCGACATCCACTTCTTTGCATGCTCTCCTGCATACCTCAGTTGTAATTCACTTGTCGGTTCCAATACATTTTGTTCAGCCTTTTCCATTTCCTCACTCCTAATCGATTTGTCTCTTTCATGTTTTTTATTATAGAGAGGCTTGTCCTTTTTTTTTGTCGTAATGTAGAAACCCGAAAAGAGAAATGTTCGACGCGATTCCGTATATTAAGGCAATTATGTACAAGATGAGAAGCCTTATGAAAGCCCGATGGTATGGGGCTATTAAGAGAAAGGGAGAATTTTAGCTATCCATACAGGAAAAACACATGCATATTTTTTTGAACATGTTTTTCTTGCCAGCTTACGGCAAAAAATCCGAAAATTTATTTTTTTCATCTAGTCGTTGACAAAAGATAAATAGCTATGTAAGATATAACTTGTGCTCAAACAGAGCAAACAACATATGGCGGTGTAGCTCAGCTGGCTAGAGCGTACGGTTCATACCCGTGAGGTCGGGGGTTCGATCCCCTCCGCCGCTACCATATTATTCATTTGGCCCGTTGGTCAAGCGGTTAAGACACCGCCCTTTCACGGCGGTAACACGGGTTCGAATCCCGTACGGGTCATCAATAAAAAAACCATCAGAACAGTCTGGTGGTTTTTTTGTTTCTTTTCAGTTGTTGGAATAAAGACCATCTCTCTACTCCTTTAATCTAAAAAATAGCCCATTTAAAACAGGCTTAACCCATTTATATCAGAAAGCGAACCTTTCATCCTCTTTTATACGGTACTCCCTTACTAATTTCTTCCCTTTTATCGGCAAAATATCAGTGCATCCCCAATTATCGGATCAATTATAGCCAGCTGTTATGTCTCTTCTCAAAAACGTTTCCCGCACAAACAAGCGTATCTCCTTTTATGGTATTTTTAGAACATTTACTCATTTATTGCTGATTTCATCACTATTCCTTTTTCATGCCCCCTTCAAAATGCAAGAGCACACCATTCCTTTTCTGCCTGTTTCTCTGCTAAAAAAGGAATCTTGTGTGCTCTTCTCGCCCATTGTTAAATGGACTCCTTAACATGTAGGATAGAACAAAAAAATAGACAAGGCATTGATGCTTGTCTATTGATCGTACTACTTCTATATAGATTCAAAGGAAAAACGGACATCTATATCCTCAGCAGCAAGTATTAGCCACGACGGCCGCCACGGCCTCCTCTTTTTGTTTCCGTGCTACGTTTAAGAGTCGACAAACGGTCTTCACTATCCTTAAGGAAACGAGCCATCTTCTGCTCAAAGTTTTCCTTCACAGGACCTCTTGAATTATCGCGGTTACGATTGTCTCTTGAACGATTGTCTCCTCTACCATGGCGTTGTGGGCGCGGTTGATAAGATTGCTCAGGACGATCTTTCGCTTTTTTTATAGAAAGGCCAATCTTTCCGTCTTTCTCTACATTAATAACCTTTACTTCTACTTGATCTCCGACTTTTAAGTGATCGTTAATATCCTTCACATAATTATCGGCAACCTCACTAATATGGACAAGACCAGTGGTACCCTCAGACAATTCAACGAACGCCCCAAATTTAGTAATGCCTGTTACTTTCCCTTGTAACTTGCTGCCTACTTCGATTGACATAAAAAAAATGTTCCTCCTTAAAAATGAAAAAAATCATACTTAGTTTATATTATAACGAAAGTGAAAAAACAGTGTCAATATTAGTCACTTGTATCTTTCTTTTTTGGAAGATTTAAAATGACTTCACCTTTTTGGGACAGGTAGTAATCACGTCTTGCTATTTTAGCGATGTAATCATCATCATTCAGTTTGACGATCTCTTCTTCCAGAGACTGCTTATCCTTTTTTAAGCCAGATAATTTTTTTTCAACTTTTTGTTTTTCAGCTGTCTTCTTTTCAATTGTTGCGGATTGGCCGAATAAAGTCGCAATAGAGAAAGCTGAAAGAATGCAAACACCGATTGCAAAAACGGCGAGCCGACGAAAAAGTCCACGCTTCTTCTTCGTTTTTAGCTTCTGGCTATTCTCTGCACGATCAACAAACTCAGATTGTATCTTAGCCACTTTCCTTTCTTTCAGGCTCCCCATTCCACTTCACTCCTTTTTATGATTGTTTTTCCGAGTCTTCCACTCACTGAGGACTCTCTTTATATATTTCTTTGCCCGCACGTAAAAACCTTTACAATGATTATATAACGAAAGGACTTGGTTAGTGAACGATTTCGGCAATAATTTACATATTAGCCTCAAAATCCACACAATCGGTGCAAATACTACTCTTATAATGAACCAGGCCATCCGCAAAAAGGTGCGGAATAAAGAGAAAAGTATTTTCCATACACTTTTTATTAAAGCGGCAGCCGCCAGCAAAATCCAAATAATCGGCTGGATAACCAACATGAAAATGGTTTTCTTTATTAATCGGTAAGCTGCCTTAACCACTTCAATGAATCCATTCAGCAAGAGCATGTACACTTTTTTCATAAGCGCCTGGTAGGCGGCAAAGCCGCATACCAACGCCAGGAATGCATAAAAGCGCAGCTCGCCCTGATTAACGAGCAACAATATATAAAATACCGCTATGGCCTGGATGAGCCAGAATAACACGTCATGTATAAATACCGTTATGCGGCTGCGCTTAGGCCTTTTAAGAAATAGTTGGTATGTATCCAACGAAGCGCCGAAGCACATGCCCATGGCGATCATGGACCACAATGTATAAAATTGCGTTGTGAGTGTCATTTAAATAACTTGCCAAAAAAACCTTTGGCTTTATCCCCTGATGGCTCATCCACATAGATAAGATCAAATATCTTCCCTTTAATGGAAACAATCCCACTGTCAACATCCAGGTTTTTCATTTGCAGATTTTCGCCTTTTATTGCAAGGAAACCCATACTGGTTTCTAACAGGAACTCCTCGTTGTCAAAGCTCTCAACCTGCTTGACACCGGTTATTTCGAGCAATTTTCTGCCTCGCATGACTACATCATGTTCAGGGACATGATTGCGCGCCTTATTCGGATCTGAGTATTCATTATTGAATTGGTTATTCATCCTCCGGCCTCCTGTACACCCTTTTTTGTAGAAGTGTATGAGGCGTGGACGAGTTTTAGAACAGCACCAGTCTCTGCTGCTGTTTAGAATTCTTCTTGCTTGATCTTTTCTTCCTTTACAACACTATACATATCGGCTGCTTCTTCTTTTCTTACAGTTTCCTGAAGTTTATCGATCCGGACTGTCACCAGCTTCTGGCCGAATTGTATGAATAATTCATCGCCGACTTTGACATTCGTGCTTGCTTTGGCAGGTTGGCCATTCACACTGATACGCCCTTTATCCGCCACTTCTTTTGCTAGCGTTCTTCTCTTGATTAAACGCGATACTTTTAAGAATTTATCCAATCTCATGGTTATTCCCCCTTTTATAGTCCTTTAAACTTCGCTTCGTTCCATAAAGCGTCCAATTGCTCTAATGTATACTCATTAATGGGCTTTTGAATATGGTTTTCAATATATTGGAATCGGCGCACGAATTTACGGTTTGCCTGGAACAGCGCTTCCTCTGGATAAATATCGTAGAATCTGGCTATATTGACCAAAGAAAAAAGGATGTCTCCATATTCCAGCTGCAGATCCGTTTTCGAGCCTTTCTTTATTGCCTCTTCATGGAATTCTTCCAATTCTTCCTTCACTTTTTCCCAGGCCGGTTCCGCTTCATTCCAATCAAACCCGGCTTTCGAAGCTTTCTTTTGATATTCATAAGCAATCAGCAATTGCGGAAGGGATTGTTCAACGCCTGCCAGAATAGAGGTATCAGTGTCAGTTGACCCCGCTTCCGTTTTTTTTATGGCATCCCAGTTTGTTTTCACATCATCGACTCCCGAAACTAGGACATTTCCAAATACATGAGGATGCCTGCGGATCATTTTATCCGATAATGTTTGAATAACGTCTTCTATACTGAACATCCCGTCATCTTCGGCAATTTGAGCATGCAATAGCACCTGCAGCAGAACATCGCCCAGTTCGCCTATCATGGCATCTACATCGTCTTGATCTATTGCATCTAAAAGCTCATATGCCTCTTCCAGCAAATATTTCTTCAAGCTTTCGTGCGTTTGTTTTTGATCCCACGGGCAGCCGCCGGGACCGCGCAAATCTGCAATAATGCTTCTGAGCCTAGCGAATTCCTTCCGCATCATTTTTTCATCTTGAACTGGAGGAACATAGACGGATGTCAAATTGCTAAGTGATGCTTCCCGGTCTAATTCAAAAAGAGGAACCCACTTAACCTCTTCTTTCTCGCTCCCCGCAGCTGTCACAAGCGCAACCTGATATTCGTCATCGTATTTTTCCATAAGGGTCAGTTTGACATCAGATGCAATAAAGGAATCATATACCTGGCCGATAATCAAATGCTGTTTCATTTGTACGTCCTCTTTACGGAGAGCCGTTCCATCCAATAACTGAAAGCCATCGATCGGATCGACACGAACAGCTTGGAATAAAGGATCCAGAAAGCTTTGACCTCCTTCAATTTTTATTTCTACACCTGATTGTCCGCCTTTTTCCAATAATAGCTGAACGGTCATCTCAGCCACCATCGGATGCCCCGGCACTGTATAGATTACATCCTCAGCCTTCGCCAGCTCCAATAGTGTCTCGCTTATCTCTTCATACACTTCTGGAAACGTATCATATTTTTCATATACCGAATCAAAGCTGCGGAATTGGATTCCTTCCCTTTGCAATGATTCGATTACCGGGTGGTCAAGTGTTCTCGTCCAACAAGCACCCGCTTTCTGTAATTTTTTATAAACGCCGAGCGAAATTTGATTTAGATCTCCGGCGCCAAGTCCCATAATCTCTATAGTATTTTTCATATTGATCTCCTACTTCTTTTTTGGCAAAAAATAAGTTAATTTACTTCCTAGCGGCAATAAGCCTAATTCCGTTTCCGTCAATAGTCTACCCCTGATAATAATGAGCAGATAGACAGCGGCTCCAGTGACCACTGACACAATAGCCTGGACTAATGAACCGATTCGTCCATACGGCCAGCTATCGCCAATCATATGAAACAAAGCTAATTCCACCGCCAAAACGGCAGACATCCCTAATGTGGCCAATGCAGTCAGCATGATTGTCCGTTTACTTAGCAACGGGCGCCGATACAGACGGCCTAACAGAATCAGCAAGCTGACGGCCATTGCGATGAATGCCGCAGTTGTCGAAATAGCCGCCCCCAATATGCCTTTGGAGGGAATTAGAATAAACATCAGGGCTGCTTTGACTACAAGCCCCCCCAATAGGACCATAACTGAATAATAGGCTTTTCCAAGACTTTGCAAAACGAACATCCCTGTCATGACAATGGAACAAAACAAAATAGATAAGACGAGCACCGAAAGCTCCATACTGCCGCTGGCATCAGTAAATAACGCAATATTAACAGGTTTCACAATCCAAAACAAACCGATGGCCGCTGCAGTGCCAAGCATCAGGCTCAAGCGAAAAGTGAGCTCACTATAGTACCATACCTCTTCTTTTTCATTTAACTGCTTATATTTCGATATGAGCGGAACCACTGTCAATGAGAGGGTGATGATCGCCGAAGTGCCAAGATGGAGCAGCGGCTGCCCACGGTCATAGATCCCTTTCAGCTGCTTAGCGTCCAGGCTTTCCACTCCTGAGGAAATCAATTCCGGATAAAGAATAAGAGCATCCAAAAATTGGATAAAAACTAAAATCAACGAACTGACTGCGAATAACAGCCCTTGGCCTGTTATCATTTTGACTAAAGGAAGCATTGTGGAAAGGGATGTTTTCAATCCGGTTCCTGCCTTAAGCGACCGCTTCTTTACGTAATACCAAACTAAAATCATACAGCTGACTGCGCTGCCGGCAAGAGAGCCTAAAAAAGCGCCTTGCGCTACTTCATATAAACTTAAGCCATATTGGTAATACACATAGGCGACCACCAAAATAAGCCCTACCCGAACGGATTGTTCAGTTACTTGGGAAACAGCAGTAGGAACCATTTCTCCTTCACTTTGAAAAACTCCTTTTAGAATGGAGATAAAAGGAATAAGCAAGAACGTATAAGAAATCCATTTGATTGATGTGCTTAGCTGCAGATCATTCATCAATGTGGCAATCCAGTCTGATCCCAAGTAAAAAACAAGAAACAACAACAAACTGATTAGACCGGTTGAAATCCATGATGCAAGCGCAACTTCAGACCTGGAATATCGGCTTTGCTTCACATTGCTCTCAGCCAACAGCTTAGAAATAATAACTGGAAAACCATATGTAGACAGCACAAGTGCAAGCGAATAGAACGGATACACCTGCTGATAAATATAAAATCCGACATCTCCAACAATATTTTGATACGGCACTCTGTATACGGCACTCAGCAGTTTCACTACAATAGCCGCAAATGTGAGAATAAAGGCCCCGCGCAAAAATGTTTTGGAAAGGTCATGCGCTCTTTTCAAGGAACGATCGACTCCTTTCCTTATAAGGAAACTTTCGCCTGTATTATACCATATCCCCTTTTTCCGCCCGGGCAATAGCCCGGCGAAACACGCCAATAGCCGACAAGTTAATGCCGGTATATAACAAAAAGGACAGCAATCGCCGTCCTTTCCACTGAATCTGATATTAAGATTCCATTTGGCGAGCCAGGAATCCTGCTGCAGTTTCAACAGCTTTGCGTTCCACTTCGCCAAGTGTGCCTTCTTTAGAGAAAATCACAACAGCACCAATCGGATCTCCATTCGCTACGATCGGAGCGATTGTATAAGATTGAATTTCTTCAGTAAAACCATCCACTAAAGAAATTTGTGCTTTTTGCGTTTCTAACGTTGGGTTACGGTCTTCCATAATGCTTTCAAGCAAATCGGAAATGCTTCTGTTCAAATAGTCTTTCTTAGAACCGCCAGCCACAGTGATGTATGTATCTCTATCACAGATTAGGACTGGGTTACCAAGGCTATCGAATAGGGCTTCTGCATATTCCTTTGCAAAATCGCTTAGTTCAGAAATAGGTGAATATTTTTTCAAAATAACTTCTCCGTCGCGATCAACAAAAATTTCCAACGGATCTCCTTCGCGGATACGAAGAGTTCTACGGATCTCTTTAGGGATGACAACTCGTCCTAAATCATCTATACGACGTACTATACCAGTTGCTTTCATCTTATGTTGCCTCACTTTCTGCTATTGTTTTGGTTATAATACCATTATTAGTATAAGCATCCATAACCTCAGTAAACTTAGTATTTTTGTAAGCACTAAGTTCTATACACGAGGATAAAATATTTTCTTAATATATTTTATCCTATCTATATTTCAACATGAATTTGTTCTCACTGCAACCATAATTTAATATTACTGGTTAACTTTATCCTTTTTTACATCTTTGAGTCCCTTGACAAGGTTTTTCAACGTTTCCAGCCATTGTTTACTGTCGACATTCCGGATAGGCAGCGTAATTTTCAACCGGTGCCCTTCCATTCCTAAACCTGCTCGCCGTTCCACTTTACTCGTTAATTGGAATACTTTGGAACCATCTATATTGCTGCTTACTTCGTCTGTCATGAGAATAGTGATATCCTGCTTATTTTGCTTGATGGATTCCACTTGGGCTTGGAAAGCATGCACTTTAATAGAAGCCACAGTCAGTAAGTACTCGACTTCGATTGGATAATCGCCATAGCGGTCGACCAGTTCTTCTTTCAACTCTTCGATTTCCTCAGTAGATGTAACACCGCGGAATCGTTTATACATTTCAATTTTTTGATGCCCATCCGCTATATAGGCATCAGGGATGTACGCATCAAGCTGGACGTCAATCTCCACTTGCTGCTGACGATGCTCTTCAGGCGATGTCTTCATCCGTTCATCAATCGCTTCCTTAAGCATTTGCGAATAAAGGTCAAAACCGACGGAGTCAATAAATCCATGCTGTTCCGCACCTAAAAGGTTCCCCGCGCCCCTGATGGATAAATCCCTCATCGCAATCTTAAATCCTGATCCAAGTTCGGTGAATTCCTTAATCGCCTGCAAACGGCGCTCAGCCACTTCTGTCAGTACTTTATCCTTCCGGTAGGTGAAGTATGCATAGGCCACTCGATTCGAACGCCCTACCCGGCCGCGAAGCTGATACAATTGCGACAGACCCATCTTATCGGCATCATGGACAATGATTGTATTCACATTCGGAATATCAACACCTGTTTCGATGATGGTCGTTGAGACAAGCACATCATATTCTCCTTCAAGGAAGCCTATCATGACTGTTTCCAATTCCTGCTCGGTCATTCTCCCATGGGCATATGCAACTCTGGCATCGGGGACTAAAATGGAAATTTCTTCTGCTTTTCTTGCTATATCTTCTACCCGGTTGTATAGGAAGTAAACCTGCCCGTCCCTAGCCAGCTCACGCTCGATCGCTTCCCTAGCCAGTACGCCATTATACTCCATGACATAGGTTTGTACAGGGAATCGATTTTCAGGAGGTGTTTCAATGACAGACAAATCCCTTACCCCCAGCATCGACATATGCAGCGTTCTCGGAATTGGCGTCGCTGTTAATGTCAAAACATCGATATTTGCCTTCAACTGCTTAATTTTTTCTTTATGAGTCACGCCAAATCGTTGTTCCTCATCAATAATAAGCATGCCAAGATCTCTATATTGAATATCCTTTGAAAGCAAACGGTGCGTTCCAACGATTAGGTCTACTGTACCTGCTTTCAGTCCTTTCAACGTTTCTGTCTGCTGTTTTTTCGTCTTAAAACGGTTCAAAAGGCCAATAGTAATCGGGTAATCCTGAAAGCGTTCTCGCATCGTATCATAGTGCTGTTGCGCCAAAATGGTCGTCGGCACAAGGAATGCTACCTGTTTGCCATCCGCAATCGCTTTAAAAGCAGCCCGGATTGCCACCTCTGTTTTCCCATAACCGACATCGCCGCATAGGAGTCGGTCCATTGGTCTTTCCCGTTCCATATCTTTTTTAATCTCTTCAATTGACCGAAGCTGATCTTCCGTTTCCTTATAGGCAAAAGCCATCTCAAATTCACGCTGCAAATCGCCGTCAGGAGAGAATGCATACCCTTTCGTCGCTTCCCTTTCGGCATACAATTTAATGAGGTCATCCGCAATATCCTGGACAGATGATTGTACTTTGCTTTTAACCCGCTTCCAATCGCTGCCGCCCAGCTTATAGAGCTTTGGTTCTTTTCCTTCCGAAGCCACATACTTTTGGACAAGGTCAATCTGGTCGACAGGGACATACAGTTGGTCTGAGCCTTGATAGCGAACATTCAGGTAATCTTTATGGACACCATTAATGTCGAGTGTCTCAATCCCTAGATATTTCCCGATACCATGATTGACGTGAACTACATAATCGCCAACCTTCAGCTCCGAGTAACTCTTGATGCGTTCAGCATTAGAAATTTTCTGCCTGCGTGATACTTTTTTCGTTTTCTTATTGAATAACTCTTGCTCCGTAATGACGGCCAGCTTCTGCATCGGCAATTCAAATCCGGCATGCAGATTCCCTTTTGCAATTTGGATTTTGCCGATGAGGATTTTGCTTGATTCATCAAGCTCGGCTGCTTCTACCTCATAATCATCCAATACACGGCGCAGCTTGGTCATCCGATCTTCATCAGGACCAAGAATGACTACAGAAAATTTACTTTTCTTCCACCGTTCAACTTCTGTCTTGAATACGTTCATCTGACCGTGGAAATTCTGCATCTGCTTGCATGTAACATTAATGATATTTTGCGGATTTGTATGAGGGACATGTCTCAAAAATAGTGATAAATAGATTAATTTCTTTTTGGAAGACGTAATTAATTCCTGGAATGAAAATGCCAGCTTGGCATCATGGATCATTTCGCCCTCACTCAATAAACTGGTGAACCATTCCAGTTCTTCCTTCTCTAAATTAGTCGCTATCTCTTGTATACGGCTTATTTCATCAAGAAAAACCAATCCGCTTTCCGGTAAATAATCTATTAAACTTGCTGGCTGCCCATATGCGAGGGAAATATATTTAAAGATATCATCAAGCCGGATGCCGGATTTCAATTTTTCAATATCTGCACCAATATTTTGCAGCATACTGTTCTTTGTTTTTTCATTTTTAACTTTATTTAAGCTATTCTTCAGGCCATCGTCCAATAAATCGGTCATCCGCGATATATGCTCCGGTTCTAATATCATCTCAGAAGCAGGGCCGATTAATGCTTCTTCAATCCTTTGAAGCGATTTTTGCGTCTCTATTGAAAATGTCCTGATTGAATCAATCTCTGTATCAAACAGCTCCAAACGGAATGGGTCATTTTCAGTCAGCGGGAAAATATCGATAATCCCTCCTCGCAGGCTGAATTCGCCTGGGGCGGAAATCATTTCTGTTCTTATATAACCCATCCTGACAAAATCATTAATAATAGCCTCTAAATTGATTTCGTCGCCTACTTTGAAGGATAATTGGTATTTCTTCCACAATTCTTTAGGCGGCAGCAATTTACGGAAACCGCCCATAGGAACAATAACAATTCCTTTACAGTTCAGCGACCAATAATTCAACGCTTGAATCCGCTGCGATTTCAATTCTGGGCTGGCAACGCTCAACTCAGCCGCAATCAGTTCATTGGCCGGATATAAAAGCACTTCATCCTCGGAAATGAATGTAGTCAAATCCTCATACAGCTTTTGGGCCTGCAATAAATTATATGTGACTACAAGTATGGGACGATGTGTTTTTTGATAGACAGATGAAATAAACATCGCCCTTGAAGATCCGGATAATCCGGCTACCAATTGTTCGTGCAAGCCCTCATCCAGTCCGTTCAATATGGATTGCATATCTTCACTTTGCAGTAAGACCTGGTTTAATGCATTCATATCTGATTTCCCCCTATAACAAAAGCATAGAACGCCTTTATAGCCGGCATGTCTTAGCATTAGACAGAAAGTTCCTTCCTGCACTTACCTCCACGCCGGCTCATGAAACGGCCGATGCTCGATCATTTACTAATGGCTACAGTATCGCAGCATTCAAGCGGCGATTATTATGGCGGATGCCTTGCACTGAAAGTCCATGGATCCCAATCGCCGCCCGCTTCCCTTCTATTCCAAACGGAAAAATGCTTTGGAAAAAATCCAAAGCCCTTACTTATTGAATAATATAATCATAACCGTGCAAAGCAGGATTTGAGAGGAATGACTCCTCACAATGCTCACATGTTATAGACACATACAAATGTCCTTGGCCATCAGAACTGAGCAAAAGGTTTTGATCAGAATCTGACAACACAGACAAGCCAAGCTGTTCAAGGTCCACATGCTCTAACGGAAGGGAACCTACGGTTGTTTGGCAATGCCTGCAATAATAATAGATATTCATGCCCTTGAACCCCTTTAAAGTCTTTTATGAATAGTATGGGCTTCTTTAGGGGTTCTTTATTCATTCTCATCCATATTATTAATTATACGAATTCATAACCTGTAAAAAAGGTTTTTCCAAAAAAGCTTCGCATGCTTTGGCCGAATGGTCGATGACCGGAGCTAAATCGGCCCATTCTTCTGGCAGAAATCGCCCCAGGACATAGTTCGTGATGCTCATGCCATTTTGAGGGCGTCCGATTCCGATCCGGATACGGTTGAATTCTTGTGTGCCTAGATGGGCTATCGTTGACTTAATGCCATTGTGGCCGCCCGCGCTGCCTTTTTGGCGAAGGCGGATTTTTCCGACTCCCAAATCCAAATCATCATATAAGATGACAATGTCATCCATATCGATTTTGAAATAATCCATGACTGCACGAATACTTTCGCCGGATAAATTCATATACGTTAATGGTTTCAAAAGAATAACTTTTTGGCCATTCACATATCCCGCTCCGTATAATCCTTTATGCTTCGTTTCGCTAAGCGTTATATTCCAACGCTTCGAAAGCTCATCAATGACTTCAAAGCCGATATTATGGCGTGTTCTTTCATAATCTTTGCCTGGATTTCCTAATCCTACTATCAATTTCATAAATTCTATTCACTCCAAGTGATCCATTAAATAGGCTATTTACTTAGTTTATGGCAAACCCATTGGCAGTTATACCAATGAATGGTTCTTTCTCTCGATAGAAACAAAGACGTAACCTGTAAAAAAGTTACGTCTTTCCCATTATAGCACGATTATACATTTTATGGCTTGATTCACTCTTAAGAGATTACACTTCCGCTTCTTCAGCCTCTTCATCTTCCGTTTCCGGCTCTAAACGAGGTGCAAGTACAGATGCAATCACTTCATCATCTTCATTATTAACATCCGCAGAAATAGTCTTCCGGATATCGCCGATTGTAATCGTATCACCGATTGCTAAACCAGAAATGTCTACAACAACGTTTTCAGGCAAATCATTCGGTCTTGCACTCACAGATATTTCATGGAGAACTTGTTGAAGCACGCCGCCTTCTTCTTTGACACCTTTTGCTTCTCCTTCAAGGACGATGGATATATCGGCGTCAATTTTTTTGCTTAAGTTAACAGCCAGAAAATCGGCATGGATAAAAACATTTTTTAGATGGTCGTACTGATAGTCTGTCAGCATAACATTTTGTGTTTTTCCTTCCAGATCCAATTCAATGACGCCGTTCCGTCCATTATCCTGAATGGTTTTAATCAATTCCAACTCGTTTACCTCGATAGGTGTACTATCTACTTTACCGCCATAAACAACCGCAGGAATATTTCCTTTCCCCCGAATAGCCGTCACATTCGAATGTTTTAATTCTTTTCTTTCTTTTGCTTTTAATGTTTGACTCATAGCCAGACACACCTTTCTGATAATAGTATAGAATATGGTATACTATTGCACTTCCCTTTATTGGGCAGGTTTAAAACACTTATTGTCAAAATGAAAGAAAAGAATAACAGATGCTTGTACCAAAAAAGATCTGCCATAGGGGCAGATCTTTTTTTATTAACCGAAAAGTGTACTTACAGATTGGTCTTCATATACTCTGACAATTGCTTCAGCCAGCAATGGAGCCACCGATAATTCAACTACTTTATCAATTTTCTTTTCTTCAGGAAGAGCAATTGAATTCGTCACAACCAATTCCTTGATTTGTGAGTTTTGAATCCGCTCGATTGCAGGGCCTGAAAGAACAGGGTGTGTACAGCATGCATACACCTCTGATGCGCCATTTTCAACCAATGCATTGGCTGCCAATGTGATTGTACCGGCAGTATCAATGATATCATCGATCAGGATCGCTGTTTTGCCTTCAATATTGCCGACGATATTCATTACTTCCGCAACATTAGGTCTAGGTCGGCGTTTATCAATGATTGCGATAGGCGCTTTAAGACGGTCTGCCATCTTACGGGCACGCGTCACACCACCATGGTCCGGAGAAACAATGACGATATCATCCAGGTTTTTCTTTTCGAAATAATCAGATAGGATAGGAACACCCATTAAGTGGTCAATCAGTATATCAAAGAATCCTTGAATTTGTGGTGCATGTAGATCTAGTGAGATAACTCGGTACGCTCCAGCAGTTTCCAATAGGTTTGCTACAAGTTTGGCAGTGATCGGTTCACGGGCACGCGCTTTACGGTCTTGTCTCGCATAACCGTAGTATGGCATAACAACGTTAATTGTTTTAGCAGATGCACGTTTTAAAGCATCAATCATGATTAGAAGCTCCATCAAATGTTCATTAACAGGCTGGCTTGTTGATTGGATAACGAATACATCACATCCGCGGATACTTTCTTCAATGTTGATCTGAACTTCCCCATCGCTAAAATGAGTGACTGAACACTTCCCTAATTCAACCCCGATACATTTTGCGATTTCTTCTGCTAATCCTCGATTTGAATTCAGTGAGAACACCTTTAAATTCGGATCAAGATACTGATTTGACATGATGAACCTCCATTGTTTATTTATTAAAATTTAATTTACTAGCGTAATTCTCTTTATTCGTTTGGCGTGAACGTGCAATAGCCATGGCATTGCCTGGCACATCATCAGTGATTGTAGAGCCTGCTGCGATATAAGCTCCTTCACCGACGCTTACAGGTGCAATCAAATTGGAGTTGCAACCTACAAAAACACCATCGCCGATTTTAGTCAGGAATTTATTTTTCCCGTCATAATTAACTGTAATGGAGCCGCATCCAACATTGACTCCGGCGCCAATCTCAGCATCCCCCAAATAGCTCAGATGGGATGCCTTGCTTCCTTCGCCAATGGATGTCTTTTTGATTTCGACAAAGTTTCCTACTTTTACTTTATCACTTAATTGAGATTGAGGTCTAATATGAGCAAACGGTCCAACCGCTACATCTGAACCAATCACACTATCATGAGCGATGGATTGCCGTATAACAGTAGAGTCCCCTATTTCGCAGTTAACAATCTCAGAATGAGGGCCGATTATGCACTCGGAACCGATTTTGCTTCCGCTTTTAATGATAGTGCCAGGGTAAACAATGGTATCCTGTCCGATTACGACATCATTTTCGATGTATGTATTCTTAGGATCAATCAGTGTCACACCGTTTCTCATATGGGCAAGGTTGATTCGCTCGCGCATAATCGCCTCCGCTTGTGCCAAAGCGACACGGTCATTCACTCCAAGTGTTTCCTCAAAATCCTCCGTTTGGTATGCGGTAACGGTTTCTCCCTCAGATTTCAATATTTCTATGACATCCGGCAAGTAATATTCCCCTTGCACATTGTCGTTCGAAACTTTTTTTAATGCGTTAAACAATGCTTCATTATCGAAGCAATACGTACCAGTGTTGATTTCCTTTACTTCACGCTCAACTTCGGTTGCATCCTTATGCTCAACAATTTTCTCTACAAACCCTTGTTCATTGCGGATAAGGCGGCCATAACCAGTAGGATCTTCTATAGAAGCGGTCAATACTGATGCTTTTGCACCTAATTCTTCATGCTGCTCAATAAGGGCCTGCATCGTTTCCGCTTTGATTAAAGGGGTATCCCCACAAATAACAAGTGTTGTTCCTTGTTTTCCGTTCAGTAATTCTTCAGCCTGCATGACAGCATGGGCTGTACCTAGTTGTTCCTCTTGCAACGCAAAGCCGGTAACATTCCCCAACTCAGCTTGGACAGTTTCGGCGCCGTGTCCGACGATAGTCACAATTTCTTTGACATTCAATGAAGAAACATGATCTAACACATGTTTGACCATCGGTTTTCCGCATACTGAATGAAGGACTTTATACAGCTTGGACTTCATTCTCGTACCTTGGCCAGCTGCCAAAACAATGGCGTAACGATTACTCATGACGTACCTCCCAGCTTTCACACACTATATTTTCAAATATTTACAAATTACTTTCACAATTATCCTTATAAAATATATCTTAAATAACTGATGTTTTCAAGAATCCACCTTCATTTATCGCGGATTGTAAAAATTTAACGGACAATTTTGGCAGTAAGGGGGGTGGCATGCAGAAATAAGGGGGGGTTAGATGGAGGATATGTAGGCAAAGAAAAAGAGCCTTACCAAAAAGTAAGTAGGCTCCTGTTGTTTTGTTTTGGTAGATTGGTGGAATTAGGAAGCTCCTGCTTCTTCCAGCTCAACTGCTTCTAATCCTTCAACCTCACCAAGACGATGATATTCGGCTAACACTGAATCTTGAATCTTTCCTCTAGTAGAAGAATTAATAGGGTGTGCAATGTCACGGAACTCGCCGTCTGGCGTTCTCTTACTTGGCATTGCTACAAACAAACCATTGTTTCCATCAATTACTCGAATGTCATGCACAACAAATTCATTATCAAGTGTTATGGATGCAATCGCTCTCATTCGGCCATCTGTGTTGACTCTGCGTAATCTTACGTCTGTTACTTCCATCTTGTACACCACCTTTAATTAATAAAAAACTTTAGAATACAATATTCAACAGTACGTATTCATAATCCTTCTAAAGTTGTAAAAATTTTTCTTATTTTTTCAAATAATTGGCAGTTTGACTGAAAATTACTCCCTTTGAGGAAGTATTATCCTATTTTACCATCAAATGCGCTTCATTTCTAAAAATAAGCAATATTTTTAGGGCAAAAAAAAGCGCCTCTACAAGTAGAAACACTTTTCTTATATGGATAAGCATCCATTATTGATTTAACTGCTCGAAATAATTGCCCTCCGAAACAGTAATTACTTTATCTTTCACATCTACTTCTGCCAGCTTCAGAAGAGATAAATAGTTATCCACTAATCGTTCTTCCGTATCATCCGACTCAATAAAAACAGCAATCCCGGATACCGTTGCATTGAACTCCTCTAACAAACTGGTCATTCCATGAAGCGTACCGCCTGCTTTCATGAAATCATCGACTACAAGGACACGTGATCCGACAGCAAGGCTTCTCTTTGATAACAGCATTGTCTGTATGCGCTTGGATGAACCAGAAATGTAGTTGATGCTTACAGTCGGGCCTTCCGTGACTTTATTATCTCTCCTTACAATAACGACTGGGACATTCAAATGGGCTGCAACGGCATAGGCAATTGGAATTCCCTTAGTCGCCATAGTCATAATGACATCAATTTGACTGTCTGCATAAGCAGAAGCGATTAGGCGGCCAACCTTTTTCATTACCTGTGGATTGCCAAGGATATCATTCATATACAAATATCCTCCAGGAAGCAATCGGTCAGGCTTAGCCATAATTTCACACATTTCTTCTATAAATTGAACTGCTTCTTCCTTATTCGATCGAACGATATATTTTACACCGCCAGCTGCACCCGGTACGGTTATTAAAGAACCGATCCCCCGCTGCTCGAAGGTTTCCTTAATAATCGTCAGATCTTCACTGATGGAAGATTTGGCCGAACCATACCTTTCTGCAAAGAAAGTGAGTGGGACAAGCTGACTTGGATGTTCTAACAAATAGTTAGTCATATCAACAAGCCGTTCACTTCTACGAAATTTCAACGTCACTCCTCCTAATTCCGAATATTATTATTATAATCGTACTCTAATATACGTATTTATTCAAGACTATACTGCTCTCCAAGCAATCGGACCGCATGAACCTGTTCACAGAATCCTCGCAAACCGTTATAAACCCGGTGCAGGCGTGAATCATGCTCAACCAGACCGAATACAGTCGGGCCGCTTCCACTCATTAGGACAGCATCCGCCCCGAACTTTTCCATTTGGCTCTTAATATGGGAAACCTCGGGATACATCGGCAGCGTCACACTCTCAAGGACATTGCCAACATGGTCGCATACCATGCGATAATCCCGTTTCTCAATAGCCTCCACCATGAGAGGAATATTCGGATGCTGGACCTTTTTTAAATCAAGGCGCTTATAGACATCCGCAGTAGATACCCCCATAGTTGGCTTCGCAAGGACTACCCAGCATTTAGGCGGGCTTGCAAGATGCTGGATCTTTTCACCGCGCCCTGTAGCCAAGGCTGTCCCCCCATACACGCAAAACGAAACATCCGAACCAATCTCCGAACCGATTTCGGCTAGCTCATCCAAGCTTAGCCCCAATTTCCATAATCTATTTAACCCTCTTAATGTGGCTGCCGCATCACTGCTTCCTCCGGCAAGGCCTGCCGCAACCGGGATATTTTTTTCAATGTTTATTCCGACTCCCTGATTAATGCCGAATCTTTGTTTCAGCAATAAGGCTGCCTGATAGGCTAGATTCCGATCGTCATCAGGCACATACCGATTATGGGAGAAAATTTTGATGCTATTATGTTTAAGTTCTTCCAGCTCTATTCGATCAGCCAAGTCGACTGTGGTCATAATCATCTCCACTTCATGGAATTGATCTGGTCTTTTAAAAAGGACATCTAGAGCAAGGTTAATTTTTGCCGGTGCCTTTTCCATTAACTTCACTTTGATCCACCTACTTTACGTTCTTAAAAGTTCTTGTCCTATTTTACCATATCTATCTTTTGAAAGTGGTGTTTTTTAAAGCCCCTTATTGAAAGAGCGGGCTTTCCTCGATTGAATGAATATATATCCTGTATTATTGCCCCAATCTGCGCTGTCAAACATTCAATTTTACCGTGCACTCCCCAATGAAAAAAGGGCCGAAGCGAATGCTTCGGTCCCGTTGCGGAATGAATTGGTCTATTTGTTATAAAAGCAGAGGGTTAATTCTTATTCGCCAGATTCTGTTGGGCTATTTCAATCGCCCTTTTCACCATATTGCCGGCATCCCTAGATTTAATGCCTCCCCAACCTTCCTTTTGGACAACATCATAAAAGCCCAGTTCTTTTGCCAGTTCAGTCTTAAACTGTTCTGACATGATGCCTCTTCTAGCCAAAAGCAAACATCTCCTTTTTTCATGCCGCAACAGCTTTAGTATGGGCATAAAATGAAGCTGTTATGTAAAAGCCACGGCACAAGAAAAAAGACAGTAAACAAATTGTTTACTGTCCGCTTAAAGCTACCTTTCCTGCTGCTTCATCAAAAAAGGTTAATTGTACAGTTTCTGTAAGTACATCTGCATAGCTGTAGGAGACTCTTTCGAATGCGTTCTCATCTTGATCAAGCTCAATGACGAAAACAGACGGATAAGTTTCTGCTAGCGTTCCTAAACGCTCTACCGTTTTTCTTCTACCACCGTTCGCTTTTAAAAGGAGCCTTTTTCCAAGATTGGAATCAAGGGCATGTTTAATATCAGCTAAAGTTTTTGGCATTTTTTCGGTCCACCTCACTAAGTGTAGTATATCACATATCGGGACAAACCGTCAAACAAAATATAAAATTATATCAATATGTAATTTTGTTTGTCAATGGTTTTAAATAAATTTTATATGATATTTTGTATCATGCCCAGTTTAGCGGTAATTATGTCAACTTATGAAAAGAAAAAAGAGACCCCTTTCGAAGAGCGTCTCTTATAACTGATCCTCATTCAGTTGGTTGAACGGCATTCCTGTCCTTAAAACCCCCATCGTATCAATGCCGCCCACCCCTTTTTCACCAGTAATCGTATTGCGCAGGGCATCCCAAACATGTATCCGTTCGCTAAAAGGCGTAAAACAGATTTTAGCTACAATATAAACAGGGTCTAAAGCATGGATGTTCACCCTCGAAGGAGAACTGGCAAAATTAGCGCCTGCACCAATCAATGATTCAAAATGGGATTGGCATGCACCTGCAAAGATGACCAATTGATCTAATTGGGGGATTTTCCTCCTTGCCTCTTTAACCGTCTGAACGAAGTGCCAAGAATGCCGGTAAGCTTGAATGTCCATCACTTTTCCTTTGGCCTTGGTATAAGCATCGTGCCCTGTAATCACCAATATATCAGGCCTGTAGGCATCGAGCAGAGAAGAAATACGCATTGGCATCTCTTTTTCATTGCAGTAGAGGCCTGTTACCGGAACACCGATTTTTTCATAGATAGCCATACACTTCTTCAAGTAAGCCGGGTCACCATCTAAATGTAGGACTCTTCCAGGCATTTGAAAAAAGTCGCCTTGCTGCCTGTATCCTGAGCTCACCTCAAATTTACGCTTTTGTTCAAGCAGTTCCAATTCCTGTGAAAATAACGCCAATGACCTCATTTCCACCGATTCGTTCTGCCGCTGGTACTCATTTCTTTCCAAAGAACCTATTTTCACAAGGTCATCAAACGGGGCATCTGCCGCCAGTCTGAAATCCTCTCCAAATAAGATAGCCACCCGCTCGCCATCTTGCTCTTTTGTCTGAATGACGCGAAACAATAGGTCACAACCGTATTTCTTTCGCCCGACTATATCCCGGACAGCAATATCCATGGTTCCTTCACCTCGTGACAAAGCATATGTCTTCGTCTCTATTTCTTTCTTTTTTAACCTATGCTGGCAGCCGGAAAGATGTGAGGTGTCCCAGCGCTCGACTGTCTACACGCGATATAAGGCAGCCATTATTTATATCAATGATGGTTATTAGAAAAGGTTCTTAGCACATTGGACCAGTTGGCAAAAGGCATTGCGGAAGGTTATCCCCTGCCCCACAGATTGCAAGCTTCCTGGAGCAGTATGCCAGCCCATCCGAAACAACAACGTTTAAGAAAACAAACTTAAAAAAGGCGTTCCCCAAAAGGACCGCCTCTCTCATTTTTAATTATTGGCTTTGAAATCCTCAAACAGTTCATCACTCAAACGCCCGAACTCTTCGATCGATAATGTTTCGCCCCGCCGCTGTGGGTCGATTCCTGCCCGCTCTAGCGCAGCCAATAGTAACGGTTTCTTTTCCTTGCCGTTCGGCAAACCGCTGGTCAGGTTGTTTTGGATCGTTTTTCTTCTCTGTGCAAAGCTGGCTCTAGTTACTGTAAAGAAGAAATCTTCATCCTTCACTTCGACTAATGGTTTGTCCCTTTTAGTCAGGCGAATAACCGCCGAATCTACATTTGGTTGCGGAATGAACACTGTCTTAGGGACAATCATGACAGTTTCAGCTTTCGTATAGTACTGGATTGCAATCGAAAGTGATCCATACTCCTTCGTACCCGGCTTTGCCGCAATTCTGTCAGCCACTTCTTTTTGAAGCATGCAGACAATCCCTCTGATAGGCAGTCTTTCTTCGAGAAGCTTCATGATGATCGGCGTAGTCACATAATACGGCAAATTGGCAACAACCATCACGTCATCAAGCCCCGTGAATTCCTGTTGCATAACTTCTGCTACATTCGCCTTCAAAACATCCTCGTGGATAATTTTCACATGTTCATAAGGGGACAATGTATCAGCTAGGATAGGCAATAATCGCTGGTCTATTTCAAAAGCCACAACCTTTTTACTGTTTTTCGCGAGCTGCTCAGTCAACGCTCCGATCCCGGGCCCGATTTCAATGGCGCCGCTCGTCTCTGCATCCAATTCTGCAAAATCGATAATCCGTTGAAGAATATTCGTATCGATCAGGAAATTCTGGCCAAGACTTTTCTTGAACGAAAAGCCGTACTTCTCCAGAATCATTTTCGTTCGGATGGGTGTAGCAATATCTTTATGCATGGTGTTCCTCCTGGTTTATTTCATTGACGGCTTCCATAAAAGCCTGCTTGCTTATTTGAAACATATTTAAGCGATTGTACAACTGCTTTCCGTTAGCATAGCCGATTCGCAGTTTAATGCCCAGCTTCTCTCTTCTTTCTTTCGAGCCAGTGCCGCCGATCAATCCGCATAGCATAAGATCTTCAGGTGAAATGACCTCCTCGAAGTCTTCATCTACCGTTTGGGCCTCGCTTAATGCTTCCCTTATTGCTGCTGGCGATGCATGCTCCACCCCAATGCCCTTTCCGTTCTTAGGCCTTGCTTCTGCTTTCGGGAGAAAGGCATGCTTACATCCGCTAACTTTCCCGGAAACAATGCTTCGAATCCGTTCACCAGGATAATCTGGGTCTGTAAAAATGATAACCCCCCGTTTTTCCTGTGCAAGGCGGATTTTTTCTATAACAGCATCTCCTATTGCCGAACCATTTGTTTCAATCGTATCAGCATCCAGAGCACGCTTTATGGCTGTCGTATCATCTTTTCCTTCAACAACAATTATTTCTTTGATTTTCATAATTCCTCCGGAATCCTGCAACCTTTTCTAATGCTGCTTCGTCTAATATATAGAATCATTTTACATGATACTGTCCACTTTAACAAAAAAAGCAGAGGATTTCTCCCCTGCCTTCTTTCTTAACGAATGACTCGTATCTTTACTGACCTTTTTCCCCATTGATAAGCCTTTGATTTACTCGAGAAAAATACATCTATTTTGTTTCCGCGAATCGCCCCTCCAGTATCGGCAGCAATTGCATATCCATATCCTTCAACGAAGACTTTCGTACCAAGAGGTATTACACTCGGGTCAACGGCTATAACTTTAGCGTTTGGATTGCTTCTCAGGTCATAGCCGGTAGCTGTAAGCCCTGAACATCCATTGCAGCCGGCTGTATAGGCAGTTGCATTCACTACCATTTCCTGTCCGCCTCCGCCGGTATACGATGTGTTTCCTGAAGAAGTTGAAGCGCTCACTGCTGCTTTTGTGCCTACCGCTACAACTTTATCCTGTTTTTCCCGCACTACTTTTTTTGCAACTAAGGTCCTCTTAACTTCTTTGCCATTCTCTATGAATACTGCGTACTCATTAGATGCAACGCCTTCTTTTCCTTCAGAGACAACCTTTTGGTTTCCTTTCGGCAAAGTTCCGTCCTTCTTAGAGACAACATTGTAATTAATTGGTTCTTCCACTACATCGGTGACCTTTTTCACTCTCACAACATTTACGCTGCTGTTAGGTTTCACAGAATCGTATAATGATGGTTCAACACGGTCTAACGGCTCTAAAGCAATTCCTTGTTTCTTTAAAAAGTCAGCGACCGTAGTCGAAGTTGACCACACCTTTTTTGCATTGCCCCCATCAACCAGTTGTAATGTAAATGCTTTATTAATGGCTATTTCGATATTATTTTTTATATTGGTTGAGCCGGCATGGGATAATTTATCGTTCGCATTAATCTCTATGTTCTGTTCTTTCAAAAAGTCTCCCACAGTGTCCGATGTCGTCCAAACAGTCTGTTTTTCCCCATCTTGATTCAAGGAAATTTCTTTAGCGGATTTCCATGTAACACGAAGATCATCACTAATTTTGGAATTCTTCTCTGGATGTATATAATCATGCTTGTTTACAGTTAAGTCTAATTGATCGAATAGATCTCCAACAGTGGATGCATGTGTGTTGACGACTTTTTTCTCACCATCCAAGGTAAGAGTGACCGTCTTCTTGGTCCCCTCGTATAATAGTACTCCAGTTGCTGCCAGGAACACTATTAAACTCGTAATATATACAGCCATACTCCTTCGTTTGAATATTTTGGCTGTGTTATTTTTTAAGGTTTTCATCACGATGACAAAAAACCTCCTTTCTCTCCGGTGATTATATAGACTTCGGCAGATGCTGTCAAATAAGTCTGTCTCACCAAACGTATTTCCTATTATGCATAGCAACCACGTTTTTGAAAAGAAATGTATCTCGACAAGAAGACTGATACTTCGAAAAAAAAGCTGTAGAATGCTTGATGAATCGCTCTAAAATAGACATACACCATCTGCATTCGACAGCTTTCTTTATCAATCTATGCCGAATAATTTTTTTGCATTTTCCGTCGTGGCTGCAGCAATTTCCTCGAATGGAAGACCCTTAAGAGAAGCGATCTCTTCCGCAACCAACTTTACATAGCCAGGTTCATTTCGTTTGCCTCTGTATGGATGCGGTGTTAAATACGGGCAATCGGTTTCTACCAACAATCGGTCAAGCGGTATTTGTGCAGCAACCTCTTTTACATTTCTGGCATTTTTGAAGGTGACCGGCCCCCCGAAAGAAATGTAAAAATTCATTTTCATGCATTCCTCTGCAATTTCTTCACTGCCGCTGAAGCAATGCATGATTCCGCCGACTTCATCCGCCCCTTCCTCTTTCAGAATATTCACAATGTCCTGGGTAGCTTCCCGATTATGGATAATAATCGGCAAATTCACGCGCTTTGCCAATGCAATCTGCTTTCTGAATACCTCCTTCTGAATATCCTTTGGAGACTTATCCCAATGGTAATCCAATCCCATCTCTCCTAAAGCCACAACTTTTGGGTGAGATGCCAGTTCCTCTAACCATTTAAGATCTTCCTCGGTCATATCGATTGCATCTACCGGATGCCAGCCTACGCTCGCATACAAGAAAGGATATTCTTCCACTAGTTCGATTGCCCTCTTGATTGTTTCAGCATCGAACCCGACAACAACCATTTTGTCGACCCCTTGTTCCTTTGCTCTCTCGATGACTTCTGTTAAATCTTCATTGTATTGTTCTGCATTCAGGTGTACATGTGTGTCTATAAGCATTTGTGAATCGTCCTTTCTAGCATTAGTTTATTATGGAAAAAAGATTTCATGTCTCACATTTAAGTAACATTTATATTACAAAAATAGAACAAATAGATTACTTAATGTTGCAAACAGATTTCCGAGTTTCTTCTATTATTAATAAATCGGCTTTTTTCTCTATTTATTTCTCAGGAAAAGTGCGCAAATATAGAAAATAAAGGAGCGTTTCACGTGAAACGTTCCTTTATTAAGCGAATTATTTTACTTTTGAACCATTTGGCAGGGATTCGGCAATGGTGGCTAATGAAAGTGTGCCATCCAAGCTTCCAGCAAGGATCATGCCTTGTGACAATTCCCCTCTTAACTTGACCGGTTTTAAGTTTGTTACGCAGATTACTTTTCTGCCTACCAATTCTTCCGGTTTATAGTATTGCGCAATGCCTGAAACCACTTGTCGTCTTTCATATCCTAAATCCAATTGCAACTTTAATAGTTTGTCCGCCTTTTTCACTGGTTCAACTTCCAGTACTTCAGCTACACGAAGGTCTACTTTCATGAAATCATCAATTGTAATTTCTTCAGTTTCTTCTTTCTCAGCAATGGCTTCCTTCTTCTCCTCGACCGGAGCAGCGCTTGCTTGCATCTTTTCTTTAATGAATTCCACTTCTGCTTCTACATCTAATCTAGGGAAAATAGGTTCGCCTTTCAATACCTTTGTTCCTGCAGGAATGGAGCCAAAAGTTTCCAGACTATCCCATGATTGCAAGTCATCGTTAGTGATTTGCAATTGTTGGAAAATGCTTGCGGGCGCCTTTGTCAAGAATGGCTTTAATAAGACAGCCGTTCGGCGTAAAGACTCAGCAAGATGGGCCATTACACTTCCTAGTTCATCTTTTTTATCCTCTTTCGCCAGTACCCAAGGTTGAGTCTCATCAATAAATTTATTGGTTCTGCTCACCAGCTGCCAAATGCTTGATAGAGCTACAGAAAACTCCATTTTCTCCATTGCCTCTTCATATTTGGTTACTGTTTCTTTATTTACTTGAAGCAATTGTTTTTCAAATTCATTTTCAGAGCCTTTGTAAGCAGGAATAGTTCCATCGAAATATTTTTGGATCATAGCTACTGTCCGATTCAGAAGATTACCCAAATCATTCGCTAAATCGAAATTAATTCTTTCGACAAATCCTTCTGGTGTAAACACGCCATCTGAGCCAAAAGGAACTTCACGCAATAGATAGTAGCGAAGTGAATCTAATCCGTACCGATCGATCAATGTAACAGGATCCACCACATTCCCTTTAGATTTGGACATCTTACCGTCTTTCATCAACAGCCAGCCGTGGGCAAATACTTTTTTAGGAAGGGGTAAATCCAAAGCCATTAACATGATAGGCCAATAGATGGTATGGAAACGGACGATCTCTTTTCCTACTAAATGCACATCTGCAGGCCAGTATTTTTGATATTTTTCATCATGGGCAGTGCCATAGCCAAGTGCTGTAATATAATTAGATAAAGCATCGATCCAAACATAGATGACGTGCTTTGGATTTCCTGGAACAGGAACTCCCCAATCAAATGTTGTCCGTGATACAGCCAAATCTTCTAAACCAGGCTTAATAAAGTTATTGATCATTTCATTTTTGCGTGATTCTGGTTGAATAAAGTCTGGGTTTTCTTCATAAAACTTCAATAAGCGATCAACATATTTGCTCATCTTAAAGAAATAGGATTCTTCCTTTACGCGTTCAACCGGGCGTCCGCAATCAGGGCAGTTTCCATTTTCGACTTGGCGGTCTGTAAAGAAGGATTCACAAGGTGTACAATACCAACCTTCATATTCATCCAAGTAGATATCTCCTTGTTCCAACAGCTGGGCAAAAATTTTCTCAACAATCTCTTTATGCCGCGGCTGTGTTGTCCGGATAAAATCATCGTAGGATATATCGAGTTTCTTCCATAAATCTTTGATGCCAGATACAATATTATCGACATATGCCTGAGGAGTAATTCCCTCTTCTTCTGCTTTTCTCTGTATTTTTTGACCATGCTCATCCGTACCGGTCAAATACATAACATCGAAACCTCTCATGCGTTTATAGCGAGCCATTGCATCTCCTGCAACCGTTGTATACGCATGGCCGATATGCAAATTGCCGCTTGGATAATAAATCGGCGTTGTAATATAAAATGTGTTCTTATCTTTCATAAGTTCCTCCTCTTCATACCTGATGGGATACTGCTGCATCCATGGGTATGACAAATATCCTTTTTCGTTCCAAATGGTTGAATACGTACTTACATTATATCAAGAAAATGTGCGAATTCACCTTAAAAGATTCCCTATCTACAGATGGTGCAGGACCATTCTCATTATAATCAAAGCATTGCCACATTCCTGTATCCTATATACTCCGTCTATCAAATATTTCCGTTATAAATCCTGCTCATATATTCTTCAAGCGTCCATTTTGCATAGCTGGTCTTAAGGTAGTATAATTAGTAAAAATATCCTTTTTTCTTCATTTTTTCAACTTACTTCAATTTACTCCTTCCACTATAGACAGGAATTTGTCGAATGCCGTCGAAATATAAAATACTTTCACCCTTCCAAATATAAATAATCGCCTTCCACATATAAGGAATTATAATCCAATTGCATGTAAAACCTTGTTATTAAAGGAATTATTTAAATTTTTATGGTTTTTAACAAAAAGATTGACGAATTTGGGAATGGCTGGTATTATTAATTTATTATAAAAATTTTGTCGAATAATGACGAAAATTATATCCCATTCCAATTAATAATGAGAGGGGCAGTTACATAATGAAATCTACAGGTATCGTTCGTAAAGTTGATGAACTTGGTCGTGTAGTTATTCCTATTGAACTTCGCCGTACGCTAGGTATTGCAGAAAAGGACGCTCTAGAAATTTACGTTGATGACGAGCGCATCATCCTTAAAAAATACAAACCTAACATGACTTGTCAAATTACTGGTGAAGTATCCGACAATAACATGACATTAGCTGACGGTAAATTGATTTTAAGCAAAGAAGGCGCTGAGCAACTTCTTAAAGAAATCCAAGACCATATCGAAACAGCTAAATAAGCAAAAAAAAGAAACAGGATCTTTAAGAACCTGTTTCTTTTTTTGTGAATTACTATTCAATGTGATATGCGTGATAGACATCTCGTTTATGTAATTGTCTATCTTTTGCTGCTTCTTTCATAGCTTCTTTATTCGACATACCTTTTTCGTTCATATAGGTATCTACATGCTCCACAATGCTTAAACCTTCCCACCACTGATTTTCTTCTTCAGCTATATCAGATTCGGAGGCCCCTTCAAGAACCAAGCAGAATTCGCCGCGGACTTCATTCTCCTTTGCCCACTGGCAAGCTTCATCAATTGTTCCCCTTATGAATTCTTCAAATTTCTTTGTCAGTTCACGGCATAAAACAATCTGGCGATGTCCTCCGACAATCGTTTGTATAACGGATAGCGTTTCTTTCAAACGATGTGGCGATTCATATAAAATGACAGTCGCACAAACGGTTTTTAATTGTTCCAATTGCTTCTTCTTCACTTTCGGGCTTCTATCCAAAAAACCATAAAAGTAAAAAGGCTGTGTTTGTATACCAGAAGCGATGAGGGCAGTCGTTGCTGCATTCGCCCCAGGCAAAGGAACTACAGTAACCCTTTCTTTGAGAGCATCCAGTACCAGCTCAAATCCAGGGTCGGAAATGGCCGGCATTCCGGCGTCGCTGACTAAAGCGACTGTTTGGCCTCCAAGCAGCCTGTCCACTACTTGCTTGCCGCTATACTCTTTATTATGTTCATGATAACTGATAATCGGAGTGTCAATTCCGAAATAATTGCATAGTTTCTTCGTATTGCGCGTGTCTTCAGCTGCAATGACATCCGCTTCTTTTAAAATCCTTATTGCCCGATAGGTCATGTCTTCTAAATTGCCGATGGGTGTCGGCACTAAATATAGGATTGCTTCTTTGCCTTCAAGGGCAAAACTCTGTTGTTGCCACATATGTTTTATAGCCCTCCTTCTTCTTTTATATGTAAAGCATGTCTCATAATGGCTTCCTTTTTCTTGCGGGGAAGCTGTTTAAAACGGTACTCCGCCTTCATTGCTTCTTCTTTCGTCCCATAAACTACAGAATACCGAAGTGTAACGGGCGTTCGCCCTCTTGTATATTTTGCACCTTTACCTTCGTTATGCATTTGAACCCTGCGAGTGAGGTCATTAGTATAGCCCGTATAATACGTACCATCAATACACTCCAATACGTACATGACATGTTCATTCGCCATATAAAATCCTTCTTGCTTCCTCTGTATATTCTTGTTGCTCATTATAAACAACAAATGGCGGCAATACTTTCAGGTCAGGATTCCCATCCTTGATCCCTTCCACTAGAATTGTATTCGCTTCTTTTCCAGCGCTAGGATAAACAAATTGCAACCGTTTGGGCTCAAGCCGATATTTCCTCATTAATGTTAGTATATCCATTAATCTGCCGGGTCTATGGACAAATGCCGCTTTCCCGCCCTGCTTCAATAATTGGCTGCTAGCCTTAACGACATCTTCCAAGTTGCACATGATTTCATGTCGGGCAATCGCATAATGCTCATTTCGATTATGCTCGTCTTTCTTTGGAGTAGGGAAATAAGGAGGGTTGCATGTGACCACATCGTATTTCGAATGGCCGATTTCCTTTACGATTTCCTTCAGGTCTCCATGTATCATATTTATTTGTCCACTCAAATGATTATACTCAATGCTTCGGATAGCCATATCATGCAATCGTTCCTGTATTTCCACCCCGATAATTTTTCCCCTTGTCCTTGTAGTCAGCATCAACGGAATAACTCCATTGCCTGAACATAAATCAACCAGATCTCCCTTTACAATCGGAACTGAAACAAATCTGGCCAGCAGGATAGCATCCAAAGAAAAGGAAAATACCGATGGGCTTTGTATTATGCGTAAATCTTCAGCAAGAAGATAATCTAATCGTTCGTCACCTTGTAATAACACGCTACTGTGCACCTCAATTTCGATCTAACTTAGCAGAGGATAACCTCTTTTTATACTCATATATTTGGCTGACTGCCATAAAAAAACCTTCCAAATGAAGGGAAGGCTTTATTTTTTATTCAGGAAAGATAGACAGAATAGACAGTCGCCTTCTTTGCGGGGACTCCCAAAATGCAAATTGCAAATATGGAAACCTTCCTGGTAAAGGCGGGCAAGGTTATCATAACCTTCGCCGATATCATATCCTTTATCTTCTTTAGATTCATTTTGTATCTTTTTCTTTTTACCATTCATGCTCTGTTTCTTATCGGCAAGATGCTGGTCCAAACGGCGTCTGAGATGTTCATTCTCAACCGTAAGCAAATTGTTCTCTTCCAATATCTCAGCAACATGGTCCTTTAATTCACCCAGTTGCTGATACAATTGACCGATTTGTGCCTCCATGCTGCTGACAGAATCAAATATTTCTTTCTTATCCATGTGCTCTCACCACCTCAGTAATCTGTGGCTTGAATAGAAACGGCTCCTTCTTTTAGAATTTCTTCCAAAGTGAATTCGAGAACTCTTGCTGGATCAGTAAATTCAACTTGGAGTACTCTTTCTAGAATATTAAGCCCTACTACCTTGCCTGTTCCATTCGGAGTTTTTATCATTTCTCCAAGATCAGGAAGCTGTTCTTTTGCTGTTTCATATTCATCATTTTCATATTTTAAACAGCACATCAATCTGCCGCATAAACCTGAGATTTTCGTTGGGTTCAATGATAAATTTTGATCCTTGGCCATCTTGATGGAAACAGGTTCAAAGTCCCCAAGGTAGGTTGAACAACAAAGCATTCTTCCGCAAGGCCCTATTCCCCCAAGCATCTTCGCTTCATCTCGGACCCCTATTTGCCGCAGTTCAATCCGCGTACGGAATATAGCGGCCAAATCCTTCACCAACTCACGGAAGTCTACCCGGCCGTCGGCTGTAAAATAAAAAATGACTTTATTTCGGTCAAATGTGTATTCAACATCAATCAGTTTCATATCCAATTCATGTTCATCCACTTTTTGGCCGCACACTTCATAAGCTTCCGCTGCAGCTTTTTTGTTTTCTTCGACAATTAGGCGATCTTTTGGATCAGCGATGCGCAGAACTTTCTTCAACGGCAATACAACATCATTTTCTTCTACTTGTTTCCGGGCAATGACTACTCTTCCAAATTCGATACCCCGAGCTGTCTCGACGATTACAAATTCATCCTTTGGAATTTCGAAATCTCCCGGATCGAAATAGTATATTTTACCCGCTTTCTTAAAGCGGACTCCTACTACATCAAACAAAGGATGATCCCTCCTGCAAATTCAACACTAGTTGCTCCATAACTAGTTGTGGATTTGTATTAGACATGAGTCTTCTTTTCGCCTCAAGAATTGCCTCCATATGCCCGGCAATTTTTCTTTGTTGGCTTTGAAGGGCATATCTCTCTAATTCAGATTGCTTAGACTTGAATACGACAGCATCCTCGTTGCCTAACTGTATATATAGTAAATCCTTATAGATAAGAAGTAATAAGTCTAACCCACGGTCAACCTGATCTTTCTCTTTAAAAAAACCAAACCATTCATCCTGAAGGTCAATAAGTGCTTTCAGGTAGTCCTGGCTTAGTACTTCATATAATTTTAACACTTTTCGCTGAGCTTGTGCAAACCAATCATCAAAACATATTTCCTTTGCTTCCTCAAAACTGTTGGTCAATTGAGAGGCGATCAAGGCGCTCTGAAGTTCCGCCCCTTCTTCCCTGAGTTTCTTTACGAGCAGATGGGAAGGAAGCGATTGGAAGGAGATGTCCTGGCATCTTGACAATATAGTGGGAAGAATCCGTTGCGGTTGTTCCGTTATAAGGATAGCGATCGTTTCAGATAATGGTTCTTCGAGAAACTTCAATAAACTGTTTGCAGCTTGGACCGTCATTTTCTCAGCATCTGAAAGAACATAGAATTTTCGTGATGATTCTACTCCCTTTTTGGAGAACTCATCTTGAAGGTACTGAATTTGCTCCTTCTTGATAGATAAACCATCGGGTTCGATCATATGAACATCTGGATGATTTCCGCTTTCGATTCTACGGCAATTCGCACATTGGTTGCACGGTTGGATGCCTTCTATAGGTTGTTCACAATATAGGCTCTTTGCCAATAAAACGGCTGCCTCTTTTTTTCCGGTCGCCCGTTCTCCCTCAAAAAGATATGCATGGGCAACGCGCCTTTTCAGGATACTGTTTTGAAGCATCCTGCAGGCAAGCGGCTGTATTTCATTTAGCTCATTCCATGTGTTCATCATAACGTTCCATCACTACCTTAAGTATATAAATTAATCAATAGTCCTTTAATTTCTCCAACCTGTCCAAGGATAGACAAGGTATCTTTTTCTTGATTCATTACGTCTTCCGTCAATTCAACCAATTTATCATCGATGGTCTGTACGGTTTTTAATGGACGGCTTTGCCCATATTGATTCCAGCTTTGTGATTGCTGTAAATTCATGCCGTATTCCACGGCCTCTTTCACAAATTTTTTCACTAGGCTCTTATACTTAGCCAAATCTTTGAATGTGCGAGAACGCCCGAGCCGTTCCCCTGCACCTTCAATATCGCCAAGAAGTTTATTTAAAGCAGCGAATTGCATTTTTTGTTCATGCTTTTGATAGACGCCAGAAAAGGATGCTTTTCCTTGATTGGCAGTTTTAGGCTCTTTATTAAACTGATCCATCTTAATAGGAAGATCTTGATTTATTTTCATACTGAACCCTCATTCTTGCATTAAAATTGATGAAACTGTTCGACTGGAAGGACAAATACGGTTGCTCCCCCCACTTGAACCTCCACTGGATATGGAACATAGGAATCTGCATTTCCTCCCATTGGAGATATTGGGGCTACAAATTGTTCCCTTGATTGGCAATTGTCCTTAATAACTTGGAGAGCCTTATTAACCCTAATCTCTTCGGTACCGATCATGAACGTCGTATTTCCCGATTTCAGGAAACCTCCTGTTGTTGCCAGCTTTGTTGCCCGAAAATTATGCTCTACTAAAGCTGATGACAAACGGTTGCTGTCCTTATCCTGTACTACCGCAATAATCATTTTCATGGCAATCTTCCTCCTAGAGTTATTTTCTATCTTTCTTTATTATAACAACACCTTAAAGAATTTTCTTTCAATTCCTTATTTACCCTTTTGTTCACAAATCTTTTCAATCATTTTCTCGGTTTCGCCGAGCACTTCCGGAATGCCTTGCGATGCATCGATCACCACGATTCTCTCAGGAAACTGTTCAACCAGCTTCAGATAGCCTTCACGGACTTTTTTATGAAAAGCAAGGTCTTCCGCATCCAGCCGGTTCACTTCTCTATTACTATTCGACTCAATCCGTTTAAGCCCTTCTTCAGGCGTTAAATCAAAATAGAGAGTAGCATCAGGCATCATATCCTCTATCGCAAATTGATTGATTCTGAGAACCTCATCCATGCCAAGGCCTCTTGCATAGCCTTGATAAGCAAGAGAACTATCTACGAAGCGATCGCATAATACTATATAACCTTCTTTCAGTGCGGGCAAAACTTTTTCCACAAGATGCTGTCTTCTTGCAGCAGCATATAGAAGCGCTTCCGTCCGTTCATCCATTGCTATATTCTCTGTATTAAGCAGTACTTCACGTATTTGCTCCGCTATCGCAATCCCGCCTGGTTCACGTGTAAGCATCACTTTCTTTCCGCTGTCTTTCAACTTTTGGAATAGCATGTTTAAAATGGTTGTTTTCCCTGCTCCATCAGGACCTTCAGCTGTAATAAATATTCCGCGATTCATGCATGAGCCTCCAATTTATCTATTTCAATTATATGTTTATTTTTATATAGCGTTGACTTACATTTTACCATATACTCTTATTCTTTTTTTCTCTGGATCCATAAATCCGTGAAACCGTGCCTTCGCCTTAATCAAAGACTGTATCTTCCCAACATGGCCCTCTGATATCGTTTCACCATTCAACAATAAAGGGATACCGGGAGGGTATGGAGTAATCGTTTCTGCCGCTATCCGGCCAGCTGCGGCTGCCAAAGGAACCATTTCTTTTGTGCATGACTCCATGTCAGAGAAGCCGATGGATAAGGAAACTATTTCAGCGCTATAATCGCCCAATCCGAATGCTTCATCCGCTAGTTTATTTTCTTTTTCTTTTAGTTGTTCGACTGCTTTTGAGACGATTTGAACGGTCTGTTCAAATGGATAATGCTGCCCCTTCTTCAATAAAGGCAATATGAACAAGACTTTATGGACATCTGCCAATTCTGTATAGACTCCTAACGTAGCCAGCTCTTCCTGTAGGGCTAATCCTGTAAAAGTGCCATCTGTCATAATGGCCATTTTTAAACAATCGTTAATACCAGATGTATTTTCAAGTACAGCAATGCATTCAATCTGGTTTAAATTCCGCTTGAAAATAGCGGACATTTCAGCAATGTACTGCGCATCTTTTTTAGAATAAGTGGCAATGTAGGATCTGGCCAAATCAAGTGAAGCCATAATCGGGTATGAGGGGCTGCTGCTTTGCAGCATTTGAAGGTAATGGTGCACACGCTCCCTTTCACGGCTATACTTCCCCATATGTAAATAAGAACCCATTGTCATAGCAGGCAATGTTTTGTGCGCAGAGTGGACAACATAATCTGCACCCATCGTAAGGCTGCTTCTGGGAAAGGGGGCTCCCGCAATAAAATGGGCTCCATGTGCTTCATCCACCAATACTTGTATGCCTTTTTCATGGGCAAGTGCTATATGCTCCGTTATATCTTCTCCAGTTCCATAATAGGTAGGATAGGTTAAAATAACTGCTTTCGCATCTGGATGCTGCTTAATTGCTTTTTGTATTGTATTATATGGTACGCCCTCTGCAATTCCCCATTTTTCATTTAAATATGGTTTCAAAAATATCGGCTTTGCTTTAACCAAGGCCAGGGCATTCATAATAGACTTATGGCAATTCCGTTGAACTAGAACAGTATCGCCCTCCCGGCAAACACCAAGAATCATAGCCAAATTCCCGACTGTTGAACCATTCACCAAAAAATAACTTTTAGCTGAATTGTATGCTTTGCTTAAAAGCTGCTGTGCCTCCTCGATAATTCCTTCAGCCTCATGCAAATCATCCAATCCTTCCACTTCAGTTGCATCCATCTGCAATAAAGCGTTGAATATACCCTCACCTATATGTTCATACAGCAATCCATTCTTATGGCCGGGTACATGATAAGATATCGGCTGCTTTGCAATAAATTGCTTCAAGCCATCAAAAAGGGGTGTATTTTCTTGATTCATTCCGTTTCCATCTTCCTTTACTTTTCAATCTCTATACAGTTTATCAAATTTAAGTTGATTGTAGACATACACAAATAAGGAAGCTGCTACATATACTTAGGAAACTCAACGTGACTAATTATTCAAAATAGTGTATTCGTTTTTCGGAAATGGACAGAATAGAAGCATGGAGGTGGAGAGTTGTGAAAAGAAAAGGTAAATCTCTTCAACATTGCATCATATGCGAAGAAGAAAAGAAACAAGGTTTTTTTCTGTATACATCGTTCATATGCGATGAGTGCGAAAACGGCATTTTAGCAGCAGAAACATCTGACCCCATGTATAAATATTACTTAGAAAAGTTAAAGAGTGTGACTCATACACAAAGCTTCACATAATTGAGCAAATCCCCTGTTGGTCACCCAGGGGATTTTTTGTCTGTTCATTATCCGGCAACGATCCTTTTCAGTAATGTATCTACCCAATGGGAGTTCCATTCGGTACAGAGGTATCCAAATTCAGCAATACTACGTCCCCTTCTCCAGGGATGCCGCCAAGCACAAGCACTTCTGATTTAAATCCAGCTATTCTCCTTGGAGGAAAATTGATAACAGCTGCAACCTGCCGGCCAATAAGTGCCTTAGGCTCATATCTCTTAGTAATTTGTGCTGAGGAACGTTTAACTCCAAAGTCTCCAAAATCTATTTCCAATTTAATGGCAGGCACTCTTGCTTCAGGAAAGACGGCAGCTTCCACTATTGTACCTACTCGTATATCCAATTTCATGAAGTCTTCTATTGTAGCCATTCTAGGAATACGCCTCCTTTTCTTACGATATTTTACAGTATTTTTTGTACGCTTAAAAGGAATGCAATCATTTTACTGTCTAAATATCGTTGATAGCCTAAAGCCCTTCTTAAGCTTATCCTCGACAGGCTTAAGAAGGGCTTTACTTAAAGGACAAGTTTTACATGTCCCAAACAACAAAAAAAGACCAGCGCAATCGCTGATCTTTGTGTTGCCTGGCAACGTCCTACTCTCACAGGGGGAAACCCCCAACTACCATCGGCGCTGAAGAGCTTAACTTCCGTGTTCGGAATGGGAACGGGTGTGGCCTCTTCGCCATCATTACCAGACATATAAAGGAATGTTATTCCTTCAAAACTAGATAACAGAGTCAAAAGTAAATCAAACAACAATTTGGTTAAGTCCTCGACCGATTAGTATCCGTCAACTCCATGTGTCGCCACACTTCCATCTCGAACCTATCAACCTGATCATCTCTCAGGGGTCTTACTAGCTTGACGCTATGGGAAATCTCATCTTGAGGGGGGCTTCATGCTTAGATGCTTTCAGCACTTATCCCGTCCGCACATAGCTACCCAGCGATGCCTTTGGCAAGACAACTGGTACACCAGAGGTGCGTCCATCCCGGTCCTCTCGTACTAAGGACAGCTCCTCTCAAATTTCCTGCGCCCGCGACGGATAGGGACCGAACTGTCTCACGACGTTCTGAACCCAGCTCGCGTACCGCTTTAATGGGCGAACAGCCCAACCCTTGGGACCGACTACAGCCCCAGGATGCGATGAGCCGACATCGAGGTGCCAAACCTCCCCGTCGATGTGGACTCTTGGGGGAGATAAGCCTGTTATCCCCGGGGTAGCTTTTATCCGTTGAGCGATGGCCCTTCCATGCGGAACCACCGGATCACTAAGCCCGACTTTCGTCCCTGCTCGACTTGTAGGTCTCGCAGTCAAGCTCCCTTATGCCTTTGCACTCTACGAATGATTTCCAACCATTCTGAGGGAACCTTTGGGCGCCTCCGTTACATTTTAGGAGGCGACCGCCCCAGTCAAACTGCCCGCCTGACACTGTCTCCCACCCCGATAAGGGGTGCGGGTTAGAATTTCAATACAACCAGGGTAGTATCCCACCGACGCCTCCACCGAAGCTAGCGCTCCGGCTTCAAAGGCTCCTACCTATCCTGTACAAGCTGTACCAAAATTCAATATCAGGCTGCAGTAAAGCTCCACGGGGTCTTTCCGTCCTGTCGCGGGTAACCTGCATCTTCACAGGTACTATAATTTCACCGAGTCTCTCGTTGAGACAGTGCCCAGATCGTTACGCCTTTCGTGCGGGTCGGAACTTACCCGACAAGGAATTTCGCTACCTTAGGACCGTTATAGTTACGGCCGCCGTTTACTGGGGCTTCGATTCAAAGCTTCGCTTGCGCTAACCTCTCCTCTTAACCTTCCAGCACCGGGCAGGCGTCAGCCCCTATACTTCGCCTTGCGGCTTCGCAGAGACCTGTGTTTTTGCTAAACAGTCGCCTGGGCCTATTCACTGCGGCTCTCTCGGGCTTGCACCCTACCAGAGCACCCCTTCTCCCGAAGTTACGGGGTCATTTTGCCGAGTTCCTTAACGAGAGTTCTCTCGCACACCTTAGGATTC
>NZ_JBDFMI010000006.1:590000-602500 GCF_047238185.1 Bacillus kalamii | reverse complement strand
AAAGATTACGCTTTGCATTGACTAATGCCTTAGCGAAATCTAGAACTGTGTCTTCTTTCATATTTAGAACAAAAAAAGCGAGCCGGGCGGCGGTTTTTGGTCCGATACCCGGCAATTTCATGAAACTATCGATTAATTTCGAAATAGGTTCAGGATAATGCATGATTATACCCCCTAGAACATGCCAGGAAGATTTAAACCTTTAGTGAATTGTCCCATTGTCTGGGCTGTCAATTCATCGATTTTCTTCAAAGCATCATTTGTTGCTGCTAATACTAAGTCTTCTAACATTTCGATATCATCCGGATCTACAACTTCAGGTTTGATTTTTACTTCTACAATCTCTTTATTCCCTGAGATTGTAACAGCAACCATGCCGCCGCCTGCAGAACCTTCGATTCGCTTTTCAGCCAATTCTTCTTGGGCATCAGCCATTTTCTTTTGCATTTTCTGCATTTGCTTCATCATATTTTGCATATTTCCCATTCCACGCATAATTGTATATCCTCCAATTTAGTTAATCTTTTATTTCCAATAAATCATCGCCAAAAAGTTTTCTAGCTTCAGATATCAACGGTTCTTCTTCTTTTTGGCTTGTTTTCGTTTCTACCTCATCGGTGCTTTGGGTGGCGATAAAATCTTCCCGGATTTCCTGCCACTGTCCAGCCGGCACACCTTCCATACGCAGTGCATGGCCAACTAAACGTTGCATGATAGACGCTATAGATTCAGTAAAAGATGTATTTTCCATTGCCATTTGACAGTGGATTTCGTATTTGAATTTTACCACAAAAGCGCTATCGGATGCAGCAACTGGTTCCGCTTCATTCAATAAAGCTGCCGCTGATTTCATATTCTGGTCAGCGAGTGTACCCAATAACTCGCCCCAATGATTTTTTACAGCCTGCAAATCCTGCTTCGTTGCTTCTTTCAGGACATTTTGAATCCGGCCGGCAGGTGCTTTAAATGACTTCTTAATCTGTTTCTTCGCCTTCGCTTGTTGAGGGGCTGCATTAGCCTGGACCTTAATGCCTTCCATTTTAAGTGCGTTCAACTGATTTTCCAATTCAAGCACTTTATTCTTCAGTTCCATCACAGATGCACTATCTTCAGCCGTTGCTGTTTTAGTGTGGCATAGTTTTACAATTAACACTTCCATAAATACACGAGGGTGGTTCGTCCATTTCATTTCCTGCTGTGTTTGGTTAAGTTGTTCGATAAATTGATAAATCGCGCCGGTCTCTATATCGCCAGCCAACTGTTTGAACGAATCATCAACCAATACACGTTCAAGTACATCACTCATCTGGGGCGAGACCTGGTAAAGAAGCATATCTCTAAAATAAAGGATCAAATCCTCGATCAATCGGACCGGATCCTTACCCAAAGATAACAACTCTTTCAATAAAGCCAGCGCCTTACTTACATCCTTTTCATGAATGGCATTGACCAATGTCCCCAAATACACCTGGGAGGCAGATCCTGTAATGGTCAAGGCATCCTCTACCGTCACACTGTCATTCATACTGAACGAAATAGCTTGGTCCAAAAGGCTAAGGGCATCCCGCATCCCGCCTTCCGCAGCCCGTGCGATGATTTGAAGGGCCTGATCATCACAGGACACGCCTGTATTCTCTACAATACCGCTCATACGTTCTACAATATCCTCAGGACCGATCCTTTTGAAATCGAACCGTTGGCATCTGGAGATAATAGTAAGAGGGATCTTATGCGGTTCTGTTGTTGCCAAAATAAAGATAACATGTTGCGGCGGCTCTTCCAGTGTTTTTAACAATGCATTAAAAGCACCAGTCGATAGCATATGCACCTCGTCTATGATATAGACTTTATACTTAACAGAATTCGGCGCATATTTTACTTTATCGCGGATATCGCGAATTTCATCGACACCATTATTTGATGCAGCATCGATTTCAATGACATCTGAAATAGAACCATCTGTTATTCCTCTACAGGAAGGGCATTCATTGCATGGTTCCTGTACAGGAGAGTGTTCACAATTAACCGCTTTCGCCAATATTTTGGCGACTGAGGTTTTCCCAGTTCCCCTTGGGCCCGAAAAGAGATAAGCGTGGGAGATTTTTTCCTGGACAAGCGCATTTTGAAGCGTTTTTGTCACATGTTTCTGGCCGATCACATCAGAGAATAGCTGTGGTCTCCAAACCCGGTATAATGCTTGATATCCCACCGTACGTCCTCCTTTTGCCTAATCTATTTTATTATACATTAACTAAATTCCATTTTACAAAGGGACATAAGCAATCTATCCCTTTTTTCCCTAAAGAAAAAAGAGGATGCACACCCCTAACAAGTTAAGAGCATACCATCCTCTATTATTTATAAGAATAACTGCCGTACACCTTTCTTCGAATCGCTGCCATAAGCGTTACTTTTGTAGTTAGCTCAGCCCAGGCGACCCTGCGGCACATGAAAGATTCCACTTAATGCTGCTTCCTTCCGGACCTGACATGGTTCATGGATTTCCATTGCGCAGGACCCAAGCGTCAACACCACTTACAAAAGGCAGACCCTACAGCATACGACCCTCTAAAAGGAATTCGGTCTCGCTAGAGCGGATTGCGAGTACAGGGCACCGCTACCTCCCCACCTAGTACGGCAAAATTGATACCTATAATTAGTGCGCCATATACGACGCATTTTCAAGTATACCCATATTTCTAGAAAAAAGCAATGAAAACCGCAACGGAATTATCTTACTCTATCGTCGATTCTTTCCGTCTGCGTCTTTCTTCTTTTTTGCGCGCTCTTAGCGTTCTGAAAAAATCAGTCAAGATTTGACCGCATTCTTCCTCCATGACACCAGGGACTACTTCACACTGATGGTTAAACCGTTCATCTGTCAATAAATTCATGAATGTCCCGGCGCATCCCGCTTTTGGATCAGATGCCCCGTAGACAACTCGTTTAACCCTCGAGAGGATAATAGCGCCCGAGCACATAGGGCACGGTTCCAACGTAACATATAGTGTAGCATCTTCCAGTCTCCACGTACCAAGCTTCTTGCAGGCTTCATCAATAGCCATCAATTCAGCATGCGCAGTTGCACTTTGTTCACTTTCACGCAAATTATGCGCCTGCGCAATAATTTCATCATCAAGAACAAGGACAGCCCCGATTGGGACTTCGTTCTTTTCCCCTGCCTTTGCCGCTTCTCTTAAAGCCGCTTCCATATACAATTTATCTTTAGCTTCCATACATTTGCTCCCTGCCTATAGAAAGAATCGAATTAAATTCAGTGGAATGAAACAGACTAACACCATCATATAGGTTCTACAACCGGATGGGAGTATGTTATGCAAAAATCGGATACAGCCCTTTTAATCATCGATATGATCAATCATTTCAAATTCCGCAACGGAACAGCATGTTACCGCCATACCTTACAGATCACCGATCCCATATTATTAGTAAAAGCCAAGGCCTGCGCTGCCCGCATACCCATCATATACATTAATGACCATTATAATCTATGGCAAGCAGACTTCCAAAAAATTATTTTTATGTGCCGAACAAAAGAAAACAATTCCTATATCAGCATGATTGCCCCACAGCCAAATGACTATTTCCTTATAAAACCGAAGCACTCGGCCTTCTATGGCACTTCATTGAATACAATGCTCCACCAGTTCGGAGTAAAACGATTGATTATTACCGGAATAGCAGGGAACATTTGTGTACTTTTTACAGCAAACGATGCTTATATGCGGGAGTACTCCCTTGTATGTCCGGCAGACTGCATCGCATCTGCCGATGTAGAGGATAATACATATGCCCTTACTATGATGGCCAATGTACTGAAAGCGGATATTAGAAATAGTACCGCAATTATAAATGAATACTTCAATTAATACACATTGAACGTCATTCATCATTCCTAGTAAAAATTGCAACTCATTTTTCTTGCATAATCTGCAACGCGATGAAAGAGTGTGTGTTAAAATAACAGGAGCATTCATCCTTCAAAATTATCAGGAGGCCGTATAGAATAATGATACAAACACCTTTCATAACTGTAGAAGGGCCAATTGGCGTTGGCAAAACTACATTGTCCAAAGCAATCTCCGATCATTTTCAATTTGCCATTCTCAAAGAGATCGTAGATGAGAATCCATTTTTAGGCAAATTCTATGAAAATATCGATGAGTGGAGCTTTCAGACCGAAATGTTCTTTTTATGCAATCGGTATAAACAACTTGAAGACATCGAAACGAAATTCCTCGCTAAACAACAGCCGGTCGTAGCTGATTATCATATATTTAAGAACTTGATTTTCGCTCAACGCAGTCTCAAGCAATCACAATATAATAAGTATTTAAGTGTTTTCGATATCCTGACACAGGACATGCCTGTTCCAAATATGGTCATTTATTTGCACGCCAGCTTGGATACCCTAATGAGCCGGATTCAAAAACGGGGCCGTGAAATCGAAAAAAATATTAGCCCTCTATATATGGAACAGCTACTGAACGATTACCATGTCTTTATGCAGCAATTCATCGCCAAGCATCCGGATGTGACTGTTCTTCAATTCAATGGCGATGATATGGATTTTGTCGAAAATACAAATGATCTGAGCACCATCTTAAACCAAGTTAATCAAGAGCTTCAAAAAGGAGTAAAACTAAAATGAACCTTCGCGCTAAACATAATATCCCTAACGATGCCGTCATTACAATTGCGGGAACAGTCGGGGTCGGCAAATCAACGATTACCAATGCATTAGCTAATGCATTGAACTTCCGGACATCCTTTGAAAAAGTGGATTCCAATCCATATTTGGATAAGTTCTATAACGATTTCTCCCGTTGGAGCTTTCATTTACAAGTTTATTTCCTATCGGAGCGGTTTAAAGAACAAAAACGCATCTTTGAATATGGAGGCGGATTTATCCAGGATCGCTCCATCTACGAAGATACAGGCATTTTTGCCAAAATGCATTATGAAAAAGGCACAATGAGCAAAGTCGATTATGAGAACTACACAAGCCTTTTTGATGCAATGGTGATGACTCCTTACTTCCCGCATCCTGATTTGTTAATTTACCTAGAAGGTTCATTGGATGACGTTCTTTCCCGCATAAAAGAAAGAGGCCGTCCAATGGAACAACAAACACCTATTGAATATTGGGAAGAAATGTACAAGCGTTATGAAGATTGGATTAACCAATTTAACGCATGCCCAGTCCTTCGCTTAAACATCAATGACTACGATTTAATCAATGACGAAACATCTATTGAGCCGATTGTTGAAAGAGTCTCCTATTTCCTGGAGGAAACAAGAAGACTTCGCAGAACAGGCCGGTAAAAAGCAGAAGGCGCTTGCTTTCCCCGACAAACGTAAAAGAGGTTTGGGTTACGATCTCGAGGGGATGGCGCCTACAGCTTTATTCACAGAAAAAGAGCACACAACCTCCCTTTTGCTTGGATGAACAGACAAGAAAAAAGGAGCTGTGTGCTCTTTCGTTTAAATAGAATTACATATGTTTAGGTTTCTTCAACCAATCCAACCAAAAGATATTCCCTTACAAGCATCCCTGATGCAGATGGGAGTATCTTTTTATTTGCACCTGAGATTTCGTGCTGCCTACAGCTTGCAGGGCTTGCAGTAGCAGGTCCGAAATATGTAGTCCTTCAGCTTATATTAGGTGAATGACAAAGCTTTAGAACACTAATTTTTTCACAATAAAAAAATCAATGCTGATATGCATTGATTTCAATGTTTCTATAATCTCCATATTATGCGCTATGGTTATTGATGTAAATGGAGGAGGTAGAGGGATTCGAACCCCCGCGAGCCGTTAAGCCCCTGTCGGTTTTCAAGACCGATCCCTTCAGCCGGACTTGGGTATACCTCCAAAATATGTGTTTCAACTTGTCGTATCAACATTTAATAAGATAACATAATGCATAATCTAGTGTCAAGCCTTCGTAAAAAAAAATTAAATATACAGATTATTTAAGGAAATCATGTTTTAATACGATACCGAAAAACCTGTCCTTTTCAAGAAGCTTCATACGCCTCAGTTTAAACAGAACAGACTGAATGCTCATTACTCAGCCATAAATAAGCACCCCAAAATGAATCTTGGGGTGCTGTGCCATTTTATCGGCTATTTTCGTTTCTTTACTTGATGTATTCTTTTCCGCCCATGTATGGACGCAATACTTCAGGGATTTTGATGGATCCATCTTCTTGTTGGTAGTTTTCAAGGATAGCCGCAACTGTACGTCCGATAGCAAGGCCAGAGCCATTCAATGTATGGACATGTTCCGGTTTTCCTTTTGGATCACGGCGGAAACGGATATTAGCCCGTCTTGCTTGGAAGTCTTCAAAATTACTGCAAGAAGAGATTTCTCGGTAAACACCGTAGCTTGGAAGCCATACCTCAATATCGTACTTCTTCGCTGCAGTGAAGCCAAGATCAGCCGTACACATGCTAAGTACTTGGTAAGGTAATTCAAGCAATTGCAGAACCTTCTCAGCGTGTCCTGTCAGCTTTTCTAATTCTTGATATGAGTCTTCGGGTTTTACAAAGCGAACTAGTTCAACTTTATTGAATTGATGTTGGCGAATCAAGCCTCTTGTATCGCGGCCGGCAGATCCTGCCTCAGAGCGGAAACAAGCACTGTAAGCTGCATACCCGATCGGCAATTGCTCACCGGCAAGAATTTCATCACGGTGCATATTTGTCACAGGCACTTCTGCTGTAGGAATCAGGAAGTAATCTTCGCTTTCGATCAAGAAGGCATCTTCTTCAAACTTCGGTAACTGTCCTGTTCCTGTCATACTCGTGCGGTTGACCATATATGGAGGTAGAATTTCTGTGTAGCCATGTTCCTCAACATGAAGGTCAAGCATGAAAGAAATAAGGGCACGCTCCAAACGGGCTCCCAATCCTTTATAGAATACAAAACGGCTTCCGGTTACTTTGGCTGCCCGTTCAAAATCCAAAATACCCAGCTCATCTGCTAGCTCCCAATGCGGTTTCGGCTCAAAGCTGTACTGCGGTAATTTACCCCAAGTACGGGCAACAATATTGTCATCTTCGCTGTCGCCGACAGGAACACTTTCATGGGGAATATTCGGGATAGATAATAATAAGCGCTCAAGTTGTGCTTCTACATCGCGAAGCTCATCATCCAACACTTTAATCTGGTCTCCGACCTCTCTCATTTCAGTAATTACCTCTGTCGCATCTTGTTTTTCTCTTTTCATGACTGCAATTTGTTGAGATACTTCATTTCTGCGGCTTTTTAACTTTTCCGTTTCGCTGATCAATTCACGGCGGCGGCTATCCAGCTGTTCGAATTTGCCCAAATCCGTCAAATCTTCACCACGGTGTTTTAACTTTGCTTTAACTTCTTCAAAATTAGCACGTAAATATTTTAAATCCAACATGCTTACTTCCTCCTTTTCCATTCTGTTCTTCTAGGTGAATACAAAAAAACCCTCATCCCAAAGAAGGGACGAGAGTTACCCGCGTTGCCACCCTAGTTAAAAGCAGATTAATGCTTTTCACCTTAAAAAGAATAACGGTTTTTAAAACCGAAAGCACTTACTGTTCCACGAATGGAAGTTCGGCACTTTGCTCAAGGATGGATTCACAAGGCATTATTGCCGATTTCCACCAACCACCGGCTCTCTTTGAAACAATAACCTATGCTACTAATTCCTATCATCGCTTTTAGAATAATTAATTTTGTATTCAATTTACTATAAAGTTAACCTATGTGCAACCTATTTATACATTTTTCCACTTCATTCGATAAATTGACGTAAATTAAAGAGTAAAAAAAGGACGCTCCTCCAACAACGGGGAACGCCCTCTGCTTATTTTAGAACCAGCCTTTTACCATAGATGAAACACTGTCCCAAACATCCCCAAAGAAGCCACCGACAGCTTTCATTGAAAGGACAAACCAATTTGATTTTTCTACATCTTCAGCAGCTACAAGGTCGACTTGAACCTGTTTCGCTCCCTCTTTTGTCAAGAAACCGTACGGGTCATTCTTGGATTGGACTGTAACGTAGCCAAGCTTTTCGCCTTTTTTAATTGGAGCAACAAGCTTTCCGTCTTTGTTCAATTTCTTTTTGTCGATCACTACGACCGGCTTATACTCTTTAGCCGTTCCTTTTTGGATGACTAAATCAACTGGTTTCTTAGTGGTCAAAGCAACATGCTTTTCTTTTCCTTTTTCCACTTCTATCTCTTTGCCCTTTGGCTTATAGCCAGCCTTTAAAACTTCTTCTTTTCCAAAATTAGCAAAAGCGTAATCTAAGACCTTTCGTGTATCTGTGAATCGTTCGTTCTTTGAAGGTGATTTCATTACAACAGATATGAAACGCTGTCCATTTCTTTCGGCAGTTGCTGTAAAGCAATAGCCTGCAAAGTCAGTGGAACCAGTCTTTAATCCGTCCACACCTTCGTACTGGAAGATCAAACCAGGCAACATCCAGTTGAAGTTCGGGTATTCTTTGCCATCTTTAAATTTTAATTTAGATTGCTTAGAGAAGTTAAGCACATCAGGATAATCGTTGATCAAGTGGTAAGCCAATGTAGCGATGTCGCGTGCACTCATGACATTTTCATCATTTGGGCCGCCAGCAGCGATATTGCCGCCCAAGTCGCTATTATTCAAGCCGCTTGAATTCACAAACTTATATTTCGTCATACCTAACTCTTTTGCTTTTTTATTCATTAGCTCTACGAAATTCTTTTCAGATCCGGCAATTTTTTCAGCCAAGGCTACAGTAGCTGCATTAGCCGAGAAGATAGCCATTGCTTCGTATAACTCTTTAACGGTGTAATCTTCGCCCTGTGTAAGACCGATATTTGAAAGTCCATTACCTTTAGAAAGGTTATGTACATATTCATTAATATTAATTTTATCGTCCCATGAAATCTTACCTTCTTTAATCGATTCCATAACGATATATTCAGACATCATTTTAGACATGCTGGCAACGCCTAAAACTTTATCAGCATTTTTTTCATAAAGGATTTTACCTGTTTTGGCATCCAATAGCATGGCTGCTTCTGCTTTAAGGCTTAATGGGTCACTTGTTGCCGCTTTAGCAGGGGCAGCTCCAGTGAACTGAGAGAATACAAATGCAATCAGTAATGTTAATACTACAGTAATCTTGCTGAAACTTTTCAACTTCTAATACCTCCGCTTTTCATACTTATACATATTTTTTTGGTTATATATGTTGATTATTTACTTTTTTAAACATGCTTTGTTTAGTTTAGCACAAAAAAAACAAAAAAAATAGACAGATCGATATTGCTCTGTCTATTCTTTCACCGACTATTTGCTTATTGGCTTACTTAACTAATTGAGTAATTAGGAGCTTCTTTTGTGATTTGTACATCATGTGGATGGCTCTCACGCAAACCAGCACCAGTCATACGGACAAATTGGGCCTTTTCTCTTAATTCTTCTAAATTAGCTGTACCGCAATAACCCATTCCTGCACGTATGCCGCCAACTAATTGGAATAAAGTATCCGAAAGAGGTCCTTTATAAGGCAAACGCCCCTCTATGCCCTCAGGAACGAACTTCTTGCTGTCTTCTTGGAAGTAACGGTCTTTCGAACCTTTTTCCATGGCAGCTTCCGATCCCATCCCTCTATAAACTTTAAATCTTCTTCCTTGATAGATTTCTGTTTCTCCAGGACTTTCTGTCACACCAGCTAATAGGCTTCCAAGCATAACAACATGGCCGCCTGCAGCAAGGGCCTTAACCACGTCACCTGAATATTTGATTCCGCCATCGGCAATGATTGCTTTACCAAGTTTGCGCGCTTCTGTAGCACAATCATAAATAGCTGTAATCTGTGGAACACCTACACCTGCCACAACACGTGTTGTACAGATACTTCCTGGTCCGATGCCGACCTTAACTATATCTACCCCTGCCTCTATAAGAGCACGTGTCGCTTCTGCAGTAGCTACATTTCCAGCGATAATGTTCAATTCAGGGTAAGCATCGCGAATCTCGCGGACAACGTCCAAAACACCTGCTGAATGGCCGTGTGCCGTATCAATGACAATTACATCTACATGTGCTTTCACAAGCATTTGTACACGTTTCATAGTATCTTTTGTAATTCCTACTGCTGCTCCAACCAATAAGCGTCCTTGGCTGTCTTTTGCTGAATTAGGGAATTCAACTACTTTTTCAATATCTTTAATGGTAATTAGGCCTTTTAATACTCCATTATCATCCAACAAAGGCAATTTTTCGATTTTGTAGGTCTGAAGAATCTTTTCAGCCTGTTCCAACGTCGTTCCAACAGGAGCAGTGACTAATTCTTCTTTTGTCATTACCTCGGAAATACGAAGTGAATAGTCGCTTATAAAACGTAGATCACGGTTCGTGATGATTCCTACCAACTGTTGCTCATTCAAATTATTGACGATAGGCACACCAGATATCTTGTATTTGCCCATTAAGTGCTCTGCATCAAAAACTTGATGTTCCGGAGTCAAGAAGAACGGATCCGTAATTACGCCGCTTTCAGACCGTTTTACTTTATCAACCTGTTCCGCTTGCTGTTCAATCGACATGTTCTTATGAATAATTCCCAATCCACCTTGGCGCGCCATGGCAATTGCCATATCGGCTTCAGTGACTGTGTCCATTCCAGCACTAATAATGGGAATATTTAATTTCAACGTTTCCGTAAGGTTGACCGAAAGATTTACTTCCTTTGGCAGAACCTCTGATTTTGCAGGTATCAACAATACATCATCAAACGTTAATCCTTCTTTAGCAAACTTATTTTCCCACATTTTTTTGCCCTCCCGATTGAAAATATTATTAGTAGGTTATCAATTGGGTAAAATACTGTCAAGGAAAGTACTAGAAGTTTGATTTTTCAAAATTTTTAAAGGGAGTATTTATGATGATGCATCTGAATGATTCTTGGGACCTTTTTCAGTTATTTAAAGCGCATTCACATACACAGCTTTTTTTATCTCGTACATACCAACAAAACAGGATTGAAGAATATCACACGTACAGTTATCAAAACAGTCCAGCTTTTATCTACCACATTGAAAGTGCTGAACTTTTTTATAAACAAGCTTCTCATTCTCCTAGCATGCTTAAGCCGATATTACTATTTTATGGGTTGGTACAACTCATAAAGGCGGCTATTTTAACTCAGGATCCTCTTTATCCAAGTTCGACTACTTTATTAGCGCATGGAGTCACTACAAGAAAGCTTAAGAAACAACACTATTCTTTTTTGCGTGATGAAGTCAAAATTCAGCAGAAAGGGTTATTTGGCTATATGAGTGAGATAATGTTTCATATGAAACATTTGGAAAAAGATAAATTTATGATGGGCAGCCTTCTAGGTGAAATTCCAGAAATGGCGGGTAGCCTAGAATTTTTCGGGTTAGAAAAAGGGTTCACCTTGAATAAAATGTCGGACTGTCAATATCGCTGTAATCATCGTGTACTGGATACTTTCCATATGACTGCTGAGCGGTTCCAGGAATTCTTATCAACTAATTATCCTTTTTCTATAAAAGTCAAGGAGACCGGAAAAGATAAGATAGAGTTATTTTTTTCTGCACCTTTTGATCCGAATACTTGCAGTTGCCTAAAATATAATCTCCCTTCAAATACTTGCTATATATCGCGAAAAAATGATTTTCATAGTGAACAGCTTTCTGAGCTTATGGTTCATTATTTACTGCTCTATAATCTAAGTATGATTGCGCGCTATGAAACGGAATGGTGGATGGATCTTCATCATACAAAGCCAACAGAAGATTATCCGTTGATCGAGCAGTTTTTGGGGTGCACGCAATTAAAGTCCCCTTATCTTGTCAGTGAATGGCTTTTAAAAAAAGGGTGTTAAGGCATTTCAAGTATTTCAACTATTAAATGGACATACCCATAATTGCAAACAAAAAAAGACCAGCGCAATCGCTGATCTTTGTGTTGCCTGGCAACGTCCTACTCTCACAGGGGGAAACCCCCAACTACCATCGGCGCTGAAGAGCTTAACTTCCGTGTTCGGAATGGGAACGGGTGTGGCCTCTTCGCCATCATTACCAGACATATAAAGGAATGTTATTCCTTCAAAACTAGATAACAGAGTCAAAAGTAAATCAAACAACAATTTGGTTAAGTCCTCGACCGATTAGTATCCGTCAACTCCATGTGTCGCCACACTTCCATCTCGAACCTATCAACCTGATCATCTCTCAGGGGTCTTACTAGCTTGACGCTATGGGAAATCTCATCTTGAGGGGGGCTTCATGCTTAGATGCTTTCAGCACTTATCCCGTCCGCACATAGCTACCCAGCGATGCCTTTGGCAAGACAACTGGTACACCAGAGGTGCGTCCATCCCGGTCCTCTCGTACTAAGGACAGCTCCTCTCAAATTTCCTGCGCCCGCGACGGATAGGGACCGAACTGTCTCACGACGTTCTGAACC
>NZ_JBDFMI010000006.1:452500-585000 GCF_047238185.1 Bacillus kalamii | reverse complement strand
CCCGAACTCATCATGCATCAGCATTTCCAGCACTTGAAACGGAGAACGCTTTGGTCTGTATATTCTATCGGAAGTCATCGCATGATAAACATCAGCCACTGCGACTATACGGGAGTATGGATGGATTTTATCAGATTGGCTATTATTAGGGTAACCTGATCCGTCTAATCTTTCATGATGCTGCAAAATGGCCAGTTTTACTTCTTTTTTGAGGCCGGTACTTTTCTGCAGCATTTGATACCCTTTTATAGGATGTTGTTTAACATCCTTGAACTCTTCATATGACAGTGAATCATTCTTCTTCAGTATTCGGATTGGAACCTTTGCCATGCCAACATCACTCAAGCATCCTGCCAAACCTACCTGAACAATATCTCCTAAGTCATAGGACAATTTTTTAGCAATATATCCGCTTATGATGCCCACCGCAATAGCATGATGATAAAAATAGTCTTCCTTAGTGGATAGGCAATGCAACGAAAAAATCTCATTTTCAGCTGATAGAGCCTTTTCTAAGATTGGGACAAAAATTTTTCGTACTGCCGGCACATCCACCGTAGCACCAGCCTGCCAGCCTTGAAACAGTTTCTTGAACTCGTGCACGGCCTCTTTATATGATGTATGAAAACTTACCTCTTTGAACGATTCTTCTGCGTATCCAATGTCGATCATTTCTTTAGGAGTAAAAAGTTTGCCATCGGCCATATACTTTTCTACATTTAGTTCTTTAACTAAAAAGGCACTCAATACTTCAATGAGCCGACTGTCCACCACCGTTTTCTTCAAGGCAATCGGCCGATCCTTCCGTATTTGGATATCCCTTTCAAGGATGCATCCTTCTGTTAGATCGCTTATTTTGATTCTCAAAATCCCCACCCCTAATTAGGCTAATCTTTATCTAGTATGTATTATTATGATAAAACATTTAAGCTGGGAAAACTATACAATTTAAAAAGATGACGAAAAATTTAGTCAATACAGAGCAAAAATATTCCGCCAGCCTTTTAGGGCGGCGGAATATAGCTTCTTTATTCTTCAGTGCCTTCCTGTGATTCCTCGTTCACCATCTCTTCATTTTCTGCGTCCTCGGATTCTTCTTCAGGTTCAACGATTGCTACTGTAGAAACATATTCATTATCTTCTTCACCTAGGCGAATCAGTTTAACACCTTGTGTATTACGTCCTGTTTGGGAGATATCACGGACGGTCATGCGGATAATGACGCCCGCAGCCGAAATAATCATTAGATCCTCTTCTCCAGTGACCGTTTTAATTGCCACTAGATGACCCGTTTTATCTGTAATATTGCATGTTTTAATCCCTTTACCGCCCCTGCTCTGGATGCGGTATTCTTCTTCGTTGGTACGTTTTCCGTATCCGTTGTGGGTGACAATTAAAATTTCTTCTCCTTCATTAAGGAGTTCCATTCCAATTACTTCGTCTCCGCTGCGAAGACTGATTCCTTTTACACCTGTAGCTGTTCTGCCCATCGTACGGACATCCTTCTCAGGGAAACGGATCATCATGCCGTCTTTTGTACCAATAATGATATCTCTATCTCCATCCGTCAGTCTTACGGAAATCAGTTCATCTTCTTCTTTTAATCCAAGGGCGATCAAGCCGTTATTACGGATATTAGCAAAGGAAGCAAGTGGAGAACGTTTGCTGATGCCATGCTTTGTCGTGAAGAATAGATAATTATCTTCTTTGAACTCACTGACAGGAATAATAGCATTCACCCATTCACCTTTATCGATTTCCAATAGATTAATGATCGGCAAGCCTTTAGCTGTACGTCCGTATTCTGGGATTTCATACCCTTTTGAACGGTATACTTTCCCTTTATTCGTAAAGAATAGAATCGTATCGTGTGTGCTCGTAGTCAATAAGTGCTCTACGAAATCATCCTCATGCGTTCCCATTCCCTGTACGCCTTTTCCTCCCCGTTTTTGACTTTTATAGGTCGATATCGGCAAACGTTTAATATAGCCTTTATGTGTTAACGTCACTACGATATTTTCAACAGGGATTAAGTCTTCATCTTCAATGCTTTCTAGCCCTTTAAGAACAATTTCTGTTCTTCTAGCATCATTAAAGCGTTCTTTAATCTCAGTCAGCTCTTCTCGAATGATTTGAAGGACCTTTTGCTCATCGGCAAGGATAGCCTTCAATTCGCTAATAAGCTCTTGCAATGCTTGGTATTCATTCTCGATTTTCTCTCTTTCCAAACCAGTCAAGCGTTGCAGCCTCATGTCGAGGATAGCCTGCGCCTGTTTCTCGGAAAGGGAGAAGTTGCTCATTAGGCCTTCACGGGCAATATCAGTTGTCTCGGATCCCCGGATTAAGGCAATTACAGCATCCAAATGGTCAAGTGCAATCCTTAAACCTTCGAGGATATGGGCTCTTGCTTCCGCTTTACGAAGTTCGAATTCAGTCCTTCTGCGAATAACAACCATTTGATGATCCAAATAATGCGTTAAACATTGTTTGAGGTTCAATACCTTCGGTTGGCCATCAACTAAAGCCAATAGGTTAATACCGAAGCTTGTTTGCAAAGCGGTATGTTTGTACAGATTATTTAAGATAACGTTGGCATTGGCGTCTCTGCGGATTTCCATGACAATCCGCATTCCTCTTCGATCGGATTCATCACGTAAATCAGTGATCCCATCGATTTTTTTATCGCGGGCAAGTTCGGCAATTTTTTCAATCAGTTTTGCCTTATTTACCTGATATGGAATTTCGCTAACGATAATCGTTTGCTTGCCATTTGATTTTTCTTCGATTTCAACACGGGCACGCAGCGTTATAGAACCACGCCCTGTTTGATAAGCTTTACGGATACCTGATCGGCCAAGGATTAAGCCCGCGGTCGGGAAATCAGGACCTGGAATATATTCCATCAATTCATCTATTGTTATATCAGGGTTATGTGTTATGGCGAGAACACCATCGATTACTTCACCAAGCTGGTGTGGCGGTATATTTGTCGCCATACCGACGGCAATCCCCGCTGAACCATTCACCAATAGGTTCGGGAAACGGGCCGGCAGAACAACCGGTTCTTTTTCAGCTCCATCATAGTTATCCGTATAATCAATTGTATCTTTATTGATATCCCGGATTAACTCCATGGATATCTTGGACATGCGCGCTTCTGTGTAACGCATAGCCGCTGCTTGGTCTCCATCGACCGAACCAAAGTTTCCGTGCCCTTCGACAAGCATATAGCGATAGTTAAATGGCTGAGCCATCCGGACCATTGTGAAATAAACAGCTGAATCACCATGCGGATGGTATTTACCGATTACTTCACCTGTAATACGGGCCGATTTTTTAAACGGTTTATCGGCTGTAATCCCCAAATCATTCATCGCATATAAAATACGTCTGTGTACGGGCTTTAAGCCGTCCCTTACATCCGGCAACGCCCGTGAAACAATTACGCTCATGGCGTAATCTAGGAATGACGTACGCATTTCGTTACTAATATTAATCTCTGTTACTCTAGACTCTGACATGGAGCAAACCTCCTTCGAAAGCATTCACTTATCATTTTTTTCGATTCATATTATGTAAAAGACAGGATAGACCTCATCTATCCTGCTTCCCTTAAATATCTAGGTTTTTTACATAGACCGCATTTTCTTCGATGAAGTTCCTTCTTGGCTCAACTTTATCACCCATTAGCATTTCAAAGGTTTCATCCGCTTCTATAGCATCGCTCAAATGGACTTGCAGCATAGAGCGGGTATCAGGGTTCATAGTTGTATCCCATAACTGATCAGGGTTCATCTCACCAAGACCCTTATAACGCTGCAGGTTTGGCTTTGGATGCTCAGGCAATGTGTTTAAAACCTCTTCAAGCTGTCTATCATTATAGGCATATTCCACTTTTTTACCTTGGGAAACCTTATATAATGGCGGCTGAGCAATATATACATATCCACTTTCAATAATATTTCTCATATAACGGTAGAAGAATGTGAGCAATAACGTACGGATATGCGCTCCGTCAACATCAGCATCGGTCATAATGACGATTTTATGGTAACGTGCCTTCGAAATATCGAACTCATCGCCAATTCCTGTACCAAGCGCTGTAATGATTGTCCGTATCTCTTCGTTTGATAAAATACGGTCCAGACGCGCTTTTTCGACATTCAGGATTTTTCCGCGCAGTGGAAGAATCGCTTGAAAATGACGGTCACGGCCTTGCTTTGCAGAGCCTCCTGCAGAGTCACCCTCAACGATATAAAGCTCGGAAATCGATGGATCCTTGGAAGAGCAGTCAGCCAGTTTTCCCGGCAAACTGGATACTTCCAAAGCCGACTTTCTTCTTGTAAGCTCCCTCGCCTTCTTGGCAGCCATACGTGCACGTGAAGCCATTAAGCCTTTTTCGACAATTTTCCGCCCAACTGTCGGATTTTCATACATGAATTTCTCAAGCTTATCGGAAAGAATGGAATCCGTAATGGTTCTCGCTTCCGTATTCCCCAATTTGGTCTTCGTTTGCCCTTCGAATTGTGGATCCGGGTGCTTCACAGAAATAATGCCTGTTAACCCTTCCCTCACATCCTCACCGGAAAGGTTCGCATCACTTTCCTTAATTAACCCTTGCTTCCTTGCATAATCATTAATGACGCGTGTCAGTGCCGATTTAAATCCTGCTTCGTGCGTACCGCCTTCATGCGTCGGGATATTATTAGCAAACGAGTAGATGCTGCTGGTGAATCCTTCATTGTACTGTAGGGCAACTTCAACCGTAATGCCATCCCGTTCCCCGCTGATGGAAATCGGTTCTTCATGGATGACCTCTTTGCTGCGGTTCAAATGCTCAACATAGGAGATAATTCCGCCTTCGTAATGATAATCATTCTCCCGCTGCGGATCTCTCATATCCCTGATTGAAATCTTAATGTTTTTATTCAGGAAAGCTAATTCCCGAATACGCGTTGACAGCGTATCATAATCATATTCAAGCGTTTCCGTGAAAATTTCAGGATCAGGGCTGAAATGGATGACAGTACCTGTATGGTCTGTTTCGCCAATCACTTTTAAATCTGCTGCCGGTACCCCTTTTTCATATTTTTGGTAATAGATGTTTCCTTCACGGTGGACAAAAACCTCCAGATAAGTCGATAAGGCATTCACAACAGATGCCCCCACTCCATGAAGGCCGCCTGATACTTTATAGCCTCCGCCGCCGAATTTACCGCCGGCATGCAGCACTGTCATGATGACTTCCACAGCAGGTCTTCCCATTTTCTCCTGGATATCCACTGGAATTCCGCGTCCGTTATCTTTAACTGTGATGCTGTTATCATTTTCTATAATGACTTCGATATGATCGCAAAAACCAGCTAGCGCTTCATCGATACTATTATCGACAATTTCCCATACAAGATGGTGTAGACCTCTTCCGCTTGTGGAACCGATATACATTCCCGGACGTTTTCGAACTGCCTCAAGACCTTCTAATACCTGTATCTGATTTGCATCATATGATTGTTGTTGATCTAAATTTTGATCCATAGCCAATCCGTATCACCTGCACTTTTTATTTAAAATACAATTCTGTTACTCATTGTTTGTTTGAATCAATCTAGTAATTATGTTTCCTTGGCCAATAAAGAATTTCGCTTTGAACGCTTAACAAGCGTGGATGAGGAAAGGGGGGATAGATAGGTTTTTCCGGCAGTGATAACGATGGATTTGCAGGGTTCTCCGCCCAAATTGATGGTTCCAAGGCTATCTGCCGGAAGTCCGCCCGTACCATCGGACTTCGGTATAGTTTGGTGATCAAGTATGGCTATAATGTCCTTTACTTTAATCACATGGTCCCCGCCTATACTAATGTACATAGTATCACCCCTATTTAACTTGCTTCATATTCCCTTGGACTACTTCGAATGTGGCCGCTTCACGAAGGGTGGCATGATCGATTCCTTCTACACTTGTAGTCGTGACGAACGTCTGTACCTTTCCCTGAATGGTATTCAATAAATGGGATTGCCTGAAATCATCCAATTCCGACAATACATCATCCAATAGCAAAATAGGATATTCGCCTATTTCTGAATAAATCAGTTCAATTTCAGCAAGTTTAAGGGAGAGGGCAGTCGTACGTTGCTGCCCCTGGGAGCCAAACGTCTGCACATCCCGGCCATTGACAATGAACATAAGGTCATCCCTGTGTGGACCGAATAAGGTAACTCCACGATCAATTTCTCTTTGTTTTATTTTATCAAATTTAGCTTGGTATTCATCTATCATTTTCGACAAATCCATTGAATCTGATACATCCACAGAGGGTTTATATTGTATTTGAAGCGTTTCTAAGTCCCTGGAGATTCCTTTATGGATAGGTTCGGCCCATTTTTGCAAAAGCTTCAGGAATTGGAAACGTTTTTCAATTACTTTTACTCCATACTCAATAAATTGCTCTGTCAGGACGTCGAGCATTGCTAAATCTGTCTGTTTTCTGCTCTGAAGCATTTTCAGATAATGATTGCGTTGTTGCAGGATTTTTTGGAATTGGGAATATTCATAGAGATACAGGGGAGATACTTGTCCAATTTCCATGTCTATGAATCGGCGCCTTACTTGCGGACTGCCTTTAACTAAATGCAAATCCTCGGGTGCAAACATGACAACGTTCATATTACCGATATACTGGCTCAATCTTTGCTGTTCAATATGATTGCACTTTGCTTTTTTCCCTTTTTTTGAAATCGTCAATTCCAAAGGGATTGTGCTGTTCCGTTTATGTATCCTACCTTCTATTTTAGCATACTCTTCGTCCCAGCGAATAAGATCTTTATCATTTGAAGTTCTATGGGACTTCGCCATTGCGAGAACGTATATGGCTTCCATGATATTCGTTTTCCCTTGGGCATTTTCACCAAGAATGACATTGACTTTGTTCTCAAAATCCATAACTAGATCTTCATAGTTTCTGTAATTCTTCACTCTAAGCGATTCAATATACATACAATCGATCCTTTTATTCTTCTCCGCTTATAACGAACTTGCCGAATTGCGGGATTTCGATAACATCTCCGTTTCTTAATTTGCGGCCTCTTCGCACATCCAGTTCACCATTAATAAATACTTCATGTTCACTAAGGAACCACTTAGCCATCCCACCGCTATCGATGATATCTGCTATTTTTAAAAATTGGCCTAATGTAATGTATTCAGTTGATATAGCGACTTTATTCATAACGTATATACACTCTTTCTTTATAATCTCTAATATTTAATTTTACTAAAATACCGGACAATACACAAAGAAAACTCTTTTTTGCATATCTGAGTATTACTATGCCCCAAATAAAGGGATATTTGCAAAGCATGCAAAAAGCTGCCAGCCCAAACTGACAGCTTTTTTATTGCACTTGATTCAATTAGATTAATAAGTTCTTACCGGCAAAATCAATTGAAGCATCGAATCGTCATGCTGGGACTGAATAACGAACGGTCTCATTGCGCCTGTAAAGCTTACTTGGATATCCGTACCTTCCAAAGCTCTTAGTGCATCCATCATAAATTTGGCATTAAAGGAAATCTTCAATTCCTCTCCTGTTATGCTTTGAATTTGCACTTCTTCCACCACTTTCCCTATTTCTGGGATATTAGAAGAAATTTCAATGCCTGTTTGTCCTAAAGTCGACAGTTTTACTATATTATTTTTTCCTTCACCCAATAAAGAAGCGCGGACAATGGATTGAAGGAAATCCTTTGTATTCAACGTCACATCCGTTTTGCTTTCAGAAGGAATCAATCGGGATGTATCTGGATAATTGCCCTCCAATAAACGAGAGAAGAATAATAAGTGTTTCGTCTTAAATAAAATTTGATTTTCAGTGATGACTACATGCACCAAATTATGAGTATCATCCAGAATTTTACTTAGTTCGGTTAAGCTTTTGCCTGGGATCACGACATTGTAATTTTCATTTGTATTCGATTCAACTTTTGCTTTGCGCAAAGAAAGTCTATGGCTATCTGTTGCAGTACAGGTGATATTCCCATTTTCAATGTTCCAGTTGACACCTGTCAAGATAGGGCGTGTTTCTGACGTGGACACTGCATAAACAGTTTGGCGTATCAATGTTTTGAGCAGGTCGGTAGGGATGCATATGATATTTTCTTCTTCAATTTGGGGAAGATGCGGATATTCATCCGGATCCAGTCCATTTAAATTGAATTCAGCTTTCCCTGAACGGATCATAGTTTGAAATCCATTTTCGACAGAAATTTCGACATCATCCAAAGGTAACTTTTTCACAATCTCATTGAAGAACTTAGCTTGCAGTACAATACTTCCCTGTTGTTTGATTTCAACCAATTCATTTCCTTCTTCTTCTAAAGGAATGGTTGATTGAATGGAAATATCCGAATCACTCCCTGTTAATGTAACTCCAGAAGAAGTTGCTGTAATTTTAATCCCTGTCAAAATAGGAATAGTTGTTCTGGAAGCGACTGCTTTCATAACATCTTGAACACTTTCAACGAGCTTGTCTCTTTGTATGATGAATTTCATTTAATGAACCTCCTAATTTTTTTAACAGCTTGTTATATTATTTTTTTAAAAAAATAGTAATAGTAGTAATAGGGCGTGTTAATATGTGGATAACTTCATTTTGTTAAGGAAAAACAGTCTATCCACATGTGGACAGACTGTGTATAAATAGACTGCAGTTATTAACACTATTCAATTGGCAATTGTGCAGGCAAAAGATAGACCGCTTATCCTGAATAGGTGGATTATACTTTCAGCTGATTATTGATTTCTTTGATTTGCTGCTGAAGCTGGGGATCTGTTTGAATCAATTTAGAAATCTTTTCGTGTGCGTGTATAACGGTAGTATGGTCTCTTCCCCCAAATTCATCCCCTATTTTAGGCAGCGAAGAATCTGTTAGTTCACGTGATAGATACATCGCGATCTGCCGTGGAAATGCGACAGATTTTGTCCGTTTCTTCGCTTTGAAATCTTCTAGTTTTACATTGAAATGCTCCCCGACGGCTTTTTGGATTTCGTAGATGGTAATGACCTTCGGTTTGGCGCTCGGGATGATATCCTTTAAGGCTTCAGCTGCCAAGTCGGCATTAATATCCTTATTGATCAAAGAAGAATAGGCAACCACTCTAATGAGAGCACCCTCAAGTTCGCGAATATTTGTATCAATTTGATTGGCAATATAAAGCATTACTTCGTTTGGAATATCCAGGCCTTCCGCTTTCGCTTTTTTCCGCAAAATGGCGATCCTTGTCTCCAAATCCGGCGGAGTAATATCTGTAATAAGGCCCCATTCAAAACGTGAACGCAAGCGGTCTTCCAGAGTAGGAATCTCTTTTGGAGGACGATCGCTGGAAATGATGATTTGTTTGCTTTCCTCATGCAACGTATTGAATGTATGGAAAAATTCCTCTTGTGTCGATTCTTTTCCTGCAAGGAACTGAATATCATCTATAAGCAGTACATCAACGCTCCGGTATTTATTGCGGAAGTCTTCCGCTTTATTGTCACGGATACTATTAATAAATTCATTCGTAAATTTTTCAGAAGAAAGATAGACTACTTTGGCTGATGGATTATGCTCCAGTACATAGTGTCCGACTGCATGCATAAGATGCGTCTTCCCTAAACCTACACCCCCATAAATAAATAAAGGATTATAGGCCTTTGCCGGAGCTTCCGCAACAGCTAAAGAAGCGGCATGGGCGAACCGGTTCCCAGAGCCGATAACGAATGTATCGAATGTATTCTTTTTATTAAGCATATGCTGGGGAAAATCATTAGCCTCATCATGTTTGTTTGACTTTTTTGGTGTTTTCCCGTTAGAGGCATCCTGTTCATTTTTATTTTGCGGGATGATGAACTTCACAGATAGCTCTTCTCCTATTACTTCATAAAGAACATTTGAGATCAGCTTTGTATACCGTCCTTCCAGCCAATCTCTAGCAAACTCATTAGGTGCTGTTATGGTTAATGTATCCCCTTGGATAGAAGTTGCTTTAGTTGATTTTAACCATGTTTCATAGCTGGGTTTGCTTACCTTCTTCTCCATTTGCAGGAGCACCTGGTCCCAGAGTGCATCGATGTTCTCCAAATTTGTCCCTCCTTTTCAATAAGTCATGTTTTTGTGCCGAATACGAATATAGGGTTTTACGATCTTTTTTAGTATAGAAAAGTGCTGACGCACATAATCTGTTAAGGAAAGAAATAATAATAGGCGTAAAAGATAAGCTTATCCTAAAAAAAGCTGTGGATAAACTATATATAAGAAAAAACATAGTTTTCGACAAAAAAAGCTACTTGTGGACAAGTAGTTATGAACAGTTGTATATAACTATCCACAAGTTATTCACAGTTTGTGGATAACCATAATGAGCCGAAAAAGTTATTCAGAGTGAAAACACAAATATAATAACAAATATTTCGTGGAGTTGCAACGATTAATCATACTTATCCACAAAGAGCAGGCTTGTGGGAAAATACTTATCACCAAAATAGGAATATGTGAAAAACTTGTCTAAAGATGTTGTGGATAATGAAAAATGTCGAAAAAAGTATTCAAGGACGATTGTGGATAACGTTTGAAGACGTGTTTTTTATTAGAATGGAACTACTAGAGCAAAAATATTCTGATCTCCAGATCTATTTCTTTGGTCCTCCAAAAGAGGAATAATGGGTGGATGAATACTAACAATAAAAAAGAAATCTTGGGAGGGAAGTTTTGTTTTTAATGTTTTTCGGAATGGAGTTGACATTTTTACTATCTCATCTATATAATTAGTAAGACTGTCTTTAACTGCAATCCTCAGGGAGGTGTCATATAATGAAAAGAACTTATCAACCAAATAAGCGTAAACACAGTAAAGTTCACGGTTTTCGTGCACGTATGAGCACTAAAAACGGACGTAAAGTGTTAGCAGCACGTCGTCGTAAAGGAAGAAAAGTATTATCTGCATAGGCCACTGACACATCTCAGTGGTTTTTTTTCAGTTAAAAAGCTATTTGGGTACATTTTGTAGCTGCCAGGCAGATTGTCATACTTGAAGGTGTAAAAAATGAAAAAGAAATTTAGAATTAAGAAGAATGAAGAATTTCAGCTCGTTTTTCATGAAGGTGAATCATTTGCCAACAGACAATTCGTCGTGTATATCTTGCCCAAAAAAGACCAAGACTTCTTTCGGATTGGGTTGTCCGTGAGCAAAAAAATCGGGAATGCGGTTACGCGGGTCCGGATCAAGCGTTATATCCGCCAGGCCTTTCTGGAGCTCAACGATCAGGTCAAAAAGCAAAGCGATTATGTCATCATTGCGAGAAAGCCTGCTTCTGAAATGGAATTCCATGAAGTGAAGAGCAGTCTAATACACGTATTAAAAAGAGGAAAAGCATTAAAAAGCCTGCCTAAAAAGGACAAACACACTTCTTAAGTGGATGTTTTCCTTTCATTCCAGGCAATGGGGTGTAAATAGAATATGTAGTTGCCATCCCAGTAACTGCATCCGTTTTCATCTTGTTGCCGGCTGTAACGGAAGGGGCCGGGCTTTTTGATTTTTTAAATACACTAAGTACCAGGCAATAAGGAGGAAATGACGTTTGAAAAAGCGAATATTGCTTATCATTGCAATTGCTTCATTGATGATGCTGCTTTCGGGATGTTCGGAGATTAACCAGCCGATCACAGACAAAAGTTCCGGGTTTTGGAATGAATTTGTCGTATATCCATTATCAGTCGTCATCACAACCGTTTCCCACGCATTAGGCAATAACTTCGGTTTGGGAATCGTTGTCGTTACTATTTTAATTCGCCTACTATTGCTGCCTCTTATGATTAAACAAACAAGAAGCACTAAAGCAATGCAGGCTGTTCAACCAGAAATGCAAAAATTGAAAGAAAAATATGCTTCAAAAGATGCTGCCACTCAACAAAAACTTCAGCAGGAAACAATGGCACTGTTCCAAAAGCATGGAGTCAACCCGCTTGCAGGTTGTTTTCCACTCATAATTCAAATGCCTATCCTGATTGGTTTCTACCACGCAATTATGCGTACAGCAGAAATCAAAGAACATAGTTTCTTATGGTTCGACCTTGGAGAGAAGGATCCATATTATATTTTGCCGATCGTAGCGGGTGTTGCCACGTTTGCTCAGCAAAAAATGATGATGGCAGGCCAGGAAGCAAATCCACAAATGGCTATGATGCTATGGTTGATGCCGATTATGATTATTGTATTTGCCATTAACTTCCCTGCGGCACTTTCGCTGTACTGGGTAGTGGGTAATATTTTCATGATTGTCCAAACTTTCTTTATTAAAGGGCCCGACATACGGAAACAGACCAGTAAAGCGGGAGGAACGAAAAAGTGAGAGAAGTAACTGCTACAGGCCATAGTGTCGATGAGGCAGTAGAAATTGCTTTAGCTCAATTAAATGCAACTAGAGACCGGGTAGAGATCAATATACTCGATGAAGGAAAAAAGGGGCTGTTTGGCCTTTTCGGTTCCCGTAAGGCAACTATAAAAGCCATTATGAAGCCAGATCCGATTGAAGAAGCAGAACATTTTCTTCAGGAAGTCATTTCTCAAATGGGGCTTCAAGTCCAAATTGATAAAAAAGTGGAAGGCCGAACTGTCACTTTTACGTTATCTGGAAAGAAACTGGCTCTTTTAATTGGCAAAAGAGGACAAACATTGAATTCACTGCAATACTTAACGCAGCTAGTAGCTAATCGCTACTCAAAGCAGCACGTGACAATTATGCTTGATGCGGAAGAGTATAGAAGCAGACGAAAAGAAACGTTAGTCCTACTGGCTGAGCGGATGGCCCAAAAAGCGCTGAAAACAAGAAAAGAAATTGCACTTGAGCCTATGCCTTCATATGAGCGAAAAGTAATTCATACTGCATTGATGAAATACAAACAGATTGAAACACACTCTAGTGGTACAGAACCTTACCGTCATTTAGTGATATCAGTAAAGAAATGAAAAACCTTTCCGGAAAAAATCCGGAAAGGTTTTTTCTTTGTTTTAAGAAAAGGCTAATCTGCACAAAATGAAGATGAGTGAACAAGGGCGAGAGATTGTTATTCACATGTGGATAAGTTACAATAAGCAAAGAAAAAAAGCGTTCATCTCTGTGGACAAAGCGGCAGGGCGATGGATTTTTACTTTTGTTCAAAAAAAGTCTATGATATTGTAGATATTTAGGCTGAAAATAATTCACTAGTTGTTTTTTATTATAGAAAAGTTTACATCAGATGGAGAGGTGCTATATGGAGTTCGATACAATTGCAGCAATATCCACGCCGATGGGAGAAGGCGCAATCGCCATTGTCCGTTTAAGTGGAGATGAAGCTCTTGGCATTATTGATAAGATCTATAGTGGACCTGGAGGGAAAAAGCTGTCAGAGGTTTCAACACACACCATTCATTATGGGCACTTAAAGGATCCAAAGACCAATCAAACGGTTGAGGAAGTAATGGTTTCAATTATGAGGGGGCCAAAAACCTTTACGCGCGAAGACGTAGTTGAAATCAATTGCCATGGGGGCATTGTTTCAGTGAAAAAAGTGTTGAACTTGGTCTTGGCAATGGGGGCAAGGCTCGCTGAACCGGGAGAGTTCACCAAAAGAGCGTTTTTGAATGGACGGATTGATTTATCGCAAGCAGAAGCAGTTATGGATTTAATCAGAGCAAAGACAGACCGGGCAATGAATGTGGCTCTGAACCAAATGGAAGGTCGACTTTCGACTTTAATCCAGAAGCTTCGTCAGGAAATACTAGAAATATTGGCCCATATTGAAGTCAATATTGATTATCCGGAATACAATGATGTCGAAGAAATGACCCACCATATGTTGATCGACAAAGCAGCATATGTACAAGAGGAATTAAGAAAGTTGCTGCAGACGGCCCAGCAGGGAAAGATTTTGCGTGAAGGGTTATCAACTGTTATTGTAGGGCGCCCCAATGTTGGGAAATCATCCTTGCTGAATAGCCTTATACAGGAAAATAAAGCGATCGTGACAGACATTCCTGGGACAACACGAGATGTAATAGAAGAATACGTCAATGTGAGAGGGGTCCCATTGCGCTTGGTAGATACAGCAGGAATCAGGGAGACAGAAGATATCGTCGAGAGAATCGGTGTCGAAAAATCCAGAGCAGTTTTAAAGGAAGCTGATTTGATTCTACTCGTGTTAAACTATTCTGAAGAGCTTTCCTATGAGGATGAGCAATTATTTGCTGCTGTAAACGGTATGGACGTTATTGTCATCGTCAATAAAACGGATTTGAACCAAGAGATCAATTTGGACCGTGTGAAAGAGCTGGCTGGACATTCGCCGGTCATTACCACATCGCTTTTAGAAGATAAAGGGATTGATGAATTGGAAGAGGCAATCGCCAGCTTATTCTTTGAAGGCGAATTGGAAGCAGGCGATCTTACGTATGTCTCGAATACACGCCATATTGCCTTGATTTCACAAGCGCAGTCATGCATAGAAGAAGCCATAATGGCCATTCAAAATGAAGTGCCAATCGATCTTGTTCAAATAGACTTGACGCGATCATGGGAACTTCTTGGGGAAATTATTGGTGATAGTATGCAGGATAGCTTGATAGACCAACTATTTTCACAGTTCTGTTTAGGGAAATAATAGATAAGAGATATACAAAGGAGGAAGAGAAATGCCATACGAAGCAGGCCAGTATGATGTCATTGTCGTAGGTGCGGGACATGCAGGCGTAGAAGCAGGATTAGCTTCGGCACGGCTTGGTGCCAAAACGATCATGCTAACGATAAACCTCGATATGGTGGCATTCATGCCGTGCAATCCATCAGTCGGAGGTCCTGCAAAAGGGATTGTTGTCCGTGAAATTGATGCCTTGGGCGGAGAAATGGGCAAAAATATTGATAAGACCCATATTCAAATGAGAATGCTGAATACAGGGAAAGGACCCGCAGTACGTGCGTTGCGTGCCCAGGCGGATAAATTCCTTTATCAGCAGGAAATGAAATTGACCATTGAAAAAGAAGAGAACTTGTCCCTTGTACAAGGGATGGTTGAACGCCTTATTATCGAAGATGGAACATGTACTGGCGTTGTCACACAGACCGGTGCCATTTACCGTGCCAAATCAGTCGTGCTTACTACAGGTACATTCTTGCGCGGCGAAATCATTTTGGGAGAACTGAAATATTCAAGCGGTCCGAACAATCAGCAGCCGTCAATTAAGCTGTCCGAACATCTTGAGGAGATCGGCTTCGATCTTGTCCGATTTAAAACGGGTACTCCGCCGCGGGTCAACAGCGACAGCATTGACTACAGCCGAACGGAAATTCAGCCTGGCGATGATGTGCCTAGAGCATTTTCATATGAAACGACCGAGTTTATCACGGATCAGCTTCCATGCTGGCTGACCTACACAAGTACAGAAACACACCAAATTATTGATGAAAACCTTCACAGATCCCCTATGTATTCAGGGATGATTAAAGGAACTGGCCCTCGTTATTGCCCATCTATAGAAGATAAAGTTGTCCGCTTTAATGATAAGCCCCGCCATCAGATCTTCCTGGAGCCGGAAGGACGGAATACGAAGGAAGTATACGTGCAGGGTCTTTCCACTAGTCTGCCTGAGGATGTACAGAAGCGCATGCTGGCAAGCATCCCTGGCTTGGAAAAAGCCCAATTGATGAGGGCTGGCTATGCGATTGAATATGATGCAGTTGTGCCGACACAACTTTGGCCCACACTGGAAACAAAAAAAGTAGAAAATCTGTATACGGCTGGCCAAATCAATGGAACATCCGGTTATGAAGAAGCGGCCGGACAAGGATTGATGGCAGGAATCAATGCTGCACAAAAAGCATTAGGGAAAGAGGAAGTCATCCTTGGCCGCTCAGATGCGTATATAGGGGTCCTGATCGATGATCTTGTGACAAAAGGGACAAATGAGCCTTATCGTCTGCTGACATCCAGAGCTGAATATCGTTTATTGCTGCGCCATGATAATGCCGACTTGCGTTTGACAGAGATTGGTGCGCAGATTGGTTTGATCAAAGAAGCCCGCTTCCATGCTTTTCTTGAAAAGAAGCAGGCAATTGAAGCAGAAAAGGCACGCCTTAAATCAACCATTTTGAAACCAACGGAAGAATTGCAGCAATTAATCGTAAATGCCGGCGGAAGCGAACTGAAGGACGGAATTCGTGCCTCTGATCTTATGAAACGGCCAGAAATGGGGTACCGTGACATTGATCAAGTCGCCCCTAGCGATCAGCCATTAACCGATGAAATCAAAGAGCAGGTTGAAATTCAGATCAAGTATGAAGGATATATTGAAAAATCCTTGCAGCAGGTAGAAAAGCTGAAAAAGATGGAGAACAAGAAGATTCCGGACAACATTGACTATGACGCCATTAACAGCTTGGCTTCTGAAGCCAGACAGAAGCTGAAAAAAGTCCGTCCGTTAACGGTTGCCCAGGCATCCCGTATTTCGGGCGTGAATCCTGCCGATATTTCCATCCTGCTTGTTTATTTAGAGCAAGGTAAAATTGCCCGTATATCAAACTAAATTGCAGAGGTTGAATGTTAATGAATGAAGAACAATTCGTCGCTATGCTGAAGGAGAAGGGCATCATGCTCTCTCCTTGGCAAATTGAACAATTTCAATTGTATTTTTCCACTTTGGTGGAGTGGAATGAAAAAATGAATCTGACAGCCATAACGGATCAGGAGGAAGTGTACCTGAAGCACTTCTATGATTCAATCAGCGCTGCCTTTTTTGTCGATTTCAAAACAGTGAAACATGTTTGTGATGTGGGGGCCGGAGCTGGATTCCCAAGTATTCCACTGAAAATATGCTTCCCGCATTTAGCTGTGTCGATCGTAGATTCCCTAAATAAACGCATTACTTTCCTAGAGCATCTAGCCAACGTCCTTAAACTGGACGATGTATCTTTCTATCATGACCGTGCAGAAACGTTTGGACAGAACGCATCGCACAGGGAGCAATTTGACTTGGTAACCGCAAGGGCAGTAGCGCGGCTTTCTGTTTTGTCTGAGCTATGCATGCCATTAGTCAGCACAGGAGGAAAATTCCTGGCAATGAAAGCGGCAAGTGCACAGGATGAACTAGCGGACAGCAAAAAAGCCATTTCTGTTTTAGGCGGGGAAATAGAATCAATCGATACCATGCTATTGCCTATTGAGAATAGCGAAAGAAGCTTTATTGCCATCAAAAAAATCAAGAAAACGCCGAAAAAGTATCCACGAAAGCCTGGAACGCCTAATAAAACGCCAATCTTATAATCTAAACACGCATTTTGCAAAACAGAGGATAGGCAGATAACCGCGAATGTACTAAAATAGAAGAAGTGCGATCAAACGAAAAGCTAATGTCTTTTTTGTTTGATTTTGTCGTTAGAAAATAGAAGGAACTTGTCATTTCCATAGAGAATATGTACCGAGGGAGTTTCTTAAAGGTGGTGTCAGGGATATGAAGCATCCTTTTTCGCGTTTTTTTAACATTGGTGAAAAAGAAGAAATTGTGGAAGAACATTTAGAAGAAGATGTGCAACCAAACAATAATGAAGAAATAAAGAAAATTCCCCTTTCAGATATCGTTCCAAATCGTTTTCAACCGAGAACGGTTTTTAATGATGAAAAAATTGCTGAACTCGCACAAACCATTCATACGCATGGAATTATTCAACCGATTGTTGTAAGGGAATATGAACAGGATCGGTTTGAAATCATTGCAGGTGAACGCCGTTTCCGGGCCATGCAGAAGCTGGGATGGGAAGAAGCCCCGGCAATCATTAAGACATTTAACGATCGGGAAACAGCATCAGTTGCCTTAATTGAAAATCTTCAGCGTGAGGAACTTTCACCGATTGAAGAAGCCGTGGCGTATAGCAAGCTAATCGAATTGCATCAGCTGACGCAGGAAGCGCTGGCGCAGAGATTGGGAATCGGACAATCGACTGTGGCCAATAAATTGAGACTATTAAAGCTTCCCGGAGAAGTAAGGGATGCATTGATGCAAAAAATCATTACAGAACGCCATGCGCGGGCGCTTATTCCCTTAAAGGATGAAACCAAGCAAATCGCCCTTTTACAGGAAGTGGTAGAAAAAAATCTGAATGTGAAGCAGACGGAAGAAAGAGTAGAGAAGCTGCTTGAAGCGACAGAAAAGAAACCTAAGCCGAAGCGAAAAGCATTCAGCAAGGATATGAGAATTGCCGTCAATACAATCAGGCAATCATTGAATATGGTGATTGATAATGGAATCAAGCTCGATTCGGAGGAAGAAGAGCATGAAGAATATTACCAATTCACTATTAAAATACCAAAGAAAAAGTAAATAAATAGATTACTAAGGAGCTTTCGTGCACATAACTGTAGCCAAGGCTCCTTTATTTATAAGATAAAACTGCGCCATTTCCACGATTATGCCTGTTCTCCGGAGATTATTTTCTCCAATTGGTTTATCCTCAAAATAATCCCTATGTAAATAATTGATAATAGAGAGATAAAGCAGAAAGCCAAATATACTTTCATCTTTTTTATGTTAAAATAAGTTACATGTGAAACATCTGGAAAACAAAAAGAACATATAAATAATTCGCCTTGATCGCCCAGGATGGACGTATGCGTGCGATTTTAGGTTGCATGTTGGATAAATGAAGGAGTAAAGGTAGGTGACATCGTGGGAAAAATAGTGTCTATTGCAAATCAAAAAGGCGGTGTAGGTAAGACGACTACTTCCGTTAACCTTGCTGCATGCCTTGCTTATGTAGGGAAAAAAGTCCTGTTGGTGGACATTGATCCACAGGGTAATGCAACAAGCGGTATCGGCATAGAAAAAGCGGATGTCGATCAATGCATATATGATGTACTTGTTGATGATTTAGAAGCTTGTGAAGTAATAAAGCCTGCAAAAGTAGAAAATCTACATGTCATTCCTGCTACCATTCAGTTAGCTGGTGCAGAAATTGAACTGGTTCCCACTATTTCCAGGGAAGTGCGATTGAAACGAGCACTGGAAAAAGTGAAAGACCAATACGATTATATTATCATCGATTGTCCGCCATCGCTGGGACTATTGACGATTAATGCGCTGACAGCGTCAGATGCTGTCATTATTCCTGTTCAGTGTGAATATTATGCGCTTGAAGGATTAAGCCAGCTATTGAATACTGTACGGCTTGTCCAAAAGCACTTAAACGAAGAATTAAAAATCGAAGGTGTATTGCTGACCATGCTGGATGCCCGTACGAATTTGGGGTTGCAAGTCATTGAGGAAGTGAAGAAATACTTCCAGGATAAAGTATATCAAACGATTATCCCCCGTAATATCCGATTGAGCGAAGCGCCCAGCCATGGTGAACCCATTATTATATATGATGCAAAGTCAAGAGGGGCTGAAGTATATCTAGATTTGGCAAAGGAAGTGGTGTCAAATGGCTAAAGGTTTAGGAAAAGGAATCAATGCTTTATTCAGTATTGATAATGATAAAGATGACTCAGTTCAAGAGGTTTCTGTGAGAGAGTTGCGTCCCAACCCTTATCAGCCTAGGAAGCTGTTCAAAGAAGAAGGCATTGAAGAATTAAAACAATCAATCCAGCAGCACGGCATTCTTCAACCGATTATCGTGAAGAAAAGCATTAAGGGCTACGAAATTGTTGTGGGAGAAAGACGTTTTCGCGCTGCAAAAGCAGCCGGTTTAACTAAGGTTCCTGTTGTCGTAAAGGATTATAACAACCAGCAAATGATGGAATTGGCGGTTCTTGAAAATCTTCAACGTGAAGATTTGACGCCGATGGAGGAAGGGGCTGCCTATCAAACACTGTTGGACCAATTAGATATTACCCAGGAAGAATTGGCGAAACGTCTAGGAAAAAGCAGACCTCACATTACTAACCATATCAGACTATTATCGTTGCCTGCAGACATACAGGGAATGATCTCTCAAGGAACACTATCCATGGGACACGGCCGTGCATTACTTGGCCTGAAGAAAAAGGCATTGCTGCCTGGTGTCGTGGAAAAAGTAGTGAAGGAAGAGCTGAACGTCCGCCAATTAGAGCAATTCATTCAAGAGTTGAATGAAAATGTTCCACGTGAAACAAAGAAAAAAGAAATCAAAAAAGATATATTCATTGAAGAGCGTGAAACATTTTTGCGTGAACGTTTTGGAACGACCGTTACGATTACGCAAAAAAAGAAAAAAGGAAAAATAGAAATCGAGTTTTTCTCTCCTGAAGATTTAAATCGCATTCTGGATTTACTTGAAAGATAGAATCATTGTCATAAACCATCCCTTCAGGATGGTTTATTTGTAAGAAAAACAGCATGAGTCTAAACTACAGTAAATAAGGTGAATTGGGATGGTTATATTAGGAAGCGTTGTGAACGGAATCGGCATCATCATGGGAACTGTAATCGGCAGGGGTTTCCGAAATATACCGGATAAAATGAAAGAAACGATTATGTACTCGATCGGGCTAGTCGTTATTTTAATTGGATTGCAGATGGGAATAAAAAGCCAGCATATACTTGTGGTGATTTTAAGCCTTGTTTTTGGGGCTGCATTTGGCGAATGGTGGAAGCTGGAAGAGCGGTTGAATCAATTGGGCCGCCATTTGGAACGGTTGCTGAAAACAAAAGGAGATACTGATGTAGCAGGTGCATTTGTTAATTCCACCTTGATTTTTGTCATTGGGGCCATGTCAATTCTGGGAGCATTGGATAGCGGAATTCGTGGTGATCATAGTGTTTTGTATACAAAAGCCGTTATTGACGGATTTACGGCGATTGTATTAGCCAGCACGCTAGGAATAGGTGTCCTGTTTTCGGCTGTACCGGTTATTTTATATGAGGGAATAATTGCTATATGCGCCAAATTTATTGCTGCTATTGTTCCCGGCAGCTTAATGGATTTCTTCATAGTTGAAATGGGAGCTACAGGCGGTATAATGATTGTGGCTATAGGGTTAAACATTATGGGTATAACTAAGATAAGAGTGGCTAATCTACTGCCGGCTATCCCTATTGTTGCGATTATGGTGGCCATCTTCCACTATGGGCATATTCAATTGTAATCTGCCTTTTCGGTTTGTTGGCTTATGGCGGATGGCCAATAACTGTGTAAATGGCCGTTTTGGATGGATGTTTTCCGACTTGCCAGCAAGATTCCGTCAGAAATGGTTTTTGCCATTTTAAGGACAAGGTTCAGCCTAGTGTTTTGAAGAACAACAAATTCCATAAATCCACTGATATTTACAATGCCTGTGATATGGAAGTCGCCGATTTCAGGGAGCTTCTTATGAACGCCAGCTCCTGGCTTCAAGGGGCCATCGATGACTTGGATTGTTCCGACACTTTTTACTTTTCCTAGACAGGCATCAACAGCGATGAATAAGGCATGTGGATGCATCTCTTTGATTTTTTCTGCTTTTTCCTGTAAATTGACAGCATGAATTGGCTCTTCCAACGTGCCGTATACAAAAAATGGCGGCTTCAGTTTTTTACTTAAGAAGCTTCCGACCAAAGGGCCAAGAGAATCACCGGTGGAACGATCTGTCCCAATGCAGGCAATGACAATAGCTTGTGGCTTGCCTGCCGGCAAGAAAAGTAAAAGTTGATTTGCTAATTGTTCAACAGCATCATTTTGTTCATATGAAATACGGCTATGCAGATCGTTTGGAAGAATGTCTCTTTTTTTAGGAATCATGCTTCTCGCCCCTTCGGTATAGTAGTAACAGTATACGGAAAAGAGAGGAAAAGTATACATGATAGAGAAGAATTTGGAACATAAATCCTTGTCATGGTTCATAGGTAATGAAGGGATTAGGGGAAACACTCATATTCGTTTCTTGTAGATTAGCTGAATGAATATGAAATAGAAGGTGAATATATGGCTTTAAAAGAAGAAATAGCAACTGGAAATAAAGTGGTTGACAGCTTGGTGGGCAAACTATTAGACGAGGGACTTTGGATCCATTTGGGCGAGGTTATCGTTAAAATCATGCTCATCATCATTATTGCCGGACTCGTGGTGAAGTTCGTTAAGAAAATTATTAACAACATCTTTATATTGCGTGCAAAAAGCCCTCTGCGTGTATCAGAACGACGAGAAGCGACCATGCTTAAGCTATTGAAGAATGTTGTTACGTATTTTATCTATTTTATTGCTTTGACTATGATATTAGAAACATTGAACTACAATGTGAAGGCGCTTCTTGCCGGAGCGGGAGTTGTCGGCTTAGCCATCGGTTTTGGGGCTCAAAGTTTGGTGAAGGATATCATTACCGGATTTTTCATTATTTTTGAAGACCAATTTGCAGTAGGTGATTATGTTCGGATTGGGACAACGGAAGGAACGGTTGAGGAAATAGGCCTGAGAACGACGAAGATAAAAGTATTCACCGGAGAGCTCCATATCATTCCAAACGGAAGCATTTTGGAAGTGACGAACTTCTCAATCCATAACAGCTTGGCTGTTATTGACCTGAGCATTGCCTACGAAGGGGATTTGGCAAAAGCAGAGAAAGTCATAACGGAATTGCTGGAAACGATGCCCGATCGTTATGAAGATATGGTAGACACACCTATACTGCTGGGAGTGCAAAATTTGGGGCATTCAGAAGTCGTTCTTCGTATTACGGCAGAAACGGTCCCTATGCAGCACTTCTTTATCGCAAGGGAACTGCGTAAAGAGTTGAAGCTTACATTGGATGCGAACGGCATTGAAATTCCGTTCCCACGGATGGTTATGTATAATCGGCAGGACCACCATGCCGAGCAAGCGGCTAAGTAGGCGAAAGGGAGGCTTATCGGATGGAAGAAAAACAATATGGCTTGCAGGATGTTGTTGAAATGAAGAAGGCGCATCCTTGTGGAGCAAATAGGTGGCGGATCATCCGTTTAGGGATGGATATCCGCATAAAATGCGAAGGATGCGGGCACAGTGTACTCATTCCCCGTAAAGAATTCACTCGAAAAATGAAGAAAATCCTCGAAAAACACGAAGAGTGAAGAGCAATAGAGGCTATAACTTCACTTGTTTTTTAAGCATGTAATCTCTATAATTGGTAGAGGTTTTATAATAAGATCGTAATGAATGCAATTAGTGAAATAGACAATATAAACGGGTTTATAGAGACTTCTGAAGAAGGAAACCCCACAGTATAAGAGGAGTGAGTGTTTACATGGCTTTAACAGCTGGTATCGTCGGTTTGCCGAACGTTGGTAAATCAACATTATTCAATGCAATAACTCAAGCAGGGGCAGAATCTGCCAACTATCCATTCTGTACGATTGATCCGAACGTCGGGATCGTTGAAGTGCCTGACTATCGCCTACAAAAATTAACGGAGCTTGTACAGCCGAAAAAAACAGTGCCGACTACGTTCGAATTCACGGATATTGCCGGTATCGTAAAAGGAGCAAGCAAGGGGGAAGGGCTAGGAAATAAGTTCTTGTCCCATATTCGCCAGGTAGATGCCATTTGCCAGGTTGTCCGTTGTTTTGACGATGAAAATATTACACATGTTTCTGGTAAAGTGGATCCTATTGATGACATCGAGGTCATCAATCTGGAACTTATCCTTGCTGACCTTGAATCTGTTGATAAGCGTATTGGCCGCGTTGCAAAAATGGCTAAGCAAAAGGATAAAGAAGCTATGTACGAGCATGACATCCTAGTCCGTCTAAAGGAAGCTTTCGAAAATGAACAGCCCGCCCGTGCTGTTGAATTTACAGAAGAAGAAATGCGCGTTGTTAAAATGATGCATCTTTTGACAATCAAGCCTGTCCTATATGTGGCAAATGTCAGTGAAGATGATGTAGCAGATTCAAGCGACAATGAATATGTGCAGAAGGTCCGTGAATACGCAGCCAAAGAAAACTCAGAGGTTATCGTTGTCTGTGCAAAGATCGAATCTGAAATTGCCGAATTGGATGCTGATGAGAAAGCTATGTTCTTGTCTGAATTGGGTATTGAACAATCCGGTTTGGATCAATTGATCAGAGCTGCTTATGATTTACTTGGCCTGGCAACTTATTTCACGGCAGGCATACAGGAAGTGCGTGCGTGGACATTTGTGAAGGGCATGAAGGCTCCACAGTGTGCAGGTATTATCCATTCCGATTTTGAAAGAGGATTTATCCGTGCTGAGACAGTCTCATACGATGATTTATTAGCCGGCGGAAGTATGGCAGCTGCACGTGAAGCAGGAAAGGTACGATTAGAAGGAAAAGAATATATCGTCCAAGATGGAGATGTAATCCATTTCCGTTTTAATGTATAAGCTGAAGTAAGGAAGGATTCCCTTAGGGGGATCTTTTTTTCTTATGGCAGAATTGGACCGATTGTTGCAATAGATAAAAACCTATGATATAATCAAGGCTCGTGAGTAATTAATTAATTGCTCCTTGCCCATAATGGGCCGTTAGTCCAAAAGGAGGTGACAGTGATGAGAAAATACGAAATTATGTACATCATCCGTCCAAATATCGAAGAGGAAGCTAAAAAAGCTTTGGTTGAGCGATTCAACACAATCCTTACTGATAATGGTGCGGAAGTAACAGAAACAAAAGATTGGGGCAAGCGTCGTCTTGCATACGAAATCAATGATTTCCGTGATGGCTACTACATGATTCTTAAAGTTCAATCTGATGCAGCGGCAGTTCAAGAATTCGACCGTCTTGCTAAGATCAATGAAGATATGATCCGTCATATGGTAACTAAAGAAGAAGCATAATATATAGATTTAAAATATCCGCTCCAAGGTGCTTTCCGGTAAAGTGCAGAGGAATGGAAGGAGTTGATTCTGATGATGAACCGTGTCGTTCTTGTAGGACGTTTAACTAAAGATCCAGATTTGCGCTATACGCCAGCAGGTGTACCAGTAGCGACATTCACACTTGCGGTGAATCGAAATTTTTCGAATCAGCAAGGTGATCGTGAAGCAGATTTCATTAACTGTGTTGTTTGGCGTAAGCCGGCGGAAAACGTGGCTAATTTCTTGAAAAAAGGAAGCCTGGCTGGCGTTGACGGCCGCATTCAAACACGTAATTATGAGGGACAAGATGGTAAGCGGGTATATGTGACTGAAATTGTGGCTGAAAGTGTCCAATTCTTGGAACCTAAAGGCTCCAATAACGGTGGCAGCAGAAACGAAGGCGGTTCTTACGGCGGTGGACAGCGTGATGATTATTCATCATATGGCCAAAATCGTAACCAGAATCAAAACCAAAACCAACAGCGGAATGGCAACTACACTCGTGTAGATGATGATCCATTTGCAAATGGCGGTCAAACGATCGACATTTCGGATGACGATCTGCCATTCTAATATATAAACACCGTTTGTTTATATGCAACATTCAATAAGGAGGGAATAACCAATGGCAATGGGTGGACGCAGAGGTGGCCGTGCTAAACGTCGTAAAGTATGTTACTTTACTTCTAACGGTATCACTCACATCGATTATAAAGATGTAGATTTATTGAAAAAATTCGTTTCTGAGCGTGGTAAAATTTTACCTCGTCGTGTAACAGGAACAAGCGCTAAATACCAACGTAAATTGACAGTTGCTATCAAACGCGCACGTACTATGGCTTTACTTCCATACGTATCTGGTGAATAAATCACTAATTAAGGCATCCGAGGTTTCCTCGGATGCCTTTTTGTTGTATATGATTGGTCTTTATGTTTGTGCACACTTTTTGTAAGAAAGATTAATTGTAAATTTCCCCGCCTGCACAGTTGACGATTGTACCAGTCAACATAGGGCCGCCTTCTGTTAAAGCGAAGATAACCACATCTGCGATTTCTTCCGGTGTAGCAGCTCTGCTAGGTCCTGTGCTTGCCTGCAATTGTTTTACACGTTCTTCTGTCATGTTGCCGAACGTTTTGTTTGCAATGCCTGTCTTCATATTATTAGGCGCAACACCGACAGCATAGATGTTTTGGTCCTGGTAATCTTGTCCGATTGATTTTGTCAATGCGGCTACAGCGTGCTTTGTTGCTGAATAGAGGCCGTTAAATGCTGTTGGTTTGAAGCTGTTTGAAGAAGCTGTATTGACGATGCTTCCTCCTCCATTTTTTTGAAGAACCGGAATAACATATTTTAATCCTAAGAATACACCTTTTAAATTGACAGAAATAACACGTTCAAATTCACTCAACTCGTATTCGTGGATCAATTTTAAAGGAACCATAATGCCGGCGTTATTCAAGAAGTAATCAATTTTACCAAACTTCTCAACTGTTTTATTTACATAGTTTTGTACATCTTCTTCTTTGGACACATCCGCTTTTACAAAGATTGCTTCTGCCCCTTTTTCTTTTACAAGGGAAAGTGTTTCATTGCCGGCTTCTTCGTTGAAATCAACTAGGGCTAAATTATAGCCTTTGTCTGCCAATTTGAGCGCGACAGAACGTCCTAAACCAGTAGCTGAGCCTGTAATTAAAACTATTTTTTTATCCATAACCCATTCCTTCTTTCGTATTTTATATATTAAAATATTATTTCTTCTGATTGTATAAGTTTTTAAAATGTTCAAACTTTATGTTGCGAACCTACTTGTTTTTTAACGGTGTTTTATGCCTCTCTACTTAAATGAACGGCATAAAAACTGTTGTTATGTCAACAATTAAATACTTAAACAATCAGTGGGAAAAGCCGCTGCCAGCGCATCGCAACTGGCTCAATTTCATACTAGCACACGAGTAAAAAGTGGTCAAAAGATTAAGATTACTTTGTAAAAAAAGATATTTCGCAATAGTTAATACTTGATTTATTGTATCTAAAATGCTACTCGTTATTGAAACAGTAATTATAGTGTTAAATAAACATTATTTAATTTGTTTGACATATTACAAACAAAAATATAAAATGTTTATAAAATAATAAAAGGGGAATAAATGATGAGTGATTCCGAATGGTTCTGGAAAGCAGACATAAACGAATTAAAAAAAGGGTATATAGAACAGGATAATGACTATATTTGTCTCGTTTGCGGCAAACATGTAGAAAAGGGCATTATCTATCCTAAAGGCGATCGGCTGTATGAAGCGTATAAAATGATGGAGTTTCATATAAAGGACAATCATGGAAGTATGTTTGAACACTTAGTTGCTTTGGATAAAAAGTTGACTGGCCTGACGGAACACCAAAAAAATCTATTGACACTTTTTTATCAAGGTAAGTCAGACCGGGATATTCAAACAGAATTGGGTATAGGCAGCGCGTCGACGATTAGGAACCACCGTTTTGTCTTAAAGGAAAAGGAAAGGCAGGCTAAGCTCTACTTGACGATGATGGAGCTGCTGAAGGAAAAGGATGAACATGCTCCGGCAATGATGGAGATTCCGAAGACAGCAACGATGATTGATGATCGCTACAGGGTAACGGAAGAGGAAAATGAAAAAGTCCTGCAGAAGTATATGAAGGATGGGAAATTGACCACCTTCTCCATGAAGCAAAAATATAAAATCATCGTTCTCCGGGAAATGATGAACCTGTTTGAACCAGAGCGGACTTATTCAGAAAAAGAAGTGAACGAACTGATCAAATCTGTATACGGGGATTTTGTCACAGTACGCCGCTATTTGATAGAATATGGATTTTTGGATCGCGAGAAAGACGGCAGCTCTTACTGGATCAAAAAATAGTGTGCCGCTTTTGAAAAAGGAAAAACCTTTCTTCCAGTCGGGAGAAGGTTTTTTTGCTTAGGCGAAGGCTCCCATGTCCGTAATAAAGTAGTCAAATATATACTATATAAAGTGCAGTAAGTTTGAACGATACAGGGTATAATAGGTACAATGAGTGGACTGTACATAATATATATTACAATGATAAATTTTCTTTTACTTTGTATACAATGAAGGGAGATACATACATTTGAATCAAGGAAAAAAACTGGCGGAAAGTGGCGTTCTGCTGGCCTTAACGATACTAATGCTGCTCATGTTCCTATATATCCCGGTGCTAGGGATCATTCTTTTCTTTTTTATGCCTGCTCCCTTTGCGCTGGTAGCAAGCAAATATGATTTAAAATGGTCAACCATATTCCTTATCGCAGCGCTGCTTATTACCTTTATTTTAGGCAATGTGGCTTTGCTGCCGATCACGTTAACTGTTGGTTTAGTCGGAATGACAATTGGCTATTACATAAGAACAAATAGAAGCAAACTAGAGATGTTCATTATCTCTACTTTATTGTTCATTGCGAGCATGCTGCTTTCATTCCTGGCAGCGATGTATTTAATGGACATTAATGTGGTTGACTCATTCTTTAAAATGCTGGAATCCTCAACTGAACAAGCTGGACAGTCTTTGAAGGCCCTTGGACAGGAAGAAAAGCTTGATCAGCTATTGGACCAGCTTGTACAATTCAAGTCATTATTCCAAACGCTATTGCCAAGTCTCCTTGTGTTGTCGTCAATGATCATGACCGCGCTCATGGTGCTTGCGAGCAAGGCAGTGATAAACCGATCGCGGTTTGCTAAGCTTGAAATAGGTTCTGTACGTGACATAAAGCTTCCAAGAAGTCTTTTATGGTATTATTTACTTAGTATGCTTTTCATACTGTTTATGCATCCGGAGCAGGGTGACTATTTCTACACAGTATTGATGAATATCCAATTCATATTGGAATTCTTTATTATGCTGCAGGGTATATCATTCATGTTTTTTTACAGCCGTTCAAAGGGATGGTCAAAAGGCATACCGATTGTAGTTGTGGTATTGGCATTTTTCATACCGATTGCATCTTCTTTTGTCCGCATCTTAGGGATTATGGATTTAGGCTTTCGCATCAGGGAATCGATCGCAAGCAAATAAGGATGTGTACTGTCCGGTAAAGATGCTGAAATTAGTAGCTTTTAGGAGCTGAAAAGATGTTATCAAAATTAAAAAAAGTACCTATTCGATATCCGCTATATACACTTCTGGTCATCACTACTATCCTGCTCATTGTCCTAGCCTATTACAATTGGCTCATGGCTCTGATCAGTGTGCCATTTATCATCTTTCTTTTTTATTCCATCCTTGTGATTGAATTCAATAATAAGAAAGAAACCGAAAGGTATATTTCGACACTATCGTACCGTCTTAAAAAAGTTGGGGAAGAGGCATTGCTGGAAATGCCTATCGGGATTATTCTGTTCAACGACGAGAATATAATCGAGTGGACCAACCCTTATATGGCAACCTGCTTCCATGAGGATACACTTGTGGGGCGTTCCTTCTATGAAGTTGCTGAACCGTTGATTTATACGATTAAGAAAGAACTCGAAGAGGATACAGTTACGTTGTATAATCGCAAGTTCAAAGTTTTGCTGAAGCCTGAGGAAAGATTGCTGTATTTATTTGATGTGACGGAACAGATCCAGATTGAGCAAAAATATCAGGATGAAAGAACAGTCATTTCAATCATCTTCCTCGATAATTATGATGAATTGACCCAGGCGATGGATGATCAGCGTAGAAGCAGCCTGAATAGCCTTGTGACGTCGCAGCTTGATAAATGGGCGAAGGATAACGGCGTATTTCTCAAGAGGACCTCTTCCGACCGTTTCTTGGGTGTTTTCAATGAGGATATCCTCCAAAGCCTAGAAAAGGATAAATTCGCGATTCTGGATGAAATCAGGGAGCTGACAGCAAAGCAGCATGTTCCCTTGACGTTGAGCATCGGCATTGGCTGTGGAGCTTCTTCATTGCCTGAGCTGGGGACAATTGCCCAATCAAGCCTTGATTTGGCTTTGGGGCGAGGCGGCGATCAGGTTGCAATCAAGCTCCCAAATGGTAAAGTGAAATTCTTTGGGGGCAAAACAAATCCGATGGAGAAACGGACCAGGGTAAGGGCGAGAGTCATTTCCCATGCACTGAAGGATATTATACTGGACAGCGATAAAGTCATCATTATGGGGCACCGTTTTCCGGATATGGATGCGATCGGTTCTGCAATCGGGATATCAAAAGTGTCCAACATGAATAATAAGGAATCATACATTGTTGTTAATTTTCAAGAGCTGGACACAGGCGTACAACGATTAATGCAGGAACTGAAAAAGGACCCTGATTTGTATTCGCGGTTTATTTCTCCGGAAGATGCCCACGAGCTTATAACGGATGACACGCTGCTTGTAGTAGTGGATACACATAAGCCTTCTATGGTTATTGATGAAAAATTGGTTAGGAATACAGAAAAAATTGTCGTTATCGACCATCATCGCCGCGGCGAGGAATTCATCAGCAGGGCACTGCTTGTTTATATGGAACCATATGCTTCCTCTACAGCAGAGCTTGTAACGGAACTACTTGAATATCAAGAAAAAGGTAGTAAAATTGAGATGTTAGAGGCGACCTGCCTATTGGCGGGTATCATTGTCGATACGAAGAGCTTTACATTGAGGACCGGTTCACGGACATTTGATGCAGCCTCTTACCTGCGTTCAAATGGAGCGGATACGGTTTTGGTGCAGCGGTTCCTGAAAGAGGATCTGTCCACCTATATAAAAAGGGCGCAGTTAATAGAAAGCGTCTATTTCTATCGGGATGGGATCGCGATCGCAAAAGGCAAACCGGATGAAATCCATGAGCAGGTATTGATCGCGCAAGCGGCAGATACACTGCTGAGCATGGACGGAGTAGGGGCATCATTCGTTGTGTCCAGACGTTCGGAACAGACGGTCAGCATTTCTGCGCGCTCACTGGGAGACATCAATGTCCAGATCATAATGGAATCATTGAATGGAGGCGGCCATTTAACGAATGCCGCAACCCAGATAGAAAATAAAACAGTGGATGAAGCTGTTGCAGCATTGCAGCAAGCGATAGATGATTATTTGGGAGGGTATACAGGATGAAAGTAATTTTCTTAAAAGATGTAAAAGGTAAAGGTAAAAAAGGCGAAGTGAAAAATGTATCGGATGGATACGCTCAAAACTTTCTTTTGAAGCAGCAAGCGGCCGTGGAAGCAACTCCCGCTAACCTAAAGAAACTTGAAGCGCAAAAAAATAAAGCAAGCCAGGTTGCCGCTGAAGAATTACAGCAATCGAAAGAATTGAAAGAAAAAATCGAAAAACTGACTGTTGAGTTGGAAGCTAAAGCTGGGGAAGGCGGCCGCCTTTTCGGTTCCATCACAACAAAGCAAATTTCAGAAGCGCTTCAGGCAGCTGAAGGCATCAAGATCGATAAACGAAAAATGGAATTGCCTGATGGCATCCGTTCTCTTGGATATACAAAAGTGCCTGTAAAGCTTCACCACGAAGTATCCGCTACATTGAATGTCCATGTAAAAGAAGCTAAGTAAGCAAAAAATTGACATGTACGAATAACCGCAGCCATTGTAAAATGAGAATATCATTTTTTAGGAATGACGGAATGGCGATGCAAGAATTTCAGTGCATCTTACAGTATAATGGCATAAAGGCGACTCCTGTTTATGATTCATTAGGGAGTCGTCTTATGCTTATGAGAGGAACTTTTTCGCACAATAGGGGGTTAATGTATGAATGAGATCTTCCAAAATCAAATTCCGCCGCAAAACATAGAAGCAGAGCAAGCTGTCTTGGGCGCAATCTTTCTTCAGCCTTCCTCGTTGATTGTTGCGACAGAATTGCTCATGGCAGAGGATTTTTATAGAGTTGCCCACCAAAAAATCTTTCAGGTGATGGTTAATCTGAATGACCGGGGCAGCGTTGTGGACCTTGTAACCGTAACGGAGGAATTATCTGCAACGAAAAGCCTTGAGGATGTTGGCGGTGTAACCTATTTAAGTGAGTTGGCAGCATCTGCGCCAACGGCAGCCAATATAGAGTACTATGCCAAAATTGTCGATGAAAAAGCGTTGCTTCGCCGTACCATACGGGTTGCTTCCCAAATTGTCCAGGACGGATATAGCCGTACCGATGAAGTTGAAGCGTATATTAGTGAAGCAGAGAAAAATATCATGGAAGTGGCACAGCAGAAAAATGCAGGTGCTTTCCAGGATATTAAAGATGTTCTCGTGTCCACTTATGATAATATAGAGGTTCTCGCCAATCGAAAAGGCGATATTACCGGTATTGCGACTGGGTTCGCAGAATTGGACCGAATGACGGCTGGTTTCCAGCGTAATGACCTGATAATAGTGGGAGCCCGGCCATCAGTAGGTAAAACGGCCTTTGCCCTGAATATTGCGCAAAACGTGGCAACGAAAACAGAAGAAAATGTTGCGATCTTTTCTCTCGAGATGGGAGCGGAACAGTTGGTTATGCGTATGCTGTGTGCGGAAGGCAATATTAATGCGCAGAACTTAAGAACAGGCGCGCTGACGGATGAAGACTGGAGAAAGCTGACGATGGCAATGGGCAGCCTATCGAATGCCGGTATTTATATTGATGATACACCGGGTGTTCGGATCGGGGATATCCGTTCCAAATGCCGCCGTTTGAAGCAAGAGCATGGCCTGGGAATGATTTTGATCGATTACCTGCAGCTTATTCAAGGGAATGGCAAATCCGGCGATAACCGCCAGCAGGAAGTATCGGAAATTTCCCGTTCATTGAAGGCTTTAGCGCGTGAATTGAAGGTCCCTGTCATTGCACTGTCCCAGCTTTCCCGTGGAGTGGAACAACGCCAGGATAAACGCCCGATGATGTCGGATATCCGGGAATCTGGGAGTATTGAGCAGGATGCCGATATTGTGGCGTTCCTATACCGTGATGATTACTATGACAAAGAATCGGAAAATAAGAATATCATCGAGATCATTATCGCCAAGCAGCGTAATGGCCCGGTTGGAACGGTTTCCCTTGCGTTTGTGAAGGAGTACAATAAATTCGTCAATATCGAAACAAGATTCGACGATTCAAATATACCGCCAGGCGCATAAAAAAGGAAAAGGCTATAACCTTTTCCTTTTTTATATATACAGGGCCAGATTGTTTATTTTGCCAATCTCCCCGGTTACGATACTTTGCCGTTGAAGTAGACTTCCCCTACATAGTTTCCTGGGTTTCCTTGCAATTGTAGCAACTGGCTGACAGTTACGAAATGATAGCCCTGTTTGGATAAACTGGTCAAAATATCATCAAGTGCGAGTGCCGAGGCTTCATGGATATCATGCATAAGGACGATACTGCCATTATGGGTGCGCTCCTTAACGATTTTTTTAACCAAATCTTTATTTTTATGCTTCCAATCCAATGTATCGACAGACCAATTCACGATAGGGGCATTCGCCATCCGCTGAACCTCAGGATTATAAGCACCATAAGGAGGCCTGAAAGATGTGGGCGTCTGCCCGATAATCTTCGCGACTGCGGTGGACGTTTGATTGATTTGCTTGACTAGCTCAGGTTTTGTCAAGCTGGTCAGTTTCGGGTGGCTCCATGAATGGCTGCCGATTTCATGCCCCTCATCGAATGCACGTTTGACTATATTAGGGTAGTATTCAACACGATTTCCCAAGACGAAGAAAGTGGCTTTAGCTTTATGTTTCTTTAGCACATCCAGAATATACGGTGTCCACTGGTGATGTGGGCCGTCGTCAAATGTGAGTGCAACATATTTTTGGCCTGGTATCAGGCGATACGGCTTTTTCTCTGTTTTTTTGCCTGTTGTGTCGGATAATAGTTCAGTATCATTCGTGATGACCTGTTCTAATGTTTTCATATAGGAATCTTTGACGACACCATTTAATTCATTCAAAGCAATTTGTAATTTATAGGCAGGGCCAACCTGGTTTTGATGGAAGTAAATATCCATCGAATGATCGGAAAAACCATACGTTCGGTAATTCGATAATTCAGCCTTTGTTCCTTCCATTACTCTTTCTGGATTCGTTTTAGCCATGATCTTGCTGTTATTTAATAAGCTGTATTGAGCAATGCTGGAAAGCCTTTGTAAGGAAGCATCATCATTTTTCAATAGAGCATCCAATTTGATTTTTTTTCCAGTTTTACGGTCGAAATTCAGGGTATAGATTGAATCATTGCTCTGTTCGCCTACCAGATTGGCATTGCTGGAAAAAACAACAGTCAGCAGATTTTTGGAAGAATGGGTAATATCGTAATCCAACAATAATTCCGAATAATTCTTGCCTTGTGGTTTTTTCTTTTTGGCTTCAGAAATAAATTGGTCTCTTTCATTTTTAACAAATGATTTGATGGATGAATTAATCTTTTCATGTTTGGTTCTGGGAAAATGGATGGCATATTTATAGGTTTTGTATTCGCCTACTTCTGTTTCAATTTCCATGCCCGGATACTTTGATTCTTTTACCGAAGTCTGTACATGTGTGTCCTTTTTTTGTCCGCTATTTGTCATCTTCCCGCAGGCAGTCAGTGTAAACAAAACGGCAAGCGAAAGAACGACGAATTTCCATTTCATTGCATTAATCCCCCAAACATTTTAGTAAGCTACAAGCTATGTATATGTGGTTATTGACTGAATCAGTCAGAAAAATATGTAATATTCTACCGAATTCAACTCTTTCATTATACATGAAATTCCTTTTTATGGAGATAGTATTTAAATGGTATATTTTGATAAAAATTTCACGAACGAATAATATGAAATAAATATTAAATGTTCGTGTTTTTGTTGACTTTCATCCGTAATTATTGATAAAATAGGCTTGCTTAAAAGAAATCGGATAAAGGTACTTTTGGAGGTGCAAGGAAATGTCTTCAGTAGTAGTAGTGGGAACACAATGGGGAGATGAAGGGAAAGGTAAGATTACAGATTTCTTATCTGAGCACGCGGAAGCAATTGCGCGTTATCAGGGAGGAAATAATGCTGGCCATACCATCAAATTCAATGGTGTGACATATAAACTACATTTAATTCCTTCAGGGATTTTTTATAGTGATAAAATATGCGTAATAGGCAATGGAATGGTGGTAGATCCTAAAGCGCTTATTACCGAATTGGAGTATTTGCATAAACAGGGGGTCACTACCGATAATCTTCGTATCAGCAATCGTGCCCATGTCATCCTTCCATATCATTTGAAATTGGATGAAGTGGAGGAAGCTCGAAAAGGGGCTAATAAAATCGGTACGACCAAAAAAGGGATCGGACCTGCCTACATGGATAAAGCTGCCCGGATCGGAATCAGAATGGCAGATTTATTGGATAAGGAAGTATTTAAGGAAAAGCTGGAGCAAAATCTTGAAGAGAAAAACCGGCTTCTTGAAAAAATGTATGAAACAGATGGTTTCTCTATTGATGATATATTTGAGGAATACTATGAGTACGGACAACAAATCAAACAATATGTATGCGATACTTCCGTCGTATTGAATGATGCATTGGATGAAGGAAGAAGAGTCTTGTTTGAAGGCGCCCAAGGTGTCATGCTGGATATCGACCAAGGCACATACCCATTCGTTACTTCCTCCAACCCAGTGGCAGGCGGGGTAACGATCGGATCGGGTGTCGGCCCATCCAAGATTGACCATGTGGTGGGAGTATGCAAGGCGTATACAACCCGTGTGGGAGATGGTCCTTTCCCTACAGAGCTGGATAATGAAATCGGACACCAGATTCGTGAAGTGGGGCGTGAATACGGTACAACGACTGGACGGCCGCGCCGTGTCGGCTGGTTTGATTCCGTTGTGGTGCGCCATGCACGCCGTGTGAGTGGCATTACGGATCTTTCATTAAATTCAGTGGACGTATTGACTGGTATTGAAACGGTGAAAATTTGTGTAGCTTACCGCTATAACGGTAAAGTAATCGAAGAATTCCCTGCAAGCCTGAAGCAGCTTGCCCAGTGTGAGCCGGTATATGAAGAGCTTCCAGGCTGGACGGAGGATATTACAGAATGCAAATCATTGGATGAGCTTCCTGTAAATGCACGCCATTATATTGAGCGCGTGTCACAGTTGACTGGTATTCCTTTATCCGTCTTCTCTGTCGGCCCTGACCGTACACAAACGAATGTAGTGAACAATCCTTGGAGACAAATTTAAGTTTAGATAAGTCCCCGCCAAGTCTAATATAGGCGGGGATTTTATATGTTCTTGCAGGCTTATGCGAAGCTTCGAAAAGGTATTTGTTTGAGTATTTTTAAGGAAGGTTCATAGTCTATCCAACCGATTAAATTGTTTGAATATATTTTTTTTGAAAAATATATTGCCATAGAGTAGAAGTATATGATACTATTAAAAACGTCGCTGAGAGATAAAAGCGGCAAAACAGAATGAGCCATTAGCTCAGTTGGTAGAGCATCTGACTTTTAATCAGAGGGTCGAAGGTTCGAATCCTTCATGGCTCACCATTGAATTTAGGCCCGTTGGTCAAGCGGTTAAGACACCGCCCTTTCACGGCGGTAACACGGGTTCGAATCCCGTACGGGTCACTTTTCGATTAAAATTAGTGAAAAGCAAAAGAGATTAGACATATTGATTTTCACTTTATATATAGTAAGTTTGTGGTCCCGTGGTGTAGCGGTTAACATGCCTGCCTGTCACGCAGGAGATCGCGGGTTCGATTCCCGTCGGGACCGCCATTATTTGGCTCAGTAGCTCAGTCGGTAGAGCAAAGGACTGAAAATCCTTGTGTCGGCGGTTCGATTCCGTCCTGAGCCATCCTAATCTTTATCCAACGCCTATTCAGTAGGCGTTTTTATTTTATCTTTTTGCCATGATGCCTTAGCAATGGGCGGCTTCTTGATATAGCGTGTGTCCGTTGTAACATTCATGCAGATTTTTTCCAAATAAATGGGTTTATTTATCATAAAAACGCCAATTTTTTAGATGTAACTGGAAAAGGATGAAGTCATTTCTATGAATGATACAGTTCTATTACAGTATAAAGACGAATCCTATTTTTGCGGATTTATATGATACATTATATGAAGCTGAAAAAGAAAGCCATTGCCTATTGCATGGCTTCTTTATTTTGGCCGGAAAGTTAGCAGCCAGGGAGGAATTGATATGGCTATTAGGAAAAAAAGCACAATGAATGGAATAGGAAAAGCGCTTTTATTCACTACAGCATTTTTCGGGTTATCCCTTCAATCAGCGGCTTCTGCCGATGGAATAACAGATTTGAAAACCATTTACCATGTATACAACCATGATCAATATATCGGCGACATCGACTCCAAGGATAAAGCTGAGTTGGACCATATTCTTGAACAAAAGCTTGAATCAGCCAAGAAACAAAATCCAGAACGGGTTTTTGAAATAGATCAAGATATAAGCTTCATTCCTGAAGAAGTATTTAGCGATCAGGTTCTAGCTCCATCCGTATTGGAGCAGCTGAAAACGGATGTTGAAATAGAAATGATTGCACATGCGATTAAGTTGAATAATATACCTGCGTTATATGTTTCCACGCAAAAGGAAGCAGAGCAGTTATTGTACCAATATCTATTGCAATATGTAGATAAAGATGAACTGGTTCAGTTTCATCAAAATGAAAAGAGCCAAACAGATCCTTCGAGCCAGGAATCGCATATAAGCGCGATTCATTTTTCGAAGGATTTAGTAGTGGAAGAGGAGCCTGTTAAACCAGACCAAATTATTCAGGTTAAACAGGGCCTGGATCTTTTGAATAGCACTGAACGGAAGGAAATCGATTATATAGTCAAGCCAGGCGATACGCTTCCTGGAATTGCTGAAACTTATGGGACAACGGCGAAGGGCTTATTAGGCTGGAATAAAAAGAGCAAAGGCGATATGGACCTGTCTGAAGGAGACACGGTAAAGGTGATGACTACCAATCCATTGCTTGAGGTCACAGTTGACCGGGAAGTTGTCCGTCAAACGCCAATCCCATATCAACGTGAGGTCCAAATGACAGACCGCCTGTACAGAAATGAAATAAAAGTACAGCAGGCCGGTAAGAGCGGAATCAAGAAAACGAGGTATTTGATTAAACAGGTGAATGGAAAACAAGTTTTCCAAGAAACGTTATCTGAACATGTTGCTCAGCAGCCAGTAACTGAAAAGGTACTGAAAGGGACTAAGAACAAGCCATCAGTAGGAACCGGGAAGCTAGTGCGCCCGACCATCGGCGGCTATATTTCAAGCGAAACTGGCTATCGCTGGGGCAAAATGCATAAGGGCATTGATATCGCCCGGCCGACCGACCGTACCATTAAAGCAGCTGATAATGGAGTAGTTGTCTTTGCGGGGGTAAACGGAGGATACGGCAATAAAATTGAAATTGATCATGGGAATGGCATGAAAACAGTCTATGCCCATTTAGCATCCATTGATGTTGCAAAGGGGCAAATCGTTGCGGCAGGATCCAAGATCGGGATTATGGGTTCAACTGGAGATTCAACCGGTATTCATCTTCATTTTGAAGTGTACCAAAACGGAAAACTAATGAACCCGCTGTCTTATTTGAATTGAAAAAACCTTCGGCAAGAAAGCCGAAGGTTTTTTCCATGTAAGATTACTGTCCAAAAAGGTGAATTACAATTGCCAACATGATAAAGTATTAGAGAGAGACTGCTCAAATGAAATAACAATGAACGAAATATAGATGAATTTTAAAATAGAAGGAGATTTTATAATGGAGAAAAAGATCCTTGTTGTAGACGATGAAAAACCGATTGCGGATATTATTGAGTTTAACTTGAAAAAAGAGGGATTTAACGTTTATTGCGCCTATGATGGCAATGAAGCGTTGGAAATGGTAGAAGAAGTACAGCCTGAATTGATTCTTCTTGATATTATGCTTCCTGGCCGTGATGGCATGGAAGTATGCCGGGAAGTCCGGAAAAAGTACGATACACCGATCATTATGTTGACGGCAAAGGATTCCGAAATCGATAAGGTTCTTGGATTAGAGCTTGGTGCAGATGACTATGTAACAAAGCCATTCAGCACGCGTGAATTGCTGGCTAGGGTGAAAGCAAATCTCAGACGGCAGCTTACGCTTACGAACCAAAGTACAGAAGATGAGGAAAATAAAGAGATTACGGTTGGATCATTAACCATCCATCCTGATGCTTATATTGTATCGAAGCGAGGAGAAACGATTGAATTGACGCACCGTGAATTCGAACTTCTCCATTATCTAGCAAAACATATTGGACAAGTCATGACACGTGAACATTTGCTTCAAACGGTGTGGGGCTATGACTACTATGGCGATGTCCGGACAGTCGATGTTACTGTCAGAAGGCTTCGTGAAAAGATTGAGGATAATCCGAGCCATCCGGGCTGGATTGTAACAAGAAGAGGAGTAGGCTACTACTTACGTAATCCTGAACAGGAGTAATACATTCATGAAAAGAGTAGGTTTTTTCCGTTCCATCCATATGAAATTTGTATTGATTTATGTTTTGCTCATTCTGGTCGCCATGCAAATAATCGGTGTGTATTTTGTCGACCGCCTAGAGAAGAGCATGGTCAATAACTTTCAGAATTCCATTAAAGAGAAGGTCAATCTATTAGCCTATAACGTGAAGGCTGAACTTGCCAAATCTCGGGATAAAGATACTGCCCAATTGAATGACGACCTGCAAAAAGTGCTGCAGGACTTCAAGGCGGATTCGGATGATATTTCAGAAGTACGGATACTGGATGTAAACAATAAAATCCTGGCTACATCGGATATTGATAATAAAGGGATTATTGATAAACGGGTCAAGGAACCGATGACCAAGATGGAAATCGAATCTAGTAAAGTATTCATAGACGGTAGGACTAATAAACGTATTTGGGTTCTATCCATGCCAATCCTGTCTGATCCCGATAATAAAACCGGCCGTAAAGAAGGGTCTATTTATTTGATCGCCAAGATTGAAAATGTATTTGTACAGCTCCGTGAAATCAATAAAATCTTTGCGACTGGAACGGCTATTGCACTTGGTGTCACAGCAGTTCTTGGCATTCTACTTGCCCAAACGATTACCCGCCCGATGGCGGATATGAAACGCCAGGCGCTAGCTATGGCAAAAGGTAATTTTACCCGTAAAGTAAGGAAATATGGTGATGATGAAATCGGCCAACTTGCCATGACATTCAATTCCCTGACGAAAAAACTGCAGGATCTGCAGGCAACCACGGAAGGGGAGAGAAGGAAGCTTTCATCTGTACTTGCCTTTATGACAGATGGCGTTATTGCGACTGACCGGAAGGGCCGCGTCATTTTGATTAATGAACCGGCTGCGCAGTTGTTGAACGTTTCACGTGAAACTGTGCTTTCCATGCCGATTGTTTCACTGTTGGGCGTGGAGGATGATTATACGTTTGAAGACCTTTTGGCGCAGCAGGAGTCGCTGAATCTGGATTTCAGCACTGATGAAGAACACTATATTTTACGTGCCAATTTTTCTGTCATCCAAAAGGAAACGGGGTTTGTGAACGGCTTGATCACCGTTCTGCATGATATTACTGATCAAGAAAAAATCGATTTGGAGCGCCGAGAATTCGTTGCCAATGTATCGCATGAGTTAAGAACGCCTTTGACGACGATGAGAAGCTATCTGGAGGCGCTTGCCGATGGAGCTTGGAAGGATGAGAATTTGGCGCCGAACTTCCTGAATGTCACCCAAAATGAAACAGAGCGGATGATCCGCCTGGTCAATGATTTGCTCCAACTTTCGAAAATGGATAGCAAAGATTACCGCTTGAAGAAGGATTGGGTGAACTTCAGTGAATTCTTCAATCAAATCATCGACCGTTTTGAAATGGGCAAGGAAGGCCATATTACATTTAAACGAATCATTCCGCGAAAAGCGATTTTCGTCGAAATTGATGAAGATAAAATCACACAGGTTTTATATAATACAATCTCGAATTCGATCAAGTATTCACCGGAGGGCGGCCAGTTGACGTTCCGTTTAAGAGAGCTGGAGAAAAGTATCGAAATCAGCATAGAGGATGAAGGAGTGGGCATTCCAAAGGATAAGCTGGAAAAAATATTCGACCGTTTCTATCGTGTGGATAAAGCCCGGACAAGAAATCTAGGCGGGACAGGCCTTGGACTCGCTATTGCCAAGGAAATGGTCGTTGCTCATGGGGGGAGCATCTGGGCCAGAAGCATAGAAGGAAAAGGAACAACCATTTTCTTCACGCTACCTTACGAAGATCAAGAGGATGAGTGGGAATGAATAAAGAAGGAATAAAAACAATCGTTCTTACATTTTTAGTGCTGTTCAGTGCATTAATGACTTGGAATATCTGGACCTATTCCCCCAATATTAAAGAAATCAATACCAATGATTATATCAATAACGTAGCTATTTCCAGCAAAATTGAAAATATGTCTGATATCTTTAAACCGTCTCAGTTGATCTATCACAATGAAAATGGCCATCTGGGGACGTATTCTGAACATGTAATTAGCAGCCTGATTATGCAAATGCAAAATTGGCAGTTTTATGGTTTCCAACAATTGAAGAATATCAATCCAGAGCAGTTTAAAGACTTTTCTCATAAAGATGGAATGGCTGAATTTATTTTTCCTGATGATGTTTCCTTTTCTTTGTATAAAAAAGAATTGAGTGTAAATGGCAAAGAGTTACCTGATTTCGAGTTTGACCGTCTGCTGCTGCCTACTCTAACAGGGAATAGCCAAGAAAACTATGTTTATTTTTTGTCGACCACTGATATGTCCATTATTAGGATGAATGTGGGCGATAATAAGAATATTGCTGACTTCCAGAAGAAATTGAAGGAAGTGCGAAATAGTTCGGATATGAAAACCATGATCAATGTGAAGAATAAAAATATGTATATTCCGGCTAATTCATTACAGGTGAATAAATCTAAGTATTTCATTGATAAAATTAGTTCTACTGACTTTAAGAATGCACTATTTTCCGAGCCCAACAATGTGACGAAGAAGCATACGCCATTCGGAGAGCAATATTCCTATTCAAACGGAAGAAGTGTCATGAACGTGTACAATGAGTCGCTGATCTTAATTTATGAGAATCTGATTTACAATAACCTGTATGAGCCGATCCCTTCTGAGTTGATCGATAGAAGCATTAGCTATATGAATGACCATGCCGGCTGGGAGAATGGGTACCGTTTCTTTGAAGTTGATGAAAAGGCCTATAAAACGAAATTCCGTCTATACATGAACAGCCTGCCGGTATTCAATGAGGATGGCATGTCGGAAATAAAAGAAGTATGGGGAAAAAATGAAATCAGCCAATACCAGCGTCCGACTTTTAATCTTGGATCCGTTTATGATTCTCACCAGGACCCAGTTACGATACCGTCAGGGACTTCCATCCTTCAGACATTGACCAGAAATAATGTGGACTTGGATAACTTAGAAGGATTGACGATCGGTTACGAGCTGCAGAAAAAGAATGATCAGACACTTTATATCGTCTTGAAACCTGCTTGGTTCTATAAAGTCAATGGTGAATGGAAGCAAGTGGAGACAGACAAGGAAGAAATTTTAAGCATGTCGGGAGGGCGTATGAATGGATTGGAGCAAAACTAAAACAATTTTCATTATCGTCTTTCTCGTACTGGATGTCTTTCTTCTCCACCAATATATCAGTAAAAAAAGCACTCAATATGAATATCTATCGGAATCTTCCATTGAAGATAACTTGAAGGAAAATGATATTCAATATACGACCTTGCCGAAGAAGACCGGGACGGACCAATATATATCCACCAAGAGGAAGGTTTTTTCAAAGGATGATACAAAGAAGCTTAAGCTTCAAAACCAATCGACTATTAACCCCGAAGGCAATATACTGTCTGTTGAATTGAATACACCCTTGCCGGTCGGTGAAAAGGATCATTCTGAGGCGGATGCATTTGTAAAAGGTAATGTCCTTTACGGAGAGCATTATAAATACTTCGGAAAAGACAAACAGAATAATAGCCTGGTGTATTATCAGACCTATAAAGGGAAGATGTTCGTTAAAAATTATTTTGCCAAGCTTGAATTGTTCATGAATGATAAAAATGAAATTCTTGCATACAAGCAGACCTATCTCGAGGATATTGAGCCAAATGAAGGAAAAGAAGATTTGCAGGACGCCATTAAGGCGATTGAGGTGCTCTACAAGAACGGAAATATCCCGGCTAAGAGCAAAATCACAAATGTAGAGCTTGTCTATTGCTACTATGTAGAGAATTCAAGCATTATCTTTGTACCTTCATGGTGGGTGCAGCTAAATAAAACAGATAACTTGTTCGTTACAGCATTTGATGGGGAAATCCTGTCATCCAATTCAGTGATCAAGCCTGAATTGGAAACTGGAATGGAACCATAGGAAAGTAAGTCAATGGAGAAAAGAAGACACTCAGGGGATACCTTCCTGAGTGTCTAAGCATTGGAGTGGAGAAAATGTCTATGCAATTTAGTGTTTTGGCGAGTGGAAGCACGGGAAATGCATTTTATATAGAAGCGGGAGACCAGAGGATACTGGTAGACGCAGGATTCAGCGGAAAAGGCATGGATGGCTTGTTCCAGCAGATTGGAAGAAGCATGGAGGACCTGACGGCTGTTCTTGTGACGCATGAGCACAGCGACCATATTAAAGGGCTTGGTGTTATTGCCCGAAAGTACAAGCTGCCTGTATACGCCAATGAAAAGACATGGCAGGCGATGGAAGGCAGTATCGGGGAAGTGCCGACTGCCCAGAAATTTGTGTTCGACATGGAAACAGTCAAATCATTCGGGAGTCTGGATGTTGAATCATTCGGCGTCTCCCATGACGCAGCAGAGCCGATGTTCTACACATTCCATCATGATGGCAAGAAAGTGGCCCTAATGACGGATACAGGCTATGTGAGCGACCGGATGAAAGGTGTCATTAAAAATGCCGATGCCTTCATTTTTGAAAGCAATCATGATGTCGGCATGCTGCGGATGGGCCGTTACCCGTGGAGTGTCAAAAGAAGAATCCTTAGCGATGTTGGCCACGTTTCCAATGAAGATGCGGCCATCGCAATGGGCGATGTGATCGGCGACAACACAAAACGAATCTATCTGGCCCACCTTAGCCTCGATAATAATATGAAGGACCTTGCACGGATGGCAGTTGCCCAAACGCTTGAAAATCAAGGATTTGTGATTGGCGATGGCTTTTCGCTATATGATACAGATCCAAAAAAGGCAACTGGATTGATAGAGGTATAATATGTGTAAAGAATGGGGAGCCCCCATTCTTTTTTTATGTTCAGTAAAGATATATTCTGTAAAATACGGCTATACTAATAGTGAATGGACAATAATAAACTCTATATTTGTTAATAGGAGAGGAATGAGAATATGGGTTATTATGATGATCATTATAATGAAGGATACAGACAGAAAAAGCCAAAGAGAACAGGGTATTTTCTTGCGGGATTGGCAGGCGTTCTGATCGGGGCATTGCTTGTTGCCTTTATTTTGCCTTCAACCAGCATTTTGAATAGGTACGGGTCAGATACGGGAAAAGAATCATCGATTCAGCAAAAGGTTGCCTATAATGTAAATTCATCAGTTACAGAAGCATTTGATAAAGCAGCCGATGCTGTTGTCGGCATTACCAATATACAGGAAGCAAGCTTGTTCAACCAAGGTGGTGAAACGGGCACGGGTTCTGGTGTGGTTTATAAAATAAAAGATGGCAGAGCTTATATTATTACCAACCACCATGTTATTGATGGCGCCAACAGACTGGAGGTATCATTGTCTGATGGTACAAAGGTGCCGGCCAAAATCCTTGGAAGCGATGTTTGGACCGACCTGGCCGTCATTTCTATAGATGGAAGAAAGGTGAAAACAACGGCAGAATTCGGGAATTCAGATACACTAAAGCCCGGTGAGCCAGCGATTGCAATAGGGAATCCCCTCGGTCTGCAATTTTCCGGATCAGTGACGGAAGGAATCATCTCCGGGTTAAACCGGACAATTGAAATCGATATAAACAATGATGGCATTGTCGATTGGAATGCTGACGTCATTCAAACGGATGCTGCAATCAACCCCGGCAACAGCGGCGGTGCGCTTGTGAACATTAAAGGCCAGCTAGTCGGCATTAATTCAATGAAAATCGCTCAGAATGAAGTGGAGGGCATCGGGTTGGCCATTCCGATTAATTCCGTCATTCCAATCATCGAGGATATTGAGCAATTTGGTGAAGTGAAGCGTCCGTATCTAGGTGTTAGTCTAGTGCCAATCGCTGAAGTGACTCAGTTCCATCGGGAGAATACATTCCATTTGCCGGCAACTGTCAAGGAAGGCGTAGCCGTTGTTGATGTAGAGAAATCCTCTCCAGCTGCGAAGGCAGGCATGAAGCCATATGATGTCATCATTGAGATGGATGGAGAAAAAATTACGGATATGGCCAGCTTCCGGACACATTTATATGAACAGAAGAAAATTGGAGATAAAATGAAGGTAACGATATATCGGGATGGAAGAACGATTGATATGGAAGTCGTCCTTCAGGGAGGCACATTCTAAAAGCTGAAAAGAGCTGCATGCGCGGCTCTTTTCTTGTTGATAACTTATTCCGGTATGCTATGATGTGAATGTATGTAGTTCAGGTACGAGACGTAGTATAAGCTTTACGTTGTGGATAAATTCCTTTTCTTCTGAGAAGGCGATTTTTGTGCGTTATTTTCGGAAAAACTATATAGAAACAGATTGGAAATTAGGAGGAAACACCAAATGATTTATTGCTGCAAAGAACACGTGGATCTAGCGTTGGACGTGGTTGTATATGAATATGAAACAGCGCCTGTAATGAATGAAATACCAGAGGAAAAAAAGTTATCAACAGGCTGTGAATATTGTTCAGAGCCAGCTGTATATATGGTAGGGAACTAATATTCGCCTACAAAATGTGGACAGCAACTGTTGACATGTGGATAACTTTTGTGGATAACTTGTTTATATTCTGTTTGTAAAGTGAGGATAAGTTGTGAATATCTCCATCATCACCGTTGGAAAACTGAAGGAAAAATACCTGAAGCAAGGAATTGCTGAATATACAAAAAGGTTATCGGCCTATGCCAAAATAGATGAAATTGAATTGCCTGATGAAAAGGCGCCGGAAAATCTAAGTGAAACTGATATGTTGATCGTGAAGCAAAAAGAAGGGGAACGCATCCTTGCGAAAATCTCGCCGGACACCCATGTAATCGCATTGGCAATCGAGGGCGACATGAAATCGTCCGAGCAGCTCGCCAGCCGGATTGACAACCTGGCTACATACGGAAAAAGCAAAATCGCCTTCGTCATCGGCGGTTCTTTGGGCTTGAGCAAGGACGTCATGATACGTGCCGACGAAACACTCAGCTTCAGTAAAATGACTTTTCCCCACCAGTTGATGAGGCTTGTATTGGTCGAGCAGATTTACCGGGCCTTTCGGATTAATCGGGGGGAACCGTACCATAAGTAGAAGGTTGATTTTACTATTTTACAGTACGGGTGGTTTGAAATAAACAGAAATAAAAGGAGGCTTTGAATATAAAATTCAAAGCCTCCTTTTTCAGAAGAGAAGAAAGGATAAATTGTTGAATATGGAAATCTGTCTAAGCTTACACCTGCTATGCTAGGAAATAAGTTGTTTTTTCTGCTGCATAAGCTCCGTTTGGCTTTGAAGTGGGGCAAGAAGATCTCCAGCTATAAGCCCTATCCTTTCGACGTCTTAAGCTATCCTGGGGTAAACAAGCGTTTTCTGTTTTTGTTCATACGTGAAGCCTATTCTCCCCAAACATCCTTTGCGATACGCACTACATGGCATAATTTACTCCACTGTTCTTCTTCAGTAAGGATGTTTCCTTCCTCGGTAGATGCAAAGCCACATTGCGGGCTTAAACAAAGTTGATTAATATTTACAAATTTCGCTGCTTCTTCAATTCTTCTTTTGATTTCATATGCATCTTCGAGTTCAGGGGTTTTAGATGTGATTAAGCCCAACACGACATGTTGATCTTTAATGAATCGCAATGGGGTAAAATCTCCGGATCGTTCATTATCATACTCTAAGAAGAAGGCATCTACATTAACGCGGGAAAATAATTCTTTTGCAATTGGTTCATATCCACCTTGATATAACCAAGAAGATTTGAAATTTCCACGGCAAATATGAAGGGTAATTGCCATATCCTTTGGTTTGTTGGCCACTGCTTCAACAGTAATATCAGCAAATTTTTTCACTAATTCATCCGGATTAAAACCTCGTACCTTTATTTTTTCCCGGAATACATCACTGAACAATGCACCCCAGCTTGTATCATCTAGCTGTAAATAACGGCATCCTGCATCGTAAAAAGCTTGAATAGCATCCTGATATACTTTAATAATATCTTTAGCAACCTCATCTAGTGAAGGGTAAGAAGGATTACTTAAATAAGGTTCGCTTCCAACTACACCCGAATGGAAAATCATATTAGGACCTGGTATTGTAATTTTCGCAACATGGTCACCAGCAAGTCTTTTCAAATACATAAAATCCTCCAAAAATGGATGATCCTTTGGAAATTTTAGTTTCGAACTAACTGTATATGCTTCTGCTTTTTTCATTGCACCATTAAAAGCACCCGTTAAGTCTACTTCATAAACGCGAATCCCCTCGATGGCTCTTATGAAATCTAAGTGCCACCATCTTCTTCTGAATTCACCATCTGTCACAGCTGTAAGGCCTACTTCTTTTTGTTTTTCCACAATCCTAGTAATCTCACTATCTTCTATTGAACGTAATTCTTCTTTCGTGATTTGGCCATTCTGATATTGCGCCCTCGCATCTTTTAGCGCTTGTGGACGTAAGAAGCTTCCTACATGGTCTGCTCTAAATGGCGCTTTCGAAATAGTAGTAATCAATATGGACAACCCCTCTAAAGTAAATTTGTATATTTAGTTTGCTTTTTCAGGGTACAAAAAACCCCTTCTTAAAAAAGAAGAGACTAGTATCATTGATAATTACTCTTCTTATCATCAAGCGTACGCTACTGGAATTAGCACAATACAAAAATGTATGTTGCTGAGATATCTTAGGGCCAGTCCCTCCATCTCTCTAAATAAGAATGTTTGAATATTCAATTATAATTACCAATGTACTTGTATAATTATTGAATGTCAATGCTTAGAGTCTAATTTATATAATTTTATGAAAATTATATAAATATAAGATGCAGGTAATATTCTAGCCACTCATTTTATGAAGAATCATTGAAGATGGGCACAGATGCAGTAGGCGGTATTCCTCATTTTGAATTTACGATAGAATATGGAGTCGATTCATTAAAAATAGCCTTTGACATCGCTGAAAAGTATAACCGATTAGTGGATATTCACTTCGATGAGATTGATGATGAGCAATCACGCTTTGTTGAGGTGGTCGCAAAAGAGGCATACACGAACGTAGAATAGGAACTCGCACAACAGCGAGCTATACAACAGCAGTGGGCCCCATGGTATCCATTGTGTACAGGAAATATGCTTCAAGTATTGCATATGGGCATCCATATAATAGCTTACGAGCAAATGGTCAATTCCATTGATTTAATCACAATAAATAGCGCTAAAACGCTGATGATTGAAGAAAATTACGGAATCGAGGAAGGAAAACTTGCTGGTAAAATTTCATACAATATTGATTGGTCTTTAATTGAATTTCACTTATCACAGGGGCAATCTGTTATATTCGATAGTCCTTGTTTATATGATGAAATGGTTGAAAAAGGGACTGGATTAGTAAAGAAATATAATGCTAACTATAAATATGTGGAATGCTACGTTGATGACCGAAATGAAATCAACAGCAGATTAAAAAAACGTGAAAGAATGATCAGCCAAATAAAAGAGATACAATCCGAGAAGCCTTTAAATCCGCTATTCATAACAGTAAAAAACCATCTGAATATAAATGTTTGATTATAGATACACCACGACCTTTAGACAGTTATATTCAACATGTAATGCAATGTATTGAAGAATAATTCATACGTTACGGAGTGCAAGAAAAGACCATCAAAAAGATGATGGTCTTTTCAATTTGTAGTCCTTTTTATTCAGGATTTTAAAAATGGACTTTTGCCCGTTATTTCCTAACAACCGGAATCCACATTTCACCATAAACCACGCCATTCCGCATGCCCATTTCAACTGTTGCATTCGGCCCGCCGACATAAGCAACATGATCTGCTTCTGGCAGGACCTGGCCAAAGGCAACGCCAGTAAGCGTATTGCTCAATTCTTCGGCTGTATGTCCTTCCCCTTTAACAACGAGGTATTCCCCTTTAGGGAATTGGATATCGCGGGTCTCTCCCGGTACCGACGCATTTGTTAGGACGCCAGCATAATGCATCATCTTGTTATTTACCGCTTCGTTGACGGCAAAAACGTAGTCGTTTGTCGCTATGGCTTTTAAAGCATCAAGTTTTCCATCATTTTTGATAGCCTGCCAAAAGTCTGCCTTTTCCTTGTTTATGCCAGCAAAATCTGTATAATCGCTTTTAAGCTCAGTTCCAATTCCTAAAACAGTGAAGCCCTCTTTTTCTTCAATCGTATATTCTGCCATTTTTAAAACCTTCCTTTTTTTGAATTAATCAAGTTATTCGTCTTTTTACTTGATGAGTTTATAATAAGTTTAAATCGTGTCAAAAAATGATACTGTTTTGGAGGCTTCGATGAAAAAAGTTGAACGGATCAATATCATAATGAGGTATATCAACAACCGAGCCCACTTTACCATTTCTGAAATCATGCAAGAATTCAGCATCTCTCGTTCGACAGCTATTAGGGATATTAGAGAAATTGAAGCCATGGGGATGCCGCTTGTTGCTGAGGTTGGAAGGGATGGGGGGTATTTTGTGATGAACAATTCAGTTCTGCCTGCTGTCCGCTTTACCGATAATGAGATTAAGGCTCTTTTTATTGCTTTTATGGCCACAAGGAATAAACAACTCCCTTATCTAAAGAGCCGACAGTCTTTAGCTGAAAAATTACTGGGCCTTATCTCGAAAAATCAGCAGGATGACCTTGTTCTTTTAAACCAAATCTTGATTTTTGAAGGGACCAACCCACATAATCCCGAGCTGCTGGATTTATCCGACCTGCCCCAGCCTATTCTAGAAAAATTGATTCAACTCCTTCTTATGGACAGCTATTTAATGATTGCCATTAAAGAAGAGAAAGTAATAAGGAATTACCCGATATATCTCTTGCGCCTTTATCATGAAAAAGGCCATTGGCTGATTGAAGGCTTCGTTTTAACGGATGAAAAGAGGCGGATTTTCCCTGTCGATCATCTTACTGATGTGCAGCGATACCCAACGAAAAAAAGAGTAAGCAGAAAACAGATTTTAGAAAAGCTAAGTAAACAGGAAGAAGGAATGAACCTTGTTTTTGAACTTGGCCTATCGGCGATTGCCCAGTTCAAAAAATACCATCCTATAAAGGTGTCCATTTCCTATACGAACCCATACCAAACCAGAGCTCTCCTAAAAATGAACATCAATGTTGATAATCCCGAAGAATTGAATGAAATCACGAATTGGCTCCTTTTCCTTGGCGCTGATATAAAGATCAAGGAATTGCCAAAAGAAGTCTTAGAAGTTTTAAGAGAGAGACTGTGCTTATTTAACCGATAAGCTATGCCAATCTGTTCACTGTAGTATAAGGAATATATGTATAAAGCAAAGCATGTATAATTCAGATGCTTTGCTTTTTTCTTTTCTAATATAGAAATCAGAATACTTCTTTATACGATTTATCTCTCTGGTGCTCCCATAATTTCCTCCATCCCATCTTTCCAATTATGAATAATCACTATTATGGATTGGAATATTGCGCCTTTACATATTCGGTATACTGAATATGTAAACAAAAGGAACACACTATTGTTGTCCCGGCCATTTAACAATAGTTGAATCCAAACCGTACGTACGTATTGAGCTTGAAACAAGGTGATAGTCTTGAATAAATATGTGGCTGGTCGATTTCAACTGGCGGCATATTGAGTTTTGATCAAGATTGAACCTATTTAGTTAATAACGTGTATTCTGGCCGCCATAAGCAGCTGCTGAAAAATGGTCTTGAGCCGGAAATAGGTTAGAAGCCTATAATGAATATGGGCATGGCATGTGAACCTGTAAACTTTCTCAATGAAGTGTTTAAGCATACGTTGCACTTCGGAATAGTAAAAAATGGAATTTTGCTTATGGATAGGATATAAACAAGAATCATTGTTAGGAGTGATTACTATGGAAAAGAAAAATCTAGATTTAGCGATTCAATTGCGCCATGAGCTTCATGCCCATCCTGAATTGTCTTATCATGAAGTTTGGACAAAACAACATTTGATGGATTTCCTTAAGGAACATACAAAAAATCTGGAAATCGTTGATAAAGGCAAATACTTCTATGCCAAATACATTATCGGTGACGATAAGCCTAATATTGCATTCCGTGCTGATTTTGATGCCCTTCCTATCCCAGAAACGATCGATTTGCCATGGGGATCTCAAAATGAAGGGGTATCCCATAAATGCGGACATGACGGACATTCTTCCACCCTTGCCGGCTTTGCTCTTGAAGTGGACCAAAAAGGGGCAGACAAGAATATTTTCTTCATCTTCCAGCATGCAGAAGAAACAGCGCAAGGCGGTATAGAAGCCGCTGAAGTCATTAAAGAGGAAAACATAGAAGAAATTTTCGGCTACCATAATATGGCGGGCATCGAATTCAAAACAGTCAATGTCATCGATGGGACAGCCCAATTCGCGTCTAAAGGAATGTCTATTGAAATGGTTGGTTCACCAGCCCACGCCAGCCAACCGGAAGATGGGGTCAATCCATCCTTTGCAATTGCGAAAATCATTGAAGCGATTCCTAAATTGACTGCCAAAGAAAACAATGAAGGTTTGGTTCTTTGTACAATCGTTCAAGTGGATGTGGGATCCGAAAACTATGGCATCGCAGCCCATGAAGGCGCTTTGCGCATGACGATCCGTGCCGAAAAAGAAGCGGAATTGGATAAGCTGCAAAAAAACCTAGAGGAAATGGCATTAAAAATGGGTGAAGAACAAGGCATTAAAGTAACGTTTCAATACCATGACGAATTCCCTGAAACGGTCAACACGAAGGAATGCGTCGATAAAGTCCGTAAAGTGTGCGAGGAAAAAGGGCTTCCTTTACGCGAAATGCCTGCTCCATACCGTGCGTCAGAAGACTTCGGCCATTATTTGAAATATGTTAAAGGGGCCTATGTCTATATCGGAAACGGGGAAGATTATCCTCAAGTGCACACGTACGAGTACGATTACCGTGATGAAATCCTTGAAACAGGCGTAGAATTATTTAAAGGATTAGCGGGTACAAAATAATATATACTGGCTGAGCGTTTCCTCCCGCAAAGGCTCTGCAAGTCCGATAAGGCCTCTCTTCCCCCAAGAGAGGCCTGTTTTATTATGTTAGCGCCATGCCCGTTCAATGAATTCATCCCGACCGCTTTGCTCCCGGTCTTCCTTATAGTGGGCAGGGTTTTTCTTATAGTAATCCTGATGGTAGTCTTCAGCTGGATAAAAGGTGGATGCCTTCAAAATAGCTGTTGCGACTGGCTTTTCGAATCTGCCAGATTCGGCAATCTGCGTTTTGGATTGTTCAGCCAGTTTTCTTTGTACGCCATTCGTGACAAAAATAGCTGTCCTGTATTGTGGCCCCCTATCCTGAAATTGGCCGTCCGGATCGGTTGGATCGATTTGCGGCCAATAGATATCGAGAATTTTTTCTAAAGGAAATCGTTTTTCATCGTAAACGATTTCCACCACTTCATAATGGCCGGTGGTTCCCGTTTTTACTTGTTCATATGTAGGGTTGTCTACGTGCCCTCCCATATATCCGGAAACGACTGATTCAATTCCGTCGTAGGAATCGAAAGGTTTGACCATGCACCAGAAGCAGCCGCCCGCGAAATAAATACTCTCCATGTTCATCCTCCTCTTTTTCTATTAGTATATAACGGCATGAGGCTATCCTGCACGTTGTTGTAAACTATGGTGATTTCCAGTATACTTTCCGTAAAGAATGAAGTGGTAAAGGATGAAAACAGATGACATTTGAACAAGTATTACCGCGCTTGAAGAACGGTGAAAAAGTGATTCGTGAAGGCTGGCAAGGAGCTGAATTATACGTGAAGCTAGTTGGTCAGAGCAAGCATGATGGAGAGAATTTAAACCCGTATTTTTTAATCAATGTACGTGGAGAAGGCTATACAATGTTCACGCCAACAGTATGCGATTTATTGGCTGAAGATTGGACGATTGTAGAATAAGCATGTTAAGCCCATGAGAAATCGTGGGCTTTTTAGTGCAAACTAAGGAACTGGCTATGAGGCTTTGGTTCTGAATGAAGGTGACGTTATGAAATTCGAAGAATATGCAGGGAAGACCGTATTTATAACAGGGGCAGCGTCTGGAATTGGGCAGGCGCAAGCCCTCGCTTTTATGGAAAATGGAGCGAATGTATGCGCCCTTGATATAGATGAAGACGGTCTGTCATTCCTGAAAAAAAAATATAGCCAGCAGTTCCACTGCACAATAGGCAGTGTGAGCAAAAGAGAGGATGTAAAGCAAGCGGTCGAGCAGGCGTTGGAAAAGAGAGGCTCTATCGATATTTTACTGAATACAGCAGGCATCCTCGATGGCTTTGCAAAAACGCTTGATACCGATGAGGAACTGTGGGACCGCATCATGGACACGAATGTGAAAGGCACATATCTGGTAACCAATACTGTTCTGCCCCATATGCTGAAGAAAAAAGCGGGAGTCATCGTGAACATGGCTTCGATTGCCGGTCTTGTGGCGGGTGGAGGCGGAGCTGCTTATACGGCGTCCAAGCATGCGATCATCGGTTATACGAAACAGCTGGATTTGGATTATTGCCGCGAGGGAATCCGTGCAAATGCGATTGCCCCCGGTGCGATTCAAACTCCGATGAACAAGGCGGATTTCGAGGGCGAAGCGGAAATGGCGAAATGGGTGGCGGATGAGACACCGGCCGGGCGCTGGGCGCAACCAGGCGAAGTGGCCGCTTTAACGTTATTTCTCGCGAGCCGTGCAGCGGATTATATGCACGGAACGACCGTGCCGATTGATGGAGGCTGGATTGTAAAATAGTGTGTTCAATGGACTTTTCTTCTGTTATAATACGCGGGTAAGCATAAATGCTTGCACTGCGGCACTTCTGATAGGGCGAAGAGCTCTACTTCCTTTGGCCGTAGTTATTACTAAAGCAGCGGATAGTTGCTTTACAAAGGAGAAATTAAATTGAATACGTCTATTTCAAAAGATTCATCGCGTGCATCTTCGGTAAGCGAGCTCACGAAGATGTCACTTGTTGCTGCTTTATACGTGGCAGTGACCGTTTTATTATCCGTTATCAGCTTTGGCGCCATCCAATTGAGATTATCGGAGATGTTCAACTATCTGGCGCTGTATAATAAACGCTACGTCATTGCGGTCACATTGGGAGTCATACTGGCCAATTTCATGTCCCCTACATGGGTTATGGATGTGCCAATCGGCGGTATCTCTACATTTCTAGTGTTGATTTTGTGCCGGGCAGTGACGAAGAAGCTGAAGAATGATATTTTGAAAATAAGCATTACCGCATTGATTTTCGCGCTGTCGATGTTTACTGTTGCAGGGCAATTGACGATTCTTTATGATCTGCCGTTCTGGCCGACATACTTTACGGTCGGGCTTGGTGAATTGCTATCAATGACAGTCGGCGGTATAGCGATTTATTTCATTAAGAAAAAAGTAGATTTAACCAAATAAATGAGCAGGAGGTGTCCAATCGGGCCCTCCTTTTTTGATGGAAAAAAGCAGATTGTATTAAATTATGTGTAAAAAAACTGAAAACATATTGTTAAAAATGAAGTTGTCTGATATATTTCTAATTGATAATGATAATTATTTTCAATTAGAAAACGACGGGGGATTAAAAGATGAAGAACAGTGTATATGGAGTTTTATTTTGTTTCTCTTTGCTTGTGTTGGGGGGATGTTCGGAAGATACGGCCAAGCCGGCTGCAAACAAGGAGAAAACGGAAGCTCATAAAGCGGATACTGAAACATCCAAAACTGAAATCAGTGCATTCAGTGAAAATAGCAGTGAAGTGGCTGAATTGTTAAAGCAGTTTCCTGAAAATGCGGGCAAATCGATTGTGACCACATCGGTTTCTATAGCAGAAATGCTGCACATTTTAGATATAAAGCCGGTTGGCATACCAACTTCGACCCATACATTGCCTGAAGGATTCGACAGCATTACAAAAATCGGTTCTACGATCGAACCGGATGTCGAAAAAATAGTAAGCCTGAAGCCTGAATTGATTATTGGGCCGGAATCGATTGAGGATAGTCTGGAGAAGAAAGTTAAGAACAGTAAATTGGCTAGGGCATATATTCCAACCGATTCTTATGAGGAATTGAAATTATCGCTAGGGGTTTTAGGTAAAGCATTGAACAAGGAACAAAAAGCAAGCGACTACCTTGCACAGTTGGACCGGAAAGAATCAGCTGTTTTAGCGCATGTAAAAGGAAAAAATGCACCGAAAGTTATGCTGTTGTTCGGATCAGGCGAATCCTTCATGCTGATGAATGATACTACATATGTCGGCAGTCTGGCCAAAAAACTGGGTGCATCCAATATTGTCAGTGAAGCTACCAATTCTAAAGAGGCATACGTTCCAATGAACATGGAAGATGTCATTACATCCAATCCAGACGCCATTTTGCTCGTTTCCCATGGAGATCCAACAGCTGCTTTGGAGCAATTTAAAGCGGAGGTGAAAAAGAATGGGGCATGGGAGAAATTGAATGCGTTTAAGGAAGACCGTGTACAGGCGCTGGATTATGAAACGTTTGGATACGCTTCTATTGAAAAGGCAACGGAAGGACTCGAGCAATTGAACGATATGTTATATAAGTAATTTGATAAAGAATGAGGGTCGAGAAAAATGGAAGTCAAAACAAAGCGCGGAGCCAGCATAATCATTGCCTTTTTTCTTTTGATTGCTTTTATCATCCTGTCCATTGGGATCGGCAGTGTCTTCATCGCCCCTGGAGAGACCATTAGGACGCTCTTTGGTTCAGGGGAAACACTATCTGAAACCATCATATGGGATTTGCGGATTCCTAGAGTTTTGATTGCCGTTATTGCAGGAATAAACCTTGCAATCTCAGGCGCATTGCTGCAGTCTGTTATGAAAAACCCCCTGGCAGATCCGGGATTAACCGGCGTATCGAGTGGCGCTGCGGTTACAGTATTGTTCATATTATTGTTGTTTCCCGGCTTTGGCAAGTGGATCCCGCTTGCTGCAGTCGGAGGCGGGCTTGTAGCCGTAATAATGGTATATGCCCTTGCATGGAAGAAAAATGGCATTTCTCCCGTGCGGATTATTCTCTCGGGTGTGGCAGTAAATGCTGTTTTCGGAGGAATCACCGGTTTGCTTTCCATTTTATACAGCGATAGGCTTCCCTCTGCCTTGCAATGGATGAATGGAAGCTTAGCGGGCAAAGGCATGGGCGATCTTTGGATGCTGCTTCCTTATTCTGTCATTGGTTGGGTATTGGCTTTATTCTGCATAAGATCGGCCAATATTTTGGGATTAGGGGAAAATGTCGCTGTCAATCTAGGTGAAAATACAAACCGTATCCGGATTTTGCTTTCATTTGTAGCGGTCTATCTAGCAGCTGTTTCGGTGGCGGCCGTAGGTTTATTGGGCTTTGTCGGACTGGTGGTGCCTCATATGTCAAGACTGCTGGTAGGTTCTAATTACCGCCTTCTTATACCTATGAGCATGGTTCTGGGAGGGCTCGTCCTTCTTATCGCCGATACAATGGGAAGATCTTTATTTTCACCATTGGACATACCTGCCGGCATCGTGATGGCGATGGTAGGGGGACCTTACTTCCTATATTTAATGAGAGCAGGTGACATTTGATTTGTTGAAGGTACAATCATTGAATATCACTCTTGACCAAAAAAAGATCTTAGATCATTTTTCAATGCATGTTCAAAAGGGAGAAATCGTTTCGATTATCGGGCCAAATGGTTCAGGTAAATCGACAGCTTTGAAGGCGATGTCCAGATTGATCTCTGTGGAGAAAAATACGGTTTTCTTGGATGGGAAGGATTTGCAATCATTAAAAAGTAAACCAATTTCCCAGTTGTTGAGTGTCCTCTTTCAGTCCAATGAACCGCCTGCGGATTTAACAGTGGAGGATTTGGTGAAATACGGCAGACTTCCCCATAAAAAATGGTATGAACGCCCAAACGAGGAAGATACAGAAATTGTGGATTGGGCAATCGAAAAAACAGGCTTGAAGCCGCTTAGAAGCCGTTCAGTAGCATCACTATCCGGAGGGGAAGCGCAGAGGGCATGGATAGCGATGTCATTGGCGCAAAGGCCGAAAATATTGATGCTTGATGAACCGACAACCTATCTGGATATTGCCCATCAGCTCCAGCTGCTTGAATTGGTCCATGCCGTAAACAAAGAATTACAGACGACCGTTGTAATGGTGCTGCATGATTTGAATCAGGCAAGCATCTATAGTGATAAAATATGTGTCCTGTCAAAAGGGGCTGTGAAACATTATGGAACTCCGGAAGAAGTCATGACAAAAGAGATGATTCGCCGGATATATGGGGTAGAATGTGAAATTGATTCCCATTATAGGCATGGAAAGCCGCAGATTCATATTATCGGCATATCTCCTGTGCCGATTCAATAAGAGGAGGAAAAAAAGAAATGAAAAAGCAAATCGATATCGAGCAAAAGAAAGAGCAGTATGCCAGCTTTATGGATGCATGCAAAACTTTGGTAATCAGCAGCAAAGATGGAAACGGAGACCCCTTCATCAGTTACACACCTTATATTCAATTAAACGGCAAGTTCTATATATATATCAGCAGAATCTCGGATCATTACCGGTTTATAGAAAGTAACGAATTCATTCATATTATGATGATTGCTGATGAGAAAGGCGCCCAAAATAAATTCGCTCTAGAACGCGTACGATTTCAGTGCACAACAGAAAATATCGGGAATGAAGGGCATGGAGAAATCTTTGCTAGGTTTGAAAAAGACCACGGCAAGGCGATGATGGATCTGCTGCGAGGATTGGATTTCTCTTTGTTCGAGCTGAATCCACGGGCAGGCCGGTATGTGGTTGGCTTCGGCCAGGCATTTGATGTGGATGTCACGGGAAGTACATTTACACATGTGGTAGTGGATAAAAAGGATAAGCAATAAAGAGTGTGTACCAAAAAGCAGCCATTAGAGCTGTTTTTTTGTGTGGCCCAAATATAGCAATCCTCTTTTTCCATTTTTATCCCTCCTTTACGAACAGATAATCTGTGGCGTATTATCAACTTAATGGGTAATAATAATGGAGTGTTTTTACGAGCTTAGACAATATGAAAATCAGCCGTGCTGCGTAAACTAGGCAGCATGCCAATATACAGATCATTAGTGAATGGTGAGGATCCTTAGGTTCTCATCATTTATTTTCCCTAAATTGAAAGGAAGAGACGATATGGGAGAATTGAAAGATGTAATGGAACAGACAAGACCGGATGGCATCGAGCGTATAGAAGAGTGGGTGGAACAATATAAATCCTATACGGATCAAGGGCAGTGCGCTTCTTATATACCAGCTTTAAAAAGGGCAGATTCATCACAATTAGGTATTTGCATGATCGGCGCAGACGGTACAGTTGTGAAAGCAGGGGATTGGGAAGCTCCCTATACGTTACAAAGCATATCGAAGATCATCAGCTTTATTGTAGCTTGCATGGAGCATGGGATTCCATATGTATTGGAAAGAGTGGATGTTGAACCGACAGGCGATGCGTTCAATTCGATTGTCCGTCTGGAAATGCATAATCCGGGAAGACCGTTCAATCCGATGATCAATGCCGGTGCCATTACGGTTTCATCCATGCTAGTGGGTGAAACGCCTACGGATAAAGTGGAAGCAATCTGTACCTTTATCGAAAAGATAGTAGGGAAGCGGCCGAAGGTAAACGAAGAAGTATTCCAGTCGGAATGGCACACGGCCCATCGAAACCGTGCATTGGCCCACTACTTGAAGGAGACCGGATTCCTGGAAGGCTCTGTTGAAGAAGCATTGGAAGTGTATTTAAAGCAATGTTCCATCGAGGTGAATTCAGAGGAAATTGCTATGATTGGGTTAGTCCTGGCACTGGATGGATATCATCCTGTACGGAAGGAAAAGATTTTTTCGAAGGAATTAGCCCGGTTGACAAAGGCGTTGATGGTAACCTGCGGCATGTATAATGCATCCGGCAAGTTCGCCGCATTTGTGGGTGTACCAGCTAAAAGCGGCGTGTCCGGCGGCATTTTGGCGGCTATTCCCCCAAGCGTCAAGTCCCAGGGAACTCCTTTTCCAGATGGCTGCGGCATCGGCATTTATGGCCCAGCTATAGATGAAATCGGAAACAGTGTCGCAGGGGTGCAATTATTGCGGCATATCGCAAGAAAATGGGATTTCACGATTTTTTAATCCAAAATGAGGAGCCTTCCGATAAGGCTTCTTTTTTAGTATACAGCCCATTGATATAAATTTTCAGAAAGTTATTGTGATATACTAAAAAATATAAAAATGAAAAATGGGTGATGCCATGAAAGGTTTACGATCCAAGATCCTTACAGACCCGGCAATTATGCATGACCATGACTTTTGGCAATTTCGCCTTGCGAAGAATAGAAAATTTTTATTGATTGTTGCCATCATGGTGCTCCTGTTAGAAAGCATTATGATGGCAGGCTTTTATTTTTCCGCCGACTTTAAATTGCCTGAGATTCCGGATTATTATTTGTATGTATATCTTTCAGCTATTGCAGGGGCTATTCTTTTTCTGGGGGTATTTCATTTTTCCACTCAACAGATCAAGAGAATGAAGAGTATACAATATGGATATGTTTTGTTTATTTCAGTGTGGAGCGCTGTATTTGCCGCTTTAGATGTGAGGACTGGCTTGTCCTCCTATATCTTTATGCAAATTGTATTACTAAATTCAGTTGGGGTACGTATACCATCTTTGGTTCATTGGACCATTCATTTCATCAGTTTCACTATTTTTTTGATGCTATTGGTTTTTATACCTGATTTGCCTTCTAAGCTTTTTTGGGCTGAAACGGTCAACTCCTTCTATATGGTCATTATTGCCAATATTATTGTCCGGTATTGCAATAATGAAGCCTATAAAGACTATAGGAAAAAGAGGATGATCGAGACACAAAATGCCAAATTGAATTATTTTGCATACAATGATTTTCTGACCAATATTCCTAATCGAAAATCAATTATTGAGTGTATGCATACCTGGCTTAAGAAGCCCGGCCATTTGGTATGCTGCATGGTCGTCGATATCGATAATTTCAAGCTCTATAATGATACATATGGCCATGTTGAAGGAGATAAATGTCTGGAAAGGGCCGCACACGTGATGAAGAATCTTGTCGGTGCAAACGGTGGAAGAATCGGCAGGTACGGAGGGGAAGAATTTTTAATCGTATTCCATGATAAATCAAGTGATGAAATCCACTTATTGTCCAGCCAAATCGTACGGGCTATCGAACAGGAAAAAATCGAGTTCCTCAGTAATAAAAATGGGGAAGTGGTTACGATCAGCTTGGGCGCCTATATAAACACATCTCAGCTGCAACGGTCGGAAGAAGTCATTTCTTATGCAGATAAAGCCTTATATTATGCCAAACATAGCGGAAAAAATACCTTTAGAGTATATAATGACATGCCAGAGGACAAACGGGATATGTATTCGTAAAAAAGCGAACATAGGCTTAAGCCGTTTATTCGCTTTTTTTTGTTAGGACTAATCTGCATGGAGTTCTTCCACCAGCTCTTTATCCTGTGTAATCGTTAAATTATATTTTTTAAGGCGGCGGATAATATAGGATTGGGAGACGCCCAGTTTTTGTGCGGTCTTTCTGGTACTCTGCAGTTCTTTGTATGTATTCATAATCCTATTTTTTTCGATTTTTTCCAACTGCTCCGGCAATGTGCCCGTTATCTCCTCTACCGCTTCTTCGAGTTCCTCTGTTTCCAGATCGAACTCCTTTGGTAAATCAGTTAAAGTTATTTCCCGCTGTTCGGTCGTAATGACAAGGCGCTCCAATAGGTTTTCTAACTCGCGGATATTGCCTTCCCACCTATGATTATATAAGGCATTGATTAGCTTTTCAGATAGCGTATGGATCTTTCCGTATTTCTGATTGTATTTCTGTAAATAAAAATGCACCAGCGGTATAATGTCCTCTTTATGCTCCCTGAGCGGAGGGATGGTAAAGGGCAGGATATTGAGACGATAAAAGAGATCGGCCCTGAAGCTGCCTTCCTTTACACGATCTTGAAGACTGGCATTAGTAGCAGCGATTATACGGACATCTGCTTTTCTTAGCTTAGAATCTCCCAGCGGTAAATACGTCTTATTCTGTAGAAATTGCAGAAGCTTCACTTGAAGGCGCAAAGGAAACTCGGCGATTTCATCCAAAAAGAGCGTTCCGCGGTTTGCGGCTGCGATGAGTCCGGGCTTTCCATTATGGCTGGCTCCGGTGAAGGCTCCCTTCTTATAGCCGAACAGCTCTGATTCCAATAAGGTTTCAGGAATTGCCCCGCAGTTCAAATGGATAAAAGGCTGGTTATTCCGATTGCCCAGTTGGTGTATTTTATGGGCGACCGTACTTTTTCCGACACCTGTTTCGCCGGTTAGGAGTATGGTCGTATCGACATCTGCCACTTTCTCGATCCAATCAAACATCGTCATTACTGCCTTGCTTTGTCCGATTAGATGATCGTCGGTTTCACGGTATTTTTGCAGAATGACTTGTTTCATTTGCTGTCTGTATTGCTGCAGGAGAGCTTCCGTTTTTTCCGGTTCGATGGTCGCTTTTAACGTTTTGCTGAGCTCACGCGCATGGGTGATAATATATTTGATATGTCCATTTTCATCAGGGATATAGTTTCCTGATACGAGCAAAATAACGTTATTTTTCGTAACCTGGACAGTGCTGACAAAATTTCTGTGCTCGATAACCAGCCTTGCGATGGAAGGGAAAAAGATGCCTCGTTCTTCCATGTCCATTACATTGTCTGCCAGTAATTCCGTATCAGTGATTTCCTTAAACGATTCCTTTACCTGATCGTTGACCCATAAAACATTGCCGTCCTTATCCAGAATCCAAATGCCATCTTCCAAGGAATTTAATACGTCAAACATAAAATGTTCATTAAGATCATGAAGCAGTTTGGCATTCATCACATGCAGTCCTTTACCTGATTTATTTTTATTAGAATAGTATATCTGAATTTTTAAATAAATGAAAACTGATTCGTTTATGAATCGGTTTTTTCCCCTTTAGCACAGCAATTAGAAAAACTCCATTGTGATGTACACAGAATGCTCTGCAAAAGACTCTATGAATCTATTTAGAATCAGAAAATAGAGACCCTGTCTATGTAAATGCTTACATTTATAGGGTTTTTCTTATTGGCATAATAGTTGCTAGATAAGCTATGACACTATGAAAAGGGGTTGAATAGATGGACCATTTAATCAACAAACGTGTAAAGGGCATTAAGATTTCAGGCATTCGCGATGTAGCTAACAGGGTGGCCGATGATCCAAGCATTATTAATTTTACCATCGGCCAGCCCGATTTTGCCACTCCTCAACCAATCATCGAGGCCGGCAAGGCAGCGCTCGATGGGCAGTTGACAGGCTATACGCATAATGCCGGGCTATTGCAGCTCCGGCAAGCAGTTTCTGATTATATGGCTAGACGCTATCAGCTGCATTATCGGGCAGAAGATGAAATTTTGATTACAACCGGAGCAAGTGAAGCATTGGATATTGCCTTTAGAACGATTTTAGAGGAAGGAGATGAAGTGATTCTTCCTGCACCTATTTATCCCGGCTATGAACCGCTCATCCGATTATGCAATGCTGAGCCTGTCTTTGTGGACACAAGGGAAAATCGATTTAAGATGACAGCAAAAATGATTGAGGAAAAAATCACCGAACGGACAAAATGCATCGTTCTCCCTTATCCATCCAATCCGGGCGGCAGCCTATTGGATGAGGAGGAATTAAAGGATATTGCCGATCTTCTGTCAGACAAGGAAATTTTCATTGTATCAGATGAGATATATAGTGAGCTGACCTATGGAAAAAAACATCGATCGATCGCAGCCTTTCCGGAAATGAAAGAAAAAACCATCATCATCAACGGCCTCTCTAAATCTCATGCTATGACAGGCTGGCGCCTTGGATTTACACTGGCTCCCAGCTATCTCACTGCAGAAATGCTGAAGGTGCACGTATTCAACTGTGTCTGTGCCAGTTCGCTGAGCCAATATGCGGCCTTGGCTGCCTTGGAGAGGGATTTGCCGGAGGTGGATGCCATGAGGCGGGAATACGAAGTAAGGCGCGATTATATAGTTGGCCGTATAACGGATATGGGATTAGATATTATTCGGCCGGATGGAGCTTTCTATCTATTCATCTCTATTGATAAGACAGGCTTAAGCTCTAATCAATTTACAAATAGGCTTATTAAAGAAGGAAAAGTGGCCGTCATCCCCGGCAATGCTTTTTCTGATTACGGGGAAGGTTATATCCGCATATCGTACGCATGCTCGATGGAAAATCTGGAGGAAGGGCTCAATCGGATGGAACAATTCATAAAAAATTTGACTGGAACAGTTGTACAGTAAATTCAGGAGGGATCGGTTATGAAGGGATATTATTTACTGGCCATTTTGCCTTTTATCGGGTTGATAGGCGGCCTTGAATTCGCAAACCGTATAGAACCATTTGTCCTTGGTCTGCCATTTTTGCATTTTTGGATTGTCCTTTGGGTCATATTGACATCAGTCATTTTAACCATTCTTTATAAATTGGATGGCCGTTTGCCAGAGGAGGAAAATGAATGAATACGGCAGTAATTGTTATTGTTTTTTTTCTATTATTGAGTATATATTGGGCGTTGAAGTCCAGCAGGGGGCAGGGAAGTGGAATTGAACAATGGGCGCTCGGCGGTCGCAGTATGGGCACTATCATCACTTTCTTCCTGCTCGCTGGAGAATTCTTTACGACATTCACGTTAACAGGGCTTGTCGGCTTGGCCTATTCAGGAGGGCCGTCTGCTTATTACATTATGTCGTATATTGCTCTCGGTTGTATCGTAGGTTTCTGGATTTTGCCGGCTATCCGCCGCTATAGCAAAAAACATAAACTGTTATCGCAGGCCGATTTTTTCATGTCAAAGTATGACAGTCCTTTGCTTGGTAAGATTGTAACGATTGTCGGTGTCGTATCGATGGTCCCTATGATGGTTATTGCGCTTAAGGGGCTTGGATTGATCGTTTCTGTTGCCTCATTCGGGGCGATATCCCCCACTGTAGCCATTTGGGGCGGGGTAATAGCCGTCGTAATCTATACATTGATATCCGGTCTGCATGGTTCTTCAAGAGTTGCGCTTGTAAAGGATGTAATGACATTCGGTGTATTAGTGTTTTTAGGAATTTACATCCCCTTTCATTACAGTGGAGGGATTTCGCCTGTATTTAAGCAGCTGAGCGAATCCGCCCCTGATATTTTGACCTTGAAGCATACTGGGGCGAGTACCATTTGGTTTATATCGACGATTATTTTAAATACAATCGGCTTCTTTATGTGGCCGAACTCATTTTTATCTACTTTTTCAGCTAAAAGCGATAAAGCATTACGGAAAAATACGATGCTATTGCCTCTCTATTCCCTTATGCAGCTATTTGCCTGCATGGTCGGCTTTACTGCCCTATTGGTCATACCGGGATTGGTTGCAGGACAGAGCGATTTGGCATTGGTTAACCTCATTATACAGACGTTTAATCCATGGTTTGTCGGTGTCGTCGGTGCAATCGGCTTATTGGGGGCGTTAGTTCCTTGTTCCGTTTACTTGATTGCGGCCTCTTCCATGCTGACCAAAAATATATATGCCGCCTATGCCAAAAATACGTCTGATAAGCATTTGGGTAAAGTAGCACGAAATTTTACCATTTTGCTCGCCATCATTAGTTTGTATTTAGCCCTGCATTCAAGCGGTGCTCTGAATCTCCTTTTCTTGATGAGCTATAATTTCATTACACAACTGGCTCCTGCACTATACTGTTCATTAACCAAGAATAATTTTATAACGAAATCAGGAGCGATCAGCGGCATGATTGTAGGCATTCTTGTCGCTATCTATGTAGGTATATCAAGTGCAACGACAGCTACATTATTCCCCGCACTCCCTGATCGATTGCAAGATATTAATATCGGATTGTTTATCGTTCTTCTTAACATTTTGACTATGATTGCAGTAAGCCTTATAGACCAGCTTGTCCAAAAGTTCAACCAACAGGAAGAAGCCAATGTATAAATAAAACCTCATTCTGTTTCTTATAAGGCACCAAAAAGAAGGCGGACAAGAACCCTGTTAATGGTTCCTGGCCGCCTTTCTTCACGTCAATTAAAATATTTTATCGCCATTGAAGATGGAGTTCTTTACGACTACATAATCGACTTTGCGGATGGCGTCGAGTTTGTTTCCGCCTGCATAAGAAATGGAGGATTGAAGATCTTGTTCCATTTCTTTCAATGTGTCCTCTAAAGGGCCTTTATGCTCAACATACATCTTTTTGCCTTCCACATTTTTTTTCTCGCCTTTTTGGAACTCGGAAGCTGAACCAAAATATTCTTTATAGAGCTTGCCGTCTTTTTCGATGGTTTCGCCAGGAGATTCCTCATGGCCAGCGAATAGGGAGCCGATCATCACCATGGATGCGCCAAAGCGGACAGATTTGGCGATATCTCCGTGTGTTCGGATGCCCCCATCAGCAATAATGGGTTTTGTCGCTGCTTTTGAGCATAGGCGCAGGGCAGCTAACTGCCAGCCTCCTGTACCGAATCCGGTTTTGATTTTGGTGATGCAGACTTTTCCTGGTCCGATTCCCACTTTTGTTGCATCGGCACCTGCATTTTCTAATTCCCTGACTGCTTCAGGTGTCCCTACATTTCCTGCAATAACGAAGCTTTCAGGCAAATGGTGTTTGATATGCTGAATCATTCGTATGACCGCATTCGAATGCCCATGGGCAATATCGATTGTAATATATTCAGGGATTACTTTTTCCTCTGCCAGTTGTTTGACGAATTCGTATTCTTCTTCCTTCACACCGACACTGATCGAAGCGATCAAGCTGCGTTCGTGCATATCTTTTATAAAAGACATGCGTGTTTCCGGATTGAAGCGATGCATGATATAAAAGTAACCGTTTTCAGCTAAGTAAATAGCAATTCGGTCATCAATGATGGTTTGCATGTTGGCTGGTACGACAGGCAATTTAAACGTATGCTTGCCAAGAGTAACACTTGTATCACATTCAGAACGGCTGTTGACAATGCATTTGGCCGGGATTAATTGAATATCTTCGTAATCAAATACTTTTCTCATTTTATCCACCTCTAAATACGAACGTTATAGTAATTACTTTTTAAAAATGTTCGTTACATATGTAATTTACCTTATTTTATCCTGGAAGTCAAAGCTTTCTAATCGTAAATTCCTAACAAACGTGTTGATTGTGCCGAGAGCTGAGGTAGCGTTGTAAGCTTATTTTTATATCAATTTAGTTGGACAGCATTTACAATAAAGGTAAAAAATACAGAGGAGACTATCGATGAGAATTATAAAAGGTTGGCCGCTGCTTTTGGGCATAACGCTTCTAACGAGCGCTGTACTGATTGCATGCAATCCGGACGAGACGGAAGGGAAGCAAGCAACGAAAACGGTCTATAAGGTCAGTAGCCTGTCGAATGTAAATGAACGCCAACAATATGATGAAGATGAAGATCTTCGTGAATATATGCATGGAATCGATTTAATTCCCAACAAGGGGGGGAACTATCATCTTATTTGGTCTGGTTCACATCCAAAAGAAGATACTGAAAAGGATGATGGCAGCTGGAATCATAATGTGTACGAGGCAGCACTGGATAGCAAAGAACCAAAGATTGAATCGCCAAGGACCTTGATTGATGAACCGGAGGCACAGGAGCCGGTGAGCGGGGGAATGACAGAGGACGGGCATATTATGCTGACATTTGAAGACGGCAATAATGCTGAAAATGAAGTGGCACAACGATATGTCATATATGATCAGGATTTCAATGTCATCAAACCGTACCCACAGACCATTAAAGATGGAGGACATTCCGGGCATGGAGTTTCAGTCAAGAACCGCCATGTTGTGTTCTGGTCCGATGATTGGGTCGATGGCGGCGGTGTGAACGATCTTGGCTCAGGAAAAGATGTCCTGGTCACCACTTTATCCTCAGAAGGGAAGATTTTGTACGGGAAAAAACTCACATCCGGGAAGAACAGAGAGTGGTGGCCAATCATTGCTGCCTCTAAGGAAAATACAGCATTAGTCTGGCAAAGATATGTAGGCGGCCAGGAATATGCCCAACTGATGTACGCAGTCTATGACCCGGAAACGAACCAATTCGTTTCCGCACCTAAAGTCTTGCATAAAAAAGTCGCTTATTATACGTATGATGTCACTTACATTGACCTGCTCGATGCATATATGATCGCCGGTACAACTCCTGATCAAAAAGGATTTATGTACCTTATCGGTGCAGATGGAAAAGTCCTTGCTTCCAAGACAGGATTGCCAGGATTCATTCGGGAGGCAAAGCCTGCCGTCCAGGTGAAGAATGGAGTGGCGACCCTTATTTATCCGAAGGCTTCATCTGGGTTTATGGTTATTTCCGCTACAACTCAAAAAATTGAGTTGAAAGATACGATAAAGGATTCATTTAGATGGCAGTATGGGGGTACGGTTGGATTTTTTACAAAGGGTGGAAACGCCTACTTTGCATCGTTATCGAAAGAAGGAATTGTTGAAAAGAAAATAACAATTTCCAATTAAAAATGTGTTCCTAAGGATACATATGCCTTAAATCCCCTTTTTATAGTGGAATGTTTCCCTTCAGAATAATAGGTGGCAGCTCTTTGGAAAAAATGGATGGGTAAACGAATAGGAAAAGGTTCATAAATTATATTATAATAATAAATAGTCGTGTTTTTTCCTATTGATCAGTTTGTTATATGTGGATTTTTTGTTGTTATCCAAACTAATAATTGAATGTTACGCTGGAAATCCATGTGGCTTGTTCAAAAGGGAATGAGACTGGATTATTATATAATAAAAATGAATTGAGGAATGTGAACGATGCAAGAATTGCCTAATTGCCCAAAATGTAGTTCAGAATACACATATGAAGACGGAAGCCTGCTGGTTTGCCCTGAATGCGCCCATGAATGGTCAGCAACAGCTGAAGCGGAGCAGAATGAGGACCAAAAGGTTGTCAAGGATGCGAATGGAAACATCTTGAATGACGGCGATGCTGTAACAGTCATTAAAGATTTGAAAGTAAAAGGAAGTTCATCTGTCCTGAAGCAAGGCACAAAAGTGAAAAGCATCCGTTTAGTGGATGGCGACCATGATATTGATTGTAAGATCGATGGATTCGGAGCGATGAAGCTAAAGTCTGAGTTCGTTAAAAAAATATAAAACCCAAAAACACCTTATCCAAAAGTCTGCAGGCTTACGGATAAGGTGTTTTTTTCAGTTTCTATTTCATGTATCTCTTAATAAGAGCAAAAGAGATGGCCAAACATATGGCCAACAGTAAAAAACGGATGGTGAACTTTACACTCTCGCTTATCTGAAAGTAGGATAAAACAAAAGGAGAGAAGTGGAACACGAGTAATCCGGCCAGTATGGGAATCGCTGTTTTTAAAATGGATCTATCTCCGGTCAAGGGATAATAGACGATAAGGATGATCAGTACGACTAGAATAGCGGACATAATAGTTCTTACCTTCTTTACCGTTTTCTTTATACAAAAGCATACCTGTATTTATTCCTTAAGCCAAACCAAAAAGAACAGAAATAAAAAATACCAGCCATAGTGGCTGGTATCCGCTCGTTTCTGGACTAAGACTGTACGGGCAGCTCGACCGGCTGCTCTGCTGTAATTTGTACGGGTTTCCCGTAAACCCTTATAGATAAGCTTTTTCCTTCAACTAATTGCAGTCTCAAGGAAGATTGGTTCACTGTAATGGCAAGAAGGCAGCCTTGATACCTAGTGGTGAAGCAATAGTCGCTCCATTGTTCGGGAAGGGCGGGGGAGATGTCTAATCCTGTTTCTTTAATGCGCAGGCCTGCAAACCCATAGACGATGGCCATCCATGTTCCGCCCATATTGGCCATATGAAGTCCGTCTTTTGTATTGCCGTGCGTATTATCCAAATCAAGCCGTGCTGTTTCGATGAAATAATCATACGCTTTGTCCCGGTATCCCACTTTGGAGGCCATGATGCTGAAAACACAATGCGACAGCGAGGAATCATGCGTAGTGATTTTTTCATAATAATCATATGAATGTTTGATTGTACTGAAATCTTGTTCATCTTCCAGCAGGAAATGCCCAAGGACTGTATCCGCTTGTTTACATACTTGATAGCGGTATAACGCTAGCGGATGGTAATGAAGCAATAATGGGTACTTCTCTTTAGGTGTATGTTCAAAATCCCAGACTGCTTTTTGGAAGAAGCTATCATCCTGAGGGTTCACATCCTTCTCCTTATCATAAGGAAGGAACATCAGATCGGCCGCTTTCTGCCACTCCGCCGCTTCTTCCGGAAGCATGCCGATTTTTTCTGTAACTGCCTGAAGGCTTTCAGCATCGCTTTCTGCAAGGTTGCGATAGATAGCGGCAGCCCATTTTAGATTGTGCTTCGCCATGGCGTTTGTATAGTAATTATTGTTGACTACGCATGTATATTCATCGGGACCTGTTACATCGTTGATGACAAATCGGTTATCGATAAAATGCCCCGCATCCGCCCATAGGCGTGCCGTTTCAAACAGCATTTCCGCACCGTATTGCTTCATGAATTCAATGTCCTTTGTGGCCAAGTAATATTGAATGTAGCTGTATGCCACGTCTGCGCTGATGTGATACTGGGCTGAGCCTGAAGGGTAATAAGCGGAGCATTCGGTTCCGGAAATTGTACGCCATGGGAACAATGCCCCTTTTGAATGTCCCATTATTTTTGCATGCTCACGCGCTCCATCTAATATATGGTAGCGGTATAGTAATAAATTTTTGGCCAGCTCCGGTTTTGTCAGCAGGAAGACCGGCAGCATGTAAATTTCGGTATCCCAAAAATAATGCCCTTCATATCCTTCTCCTGATAATCCCTTGGCAGCTATATTGGAATGCATATCGCGGCCGGCGGATTGCAGCAGATGATATAGGTTGAAGCGTATGCCTTCCTGCAGGCTGGCATCGCCGCCGATGATAATGTCGGCATGCTTCCAGAAATCCGCCAAATAGGCTTTCTGCGCATCCAGAAGTCCTTCAAAATGGGTGAATGCATGCAGGGCTTTTACCGCTTTATCAAGTAGTTGATCCCCGTGGCGCAGGGTGTCTGTGTAAGCCATCCACTTAGTGAAGACGACCGGCTTAGTCAGCATGAAAGAGCATGTTGTTGTAATTTGTTTTTCCTGGACTTGATGAAGCAGTGAATGCTCGGCATCTACTGAATAGGTTGCTGTACAAGCAGTCCGCAGTTTGGACACGTATGTTTCATTGATAATCGAGCAAACGCCGTTTTCTTCTGATGCCCCAATGACATGCAGGCGTTTTGCATGGCCGGATGCAACACGTGGATCAGTAGGATCGGTGAAGTTTTCAACATCTCCATTAATGGTAGAGGTAATCGTGATCTCGCCGTGATAGTTAATTGGTTCAATGGTTACTTGAATAGCGAATAGTTCTTTTACATCGAAGGATACAGCGCGCCTAAAGGCCAGCTTCAGTTCATGGCCTTTAGGGGAACGCCAGTTGATCAAGCGCTCTGCATAGCCTTTATCCATATGCAATTTCCGTTCATAGGAAAGGACATCGCCGTCGAATAAAGAAAAGGATTCCCCATCGATGCTGAGGGAAATTGTCTGTGCGTCTGTAATATTGACCAGCTTTTGCTGTGATTCAGGAAAACCATACAATTTTTCACCGTGTGTAATCTCTGTCACTTCATGAAACGCATTGATATAAGTTCCTCTGATACTCGTAAAATCGTCTTGATAGCCTTCTTCAAAATTGCCGCGGACCCCTAAATAACCGTTGCCGAGAAAAAATAAGCTTTCTTCCTGCAATAAGTCCTTTTGGGATAGTTTTGCGGATGTCAGTGTCCAAGTCATGCGGACGTCCCTCCTATAAGGTAATCGTGCAGAAGAAAAGGCCCGTCAAAATAATCACGAACAGAGCGTGCTTTGCTGAGCCTTTTGCTGCGTGTGCTTCATTTAGCACTTATCGAAAATGCTTTTTACTAGATTAAGAGTCAGTTGGTCAGTCGAAGATACGACATGAGCCGCATGTTTCAGCGCTTTCTGGTCGCCAACGCCGATCGCCAGCATGCCAGCGGAGTTGATGGCTTCTACTCCGGCTTGTGCATCTTCTATACCAATACAGTTTTCCGGAGAAACGCCAAGACCTTCTGCTGCCTTCAGGAATACTTCCGGATGAGGCTTGGAATGGGTAACAGCTGCGGCATCGACAATGTAGTCGAACAGATGCTGTACGCCCAGTCTTTCTGTCACCTTAAATGCATTCTTTGAAGCTGACGCCATACCGGTCTTCAACCCGGCTTTCTTTAAATCAATTAAAAAATGCCCGATGCCTGGAAGCAAATCCTCGGCAGTGATATGAGCAATCAGTTCTACGTAATGATTATTCTTCCTTACAGCGAGCGCTTCCTTTTCTGCTGGAGAAAAATCATCCTGCCTGTTGCCAAATGCCAGAATACGCTCCAAGGATTCCGTCCGGCTGACCCCTTTCAATGTTTCATTGAATTCCCGGTCGAACGGGATATTTAAATCCTTCCCGAGCTTTTGCCAGGCAAGGAAATGAAATTCTGCAGTATCTGTGATGACACCATCCAAATCAAAAATGACAGCTTCTAGCTTATTCAATGGGTTTCCTTCTTTCCTTGGTATATTACTAGATTATACTGACTCTTTTTCTTTGGAAAAAGAGCCACCGGTACCGGCTTTTCATGATCCGGCTACAGGCGCCAGCCCCTCGAGGTCTTAAGTCAAACCACTGTCAAAGGCAAAGGGCAGCCTTTGTCAGTGTTTTGCCTTAAGCTTGTCGGGGCTAAGCAGACGCCTTTCGCTTTTCTATTTGTCCCCGCCTATTCTGAAGCCTTGCATGAAGTATTTGTTCAGCAGGATGTATAGGATGATGATTGGGACGATGGATATGACGGAGGCCGCCATTATGTAGTTCCACTGTGTCAGGTTTTGGCTTTGGAATGTTTGCAGTCCGAGCGTCAATGTATATTTTTCCGGAGAAGAAATGTACAGGAGCGGCTTTAGGAATTCATTCCAGAAACCAAGGAATACAAATACACCTTGAGTGGCGATTGATGGGCGCGCCATCGGGAAAACGATTTTGAAAAATGTTTGGAATCTGTTCAGACCATCGACTTGTGCCGCTTCTTCGACTTCTTTCGGGAAATTGATGAAGAATTGGCGCATCATGAAGATGTAGGCAAAATTGATGGCGCCCGGCAGGATCAGGGCACTGTATGTATCAAGCAATCCAAGTGATTTCATAATCAAGTAGTTTGGTATTAATAAAATTTGCGCCGGTACCATCATGACCACTAAAATCAGAATGAAAATATAGTTGCGCCCAGGGAAGCGAAGCCGGGCCAACGCATATCCGGACATGGTGTTGATGATGATATTGACGATTGTTCCGATGCCCGCAATGATGAAGGAATTGAAGATCCATTTCACGAATAGCGGGTCCTTTGTAAAGATATATTTGAAGTTATCCAGTGTGCCTTCCTGTGGCAGTATATTCAAACCGCCTGCCACAATTTCCTTGTAAGGCTTGAAGGCTGCCATTACTGCCCATAGAAACGGATAGAGCGTTACAAGAGCATATATGACAAGAATGGCATATAGGATGGCTCTCGACCATTTAAACTTTTTCATAGGTGTCACTCCTTAATAATGCGACTCTTCGCGATTTACTCTACGTGCAATCATGGAAACCACAAAGATTAGGATGGTTAAGATGATGGCAAGCGCTGCAGAATACCCCATTGTTCCCATCGTCTTAAAGGCATATTGATAGATAATCAGCGAGAAGGTCAAAGTAGCGTTGTTCGGTCCGCCGCTGCCTCCGGAAATAATATAGGCTTGGTCGAATAATTGGAAACATCCGATGATGCCCATCAATAGGACATAGTTTGTTACAGGTGTTAGGTTAGGAACGGTAATCTTTATTAATTTTTGCCATGCATTTGCACCATCGATATCGGCTGCTTCGTATAGAGAGTGAGGGATATCCTGCAGGCCTGCCAAATAAATAGTCATAAAGAATGGAACAGTTGACCAGATATTCATCACCATGATCGTGTTTAAAGCGAATTCTGTTTCGTTAATAAAGTTAATGGGCGCATCAATCATTCCCATGCTGACAAGGATATTGTTGAAAGGGCCGTTCAGGCTGAATAGGAACATGAAAATCATCGTCAAAGCCGAACTGGAAGTCAATGTCGGCAGGAAGAAAATCGTCCTGAACGTATTCTGGAATTTAACGCCTGAATTCAAGACTGCGGCAATCAGCAAGGCAATGATCGTTTGGCATGGAACAACGATGATGACATAGCGAAGGGTATTTTTCAGTGCAATCCATACGCGTTCATCGTTCAATGCATTACTGTAGTTTTTAAGGCCTACCCAATCAAAATTGATACCGCCAATTAAATTTACTTTCGTAAATGATAAGAAGAGTGAGTAAAAGATAGGGATCAAAGTGAAGATAAGCATGATTATGACTGCTGGTAGCATGAATCCGTAGCCTGTCAGAGCTTCACGGTATTTTTTTTTAGAGCCCTTTTTCTTTAATGGCTCTATCGGAGACTGGTTGGAAGATCGTGATTCTTTTGCCATTCATCTGGCTCCTTTCGTGTATTTGTAAAAGGCGCCTTCCGGACATTGATATGTAAGAAGGCGCCTTTTATGTTTTAGCTCTTTTCTAAGACCGTACGAGTATGACGGTTGTTGACTATCAGTTTTTGATTTGCGTTTTAATATCTTTATTGGCAGATGCTTCTGCTTTTTTCATAGCTTCCTTCAATGACATTTCACCTTTAAGTGCTGCCGGAAGCATATTGTTGTATTCACGCATGATGATCGGCAGCGTAGGGCCATTCTGCCATGTAGTAGCATAGTCGGCGGCAGCGATGAATGGCGCCATCAATGCGTTGTCTTTTAGATTCATATCTTCAGTGACAGATGTGCGGCTTGGGATTACACCGGCGCCTTCAGCCCACAATTTCATTCCTTCAGTGCCGGTTACGTACTTGATGAATTCCCAGGCAGCCTCTTTTTTATCGGAATGGGCGTTCATAGAGTATGAAACCGTGAACATCATTGATGCTTTTTTGCCGCCGATCGTTGGGTGTTCAGCTGTTCCGAATTTTACGTCGGGGAAGTTTTGCTGCAGGTTAGCGACGCCCCAGTTTCCTTCAAGCATGATAGCGGCAGCTTCAACGCCGAAAGAATCCCCGGAGTTACCCTGCCCTAAATCTTTTGCGCTGTTGATCGTTTTATTTTTATAGGCATCGACGTACATCTGAAGATATTCCAATTGATTGCTCTTGGAAAGAACAGCATATCCGTCCTTATCTACAATTTTTGTTCCGTTCACTTGCAATACATGCATATGGCGGGACAATTCAGGAGAGGAAACAAAGGCTTGTTTTCCTTTAGGCAGCTTCGATTGCAGGTTTTTCAGGAATTCCGGCCACTCTGTTGCTTCGGTAGGGAGTGTTGAAGGATCAACGCCAGCTTGTTTCAACAATGTCTCGTTATAGAATAAACCTAGAGTGGAGTTATCCTTCGGAATACCATATTGCTTTTTATCCGTTCCTTTAAATCCGTCGTAGGCAGGTTTATAAAAATCTTCGCTATCGAAGTCTTTTGTTTTATCAATATAAGAGTCAAGGGGCTCAAGAACACCTTGTTCAATCAGTGCAGGGGCTTCAGATACGTCCACATAGAACACGTCTGGCGCTGTTCCGCCGATTAAATCTGTTTGTAGCTGAGTAGCATAATCGTTATAAATCCGCTTTTTAACTTTGATGCCTGTCTTTTTAGTAAAAGCTTCTAGCAATTGATCGTAGGTGGCAACTTCCGCTTCGGAACCTTTCCACGATCCGACTGTAATTGTTTTTGCTTTTTCATCGGCTGATGCCTTTTCTTTGTTGCCGTCCGAACTGCAGCCAGCGGTAGCGAGCAACATAGCAGATGCCATGGCTGCAACAGCTGGTTTGATGAACTTTTTCATGTTGTATTAGCCTCCTCAAGATGTATAACCATTACTTTATGAAAACGTTTTGGATATATTGTCTACTAAATTTTAAACATTGAGAGTTATTAAATCAATGCTTATTATTTGTAAATTGTATATATTGTTTATTTTTAATATATAATATCCAAAACGTTTCGGGATAAGGTGCTTCTTTTTGAGAAAAAAACAGAAAACACTTATAATAAAAATAGTACAAAAATTTTATTAAATAAGTATGATATAAAATGGCACAAAAAGATGAACTATTCGTGAGGAGAGAAAGTTGTTGGCAACTATAAAGGATGTTTCGAAAGCTACTGGCTTTTCTACAACAACGGTATCCAGAGCATTGAACGGTTATTTGGATGTCAATGAAAACACAAGGAGAAAAATTCAGGAAGCAGCTAAACAATTGGGCTACACGCCTAATATGCTGGCGCGCAGCCTTGTAATGAAAACAAGCCATACGGTCGGCTTTCTGATTACAGATTTGAAAAGATCCGGCATTAAGGATAATTTTATGTTCCAAACGTTGTGCGGTGCGATGGATTACTTGCAGCATTTGGAGTATGAATTGGTCATGCTGACTACGACGAGCTCCAAACAAAGGAATAAAACGTATCAACAATTGTATAATGAACGGAATTTGGACGGGATCATCATCCAAGGATTAAAAATAGATGATCCTTACTTGCTGGAGGCGAAAAAAAGCTGCAAGCCATGTGTTCTAATCGACATACCGGCCAGTTCACCCAACGCCGGCTATGTCACTACCAATCAATCTGAAAGTGCCAAACAAGCGACCAAATATTTATGCCGAATGGGCCATCGGAATATTGCATTCATCAACGGCCATGATTCTGCCCATGTCAGTATTGAACGGCTGAAGGGATATAAGGAGGCATTGGAAGAGTGCGATGTTGATTTTCGCCCGGAATTTGTCTGCGATGGAGATTTTGATGAAGATAAGGCAAAACAATGCGCTATTTCACTAGTGCTTGGCTATCCGGAAATAACAGCCATCTTTTGTGCGAGCGATGTAATGGCGCTTGGTGTCATAAAGGCCGCGAGGGAACTGGGCATCATGGTTCCGGATCAATTATCAATAGTCGGTTTTGATAATATTTTGTTATCGGAATATGTGACACCAAGCCTGACGACGGTTTCCCAAAACCCATATGAAATGGGGAGAAAAGCTGCAGAAATGATGGTGTCATTCATCGAGGGAAAAGAAACGGAATGTATTGTTACATTGGATAATCAATTGATCGTCAGAGATTCGACAGCACCTCCCTCCGGTGCATAAAAAATGCCGGCATGTTTATAGCGCCATGCCGGTATTTTTTTTATGCTTCCTCTTCGATGGACCGAATGGTACGCAAAGCAAAAAAACCAACAACACACCAATAAAGCAAGAAGAAAAAGCTGCTTTCAAAGCCCATTAGTTCAAATACAGTCTTCACAAAAATAGGGGCGCTGATTCCATAAGCAGTAATCGTCCATGCTTCTCTGTAAGTGATCTTCACAAACTTTTTAAAGCCGAATCCGGCTAAGGCGAGCATACTGACAATTGCCAGATGGGTGATGAGATCTATCGCTGCATTGGCATACTGATAGAGGGGAGCGAAATAGGCCACCTTGGGAGATATTTTTTCCGCCCATGAGACAGCCTCTTCGCTTGTTAGTTTATCTCCGTTTTTCCCTGTTAGGAGCGGGAAAGAACTATAATCGAATGTTGCTCCCGGAAAACCGATTCTCCCGTAACTCCATTGCTTCTCCCCGAGTGCTATGACATTTTTGATGCCATTTGTGCGGAAGGCTGAAGCTGAGCCGCTCCCTATTACTATGATTGTTTCCACTTGGGGGAGGGTGATTGCCTGTGGGGGCCCCTCTGTATGCAGGCCTTCCTTTGTAATGCTGAACGGATGTAATTGTTTTGCTTGTTCATAAAGGCTTTGTTGCGCACCTTTGTACAGGGCATAGCCTGATATGCATATATTTGACAACAGAATAAGGAGCAGCACATAGAAGAAAGATTTCCAGAGGCTTTGCTTTCTCCAGGAGGCCACCTTTTTGGCGGAAAAGCCGATGCTGGCAACGAACTGGTCGACGATATTCACTTTATCACCATATTTCTCAAATTTCCGAAACGTTTTATTCGTTAAGGGTTTTATTAAAGTTTAACATAACAAAAACCCTAAGATTAAATATCTCCTTGTTTATACGAAACGTTTCGGATAAAATGAGTGGGAATGCCTATTTTTTATGTTTTTGGAATATTTACATACTTACGAACGGTGAAAACATCAAGAGAATCAAATATATTCCTTTTGAAAGGACGTTTTAATATGTCAACTTCTATTATGCAATACAACCGCGGAACAGATTCCCATGAAAACTGGATTGTTACAGAATCCGCCTATCATCCGAAATTAGTGGGGAAAGCAGAGGCTGTTTTTTGCTTAGGGAATGGCTATATGGGCCAGCGTGCCGCTGCAGAAGAAAAAAACAGAGACGAAACACGCAATCTATTCGTTGCAGGAACGTTCAATAAATTTGCCGATAATGAAGTAACAGAGCTGCCAAATGCAGCAGATGTCCTATGGATGGATATTACACTGGATGGCCAGGACTTTAATTTGGAGCAAGGAACGATCGTTGCATATGAACGTTCACTGAATCTGAAGGAAGCGGAACTAACGCGCAGTTTGGTCTGGACGTCCAACAGCAATAAAACATATCAATTAACATTCCGCCGTTTTATTTCTTTGGCAGACAAGCATGTCATTGCCCAAAGAGTGGAAATAACGCCAATAAGCCAAGATGCGGAAATCGGCATTACCTCCGGCATTAATGCGCAAGTATCCAACAGTGGCGTACAGCATTTTAAAGAGGGAGAAAAACGCCTATACGATAAGAAGATCTTGCAATTAGTACAAACAACGACTGAAAGCAATATCGATTTTACTCTGAACACGGCCCATACCTTCGAAAAGGGCGGCCAGCCATTTGAAGCAGAGGGTTTAATTCTGATGGACCGCCGCAGAATCTATTATGCTTACAATCAAATTCCAGTTGCCAAGGGCGAAACATTTGCTATCGAAAAAATAGCGAATGTATTTACAAGCAGAGACAAAGATACGGAGGCTATCGGCAACTTGAAAGACCATTCAAAAAAACAGTTAGAAACAGTTAGTAGCATCGGATATAAGGCATTATTCGAGGATCATGCAAAAGCATGGAAAGAAACCGTGTGGGATGCCTGCCCGATCACTATTGAAAGCACTAATGGCTTCGACCAACTGGCCATTCGCTTTGCACAGTATCACTTGACTGTTTTTACGCCTGCGCATGATAACCGCATGAGTGTTGGGGCAAAAGGTTTATCGGGAGAAGGCTATAAAGGCCATACATTCTGGGATACAGAACTATTCGTATTGCCTTATTTCATCTACAGCCATCCTAAAGTGGCACGAAGCCTGCTGGAATACCGTTACTTGACTCTTCCTGGCGCCCACGAAAAAGCGCAGAAAAATGGCTATGAAGGAGCAATGTTCCCTTGGGAATCTGCTTGGCTGGAAGATGGAGAGGTAACACCCGTATGGGGAGCTGCCGATATTATCACAGGTGAGGCGACAAAAATTTGGTCCGGATTTATTGAACAGCATATTACATCCGATATTGCCTTTGCCGCATGGCAATATTATCAAATCACTGGCGATGAAGATTTCATGGAGAAATACGGCTATGAATTGTTGCTGGACACAGCGAAATTCTGGCAGTCACGCCTGGAATGGAACGAGGAGAAGCAAGAATACCATATTAATAATGTCGTAGGACCGGATGAATATAAGGAGCACGTCAATAACAATGCGTTCACTAATTATACGGCGCATTGGACTATCAAGAATGCAATGGGCTATTACCATATGCTGAAGGAAAAAAAGCCGGAAATTTTTGCCCGCCTGAATGAAAAACTTGACCTTGATGCCACCTATGCAAAATGGGAAAGCAAAGTGGATAAAGTCTATTTGCCGCAGCCGCGTAAGGAAGACCTTGTCATCGGGCAGGATGATACGTATCTAACAAAACAGGTCATCAATCTGGAAAAATATAAAAATCAGGACAATGTCGGCTCAATGTTCGTAGACTATAACTTAACACAGGTAAATAATATCCAGGTATCAAAGCAAGCAGATATGATGGCACTGTTCTACTTGCTTGAAGATTTGTTCAGCCAGGATGTCAAAAAGGCCAACTGGGAATACTATGAGCCAAAAACATTGCATGATTCTTCTCTGAGCCTGTCTACACACTGTGTGCTGGCTTCGGATATGGGCGATAAAGACATGGCCTATAAATTGTTCAATCAAGCGTGCGCCATCGACTTGGGGCCTAATATGAAGACGAGTGACCGCGGCATCCATGCCGCAGCCTTGGGCGGCATCTGGCAATGTGTCGTGAATGGGTTCGGCGGCGTAAGAATGTTGAATGGCAAGCTTCGTATTGTACCCTCTCTTCCGGAAGCTTGGTCAAAACTGGCTTTCCCGATTTTCTGGAAAGGGGATCGTTTACAAGTAACGGTTACAAAAGATTCACTGAAAGTTGAAAAGCAAACGAAGAAAAACGAAGCGATCACTTTTAGCCATAACGGGGAAGAGTATACAGTTACAGAGACAATTGAAATCCCAATCGATTAAAAGGTAAGTGCCTCCTGCCATGCGGGGGCGCTTTTTGTTATTTATCCCCAATCAGCGTAACCTAGCCGGAAGTTTGAACGTCTATGTGGTAAAGGAGGCGGATGGATGAAAAAGAAGAAGCTGTCCATTTTGTTGGCGGCCATTTTTTTACTGGTGGGCTGTTCCAAAACGGAAAACGGACTGTCGGGTGCAAAGCCGCCGGATGTCCTTATTTCCGCGGAATCTGGCCGCCTGAAATCGACGCTTGGAACGTATTGCTGGTCAAGCAAGGGGAGGGGAGTCTGCGCTGACACGGCAGGGCCTTATGAGCTACTGAAGGATAAGAAGCCTTTGGCTGTTGAACCGAATGAAAGAGTTTCTATCGAAATGGACTTTGAGCCGAAGCCGGATGAGATCCATTTTACTAAAATGGTAGAAGAAAATAAGGAGGAGGAGCTAAAGCTGGAAAACGGCCAAACCTTTCAAGCCCCTGGCCAAAAAGGGATCTATACGTATGTATACAGTGTCTGGTGGATGGATAACAAACATAAAAATACCTCTCTCGGCGATGCTTTTTATACGTTTAAGCTGGAAGTGGAATAGCGTCCGGTAGGAGGAATGGCAGGTATGAAAAATCCCCTCGGAAGCTTGCGCCAAGGGGAAAGGAAGCTTATCGGATGCGCACCTCAGTCTCTTTATCGAAAAAGTGGGCATGGTCCATATTTAAAGCCAGTTCAAGAACCTGTCCTGCTGTCACCACTGTACGGGCATCGACGCGGGCCACAAAGCTTTGGCCATCGATTGAAGAATACAGCATGAATTCTGCTCCCATCAGTTCCGATACATCGATATGGGCTGATATGGCCGTATTCTGGGAGGATTGGATGAAAAGAGAATCATCATGGAAATCCTCCGGGCGGATGCCGAGGATCAATTCTTTATTCAAGTATCCTTGATTGCGAAGCATTTCCATCTTTCCTTCCGGTACAGTCACTTTTGTTGTCTCGAATTGGAAATAACCATCCTTCAACGTACCGTTCAGGAAGTTCATGGATGGAGAACCGATGAATCCGCCGACAAATACATTTTCCGGATTTTCGTAAACTTCTTTCGGGGAACCGATTTGCTGGATGATGCCATCCTTCATGACAACAAGCCGGGTTGCCATTGTCATTGCTTCTGTTTGGTCATGCGTTACATAAATAGTGGTGGTATTCAGGCGCTTATGCAGTTTGGCGATTTCCGAGCGCATTGTAACGCGAAGCTTGGCATCCAGGTTGGATAACGGCTCGTCCATCAGGAATACTTTGGCATCGCGGACAATCGCCCGGCCTAATGCCACACGCTGGCGCTGCCCGCCGGAAAGTGCCTTAGGCTTCCGATTTAAGTACGTTTCCAAGCCAAGGATTTTAGCGGCTTCCTGTACACGGCGGTTGATTTCATCTTTAGGCATTTTACGAAGCTTCAATCCGAACGCCATGTTATCGAAAACGGACATATGCGGATAAAGGGCATAGTTTTGGAATACCATGGCGATATCGCGATCTTTCGGCGGAATATCGTTGACCCGTTTTCCGTCAATATAGAAATCGCCCTTCGAAATTTCCTCCAATCCTGCAATCATCCGCAAGGTCGTTGATTTTCCGCACCCCGAAGGGCCGACGAATACAATGAATTCTTTATCTTCAATGTGCAAGTTGAAATCTTCAACAGCCGTTACTTTATTATCGTACATTTTATATACATGATCCAAACGCAATTCAGCCATCCTGTCATTCCTCCATAATCATTTGTCATTTATTATAGTAAAATCGTATGCTTTATTAAAAATGAATGGAATGTGAATGTTGCACAAAAATGCCTCTGCACTTTTGTGAACTATGCTGTCAGTCCTCGAGCAGAAGGATGGCCAGGTAAGCTACCAAGGAATCAGAGAATTGCTTCATATCCAGATTGGTTTTTTCACTGAATTTGTCGATTCGGTATTGAAGGCTATTCCTGTGTATGAATAACTGTTTCGATGCTAAGCTGGCATTCCGGTTTAAAGAAATATACGTTTTGATTGTGTGAATCATTTCCTTATCATTCGCTGTATCCCCTAGGATTTCCTTTACAAACCAGTCTTTATCGGCGTGTATGCCTTCCAGCAGTAAATAAGGGAAAATAGTTTTGACAGAATGCAGGCGTGTGGCCGCAGCATGCTTCCGGGCGATGGAAAAACAGCGTTTCTCCATTTCATAGTGGCGGGGCAAAGGGTCGGAAATCGCATGGAAAATGCCTGCGAACAGATGAATCTTAACAAAAAAATCGCTTTCGAGAACCTGGATAATCATATTCAGTTCTCCGGTGGGCAAAGCGTCCAATGACTGGTTTTCGATAATGAAGCCGGCTTGTGGATTCTCCCAGATGATTAGGCTTTCCTCGGCAAAGAAGGAGAGCATAGCTTCTTCAAAATTCCGGACGGCAAAGGAAGAGGAGGCAGCAGAAAAATAAATAAGCCGAATATGCGTCCAGCTGGTCAGCGGCCGCTTCCCTTTTCCATTGAAGTATTGGTGCCAAGCCATCTGTGCAACAGATACGTTTAATCCGGAAGGCAAGGCTGAAGGGTGAAAAAGTGCTGAAAGCAGTTGTTTTTCTTGGGGAGTTAAGCTTTTCAAAGGGATGCCGATCGTTTCTTCCTGAAGGGTGACCCAGAAATAATCTTGTAAAGCTGCTTCTGCATCGGGCTCTTCAACGGCATCGGGGTATTGAAGCTTTAATTTCTTTAACATATAGTCTCCTTCATGAATCCATTTCATTGTTTTGTATATTAGAATAGCAATAGTCTTTAACGATAAGTATAATATAGAGCGGCATTTTTCATAAGGAGGCATTGTTGGGAGTCTACATGAAAACGATTATAGAAAAATTGAACATCCCAAAATATAAAGAAAAAGCGGTCCTTCATCTTCCTGAAGGAATGACGGAATTTGATGGCATTGAGTATGATGACACTCTAAAAAGAGATAAATATGATTGCCTGTTTATGTTTATATTCAGTGAAGAGGCATATATAGAAGCTGTTCAGACGGTAATCGGCCAACGGTTATTGAATGAACAGGGTTATGTGTTCATTGTGTATCCAAAAAAGAATAATAAGATATATGAAGCATATATTGACCGCGACCGCTTCTTTGACCTGCTGCCGACTGATGAGGACGGGTATATTAAAGGCAGCCCGCTGAAATTCTCGAGGATGGTCAGCTTCAATGAGGTATTTACAGTCATCGGCCTTAAATGGGCAGTAAAGAAAACAAAAAAAGAGGCGAGTCCCCGTAAAAGCCAATGCGTAGATGATTATATTTCTTTTGTGGAGGATATTAAAACATACTTATGCGGCAATGAAGATCTACTGACTTGTTTTTTGCAGTTGACGCCTGGCTATCAAAAGAATTGGGCCAGATATGTGTACAGTGCGAAAAGAGAGGCGACACAGCAAAAACGGTTGGCCGAGATGGAAAGAATTCTTGCTGAAGGATATAAGTCGATTGATTTATACCGGCGAAATAAAAAATGAGCCCAAAATGGCTCCTGGATAAAAGGTTCTTGGATGACGCTCTTGGCATTAGCCGAGAGCGTTTTTTCGCATGGAGTAAAGGAAAGTGTTAGGCGGAATGGATAAGATGCGGTCTATTGGAAAAAATAAGAGTCACTAATCAGTCCATTCCAAGAAGAGGTGAAAATATGACATGGTTCGTACATGCTCTTAAGACGTATCCTGAACTGGCTTTGTTCCTGACGCTCGCTGTCGGATATGCGGTGGGCAACATAAAAATCGGGAATTTCAAAGTCGGATCAGTTACAGGTGTTTTAATTACAGGTGTGGTTGTCGGCCAATTGAATATAACAATCAATCCGACTGTAAAGGCTGTTTTCTTTCTGCTGTTTCTATTCGCATTAGGATATAACGCCGGGCCGCAATTTTTCAAAGGTTTGAAAAAAGACGGCATCCCGCAAGTCATATTCGCTGTCATTGTCTGTGTGATTGGCTTGGCGGCAACCGTTATCGTTGCGAAAATATTAGGCTATAATGCCGGCCAGGCAGGAGGGCTTGCCGCAGGGGCGCTGACGCAATCGGCTACAATCGGGGTTGCGCAGGATGCAATTGCAAAGCTGTCCCTTTCCGCTGCCGATAAAAAAACAATGTCCGATTTTGTCCCAGTGGGGTATGCCGTGACGTATATTTTCGGCACTATCGGCACAGCGTTCATGTTATCGACAATCGGACCTAAGCTATTGGGTGTTGATTTAGCCGAAGAAAGCAAGAAGCTAGAGAAGAAAAACGATGAGGTTGAAGAAGGGAACGGTGTTTTTTCCGGGGCAACCGATTTGGATTACAGAGCTTTTATCTTGAATGATGCATTTATCGGCCAAACAGTTTCCCAAATTGAGAAGGAAGTATCAAGCGATAACATCCGCGCTTTCATTGTCCGTATGAAGCGGAATGAAGAGATTATCGTTCCAGATGCCGATACGGTCGTCCAGGATGATGACCGCGTTGTATTCTCTTTCAAAACAAGTGATGTCAGCAAGGTGAAGTTCGCAGAATTGGGGACAGAGGTGTCCGATTATTTGCTGCTTAATTTCCCATTGGAGCACTTGAAGGTCTATGTGAAAAACGAGGCTGTAATCGACCAAGCCATCTCTGTCATCCGGAATAAGACACTAACAAGAGGTGTCTATATTTCCAAGCTTCATAGTACAGGCGAGGAAATCCCTTATGACCATGATACGGTCGTTCATAAGAAGGATGTTTTGACACTTACTGGCCCTAAGGAGGATGTAGAACGATTGGCCTATAAAATCGGAAAGCCGGCAAGAGATTCTTCTGAAACAGATATGGTTTTTGTTGGTCTCGGTATTTTACTTGGAGGCTTGATCGGCATTCCGGCCCTTAAGGTTGGCGGGATCGGCATAACTCTTTCGACAAGCGGAGGGGCATTGATCATGGGGCTCATATTCGGATTAATCCATTCCCGGCGCCCTACGATCGGGCTGATACCAAAAGGGACCATTTGGTTCCTGACAAATGTGGGGTTGGCTGCTTTTGTTGCGGTTGTAGGCATCAACGCTGGTCCAGGATTTATATCCGGCATCAAAACCTCGGGCATCAGCTTTCTGCTTGCAGGAATTGTCGTGACGACCATTCCGACAATCGCCGGCATATTGCTTGGCAAGTATGTCTTTAAATGGAAGGCACCCATTATTCTGGGGGCATGCGCCGGGGCATTGACAACGACTGCCGCCATTGGTGCCATTACGGAAAAAGCAAAGAGTAACGCCCCAGTTCTCGGATATACCGTGACATATGCTGTAGGCAATATATTGCTGACAGTGTGGGGATCCATCATTATTTTATTTTTTTCGAAATAGAACAGATGTGAAAGGACAGCTAAGATGACGAAAGATAACGGAAGCACAAGACAAGAATGGATGAAAAAGGCCGAAACATTGAGCCCGTTTGAATTGAAGGATGAATTGATCAGCCTTGCCCGGCAGCAGGAAAAAAAGGGTGTCCGCCTCCTGTTGAATGCGGGGAGAGGGAACCCTAACTGGACCGCCGCTACACCGAGGCAGGCATTTTTTACACTTGGCTTATTCGCTGTTGAGGAAACAAAGCGGATATGGAGTGATGGAGATTTGGCAGGCATGCCTGAAAAGCCGGGCATTTATGGCCGCTTCAGACGTTATCACAAGGAACACCCAGAAGCAGCCGGCATCGAATTGCTGGCAGACATTATCGAGTATGGCATAGAACAGCATTCATTCGATCCCGACGGCTGGTTATTTGAACTGGTCGATGGCATCATCGGAGATAACTATCCCGTGCCGGACCGGATGCTTGTTCATATAGAGAAAGTCGTAAAAGAGTATTTAATGAAGGAAATGGGCGGCGACCCAAAGACCGATACGCATAACCTGTTTGCAGTTGAGGGCGGAACAGCGGCAATGTGCTATATATTTGATTCATTAATGGCAAATCGTTTAATGAAAGATGGAGATAAGCTGGCACTTATGGTTCCAATTTTCACCCCTTATGTCGATATACCGGAGCTGCCCAGGTATAATTTTGAGGTGATAGAGGTCCATGCTTCGGCAATGAATGAGGATGGGCGGCATACGTGGCAGTATCCTGAGGAGGAATTGGATAAGCTGGCAGATCCGGCTGTGAAAATTGTCTGTATCGTCAATCCGAGCAACCCGCCGTCAGTGGCAATGGATGAAGCATCCATGGCTTATTTGAAAAAAGTCGTCCAAGAAAAAAATCCGGATTTAATGATTGTAACGGACGATGTGTACGGTACATTTGCCGACAGCTTCCAATCGCTGATGGTCACTATGCCTTACAATACATTAGGTGTTTATTCGTATTCGAAATACTTTGGCGTCACAGGATGGAGGCTTGGCGTTATTGCGCTGGCTGAAGACAATGTTTTCAATAAGCGTATTGCCGAGCTGCCTGCCGAAGCGAAAGAAAAAATCAACAGGCGCTATTCTTCATTGACGACCGATCCTGAGAGCATTACATTCATCAACCGTATCGTAGCAGACAGCAGGCAAGTCGCTTTGAATCATACAGCAGGGCTCTCAACACCGCAGCAAGTCCAGATGGCTATTTTTTCGGTGTTCTCACTGCTGGATGAAGACAATACGTATAAAGAGCAGACGAAGCGGATTTGCCGGGAAAGGAAAAAGTTATTGTACGACCACCTCAAAGGGCTGACCATGACAAAGAACCCGCACAGCACGGCCTACTACAATGAGTATGACCTTCTTGTATGGGCAAGGATGGAATACGGACCGGAATTTGTCGAGTATTTGGAGAAAGAACGCAGTGCGATTGAATTTTTATTTCAATTGGCTGAGCGGTATAGTATTGTCCTCTTGAATGGGAGCGGTTTTGAAGGGCCATCATGGTCGATCCGTGTGTCACTCGCCAATCTGAAAAATGATCAGTATATCGAAATCGGAAAAGCAATCAATGAATTGTTCATTGAATACGCGGATGATTGGAAACGTTTTAAAGGGTAATCTATATGGTTTAATGAGGCTGTGCTACCCGCACAGCCTCGATTAATGTCAGGACATAAGGTCTTCGATCATGAAAGCGAGTGACAGATTCATTTGGGCAGACGGCTCTGCGAGATGGAAACCTAGGAGAGATTCGATTTTTTTAAGCTTATATAAAACCGTATTTCTGTGAATGAATGTCCGTTTGCCGATATTGCTTGTACTTCCATTTTCCTGCAGATAGATGCGCAGAAAAGCAACGAGCTTTGTATCATGAAGCGAATCATACCGTTTGAGGGGGCCGAGCAGTTCTTCATGGAAATCAATGAGGAGAGATTTGTTATCAATCGAAAGAAGAAGCTTATAGGCGCCGGAGCCGCTGTATGTATAAATGGACTGGCAATGTTCATGCTGTTGCAGCCGTATGACATGCATTGCTTCCTCATAGCTTTTGCGCATTTTTTGAAAGACGGTATATTCACTTCCTATTCCTGCTCTCAAAGAAGCAGAAGGATGGATGAAGCGAGTGTCCTCTTGCACCGAAAGGATGGAAGAAGAAATAGTATTGTCCAAATGGATAGTATCGTCTGCCTTCATAAGATAAATCAATTGATTTTTCGACTTAGTGGAGAGGAACAAAGGGTATCTCCTCGCCAGTTCATTATCTATATAGCCCTTATAAGCTTGAATAGGGATGTCCGGTTTGTCGCAAGTCCAGACCATAATGGCCATCTGACTGCCTGGGATAAATCCAGCTTTTAAGAGTTCGGGTATCGTGCATTCGTTTGCTGGCGGGTCGTTAAATAGAATGGAAGATACTAAATCCTCTGCCGGCGTTGAGAGAGATGGATAGGAAGATAGAAAAGAGAGTGTTGTTTTAATGAAATCGGCGATCCGATAGGTCCACGGCAGCTGGAAAACGGGGTAATGATGTTCATCCGCGAATCGGAGTGCGGTTTCCGGGATTTCGGAAATGTAAGGGCCGATATTCAATACGATGCCTACAGTGTCCTTGCGGCAGGCTTCTTGAATCATATGTAGCAGTTTCCTTTCATCCCTTTCGAAAAGGATGCCGGTAGTGACCATCAGTTCATTCGGTCTGTAAAAATGGGACAGTTCCACACTTTCCGTAACGTTAATGCCATTGATCGGGCGCTCCAAGCCTTTCTCTCCTGCTACTAATGTCAGCTCCTTGCATTCCGGCAATTGAATCAATTGCTTTAAGGCGACCATCAGGAAAAACCCCCTTTTTAGAAAATCATTCATATGTTTTGGTGATTTTTTCTAATTATAACGTGCTTTTCTAGATTTTTTCATCTGTTATTTGTTTGGAAGGCTCCATTCTTTGTTCAAATGCACAAAGATTTTGAGCAGATTGCCTAGTGTACAGGCAATTGTTCATCAAGTAGAATGATTTTAAGAATTTTGGTTTCCATACACTTAAATAGGGAGGTTTTCATGAATGATCAAGTGCGATGAGGAAAGATTACAAAGATCATTAAAGGAATTCAGTTTATTTGGTGCTACGGAAAATGGAGGGGTTACACGGCTGTCCCTCTCAGCGGAAGATATAAAAGCCAGGAATTATTTTAGCCAATGTTGCCGGGATCTCGGAATGGATGTGGCGGTGGATGATATGGGCAATATCTACAGTGTCCTGCCGGGAAAAAGCGACCAGCCTCCGATTGTTTTTGGTTCCCATTTGGATTCAGTCGAAAAAGGGGGCAAGTTTGATGGTGTGTTGGGAGTGCTATCTGCGCTTGAAGTTATTAGAACATTGCGTGATTTTAACGTCAAGCCGGAAATTCCATTGATGGTCGTTAATTTTACAAATGAAGAAGGCGCAAGATTCGATCCAGCTATGATGAGCTCAGGCGTTCTTTCCGGTAAATTTGATAAAAAGAAGATGCTGGAATCAACTGATAAGGATGGCCTCACCTTCAAGCAAGCCCTTAAGGAGAGCGGCTATGAAGGCAGCGAGGATCATCGGCTGAAAGAAGGGACGGCATATTTGGAACTGCATATCGAACAGGGACCTGTACTGGAGAGCCTCGATACTGAAATAGGCATTGTTGAAGGTGTTTTAGGGATGGCCTGCTATGAAATTACGGTAACAGGAGAATCCGACCATGCGGGCACTACGCCTATGAATATGAGAAAAGATCCATTATTCGTCGCAGCAGAAGCCATTACCGAGCTCCGCAGAGATCTGTCCACAATTGATGATGAATTAGTCTTTACAATGGGGCGCATGAATGTTTCCCCTAATATCCATACAGTCATTCCCAATAAAGTTGTGTTCACATTGGAAGCAAGGCATAAGGATCCCGAGAAAATCAAACAAGTGGTCGATCGGATCGAAGCCTTGCCGAAAGAAAAAGAAGGCTGCCGCATTTCTTCCGAAAAATTATGGGGAAGAGATACGGTTGTTTTTGAGCCTTCCATTTGTTCACGGATGGAAGCGGTAAGCCGGGAATACGGATACTCTGCCCATCGAATGTACAGCGGCGCCGGGCATGATGCACAGTTTATAGCCAGCTATATTCCATCTGCTATGATTTTTGTTCCAAGCTTAAATGGCAAAAGCCATTGCGAGGAGGAATATACCAGCTTTGAGGATTGCGCCAAAGGAGCCAATATCCTGTTGGGAACTGTCATGTCGCTGCTGTCGGCCTCCAATAAAAGGGAGGAGCGTGTATGAAAGTACAGATTGAAGAAAATTCAATCGTTACATTAAAGGACGGGGTGAGCAAATCCTTAGAGTCCAGCCCGCTCTGGAATGAGGATTTGCGGCCGACCTCTAGGAGTGAACATTCCTGGACTGGATGGAGTTTTGCTTCTCTCTGGATCGGTATGTGCCTTTGTTTACCGTCTTATACAATGGCAAGTGCCATGATTTCTGTCGGGATGAACTGGTGGCAGGCCCTCTTAACGATTTTTATAGGGAATTGCATCATCCTGGTTCCTGTACTCCTCAATTCCCATGCAGGCACGAAATACGGCATTCCTTATCCCGTTTTTGCCAGGCTGTGGTTCGGTTCGAAAGGGGCGCATATCCCGACTGTCACAAGGGCGCTCATATCGGCTGCATGGTTCGGCATCAACGTTTGGTTCGGTACGACAGCTATTGATACACTGATGGGCGTCGCTTTTTCCTTTTGGGATCAAGTTCCTTTCCATACAGCCATCACATTCGCCTTCTTTCTTCTGCTGAATGTCATCGTCGGTTTCAAAGGGCCGGGAGCCATAAAATGGCTGATGATTATCGCCAGTCCGGTAGTTGGCATTGCTTCTATTTTTCTTCTTATCTGGGCCATTAAAAGCGCCCATGGCCTAGGGCCATTATTGACCGAACCGGGCAAATTCCATACAACTGGTTCTTTTCTCGCTGTGTTTTTCCCTTCCGTTACGAGTGTCATCGCCTTTTGGGCAACTGTTTCCTTGAATATTCCCGATTTTGCCCGCTACGCCAAATCACATAAATCCTCACAAATCGGCCAAAGCCTTGCCCTTCCGCTTACGATGACTATTTTTTCGTTTATAGGTATTTTTGTTACTTCCGCTACTGTCATAGTATTCGGCAAGGCTATCTGGCAGCCAGTTGAATTGCTGGCCAAATTTCCGACGCCCATCGTGTTTATCGGCGCGATCATTGTTGTACTTGCTTGTCTGGCAGTGAATGTAGGCGCCAATTTGGTAGCCCCGGCCCGTGCGATTGAGAATATGTCTCCCAAGCACATAACCTTTGGCCTGGGCGTACTGATAACAGGTGTCTTGGCTATCTTGATGCAGCCGTGGTATCTACTGTCCAACTTCAGCACATTGCTATACGGTTTCCTCGGAACGCTTGGCGCTTTTTTGGGGCCAATCGATGGGATCGCTATGGCCGACTATTGGGTTGTAAGGAAACGGAGGCTGCATTTGGCTGAATTATACAGGCCGGATGGCAGATACAGCTATCGATCAGGCTTTAACATGGCTAGCATCCTTTCATTCGCGATAGGCATTCTAATACCGGCTATCGGACTTATTGTCCCTTCTCTCTCGTTTCTCTGGGAAAATGCCCTGATGTTTGGGCTCGTGATTGCCGGAGCATGCTATACGTACTTAATGCGAAATGACCGAAGTCTACTAACCTCAAAGGAATATGAAGAGATCACCACTCGAAAAGATGATACGGAAGCGGCAGATCTGAAAGCGGCAGCCAAATAATACGGGAGAAATTGAGAAACACCCTGGGCCTGAACCGCCCTGAAGGTGTTTCTTTCTTTTAGCTATTTTCTCTAAACAGGCTGATTACAGTGTTTCATTGAACGCACTGGAATGTGAGGAGGCTTCTCCATACGTGGAAAAACAGAATTATTTTTCCGACAAAAGAAACATACAATATGGCGAACCCAATGAGTGCGACCATAATCCCTGCAGCAATGCCGTCCGGCGGGGCCAGGCTTCTTCCGATTGCATCGGCCGGCACCAGTATATGTAGGAAGCCTCGAATGCAGTCAATGAGGCGAAAAATTATATATTCTCTTAATGAATGACTGAAAGAGCGAAATAAAGAATGAATGCAGGAAATGATTTTTTAATATATTGCTTTCATTTATGAAAAGAGGCTACATCATTAGATGTTCCAATCATTTCCTTTTGTCCGTGCTATAATGGTCTTAAAAAGGAGGGTTTCTGATGGAAGATAAAGTGTTAGTTGCCATCCAGGATGAGTATCCGGATGACTTCGCTTGGTGCTATGGCTGCGGCCGTTTAAATGAAGATGGCCATCATTTCCGCACAGGATGGAATGTGGGAGACGAAACAATCACGATTTATCAGCCGCTGCCGGAACATAAAGCACTGCCGGGATTTGTTTATGGAGGATTGATTGCTTCTTTGATCGATTGCCATGGAACAGGTTCTGCAGCATTGGCGATGCATCGGAAAAATGGCCATGAACCTGGGGATGGCGCTGAGCCGCCCCGCTTTGTTACTGGATCGTTACAGGTGAAATTTATGAAGCCGACTCCTCAAGGGGTGGCTTTGCGTGCGGTAGGGAAGGTGTCTGAAATCCATCCGAAAAAATGGAAGGTTGAAACCGTTGTTTATGCAGGCGATGAGCTATGTGCGGCAGGTGAAGTAATCGCTGTTGTGATGCCATCTACTTTTGTGAAAAGTGAATGAATAACAGAAGAAGCAATTGGGCGCTAATTGGCCCAATTGCTTTTTTATACATCATATGAAGGGGGTGTACGTGACGTTTGCACGCTAGTATCTTTCACTTTTTTTAATTGCGCAACAATAATGATACTAATGACCACAAGCAGGAACCATGAGCTGATTTTGCCGATATGGACAAGGGACCATGCTTGCCTTTGGTCCGGGTATTGCCAGGCTCCTAAAAAAGTTGTTATGTTTTCAGCAATCCAAATGAAGAAACCAATCAAAAGAAAGGATAAGGAAAGCGGCATACGATACATACGCCCGTTCAACTTAAAGTAAACAACTGTTTTGAAGAAGATAATGAACAATAGAGCTGTCAGCCACCATCTGGCATCAAAAAGGTAGTGGTGGGTAAAGAAATTCAAGTATATAAGGACAGAAATAAGAATTGTCCAGAACGCCTTGGGCCAACCGGTAATTTTCAAATTCAACCGTCTCCAGGCTTGGCATATATAGCTTGCCACACTAGCATACATGAAGCCACTATACAAGGGGACTCCGAAAAACTTGCTATATGCTTCTTCAGGATACGCCCATGAGCCCATATGTACTTTAAAGAGTTCAAGGGCCAGGCCGATAATATGAAACAAGCAAATGACTTTCAGTTCATCGATCGTCTCCAGTTTTGCCACGACCATAAAAACTTGAGCGGCAATACAGATGATGAGGATGAAATCATACCTATGAAGGTAAGGGATTTCGACCACTTTTGAAAGGGCCAGGGCAACGAAAATAACGACAGGGAAAATACAGGACATCGCCTGAAGATAAGCGAAGTGCATGAGTGATTTCAAGTGTAGCTGGCTCCTTTTTTAGAATTGATGAATCTATATTCCGTTTTCTATTCTACTATAAGCATGTTGATAAGTGCCAGAAATGAGAGACATATGCCGGTTTCTTGCCTTTGTTGAACATCCCATCCTTACATCGTAAAGGTGAAATAATTATATTTTAATAATAATAAAGCAGATGCGAATGTTTATGGAAAGGTAGAATGTGGGAAGATGCTATATAGATGAAGTTCGTAGAAGGAGGAACTGATGAATGAAGAAACTGGTGCTTATCCGGCATGGGCAAAGTGTATGGAATCTGGAGAATAAGTTTACAGGTTGGACAGATGTAGATCTTTCAGAAAATGGCCTTGAAGAAGCGAAGCGGGCGGCAAAAATATTAGCTGAAAATGGATTCACTTTCGATTTGGCGTATACATCCGTTTTAAAACGCGCAATCCGGACATTATGGATTATTCTTGATGAGATGGACCTGATGTGGCTTCCTGTCTATAAATCTTGGAAATTGAATGAACGGCATTATGGTGCCCTGCAAGGGTTGAACAAAAAGGAAACGGCCGATAAATATGGGGAAGAACAAGTACATAAATGGAGACGGTATGTGAATGTAAGGCCGCCGGAATTGTCAAAGGACGATGAACGCTACGCCGGCCATGAGCAGAAATACCATGAATTGAATGAAGAGCAAATTCCTCTGTCCGAGAATTTGGAAGACACGGAGAAAAGGGTTCTTGAAGAGTGGAATGACCATATAGCTCCTAAGCTGAAAGAAAATAAAAAAATCATTATATCCGCACACGGGAATACCCTTAGAGCACTGGTGCGCTATTTGGATGACATTCCGGGAGATGGGATTGCCAGCTTGAATATACCGACAGGGACTCCGCTTGTATACGAGTTAGATGACGATTTAAAGCCTATCCGCCATTATTATCTAGGAATGGAAGGGAAAGTAGCAAAAGAGGAAATTCCTAAGCATTTGAAAGAGCGAGGAAAACAAACAGAATAGAAAAAAAAAGCAGGGATCACCTGCTTTTTTTTTCTAGGAAGATTTCAAGATAACATGTTTATCGGCCAATAAAGGCTTCTAAATCTATGATGGCTCGGGCAACACGTTCTGTTCCCACCGGTCCGCCAGGCAAAATATGAATCGATTCGCCAGGGATGGTCGCTTTTTGGGCGGTTTGATTTATTTTATCGCTGGTTAGATCGGTCACTCCTACTTCTTTTAAGGAAGCCGGCAGGGAAAGCCGGCGGTAAAATGGGAGCAATGTTTTCACTTCAGCCCATTTATCTTCAAGGACCAGTTGGACTAGAATGCCATAGGCCACTTTTTCGCCATGGAGGGCAACGTGGGTTTCATCGAGCGCTGTTAAGCCATTATGTATGGCGTGGGCAGCGGCGACTCGTCCATAATGGTCTCCGAATCCGCCAACCATGCCGGCCAGCATAATGACCGTTTCGGTAATTTGAATGAAAGAATCATTCAATTGCCCTGAGCGCACTGCCTCTATTGCTGCCTCGGAGTGTGTCAATAGTTGCTCTTTGCATAAGGCGGCGACGTGGTGTGAAATTTGCAAGGGAACGGATTTATCGGCAATCGAAGCCATTTGGACATCCGCTTCGTACCATTTGGCCAATGTATCCCCAATTCCGGCCACTAACAGCTCTAAGGGTGCAGCCAGCAAGATCAAAGGCTCCACCAAAACGAGGCTAGCTGCCTCAGGATATACATCAAAACGGCTGAATACGCCAGCATTGTCATAGATAACGGCTACAGGCGTCCATGGAGAACAATTGGAAGCGAGCGTCGGTATCAGGATATAAGGTGTATGTGTCACATGGCTTGCGGCCTTCACTAAGTCCAGTACCTTACCGCCGCCGACACCGATAATGGCATCTACATGATGTTCGGCAGCCAGCTGGGAAAGGGCATCTATCTCGGAGAAAGAGCATTCGCCTCCATACGTAAAATCAATGCTTTTTGTATCTCTCAGTGCCGGCCAGTACGGCCGTGCGGCATGCCACGATTTGCGGCCGTGGACAATGATCACTTTTTCAAATCCGCGCTCTTTGAGCTTCTCTTCCAGTAACTGAAGGCTTCCCTTCTGAAGGATATATTCGCTGGGTGCCCCGTGTACAGATATGGTTTCCATTCTGATTCCCTCTTTCCCATTTAAAAACTTATTTTTTCATCCAATCTGGTTTTCCGAAGCCTTTGAAGTCGGCATCAATTACTTTTTCAAATTCAGGCGATTCCACGACTTCTTTCACATCTTTAGCGTATGCAGCATCTTTTTTATCTGTTTGAACGGCGATGATGTTGCGGTATGGGTCGAGCATATTTTCAAGCGTAAGCGCACTTAATAAATCCATTTTGGCTGCCAAGGCAAAGTTGCCTGGAATGGCTGCTAAATCTGCGCTATCAACTGAGCGTGGGAGCTGTCCTGCTTCAATTGGCTGGAATTTTAAATGCTTTTTATTTTCTTTCACATCTTTTTCGGATACAGTCAGTGGGTCCGTTTTTGGATCCAATTTCAGGAGCCCTTCATCTTCCAGCGTATGGAATGCCCGGGCTGCGTTGGTCGGGTCATTTGGAATGGTGATGGCCGAGCCTTCCTTTATGCCGTCCAGCGATTTGTATTTTTTTGAATAGATGCCCATTGGAGCAGTAGGGACAGAAATAAGAGCTGTCAGATCCAAATGGTTTTCCTTCGCAAAGTTTTCTAGGTAAATGCTATGTTGGAATAAGTTCAATTGGATATCCCCATTTGCTAATGCTTTGTTGGGTTGAATATAATCGCTGAATTCAACGATTTTGACCTTGTATCCTTTCTTCTCTAAGCCAGGTTGGATAGCTTTCTTCACCATGTCGCTGTATGGGCCTGCTGTTGCACCTATTTTTATTTCTTTCGTGTCTTTGTCTGCAGCTTTCCCTGAATCTTTTCCTCCACAAGCTGCAAGTGCAGTAACCGATAATACTAGAATAATTGCCAAAAACCATTTCTTCATGAAGTTCTCCCACTTTCTATATGTGTTTTATCTTTTATCAACCGCTTTGGCGATCCAGTCGCCAAGAAGCTGGATTAATTGGACGAGGATGATCAGGATAATGACGGTTGTTATCATGATCGTATTGTCATAACGGTAATAGCCGAAGCGGATGGCTAAATCGCCTATCCCGCCTCCGCCGACAACGCCTGCCATTGCCGAGAAACCAATCAGTGAAATAAGGGTCAGTGTAATCCCTGATATAATGCCGGATTTGGCTTCAAGCAAAAGCACGTCTTTAATGATCATCCATGGAGTTGCTCCGGCTGCGATAGCTGCTTCAATAACCCCTTTATCGATTTCACGCAAAGCTGTTTCAACAATGCGGGCAAAGAAAGGTATCGCTGCTACCGATAAAGAGACACTTGCCGCTGCAGGGCCGATAGTAGTGCCCAAAAGCGCATTGGTCAAAGGAATTAGGGCAACAAGCAATATAATAAAAGGAATGGACCGGATCATATTGACGATGAAGCCAAGGATGCCATTCAACCACCGTCCGTTAATGAAAAGGCCCTTATCTGACATGTATAAAAGAATGCCAGTAGGCAATCCGATAATGGTGGATACGGCAAGAGAGATGGCAATCATATAGAGTGTCTGTAAGAATGCTTGATTAATATCCGGTATGAGTTCGGCCAAATGTGCAAAATCAAAGCCCATGGCGTATCACCTCCACTTGTGCCGAACGATTTGCAATAAATTGCAGCGCTGCCTGCACTTCCGCCTTTTTCCCTGCTATCTCCATAATGAAGACGCCAAGAGGTTTTTTTTGGATGTATTCGATTGATCCATGCAGAAAATTGCCTTGTACAGCAAATGTCTGCAGTGTATCAGAGAGGATGCCTTCGCCGGCGATCGATCCCCTAAATGTAATTTTGACGATGGTTCCATTGCACGTGTCCAGAATGGCAGATGGAATCTCGTACGATAGGACACTAGAGATGAATTCCTTTGTCAGCCCAGTGGAAGGGTTGGCAAAAAGGTCATATACCTGGCCTTCTTCAATCACCTTTCCCCGTTCCATGATGGCCATTCGATGGCAAATTTCTTTTACAACATTCATTTCATGTGTAATCAGTACAATTGTTATGTTCAATTCCTCATTGATTTTTTTCAACAAGGCAAGGATGGATTTGGTTGTGGTAGGATCAAGTGCCGATGTCGCTTCATCGCAAAGCAGGACAGTCGGGTTATTTGCCAGGGCGCGCGCGATGCCTACCCTTTGCTTTTGCCCGCCGCTTAATTGGGATGGATAGACATCTTTTTTATCGAGAAGGCCTACTATATCGAGTAATTCCTCGACACGCGCCTTGATTTCGGAGGCCGGTGTTTTGGCAGCCTTTAAGGAAAAAGCAATATTTTCATAGATTGTTTTTTGGCTGATTAAGTAGAAATGCTGAAAGATCATCCCGATTTTAAGGCGGGCCCGCCTTAACTCTTCGCTTTTTAATTTTGTTAAATCTTGGCCATCTACATAAATGCTCCCTGATGTAGGACGCTCCAGCAGGTTAATACAGCGCAGCAAAGAACTTTTTCCGGCTCCTGAATAGCCGACAATCCCATATATTTCTCCTTCATGAATGGATAGTGAAACCTGATCCACACCTGTCACTTCGCCACTCTTTGTTTTATAAATTTTTGAAACATTTTGAATATTAATCATATGGTGTCCTCCTTATATGTATTTCCCGTTGCTAAAGAATGGTTTTTGGAATTAAAAAATGCTTCTTTCCACTGAAAGAAGCATCGATTTGCACATGTGCATCGGCTTATCTTTCAGAATGAAAGTCATTCTGCAGGAATTGGCACCTTCCCTTACAGGGGGTTGCCGGACGTCATAGGGCCTTGTCCCTCGGTCACTCTCGATAAGAATGGTATGAAGTTTTAATATTAAAAAAATAGTACTAAGAGATGGAGAATCTGTCAATCGCCTAATTAAAAGAATTATTAGAAGAAAGCGGTTCCATTATGTTGGTATCAAGGTAAAAAAATTTTCAAATATATGTAGGGATAGAGACTTAATAGTCATGGTGTATGTATGTTTATTGAATAAATGTAAATAAATGAATAATATCCGCGTGTCAACTGATTTGAACAGTTTCATAACAATCAAGTAACAGTGAGTGCTATAATAGTCATTAAATATCTGAATAATTTGATTATTAGTAAGCCAGGAGGAGAATGACATGTCCATTGAACAAGTAAAAGAGTATTTTCAGGAGTTCCGGATAGATGGCCGCATACAGGAATTTGTTGAATCCAGCGCTACAGTTGATGAAGCAGCGGCGGCAGTAGGGGTTATTCCTGCCCGTATCGCCAAAACATTATCTTTCAAGGAAGAAGACACCGCCATCCTTGTCGTCACTGCAGGGGACATGAAAATCGATAATAAAAAATTTAAAACGAGATTTGGCTATAAAGCTAAAATGCTTTCGCCAGATGAAGTACTCCATTTTACGGGACATGCGATAGGGGGAGTATGCCCGTTTGGACTGCGAAATAAGTTGGACGTCTATTTGGATGAATCGCTGAAGCGTTTTGAAACAGTCTTCCCTGCATGCGGCAGCAGCCATTCGGCAATTGAACTATCATTGGATGAGCTTCAAACCTATTCGAAAGCGACTGATTGGGTGGATGTATGTAAATAATAGCAAAAGCGCCTGCTTCCCCACGACCAGCTTAAGACGAAGCACTGATAAAGGCTAGTCTATGCCTTTGAACAAGATTTGGCTTAAGACCGAGGGGGTGTGGCGCTTGGAGCTGGATGAGAAAACCGCCACCGGTCCTTTTGGTATTGATTTCACGCCTTAAGCATAGCTTCTTCAAAAAAATAGCACAGCCATTAAGGCTGTGCATATGTCTATTTTATTTTGCAGTTGCTTCGAGCACGGAAGCTACGTCATACATAAGTAATTCGCTGCCGAGAATTGGTGATTCTTTTTTTGCTTCATCCGATTGAGGATCCGGACGTTTGTGGGCTTCTTTGAAAGAATCGCTTTGTCTCCAGGCAGTAAAGCCCTCCATGTTCTCCCAATACATATTCACATTCAGCTCGTCATAATCGGGTAAATTCTTGGTGATCAGAACTTCAACCTTCACAAATCCGTCCATACTTTGCAATGCGCCTGGCTTAGTGAAGCTCCCAGCCATTTTTTCAGCCATTCCTTGTTTCACTTTAATACGGTTTGTCACGACGATCATTCCATAACAGCTCCTTTTTCTCCTATTTCAATGCAATTCATGAGAAACAAAAGTCTACTAAACTATTATACGCTCAGAATACTCCAAACTTAAATAATCAGCATTGATTATTTAATATTAAATTTCCGAAGGCGGTATTGAAGGCTCTGCCGGCTTATGTTGAGTGCCTTGGCAGCCTGCGATATATTATGCCCGTGGCTGTTCAAAATGCTGAGCAGATAGTTCTTTTCGGTTTTCTCCATATAATCATCCAAAGGCAAAGCTGTGACTGCTTCCGTCTGTGTACTAACCGGAATGGTTGTGTCCAGAACAGGATCCTTTATACGCATTTTGTTTTTGAATTGCATCGGCAGATGGATAGATTTGATTTCTTTATCTTGCGGCTCCAAAAGATTCATCGTCCCTTCGATTATATGCTCGAGCTCGCGTACATTGCCTGGCCAATCATATTCGAGGAACAAGGTTAAAGCCTCTTCGGAAATGCCTTGGACTGTCATATCGAATAGTGCATTGAATTTTTCTATGAATGATTGCGCCAGTAAAAGGATGTCCTGTTTTCTCTCCCGCAGCGGAGGGATGAAGAGGGAGACGACACTGAGCCGGTAATAAAGGTCTTTTCGCAAATGGTCATTGGCGATTGCTTCAATCGGATCTTCATTGATGGTTGCGATAACCCGTACATCTATTTTTTTATCCTTTGTATCGCCGACACGGCGTATCGTTTTTTCTTGGAGCGCCCGCAAAAGCTTGGCCTGCAATGCTGGTGCCAGTGAGTTGATTTCATCGAGAAGCAAGGTACCTCCTTCAGCCTGTTCAAATAAGCCAGGGCGTTCTATGGAGCCAGTAAAAGCGCCTTTTTTTGTTCCGAATAAAATGCCTTCGATTAGACTGTCTGGAAGGGATGCGCAATTTTGGCTGATGAATGGCTGAGAGGACCTATTGCTGCCATTGTGGATGCTTTGGGCGAACAATTCCTTGCCGGTGCCGGTTTCCCCGACGATCAAGATGGAAGAAGAAGTCCGCGTAACCCTCTTGCTTGCTTCGATCACTTCTGCAAAATTTTCGCTTGCCCCGATGATGCTGTCAAACGTATAGCGGGTGCCTCCCTTGTTCAAAATATTATTTTTAATCAGCCGTTCCAGATTAGTAATGTCTTTGGCGATCTCTATAGCTCCGATGATTTGCTGCTCCTCGTCATAAAGAGGGTAGGTATCATTGATGGTCGTGATTTCCTGCCCGAGATTATTAAAATAGGTCTGCTTGGAATTTTTCGTTTCATGGCCCGTTTGAAGAGCCTCCATTAAGGTGCTGACCGATTCCTCCTGAAAGTCGAAAATGTCTGGAATGGCTTTTCCGATGACATCTTCATAAGCCATTCCTTCTATTTCCGCCATTTTTTTATTGTATATAATCGTTAATCCTTCTTTGTTAATGATATGAATGCCCATATCGATGACATCGACGATTGTCCGCAATATAGGCTGAAAGCCATTGATTTTCAATATTTGATATAAGTCCACCCATAATCATCCCCTTTTGAAAGAATATACCATAAGTGTAAGGGTTATATGGCAGAGGTGCAAATTTTGGTTGCATGAAAAATTATTTATCATATATATATGCCGATAAATTTTGCATGCTCCTAATAGAAAGTGTTGGAAAGTAAGGTTTTCACTATTGGCACGATACTTGCAATTAAATAAAGCGACAAAACAAATGCACTTAAAAAGGAGATGTGAAGATGGTACAGTCGTATAAACATGAACCATTTACTGATTTTTCCCTGGAAGCAGAGAAACAATCATTCAAAGAAGCAATCCAGCAGGTCGAAAACGAACTTGGACAGTCTTACCCGCTGATTATTAACGGCGAAAAAATAATGACAGATGATAAGATTGTTTCTTATAATCCCGCTAAAAAAGATGAAGTGATCGGATACGTTTCCAAGGCAACCCAAGCACATGCAGAGCAAGCAATGAAAAGTGCCGATGAAACGTTCAAGACTTGGAAAAAAACAAGTCCGGAAATGAGAGCCGATATTCTTTTCAAAGCGGCAGCAATTGTTCGCAAGAAGAAGCATTATTTCTCTGCCATACTTGTGAAGGAAGCCGGTAAACCTTGGAGCCAAGCAGATGGGGATGTGGCAGAAGGAATCGACTTCATGGAATACTACGCCCGCCAAATGCTGAAGCTGAAGGACGGAATGCCTGTTGAAAGCCGTGCCATTGAGCATAACCAATTTGGATATATTCCGTTGGGTGTGGGAGTGATCATTTCTCCTTGGAACTTCCCGTTTGCCATCATGTCAGGAATGACTGTGGCAGCAGTTGTATCGGGCAATACAGTATTGTTGAAACCGGCAAGCACTACGGCTGTTATTGCGGCTAAGTTCATGGAAGTTCTTGAGGAAGCAGGTCTTCCGGCAGGAGTAGTGAACTATGTGCCCGGCAGCGGTTCTGAAATTGGCGATTATCTTGTCGATCATCCGCGTACTCGTTTTGTATCCTTCACCGGTTCACGCGACGTTGGGGTCCGAATCAATGAAAGAGCAGCTAAAGTGCATGATGGACAAATTTGGCTGAAACGGGTTATCGCTGAAATGGGCGGAAAAGATACAATCGTCGTAGATAGCGAAGCGGATTTAGAATTGGCGGCAGAGTCCATTGTTACTTCTGCATTCGGTTTCTCTGGCCAAAAATGTTCTGCCTGTTCACGTGCTGTGATCGTAGAGGATGTATACGACGAAGTGCTAGAGCGTGCTGTTGAATTAACGAAAAAAATGACGGTCGGGAACCCTGCAGAGGGCGGAGACCAAATGGGTCCAGTCATCGATCAAGCTGCTTATGACAAAATTATGGGCTATATTGAAATCGGCAAGAAAGAAGGCAAGCTTGTCCAAGGCGGAGAAGGCGATTCTTCAAAAGGATATTTCATCCAGCCTACTATCATTGCCGATGTCGAAGAGAACGCACGCATTATGCAGGAAGAAATCTTTGGGCCAGTTGTAGCTTTCTGCAAAGCGAAAGATTTCGACCATGCCATCGATATCGCGAACAATACAATTTACGGATTGACAGGTGCGGTCATCTCTAAAAATCGTGCCCACATCCAACAGGCACGTGAGGATTTCCATGTCGGCAATCTGTATTTCAACCGTGGATGTACAGCTGCAATTGTCGGCTATCAGCCATTTGGCGGCTTCAATATGTCAGGTACCGATTCAAAAGCCGGTGGTCCTGATTACTTGCTGCTTCATATGCAGGGCAAGACAACAGCAGAACAATTTTAATGTCAGTATGGCCAATATAAGGGGCGGGAAGCCGGCAGCTTAAACTGCCGGACCCTTTTCATACAATTTAGGGGGAATAAATGAATGAACACAGTATCAGAAAAAGTGATTGAACAAACAGAACAATTTGGTGCGCATAATTATCATCCGCTGCCGATCGTTATCTCAAAGGCTGAAGGGATTTGGGTGCAGGATCCTGAAGGCAATAAATTCATGGATATGCTCAGCGCCTATTCAGCTGTCAACCAAGGGCACAGACACCCAAAAATCATCCAAGCATTGAAGGACCAAGCAGACCGTGTGACGTTGACTTCACGCGCATTCCATAATGACCAGCTGGGAGAATGGTATGAAAGAATCGCCAAGCTGACAACTAAGAATATGACTGTACCTATGAATACAGGGGCAGAAGCAGTAGAAACAGCGTTTAAGGCTGCGCGTCGCTGGGCATATGAAGTAAAGGGAGTTGCGGATGGCCAGGCTGAAGTCATTGCCTGTGAAGGGAACTTCCACGGCCGTACAATGACAGCGGTATCATTATCTTCAGATGCTGAATATCAACGTGGGTTCGGTCCTATGCTTCCGGGCATTAAACTTATTCCTTATGGCGATATTGAAGCATTGAAAGAAGCGATCACACCGAATACAGCAGCATTTTTGATTGAACCGATTCAAGGGGAAGCCGGCATCATCATTCCTCCTGAAGGATTCTTGAAAGCGGCATATGACTTATGTAAAGAAAACAATGTACTATTTATTGCTGATGAAATCCAGGCTGGGCTTTGCCGGTCAGGCAAGACATTTGCCTGTGATTGGGAAGATATCATCCCTGATATGTACATTCTGGGTAAAGCGCTTGGAGGCGGAGTATTCCCAATTTCTTGTGTAGCCGCAAACAGCGATATATTAGGCGTTTTCAATCCGGGTTCACATGGCTCCACTTTCGGTGGAAACCCGCTTGCTTGTGCGGTTTCCATTGCTTCATTGGATGTATTGGAAGAAGAAAAATTAGCTGAACGTTCATTAGAAATGGGCCAATATTTCACGGAGCGCTTGAAAGAAATCAAGAATCCAATCATTAAAGAAGTGCGTGGAAAAGGATTGTTTATCGGCATGGAGCTTACAGAACCAGCCCGTCCATATTGTGAACAACTGAAAGACAGCGGGCTGCTTTGCAAGGAAACGCATGATATGGTTATTCGCTTTGCTCCTCCGCTTACGATTACAAAAGAAGAACTTGACTGGGCAATCGACCGCATCAAAAACGTTTTAGCATAATACTATAGAGGTGATTTGAAATGAGTACGGCAACGCAGGAACATAAGGAAATTAGTCTATTGCAATCAACACAAATTGTCATTAAAGAAGCTTTAGTAAAATTAGGATACTCAGAAGATCTATACGAGTTGCTTAAAGAACCGCTCCGTATGCTGACAGTCCGTATACCAGTAAAAATGGATGATGGATCAACGAAAATTTTTACTGGATACCGGGCACAGCATAATGACGCAGTGGGACCGACCAAAGGCGGAATTCGCTTTCACCCCGAAGTGAATGAAGAAGAGGTCAAGGCACTCTCTGTTTGGATGAGTTTAAAATGCGGCATCGCCAATCTGCCATATGGCGGAGGGAAAGGCGGAATCATCTGCAATCCTAAAGAAATGTCGATGGGAGAGCTAGAGCGCTTGAGCCGCGGCTATGTTCGTGCAATCAGCCAGATTGTCGGGCCTACCAAGGATATTCCGGCTCCGGATGTTTACACAAACTCTCAAATTATGGCATGGATGATGGATGAATACAGTAGATTAAAAGAATACGATTCTCCTGGATTCATTACCGGGAAGCCTGTTGTACTAGGAGGTTCTGAAGGGCGAGACAAAGCAACTGCATTGGGAGTGACCATTTGCATTGAAGAGGCAGCCAAAAGAATTGGCATCGAATTAAAAGATGCGCGTATTATTGTACAAGGATTCGGAAATGCAGGAAGCTTCTTGGCTAAATTCGTCCATGATGCAGGCGCTAAAGTAGTCGGCATTTCGGATGCCTACGGAGCTCTTTATGACAAAGATGGTTTGGACATCGACTATTTATTGGATCGCAGAGACAGCTACGGTACGGTCACGACATTATTTGACAATACCATCACTAATGAGGAACTTCTTACTAGCGATTGCGATATTCTTGTTCCTGCTGCTATCTCAAATCAAATCACTGAACATAATGCACATGAAATTAAAGCTAAAATCGTGGTTGAAGCAGCAAATGGACCTACAACCTTGGATGCAACCAGAATTTTGACAGAGCGCAAGATCCTGCTTGTTCCTGATGTATTGGCAAGCTCAGGCGGTGTGACCGTTTCGTATTTCGAATGGGTGCAGAACAACCAAGGATATTATTGGGAAGAGCCAGAAGTACAAGAGAAGTTGAATAAAGTGCTTAAGCATTCATTCAAACAAGTATACGAACTTTCAACAAGCAGAAACGTCGATATGAGATTAGCCGCTTATATGATTGGCGTCAGACGCATGGCAGAAGCTTCTAAATTCCGCGGATGGGTGTAAGGCTTATATAAAAGGAGGAAATGATCCAGTGAGAACACCATCTTACTCGATTGCTAGCGACCGTGATGGCGTGATTGAAAAGGTCTTTATTAAGAAAGATGCATATGTCTATGAATGGGAAGATTTATTTTTGATTAAGACAAGTGATGACCAACTGGTCAATATTTCACTGGGAGTCAGCGGCCACATTACAGAAATGAATGTTGAAATAGGCAACCGGGTAAAAAGGAATGATTCGTTGGCGGTCATACAGGATGACTACCTAATAACTGGATCGGATTAATAGGATGTTAGCAGGTGACCCCTCAATTCTTCATAAAGGAATGAGGATGGTCGCCTTTTTTCTTCAATGAAATGTCTAATCCAGAATAACTGCCGGAAGAAATCAAATGAGTTTCTGTGCTAAAATAAATGTATTGGAAATTTTACCTCTATTTCAACAAGAGACGAGAAATCATTTGCTAACGCAGGCGGGGAGGGGAAGATTTTGAGAACTCCACATGAGAAGTTTGATCATTTATCTCAGTTTGACAATGTGCTGATTGTAGATAAAGAAGGCTATGTTCTTTTTTATGACTTGGCCGATTTATATGTATTGCAGGAATTGGGCCAAAAACCGGAAGATTTTCTTGGCAATAAGGTCACTTCCTTTTATAGCGATCTGACAGATGAAAACAGTACCCTTTTGAATGTCATGCGCACGGGCCAGCCGATTGTGGATGTCAGGCAGGAAATCCATACAAATGCCGGAAATGTAATTGTTTCTAGAAACAGTTCCTATCCGATTGTCGAAAATGGACAAATTATTGGCGCTATCGAATTCTCCAAACATTTTTTCTCAAAAGAACACATCAAAAAACTAGATAGATTTGCAAGCAATAAAGTATATAGGAAGAATAATACAATTTATACAATCGAAAATTTAATATCTGAAAGCGGCAAGATGGAAGAGATTAAGGAAAAAATCAGAAAAACGGCCAAAACGAATTCAACGGTACTGATTTACGGCCGCACCGGTACAGGCAAGGAAGTAGTAGCCCAAGCCATCCATAATCTCAGCAATCGTTTCGGTTCTCCTTTTATCTCCCTTAACTGCAGTGCCATCCCGGCTACCTTGATGGAAAGTACACTCTTTGGTACGACGAAAGGAAGCTTTACTGGCGCCGAAGATATGCCAGGGGTATTCGAGCAGGCCAATGGCGGGACTTTATTTTTGGATGAAATCAATTCACTCGATATGAATCTGCAGGCTAAGCTGCTGAAGGCTATTGAAGAGAAGACAATCAGAAGGATAGGCGGCACGAAAAGTATTACACTGGATATCCGGATTATCTCCGCCACCAATGAAGATCCAGAACTTCTCGTAGAGGAAAAGCGGATGAGGGAAGACCTTTTCTACAGATTGGGCGTTGTGCAATTGAATCTGCCTTCCCTTTCGGAGCGCAAGGAAGATATCCTCCCAATAACAAAGTTTTATATCGATTTTTACAATACAAATATGGATACGTATATTGACCGCATGGACAACGAAGTGATCGACCTTTTCCTAAAGTACGGATGGCCCGGGAATATCCGGGAGCTGAAGAATGCTATTGAGACTGCCTACAATAATGTTAATTCAAGCACGATCACGGTAGAAGACCTGCCTGACCGGATAAAAGGAACAACATCTTTTCATTCAAAGAAGCGGTATGATTCTGTTCAACAGGCAAAAGCATTGAAAGAAGCTGTTGAAGATTATGAGAAGAACCTTATAGTCAACGGGCTGGAACAAAGCAAGGGCACAATTGCGGAAACGGCAAGGCAGCTTGGCATCTCAAAACAACTATTGAAATATAAGATGGATAAATATCAATTGCGGTAAAAATTATTTGACTGAAGAGGGGAAATTTTTCTCCTCTTTTTTTATATAGAAGAATATGAAAAAGTCATTAAAAAACAGAATAAACTATTTTAAGTGAGCGTGGCAGTAGAAAGAGTAACAAGGCAGATGGGTAAAAGGAAAAACTTGGTATGTTAATTGCATCTAAAGATAAAGGAAAGTGTATTTCACGGACAGACATGTATGTATAAAAGAGAAAATGAAAGCGATTACTTTATTAAGAATCATATGGAGAGCTAAAGGATGAAGGGTGGCCATTTTTTAAAAAAGGGGTAATGGATGATGAAAAAAATGGATGTTCAAGAAGAGTTATATGTGAATGGGCGAGTGTTTACAGCCGACGCCCATATGCCTTTTGCAGATGCGTTCACTGTAAAAGATGGAAAAGTCACCTGGATCGGAAACCGTGAAGATGTACAAGGCGCTGCCGACAGTGTGGTTGATTTCCAAGGTCGTACGGTCATGCCGGGCTTTGTCGATGCCCACATGCATCCATTGCACTTGGCGAAGGGGGCCAAACAGATTGCTTGTACACCTCCGGCAGTGCACTCAATTGAAGATTTGAAGAAGGAAGTAGGCAAGCGCCGTGAAGGACAAGAAGCCGGTGGATGGATAGAAGGCTGGGGGTACGATGAAGGGAAATTAGCGGAAAAGCGTTCGCCGAATAGATGGGATTTGGACGAGGCAGTGGCGGATTCACCAGTAGTGGTGACACGTACATGCGGACATATAATAACTGTCAATAGCAAAGCGCTTGAATTGGCCGGGATTACAAAAGAGACCGCAGATCCACAAGGCGGAAAAATTGATCGCGATGAAAGAGGTGAACCTACCGGCGTCCTCCGCGAAAGTGCCAAGGATTTGGTCAAGAATTGTATGCCGGCAACCACAGTGGAGGAGGATGCTGAGGAATTGGCTGAATTAAGTGATGTGCTATTAAGCTACGGAATCACTGCCATTACGGATTTAATGGCGCTGACACAGCCGCATGACTATCTGGACATGTACAGACAGGCTGCAACGAAAGGGCTTAAGCAAAGAGCCGCCCTCTACTATTTATGGGAAGAATTTAAGAATAATCCGCATCTTTCAGCCGGGCAAAAAGAGAAAGAACAGCAGATCCATGTAGGAGGCATCAAACTTTTTTCCGATGGTAGCGTTTCCGGCAGAACTGCATGGGTAAATCCTGCATTCCTAGGAGATAGCCAGAATTTTGGTATCCAGACGACAACAAAAGAGGAATTGGAAGAGGCGGAAGCAGCTGCAAGGGAAAACGGCGTCCAAATCGTTGTACATGCGATGGGTGAACAGGCCATCGATTTGATTGTGGATACATTTCATGGGAAAGAGCCATGGTTGAAGGATATCCCTTCCGTACGTATCGAGCATGCGGCTATGCCAACCTCCGAGGCAATCGCGAAAGCTGCAGAGGCAGGAATTGCTTTTGTACCGCAGCCTGTATTTATATTTGCTGAAATTGAATCGTACCTTACTAACCTCGGTGTAGAACGGACAAAGAGTACCTATCCGGTCCGCTCGATGCTTGATGCTGGAATTAAGGTTGCTTTTTCATCCGACGCTCCGGCTACGGCATGGGCGGAACCAGCTAACCCGTTCATAGGCATTCAATCGGCGGTAACGAGAAAGGCATATGACGGGACGGATACAGGAGCCGGCCAACGGATCGACGTACCGACTGCGCTAGCTTTGTATACAAGGGAGGCCCAGCGTGTTACCGGAATCCCTGATATCGGCCAACTGAAAGAAGGATATTGGGCTGATTTCATTGTTCTTGACCAGCCAATCCTGGATATGGAACCGGAAAGCATCGGTGAGATAAAAGTGTTGGAAACGTATATGTCCGGAAAACGCGTATTTGAACGGGAAGCGGTAAAGAAGCAGTGATCAAGGTTTCTATTTGAATAGATAAGGAGGAATGAAACATGGAACAAACAAAATCGATAGACATTGATACAGATTTAATGAAAGAGGTTGTTGAGTGGAGAAGGCATCTGCACCGCCATCCTGAATTATCCTACCATGAGGAGAAAACATCACAATTTGTGTATGATAAGCTCCTTTCTTTCGGGAATCTGGAAGTGTCCCGCCCGACTAAGTACAGTGTGATGGCTCGCCTGATCGGGGACCATCCTGGAAAAACGTTGGCTATCCGCGCTGATATGGATGCTTTGCCGATCAAAGAAGAAGCGGATGTAGATTTCAAATCTGAAGTGGACGGCGTCATGCATGCATGCGGCCATGATGGCCATACATCCATCCTTTTAGGAGCTGCCAAAGTATTATCCGGAATGAAAGATCGGATAAAAGGGGAAGTGCGCTTTTTCTTTCAGCATGCGGAGGAATATTTTCCGGGCGGTGCCCAGGAAATGGTGAAGGCAGGCGTGATGGAAGGTGTCGATTATGTTATCGGCGCCCACCTTATGTCAGATCTTGAGCTTGGCAAAGTCGGCGTGGCTTACGGTCCGATGATGGCAGAGCCGGATGGCTTTTTCATCACCGTAAACGGCCGTGGAGGGCATGGGGGATCGCCGCACCAGACGGTTGATAGCATTGCCATAGGTGCACAGGTTGTCTCCAATATTCAACAAATTGTATCGCGCAACATCGACCCGCTGGATAAAGTGGTTGTTTCCATCGGCAAGTTTGTCGGAGGCGATGCAGCGAATGTAATTGCCAATTCAGTTGAAATGACGGGGACTGTCCGCAGCTTTGATGCGAAATACCGAAAGATCATTCCGGAACTGATGGAGCGGATTGTCAAAGGAATTACGGAAGCCCATGGTGCAACCTATACCTTTACATATGAGTGCGGCTATCTTCCAGTAGTCAATGATGATGAAGTGACAAAGGTTGTGGAAGAAACAGTGATTGAATTGTACGGCCAAGACACCCTTATCCATATAGACCCTAAAATGGCTGCAGAAGATTTCTCCGCCTTCCAACAGGAAGCGCCAAGCACTTATTTCGTCATCGGCGCAGGCAACAAAGAAAAAGGGATCGTCTATCCGCACCACCATCCGCAATTTATGATTGATGAAGACTCATTTATTTACGGTGTACACATATTCACCAATGCTGTATTCAAATTTTTAAAGTAACCAGTTACATTTTTTGTCTTTCGATTAATCAAAAATCCAAGGGGGATGAAGATGGCTAAAAAATGGTTGAATGAGATGATGGAATTAATAGGGGCAGAAAAAATAAGCACAAACGAAACCGCATTATATCAGTATAGTAAGGACGAATCCTTCCACAGCCCTGTTATGCCTGACGCAGTTGCATTTCCCGAGTCTACCTTCGATGTGATGAAAATAGTGGAGACTGCCAGAAAGCATGGTGTTCCAATAACAGATTATGGTGCAGGCTCGGGGCTTGAGGGGCAGTCTATCCCATTAAAAAAAGGGCTGTCTATCAGCTTTGAACAAATGAAAAATATTATTTCCTTTTCTCCCGAGGATTTAGCCATTACCGTTCAACCCGGTATTACCCGTATGGAATTAAACCAGGCTATCAATAAACATGGCTTATATTTTCCCATAGATCCTGGTGCCGATGCGAGCATCGGTGGAATGGTTGCAACGAATGCAAGCGGAACAACAGCAGTAAGGTATGGAGCCATGCGCGACCAGATATTGGACCTAGAAGTGGTACTGTCCGACGGAAAGGTTATACATACAGGATCACGGGCGAAAAAATCATCCAGCGGTTACCATTTGAATGGTTTATTTGCCGGCTCTGAAGGGACACTAGGCATCATTACGGAAATAACGTTGAAATTGCACGGGATCCCCGAACATACAGTGGCAGCCAGATGTACGTTTACTCACTTGAAGGACTGTATCGAGGCTTCCCAAGCCGTGTTGCAATACGGCATTCCAGTCCTCAGAATGGAACTGGTGGACGCTCCGAGTATAAGGCAAGTAAATGTATACGGCGACTATGACTATCCAGAATACCATTCTTTATTCTTTGAGTTTGCTGGAACGAAAGGAAATGCAGAAGAAGACGCAAATACAGTTGAACAGCTTATGTCAAGTCTTGGGTGCATGAATTGGGAAAGAGAAAACGATTCTATGAAAAGAGCTCAATTGTGGAAAGCACGCCATGAAATGGCCTATGCATTCCGCCATAAAAAAGGGCTGGAAGTAAGCGGGGCGGATGCCTGTGTTCCGATATCACAGCTGGCAGAAATAATTATGTATACGAGGGATTTAATTGACGGAAGCGGCTTGCTGGGCGGCATTCTTGGCCATGTGGGCGATGGCAATTTCCATACTCTGGTCATGTATGATCCCAATCAGCAGGATGAAGTAGATGCGGCTGAAGAAATAAAAGAACTTATTACATTCCGGGCTATTGAATTGGGCGGCACCTGCACAGGAGAGCATGGAGTCGGCATTGGAAAAATGAAGTACCAAAAAGCAGAGCATGGTCTGGCACTAAAGGTCATGCAACAAATTAAACACGTATTCGATCCTGACCAAATATTGAATCCGGGAAAAATGTTTATAGAAAAAAGCCGGATTTTATGATGGCAAGGGAATATATCCGGTAAAAGCGCTATGAAAAATGGCGCTTTTGCCGTTTTTTAAGAATTTTTTATATTATAATAATAGTTGACTGAAAAATTTGAATAATGGCAGGGGGAATGAAAGTGTCAGCTCATGAGAAACGCATTTTAGAATGGTTCGACTATTTCCACGCCCATCCGGAGACCAGTTGGAAGGAGATCGGCACGACGAACAGGATTGCAGCCATTCTTGATGAGCTTCAGGTTGCGTACCGCAGGCTTCCGGACAGCCCGGGGCTGATCGCAGAGATTGGGGAAGGCCAAAGGGCAGTTGCTGTAAGAGCAGATATAGATGCACTATGGCAGGAGGTGGATGGAATTTGGAAAGCCAATCATTCGTGCGGCCATGATGCCCATATTGCCATGGTGCTTGGAGCGCTGCTGTATGTCCTCGACAGCAAGATTGATCATAAGATTCGTTTTATCTTTCAGCCTGCGGAGGAAAAAGGGAATGGCTCGCTTGAAATGATCAAGCACGGGGCAATGGAGGATGTCACCCATTTTTTTGGCGTGCATGTGCGGCCGGCGGAAGAAATGGAACTGGGGCAATTTTCGCCGGCTATCAGACATGGCGCAGCCATCTTCCTGGAAGGAAAAATCAGAGGGGAAGATGCGCATGGTGCTCGACCCCATCAAGGCAAAAACGGAATCAATGTCATTATGGCCATTCATCAATTCTTAAAGGATATCTATTTTTCTCCGTGGGATGTGTATTCCGCTAAACTAACGAAGATCCAAGCAGGAGGGGAAAGCTTGAATATTATTCCGGGAACTGTAGAGTTTGCAATCGATATTCGTGCCCAAAAAAATGATATCCTTGAGAAAATGAAAGAGTGCATTTCTGCCGGCTTGAATTCAATCGCACAGTTGCACAACTGTCCAATTGAATTTGAATGGAAGGATTACACTCCTGGTGCGGTCGTATCCCCAAAGGCAAGAGCAATTGCGGAAGAGGCAATAATAAAGACTTTGGGCAAGGAAAAAGTGGCAGATGATGTTCAGACGTCGGGCAGCGACGATTTTCATTTTTATACAATTGAACATCCGGAGGTGTCTGCAACGATGATAGGCGTCGGTGCGGCAGTAAAGCCTGGACTGCATCACCCGCAAATGACGTTTGAACGGTCCATATTGGATCAAGGCGCACGTGTACTGGCGGCAGCTCTTTTGATGGCGAAGCCTTTTAAAGAATAAGCGCTGTTTGACGGACTTAGGGGCAAGGGCTTATCATAATTAAATAGCGACTATTTTGCGACATTTCTAACAAAGGGATCCGGCAATAAAAAAGAAGCATCAGAATGACGCTTCGTTAATAATTCTTACCGCTTTGTTTATGGATTTGCAGCTCGTAAATGGAACGGGGCCTTCCTTGCTGATAGGCCATTTCTTCGCCGACAATTTTGACATATCCGTGGTCGGACAGTTTTTTTAGGATCCGCTCGGTCGTCCGTCGGGTCACCTGTAAATAGTGGGTCAAATCTGCTGCTGTAAATTGGTTTTGGCTGCGGATTTCGCAAAATTGAATAACCTTTGATACATTCGCCGGTCCAAGCCCTGTTTCCTTCGATATATCCAGTAAGCTTTGTTCGGTCGCGGCTAAGTGGTGCCCTGTAGTTTGGACGGGAAGAGGGCCGATCAGCTTTTTTGTATCGGTGATCAAGTAGCAGGCGGATCGTTCCCTTGACCTGGCGGCGAAGTGCAGGGCGGATTGTGCGTTGTCTTTCGCCTCAAGGACATTTTGCCCGTAGCCGAGTCCTATATTCGCTTCTGTCTGCTGCAGGACTTTTACCAGCAGGTCGGTTTGAATGACTCTTTCGACCGATCCGCGTGTGGTGAAGAGGATGGTCGATCCATTTTCCATCCGTTCCTCGGCTGCCTGGAGGGATTGGATGAGCTGCTTAAGGGCAGCCTGTTTTACTCGATCATCTGAAGCGCCTTGTATAATGGCTATCGCTAAAGTGGATGCCCGGTTATGGAGCAGCTCTGCTTGCGTTTTAAGCTGCTGAAGGCCATCTAATAATGATTTATATGGATCTATTACTTTTTCTGCCGGCAAGCCCAATTCTTTCAGCCGGTGATAGACGGCATGAATGCTGGTTAATGCAATATCCGTTTTCTTTTTATGAAAGGATTCTTTATGGAAATCGACAATTCTATCAATCTGGAAGGAGTGATCGAGCATATCTTTATAATCCATTGCTTCCATGGATACGGCTGCACCGATTTCCTCCAATAATTGCGGGATGAACGAGGTGTTGAACACATCGACAGAAATCCGTTCCAGTGGTATTCCATGATGGCGTTGAATGGACAATAAAGAGAGCGATAGGGCCAGTTCATTCTGTTCCAGAAAGGAAATAGGGCAGGAAATGGATGCCAACAGATCCTTTGAAAAATGGTAGGGCAGCGCGCCTGAAAAAAACAACGCATCATAAGGTTCGAGGCTCCCCAGTAGGGATGGTGCTGCCTGTGGTTGATCATATATGCCTGGAATAATAGTAAGCCCGTCCATTTGTCTAGCGGCTTTCCCGGCATGCTGCAGAAATTCAGCTGAGCCGATTACAGCGATTTTGATTTGCATACGTCATAACACTCCAATTTTAAGAATGAACATAATTTATAGAAAATATATCATTTAATCATTGTAAATAGAAAGGATGGATATCCATGCGTATTACTTCTGTTACATTATATTCTATCCGGCTGCCTCTAAAAGAGCCGTTTGCCATCAGTTACCATACTTATGACGATATGCCTTCTGTCGTCGTTAAGGTTGAAACAGACGAAGGGATGATCGGATACGGGGAAGGGGTCGCCGATGAACATGTTACCGGCGAGACGTGGGAAAGTGTTTACCAAATGATCAAACATCAGCTGGCGCCTATATTGATTGGCAAAGATCCGGCAGAATTCGAAAAAATCCATGAGCTGATGGACAGCGCTCTCTACGGCGCACCAACTGCAAAAGCGGCCTTAGATATTGCCTGCCATGATGTGGCAGGGAAGAAATTCGGTGTTCCGGTTTATCAGTTGATCGGCGGGCGTTACCATGATTCATTCCCCATTACGCACGTTTTAAGCATAAAAGATTCTATGGATATGGCAGCTGAAGCTAAAGTAAAAGTGGCAGAGGGCTACCGTTCCTTCAAAATGAAAGTTGGGAAGCATGTTGCGGAAGACATCAACCGCATCAAGGCGGTCCGGGAAGCGGTAGGGGACCAAATAGCTATCCGTGTAGATGTGAACCAAGGATGGATCAACAGCAGTAAAACGTTGGGCGCTGCCCGCCTGCTGGAGCAGCTCCATATTGATTGGCTTGAACAGCCTTTATTGGCAGATGATATCGATGGAATGGCATCATTGAAGGCTAAAGTCGATATTCCCCTCATGGTTGATGAAGGGTTGAAGGGAGCTAGGGAAATGAGAGAAATTATCCTGAAAGGAGCCGCTGATAAGGTTAATATTAAGTTGATGAAGTGCGGCGGCATTTACCCGGCCGTGAAGCTGGCCCATCAAGCTGAAATAGCGGGCCTTGAATGCCAAATAGGCTCCATGGTCGAATCATCGATAGGTTCAGCCGCCGGTTTTCATGTGGCGTTTTCCAAAAAAAATATTACCTCAGTGGAGTTGACTGGTCCGCTCAAATTTTCCAAGGATGTCGGAAATCTCGCGTACGATGTTCCATTTATTCGCCTGAATGGGAAACCGGGGCTTGGAGTGGACATACAGGAAGATATTCTTAAAGAGTTAACGCATGATAAAGAATGCATTCGATAAAAAAAGGAGAGGTGCAGATGAAAAAGGCTATCCATACAGGAACTTTGAATGACGGTACATGCTTTTCCGTGTCCAAGCTGGAACCTAGCCAGCTAGGGCAAATCTTAGATCTTCAGCAAACGGTCTTGGATACAATGGCTATTGGACAGTTTCTCCAGCCGCTGTCGCCTGAAGAATATCAATATATACTTTCAGGGAAGGGACTTATGCTTGGCGTATTTGCAGATGATAGACTAATAGCGTTCAGAGCCCTTTTGGTTCCGGATACAGAGGAAGAGCACCTGGGAATAGACGCCGGTTTGGATAAAAACGACCTTAAAAAGGTGATCTACCAGGAAATTACCAATGTCCATCCCTCATACAGAGGGAACGGTTTGCAAAAGCTTTTGGCGGGCTTGATCATGGATACGCTGACTAAAGAAACAGGCCGTTTCAAGTATGTATGCTGTACTGTAGCTCCAGGCAATATCCCAAGCTTGAAGGATAAGTTCGGCCAAGGGATGGAAATTGCCGCTCTAAAGCTGAAGTACGGGAATTTATTGCGCTATATTTTTATAAAAGAAATCAAGGGGAGCGGTAAGGCAGACCGTACGGAGAAGGTTTCATGCCTTATGTCTGATATAGCCGGCCAGCAAAAGCTTCTTGCTGATGGATTCACGGGATACTCATTGAAGGAAAAGGAAGGTAGGCACGAAGTTTTATACCACAAATAAAAATAGGAACCGGCTATTGGCGAGCCGGTTCCTTACTTATATGATACGTTTGAAATGCTGATTTGGAAAACCGTCTAACCGTATACCTGCCTTTTTGAAGAAGCTATGCTAAGTGAAATATCCAAAAGGGACGGTGGCGGTTTTTTTCTCCAGCTTCAAGCTTTATAGCACTTTATTTAAAAAGTCCTGCGTCCGCGCATGCTGTGGATTTTCAAAGACGTCTTTTGGCGAGCCCTTCTCTACCACATATCCGCCGTCCATGAATATAACCTGGTCTGCGACCTCGCGGGCGAAGCCCATTTCGTGGGTTACGATAACCATTGTCATTCCTTGGTTGGCTAGTTCTTTGATGACATTCAACACTTCGCCGACCATTTCAGGGTCCAATGCGCTTGTCGGTTCATCGAACAGCATGATGTCCGGATTCATCGCAAGTGCCCGGGCGATGGCAACACGCTGCTTCTGCCCTCCTGACAATTGAGCCGGTTTCGCATTTGCTTTATCCTCGAGCCCGACTGTCTTAAGAAGCCTAATAGCTTCCTTTTGTGCTTCGGCTTTGGATTTCTTTTTCAACTCTACAGGCGAAAGTGTGATGTTTTCCATTACACTCAGGTGAGGGAAGAGATTGAAGTGCTGGAATACCATCCCTATATTTTCACGTACTTTATTGATATCGACTTTACGGTCCGTCAAAATATGATCGTCTACAATGACTTCGCCGCCGTTTACTTCTTCCAGCAGGTTCAGGCAGCGCAGCAATGTACTTTTACCGGAACCAGATGGTCCAATCAGGCAGATGACTTCGCCTTCTTTTACTTCAAGGTCAATTTCCTTAAGCACTTCCAATTGACCGTATGATTTCTTTAAAGAACTAACCTTGAGTTTAACCATGCTTAATCTTCCTTTCCATACGTTTTGATACCTGTGTAAGGATCATGATGATGATGAAATACATGATACCTACAATCAACCACATTTTAAAAGATTCCAAGTTTCTTGCAATGATGATTTTTCCGCTTTGAGTCAATTCATTAATGCCGATGATGGAAAGGATGGATGTATCCTTCAGCGTAATGATGAATTGATTAATGAAGGAAGGAATCATCAATCGGATTGCCTGTGGCAAGATGATTTTACTCATTGCTTTTCCGTATGGAAGACCAAGGCTTCTTGCAGCTTCCATTTGTCCTTTATCGACAGATTCAATTCCTCCGCGGACAATTTCAGCCATATATGCACCGGCATTTAAGCTAAGTGTAATTAATCCGGCTGCAATTGCGGACATCCGGAAATCAAGCGCTGCCGGTATACCGAAGTAGATAAAGAATGCCTGCACGATCAGAGGCGTCCCTCGGAAGATATCGACATAAATGGTTCCGATTGCGCGAGCCCATTTAGTGCGCGCCACTCTCAATAATCCAAAGATAACACCTAAAATAGATGCGATTACTAATGAGACGACTGTCAGGAGAAGGGTCATGCCCAACCCTTTTAGTAAGCTCGGATAGCTTGATTTGATCAATCCAATAAAGCCTTTGTCTTCAGTAGATTTATCCGTTTTTAGATAATGATCGAGAATTTTGTCATACTCTCCAGATTTTTTTAGGTTTGCAAGGCCGGCATTAAACTTATCAAGCAATTCTTTATTCTGTCCTTTTGAAACAGCAAAACCGTATGAACCGCCTTTTTCTTTATCGGTAACCAGCTGTAATCCATTCCCTTGGGCCACACCGTAAGCAAGCACCGGGTAATCATCGAAGGCGGCGGCTGAGTTTCCTGTTTTAACATCATCATACATATTGGCTGAGTCATCGAAAGTTGTGATTTTGAAGCCGTATTTGTCTTTGATGCTGTTGGCGAAGGTTGCCCCTTCTGTCCCTGTTTTGACTGCGACACTCTTTCCCTTTAAATCCTTATATGATTTAATGTCGTCATTTCCTTCCTTGCTGGCCATGACAACGCCTGATTCAAAGTAAGGGTCGGAGAAATCAAACTTCAATTTCCGTTCATCTGTAATGCTCATTCCGGCAATGACGCCATCCACTTGTTTGGATTCAAGGGCTTGGACAGCGGCGTTAAAGCCTAACTGTTTAATTTTGACCTTGAAGCCTTGATCTTTGGCGATTGCGTTCAATAAGTCCATATCTATTCCAATGAATTTTCCATCAGTGTCCTGAAATTCGAATGGAGCAAATGTAGTATCTGTGGCAATTTCGTATGTTTTTTCATTGCCTTTGGCGTGGGCAATGGTCGAAAATGGGATGACCATAGTCAACAAAAGTGCAAATAATGTTACGAGAATAATAGACTTTTTATTATTCCTCATAGTGAGCCTCCTTCAATGAAAATAAAATAAAGTGCAAATTTCCTAAGCATGAGAAAATGGCTGTACTACAAAAAAACAAACCTGTTTTGAATAATCAGATTCATAATAATAAAATATGAATATTTTGTTATTTGATTATGCATATGTGTGTATTGGCGAAGCAGAGAACGAAGATGTTTAGAGCTGATAGGCAGGGTGAAAAGTGCAAGCGAAGAGGAAGAAGTCTTTATGTTCATCTTAAAACGACACGTTTAGCTGTTTGTTCTCGCGGTCAATGGCACCTATATAAAAAGCGGATTGTTTTATCTTCCTGGATTGCCCCAATTATGTATAATCGTGACAAAGCCATTTGCTCTGTTCAGCTTTACCCTTTTGCGTGATGGGATAAAACGTGTCTTTTGACCAGGAAAATGGGGTGCGGATGAAGAACGGAAAAGGATTAGACTCCCGTGCGTTTTTTTTGATTGTTGGCTTTCTTCGTTTGCTGGCTTTTCAGCCCTTTAGTAGCAGTCGTGTAGTTATCGCGATTTTGGGTTGCTTTCTGATTCTGCTTTTTTTGAGCCAATTTTAATTGGATAGCTTCTTGTAAGTTCAGTTTCTTCGTTACTGAGGTAATTTGACTAGGTTCGTCAGACATGTGCCGACCTTCCTTTCTAGTTTTTTAGACAGCTTCAGGTGTTTGGCCCATCTGCCATACTCTCTATTATGCGAAATTTTTTCACATCCGGCAAGTTTTCCTAAAATAATAATTCGTTGGCCCCAATAGAAAATAGCTAAAATCCTTGATAAAATGCGTATAATATAAACATACATTTGTTTTAAAAAAGAAGTCTGCACACATTACGTGTCCGTATACATTTATTCTTTTTTCCCTTTTCAATGTGGTTGTGTCTGCAGAGTATAGGGAGAAAACAGAAAGCCTGAGGTAGCATTATGAATCAAACATTCGACAAGTTCCAACTCCACCAGGATATACAGAAAGCCATAAAGGGGCTTGGGTATGAGCGTCCGACGGAGGTACAGGAAAAAGTAATTCCGCTTGCGCTTGAGCGGAAAGATATAATCGTGAAATCGAGAACGGGAAGCGGTAAAACGGCCGCATTTGCCATTCCGCTTTGTGAGATGGCAGACTGGGAGGAAAATAAACCGCAGGTATTGGTCTTAACACCCACCCGTGAATTAGCTGCGCAAATCCAAAAGGATATTACGAATATTGGCAGATACAAACGGATCAAGGCAGTAGCCCTTTTTGGAAAGCAGTCCTTCGAGCAGCAAAAAATACAGCTGAAGCAAAAGGTCCACATGGTCGTCGGTACGCCTGGCAGAACGCTTGACCATATTCAAAAGGGCACACTATCGCTTGAAAAGGTAAAGTGCCTTGTTTTAGATGAAAGCGATGAGATGTTGAATATGGGATTTATCGATCAAGTAGAGGCAATCATGGACCATCTTCCGGAAGAAAAGATGACCATGCTCTTTTCGGCCACCATCCCTGAAGATGTAGAACAGCTGTCCATGAAGTATATGAATCATGCCGTGCAAATAGAAATAAAGATGGATAGCTCCCGCCAAGAGAGTGATATTGATCAAGCTGTCTTAATGCTGAGAGATGGTGAAAAATTGAATGCTTTTCTCGATGTGGTAACGGTGGAAAATCCGGATAGTTGTATTGTTTTTTGCCGAACTCAGGAACGGGTGGAGCAATTGTACGAACAGTTGAAAAGGCTTCGTTTTCTTTGCGGCCGGATCCATGGAGGCATGAGGCAGGAAGAACGTTTCAGTGTCATGGAAGGGTTCCGTAAAGGGGAATGCCGCTATTTGATTGCAACAGACGTGGCAGCCCGTGGAATCGATATAGAGAATATATCGCTGGTGGTCCATTATGATGTGCCAGTGGAAAAAGAAAGCTATGTCCATCGTACGGGAAGGACAGGAAGGGCCGGGAAATCGGGGAAAGCTATCATGCTGGCATCATCCCGCGATGAAGTGATGATTCAAACCATTGAAGATTTTATCGGCGGTCCCCTTAAGGTAATGGAGAAGCCGAACGCTGTCCTGGTTCAGGAGAAGAAACAGACGTTCAAGAAAAAAATGGCAGAAAAGCCGGAGCTGAAAAAAGAAAAAAGTGAAAATCTAAATAAAGATATCATGAAATTGTACTTCAACGGCGGCAAGAAGAAAAAAGTCAGAGCCGTTGATTTTGTCGGTACCATTTGTTCAATTCCTTCCGTTACGGCAGAGGACATAGGTATCATTACCATTCAGGATACATGCTCATATGTAGAAATTATGAATGGAAAAGGGCAGCATGTCCTGCAGGAAATGAAGCAAAGAAAAATTAAGGGTAAGCAATTGAAAGTTCATAAAGCATTAAAATAGCTTTTCGCGCCGGGCCTGCATAATTGGCCAAATCTTTTTGCATAATAAGGTCATTCACACTTATATGTAAGGAGCTATGCCCATATGATGAAATGCTTCAAAATGGCCATTCTATGTACCGGGTTTATGCTTGGCCTATCAGGATTCCAGGCACAGGCCGCGCCACAACAGAAAGAAGCCATATACCTGCAGAATTATAACAGTATCTTACGGTTAATGATAAAAGAGATGGATGCTGCAGAGAAGACCGGTGATCCATCAATCGATTTCCTGAATGAAATGATTCCCCATCACGAAGCAGCCATATCCATGTCGGAAAATGAGCTGAAATATGGGGGAGACCGCAAGGTGAAAAAGCTGGCAGACCAAATCATCACTGATCAATTAAAAGGCGTCAGCCAAATGAAAGCCATGCTCAAGCGATTGAAAGCAAATCCCACAATAGATAAAGAAGTAGAAGCAACCTATATACGGCGATATCAGTCAATCGCTCAAGAAATGTTCAAACGAATGAAGAATGTACGAGCAACGGGAAATATTGATAAAGATTTTCTTGATGGAATGATTCCCCATCATGAAGGGGCGATTGAAATGGCTAAAAATATCCTTCAGTTCACATCAGATCCGGAGCTTCGGAAATTTGCAGCCGGCATCATTCAGAATCAAGGCGACCAGCTGCAGGAAATGGAACGGATGCGTGTAAAACTTCATTAACAGAAAGCCAATCCTTTAAAGGGGTTGGCTTTCTTTAGGTCAGGCAAGTCCATGATATAATTAGGAAAACTGTGATAAAGGGAGAAAGCTTATGATACTGGCAACGGCCGGATGGTTTGTCGGAGGGGCGGTATTTTTTTTGATCGGCCATTACTTGATTAAAAAGAATAATGCTGTAAAAAGCCGATTTCTTATCTATGGCACAATTACGTCTATGTGGATATTGGCTGGATTGTTGGTGGGGTCAAATTCATTGCCTGCAGAGAGCAAGCATGCTTCTCTGGAGCAGAAAGAAAATCAGGAGAGCGCGAAAAAGGAAGATTCTACAAATAACGGAACAGAAAATCCTTCTTCATCTGTGCAAAAAAATCAATCCGTTAACCAAAAAACATCCAAAGGCAAATCTGCTCAGCAAGATGTCAAAAAATCTGGCGGCCAGGCAACAAAAGATAAAGAAGTGAAAACAAATAAAGATCCTTATACAAAAAAAGTCAGCCATGCCATATCTCCTGAAACGGAGAAACAATATCAAAAAATAGTAGAAAGAGTCCATGAAATTCAGCAATTTATTCAAACAGGCCAAACCCCATAAAAGGGGTTTTTTTGTTTCCCAACCGTCTAGAGGATATATGAAAGTTGGTTTATCTCGTTTCGACAGTGGTATATCAATTATATTGAATCAAACATTGATACGGTTGGGGAGGATTATTAGATGAATAAAGATATGAATAATGCTTCTTCACAAGGAGCAGAAAAGAAAAATGAACAGTTGGAACAGCACAGAGTTAATGATTATGGACAAAAATTGACGACGAACCAAGGGTTGCGCGTCTCAGAAGATGAACATTCATTGAAAGCGGGAGATAGAGGCCCTACATTAATGGAGGATTTTCATTTCCGCGAAAAAATGACGCACTTCGACCATGAACGGATCCCTGAACGGATTGTCCATGCGAGAGGATATGGAGCACATGGTGTTTTCGAAGCATATGAAGATATGAGCGAATACACCAGCGCCGATTTTCTTAGTGCGGCCGGTAAGAAAACGCCTGTTTTTACGCGTTTCTCAACCGTTGCTGGATCAAAGGGTTCGGGGGATACAGTCCGCGATGTTCGAGGATTTGCAACAAAATTCTACACGGACGAAGGGAATTTCGACCTTGTCGGCAATAATATTCCTGTATTCTTCATTCAAGATGCGATTAAGTTTCCGGACTTTATCCATTCAGTAAAACCTGAACCGCACAATGAAATGCCTCAGGCTGCGTCTGCCCATGATACATTCTGGGACTTCATGGTCCGCAATACGGAAGCAGCCCATATGTTAATGTGGCATATGTCAGACCGTGCGATCCCCCGCAGCTATCGCATGATGGAAGGTTTCGGTATCCATACATTCCGATTCGTCAATAAAGAAGGCAAAGCCCATTTTGTTAAATTCCATTGGAAACCGATCCTTGGGGTCCATTCCTTGGTATGGGACGAAGCCCAAAAATTAGCTGGTAAAGACCCTGATTTCCACCGCCGTGATTTATGGGAATCCATTGAAAGAGGGGATTATCCCGAATACGAATTCGGTGTCCAACTGATTCCGGAGGAAGATGAATTCAAATTTGATTTTGACATTTTGGATCCAACTAAATTATGGCCGGAGGAAGTAGTGCCGGTTAAAATTATCGGTAAAATGACATTGAACCGTAACGTGGACAATGTATTTGCTGAAACCGAGCAAGTGGCATTCCATCCAGGCCATGTAGTCCCTGGTATCGACTTTTCAAATGATCCGTTGCTTCAAGGACGTTTATTCTCATATACAGATACCCAGCTGATTCGTTTAGGCGGCCCTAATTTCCATCAGCTGCCGATTAATAAATCTGTAGCCCCTGTCCATAACAACCAACGTGACGGATATGGACAAATGAATATCCATCAAGGGAAGACAAGCTACCATAAGAATGGTTTAAGCGATAATTACCCTGAGACATCAACAGCTGAAGAAGGCGGGTATGTACACTATCAGGAAAAAGTTGAAGGGCGCAAAGTGCAAAAAAGAAGTGAAAGCTTTAAAGATCATTACAGCCAGGCAATCCTTTTCTGGAACAGTATGTCTCCAGTTGAAAAACAGCATATCCAGCAGGCTTTTTCTTTCGAAGTCGGCAAATTGACCAGCAAGGAATTACAGCAGGAGGTCGTTGAATTGATCGGCCGCATCGACACGGAATTGGCTAAAAATGTAGCAGTAGCAATCGGTGCCCAAGCTCCGAAAACAACCCCTGCTTATGAAGTGAGTGACGTTTCACCTGCTTTAAGCATGATGAATACAACCGCCAGCCCGAAAACAACAAAAGTAGCCATCCTTGCCCATGATGGTTTCAATTATGAGGAAGTAACCGATGTTATCAACGCCCTAAAAAAAGAAGGGGCCCAATATGAAATCATCAGTGAAAATCTAGGGCAAATCGAAAGCCAGGAAGGACAGGTTCTTCCGGTGGACCAAAACTTGTTCACTGCCGATTCCGTCGTTTTTGATGGCGTCTATGTTGCGGGCGGAAAACAAAGCGTGGAGCGGCTTATGAATAATAAAAAAGCGATCGTTATTGCAGCGGAAGCTTTTGAGCACTTCAAAACGGTGGCTGCTGTGAATGAAGGAGCGGACTTATTGAAAGCAGCAGGCATCCAGCCGCTTGCTCCTGAAAGCATGAGCACAGAAGAAAAATTGTATGATGATGCCGGACTAATTATAAAAATGAATGCTACCGGCGATGTCAGCGATTTTAGCAAGGCCTTGGTTCAAGGTATTGCCAAACAACGCCATTGGAACAGAAACATTTAATGAGTATGGTCTGTAATAAACTCCACCTTAAAAAGTGGAGTTTTTTATATAATGGATAAAAAGTAAATATGTTCCACGTGAAACGGGCTTTTTATGTTAACGCATAGAATTCATGAAAGAGTAAAACTCTTCTAAATTGCCTTTTTGAATCCAGAGTGAACGAATATAAGAACTTCGCTTGTGATCAAAACACAAGTGGATATTTCTGTATGGCTTTTTAATTGCCATTATTCTGGTTAATGGAAGCTGGATAGCTTCGCTACAGGAGGGAAACGGTAGCTGAGTTAGTCGAAGATCAGAGCCTTTGATGTGTAACTCACCGAAAGAATAATAAAACCCGTCCAAATCAATCTCAAAGATTCCGCGCAGATATACATTTTTATCTATAGCCATAATAGAAAAATACCTCCATACATTTTTTTGCCTCTTTTTCGTTTTAAATGATGGAAAGCATTTCAAGTCAAGAAAAAAACACCTGAAGCAGGTGTTTTAAACAGATAGGCGTTCAATAATTGAAAAAGGGATTTCTGTTTGGCACGCAATTCTATGTTTTACAGAGTTGAATGCTTGTAGCCCCAATTCCTTTAAATGCTGGTCAATGGTCGTTAGTTCCAATACTTCGGAAATCGGCTGATTGTCGATTCCGATGAGGGCCAAATCCTCCGGGATGGATAACCCTTCTTTTTTTGCCTGCATGATCATACCGGCTGCTATACTATCCCCATTGACGAGCAATGCAGTCGGCCTTTCTTCCAAAGCGAGAAGTTTTGCCATGATTGCCTTTCCGTCCTCGATTGTAAAACACTCATTAAAAACCCAAGATTGAGTAACTGGCAGATCCAATGAAGATAAAGTCTGTTGATAGGCAAGTGCCCTCATTACCGAGCTTTGGCTGTTAGTCCTGCCACTGCAATAGCCAATGCGGGTATGCCCTTTTTGTACAAGGTACTCAACCCCGGCTGTGAAAGCCCTGTAGTGGTCTGTATAAACACACGGCAAAAGTTCTGATTTCTCACAAGCGATGATTGGGCCATATCGTGAATAGGAAACCAAGCGTTCCCAAGAGCTTGCGCGCGAACAGAAAATGAGGCCGTCTATTTGTTTTGCCTGCAGCATTTTTAAGTAGGTATTTTCCGCCTCGATGCTATAATTTGTAGGGCATAAAAGGATGGAATATTGCTGTTTAAAAGCTTCTTCTGTAATTCCGCTGACCAGCATTTGAAAGTAGGGGTGGTCGATGTAAGGGACAATAACGCCGATTGTCTCGGTTTTGCCTTTCACTAAATGGATAGCATTTGAATTTTGCCGATAATCGAGCTTGTTAATGATATCTTCTACTCTTTTTCTTTTATCTTCCTTTACATAGGGATGCTGATTCAACACTCTTGAAACAGTTGTAACTGATACACCCGCCATTTTGGCGATATCTTTTATGTTTGCCATATCGCACATCCTTTTTTGACAAATTGATATATACATAGCTTAACCTATGGAAACCATTTCATATCAATACATACTGCAGAAGATAAATGTCAACTTAAAATGTTTTAAGTTGACATAATTTTTTTTGCTATCTACAATAAGCTTAATAAACAGAGAAAGGGCTGGAATGATATGAAGGTAAGAGATATGACGCAAGTTGCTTTATTTGCGGCCATTATGGGTGTGCTTGGTTTGCTGCCGCCGATCACTCTTGGATTTACGCCCGTTCCCATAACCATGCAGACAATTGGGGTTATGCTAGCTGGCGGCATATTGGGGGCGAAAAGAGGCGGAGGAAGCCTGATTGTATTTTTGTTAATTGTTGCAGCGGGGCTTCCTTTACTAAGCGGCGGCAGGGGAGGCCCGAGTGTCTTTGTAGGCCCTAGCGCCGGGTATTTATTTGGGTATATTCCGGTCGCTTTTTTGATTGGTTATAGTGTGGAACGCATGAGGAAAGTCACTTTTTTTAAAATGTTCATTGTGAATGTCGTTTTTGGTATTATTCTCTTATATGCATGCGGTGTCACTGTACAAGCATTCGTGATGGATCTGTCAATCATACATGTATTGAAAATCAGCCTAGTCTTCCTTCCAGGCGATTTCCTGAAGATAGTTCTGAGCTCGTATCTTGTGTACCGGATCCGTAAGTCTAAAGTGATTGTGAAGCAACTGGGATTGGTAGAATCTAAACGCGCCGCATAAGCGATAGGGGGAGTGGAAATGGCATCAATCATGGATGATTGCCTGAAACATAGCGAAAAATATCCTGAACGGTTGGCGATTATATCAGAGGAGGGAAACCTAACCTACAAGGAGTGGGCTGCTTTATTAAGCAAACAGGCATCCTGGTTCACTGCTTTTGGTCATTCTAATAGAACGGTCGGAATTTGCCTATCGAACCCAAAACTATTTTTAACGGTTTTTGCTGGAGCTGCTTTGGCGGGTTGGACAGTCGTGCCTTTTGATCAACGTTGGACCGAATATGAACTTAAAGAGAGAGTGTCTTTAAGTAATCCTTCTATTATTATCGCGTCTGAACACCTAATGGGCCATTTTAATGGGATAGATAGCCGTTTATATAGGTGGGCAGAGTATTGGCGGGAAGTCCAGGCTGCATCTGATGCTGAAAGAATGCCTGTTGATGGCTCTTCCCCTTTTTATATGGGTTTTACATCAGGGTCGACCGGCACTCCAAAGGCTTTTATCCGCTCCCAATCTTCATGGATTGAGAGTTTTTCCTGCGATACAATCGATTTTCAAAGAAGTGGCAAAGACCACGTGCTTATTGCAGGTTCACTTTTGCATTCCCATTTTCTTTACGGGGCATTAAGCACTCTTCATTTGGGAGGATCCATTTATCTGCTTTCCTCCTTTTCGGCCGGCAGAGTCTATCATTCTATTGAATGCAATCCAATTACGGCGCTTTACCTGGTTCCGACCATGCTTGAGTCGCTGGTTCAGGAGGATAGGGTCATACATAAAGAACTGGTTATCATATCATCCGGCGCAAAATGGCAAGATCAGTTGAAGCTGCGGGTGAGAGAGGTATTTCCCAATAGCCGGCTTTATGAATATTATGGGGCCAGTGAATTGAGTTATGTCGCGTATATGTGCAACCAGGAAAAACCAGGCTCTGTCGGTAAAGCTTTTTATAATGTGCAATTGGATATTCGCGGCAATGACGGAAGCAGCCTTCCGCCGAATCGGGCGGGAAGGATTTATGTGAAAAGTCCGATGACCTTTTTGGGTTACAAGGAAAAAAGCAGCGGCTCTTTACGTGCAGTGCATGACAAAGATGGCTGGATGACAGTTGGGGATATTGGATCGCTTGATGAAGAAGGGTATTTGACCATCGCGGGCAGGGAGAATAATATGATTCTTTATGGAGGCATCAATATTTTCCCGGAAGAAGTCGAATCAGTCCTGTTGGGTCATCCGTCGGTAGAGCAAGCTGTCGTTTTAGGGATAAAAGATGAACATTGGGGGGAAATCGCAGCTGCTGTGATTAAAGGAAATGCTTCGCGAAAAGAGTTGAAAAAGTACTGCCGAGAGCGTCTGGCATCCTATAAGGTCCCCCGTGAATGGCATTTCATTAACACTATGCCTTTGACAGCTGGAGGAAAGATTTCAAGGCCTTTATTATATGAACACTTGGGCAGGAGGTCATACAATTGCAAAACGCGATGATTGTAGAAGCGAAAAGGACGCCCATCGGCCAAAAAAACGGCATGTTGAAAAGTCTCGAACCCCATCAATTGGCGGCGCCGCTCTTAAGGGGATTGGTTCCTTCTGCCATAGGAGAACTAGACGATATCATTTTGGGGAATGTCGTGGGGCCCGGAGGGAATGTGGCCAGGTTATCGGCTCTAGAAGCGGGGCTTCCGCTAGCAGTGCCAGGTTTGACGATTGACCGCCAATGCAGTTCCGGATTAGAAGCGATCCGAATGGCTTGCTATAACGTGCAGGGAGGAGCAGGATCATGTTATATAGCTGGAGGGGTGGAAAGTGCGAGCACTTCTCCTTTCAGCCGCCGTGCGCGCTTTTCCCCGGATAGCATCGGCGATCCTGAAATGGGGGAAGCGGCAGAAATGGTAGCGGGCTTTTATGGAATCTCACGGGCTGTTCAAGACGGTTATGCGCAATTAAGCTACGAAAGAAGCTTGAAAGCGAGTAAAGCGGGTTTATTTATTCCAGAGCTAGTCCCGCTTCAAGGCTTTTCTGTTGATGAATGCTTTTTGAAGGAAAGAGCTTGGCAAAAGCTTATACAAAGGGCAAAACCTATTTTCCAACAGCAGGGCGGCACAGTAACGACTGTCAATAGCTGCGGCATCAACGATGGCGCCTCTGCCGTTTTGGTCATGTCTGAAAAAAAGGCACGGGAAAAAGGGTACAAAAAGATGCTGCGTTTCGTGGACAGTGAAGTGGCTGCGGTCCATCCGAATTTTCCTGGGATTTCCCCTGTGCCTGCCATACAAGCACTATTGAAGCGTTGCCGATTGGATATGGACGATATTGATGCAGTGGAGTTAAACGAGGCGTTTGCGGTAAAGATTGTAGCATGCGCTAAAGAATTGGGCATTTCCTATGAAAAATTGAATCGATATGGGGGAGCATTGATGATGGGCCATCCATACGGGGCTTCCGGAGCCATTTTAGTAACTCGCCTTTTCCATGCTGTGAGCCATCTTCCGGACGCAAAATATGTATTGGCAGCAGTGGGGAGCGGCGGCGGGATTGGAGTTGCGGTCTTATTCGAGGTGGTATCATGAAAGATATGCAGGTAGAACAATTGATTGTTTTTACGGAAGAAGACATTCGGCCATTTTTGCATATTGTAAAAGGACAAAGGCAGGATCGCTCAACCGTTCCTTCACCGGCCATTTTACTTGCCTATCAAAAGGTAGAAAAGCCGTGGGAATTAATTCATCCAGTTATTCTCCATAAACAGGAATGGACCCAGACGAAACACGTATATATAGACGAGCCGTATACTTTTTCATTGGCCATTCAACAGAGGCGGGCACTCCATGGCAGAACGTTTTTTTTGGAAACAATGGATGTTTACGACCGCTTGGGCCAGCTTTGCTTTTCGGGGGAATCCACTTTATCGGCAGGAGGAAAACAATGAAAGAAATCTATTTTATGTTAACATCGGAGGATATTAAGGAGTATGCTTCACTTTCCGGTGATCACAATCCAATACATATAGATGAAACGGCGGCAAGAAACAGCGGATTTAATGGGATAGTGGCCCATGGATTATTATCCATGGCTAAGCTTTGGGGCATTTTGTCCGATGAGGCGGTTCCGGAAGGCATATCCATCGTCCGCCATTCGTTGCGTTTTATATCCCCTGTCCATGCAGGGGAAGAAGTATCTTTACATATTTCATCCCTGGGGAATGTGTATGATATAGAAGGCTTCGTTGGCAGCAGGCAAGTGCTTGCAGGGACTATTGCAACGGGCTTACTCGAATGATTCTTCTTCCTTTGGGGATCGGTTTGTTTCTTGCCAAACACGGAAATCGTCTATATCTTTAGCGATTTGCCTGAATGTAAATGCCAGTACAGCAGTATCATCCACATAGCCTAACCCTAATATGAAATCGGGTATCAAGTCTGCCGGAGCCACGAAATAAATCAGGCATGCTACAGCCGTTATGATGGAACGCATAGGGATGTCCTTATATTCTCCTTTCATCCATGAACGGACCAATTGAACCAAAAGTTGCAATTGGCTCCATGCGTTCCCAAGCACATTTTTCTCTCCATTTGATTTGGCGAGCGCTTTCTGTATGAGCTCTGTCAGCTTTTTTCTGTCAGCCGTTAGCTTTTTCGCCCTACCCCAATATGCAGCTATTCCCTTTTTTCCATTTTCATTTTCCATATGTACAACACTCCTAAAATGGATATCTGGATCGTGTTATTATCTATACTAGTAAAGTAGTCCATTTACCCCCATAATGCAAAATATACGACTAAAAGAAAGAAGTGCATTAGCTTGATCAGAGGATTAAAGCAAATTGAAGAGGAAATAAACATCATAATGGATATATGGCTGGAAGCCGCGATCGCAGGGCACCCTTTTATAAGAGATTCATATTGGCGCTCTCAATATAACGTAGTGAGGGATTATTATCTTCCAGGAAGCCAAACGTATGTATATGAAGAAAAAGGACGCATTCAAGGGTTTATTTCGTTGATTGACCAGAAGTATATCGGGGCATTGTTTGTAGCCGGCAATGCTCGGGGCAAAGGAATCGGCAGCCAGCTTATTCATTTTGCTTGCAACAAGCATTCGGATTTGGAGCTAGGGGTATTTGCTGAAAATAAACGTGCCTTGGCTTTTTATGAGCGGCATGGATTCCATGTTTATTCAAGTGACAGCGATACGGATACCGGTGAAAAAAGATATATGATGAAACGTGGCTTTTAGCGCTTGCTAAAAGCTTTTTGATTATAATCATTCGATTTTTCCTAAAGAAAAGAGCCATCGTGATAAAATAAAGAATTATAGAAAGGAGATGCGCTAATTATGGTTGTTTTTGAAACCGAGCGGCTGTACTTAAGGGAAATGGCACAGGAGGATTATGGAAATCTTTCTGAAATACTGCAGGATGAAGAAGTGATGTACGCGTATGAACATGCATTTAACGATGAAGAAGTGCAGGATTGGCTCGATAAGCAACGGAAAAGATATAAAAAAGATGGATTTGGGCTGTGGGCTATCATTCACAAAGAGACCGGTGCATTTATCGGACAGGCAGGATTGACAATGCAGGATGTGGAAGGGACTCCTGAGTTGGAAATCGGCTATTTATTAAAGCGAAAATTCTGGCATCAAGGATTTGCCACTGAGGCGGCCGTTGGATGTAAAGAGTACGCCTTTAGAGTGTTGAATAAACATCGGGTAGTGAGCATTATACGGGATACAAATAAATCTTCCCAAAGAGTGGCAGAACGAAACGGAATGTCCGTTGAGAAGACATTTGTTAAGCATTACTACAATATGGATATGCCCCACTTCGTCTATAGCATCCATAAAAACGCATGAAAATATTGTGATATAATAGTTAAATGAATGATTGGACAAGAGAAAGGATTACTATTCATGGCTGGCAGACAAAAAAGCAGTAAACCAAGTATGAAAGATGTAGCAGTACGTTCAGGTGTTTCAACGGCGACAGTTTCGCATGTGATCAATGGAACCCGTTATGTATCTGAGGAGGTCAGTAAAAAAGTGCATGAGGCAATGAGAGAGTTAAACTACTTTCCCAACTCTATCGCCAGATCTCTAAGAAGCAAGCAATCATATTTGGTTGGATTAATCATACCGGTGAAAGCTTATTCCGATATGGCCAATCTTTTTTTTATGACAGTTGCTCAAGGAGTAGAATCAATTCTTACGAAGAATGGCTACAAAATGATACTGTGCAATTCCTATGAAGATTTGCAGGTGGAGCGCGAACTGATCCAGATGTTCAATGCTCAATTGGTTGATGGGGTAATCTTAGCGCCTGTTGCAAAAGAGTTCGAACAAATTAGTGATGTCGTGACTGAACAATATCCCATAGTCCTAATAGATAGAAATATTAGGTCCTTCCAGGGCGACTGTGTGCGCGCCGATCAATTCAAAGGAAGTTCTGAGGCGATTAGGCATCTCCTGCAGAAAGGACATACTTCAATAGGTTTTATATCCAGCAAGAATGACATTTCTTCATCACAGGAACGATTTGAAGGCTATTGCTGGGCATTGCAGGAAGCCGGATTTGAATCGGTGGAGCGTCTCATAAAAACAGGCGATGTCACATTTGAGGAAGGTTATCGGCTGGCGAGCGAATTGGTTGAGTCTAAACAAGTTACAGCATTGTTTATTGCCAATAATACTATGACAGCAGGAGCTCTTTCGTATCTTCAGGAAAAAGGAATGGCTATTCCTGATCAAATAGCTGTAATCGGATTTGATGATTATGAGGTA
>NZ_JBDFMI010000006.1:0-447500 GCF_047238185.1 Bacillus kalamii | reverse complement strand
CCTCTGGTGTACCAGTTGTCTTGCCAAAGGCATCGCTGGGTAGCTATGTGCGGACGGGATAAGTGCTGAAAGCATCTAAGCATGAAGCCCCCCTCAAGATGAGATTTCCCATAGCGTCAAGCTAGTAAGACCCCTGAGAGATGATCAGGTTGATAGGTTCGAGATGGAAGTGTGGCGACACATGGAGTTGACGGATACTAATCGGTCGAGGACTTAACCAAATTGTTGTTTGATTTACTTTTGACTCTGTTATCTAGTTTTGAAGGAATAACATTCCTTTATATGTCTGGTAATGATGGCGAAGAGGCCACACCCGTTCCCATTCCGAACACGGAAGTTAAGCTCTTCAGCGCCGATGGTAGTTGGGGGTTTCCCCCTGTGAGAGTAGGACGTTGCCAGGCAAACCCCAACAGGGGTATTTATTTTGGTTTTTATACAAAATAGGCCCGTTGGTCAAGCGGTTAAGACACCGCCCTTTCACGGCGGTAACACGGGTTCGAATCCCGTACGGGTCACCATTTCGATTATCATACTGGAGGATTAGCTCAGCTGGGAGAGCATCTGCCTTACAAGCAGAGGGTCGGCGGTTCGATCCCGTCATCCTCCACCATATTTTCTTTAATAATGCCGGTGTAGCTCAGTTGGTAGAGCAACTGACTTGTAATCAGTAGGTCGGGGGTTCGACTCCTCTTGCCGGCACCATTTGAAGAGCCATTAGCTCAGTTGGTAGAGCATCTGACTTTTAATCAGAGGGTCGAAGGTTCGAATCCTTCATGGCTCACCATTTATATGCGGGTGTGGCGGAATTGGCAGACGCACCAGACTTAGGATCTGGCGCCTTACGGCGTGGGGGTTCAAGTCCCTTCACCCGCACCATTTGCGGAAGTAGTTCAGTGGTAGAATACAACCTTGCCAAGGTTGGGGTCGCGGGTTCGAATCCCGTCTTCCGCTCCATACTCATTTATATGCGCCCGTAGCTCAATTGGATAGAGCGTCTGACTACGGATCAGAAGGTTATGGGTTCGACTCCTTTCGGGCGCGCCATATTTCGGGAAGTAGCTCAGCTTGGTAGAGCACTTGGTTTGGGACCAAGGGGTCGCAGGTTCGAATCCTGTCTTCCCGACCATTCATTATATTTGGGGCCTTAGCTCAGCTGGGAGAGCGCCTGCCTTGCACGCAGGAGGTCAGCGGTTCGATCCCGCTAGGCTCCACCATTCCATTTATCATACGGAGGTATACCCAAGTCCGGCTGAAGGGATCGGTCTTGAAAACCGACAGGGGCTTAACGGCTCGCGGGGGTTCGAATCCCTCTACCTCCTCCATTTTTTTTGAATAGTGGTCCCGTGGTGTAGCGGTTAACATGCCTGCCTGTCACGCAGGAGATCGCGGGTTCGATTCCCGTCGGGACCGCCATTTAATTAAATTTCCAGTTTGATTTTTGCTATGGATAACGAATCGCAGCAGATCGATAGGGAAAGAGCAACAGCTTTAACCTGATAAATCGATTCATTTCCAAGCATCATTCTTCAATGTTGCTTATTTTTTATATTATACGGAGGGGTAGCGAAGTGGCTAAACGCGGCGGACTGTAAATCCGCTCCTTCGGGTTCGGCAGTTCGAATCTGCCCCCCTCCACCATTTGTCCTTTCATAGGGGCATAGTTTAAAGGTAGAACTACGGTCTCCAAAACCGTCAGTGTGGGTTCAATTCCTACTGCCCCTGCCAATTCTTATTATGGCGGCTGTGGCGAAGTGGTTAACGCATCGGATTGTGGTTCCGACATTCGTGGGTTCGATTCCCATCAGCCGCCCCATTTTTTATAACTCTATTATTGGGCTATAGCCAAGCGGTAAGGCAACGGATTTTGATTCCGTCATGCGAAGGTTCGAATCCTTCTAGCCCAGCCATTTTTGCGGGTGTAGTTTAGTGGTAAAACCTCAGCCTTCCAAGCTGATGATGAGGGTTCGATTCCCTTCACCCGCTCCAAATATGAATGGGCCTATAGCTCAGCTGGTTAGAGCGCACGCCTGATAAGCGTGAGGTCGGTGGTTCGAGTCCACTTAGGCCCACCATTACATACATTATTTTATTGTTCCGCAGTAGCTCAGTGGTAGAGCATTCGGCTGTTAACCGAACGGTCGTAGGTTCGAGTCCTACCTGCGGAGCCATTTTTTTATCTGTACTTTACATATTGTCATGCGCCTTTAGCTCAGCTGGATAGAGCAACGGCCTTCTAAGCCGTCGGTCAGAGGTTCGAATCCTCTAAGGCGCGTAAAAAACTAATCTCAAACAAATGAGATTAGTTTTTTTTATGCACATATCTACTTCTTCAATTTTTCATGTCCTTTTTCTTTGTAGCATGTGAGGGTGCTGTTCCCATATAATGTATAGTAAGATGTCGAGGACTAAGGGAGAATAGATGTGAAAAAGAGAATTGTATTTACAGGCGGGGGTTCTGCCGGGCATGTTACTCCGAATATAGCGATTATGGATGAGCTGGATAAACAGGAATGGGAAATCAGCTATATCGGTTCGAAAAGAGGCATAGAAAAAGAGCTTATGTCCCATGCAAATGTCCCCTATTATGGAATCAGCAGCGGAAAGCAGAGAAGGTATGTCTCTAGGGAAAATGTGACAGATCTTTTCAAAATAGTTAAAGGATGTGTGGAGGCACGCAGGCAGTTAAAAAAGCTTAAGCCCGCCCTTGTTTTTTCAAAGGGAGGTTTCGTATCTGTCCCGGTGGTCGTTGCAGCTAAATCTCTGCGTATTCCTGTCTATCTGCATGAAAGTGATATGACCCCTGGACTTGCTAATAAAATTGCCAAACGGTTTGCCACGACTATTTTTACATCATTCGAGGAAACGAGCCTATATTTCCCTGTTCAAAAAACGTTGGTAACAGGTTCGCCTATACGGAAAGAACTGTTATTAGGATCAAAGGAAAAGGCAAGGAGGCAGTGGGAATTAGATGGTAAGCGCCCTGTCCTGACTATTGTGGGAGGGAGCCTAGGGTCCAAGTCTATTAATGAAGCAGTGAGAGGGACATTGAATGTATTGTCCCGCCGATACTCGATTATACATATATGCGGTAAAAATAACATAGACAATCACTTCTTGTCTGCACCTAATTACTTGCAATTCGAGTATGTGCAGGAGGGTCTAGCCGATCTATTGGCTGCAACAGATCTAGTGGTCACAAGAGGCGGATCCAATGCTTTATTTGAGTTTCTGGCTTTGAATATCCCTATGCTCATCATCCCCTTAAGTGTTCAGCAAAGCAGGGGAGACCAAATCTTGAACGCCGAGTCCTTCACTTCCAATGGATATGGAATTACATTGCCGGATGAAGAATTAAGTGGAAAGACCTTGCTGGATGCACTGGAAAAATTAGAAAGCCTTAAAAAAGGCATCAAACAAAACATGATAAAATCAACACAAAGCAATGCGTTGCCTATTATTGTGCAAGAAATAAATAAACACCTCTAATTCTCATTAGAGGTGTTTTTAGCTGGAAGATACTTGCCCAGTATTTCATTGAAAAGCTCTATTGGAAGCTCCATCCTCGGAGAATAGGAGATACTGTCATAAATCGTATAGTCTATTCCAGTGGCGGTCAGGGTAAAATCCATGCAAACAGGAGGATTAGAGGAAATGACACTGACCAAACGTTCATTTTTTTCATTTTGCTTGACCAATATTTCATAGCCTTTTTTCGAGTGGCGCTCAATGACCGTATATTTACGATTAGTGAAAAATTGGACCATAAATGAATTCCCTCCTCTGTATAAGCAATATTCGCCGTTTCATTGAATATTTCCTACATGCTCTAAGGGTTCTTTTTTCTTTTTTGTAAAAAGTGGACTTTATATGCTTTTTTAATATAATATTTTCTATTGACGATTTATGAAAACGCTTTTATAATTTAGTTAATCGATTACGTAAACGATTAACTTAGCAGCATGTATCTTCAACTAGATAGTTTGAGAGGAACGTGAATCAGTTATGAGTATCGGAACAAAACGAAATTATTGGTTATTGAGTGCATTTTTCTTTTTCTACTTCTTTACTTGGTCATCCTGTATGTCTCTATTCTCTATTTGGTTGGGGCAGGATATACAATTAAGCGGTGCCAATACAGGTGTTATTTTCTCTGCGAATGCTATTATGGCCTTAATTATGCAGCCATTGTACGGTGTTATTTCCGATAAAATTGGATTAAAGAAACATATGCTATGGTTTATTGTCGGCTTGCTGGTATTTGTCGGCCCATTCTTCATTTACATATATGGACCATTATTAAAATATAATGTTCTGCTTGGAGCTATTGTCGGCGGTATGTATCTTGGAGCCGCTTTTCAGGCAGGCTGTGGAGCTGTTGAATCATATATCGAAAAAATTGGCAGAAGATGCGATTTCGAGTATGGAAAATCAAGAATGTGGGGTTCGCTTGGTTGGGCTGCAGCGACATTCTTTGCAGGGCAGCTTTTCAATATTAACCCTAATATCAATTTTTGGCTGGCATCCGGTTCGGCCATCTGTTTGATTGCCATTCTCCTACTGACAAAAATTGAAGAGGCAGATGGCAATGACGAGGAAAAAGAAGAGCCAATCAAAATGAAAGATGTATTTTCTCTATTAAAACTTAAAAAGTTTTGGTTCTTCGTACTCTATGTGTTTGGCGTAGTTTGTTTCTACTCTGTCTATGACCAACAATTCCCGATCTATTTCTCATCTTTGTTTACTGATGCTAGCACAGGCAACCAGTTATACGGGTATTTGAATTCTTTCCAGGTCTTCATGGAAGCCGGAATGATGTTTGCAGCTCCTTTCATTGTGAATAAACTAGGAGCGAAGAAATCGCTAATACTTGCAGGTTTTATCATGGCAACTCGTATAATCGGTTCCGGCCTGGCTGTAGAGCCAATCGGAATTTCCTGCATGAAAATGCTCCATGCCCTTGAGCTACCGATTATGCTGATTGCAATATTTAAATATCTGGCGCAAAACTTCGATAATCGGTTATCGTCAACGCTTTACTTGGTAGGATTCCAATTTTCGAGCGCTATTGCGGCTGCATTTCTATCGCCTGTATTTGGCAGGCTATATGATTCAATCGGCTTTGATTCTGTTTATTTCATCATAGGGGGCATTGTCCTTACCTTCAATATCATTTCTTATTTCACATTAATCAATGATCCAAAAGATACATCATCTCAATCAATGGATACAAGGGAAGCAAAGGTTTCATAATCAGAAAGGAAGATGTATAGATGGCACAGACAATTTTAGAAAAAATGACTAAACTTGATGAAGCAAATGAAGCGGTCATGAAACGCGCTGAAACGATCGGCAAACAATATCGGCTAGGTTACCATATCATGGCTCCTGCAAATTGGATCAATGATCCGAATGGTCTTGTCTATTTTAATGGCGAATACCACGCATTCTATCAGCATCACCCGTATGATGAACATTGGGGACCGATGCACTGGGGCCATGCAAAAAGTAAAGACCTTGTCCATTGGGAGCATCTTCCGATTGCTCTTGCCCCTGACCAAAACTATGACCGTGATGGCTGCTTCTCGGGAAGCGCAGTCGTAAAAGGCGATCAATTGTTTTTGATCTATACAGGACATGTGTGGGTAGACAGGGAAAAGGATATCGCCATCCAAACACAATGCATTGCTTCAAGCCAGGATGGAATTACATTTACGAAACATCCTAATAATCCGGTTATAAAAGAAGTGCCTTCCGACAGTACAGGACATTTCCGAGATCCTAAAGTATGGGAGAAGAATGGCATATACCATATGGTCCTCGGCAATCGGACTACGGATGATGTCGGGCGTGCCATTTTGTATTCATCATCCGATTTGGTGGATTGGGCATATGATGGAGTACTTGCACAGGCAGATGAAACATTAGGGTATATGTGGGAGTGCCCGGATTTCTTCCGAGTGGATGGAAAGGACGTACTGTTCTTCTCGCCGCAAGGAATGAAGGCTGAGGGAGATTCATACCAAAATCTGCACCAAACCGGCTATTTAGTAGGTTTATACAATGAAGAGACAAAAACATATGAACATGGCCCATTTGAGGAATTGGACAATGGCCACGACTATTATGCAGTCCAAACACTGCAAGACGATAAAGGAAGACGCATTGCCATTGGCTGGATGGATATGTGGGAGTCGGACATGCCTACGAAGGAAGACGGCTGGTGCGGTGCGATGACACTGCCTAGAGAAGTATCTGTTAGTCCGGAAAATAAAGTGATTATGAAGCCGGTAACGGAGTTGAAGATGTTACGTAAAGAGAATCATACCATTTCCAAAACTGAACTGAATGAAGAAGAAGCAATTACAGCAATAAAAGGAGATTTATTGGAAATCGAGCTTGAATATTCCCTCAAGGATGTGACAGCGAATGAATTCGGCATCTGTCTTAGACGCAGTGAAGATGGCACAGAAAAAACGGTTATCGGTGTGAACATGGATGAAGCGAACATATTCATTGACCGTACTGCCTCCGGTAAAGGTGTGACAGGTGTCCGGAAAACGATGATCGATTTGGAAAAGGAAACATGCAAGATCCATATCTATCTGGACCGTTCTTCTGTTGAACTATTTGCTAATGGTGGAGAAGTTAATATGACCAGCAGAATCTACCCTGATCCAACAAGCTTGCATATCAGCTTATTTGCCAAAGGCGGCAAGGTGACATTAATCAAATCCAATATTTGGACTTTGGAAGATGTTTGGGAAACAGGAAGTAAATCATTATAATAAAAAAATAAGAAAAAGCCAAAAATGAAGGGGCATTTTGGCTTTTTCCTGCTATCAAAATAAATGTAAAAGAAAAAGAGGTTGCAAGAATGGGAAAAGTATATTGTATCGGTGAAGCATTAATCGATTTTATTCCTGAGCAAAAGGGGAAAGCATTGAAAGAAGTAGATACATTTGAAAAACTGCCTGGTGGAGCACCTGCTAATGTCGCAATTGCTGTTGCTAAATATGGAGGAACCGCTTCTCTTATCACTAAATTGGGGGAGGATGCTTTTGGCGATTTCCTGGTGGATATCCTAGTGGAGAATCAAGTGGAAGTGGATAAAGTTTTGCGTACAAATGAAGCGAATACAGGTTTAGCCTTTGTATCAGTCAAGGAAGACGGAGAGCGCGATTTTTCATTTTACCGAAAACCATCGGCAGATTTACTGCTATCAGAAGGTGAAATAGAAGAAAATTGGTTTTCGAATGATGATATTCTTCACTTCTGTTCGGTGGATTTAGTGGAAAGCCCTATGAAGTATGCCCATAAAAAAGCAATCTCTATTGTGAAGAGCAAGGGAGGGATTATCAGCTTTGACCCTAATATCCGTTTATCTCTTTGGGATGACCATCAAGAGTGCCAAAAAACAGTGCAGGAATTCTTGCCTCTCGCAGATATTGTTAAGATTTCAGATGAAGAACTTGAATTTATAACCGGAATAAAAGATACAAGCGAGGCTCTTAAGTCCTTATTCAAAGGCGATGTAAAAGCAGTCGTCTACACTAAGGGAGCAAAAGGGGCAGAATTGCTTCTGAAAAACGGCCAGTCATATGAATCATCCGGTTTCAAAGTGATTGTTTCCGATACTACGGGTGCAGGAGATGCCTTTATCGGCGGTTTGCTGTATGCATTATCCGCCCATCATGTTCAGTTGGCGAATCTGGAAAGCGTCCTTCATGAGCATCAGGAGGATATATTAGCTTTTGCAAACGCAAGCGGAGCCCTTACGGCATCGGTTAAAGGAGCAATCCATGCGGCACCGGCAAAAAAACATGTCTTGGATTTCCTCCATACACGTGTGGGGGAAAGCTTCCATAATCGTTTTGGGGTTATGAAACAATAGAAGAAATGGTAAAGAAGGCGGGAAGTTTTTCCCGCCTTTTACTGTTTGGCAATTACATAATGCCCGCCATGCACGGTGAAAGTATCTTCAGTAAGTGGGCTGTTCAATGTCAGCTTGAAAGGCTTTTCGCCTTTTTGTTCGAGGTAGTCCTGTCCGTTTCCTACATTCAGCGGGCTGCAAAATAAGAGTGTGCCTCCATCCAACTCAAGTGTTAAACAACTTGCCTGCAAGTCCTTATCTTCATATAGACTACCAAGTTTTCCGCCGAAGTACTTTTGCCATTTTTTCGCTGTTGCTTGTGCATCCTGTACGGCGATTGAAAGGTGGGATAGCTGTACATCTGCCGGGTGGGGAAGCAGGCTGCCTTGATTGATCAGATCCCGCCTTCTCTCTTCATCGCTTTCCTTCCATTGAATAATAAAGGGAAGATTTAAATTCCCTCCATCTCCTATAAAAAGTAAATCCCATTCCAATACCTTTCCGTCAGGGCGTTTTCGGCTGAGCGGATATGGGCCATGGACTTCCAAGCCAAGCCGCCGGAAATGGGTGGCTGCGCTTTCCATCTGTACAGTGCGGAGAGCAAAGCGCATAAATCCTTCGTTAAATTGCTGTTCGACAATCGATGCGTGCAGGCTATTGCGGGGATGGGCGCCATTAAGGACAAGTTCCCGGTCGTACGTCCCAAGGAATTCGATATAACTCAATCCAAAATAGCAAAGTGAGTTGTATGTACCGCTATTTACGTGTTGTCCTCCTTCGACAGCATGCAACCCGTGCGTCTTAAATTCCCCAATCATTTCGTTTGGGTCCGTTACATAATGGACCACATGGTCAAATTGAAATTTCACTTTCACATCCTCCTAACATGTACAATACAAAAAGCATTTCTAATTGAACTATAATTCAATTAGTCTACATAATCAAAAAAGATAGGGTTATTCTTTTCCATTGTTCACCAGTTAGCCACATGAATGAAGGGGAAGAGGCCTTATTGTTAGATTTTCCGAAAAGAGTGATAGCATAATGAAGTATAACGATGAAGGAGCATGCTATGAACGGATATAAAAATGACTTATACGAACAGGCCGTACGTTTTATTGAAGAGTGCTATTCGGAACTTGAAAGAACGGACGAAATAAGTGAACGGTCAGAAAAGATTCGCTTGGAAATAGAGAGTACAGGTACATATGAGCATACATTTGATGAGCTTGTCCACGGTGCGCGGATGGCTTGGAGAAACAGCAACCGCTGTATAGGGCGCCTCTTCTGGAGTAAATTGACTGTTATGGATGCCAGGGAAGCGAATGATGAAGAAGCTGTATTGAATGCACTGCTGCACCATATCGATTTTGCAACCAATGAAGGGAAGATTCGTCCTGTAATCACGGTATTCAAAAAGAATGAAATCAATAAAACTCCTATAAACATAATGAATCATCAATTGATCCGTTATGCGGGATATGAAAGTGATTATGGGGTGATCGGAGACCCCGCAAGCATTGCTTTCACTAATTATTGCAGGAGCCTTGGCTGGGAAGGGGAAAAAACGGCTTTCGATATTCTTCCATTGGTTTTTTCGGTAAACGGAAGGAAGCCGGTCTGGCGTAAGATTCCTATCGAGAAGGTAAAAGAGGTGCCAATCGAACACCCAGAAATGGATTTTTCGGGATTAGGGGTGAAGTGGTACGCTGTTCCTATCATTTCCGATATGGATTTAAAAATCGGCGGAATTACGTATGGGGCGGCTCCATTCAATGGCTGGTATATGGGAACGGAGATAGGGGCCCGCAATTTCGCAGACCCTGGCCGCTATCATCTGCTGCCCGCAGTTGCAGAAATTATGGGAATAGATACAGGAAGAAACGCCTCTCTTTGGAAGGATCGAGCTTTGACAGAGCTGAATGTAGCTGTTTTGCATTCATTTAATAATGAGGGCGTGTCAATTGTAGACCATCATACAGCGGCGCAGCAATTTCAATTATTTGAAAAACAAGAAGCGAGGGCCGGCAGAATGGTAACCGGGAACTGGGTCTGGCTGATTCCCCCTTTATCGCCGGCAACTACCCATATATTTCATAAGCCTTACCCAAATAAAGTGAAAACGCCTAATTATTTTCATCGGAAGGAATCCTACCCTCTTATAGTGAATAGAGGAGAGAGGTGATACAGATGGAGGGACAAAGGAAATTTACGGCAATGGAAGCAGCCGCTGCCCTAGTCGAGGAGAGATTTTTGGATTATGAGGCTGCCGTGCTTGCAGGCAGTATAGTCAGAGGGCAGGGAACAGACAGGTCGGATCTTGATATGGTTATTTTTGATAGCAGGGTGCTTTCTGCGTACCGGGAATCCTTTTTCTATAAAGGGTAGCCAATTGAGTTATTTGTGCATAACCGCTCAACCTACAACGAGTATGCAGAGGAAGATTGCAAAAGGGGCCGTCCTTCACTGCCTAATATGCTATCGGAAGGTATCGCCATACAAGGCAGTGGCTGGATCGAACCTATTCAGAAAGAAGCAAGGGATAGGCTGGCAGCCGGCCCGGAACCTTGGGATCAAACAACCATTCAAATGAAACGGTATTTTATCAGTGATGCCCTTGACGATTTTAAGGGCTCCATAGACTTGGAGGAGGATCTCATGATTGCAGGCACGCTTGCCTATCAGCTTCATGAGTTCACCCTTCGAACGAACAGGCAGTGGACAGGTGATTCCAAATGGATTATGAGGGCTTTGCGGAGATATGACGAGCCCTTTGCCGACCATTTTATCCAGGCTTTCGACACTTATTACAGGACTCGTGACAAGGAGGGGATCATCTCACTTGCCGAATCCATATTGGAGCCATACGGAGGATGTTTATTCGAGGGCTTTTCATCAGGGAAATAGGAAACAACCTCCTGACCGCCAGGAGGTTATTTGTTGTGGGAAGGAATAGGTTGGCACGAAGCTTCCCAATCGTTTATGAATTGGTTATAAGCTGATAGGGCCGCTTCCTCATCCGGTATTGCTTGGAATATTTCATCTTGAGTATAAAGCCGTCCGCCTTTTATGAGGTAACGGATCCTTTTTGTATTGGAGATATCATCAAGCGGATTTTTATCCAGAATAAGAATGTCCGCTTTCGCGCCTTCCTTTATTATGCCCAACTGATCCTGAAGATTTAAGGATTTGGCTGCTGCAATCGTAGTGGCCTGAAGAGCTTCCAAAGGACTGAAGCCTGCTTCCACAAACAATTCAAGCTCACGGTGCAGAGCCATACCCGGAAAAGTGAAAATCCCAGCCGGAGTATCGGTGCCAGCCACTACCACCCCGCCCATTCGATGATAGACAGCAGCAATTTTCTGGATATAGGAAATTTGCTTTCCTTGTGCCTCCAGCGCTTCTGTAAATGTCGATAATCGCGCCCACTGTTGGATTAATCCTGTATTTTCCTTGGCTTTTTCAATCACTGTTTGGTTAGGCTGCCATACATTAGCGGAATTCTTCATTTGGTCATATAAAACCATTGTCGGGCATAGTTTTACTTGATATGCCAATAGTTGTTTACATACTTGCTCAATCATCAGGATATCAGGATGCTCCCAATCAATGGCTTCCCATTCGGGTTGGCTTGCCTGCATATTCCATGAGGGATACAGGGCTTGAAGAATACCTGTGGCATGCTCAAACCACTTGACCCCTATTTCAGCAGCGTCCAACGCATTAACCTGAGTTGAATGCATCAAATCGCAGCTTACCTCTTTCCCGTGGAGGGAGGCCTCTTCAACAGTTGCTTCCATGACTTCTTTATTGAGCCAGCCGTAGACTTTAATAAAATCGGCGCCTGCTTCTACTTGCCTGCGCACTTCCTGGCGGGCTTCTTCCTGTTCGGATGTGTTGAAATTAAAGGGGCTGGTATCACCCCAAAGTCCAGGCGGGCCGTCAATCATTCTATCGGCGGTGATGATTCGCGGTGTTGGGGCGTCTTCCTGTGCATGTACCATTCTCTTTAGCTCAAGTACATTTCCAGCGCAGTTTCGTACAGTCGTTATACCTGCTGCTGTAAACAAAGGAGCAAATGTTTCCTTAATATGGACATGCATATCGATTAGGCCGGGGATTATATATGAATCTTGGAGATCTATTGTTTTGGTATCAGACGCTGTTTCTAGTTCACTGGAAGAAACTTGTGCGATCCGCCCATTAAGAATAAGAATATCTGATTGTTGGAGATGGCCGCTCTCCATATCGATCAGATGACCGCCTTTCAATAAGAGATGTTTTTTTTCCATGAGATAGAGGTCTCCTTCTCAAGTATTTAGATTAGATATTCGCTATTCTATCGGTAAAACCTTTAATTGGATAGAAATTCATTGCGTAGCCACTCATAACGATCATTCGCTTTTCACCAACAAATGTCAGCTGGATACATCTCGTTATTTATATATTAGAATAGTAATTAATGGATCTAATTGGAAAGTGCCAGTATCCTATCAGATGTTGGAGGTGGTTGGACATATGATGTCTTCTTGGATATCCGATTTTTTGATCATCCTGCTTTTTATTTAGCGGATGGTCTGCTCCGTCGAAGATCTGAAGCGAACTCTCCACTTCAAAGATCCGCTGCCTGGAGAGGAACGTCTTTCCTATCATACGCTGGCAGGTTTCCTTGTTTATTTGCTGGACGATTTGCAGAAGAAGGGCAGCAGGGTTAGGTGCCAGGGATATACATTTGAGGTGGTGGATTTGGATGGAAACCGAATTGACCAAGTCCTCATTCAAAAGATTCCCGGGCAGGAAGGTCAATAATACAATAAAGGGCACTCCATGGAGCGCCCTTTGTCATTCGTACAGCATTTATGCCTTTGCTTCAGTCAATGAAACGATTTCAATGATGACTTTCGTTGCTTTCAGCATGTTATCGACGGATGCGTATTCAAATTTACCGTGATAGTTTTCTCCGCCGGTAAAGATATTCGGAGTAGGAAGACCCATATAAGAAAGCTGAGAACCGTCCGTACCGCCGCGGATTGGCTCGATGACCGGTTCGATATCAAGGTTCTTCATGGCTTCGAATGCAATGTCCACGATATGGTGGACGGGCTTGATTTTTTCGCCCATATTGTAATATTGATCATTCATATCGAGGATAATGCGGTCTTTTCCGTATTTCTCCTGCATATCGGCTACTACTTTTTCCATAAAAGCTTTTCTGGCTTTGAATTTTTCCATATCGTGGTCGCGGATGATGTAGCTCATCTTCGTTTCCTCGACAGTGCCTTCGATACTTAGCAAATGATAGAAACCTTCGAAGCCTTCTGTATATTCAGGAGCTTCTTTTTCAGGGAACTTGCTGTTGAACTCGATTGCGATTTTATTGGAATTGATCATTTTATTTTTGGCGGTTCCAGGATGGACGTTCTTTCCTTTGATCGTCACTTCCACGCCTGCAGCGTTGAAGCTCTCATATTGCAATTCACCTAGCGGTCCGCCGTCCATTGTATAGGCATAATCAGCGTTGAAGGCTTTCACATCGAATTTATGCGGCCCGCGGCCAATTTCTTCATCCGGCGTGAAGGCGACCCTGATTTTTCCGTGCTTGATTTCAGGGTGTTTGATTAAATAGTCCATAGCAGTCATGATTTCCGCCATACCGGCCTTATCGTCCGCTCCAAGGAGAGTCGTGCCATCAGTTGTTATCAATGTATGGCCTTTATAGCCCGTAAGCTCTGGAAATTCCTTCGGTGAAAGCACTACGTTCAATTGTTCATTGAGTACAATATCGTTGCCGTCGTAGTTTTCCCATATTTGCGGTTTAACGTTAGCGCCTGTCATATCAGTGGCTGTATCGATATGCGCCAGAAAGCCGATTGTCGGTAATTCCTTATCGCTGTTTGATGGCAGTGTAGCCATTACATATGCATGCTCATCCATTGTGACATCTTCCATGCCCATCTGTTTCAATTCATCGACCAGTATGTTGGCCAAATCGAATTGTTTTTTTGTAGAAGGGCAAGTAGGGCTGCTTGCATCCGATTGTGTATCAACTTTTACGTATGTAATAAAGCGGTCAACTAATTCTTTTTTCATTGTAGCAACACTCCTTCTCCGTATACTTATTGATTTAGGATACGCATCTTTTCGAATTGGTTCCTTCATTTATTTTACCATGCCGGCTCATTGTAAATCATTTTATAGAGAATACTTTAATTGAAGGGAGAACAGGATGCATTGATTGGGATGATGAAATTTCCAAATAATTATTATTGTAATATAGATTTTTAAAATTTATACTCAACTTATAGTTGAGTGAATCAACTATTGGTAAGTAAAAAAGGCAGTAGATGAATAAGAATGGGGGCAGAAATGATGGAGCATGTGAACTTAAGTGAAGCTGATCATCAAATACTGGCATCGTATCAGGCCGTTATTGATGGCTTGGCTGACTTCTTGGGGGATTCAAGCGAAATCGTGCTGCATAGCCTGGAGGACTATCAGCATTCTGTTGTCCAAATCGCCAATAATCATCATACTGGACGTGAAATCGGAGCGCCGATCACCAATTTGGCCCTTCATATGCTGAAGGAAATAAATAGCCAGGACAATCAGCAATTTCAAAGCTATTTTACACGCAATAAGCAGAATCAATTGATGAAATCGAGTACAATGGTTATTTATGGAGAAAAAAAGAACATTATCGGTCTATTATGTATTAATATAAATTTAGACAGACCGTTCAGTGAAATCATGAAAACTTTTTCTCCGCAAGAAATTGTCTCAGAAAAACATGATGAATATTTTGCCTCCAATGTGGAAGAAATGATTCATGACATCATTCAGGCGACCATTGAGGAAGTCGATTCTTCGGCTGTATCGCATGCGAACAGAAATAAGCAGATTATTGCCATTCTCCATGAACGGGGCGTTTTCCAAATGAGGGATGCTGCCGGTATCGTGGCCAAGGCTCTGAAAATTACAAAGCATACTGTATATTTACATCTACGCAATCTTCAAGCGAAAGATGAAAAATAATTATATTAAAAGGAGTGTTGTACATGTTAGAAGTAATCAATACAACAAATGCACCAGCTGCAATCGGACCATACTGCCAAGGAATCAAAGTAGGAAATATGCTATATGCATCAGGACAAATTCCAATCAATCCTGCTACAGGAGAAGTTGTGGAAGGCGGAGTAACTGAGCAAGCGAAACAAGTAATGGAAAATGTAAAAGCAGTTCTTGCTGAAGCAGGTTCTTCTCTTGAGCAAGTTGTAAAAACAACATGCTTTATCGTTGATATGAATGATTTTGCAGCATTCAACGCTGTTTACGGAGAGTATTTCTCTGAGCACAAGCCAGCCCGCTCATGCGTTGCTGTTCGCGAATTGCCAAAAGGCGTACTTTGCGAAGTGGAAATTATCGCTGTAACTAAATAAGGGCAACAACCAAGAAAGCTGTTTTCGGAGTTATCCGGGAACAGCTTTTTTTAGTTGGCTTCATATGAAAATCCATCTTGTTCAAATCCAACGTGGGACTCTTCTTAAGCTTGTCGGGGGTAAACAGGCGCTTTTCGCTTTTGTTGTCATCCAGCTGCAAGCGCCACCCCCTCGAGGTCTTAAGCCGTGTCACTGTCAAAGGCAAAGAGCAGCCTTTGTCAGCGCCCCTTCTTAAGCTTGTCGGAGGTAAACAAGCGCTTTTCGCTTTTGTTGTCATCCAGCTGCAAGCGCCACCCCCTCGAGGTCTTAAGCCGTGTCACTGTCAAAGGCAAAGAGCAGCCTTTGTCAGCGCCCCTTCTTAAGCTTGTCGGGGGTAAACAGGCGCTTTTCGCTTTTGTAATTATGCAGTTTTTAAGGAGTTTTTGGTTTTAAGTTTATTTTTGCCTGTAGCGGGCATTTTAAAAGTATAGGTTAATCTGTTGAAGAAGGGGGTAAACTTTTTTATGTGTATCTGAACCGTTTGGCCAACGGTATCATTTATTGGTTTGGCGTCCTTTCGCCTTTAAATAGCAACAAAATACTTACAAAAAATAAAAAGAGCATGGAGGATTAACATGAAGAACAAGAAATTTCTAGCGGCGATATTCACATTGGTATTGGCTTTTGCATTGGCTGCTTGCGGCAATAATGATGATAATGATAAGACAAACAATAATGACAATGATAAAAACAATGTAACAGAAAACAACGATGGCAATATGGATAATGCCAATGATGAAGCAAACAATGCGGATGATAACATGGATATGCATAATGATTCCGGAGACGTTCCTAAGGATTTAAAGGCAGCTGAAAATCCTAAATATAAAGTGGGCGACGAGGTCATAGTAAAAGCGGACCATATGGAAGGCATGAAGGATGCTAAAGGAAAAGTGGTAGGAGCTTATGACACAACAGCTTATTCAGTGACTTATACACCAACAACAGGCGGAGACAAAGTAGAAAATCATAAATGGGTAATCCAACAGGAAATGAAAGATGCTGGAGATAAAAAACTAAACAAAGGCGACGAAGTAACATTGGAAGCTGATCATATGAAAGGCATGAAAGATGCTAAAGCGACTATTGATTCAGCTGAAGATACAACCGTTTATATGATTGACTATACACCTGCGGATGGCGGCAAAGAAGTGAAAAACCATAAATGGGTGACAGAAAGCGAATTGTCAGCTAAATAAGGAAAAACTCTATAAGCAAAAAGGCTTTACCCCAATGGGGTAAGGCCTTTTTTGCTGTTTGCATTATACCGAACAGCCGAGTGAAAAAAATTGGCTCTTTTTTTCTTTTATTACAAATTATGGTTTACAATTAGGTGTACTGATGTAATAATACACTCATACAATGTATTACTGGGTTAATACACACCTCAAAAAGAGGAGGGATATCGTTGAAACTGGAATTGAACAACAGAGAACCAATTTATGTACAGGTGATTACCTATTTTAAGGAACAGCTTGCGACTGGCCTGTTAAAGGCCGGCGATGAGATTCCATCAAGAAGGGAATTGGCTGTCACACTTAATATTAATCCGAATACAGTCCAGAAAGCGTATAAAGAAATGGAGGATTTAGAGTTGATCCAAACAGAGCGCAATTTTCCAAGCAAAGTCACTACGAATGAGCATTTGCTGCAAGGTATCCGGGTTCAATTGATTCAGGAAGCTACACAATTGTATATCGACAATATGAAAAGGATTAATGTACCGGTGGATGAAGTGGTCAAAGCAGTGAAGCAAATGTACGAGAAGAAATAAAGGAGGCGAGATAATGATCGAGGTTAAAGGCATTTCCAAAAAATACAGAAGGAAACAGGTGCTGAAGGACGTTTCCTTTACAGTAAAGAAAGATGAAATCACTTGCCTGATCGGAGTGAATGGAATTGGAAAATCAACGGTAATGAAATCAATCATGGGTCTGACGCCTTTTGATAGGGGAGATATCGTTGTAGATGGAAGCAGTATCAAAAAAGAAAGAAGGAGCAATCTTTCCTTTATTCCCGATCATTTGACTATGCCTCCTTCCATGACCATTAAACAGGTCTTTCAATTTTTGATCGATTTCCATGGCAACTGGAACGATGAACGAGCGGAGGAATTAATGGACTATTTCAATCTGCGCTATGAAGAAAAGTTGCGGAATCTATCGAAGGGGAATGCTGCGAAGCTGAATCTGCTCATCGGCCTGTCATTCGACAATGATTACGTACTGATGGATGAACCTTTTTCAGGGATTGACTTATTTGCCAAAGAAAAAATTAGGCACCTGATGACCTCGGAGTATCTCGAAGGAAAAGGAGTTTTGCTGACGACCCATGAAATCGATGAGGTGGAGCATTTGCTCGATCGAGTGTTGATCCTCGATAGGGGAGTCATTATAGAAGATTTTTATACAGAGCAGCTGAGGATGGAGGAAGGCAAGTCAGTGGTTGATAAGCTGAGGGAGGTACAGAGCAAATGATGTTTTTAAAGCTATTGGATTTTGAGATGAAAAGGATCTGGAAACTTTTTGCCTGTTTGACTGTTCTTTTATTGATTGTGCAACCCATTGCTGCCGCCGTCCGTTCATTACAATATCTGAATCGGTGGAATGAAGCGAGCCGTAACGGTGACTTTATCGAGCAAGTTGCTTTAGGCAGAGTAACACAAAACGTCTTTTTTTATTTTCCCTTTGTCCTCATCATTTTAGGGTTACTTATATACACTTTTTTGATTTGGTACAGAGACTGGTATGGGAAAAACAATGTAGCCTACACATTGCTCATGCTGCCAGGGAACCGGATGAATCTTTTCTTTGCCAAGGTAGTGAGCATCATTGTCTATTTCTTATGCGCTGTCGTGATACAGATGGCCATGTACTTTATTGTTAACCCCATTTTTAAATGGATTATACCTGTATCTGGCCGGTTGGATGGTACGCTGAGAAGTTGGATAGGCAATGATCCTTTATTTTATATTATTGTGCCGGTGAATGTGACTAACTTTCTGTTTTTATACATACTGGGAATAAGCTTGCTCTTGGTCATTTTTACTGGTATTTTGCTTGAAAGAAGCTATGGGATGAAAGGAATTATACTGACTGCACTGTACGTGCTCATAGCATTCGGATTTATCATTTTGCCTTTTGTTATCCATTCAATGGTTATAACCCTTTATCCAGCCGAAATGAAAATTATTTATGCTATATCGGTGATAGTGATCATTGTTTCAGCTATTGCCATCAGTACAAGGCTCATAAACAAAAAAGTGACGGTGTAGGAGGATAGACAAAATGAAAAAATATGTATTTTCCGCTTTGGCAGTCGCCATACCTGTCATCATGTTGGCCATTTATTATATTCAATGGAATATAAACGTTAAAGCCTATGACAAAATCAGCCTAGAAACGATATCGGGCAATAAAGATGAGATGAAGCATATAGAAGTGAACGGTACACTGACTGCTGAAAATAGCCTTTATTTTATGGAGGTAAGCAGAAAAGGAACGTCTGTAAAAGCGCAATCTTTTTATGAAACACTCTTTGACGGACATAAACCTTATGAACGTGACGAAGAACGAGAAAGAAAGAAGCTATACCGTTCCTTTATGAGAGGGAAGGGCAGCGACTTGCTTGTTGAAACGAAAGACCAGCTCATATATGTAAACCCCTTTAGAAAAAGTCAGTATACGAAAATCCGTCTTTCAGTCCTCGATAAAAATAATAAACAAGAAAAAGAGGTGGCTGTAGAGCTGCCTAAAGAACTGCAGGATAAGAAAGCTTTGTCAGTGAGTGCATTTGACTTACAATCATCAGAGGCACAATTCCTTCTTACAGCTACGGACAGCCAAAAGAGGGAAATCGTGATGCTGACCGCCGATTTAAAAGAAGGTACGGTGATGAAAACCAAATCATTGCTTAACGTGCCGAAGAAAAAAGGGGACAGAACGATTGAAATAGAGCCAATCTACCGATCATTAAAAGATCGGCAAGGAGAGAAATCTAGACAGTCGGCATACTTTTCCATTACGGAATCCGTTCGTACGCCAGTTGAAGACGGAGGGGAGAGTGTGAAGTACATGAGCAAAACGGTGTATAAGGCAGCAAACGGCTTTAATGCTGTTGAAAAGGTATATGAGCAGTCCGGAAATGATGCAGAGGCTGATATTTTTCAAAGTGATGAATGGTTATTGATCCATCAATATGATAAGGATGAAATCAAGGTTTTTAACACAGAGACAAAGGAGGCTACTCTCTTTTCTTCCTCTAAATTCATCGGACCCTATCCGTTTATCTTAAACGGAAAGCTATATGAAGTGAATAACAGCATGAACCAGAAATCCATCCATATACGTGTCACAGACATACAATCCAAAAAAGTAACCTATGAAGGCGAAATCAATCCGCCGCATCATGCCGCAGTATCATTGAATGAAATAATGGTTAATCAATAAAGAAAGAGCTCACCCTAAAAAAGGTGAGCTCTGTTAACTTCTTATTTTTCCTGTGCTTTATCAAATTGGACCACTTGGCCGTTCTCTTCCACTTCAATTTCTTCGTCCTTGAAGAATGGCTTGTTCACATAGAAGTAATACATGCCCATGAAGACGGCGCCGCCGATAATATTTCCGATAGTGACCGGAATTACATTGTGGATTGCACCGGCAAATGTAATTGTTTCGGGATGCGGAGATACCAAGGCAACCGCAAAAGTACTCATATTAGCGATACTGTGCTCATAGCCGGAAATGAAGAATCCGAATACTAGAAGAATCATCGTAAAGATTTTTGGCCCGTCGCCTTTTAGGTTCATTGGAATGAAGAAGGCTAAGCAGACCAGCCAGTTACATAGGATAGATCTGAAGAAAAGTTCCATTGTCGGCGCATTCATTTTTTTCTCTGCTACGCTCATTAGGAATCCGTTGACTGAATGGTCCTGAAAAAGGCCTGTCGCATAAATGAAATAAGCGAATGCAATCGCACCGATTAAATTGCCGCCATAAGTGGCAGCCCACATTTGCAGGACTTTCATCCATTTCATTTTGCCGCGCAATGCTGCATAGGTGAAATAGAATGTATTCCCTGTGAATAAATCGCCGCCTCCGTACCAGATCATAATGATGGCTGCCCCGAAAGTGACAGCTGCGATCGGATAGGCTACAGGACTGTGCTCTGCATAGAATAAGTTACCTGATTTAAAGGCGATGATAACGCCGAAACCAATGAATGCACTGGCTAAAATAGCTCGCAGTATATAGCGCAGAATACTTTGGTTGAATATTTTTTGTTTTTTCAAAGCGCAAGCTTCGACTTCGCGTAATGCTTGATTTTCCATAACAACGCTCGCTTCCAATCTTATTTAGTATTTAGTTTGACCTGCAGCTCTCAAATTATGTGCAGAGATTGATGTGAAAAAGTGAGCAAACAAGCAAACAAGCTTATTGTTACCTATTTCACAAGTGGTAAGACAAATAATTGCTGAAACCTTCAAAAACTACACCTAATCTTATCATTTTTATATGGGGGGAGGAAGGGTCAGGATGGAATTACCAGCGCTTACAACTTGACAAATTGGTGACTTATTGTAAACGCTTTCATATAAATGGATATATGAAAGGAATTTTTGGGAGCAAAACGGAAGAGCATTTTATGGTGGCCATCAAATAGGACTGTGATACATCGGATTTCTATAGCAATCCCTAAAAGATCCCGTTATAAAACGGCTAAAAATAAGAAAATCTTAAGATTTCTTATGATGTTGTATTAAGATTTGCCGGTTACATTAAAACTAAGAAACGTGAATGTTATACTTTCTGTGAAGGGAGTTGTAAGAGAATGACAACATTTAATGTATTGGTAGTGGATGATGACCAAGATATCCGTGATGGAATTGAAATATATTTAAGAAATGAAGGTATACACGTGATCAAGGCAGCTGATGGAATAGAAGCCTTGGAAAAATTGAGCGAGAATACAATCCATTTGATTCTTCTCGATATTATGATGCCGAAGATGGATGGAATATCGACAACATTTAAAATTAGGGAAAACAAGAATATCCCTATTATTATGTTAAGCGCGAAAAGTGAGGATACAGATAAGGTGCTAGGGCTTCAAATAGGGGCGGATGATTATGTGACAAAGCCGTTTAATCCGTTGGAATTGATAGCGCGTGTCAAATCCCAGCTGCGCAGGTATGTGACACTCGGTACATACGAAGGTATAAAAAAGCAGATTGATCTGCACGGATTGACTTTGGACGAGGATGCCAAGCAGGTGGCTGTCAATGGGGATCCGATCAAACTGACACCAATCGAGTACCGGATAGTCGAATTATTGATGAAGAATGCAGGCCGGGTATTCTCGATAAATGAAATATATGAATTGGTTTGGAATGAACCGGGCTATAATGCGGAAAATACGGTGGCTGTGCATATCCGGAAGATACGGGAAAAGATTGAAATCGACCCGAAAAATCCGAGATTTTTAAAGGTGGTTTGGGGAATTGGATACAAAATGGAAAAATAATAAAAAGCTAGGCTGGTCTATTCTTCTTATGGTAATCGGCTTTTCTTTCCTGCTGATGATCATTAATTCTGAGCCATCCGCCTTGAAAGGCAACTATTTTCAATCAAGCTCATTCATGACTCAGTACAGCAGTTATATGGATCGGCTTAAGCTGGCCGTTCTAGGGGATTATACAGAGGAAAATCTGGAGAAGAGGATTGTGGTAACCGAGGATGACATCAATCAGCACCGGTATGAATACGGCGACCTTGGGCAGCAGATGCAAAACATCAAAGATCAATATGCCAGCAAAATCAATCAGGCTGAAGATAACGGGGATAAGCAATTAGCTGATATCTACCGAAAAGAACGGGATCAAAAATTAGAGGATATCACATTGAATTTTACAAGCGATGAGCATGTGAAGGAAAAGATCCTCTCCCAAAGGAAAAAAGTAATCGAGAATGCGATGGAACAGATAAGCAGCGAAAAGGAAATATTCCCATCTGATATATATGGCTTCGAGTATTACTTTAAAGATATGAAGACTGGAAAAATCTTTACTTCGTTGAGTCCCGATAAGCAGAAGAAGTATAAGGATTATTTTACGGATGAAAAAAATATGCTCTTCTTTGAAGATTACGGCGTGAATAATAAGTCGCTAATGTATATGGAGAATAACCCATTTTATTATAGCCAAAATTATGATCAGCAAGTGGATTTAAAGAATGAGAGAAAAGTATATCAAGGCTTCGTGGGTTTCCCTAAAAATGCAGCGGCTGCTTCGCCGATCATGCAGGAATATAAGCAATATGAATCCATTACAATTGTTTATCGTGTTTTGGCTGTAGCCGGCGCACTTTTGTCTCTAATCGGATTAGCTGTATATGTAAAATCCGCTTTTTGGAGAGTCGAACAAGGGGCGGCTTTAAGAGCATACGACCGAATACCGGTTGATGTGAGAATAGCGGCTCTCTGTCTGGCGTGTATGTTCATTTTCTTTTCTTATCATTTTTATGCAGGAACGGATTTAAGTTTTAGGGAGCTCATCAAGATGGGTTTCACGGCTCTGTACTTCATGGCAGTGACTGCCTTTATCATCTTGCTGTTTACACAGATTATCCTTTGCTTCATGAAGAAGGGACTGGAAAAGGAATGGCAGGATTCATTCGTATATCGATTGTATTCCGCTTTGCGGAACGTGTTCCTGAATATGCATATGGCTGTTCAGCTGTTCCTGCTTCTAATCATTGTATTCGGGATGGGCATGGGCTTCATTCTAGCGTTTATTGTCTTCAATGCCTCAATGGATTTAGTCGTGCTGTACTTTATAATGTGCCTTTTCATAGGCCTTCCCGCCTTGTATTTGATATTCAAGCAAATAGGGAATCTGAACAGAATCATGTTGATGGTAAATGGCTTATCAAGAGGGTACCAGGAGGATGACATAAAGATCAGAGGTACATCTCCGATCGCAAAGATGGCCAGGGATGTTAATACGTTGAAAAGTGGTATTCGCTCATCGCAGACAGCCCAGGTGAAAAGTGAACGGCTGAAGACGGAGTTGATCACAAATGTCAGCCATGATCTGCGGACTCCTTTAACAAGTATTATTACGTATACAGATTTGCTGAAGTCCAGTGATTTAAGTGAAGATGATCGAAAAGCCTATATTGATATTATTGACCGGAAATCGAAACGACTGAAAGTGCTGATTGAGGATTTATTTGAAGCATCCAAGATGGCGACGGGCAATATTGAGCTGGACAGACGGAATGTAGAGCTTGTGCAAATGCTTCAGCAAACCTTGGCTGAGCATAACGAGGGCATCGAATCATCGAATCTTATATTCCGTGTAGTAACTGATGAACAGCCGATTAACGCATATGTGGATGGGCAAAAGTTGCACCGGGTATTCGATAATTTGATTGTCAATGCACTTAAATATTCATTGCCGCATACAAGAGTATATATTTCTATGCTGAATAAAGAGAATACAGTCGAAATTTCCTTCAAGAATATTTCGCAATATGAAATGGGAGGGAATATCGATGAATTGTTTGAACGTTTCAAGCGGGGCGATACTTCCCGGCATACAGAAGGTTCGGGGCTTGGGCTTGCGATAGCCAAAAGTATTATTGATCTCCATGGAGGGGAACTAAATCTGGATGTGGATGGCGACTTATTTAAAGTAACCATCATTCTATCTAAATAAAGCGGCCTGCTTCCTGACCAGGAAGCAGGTTTTTCAATGAATCTATATTTTTACGAATCTTTTCATCGTTTCTTCCGAATTTGGTATCAATTCATTCAAGTCTCTTTCCTATAGTGAAAGGAAAGAGGTGACTAGAAGTGAAAAGGAAGCGAGTGTTGGCTTTAAATATACTGGCTGTTTGTTTGTTTGCGGCGCTTCTTCTTCTATCTGTTGGTGATGAAGGGGCCGTGGAGTCAGACAAGGAAGGAAAAGATAGGGAAGCTGTTATGAATACGAAGTTGATTGAAGAGCAAAAAAAAGTGGAAACGTTGATTCAGAAGAAAAGCAAGGGAAGCACACTAGATAGCCCCTATGTTCAATTGAACCCGTATGGAACATCCCCATTGGCTGCTATAGCTGTTTTCGGGACAGATGAACCAGCACAGATTACCATTACGGTTAAAGGGAAAAAAGGAGGGCAATCTATTTCGCAGACATTCAAAGGTTTTTCACGGGAGCATGAAATACCTATATTAGGCCTTTATGCAGACTATAATAATCAAATAGAAGTGAAAGCCGTTTCTGAATCAGGCGGAGTATCAGTCAAGAATATGGAGATACAGACGGATAAATTGCCGGATAAACTGCCTTCTGTCACGATCAAAACAAAGAATCAGGACCTACTTAAGTCTGCAGAAAACGATTTGACATTCGCTATTTCCAGCACAAAGTATTCATATGGATTCGATGGGGAAGGGGAAATTCGGTGGTATAGTACCCGCTACAACAGCCATGTCCTTCAGGAACTTTCCAATGGCCATATTCTTTTTCTGAGCAAGGATAGCAATGATGGGGACACGTACAATGAGCTGCTCGAAATGGACTATACCGGAAAACTATATCATGTGTATTCCATGGGGAAAGAGCTTTCTATACAGGAATCTGAAGGGGTGGAGAGTACGGTCATCCACCATGACGCCATCGAATTGCCTTCAGGAAATCTGTTGTTGACGATCAATGATGGAAGTGGCTATGTGGAAGATACAATGATAGAGATTGACCGCCATTCAGGCAAGACCGTTAAAACAATCGATTTAAAGGAGTTATTGCCGGCATCATTTTATACAAATTACGCCAGTACAAAAAGGGATGACGGCAAGATCGATTGGTTTCACCAAAACGCAGTCGTCTATGATGAAAGCGACAAGAGCCTCATCGTTTCTGGAAGAAATCAAGACACTATCATGAAGATTGATTATGAGAGCGGTCAAATCAAATGGATTTTGGCAGACGGGGAAGGTTGGCCAAGCGAATACAGAGATTTATTGCTTACATCAGAGGAAGCAGATTTTAAATATCCGGGGGGCCAGCATGCGCCTGCTATTTTGCCGGACCTTGACGGAAATGAAGATACCATTGATTTGCTTGTATATGACAATAACGTGGCTGTCAGCAGAGGCGATGAAGACCTTTCTAAAACGTATAGCGAGGCTGTGCATTATCGGATCAATGAAAAGGAAAAAAAGATTGAAACCGTTTGGTCATATGGAAAAAGCCGAGGCGAAAATTATTTCACCAATATTATCGGAAGCGCCCGCTTCTTGAATGAATCAGGAAATGTATTAATCAGTTTCGGTTTCCTAAAAGGAGGAAAGGAAAGCCACATCGTTGAGGTGGAACATTCAAAGTCGGAAAAAGTAGTGTTCGAAGCGGTTATTTCTGATTTTCCTACCGGTTCCTGGGCCTATCGGGCTGAACGGAGGGCCTTATATCCCGAGGGTTGGAATTGGTCCCTTTAGAGTAAAGAGTGGTTAGCGCCACTCTTTTTCATTTGTTTCCCCGTTTACGGAAATACCAGATACAAACAAGAAAGAAAAGAACGGCGATCAACATATAGATGGCAGTAGAGAAGACATCCATATATGCCACGATGTCCTGCCAATTCGACCCTACTGCGGCTCCCAAGCGGACTAATACGGTATTCCAAATGAGTGTCCCGACTGTTGTGAGGAGTAGAAATAAGGGAAAATTCATGCGCGACATCCCGGCTGGTATGGAAATCAGGCTGCGGATAAGCGGAATTAGGCGGCAGAAGAGGACAGTCCAAATGCCGTACTTTTGGAACCAGTTGTCCGCTTTAGTTAAATCATCCCGTGATAGCCTCAGAAATTTTCCATATCGGTCAATGACACTCCCCATTCTTTCTACATCCAGCGCTAGCCCAATTCCGTAAAGAATAACTGCCCCGATCACAGAGCCGGCGGTAGAAATGAGGACAACGCCTGTGATGGTCAGTGTAGTACTATTGGTCATGAATCCACTGAACGTAAGGATTACTTCAGATGGAATCGGCGGAAAGATATTCTCTATGGCGATCAGCATGAAAATGCCGAAGTACCCGTAATGTTCGACTAATTGAATAATCCAAGCTTCCATAATGGTCATTTTCTCCTTTGGACTTTTATGTGATTAATATATGAGACAAGCAGGCTGAATATGTGGAGCCGATTCACCCGGGCGTGAAAATCGACAGAAAGAAGGATTACCGGAGCTTCCTGAAGAAAGTATTATCATCAGAATATCAGTGATTTGCTAGGGGGAGAAGAATGGATGGAGCATATATATTTCGTTACTGGATTTCCGGGATTCATTGCTACACGATTGATTAAAGAACTGATTAGGAATGATGAGCAGTTTAAACGGGCTTACTTATTGGCATTGCCAGCCTTTGTTGAAAAGGCAGAGAAAGATGCCAAAGGAATGGAGAAGGAACTTAAGCTGCTGGAAGGCTCATTGCATGTCGTCCCGGGGGATATAACAAAACCCGGGCTGAATCTTGGCCAAACGGGGCAATTCCAGGAAGTGACGCATGTTTTCCATTTGGCTGCCATATACGATTTGGCTGTGCCGAAAGATGCCGCTTATCTTGTCAATGTAACGGGCACTGACAATGTGAATAACTGGGTTCTTAGCCTTCAGAATGTAAAAAGGTATGTGTATTTCAGTACTGCCTATGTCGCTGGGACGCGGGAAGGCCTTTTAAAGGAGAATGAGTTGGTCAGGCCTCCGGCTTTCAAAAATTATTATGAAGAAACAAAATATGAAGCAGAAGTTTTGGTGGAGAAACTGAAAAGTGATGTTCCAGTTACCATTATCCGCCCAGGAATAGTGAAGGGGCATTCCGTAACCGGTGAAACAGTCAAATTTGACGGTCCATACTTTATATTGAATACGCTAAGGTCATTGAAAAAATGGTTGCCTATCGTGCCGTATATCGGAAGATCTACCTCGAAAATAAATCTTGTGCCTGTCGATTATATCATCCAATCGGTTTCTTTTTTGGCCTTATACGGTCCGGCAGCAGGAAAAACGTATCATTTGACGGATCCGAATCCTTACTCCGCAACGGAGATATATGAAATGTTTGCTCTTGAAATGTACGGAAAAAAACCGAAAGGAACATTGCCGCTTTCAATATGCAGGACATTTCTTTCATTTGCGCCTTTCCGCAAATTTCTCCATACAGAAAAGGAAACCATTGATTATTTCACCTGGAAGGGGAATTTCGATGCGTCACAGGCTGTGGCCGATTTAGCCGATGCGGGAATCAGTTGTCCAGATTTCAAGGACGGAGTGCCGTCAATGGTCCAATTTTATAAAGAAAATCAGCATAATAAACAATATCAAGTTGCGATTAAATAAAAAAAATGGCTCAATGTGAGCCATTTTTTTTATGCATGTGACATGGCTCTTTTCAGCCAATCTTTTCCTTCTACTAAACGAGTGACCATCATGGCGCATACAGTGTTGCCTGTCGAATTTAGCAGAGTAGCCGGAACATCGATGATGGTAGAAATAACAGCGATGATCGGCAATGCTTCAGCAGGGAATCCGAAAATGCTGAGAATCAACATTTCTCCAATCATTCCTCCGCCAGGGATAGCCCCCATTACGGCCCCTACGAGAAACGAAACGGCAAGTATGCTAAGAATGCTGGAGACGCTGGTCATATCTTTGCCGAACAAGGCAAACAGAAAGACAACCTTCATCACGCCGCCGACGACAGAGCCATCTTTGTGGATGTTGGCGCCGAGCGGTATAACCGTTTCGGCAATATCTGGTGTAACCCCCATTTTCTTAGTCGCATCTAAGTTAACTGGGATGCAAGCAGCACTTGAGCATGTGGCGATAGCTGTTACAGATGGAGGCAAAGCATTTTTCCAAAATACTGATACGCCGAGTCTTCCACCTGCAAAAAACGCATAAAGCGTAAAGAAGCCAATAAAATAGATGACAGATATAACAAGGTATAACACAAACGTTCTCGCATATCCTTCTAAAATAGAGGCTCCGAGGTCGCCGACAACAGATGCAAAATAACAGCCTAGACCGATCGGAGCATAATACATGATGAAGGAAACCATTTTCATCATCACTTCTGTTCCTGATGCTAGGAACGCTGCTACCGGAGCTCCCTTTTCTTTAGACATGGCTGTAGCCAAACCGAAAAGGATCGAGAAGATAATCAACTGCAACATGTTGCTTTTAGACAGCAACAATGAAAAATCCGTTACGGTAAATGTTTGTACTACACGGGCAAGGAATGACATATCTTCGGGCTGTTCAGCCGGATCGACAGATGTCATTAAATCCTTGATGGCGGAAACATCGGTATGCTCCAACGGGTTAACGATGGAAACACCTACAACTCCCAATATAGCGGAAATGGAAGCGGTTATGAAAAAGACAAGTATAATGCTTCCCATAATTTTTCCGAGGCGTCTCATTTCAGTCATATTGGCGATAGCTGAAGCGATGCTGAAGAACACAAGCGGGATGATTAGCATGAACATCAGGTTCAAGAATAAATCCCCAAAAGGCTGTACCACATGGGCCTTCGGACCGAACACCACCCCTGCAATTCCGCCAAGGATGATTCCAAGAAGCAAAATAATCGTCATTTTATAATTAGCAAAAAACTTCTTCAAGATGATTCCATCCTTTCTTGCGATAATGAATATTTTTGTCCTGCATTTTGCTTTCCTAAAATAACATTATATAACAAATTAGTGTGAGAGGGGAGCTTTTTAGGAAATCAATGAATAACAAAGAAGAAACTCAAATAAATTACCATATAACGACTTTCAGGATAAAGACTCACAGATTCTAAGTTTGTTAGGCTGACTAACGAATGAAGGAAGGGGAAGCATGTGGAACGAGGCTGCCAAAAAGGAAGCACTAAGATGGTGAAGGCGCTAAATAAATCGCTGTTGATCCAGGAATTGCGGGAGCGCCCCAACCAATCAAGAGCGGACCTTTCCAAAAAAACGAAACTAAGCAAGCCTTGCGTATCTGAGCTTGTAAATGAATTGATCAAGGAAGGGATCGTCTATGAAACAGGGACAGGAAAGTCTTCCGGAGGAAGGAAACCAATCCTTCTGGCATTCAATCCCACCTCCCATTTTGTTGTGGGCGCCATGTTCCAAAATAATCGACTATTCATGGTGTTAGCAGATATGTGCGGCAATTGGATACAAGAAGAAACATATTCTTTTTTATTGCCCGCTGAAGGGGAAGACTTGATTGAAATGATAGAAAAAGGCTATTTCTCTTTGCTGGGGAAACAAAAAATCAAATGTGAAAAAATAGTAGGAATGGTTCTTGGATTGCCGGGCATTTTATCAGGGATGCATGACCCACTAGATTTTTCGCCCGGAATTAATTGGAGAGGATTGGATTTAAAGTCAGAACTGGAACGCCGGCTGTCCAAGGATATCAGCATAGAAAATGATGTGAACATGATGGCGCTTGGGGAATGCCGGAAAGAAAAGGGAAGAAGTCTTCAAAATATGGTGTACGTCTTTGTTGGGAATGGGATAGGGGCAGGACTAATTATTAATGGGCATCTATACAGAGGTTCTTATTCTGCAGCTGGAGAGATTGGCCATATGGTGATTGGCGACCTGGAAGGAAGGCACAAGAAGATGGGTCTCTTTGAATCCAATTACGGGCTTATGAGGTTGAAAGAAAGGCAGGCCATGCTTGGATTTCCTTATGATGACCATACTTCCGCTATTGAACAGCTTCAGCGGACCAATGATAGGCAAATCGCTTTGTATATCGATGAGGTGGTCTTCAGCTGGGCAAGGGCGGTTATAAATATTGCGAGTATGATTGACCCAGAGAGAATTATTCTGTCCGGAGAACTTATACACTTAAACGAGTTTTATTATGCAAGATTCATAGAGTATCTCCATGAATTTTTGCCGCATTGCCCCAAAATTGAGAAAACCAATTTAGGCTTTAAAGCCGGCTTATATGGAAGCATCCAACTAGCGCTCAGGCTATATACTAAGCGGGCTTTAATCATAAATGAATGAAATAGGGGAGGTATTCGATGTTTAAGAAAAACTATTTTATTGTGGCAGTCCTTATTTGTTTATTAATTGTATCAGGCTGTTCAAACGGGCAGAAAACGAAGGAGACAGATGAAAAGAAGGCAAAGAACAGCGGATCGCTGGTCATTTATACGGCCAGGGATCAAACGGTAGTCGATCAAGTCGTTAAATTGTTCAATGAGAAATATCCGGATGTGAAGGTGGATGTGTTAACAATGGGTGCGCAACAAATTCTGGAACGTGTCCGCGGGGAAAAATCAAACCCGCAGGGAGATTTTTGGTGGGGAGGCACTCAATCATCTTTTATGACTGCCGCAGATGAAAATTTGTTGGAATCGTATAAAGCTAGTTTTGATGCGAATATAAAACCTGAATATAAAGATGAAAAAAATCGTTGGTACGGCGAAATGCTATTGCTGGAAGTCATCATGTATAACAGCGATAAACTCAAAAAAGAAGAAGCGCCACAGGATTGGGATGAATTGCTGGATTCAAAATGGAAGGACCAAATTATCATCCGCGGTGTAATGGCATCAGGCACGATGCGAACCATTTATTCTGCGATGATTTATCGCCAAGGAGCCGATAACCCGGAAAAAGGTTATGACTGGCTGAAAAAGCTTGAAAAAAATACGAAGGATTACGCACAGGATCCTACTAATTTGTATTTAAAAATTACTCGGCAAGAGGGGCTAATTTCATTATGGAACCTTCAGGATATCCTCCTTCAGAAAAACGAACATAACCAGCCTTTCGATTATGTATACCCAAAGAGCGGGGCCCCGATTCTTGTGGATGCGGATGGGCTTATCAAGAATGCTAAAAATATGAAAAATGCCAAACTATTTTATGAGTTTTTATTTGATTTGAAAACAAGGGAAACATTGGCGAAAGATCTCTATCAAATTTCAACCAGATCGGATATTGATACTAGTAAAATGCCTGACTGGTACAAGGAGTTAGATTTGAAGGCACTAGATGTAGATTGGAAAGTCATGGCCGAAAAAGAAGCTGAATGGATGGAGCATTGGGACCAAAAAATTAAAACGAATAAATAACCCGGAGATACTATTTGCAGGGAAGGTTCAGTGCTAGCAGCTGAACATTCCCTTTTTATATCTTATAAAAGGGAGAATGGGGGGATTTAGGTTGAAGGGAGTCAGGCTAGAACAAGTGACAAAAAATTTCGGTCCATCAAGTGGAGTGAAAGAGGTGGATATTGATATTCATCCTGGGGAATTTTTCACCTTCCTGGGACCGAGCGGATGCGGGAAAACAACTACATTAAGAATGATTGCAGGGTTTTATTATCCTACTAAAGGATCTATTTACTTTGATGGAGCGGAAGTGACGAATCTCCAGCCTAACAGGAGGAATATCGGGATGGTTTTCCAAAATTACGCCCTATTTCCCCATATGACCGTTTTCGAAAATATTGCATTCGGTCTGCAGGTAAGGAAATTCAGCAAGCCAGAAATCAAGGGGAAAGTTGAAAAAGCACAAGCGCTATTATCCCTGCAGAATTATGGATCAAGGAAAATCAATGAACTTTCAGGAGGGCAACAGCAAAGAGTCGCATTGGCCCGCGCCCTCGTCATTGAGCCGGATATATTATTGCTCGATGAGCCACTCTCCAATCTGGACGCCAAGCTTAGAGAAGAAACAAGAGTTGAGATTAAGCGTATCCAGGTTGAACTAGGCGTGACAACCATTTATGTGACGCATGACCAAACGGAGGCCATGACGATGTCTGACCGGATTATGGTCATGAATGAAGGAATTGTCCAACAGGTCGGCACTCCTTTTGAAATTTATAATAAACCGATCAACCACTTTGTTGCTTCCTTCATTGGTGAATCCAATATTTTAGAGGGAAGTGTGGCCAAGCTTACAGACTCTCATGCCATCGTTGAAATAGCGGATGGGATTCAAATAAGCGGCTTTAGAAAAAACGCCTCAGAAGGCATTGAGTTTGCAGTAGGAGAGAATGTCTTTCTTGCCATTCGCCCTGAAGCCATCCTGCTGGAAGAAGGATCTGGTTCTCTCAAAGGAGAAGTTCGGCTCGTTGAGTTCACTGGCATGACCATTAATTACGTTGTGCATATTGGCGGACACTCCGTTAAAGTGATGACAATCAATGAGGGAAGGGATGTATATAGAATAGGGGACAGTATGTCAGTAACCTTTCCTGAAGATAGTGTATATTTCATAAAAAAATAAAGGAGGTGGAGAGTTGAATCAATCAGGCCAAGCTCAGAGGCAGAAAGGGCGTTTTTCGCAGTCGCGTTATTTTATCTATGTCCTTGTTGCCCCTCTATTTCTTATTCTATTAGGTTATGTGGTCTATCCTTTTTATCAAACATTTGTGCAGAGTGTTCATTCCAATGGGTTTTGGAGTGCAGAGAATTACCGCCATTTTTTTAATATAGAAAACATGGCCAACTTGGAGTCTCTCTGGACGAGTGTCTATCTATCCATCTTGAGCGTCATTGCATGCGCAGCGGTCGGCATAACTATGGCATTCTTGCTGGAACGCTACGATTTTCCGGGGCGCGGTATTTTGTCTGTGCTCGTTCTTGTACCAATGGCGCTGCCTCCGCTAATCGGCGTACTTTCTTTTACATTTCTATACAGCGAGAGTGGAATCATTCCGCGTGCCATCCAATCGTTATTCCATCTGGAGAAAGTTCCGTTCGCTTTGGATGGATTGGCGGGCGTAATCGTTGTCCATACATTTACCATGTATACCTATTTTTATTTAACTGCATCAGCTGCCATAAAAGGGCTCGATCCATCTCTTGAAGAAGCTGCCACTTCACTTGGTGCCAACCGGTTCAGGATATGGAGGAAAATCATATTGCCGATGCTGACCCCTGCTATGATCGCCGCGGCACTCCTTGTTTTTATGATTTCAATGGCATCTTATACAGCACCTCTCATTTTTGGTGTTGAACGTACAATGACGATGCAAATTTACTTGTCTAGGACAAATGGGAATTTAGATATGGCAGCAACTCAGTCTACTATCCTATCGCTTGTTTCGATTGCTTTTTTGCTTATCATGAGATGGTACCAAAGCAAACGCAACTTTGAAAACCAGAGTAAGGGGATGGCCGTACACAGGACAGAGATACGATCGAAAACCATGAAATACATAAGCATCGTTTTGTCCTTTTTAGGCGTCTGTATATTGTCATTGCCGATCCTTGTGTTGGTTTTAATATCATTCTCTGTCGATGGCGACTGGAGGACGCAAGTTGTTCCGCCGACTTATACATTCGACCACTATAAGGCATTGTTTTCAGATGAAAGAACATGGCGTCCTATTTGGAACAGTTTGCAGATGAGCTTTGCTGCTACTATAGGGAATATTCTTTTTGGGGTTGCAGCAGCCTATGCCATTGTCCGGACTAAATTCAAGGGCAAGGCAATAATGGATATTCTCATTATGGTTCCATGGGCGTTGCCGGGGACAGTAGTGGCTGTTAATTTAATTGCAGCGTTCAGTGAACCTTCCGTTTTCAGCTTCAATCAAGTGTTGATCGGAACCTTTTGGATATTGCCGCTTGCTTATTTCATCAGGCATCTTCCTCTCATCTTCCGTTCAACATCTGCAGCCCTCATACAAATGGACCCATCAATCGAGGAAGCAGCAAGAAGTCTGGGGGCCACATGGTGGTATTCATTCCGAAAGGTAGTCTTTCCTTTGGCTCTCTCCGGCATATTGGCAGGAACTCTGTTGGCGTTCGTGGAGGGCATCGGTGAATTCGTCGCTTCCATTCTGATATACAGTACTTCCACTATGCCGTTATCGGTAGCCATCTTTCAAAAGATGTATGCGTTCCAATTCGGAACAGCATGCGCGTATGGAGTGCTGCAAGTCATCTTAATCATTGGTGTTTTGTTCATATCGCAAAAACTAACAGGTAAACAGACTGCTTCAGCCATTTAAGGGAAATGAAGCGGCGGAATGGAGTGTGATGGAATGAAAATGGATAAAGAAGCTATTTTTCAGGAGGACGGGAGTTTATTTCCATCCAAAACGTATTCTGATTTAGTGCTTAAGCCTGCATACGATGAAGCCAAATGCCATTTTATCGTCCATATGATGAATATCAATTATGCACATGCAATCATGCTTGCAGAGGAAGGGATCATCAAGAATGAGGACGCCAAAAAAATTGCAGCTGCTCTAAGAGAATTGGAAGGAAAAGAATATCAATCGACACTTTACAATCCGAAATTTGAAGATTTGTTTTTCCGTGTGGAATCTGAATTGCTGGAGAAGGCAGGCAGCATTGGAGGAAATCTTCACATCGGCAGAAGCAGGAATGATATGGGCATTGCTATTTACCGAATGACATTGAAGGAAAAATTGATTACATTAATAGAGAAAGCGGTCAGCTTTTACCAATCGATCATCACATTGATGGAAACACATAAAAAAACAATCATGCTGGGCTATACACATACACAGCAAGCTCAGCCGACAACGTTGGCCCATTATTTAAGCGGGATGGCAGACATTCTATCGAGAGACATTCATAGGCTATTTGCTGCTTTAAGCACTGTAGACAGCAGTAGTATGGGAGCTGCGGCTTTAACAACCTCAGGTTTTCCTATCAATCGATATAGAATGCAGACGCTCCTTGGATTTGGAAGGATGATAGAAAATTCATGGGATGCAGTAGCGGGGGCGGATTATCTTACAGAAACGGCTGCAGCAGTCCAATTATCGGCAGTCCACCTGGGAAGGTCCATACAGGATTTCCTGCTCTGGGGCACCCAGGAATACGGGGCAGTCAAACTGGCCACTCCTTATGTCCAAATCAGCTCCATCATGCCCCAGAAAAGAAATCCTGTCAGTATGGAACATATGAGAGCTATCCTGTCCGGTGTTTCCGGCGATATGCAGACCGCTTTGCTGATGGTCCACAATACGCCTTTTGGAGATATTGTCGATACAGAGGATGATTTACAGCCATATTTATGGAGAGGAATCGACAAATTGGCCGGGGTCTTTCAATTATGCTCATATGTATTGCTTACGATGGAAGTGGATAAAGAAAAGCTGCGCAAAAGGGCTGAGGACAGCTTTGCAAATGTAACTGAATTAGCGGATACGCTTGTAAGAGTTGATGGGTTATCCTTCAGGCAGGCACACGAAGCAGTAAGCAATGCCGTTAAAGCTGTCGTTGGAAAAGGCAAAGAACGGTTATCAGATTTAACGCTGTCGGTTTTAAATGAACAATTGCAGGCACTGGCTGGGAAAAAGTCATTATTATCTGAAAAGCAATTTAAGCTGGTGTTAGATCCACATTATTTTATTCAAGTAAGAAAGCTGAAAGGCGGACCGAATTTCACCGTAATGGAATCGACAATCGAATCTAAAAAAAGGGAACATGTAGAATTGGTGAAGAAATGTACATTGATCAAAAAAAACTGGATGGATTCGCAAACAACTATAAAAAGAATAATAGACGAATGGATGAATTGAGATGATAAAAAAAGAAGTACCGCTTTTGGCAATCGATGGCGGAGGCACGAAAACGATAGCAGTGATTACGGATGAATATGGGTATATCCTCAAACAAGCCGTGACAGGAGCAACAAATTATCAGTCTGTAGGCATCAAAACGGCCGGAACATATCTGTTTGATTTAATTCAGTCCGTTGTGCCTGCCGAGCAAGAAACAGTCATTAAACGGGCCGTTTTTGCGATGGCAGGGATTGATACAGAAAAAGATCGATTGATGGTGGCTGAAATGATCGAAGGAACCTTGGCGCGGCTGCAGGTTAGCGTCCGGGAAGTCATTATAGAAAATGATTGTTTGTCTGCATTATTAGGAGCAACCGGCCGTTCTCCAGGTGCCCTTTTAATTGCGGGAACCGGTTCGATTGCCTATGCCCATAACGGAAAAGGTGTTATTTCACGCGCCGGCGGATGGGGGCATCAAGTCGGTGATGAAGGAAGCGGATATTGGATTGCCAAAGAAGCAGTGGGGACATTGCTGAAAGAGTATGACCGGGGCGGTGCTGAGACAATTCTACTAACCAAAATACTTCGATTCTTATCTTTAGATCATGTAGAGGAACTTTATAATTGGGTTTACAGTGAAGGAAGTTCGGCCAATATAGTCAGCCGCATAACGCCGGTTGTAGCGGAGGCATTCAGGGAAGGCGACATGTTAAGTAAGAATATACTGGAGCGGGCGAGTGCAGAATTAGCCGATTTATTAGCGGATGCTTTAAAAAAAGCAGAATTAACTGATCTGCCTTGCCGGGTCATTCTTCAGGGAGGTGTTTTGCAGCATATAGATTATGTACGCGATACAGTCATCAACGCCATCAAAGAGGAGTATCCGAAGGTTCAGCTGTTGACCAGTGATAAGCAGCCGATCAGTTATATTATCCAACGGGGTTTGTTAGCGCTGCAAGCCGACTAATGGGACTGTCATAGGCAGTAATAAAGATCACAATATAAAGCTAATATCCAGCACTTTTTGATTGTTCCCTTGGTTGAACATACTTTCAAAAGGAGTGGGAAAATGAAAAAGATAATAGGTTTTATCCTTTCGATCATTTTAGTTTTGGGGTATTTGCCCCAATTGTCCCATGCTGAGAAAAGGAACGAAAACGTAGCATTGTGGAATGCCATTAAACCATTGGAAACGACCGTCACCTTTTTGAATACAGGGGCCCATCCGGATGATGAAAGAAGCGACTTATTAGCGTATTTATCAAGAGGACTGGGCGTAAAAACGGCTAGTTTAATTGCCAATCGCGGCGAAGGAGGGCAGAATGAAATCGGAAATGAACTGGGCAACGGCCTCGGTATTATCCGCACATATGAAATGAAGGAGGCTGCGAAGATCACAGGTGTAAAAGCATACCATCTCAGCCAGACGACCTCTGACCCTATCTATGACTTTGGCTTTTCCAAAACGCCAGAAGAGACTCTATCCAAATGGGGTGAGGAGGTTGTATATGAACGCTTAATCAGGTTCATTAGAACGTATAAACCGGATATCATCATGCCTTCTTTCCGTAATGATAACACGCAGCATGGCCACCACCGGACCATGACCATATTGACAGAAAAGGCGTTTGCCGATGCAGCAGATCCTACTGTTTTTCCGCAGCAGTTAAAGGAAGGCCTGACAGCCTGGCAGGTGAAAAAACTATACTTGTCAGCTGAATCGAAGGAAAAAGCGACGACTTCATTGGAAATAGGGATGCTGGATTCCATATACGGAATGACCTATCCACAGTTGGGTGAAGAATCCCGTTTTCTCCATAAAAGCCAGGGAATGGGCTCCAAAATCCCTGCAGAACCGAGACAGGTTTATCTGGAACTTGAAAAATCGAATGGCGCAGGAACGAATGACACACTATTCAAGGGCGTACCTTATAACCTATCGGAATGGGCAAACGAGCTGCCAGCCGCCCAAAAACACCTCAAATCGAAACTGCAGCAATTACAGAAGCAGTACAATCAAATCATTACATCCTATCACAATGAAAAAAAAATCTTACCACTAACCCATCAATCCCTAAGAGATACAGTTGCATTAAAGAACACCATTGCAAAAGCTAGTCTGAACAGCAGCCTGAAGGCCAATCTCCTCAGTAAACTGTCCATAAAAGAACAGCAGCTCTCTGAAGTCAGCGCCGTTGCATCCCAGGTGGATGTTGCAGTAAAACTTGATCATCTATTGCTTAATAGAGGCAAGAAGGAAACGGCAGCCATTACTATAAAAAATAAAGGGGAAGTTAAACTAAAGGATGTTTCTGTCCGGCTGAATGTACCGAAAGGCTGGAAGCAGCCAACTAGTAAAAAACAGGGTGATGTAGCATTTGGAAAAGAGAAAAAGGTCCAATTTACCGTCGAAGTGCCTACAACCGCTACCTATTATCATCCATATGAAGAATCGGCCATTTCAGCAACAGTGACTTATTCAATCAATGGAACGAAGAATTCCTATTCATACCCGGTTGATGGTACAGTTGCTGTTTTGCCGGAAGCCAGTGTGCAGGTCCTTCCGGAAAGCATGATGTTGAATACAGTAAACCCAGCCAATTCGTTTATTGTCGATGTGAAGGCTAAGAATTATACAACCGGAAGGAATGAAGGGACCATTACTCTCGAAGTCCCTAAGGGCTGGGGAATCGAACCACGCCAGCAAAAGGTTGCATTCAATAAACAACTGGAAGAGAAGCAAGTCCGCTTTACTGTATATCCTCCTAAAGATGTAAAGGAAGGAACGGTAAGCATACATGCAGCAATGAATATGAATGGGCAAAAGCAAACAGCCTACGTGCAAGAAATAAAGTATGATCACATCGGCACCCGCTATTATGTGCAAAATAGTTCATCAAAGGTAGAAGCCTTCCCGTTAAAGAAGCCTCAAAATATAAAAATAGGTTATATTGACAGCGGATTTGACAAGGTAGCCGAGCATCTTCAACAGGCAGGATTAAATGTGGTGAAATTAACTGAAAAAGACTTAACGGCACCGATTTTGCAGCAATATGACACGATAGTGGTCGGCATTCGCGCTTATTTATCAAGGGCTGACCTCCTGGCCAATAATGCAGCGCTGCTGGCATATGTCCAAAATGGTGGCCATGTTGTGATGCAATACCATAAGCCTGCGGATAAATGGGATACAGCTAAATCCGCTCCTTATGCATTGAAAATAGGTAATCCATCTATTGATTACAGGGTAACGGATGAAAATGCAAAGGTGACGGTGCTCCAACCCGAGAGCAGCTTGTTCCATTTCCCTAACCAAATTACTGACAAGGATTGGTCTGGCTGGATTCAAGAACGGGGGCTTTATTTCCCGATGGAGTGGGACGCCCATTACCAATCAGTCGTCAGAATGAATGATCCGAATGAAGCTCCGTTTGACAGCGGAATCTTAGTTGCTGATTATGGCAAAGGCACCTATATTTATACGAGCTTGGTTTTCTATCGGCAAATACAAGAGCAAGTGCCTGGAGCCTATCGGATTTTCACAAACCTATTGAGCTACAAAACCGAATAAAAATAAATAATAAAGGACCTGCACCGGATGTTGAGGTGCAGGTCCTTTCAAATATCTTACAGTTTAAATGAACTTTTCAATGAAACAATCAGGTTAAAAACAAGTTTCTCTTCCGTAGTCAGTTTGGGATCTACGCTGAAGTAGCCGTGGCGGAAGAATTGGAACTTATCTCCGGCCTGCGCATCCTTCATATTTGGTTCAACAAACCCTTGGTGAATTTCAAGTGAATGTGGATTGACTTGGTCAAGGAATGTTTTTTCTGCTTCTTGGCCGGCTTCTTCATCCTCTTGAAGCAGAGGGTTAAAGAGACGGAATTCAGCAGGTACAGCTTGAGTGGCTTCCACCCAATGCAATGTCCCTTTTACCTTACGCCCTGTAAAGCCTGAGCCGCTCTTTGTTTCTGGATCATATGTGCAATGGATCTCGATAATATGGCCTTCATCATCTTTAATAACTTCTTCACACTTAATGAAATAAGCGTGCTTTAAGCGAACTTCGTTTCCAGGGAATAAGCGGAAGTATTTCTTCGGCGGGTTTTCCATGAAATCATCTTGTTCGATGTAAATTTCACGTGAAAATGGGATTTGTCGGGTACCCATTTCTTCATTTTCCGGATTGTTTTCCGCTTCAAGCATTTCAACTTCGCCTTCCGGATAGTTCGTGATGACAACCTTCAACGGCTTAACGATCCCCATAGTACGAAGTGCTTTCAGCTTCAAATCTTCACGGACGAAGTGCTCAAGCATTTGTACGTCCACAACGCCGGAGGATTTACTTACACCGATTTCGCGGCAGAATGTACGGATGCTCTCCGGTGTGTAACCGCGGCGGCGGAGACCGGAGATGGTCGGCATGCGCGGATCATCCCAGCCATCGACAATGCCTTCATCGACCAATTGTTTCAGCTTGCGCTTACTCATGACGGTGTCTGTCAGATTTAAGCGGCCAAATTCGTATTGATGGGGCGTATGTTCCATTTCACATTGCTCAACAACCCAATCGTAAAGTGGGCGTTGATCTTCGAATTCCAATGTACAGATGGAGTGGGTCACTCCTTCAATGGCATCCTCCAATGGGTGGGCGAACGCATACATTGGGTAGATGCACCACTTGTTTCCTGTATTATGGTGTGAAGTGTGTGAAATACGGTAGATGACCGGATCACGCAAATTAATGTTCGGCGAGCCCATATCTATTTTTGCGCGAAGCACTTTTTCGCCATCGCTGAATTTGCCTTCTCTCATTTGAGTGAACAGCTCAAGGTTTTCCTCGACCGTGCGGCTGCGATAAGGGCTTTCCTTGCCAGGCTCCGTCAGAGTTCCACGGTATTCGCGGATTTCATCAGCAGATAGATCATCGACATAGGCTAGTCCTTTTTTAATTAATAGAACGGCTTTTTCATGCATGATATCGAAATAATTGGATGCGAATAGGAGATTATCCCACTCGTAGCCCAGCCACTTCACATCTTCTTTGATGCTGTCTACATACTCCTGGTCCTCTTTCAGAGGGTTTGTATCATCGAAGCGAAGATTTGTGCTTCCTCCGAATTCATCTGCTAAACCGAAGTTCAAAACGATGCTTTTCGCATGGCCGATATGGAGATATCCATTCGGCTCTGGAGGGAAACGGGTGATGATTTCATCATATTTTCCGCTTTTCAGATCATCGCTGACGATCGTCTTAATAAAATTAGAAGCGTTTGGTGTATTTTCACTCAAAATATTCAACCTCTTTCGTTCTTATATGTTATTTAAATTATATAGAAGTTATATGTTTTTTACAAAGTATGCACGGAATGGCCGAAGGCTGCAATAGCTTTTTCCGTAAAGGGCAATAACGGCCTGCATGTCCGGGCTGTTTCCAGAAGTTTACGAGTAAATATACCATAAAAAAAGAGACTTTTCTAATAAAGGATAGCTGGGAGGGCAACCAGGATAAAAAGAAAACCTTTGCCGGCTTCTTTGCCGAAAAAGGTTTTCTTTAAACAGTATCTGGCGTCATTCGTTCGCCCAAGCGACTACGATGGTACCTTCGCCTGAATGGACGGATACGGTAGCGCTTAATTCGGAAATGATGACCTCAATGCCGGGGTAAGAGCGGATTAATTCTTCTTTGTATCCAATCGCTTTTTCTAGAACATTTCCATGCATAACGAATATTTTGGAGATCGGATGTTTCTGATAGGCATCTTGGAAGAGTTCCATGATGCGCTTAGCCGCCTTTTTTTCGGAACGTACCTTTTCAAACAACTCGAATTTGCCGTCAAATATACGGATAATCGGTTTGATTTTCAGTAAGTTGCCGAGAAGGTATTGTGTGCCTGACATTCTGCCGCCTTTATAGAATTGGTCCAGATTTCCTAAGACCATGTAATTCTCAATTTTATATGCATCTTGCTGTAGGGTATCAGCGATTTCTTTTACCTCAAGGCCTTGTTCATTCAGTTCCATGCCGAGCCATATCAATCGTGTAATGGCAATGGCCATCGCTTTGCTGTCGACTACCTCCACAGGAAATCCTGCCATTTCACCGCCTGCACGGCAGCTGGCAAGTGTCCCGCTCAAATCAGCAGAAATATGGACGGCGATTGCTGCATCATACTTCCCTTTAAAGCTTTCGAACAGTTCGGCAAACCTTCCGACAGGAGGCTGCGATGTTTTCGGTATTTCCTGATCTTCTTTAAGGTTTTTATATAATTGATCCGTCGTTAAATCAATTCCGTCTTCATATGTACCGGAACTGAATGTAATGCTTAATGGCACTACATATAAATCTGGATGGTTTTTAAGTTCATCAGGAATATACGCTGTACTATCCGTAACCCAAGCAATTTTTTTACTCATATGATCTTTCCTTTGTGCATTATTTTCCGATAGGTTGCTTATTGCTATTTTTTGCTTTTATGACAATATCATACGCAATTTAAACGTACTAGCTTCTATTGTACTTGATTTACCCTTGGTTCTCTATGGATTCTTGATATAAAAGAAAAATATTCTTGTCCAAACTGTGAGAATTCTTTTTGTTTGAATGTATAAGGAGAGGTGACATCCGTAATAAAATATCGTAAAATTCATAAAAATAAGAATAATAAATGAGGCAGGGATTTTGATGAAGGATTTAATGAAAGAACAACAGAAGGATTACCAGGAGGTATTCGAAAACAGAGGAAGATTATTGATAAAATGCCCTGACCAGCCGGGGATTGTATCCGCGGTGTCGGCTTTTCTTTTTTCGCACGGGGCAAATATCATTGAATCCAACCAATACACTTCCGATCCGAACGGCGGAGTCTTTTTCCTGCGGATGGAATTTGAACAGGATCAATTGAATACGAATAAGGCACATCTGGAAGAAGAATTTCAATGCATTGCCGAAACCTTTGCGATGGAGTATAGCTTCCGTTATGTATCCCATTTGAAGAAGATAGCTATATTTGTATCCAAAGAACTGCACTGCCTACTGGAGCTGTTATGGGAATACCAAAGCGGGGATTTGATGGCGGATATCGCCTTGGTCATCTCCAACCATCCTGAAGCAAAGGATGTTGTGGAGCCACTGGGGATTCCATTCATCTATATGGAAGCCCATAAGGACATCAGGAGGGAAGTGGAGAAACAACAGATTAGCTATTTGAAGGCATATAAAATCGAGCTGATCGTTCTGGCAAGGTACATGCAAATACTCACCCCTGAATTTGTCCAATATTTTCCGAACCAAATCATCAATATCCATCATTCCTTTTTGCCGGCATTTATCGGGGCGAGGCCTTACGAACGGGCTTACGAAAGAGGAGTCAAGATTATAGGAGCCACCTCGCATTATGTGACGAATGACTTGGATGAGGGGCCGATCATCGAGCAGGATATAAAACGTGTCACTCATAGGGACCATACGGATGCGCTAAAACGAATCGGCCGTTCCATCGAAAGAAGTGTGTTGGCCCGGGCAGTCAAATGGCATGTGGAGGACCGCGTAATTGTCGAGAAAAATAAAACGATTATTTTTTAGGGAATAGGAGAGTAGTGAATGGATAATCGAGCTCAGGGTCCTGCATATGGGACCATCTCTTTAATCAGGCACGGGCAGTCCAGCTGTACAAGCCAGCCGTGGATAGATGGCAGACAGTATAAAGAATGGCTGTCAGCGTACGATGATAGAAGTATTCTTTCGGGCCAGATTCCGTTGGAAGAAAGTTTGGAATCCGTCAGAACGGGCGATTTTCTATATACTAGCCATCTGGCAAGGGCCATCGATTCGGCTGCTTTGCTTGGCCCTGGGAAGTCCTTTACTCAAGAGGCGCTTTTTCGGGAAGCAGCCATTCCGGCACCGTTTATTTTTAAGGGATTAAAGTTGAGTACGAATTTATGGAACGCGTGTATGCGCCTATGTTGGCTGTTGGGATACAGCGGTGATATAGAGCCATACAGGGCCGCTAAGAAAAGGGCGGAGCAAAGTGCGCTACAGTTGATGGAAGCAGCCTCCAGGGGGAATATAGTGCTAGTCGGCCATGGTTTCTTTAACCATATGATCGGCAAGGAATTGAGAAAACATGGGTGGCACACGGCGAGAAGGCAGCGCAGCGTGCATTGGGCGTGTACAACGTACAGATTGGTATAAAGAGGGCTAAGCGGTAAATGTAACAGAAGGTGTAGAAACAGCTAGAGAAAAGAATCCTTTCGTATACGCAGGGATTCTTTTTTCTGGCCTTCATCATACATTTGGCTTATTTAGAAGAAAATAGGAACGCATGTTCTCGTTTGTGTTATGATAGAAGGACAAGAGGAGAGGCCTTCCAGGACAGAAATCGCGATTCTGTTCGTATGGGGAGGTGATGTAATGACCGTCTTTGAGGCATTGATGTTTTCGGTATCGTTCGCTGGTTTACTTATAACCATTCTGTCATTTAACCGAAAAAAATAATCCACCTCCTGAAGGGATGCTTCAGTTGGTGGATTTTCTGAATCGGCTGCGTATAACTCTGTGAAGAGTCTCTCCGATTGCCGGGCTGCCTTCCATGGTGCAACATGGTGGCGGCCTATCTTTATTATACGAAATGAACGATTATTTTGTAACGACAAACTTCGATTGTTTTCTTTTTCTGATTTCCAGGCTGTTTCTTGGAGGGGGACGGTCTGTTCATTATGGTCTTCTTTTGTTAAAAGCCTTATATATCAATGGTTCAATGAGAGTTCTAGGAAGTGGTAAGCCCCAAGTCTTACCGCAAAATATAGCCGAGGTCGATTATAAAACAGCGCATTTCCAGATAAGATAGAGACAAGAAAGGAGGAGCGGACGATGAAAAAATTCGGATTGCTTATAGTTGGAGGTATTGCAGCTGTCATTCTTCTGGCGAATGTAGGCCCTATGATCGCACTTGCCATTACTTTGGTGCTAGGTTATTTGGTGGTTAAAGAGTTTATGAAGGCGACAAGCACAGCTGCGAAAATTATTTGGGGATTGATTGCCCTTGCTTTTGCAGGAGCGGCGATTTCTAACTTCCCATCCATCATTGGTTTAGTTGCTGCTTATGTCTTGTATGTTGTTTATAAGAAATGGAACGACAAAAAGCATGTTGAAAAAACAAGCAAAGAGGATCCTTTTGATAACTTCGAAACAGAATGGGCTAATTTAAATAAATAAGTGAAAAAATCTACAAAATGAAATTCAAAAATGAAAAACACATTTAAAGGAGAGGAATTACCATGTCAAACCTATTTTCCCGTATTAAATATTCAGTATCTGCAGACTTGCATGATTTATTGGACCAAAAAGAAAAGAAAAATCCTATCGCTTTACTGAACCAGTATCTTCGTGAATCTGAACAGCAGACAGAGAAGGTTCGTGCCTTGGTGGAACGCCAATACCTGTTGAAAGATGAATTCACACGCGAATATGAGGAAGCAAAGGAAATGGCGGAAAAACGCGCTTATCAGGTGGAAGTAGCTTCGAAGGCCGGCGAAGTAGACTTATATGACTTTGCGCTAGCAGAAAAAACACATTTTGAAGAACGTGCTGCCCGCATGGAAGAGGCAGTCAAGAATGCGGATGCCCAGTTGAACAAGCTGGAAAAGAAATATATCGATATGAAGCATAAGTTGAAAGATATGCAGCTGCGCCGCATGGAAATCATGGGACGGGAAAATGTTGCCCGCGCTAACCATAGAATGGATAAAGTGCTGGGAGAAAACCAAGCATCGGATCAAGCGACAGCCCGGTTCGATGAAATGGAAAAATATCTGTCCAAATTAGAAAACAAGGTGAATGAAGATTATATGAGAAGCACCATTGATTCCCGTATTGCAGAATTAGAAAAACAAGCAAAAAATCAGGAAAGTGATTTAATTTCGTGACATAGTCATGGTATTCTAGAAAAGGTGCAGTATAGTGCTGCACCTTTTCCATCCATACTAAGATAAATTATATGGCTTACATAAACAGAAAGGGGGAGCTTGGCATGCGATATCAATCAAAGACGGATTTATTCAGATGGATTGCTGCCTTTGCCATTGTGGTTCTCCTAATTGAAGTTACTTTTTTTGATAGTGGGCTCCTCTTTTCATTAGCTATGTCAGGACTCCTGCTTTATTTCGGGAAAAAGAAATGGCATCGCTTGATCGGTAAACTGGCAGTCATCATCGGCGGCATCAGCATGATAGTGACGATATCAAATATGCTGACCTTCAAGCTGCTCTTGATCGGTTTGCTGATTGCCATGCTGGTTAAATTCTTTCAGTCGCGCAAAAAGCCTGAGGTCTTTATGCCGGATTTTATGAAGGAAGATAGCATGGCTCCTCCAGAAACCCTTCTTTCTAAATCACTATTATTCAAAAATACATTCATCGGCGGCCAAATGACGCCTGACCAAGTCTATGAATGGGAAGACATCGATATCCAGAGCGGGATTGGTGATATTATTATTGATCTCAGCAATACGGTTTTGCCTAAAGGGGAAGCCGTTATTTCCATTCGCAATATAGTCGGATCCATTAAAGTCTATGTGCCGTATGACGTAGAAGTAAAGATTGTACATTCCGTCCTTGCTGGATCTGCAACGATCCTGAACAATAAGGAACAGCGCCTTATCAACCAAAGCGTGCTTTATTATACAACCCAATATGAAGAAGCGCCCCAAAAAGTAAAGATTGTCACAACTACCCTGGTGGGGAATATAGAGGTGAAACGGATATGAACATTATGCAGCGCCAGGTATTGCTGGGAATGCTCTATTCGTTTTGTCTCTCCTTGCTTTTTTTAGGCATCTTTTTATTCGTGTATCCCATCCATTCACTTATGGATCTATGGGAAAAAGAAGTGTTTGATGTTCCTTTTATCATTGGTTTTCCGGCGGTGAGCATCGTCATAGGCGCACTCTCGGGCGCTTTCATCGGATACGGCTGGCATAAGCAATTCAGTGAAATTAGCGGGAGCATAGCCGATATGGGCCAAGGGAAAGCATTTATACCCGGAGATAAAAAGAATATACAGGAAATTACAAACGTATACGAAAAAATGGGCAAATTGCAGCAACATATGACTGAGCAAATCACCATTTCCCAAAAATTATCGAATGAACGGGCGGAAGAACAAGAAAAACGAATCCAGGAAATTGTATCCCAGGAGCGCAACAGGCTGGCAAGGGAGCTGCATGATTCGGTCAGCCAGCAGCTTTTTGCCGCTAGTATGCTGATGTCCGCCATCAATGAAAATCCAATGCATAGCCATAATACAAAACAACTTCAGTTGGTCGAAGAGATGATCCACCAATCCCAGCTTGAAATGCGTGCTTTGCTGCTTCATTTGCGCCCTGTGCCACTTAAAGGGAAATCCCTGAAGGAAGGGATGGAAGAGCTATTGATGGAGCTGCTCCAAAAGGTTCCTATGAACATTACTTGGAAGCTTGAAGACATTAAGATGGATAAAGGAGTGGAAGACCAGCTATTCCGCATTGCCCAAGAAGCTTTGTCCAATACGCTGCGCCATTCCAAGGCGGAGATGGTTGAGGTTCGGCTATTCGAAAGGGAAGAGACGATCATTATGATCATTTCAGATGACGGTGTCGGATTTAATGTGGAAGCTTCCAAAGCAGGGGCATATGGTCTGCAAAATATGCACGAGCGAGCATTGGAAGTAGGAGGTACATTGAAAATCGTAAGCATTTTGAACAAGGGGACCCGCTTGGAAGTGAAGGTTCCTGTAATAGCAAAGGATGAGGAACATGGGAATTAGAGTGTTATTTGTAGATGACCACGAAATGGTGCGTATCGGCGTATCCGCGTACTTGTCTTCACAGCCTGATATTGAAGTGGTAGGAGAGGCATCCGATGGCGGCGAGGGTGTTGAGAAAGCGCTGGAGCTAAAGCCGGACATCATCTTGATGGACCTTGTCATGAAGGAAATGGACGGAATCGAAGCAACTAAACGGATTATCGATCAATGGCCTGAAGCAAAAATCATTATTGTTACCAGCTTTTTGGATGATGAAAAAGTATATCCTGCCCTGGAGGCCGGAGCTACCAGCTATATGCTGAAAACGTCCAAAGCAAGTGAAATTGCCGATGCAGTCCGGGCCACATTCCATGGACAGTCTGTTCTCGAGCCTGAAGTGACGGGGAAAATGATGCAAAGGATGAGAAAGCCGCAGCAAAGCGAGCTATATGAAGAACTGACAAACCGCGAAATGGAAATACTCCTGCTGATGACCGAAGGAAAGAGCAACCAGGAAATCGCAGATGAATTATTCATTGCCCTCAAAACCGTTAAGGTACATGTATCGAATATCCTAAGTAAATTACAGGTCCAAGACCGTACACAAGCAGTCATCTATGCGTTCAAGCATGCACTTGTGGAATAAAGGCTAAAGGAAAGAGGCTGAATAGAGACATGACAAAAAAATACGTACTTTTTGATTTTGATGGAACCCTTGCCGATTCGGGTAAAGTTGCCATTGAAGCGATCAACCAGCTGGCTGAAGTTCATGGATTTCCTAAAATTCAAGCATCGCAATTCCAACAGTTGCAGGCTTCCGCAGCAATCGGCCAACAGCAAAATACAGAAGCGATGGGCGCATTTTCTGCGGTAGCTGACGATTTTTATGCTATTTACAAGCAATCCCTGCATAAAATTCCACTGTTTCCTGGCATTAGGGAAATGCTTGAAGCTTTGCATGCCAATGGTATAGGTGTGGCTGTAGTCTCCTCCAATGAAGAAAGCAATATACGCGATTACTTCAAAGCCCAGAGGTTGTCTTTTATTACTGAAGTCTATACATCAAGCGATCTTTTCGGAAAAGCATCCATGATTAAGGATTTCTGCGGAAAGCATGGATTACATACCGGGGATGTTCTTTATGTGGGCGATGAGGCCAGGGATATCCGTGCCTGCCACCAAGCGGATACGGATGTTATTTGGGTTGATTGGGGATTTGACGGACAGGAAGAGGCTGTGAAAGAGAATCCGACCTATATGGTGTCCTCGCCGCAGGAGATCGTCGAGATTTCTTTAAGCAATGGAAAAAAGGAATGAGGTGACAACCAATGACTTCTACTATTGAAACAATCCGTTCCCTTTCTCTTGCTTTAGATGAACGCCATATACCTTACACTTGGGTAGAAGGGGCCTCTTTGGTGCTACAGCAAATCCCTGTTTCCGACCCTAGCCTGGAGGTATACGTGCAATGGGATGTTTTTGATACCTGTATGGAAGCATTTGCCGATAAAATAGCCGAGCCAGTGCAGCAAGGAGTTTCACGCGCATCCTGCAAAATGATTTGGAGACAGAGGGAAGTGCGCATATCCTGTCTTTTTAATACAACGATCAAAACAGATCCATATAGGATTGCAGTCGATTTAGAAGGACAGCCTATCATGTGCCGTTCTCTATACAGCTATTTATATGGATCAGATTTTACAGCATTTGCGAATGAAATCAGCCAAAGCCTTCTTTCGAAGCAAAGAGCTTTCACGGAGCACAATGAAGAGGCATGGAACCAGAATAATTATCAGGCTTTGATTGAAAGGTACGGGAATCCTGCTGATTTGGCAAGCAAAATAAAGGCCAACCCGGCTTGGAGGCTGCATCCTTTTTATCCGTACATGAAGGAATTGAAAGGAAAAAAAGTGCTCCATTTATTGGGGTCAAACGGCGTCAAAGCTGTGGCAATGGCGTTATTGGGAGCCGAGGTAACAGTGGTTGACTTCTCTAAAGAAAATGCCGCTTTTGCACGTGAACTAGCTGAAAAAACAGGTGTAACCATCAATTATGCAATTTCTGATGTATTTTCTTTATCGGATTCGGTCAAAGAAGAGCGTTTTGATTATGTATTGATGGAATTAGGGGTTCTGCACTATTTCATTACATTGGAACCATTAATGGATTTGATTGCAGAATTATTGGGGCCGGATGGATCGTTCATTTTGCACGAGTTCCACCCTGTATCGACCAAGCTGATCACCTCAAAGGGCAAAAAACATAAAGTGGACGGAAACTATTTCGATGCCAATTTGACCTATCAGCATGTGGCCTTCTCAAAGCATATGCCGGATGGCGTCCAACAGGAATTGAAGGAGACTGTCCATCGTAAATGGACACTGGGAGAAATAATAACGAGCGTCGGTTCGTCAGGCATGAGAATAACGGTTCTTGAAGAAGAACCGAACCATAAGCTTCATGACATCGGATTGCCTAAAACGTATACATTGGTTACAAAAAAAAGCTAGCTTCCAACTGGAGCTAGCTTTTTTGGGGCTGTTATTATTCGTTTTCACTCAAAAATTTAATGCAAACAGGATATGGCACTTCCGTATCGGACGAAATAAGAGTAAGTAAACCTGTTTCTTTATTGCGTTCAAAGAGGACAAGGTTATGCGACTCTTGATTGGAAGCGATAATGAACTGTTCAGTTGGATCAAAGGCAAAGTCACGCGGCCAAGCGCCTTCTGTCGATACATAATCCACGATTGCCAATTCGCCGGTGACTGGATCGATGGAGAAAATGGCAATACTGTCATGCCCACGGTTGCCTGCATAGACGAAACGGCCATCGGAGCTCACATGGATGGCGCTACCCTGGCTGTTTTCTGTGAAGCTTTCGGGAATGGCTTTGATGTATTGCTTGCTCGTAAAGCTTCCGTCTTCTTTGTTATAGTCCATCACGATGACTTCGTTGCTTAATTCAGTCATGATATAAGCATATTTCCCATTTGGATGGAAAGCGATATGACGCGGTCCGCTTCCCTGTTTCGTTGAGAACGACTGCACTTCCTTCAATTGATGGTTGTGGATGCTATACGTTTTTAATTGGTCGGTACCCAAATCAATAGCAACTGCGTATAGGCCATCCGGCGTAAAGTCGAAGAAATGCAAATGAGGCTTTTCCTGTCTTTCCGGGTTAGGTCCGCTTCCGGCCGATTGTACAGTGGAAGAAGCTGCTTGAAGTTCGCCGTCGATGACCGGCATAAGCTCTACTGTTCCACGGTGGTAATAGGCGGCGCTAACATGCGTTTGCTCTTCGTTAACCGCGACATAGCACGGTGAGCTTCCCTCGGAAAGCTGGATATTCTTTAATTGAAGACCGACTTTCCCAGGTTGGATAGCATAGGCAGCGACGCCTCCCAAGTCTCCTTTTTTGGCTGTTGCATATAGAGTATGCTGATCCTTGGTTATATTTATATAAGTAGGATTATCAATTTCAGCAGCTAATTGCACCCCACTTATATTTTTATTGTCTGTATCAAGTGTAAAGGCGTAGACACCCTTGCTGTTGCCTTTCGTATACGTTCCAACATAACCTGTATATTTGGTCATGAAAATCCCTCCAAATCATTGTTCTGCATATATATGAGTCTATTTTTACATAAATCTCTCTTCCTTTATACCCTATTTTTAACGAGATAGTTTGGTTTTTGATTAATAAAGGGAATAAATCACCATAATACAGGTTAAGGAGAGATGGGGATGGCGGAGAGTCAGACGGCGGATCAATCGGAAAGATTCGAGACCGCATTCAATAGAATTCACAAAGCATTAATGAAAAATGTAAAAGGGGCAAGAAGCGATAAATTCACGGATTTGGTCTATCGGGGTAAAAGCCATGGATTCATACGCTATTATGAAGCGGATTTGTGCCAGTTTGCCAAGCTTCGGAATGCAATCGTCCATGAGAAAATCAAACAGGATTATTATATTGCAGAACCGCATATAGATATAGTCGAAAAAATAGAAAAAATAGCGGAGGAATTCGAGAGACCGCCATCCGCTTTATCTATTGCGACCAAGCCGGTTTATTACTTTTATGAAAGTGACCAATTAAAGGATGTGCTGGATGTCATTAAAAAGCATTCCCATTCTATTTTCCCTATTTATAATGAAAAGGAAGAATACAGCTGGTTATTGACTGCCTCGGAAATTGTGAAATATCTGGCGGACCATTTTGATGAGGACAAAAGAGATTTAAACCGCGTAAAGATTAAAGAATTATTCAATCCGAAGCATAAAAAAAATATTGCGTTTGTTTCCCAACATACAACTGTTTTTGAAATAGAAGATATTTATGAAGAATATCAGAAGAGAAATAAAAAACTATCATGTGTTGTGATAACGCGTTCAGGGCATCTATCAGAAGAACCTAACGGCATTATTACTTCATGGGACTTACTGGGAGCGGAAATCAGCGAATAGAAAACGGCAGCTGCTTCTCCAGGGAATAGGCTATTGCGTATCTATTTTTCATGAAAAGAGATAGAAGAGTTTAAGTGTATAGTTGAAAGGGAATAGAAAATCGGATTTATTTCTCCAAAAAGGGTAAGATGAATATAATATGCTGGAGGAGCGTGATTATAATGGTTGTCAAAGATTTTATGATAAAAGATGTCATTTGCGCCAATCTTGATATGACGCTGAAAGACCTGCTTGAAAAAATGATAGAATGCAAAATTGGCGGAATGCCGATCGTTGATTCAGAGCATAAATTGGTAGGGATGGTCAGCGATGGCGACATACTTCGTCATTTAGCGCCGCAAAAACAAAGCATACATGATTATTTTACAATGATCACTTATATTCCCGAGAGAAAGTTGGATTCAACGGTTTCAGAGCGAATCCATGAAAGTGTTGAAACGATTTTAACGAACAAAAAAATTATCACATTAGCGCCTGACGATGACTTGAATGAGGTGGTATCGACTATTTCTAAGCATCATTTCAAAAAAATTCCGGTGATTGATCGTGAGAATAGAGTGATCGGCGTTATTTCACGCGGTGATGTCCTCCGGATGATCTATAAGGGCATCATCTTGAATTCAGATTGAAAGAAGGCTGTTTTTACATATAGACGAAAAGAGAGCTTGTAATCAAGCTCTCTTTTCTTTTGGAAAAATAGACAGGTAAAAGATAGAAATGGGTTCGTGAATTGGACAGCTACCCTCTCTACCAAAGCATTGTTTTCATAGAATACAGTAACACAGGAGAGAGGAGTGAAAGATTATGGGATGCTATTATGGTGGTTCAGGTAACTATGGAGGTTCAGGCAACTACGGCGGCTATTACAATCAATGCTGCGATAATAACAACTATACTTTTTGGTTTGTAATAATCGTAGTCATTCTTCTGTTGATTTTGAGAAACACATCTGCTGCATAATGATAGTGGCGGGAGTGGTTTGCTAAACCGCTCCCGTTGTTTATATGAGCGATCACTGCAAGAAAGGAGCAGACACAATGGGGAATTGTTCAAAAAAGAAATCAGTCCGGTTTGATTGCCGATATGAAGATTTGGAGAGACTGAAAAAAAGAGACGAATATAAAAAATCCAAGAAGTATGCACCCGAGTCATCAATGGCAACAAACAGCGCTGGAGAAGGGTTTGGACTGCCGAATGGACTACTAAGCTTATTGGGTCAATTAGATGCGGCGACTCTTCTTCCTCTTTTATGGCTTTTATTGGGCGGGAACGATGACGAACGCAAAAAAGAGTCTTCACTTCCTGATATGGGTAGTATTATGTCACTATTATCTGCTTTAAAGAAATAATGAACCGACATCCATACTGTTAATGAGCAGTGATTCTGACAGGCTCGTCGGGGTTGCTGCTTTTCTGCGGATACATATGTAGGTAAAGTAGTTGACAGAATGTAAAATAAAGCATAAAATTATCTCATATTCGAGATAATTAAATTAATAATAATATGTTTTTTCTTTTTATAGAGAGGAGTGAGAAAGATGGATCGCAAAGAACTGTCTTTGAAGGCGCTTATTGTCATGCTTCGCGCTTCGCAAACCATACAGGACAAAGTTAAGCAGGATATGGACCAGTATGGGATGAATCCCACTGAATTTTCGGTATTGGAACTTTTATATCATAAAGGGGATCAACCTATACAGCATATTGGCAAAAAAATTCTGCTTGCAAGCAGCTCTATTACGTATGTCGTAGATAAACTAGAGAAAAAAGAACTTGTCACGAGAAGAGCATGCCCAAATGACCGGCGGGTAACGTTTGCCAGTATTACAGAAAAAGGGAAAGCATTTATGCAGGAAGCATTTCCTAAGCATTCAGAAGTCATTGAACAAACTTTCAGCCACTTATCGGAAGAAGAATTAGTAAATACGATTGAATTGCTGAAAAAAATCGGCTTGCAAAAATAAAAAAATTTTAAACATATATCTCGAATTAAAGATATATGAATTAGTATTATTAGGGGGAGTACAGGATGTTGGATACAGGATTATTAGTGATTCGTTTAGTAATCGGTTTATTATTTATGGGGCACGGGGCACAGAAATTATTTGGTTCATTTGGAGGGCACGGCATTGAAGGGAGTGCTGGGTGGTTCGAATCCATTGGTGTAAAACCTGGTGTACCTATGGCAGTAATGGCAGGCTTATCCGAATTTGGCGGCGGCTTATTATTAGCGATCGGGTTGTTGACTCCGCTTGCAAGTCTGTTGATTGTAATCACTATGGTGATGGCCATTATGAAGGTTCATGGTGCGAACGGTTTGTGGTCAACGCAGAATGGCTATGAACTGAACTTGGTCTATATGGCGGCGGTCATTGGCATTGCCCTTACCGGCCCTGGAAAATTTGCTGTTGACGCATTCATTTTTTAATAGGTAGAAGCAAGCCCCGCCTTCATTGAAGGCGGGGCTTGTTGATTCATAAAGCAAATGATTTCCTTGTGGAACGAATCGCCGGTACCGGCTTTTCTACTGTCCAGCTGCAGCGGCTAGCCCCTCGAGGTCTTAAGTCAAGCCACTGTCAAAGGCGAAGAGCAGCCTTTGGCAGTGCCTCGCCTTAAGCTTGTCGGGCCTGTTCAAGCCGCTTCCGCTTTTCTACTGTCCAGCTGCAGCGGCTAGCCCCTCGAGGTCTTAAGTCAAGCCACTGTCAAAGGCGAAGAGCAGCCTTTGTCAATGCCTCGCCTTAAGCTTGTCGGGCCTGTTCAAGCCGCCTCCGCTTTTCTATTCATTCGCCCATTCTTCTACGTTCCAGGTTTTTGTTACCCAGTCCTGGTAGAATTCTGGTTCGTGGGATACGAGCAGGACGGTTCCTTTGTAGGCTGTCAGTGCTCGTTTCAGTTCTTCTTTGGCTGTTACGTCCAAGTGGTTGGTTGGCTCATCGAACAGGACCCAGTTGCTTTCTTCCATTAGAAGTTTGCATAGGCGCACTTTCGCTTGCTCGCCACCGCTCAATTGCTTCATTGGGCGGGAGATGTGCTCGTTTTTCAATCCGCATCGTGCTAGTGCAGCGCGGACCTGTGCTTGTTCCATGCTTGGATAAGCGTTCCAGACCACATCAATCGGTGTGCTGTTATCCGCTTTTACTTCCTGTTCGAAATAGATTGGATACAGGAAGTCCCCGCGGACGACCTTGCCGCTGAATGGAGGGATCACACCTAAAATTGTCTTTAACAGGGTTGATTTACCGACCCCGTTGCAACCGACAATCGCAATTTTATCTCCGCGTTCTATGTTCATGTTCAGCTTATGCGGCAGCAATGCGTGGTCATATCCGATTTGAAAATCTTTTCCTTCGAAGACCCAGCGGCTGCTTGCCCGTGTTTCTTTGAATTCAAATGTCGGCTTGATTGCTGTTTCGGGACGGTCGATCCGTTCCATTCTATCCAACTGCTTCTGGCGGCTTTTCGCCCGTCCGGTAGTAGAATAGCGCGCTTTGTTCTTAGAAATGAAATCCTCTTGTTTTTTAATGAATTCCTGTTGCTTTTCATAGGCATTGATGTGCTGGTTCTTATGCAATTCAGCCAGCTCAAGGAATTTCTCATAGGTTGCTGTATAGCGTGTAAGCTTAGCGAATTCCAAATGGAAAATCACATCCGTCGCAGAGTTCATGAATTCCGTATCGTGGGAAATCAGAATAAAGGCATGTGGATATTCCTTCAAATATTTGGCCAGCCATGTGATGTGCTCCTCATCGAGATAGTTGGTCGGCTCATCGAGCAGAAGCACTTGGGGCTGTTCCAGCAATAGCTTCGCAAGCAATACCTTCGTCCGCTGTCCGCCGCTCAGGGCCGATACGTCCCGATCAAGCCCGATGGCATCCAAGCCAAGCCCTCTTGCTGCATCTTCAATTTTTAAATCCAGCGAATAAAAGCCGCCTGCATCCAGCTGGTCTTGCAAATCTGCCATTCTCTCCAGCAATTCTTCCAGCTCTTCCGGAGTTGCTTCACTCATTTTTCCTGTCACTTCATTCAATTCAGCTTCAACATCAAAAAGAGAGGAGAAAGCTTCCTGAAGGACGTTGCGGATGGTTTTTCCCGGTGTCAGGTTGGTGTGCTGGTCCAAATAACCATATACAACACCCGGTGTCCATTGTACTTTTCCGGTATCATAAATCATTTGTGCCGTAATGATATTCATTAAGGTTGATTTACCGACCCCGTTGGCGCCTACCAATCCGACATGTTCATTATTCAATTGGAAGGATACGTTCTTAAACAACATTCTGTCCCCAAAGCTGTGGCTAAGGTTCTCTACAACTAACAAACTCATGTATATTCAACTCCTGAAAATTTCGTACTCGCGTTCTTCCTATTGTATTCGAGAATATAAATCGATGTAAAGCGTTTATGTCAGCGCCCCTCCATCCGCCATCCTTCAATTCAGCCGCTATTTATGAGATACTGGTGCTAATCGTATGTGATGCTTTAGGAATTTCCTTAAAGGCATCAAGTATAGGGAAAGGCAGCAAAAATCCATATTTTTGTCGGTTTTTCCAATGAAAGGAATGTCGAACGTGAGTAAAACGCTTGTATTGGCTGAAAAACCCTCAGTGGGAAGAGATATAGCAAAAGTGCTTGGTTGCCAGCAAAAGGGCAACGGTTATTTGGAAGGAAAACAATATATTGTCACATGGGCGCTTGGCCACCTTGTTACACTAGCTGAACCGGAAGCGTATGATGACCGTTATAAATCATGGAAGATGGAAGACCTTCCGATGCTTCCGAAGTCATTGAAGCTTGTTGTCATTAAAAAGACAGGGAAGCAGTTTCAGGCTGTCAAATCACAATTGAACCGGAAAGACGTGAATGAAATAGTCATTGCAACAGATGCGGGCCGTGAAGGGGAGCTTGTTGCCCGTTGGATTCTGGAAAAAGCGAATGTGAAGAAACCAGTCAAGCGGTTGTGGATTTCTTCTGTTACGGACCAGGCGATCAGACAGGGCTTTAAGCATCTGAAGGATGGTAAAGAATATGAAAATCTGTTTGCTTCTGCGCAAGCGCGAGCAGAGGCGGATTGGCTTGTCGGCATGAATGCTACCAGGGCATTGACGACTAAGCATAATGCCCAACTTTCATGCGGAAGGGTGCAAACCCCGACATTGGCAATGATCGCCCAGCGAGAAGAAGAAATTAAAGCCTTCAAGCCAAAGACTTATTATGGATTGAAGGCTAAAACAGATAATGGCCTGACGCTGAATTGGAAAGATGGCAAAAGCAATGATAGCCGTACATTTGATGAAACTGTAGCTGAACGCATCCAGAAAAAAGCTGCAAATGCTAAAGGAACCATTGAAGAAGTCAAAAAAACGAAAAAGAAAACATATGCAAATAGTTTATATGATCTGACTGAACTGCAGCGTGATTGTAATAATATCTATGGATATTCTGCCAAAGAAACGCTGTCCATTATTCAACGTTTGTATGAACAATATAAAGTGGTAACTTATCCGCGTACTGATTCAAAACATTTAACGACGGATATGGTCGGTACATTAAAAGAGCGTTTGGAGGCTGTAACTATCAAGCCATACGCACAATGGGCATCCAGAATTCTGCGCCAGCCGATCAAGACAAGCAAAACATTCGTCGATAATAGCAAAGTCTCGGATCACCATGCAATCGTACCGACCGAACAATCGGCTTTCTTGCCGAAGATGAGCGATAAAGAGATTAAAGTCTACGATCTAATCGTCAAACGTTTCCTGGCTGTGTTCATGCCGCCTTATGAATATGAACAGACGAGCATCACAGCCAAGATAGCAGAAGAAACATTTACGGCGAAAGGCCAGCGTGTGCTAAACCGTGGCTGGAAAGAGCTTTATGACCATCTGGATGATGAAGGATCGACTGTCCCGGCGGTCAAAGAAGGGGACACTTTCTCAATTGATTCCATCTCTATTACACATGGTGAAACGAAGCCGCCTGAACGATTTACAGAAGCTTCTTTGCTGTCGGCCATGGAAAATCCGGCTAAGTATATGAGCGGGGAAAGTAAAGATCTTGTCAAAACAATCGGAGAAACAGGAGGATTGGGGACAGTGGCAACCCGTGCCGATATTATAGAAAAACTGTTCAATTCATTCCTGGTTGAGAAAAAAGACAAGCATATCTTCATTACATCAAAAGGTAAACAATTGCTGGAGCTTGTTCCCGAGGAATTGAAGTCGCCTGCTTTGACTGCCCAATGGGAGCAAAAATTGACTGCTATCGCAAAAGGCAAGCTGAATAAAGGTACATTTGTAACAGAAATGAAGGATTATGCCAAAAAAGCTGTACACACAGTCAAAAACAGCAATGAAAAATTCAAGCATGACAATGTTACAGGCAAGCATTGCCCGGACTGCGGCAAATTGATGCTTGAAGTGAATGGGAAGAAAGGAAAAATGCTTGTGTGCCAGGACCGGGAGTGCGGCCACCGTAAACGGATCAGTACAGTGACCAATGCCCGCTGCCCTGTTTGCCATAAAAAGCTCGAATTACGCGGAGAAGGAGAGGGGCAGATTTTCGTATGTAAATGCGGCCACCGCGAAAAAATGAGTGCATTCCAAAATCGCCGCAAGAAAGGCAATTCACAGGCTGCCAATAAACGCGACGTGTCCCAATACATGAAAAAGCAAAATAAAGATGAACCGATCAATACAGCATTGGCAGATGCACTGGCTAAATTAAAATTAGATCAATAGGAGGTTCTGCTGCCATGGGAAAGGGTAAAACGAATGCCATGCGCATGCTCGATGCAGGCAAAATCCCTTATGAAATGCATACGTATAAAGCAGAAGACGGCAAGATTGACGGAGTTTCTGTAGCGGAGAAAGTTGGTAGAGACCCGAAACTTGTCTATAAGACCTTGGTCGCCCAGGGGACCAGTAAACAAGTATTTGTATATGTTATTCCTGTTGCTGAAGAACTTGATTTGAAGAAAGCGGCTGCCGTCGCTGGTGAAAAAAAAGTAGAAATGGTAGCTGTGAAGGATATTCAAAAATTAACAGGGTACATCCGCGGTGGCTGTTCACCGGTCGGAATGTCCAAAAAATATCCGACTTTTATTGAATCCGCGGCAAAAGAATTAGAAACCATCATTGTCAGCGGAGGGAAAATCGGGACCCAAATCGAATTGATGCCCGATATGCTTGCCGGCGTAACGGATGGGAAATTTGCAGGCATTGTAAAATAAGAAAAAAAGCCCTGGTTACTGAATCGCATGTGCAATTCGTAAGCAGGGCTCTTTTAATTGATTTAGCAGCTTGTGCATGAGGATGCTTTTAGTTATTTCGGCCGCGGGCTTCTCCGCCTTTTTCGCCGATCTCTTTGTAGAAATCCTTATCATGGTTCTTAGAAGTGGCTTCTCCGCCCTTTTCACCGATTTCTTGGTAGAATTCCTTGTCATGGTTCTTAGAAGTGGCTTCTCCGCCTTTTTCGCCGATTTCTTGGTAGAATTCCTTGTCATGGTTCTTAGAAGTGGCTTCTCCGCCTTTTTCGCCGATTTCTTGGTAGAATTCCTTGTCATGGTTCTTAGAAGTAGCTTGTCCACCTTTTTCGCCGATTTCTTGATAGAATTCCTTATTATGCTTTTTAGCAGTAGTTTCTCCACCCATGCGTCCAGCTTCTTCGCGTGACATTTTATTATTGTTTGCCATATTTAACCTCTCCTTTAAATATATTAGAATAGTAATTTGTGAATGATTTAATTGATTTTCTACAAATGTTCCCTCCGTTAGGAAAACGTTCTAACATGCAGAAACTTACTTATTTTTGCTGCGGGCTTCTCCGCCTTTTTCACCGATTTCTTGGTAGAATTCCTTATCATGGTTCTTGGCAGTTGCTTTGCCGCCTTTTTCGCCGATTTCTTGGTAAAATTCTTTATCATGGTTTTTTGCCGTGGCTTCTCCGCCTTTTCGTCCAGCTTCTTCGCGTGACATTTTATTATTGTTTGCCATGTTAATCTCTCCTTTGTTTTAATGTTTTATCGTTATAGTTCTTATATAACCGATTAAAAAGGTGGCAAACGTATTTTGTGGATTGTAATAAGTCTTTAATATTGTTGTAATAATTGGAAAAATAAGTATAAATAAAGACATTCTTTAAAGAAGCTTAAAAGGGAGGCTGCATATAAAAAGTCTTTGCCTAGTACATCCTGTACAATGAAAAGCATGTTCGCCTGTTATTCAACCAATTAGTGCAAGTAGAAGATTGAATAGCAACAGTAAAAAAAGACAGGCAACATTTTGCCTGTCCATAGGGGTTAGATGAAATTCTTGCTCAATACATCCCGCACGTCATGGACGATAATGAATGCATTTTCGTCAATGCCTTCAACGAGCTTGCGAAGATAGGTCAATTCCTGCTTTCGGATGACGACGTATAAAATATCCCTGTCGCTATTACTATAGTAGCCTTTTCCTTTCATAATCGTTAATCCGCGATTAATATTAGCTGAAACGGCTTTCGCAATCTCTTCATCTTTTTCCGAAACAATGGTTATTGATTTTTTTGTATCCAGCCCTTCAATCATGTAATCCATGACCTTAGTAGCGACGAATAGAGAAACAATTGTAACCAACATCTTCTCTAGGCCAATGACAAAAGTAGAACCAATGACAATAATCAGGTCAAAGAACAGGAGCGCATAGCTGATATTCCAATGAAGGTACTTGTTGGCGATCTTGGCCAGAATAGTGGAACCGGCAGATGTACCTCCGGCCCGCACGATGATGCCGATGCCTGCACCCATAAAGATTCCTCCAAAAATACAGTTAATGAATACATTATCTGTATATACGCCCCATGATTCCGTCAGGCTAAGGAAGATGGAACTGAACATGATAAAGATAATAGTATATATAATGGTTTTCCGATCGAGGAATTTATAGCCGACAATTAGCAGAACACTGTTAATCAGTAAGTTCATAATGCTTGGCGACCATTCAAATAAGTAATAAAGCACAATCGTGATACCGGTTACGCCGCCTTCAGATAGGTTTCCAGCGATCATGAAAGAATTGATGGCAATGGCGAATAAGAAAGAACCGATCATAATCATGATGAGCTCTCTGAGATAAGCTTTCATTTCGATTTCCTTTCTTTTTAAGAATAATAGTTTTATGAAAACACAACTGAATAGTATATCCCTTTCAGGCGATTACATCAATCCAAACTTACAGAAGAGGGAAAATAGGCTATCACCTATTTGGACTTTCAGGCATAAGATACAGGGATAGCAGGATCTTCATGAAAAGGAGCGTGTTTTTTTGAGCGAACAGATCAGACATTATTTTGCCGGCGGCAACACAGCGTACGGATTCCATAGCTTATATGATTCGAATTTAGCGGGATTAAAAAAAGTATTCATACTTAAAGGCGGCCCAGGCACTGGAAAATCGACCATGATGAAAGAGATTGCGAACATATTTGAAGAACAGGGCTATTCATTGCAGATCCTTCATTGCTCGTCAGATAACAATTCGATTGACGGTGTGATCATCAATGAATTGCGTGTAGGGATTGTAGATGGAACAGCGCCCCATGTGATTGAACCGAAGCTGCCAGGAGCTGTAGAGCAATATGTGAATGTTGGGGAAGCATGGGATTCGCAAGCGTTATCGGAAAAGAAGGACCAAATCGAACAGTTGATGGAGGATATCTCAAATTCATACGAAGCAGCATATTCATCTTTTGCCGCTGCCCTTAAAATACATGATGAATGGGAAGCAATTTTTATTGATAAGATGGATTTTGACAAAGCGAATGCTTTGACAGAAGAACTGGTCGACCAGCTATATGGGCAACAGAGAAAAGAAAAAATAAGTGATGTACGCCATCGTTTTCTGGGGGCCGCCACCCCTGATGGGGCCGTTGATTTTGTACCTAATCTGACTGGGGATGTGGAACGGAGATATTTTATAAAGGGCCGTCCGGGATCAGGAAAATCGACTATGCTGAAAGCAATCGCTAGTGAAGCGGAGTTGCGGGGCTATGATGTGGAAATCTATCATTGCGGATTTGACCCCAATAGCTTGGATATGGTAATCGTCAGAGAATTGGGATTCGCTATTTTTGATAGTACGGCTCCCCATGAATATTTTCCGAGCAGGGCTGGAGATGAAGTAATCGATGTATATGAGCGCTGCATTGAAGCAGGTACAGATGAAGATTACAAGACAGATATTGAACATGTATCAAAAAGATATCGAGCAAAGATGGATGAAGCTACAGCCTTCTTGGCCTCGGCCAAAAAAAGGCACGACCAGCTGGAACAGTTGTATATCGAGTGTATGGATTTCACAAAAGTCACTGAGCTGAAGGATGGAATGGTTGACTTGATTCAGGATATGGTATCAATTTAGGGAAAGAAAGCTTCATCTTTGTGGATGAAGCTTTTATTTTGGTAGTATTTAGGTGGATGATTCTGGAGAGAAAGAAGGCGGTTTTCCTTGCTCAAATCAATGGGACGAGCCTATTCTTGCTTTTCGGCAGGACTTTAAAAAGGAGTTGTAAGCACATGGAATATCAAGTTGAATTGACCAGATTTCGGGTAAAACAGGGGAAATCTAATGTGGTTGATCAATGGATGGCCTTACTGAATGAGCATATGCCTGAAGTCCTGTTGACACTGAAGGATGAAAAAATGTATGTGGAATCAATTTTTAGAGAAGTGGCGGAGGATGCGGAGTATTTGTATTGGTATAGCATCCAAGGCCCTGGAGGGATGGCTGTGGAGGAATCCTGCCATGAAATCGATAAGAAACATTTGGACTTTTGGCATGAATGCATAGATGAAGAGTATAAACCAATTGATATGCGCCCGGAAGCGGTCATGATCCAAGAAAAAGTTGCATCTGCAATGAAGGATTTTTAAAAATAGATCACGGGCAGCGGTTCCCCGGACGCTTTGCGGGATCTATTGCAGGCTAGTTAGGTCAGAAGCATGAAGGCTGCAGCTGAATCCATAAAAGGGACTTTTAGTTGAAGCATATATCATCGTTTACATGCTAAAGAACACAGAGTAAAAGAAAAAAGACTGTAGGCAGAATTGGTTCTGTCTACAGCCGGAATCAGGGGATACCCTGTTTTTTTATTGTCTAAAAAAGAAAGTTGGCAATCAATACGATAATTGGCAGTGTAATAAGGGTCCGAAGCAGGAAAATAAATAGTAAATCCCTAAATTTGACCGGTATTTTAGAACCAAGCAACAATCCGCCTACTTCAGACATGTAGATCAATTGAGTAACGGATAGGGCAGCGATGACAAATCGTGTCAAATCGCTTTCTATGCCTGTTGCTAGAACGGAGGGAAGGAACATGTCGGCAAAGCCGATAAGAATCGTTTGTGATGCCTCCGTGGCTTCAGGCAATTGCAATAACTCCAAGAAAGGAATGAAAGGCATGCCAAGCCACTGGAATAGAGGTGTATAGGTGGCGATAATTAACGCCAATGTTCCCATGGCCATAACAATAGGAGCGACACCCATCCAAAGATCGAGGACGTTACGGCTGCCATCGGCCAGAAATTCTTTCATGCCGGTATTTTTTTCAGCTCGTTCGATTGCTAATTTAGCACCCCAGGAAAGCGGTGTCTGTCCTTCTGGGATTGCTTCGTTCTCTTTGTTGGCAGGCTTTCCATCAATATACGTATCTTTCATCCGTGATAAAGGAGGTATTCTCGGCATAATGATAGCAGCAATCAACCCGGCTGCAAGAACGGTGAGATAAAAAGGAATGAACATATAGCTTAATCCAACCTGTGAAATGATGACAAGGCTGAATGTGATGGATACAACAGAAAAGGATGTACCGATGACAGCGGCTTCTCTTTTAGTATAGTATCCTTCTTCATATTGTTTGCTGGTCAGCAGAATGCCGATTGTTCCATCTCCAAGCCAGGATGCAGCACAGTTAATGGAAGAACGTCCAGGCAGCTTAAAGAGGGGACGCATAATTTTAGTGAATAGTGCACCGAACATCTCTAAAAGCCCGAAATTCAGCAATAATGGCAGTAACAGCCCGGCGAAGAAGAAGACAGCGAACAAAGTGGGCAGCAGGCTGAACAGTACGGTTCCGCCGGTATCATCTGACCAAATCCACTCTGGCCCGATTTTCATCAAAGTCATTACGGCAAAAATAGCTCCCAAAATCCGCGCCGATGTCCAGGCAAGATTTACATCGAACAGAGAGGTGAAGAAGGCACTTTTTTTAATGAATGGTATATCGGTTGTTTTAGCTGCGATGGTAAGAATAGTCGTCAACACAATTATGAATGTCATAATGTATGGAATGCTATCGCCTAAATAATTTTTTAATCCCGTTGATAGGATAGCAATCGGAATCGTGATCTCGCCTCCATACGGGAGAGGAGTCATGAATAACAGTACACCTAATAAAGAAGGAATGATGAATAGGAAGAGTGATGACTGTAGATATTTTTTGATTGATTCTATCATATTTTTCCCCTTTTTTTGACTTTTTAATATTTCTATGTTTGTTATATATATTCATTTTAATGCATAATAATAAAAAAATCTATGTAAAATTATTGATTTGTTATGCATAAAATTTGGTATAAAAATCGTTGAATATAATGGGCATGATTGTAGTTTGGAACTGGCATGGAAAATGCATAGGAAAAGCAATTGGCTTATGTGTATAATGAGGGAGGATAAGAAGTGGCATAGAAAAGGTATAAGAAGGAGTGTCGTACATGGAAAGAGTTCAAATGACGGATACAATGCAGTTTTCCCGAATAATACATGGGCATTGGCGAATGGCTGATTGGCAATACAGCGATAATCAGATCCTTCAACTGTTGGAAGAGTGCCTTGATTTGGGCATCACAACTGTAGATACTGCCGATATCTATGGTCAGTATAATTGTGAATCTTTATTCGGCAAGGCGCTTTCATTGAAACCGGGTCTTAGGGAGTCAATTGAAATCGTCACAAAATGCGGAATAAAATTAACAAGCAAGGAAGGAGTCGCCATTAACCATTACGACTCAAGCAAGGAGCATATCATTGAAAGTGCCGATTGCTCTTTAAGGAATTTACATACTGATTACATTGATACATTGCTAATCCACCGCCCGGACGTCCTGGCTAATCCGGAAGAAATAGCAGAAGCTTTCCAGCAGCTGAAACGGGCTGGCAAAGTAAAAAATTTCGGCGTCTCAAACTATACAACGACCCAATTAAACATGCTTCAATCCTATTTGGATGAACCTCTTATTACGAATCAAGTAGAAATTTCCTTGGCGGAACGCAGCCAATTCGAAAATGGAACAATAGATCAGGCACTGGAAAAAAGAATGCCTGTCATGGCGTGGTCTCCGCTTGCCGGGGGGGCGCTATTCACGAGTAAAGAACCAAAAGAGGCCCGCATCCGCAAAGCACTCCATAAAGTAGCGGGTGAAATAGGTGCGGACAATATAGATCAGGTGCTTTATGCATGGTTGCTGAAGCATCCGGCCAAGATTATGCCGATCGTGGGATCCGGAAAAATAGAGCGTGTCCGGTCTGCTGTAAAAGCGCTCGAGCTGGATATGACGAAGGAGCAATGGTACGAATTATGGATTGCTTCACGCGGCAAACCGGTCGATTAATGAAATAAACAGAAAGAAAAGGAAGTGCTCTGATTGATTAAATGTATTGCAAGCGATATGGATGGAACATTATTAAATAAGGAAGATAAAATCAGCCAAGCCAATAAGGAAGCGATTGAAAAGGCACAGGAAATGGGAGTAGAGGTCGTTATTGCAACGGGGCGTTCCTATGTGGAGGCGCGCCATGTGCTGAACGATGCAAACCTGAATTGCCCGGTTATTTCTATAAACGGTGCAGTCATCTGGGGAGAAGATGGGAATGTCGTATCCTCCAATCCGATGAAACAGGAAGATGTAAAATATGCAGCTGCCCTTTTGGATGACGCCGGCATCTTTTATGAATTATTCACTAATGACGGAACGTATTCAAAAAGCAAGGGACAATCAGTGGCAACGATAGTGGATATTATGGTCTCAGCCTTTCCGGACCTTGATCCGGCGTTTGTTGCGATGAAGGCGACTGAAAGATTTGAATCTGGTTATATCCATGCTGTGGACAGCTATCAGGAATTGTTCGAAAGAGAAGACGTTGAAATTTATAAAATCCTGGCTTTTTCAAGTGAGCTTGATTTGCTCGGGAAATGTGCCGGGCAACTAAAAGAAAATACGACACTTGCTGTCAGCTCATCAGGCAGGGAAAACCTTGAAATTACAAGCCTCGATGCGCAAAAGGGAATTGCTCTTGAAAAGTTCGTTGCAGAGCGAAACATCTCGCTGGCAGAAACAATGGCGATCGGAGATAGCTTCAATGATGTGTCCATGTTTAAAAAGGCAGGCACAGCAGTTGCTATGGGCAATGCAGTACAGGAAATAAAGGACCTTTGTAATGAAGTCACACTTACAAATGATAAGGACGGAGTGGCCCATGCTATTCTGAAGGCTTTATCAGATAAGCAATAAAGAATATAGATTGAAGTGGCAGGCAGTGTTCCATCCGGACACTGCCTGTTTGTTGTGCTATAAACATAAAAAAACCGCCAAATATGGCGGTTCCAAAAAGGGGGGGATACTTTGGAAAGTTCAACATATAAAAAGTATATCCCCGCCCAGCTATTTTTATACAGTCAGACAAGAAAAATTATTCGTCCCATTTATATGTCCAAAAGTTTTCGATTTGAAGCCTTTTGAGCAATGCAGGGTCTTTTTTCATGATTTGTTCTTCCCATTCAGCGGTCATAAGCTGTGTTTGGGAACTATGCGCTTTAATGGCGGCGATTTTCACATCCTGCAATTCACTTACGTTATGGATGATATCCGGCTCGCCAAGCTCTTCAACAGAGTTATGTGCGAAAGCCACAGCATGAAAGGCAGGGCGCTTCTCTTTATCCATTCTGCCCAGTGCAGCCACTACGGCTCTTCCGGTCGCTTCATGGTCGGGATGGACACTGTAGCCTGGATAGAAAGAGATGACAAGTGAGGGATTCAATTCGTTAATGGCGGAAGAAATCATGTTGACCAAATATTCTTCACTTTCAAATTCAACTGTTTTGTCACGGACCCCCATCATTCGGAGATCAGTGATTCCCATCACCTTAGCTGCTTCCTTTAATTCTTTTTTTCGGATGAGCGGCAATGATTCACGAGTAGCGAATGGCGGATTTCCCAAATTCCGTCCCATTTCGCCCAACGTTAGACACATATATGTGACAGGGGTTCCTCTGCGGGTATGGGTAGCGATAGTGCCAGATACACCAAAAGCTTCATCATCCGGATGAGGGAATACGACTAGTACATGGCTTTCCTGCTTCAAGATAACAATCTCCTTTCCTGTTTTACGGATTTAATTAAACGGTGTGGTGCTTATTTCCAATGCTACTGCCAGTTTTCCGTCGCCATCAAGCCCGGCGAGCAGCAGGCGGTTTTGGCTGTCTATTTCGAAATGGGTAAGACCTTCTGCGTAAACCCAGCCGATGGATAGTTTTAAGCCGACTCTGTAGGGGCCTTCACCTTGTATTTTTCCATGCTCATATTCCACTTGGGCATTTCGGATATAAGCGCCGGCAGAATAAGCCCCGCCGCCGAAATGAGAGGCATATGCTCCATTTGTTGTTTCTAAATGTATATAAACAGGTTCCTGCTGGAAAGAGTCAATGGCTTTTTGTACAGCAGATGGTTCAATTGGCTTCATATAAAATAACTCCTCCTTTTTTGGGCAAATCAGTTGGATTATGCCGATTTGATAGCTTTATTCATTATCTTACTAAAAGACAGCGCAGATTGCGAAAGGATAAACTCCATAAAATAAAATTGTTTTACGGATAAGCGTAATGGTAACGGCAAAGAAAAAAGGCCCGCGAACCAGCCGGAGGCCTTTTATACCATCTCTTATGATTGTTTTCCGTATAGCTTATATGCGCCATGCATCGTAGGGCCGACATATTCATTCAATTTCCATGAATGTCTGATGGCCTCTGTTACGAAGTCTTTGGCAACCTCAATCGCTTCCTCAACACTTTTGCCCAATGCCAATTCAGCAGTGATGGCAGCGGCAAATGTACAGCCGGCACCATGAGTATAAGGGGTATCGATCAAGTCATTTTCGATGATCTTATGTTCTTTTCCGTCAAATAGCAGATCGATGGCTTTTTCTGTGCCTTTTAGCTTGCTGCCGCCTTTAATGATGACATATTTGACGCCGAGAGCATGGATTTTTTCAGCAGCTTCTTTCATTTCATCGACAGTTGTAATGGCCTTCATGCCAGCAAGTTGGGATGCCTCGAATAAATTAGGCGTAGTGACTGTGGCAAGAGGAAGCAGCGATTGCTGATAGGCTGTTGTATGTTCAGGGAACAATGCCTCGTCCTCGCCCTTGCACACCATTACAGGATCAATGACAACGTTCTGCAAGTTATTTTCTTTGATTTTTTTGGCAGCCATCTCAATGATTTCAACAGAGCCCAGCATGCCTGTTTTAAGAGCATCCACTCCGACAGAAAGAATTGTATTCAACTGAGCTTCCAGCGTATCAATATGAATAGGGAACACTTGATGCTTCCAATGGTCCTTAGGATCCATGGCAACAATGGTCGTAAGGGCTGTCATCCCATAAACGCCTAATTCCTGGAATGTTTTTAAATCAGCTTGCATGCCAGCGCCGCCGCTAGAATCCGATCCGGCAATTGTTAGAGCTTTTTTCATAGTCATATGTATATCCTCCTATTGCATGATAAAGTGATGTGAAGGGCGTTTTCCGCTATGGGATTAACGATTGTCCACAAAATTGTCAAACAGTATAATCTTTTATTAAATTATAATACTCTATTGTATTTTTACAAGATGTTAATTTGCTTATGCACCCTCTGTAAAACGGGACGCATTTGGGGGAATCACTCTTTAACTATAACGTAAATACCCCCTCAAACCAAAGGATTTGAGGGGGTATTCGGCAAGATTCATCCCAATAGATGAAAACTTATTTGGCAGCTACGACAACGACTTTGCCATAATCTAATTCTTCTTCGCATTTAGCGGCTTCATCAGCTGTTAAACCGAGATTTTGCATTTTAGAGCGTAATTCGTCACCGCGTGAACGGAACATGTTTCCAAGTGTATCCATCATTCCTTGTTCTTTCATGCCGACATCTTCTGTATCTGTGTTTTCTGTTAAATGTTTTGAACGGTCTTTGTCATGGGCAAAGATATAAATATCATCCTTTGTATATCCTGATGCATTCAACGCTTCGATTTTTTCCTTGGCTTGTACTCCATTTTCAACTACTTCTACTTTATACATACAAACATTCCTCCTAGATTTTTTTATTGTAATAGATTGTTCTTTTTTTGATGTATATGTTCTAGCAAGCTTGCGTTCATGGTATATATATATCCGCCTTATCCGGCTATCAAACATGAAAATAAGAGAAACTCGTTTTCATTTAATGAATCAAAATGTTTCTAACCTTAATGCTTTTTGAAGGGCGTATCCGATATATTTGATAACTGGTATCGTATCCTGATAATAATCGTACCCGACTGTATAGGTGCCTCCGTCATTTTCCCAAAGTGTTTGAAAATAGCGGTCTACCTGTTGTACGAACGGTGTATCATTATCCGCAATAAAACGCATATTGGACTCAAGATTGTAGTTATCAAGATTTCTTCTCGTATAGTTGCTGGAACCGCCGTTTACGATGCTTTTTTGATCTTTGCGTATATAGAGCAGCTTTGAATGGAATTGCTCATTTTGCGTCTTGTACCAGCGAATGCTGATCTTATTCTTGCCCAGATTATGGAGTTCGGAAGCCACAGGCAAATTGGGCATGCCGATTTTTTTGCTTCCGAATGCGTTTTTATTAGGATCGAGAATTAGTTTAATTTGAACGCCTCTTTCGGCAGCCGCTTTTAATTCGGCAATGATATCGCGTTCAGCCAGATAGAACATGGCGATCCAGATACTATCCCCTTTTTTGGTGGAATGGATATCGGATACGGCATGTTTCTTCACCTTTCGTTCCGTTAAAAGCTGGGCTTGGATTGGCCCGTTTTTAATAGATACAGATGCCTTCTTTTCCGGTTCAGGAAAGGGAACAGAGGATCCAGAAAAGGAACCGACAGCTTTTTCTGTTGAGAGAATGTCATTCGTTATATTTCCGCTGACCTGGAAACCGATGTTTGAATTGAATCCGCTGGCATCGTGGGGATTGGCGGATGTAAGAATGGCGGTTTTTTCCGTTGCGGCCACCTTTCTATGATTGGCTTTGATATTGGCCAGCTTTAAATAGGAGCGCACATTTACCTTTGGCGCCTCTTTTGCCATCGGATTGCGGATCCACCCTGTACCTGACTGCCCAAACCATTGGAAAAAGGTTCTCCAAGTACTCGAATAAAGCCAATTTGGATCGCGGAGCTTATCCAGATCCGTCATAATGACATCTATGCCATGTTTCTTTAATGTATCCAGCTCCTCGGAACGATGCCCGTTATAGGTCGTATTGACTTCATCACTGATGAAAATGATCGGCATATCAGGGTTTTCTTTCTTTTTGGCAAGCAAAGCCTCTGTCAGTTTTCCGCTCAATGGGGGATACGTAACATTTCCGTCATAATAGTGATTAAACAAAAACATATCAATCACGATAAATTCTTGCGCTTGTTCAATGGCTTTATAGACAGCCGGGAAAATTTGCTGATCGTTTTGTTCTTTTCCCTGCTTATTCTCATAGGTAAGATCGTATAGAAATTCTGCATGTTCGACTGAATGCAGAGGCCCCTCATAATCGGTTCCTTTTGGCATAGGTTTATGGGTTTCATAAATCATGACAATATTAAGGATAATAATAAGCGTGAGCAGTACATAAACCCACTTTTTCCTAAACCATTTTTTCTTCTTGTTCTTCAAGTCCAGCACCTCTTCATTCATTTTTTGTTCTTTATCCAAAAATAGAGATCGGGCAAACCAGCCCATCATACATTTTTAGAAGCAAAAAGAAAAAAATTGAAATAATAGAGTTTAAAAGTGCTATAGGATACAATTGGACAAAAAGCAAATGACGATAAAGAGGGAATGACATGAAGATTTTACCGGCACATATTCACCCTTCATGGGAACCGTTTTTAACGGATGATATACGAACAGAGCTGGAACGAATAGAGGGAGCCATCGGGTCGGACTATAACCCGACTGATCCGAATCTGATACTGCGGTTTCTCCAGGTGGATTTGGATCAAGTGAAGGTCATCTGGCTCGGGCAAGACGTATATCCAGCTAAAGGAGTGGCGACAGGGAGGGCATTCGAGGTAGGGGGGCTGAATAGCTGGGCTTCATCCTTCCGGCAAGTGTCACTGAAAAATATTATCCGCTTATTGCATAAGAATGAAAGAGGGATAAAAAACTATCAAGATATTAAAAGCTTTAAGGATATTAAAGAAGAGATGGTAAGCGGGCATTTTCAAATTAGTGCTCCGGATAAGTGGTTCAGCCTGCTGGAGCAGCAGGGGGTGTTGTTCCTTAATACATCCTTCACATGCAAATATGGCAAGCCAAATAGCCATAAGCGGATCTGGGAGCATTTTTCAAAATGTGTTTTGTCTTATATATCGCATAGGAATCCGGATATTATCTGGTTTTTATGGGGGAGAGAAGCACAGGGGAATAAGGCTTTTATTGAAAAAGGAGTGTTCATTGAAAGCCGCCATCCCATGATGTGCAGTTCTGCCTATGAAGATGATTTTTTGAAATTTTCCGGATTCGAACAAACGAAAGGTATAATCGATTGGGTTTGTTGAAGCGGAAAATGCCACCGTTCCACGTGAAACATGCTATTGCGACAAAAGCTGCGGAGGAATCGATAGATGAATGATAAAAAGCCCAATTGTTTAAAATGTTTGTATTTTTTCGTTACCTGGGACCCGGCTGCGCCAAGAGGATGCAAGGCTTTTGGGTTTAAGACAAAACAAATGCCATCCATGGTTGTCCAGCGTTCTTCCGGCCAGCATTGTATGAAGTATAGCTTGAAGTGATCGGGAGGGAATTTGTGATAGAATGGAAACACGATAAAGACTGAGGTGAAAAGCATGGAAATTTCATCAGAGAAAATTTTGGCCAAAATGGAGGATTTGCTTGATAAAGCTAAATCTGCGGCAACACAAGAAAAGCAACAAGCTTACGTACTTGGCATTAAAACGTTATGTGAACTGATTGCGGAAGATGAACAGCCTCCAAAACGCATAAACGTTGATAAACAGGCTATGCCTGCACAGCAGCACTCGCAACAAATGCCTTCCACGGAAACGATCATAAGCAAACCATTGTCTATTGATGATGCCAATGGTTCTTCTCTTTTGGATTTTTAAAAGTAAGAGGCTGCTCTCTAAGAGAAAAAGCCAAATAAAAAAGATTCCCGGATACGTATTAGGGCACTGAAAAAGTCCATATAGTAGTTCTTTGCGAGGGATTCGATGATTTTATCATCGAATCCCTCGCTTTTTTCATTTATACTAAAAGGACTAATAGTCAGGTGGTGTCCCAATGATTTCAAATCAAGAAACCCTTCCTTTAAGCCCTTTTATGGCCATTTATGATATCGTGGTGCCGAAAGATCATATGCTTCGTCAAATCAATGAAATGGTGGATTTTTCATTTGTTTTAGAGGAATTAAAAACAAAATATTGTTTGGATAATGGACGTAATGCCATCTCTCCCATTCGTATGTTTAAGTACCTCTTATTGAAGGCCATTTACGATATGTCAGATGTAGACTTAGTGGAACGCTCAAAATATGACATGTCTTTTAAATATTTTTTAGATATGGCACCAGAAGACAATGTTATTGATTCTAGTTCATTGACTAAATTTCGTCGACTTCGTTTAAAAGATGTGGACTTATTAGACATGCTTATCGGGAAAACGGTTGAAATCGCACTGGAAAAGAAGATCATTAAGAGTAACACCATTATTGTGGACGCCACGCATACGAAAGCCCGATATAATCAAAAATCACCAACAGAATTTCTGAAAGAAAAATCAAAAAATGTTCGGAAAGCCGTCTACAAAGTAGATGAATCCATGAAGGAAAAGTTCCCTGCGAAAACCACTTCCAATGAAGTAAAAGAGGAACTAGCCTACTGTCAGAACGTTATTTCAGTCATTGAACAGGAACCGCAAGTCGCAGAAGTCCCAGCAGTGAAAGAACGCCTGAATATGTTAAAAGAAGTGGTCAGTGATTATCAGGAGCATCTCCAATATTCACATGATACAGAGGCACGAAAAGGCCATAAATCAGCCGATTCTTCTTTCTTCGGCTATAAAACACATATTGCGATGAACGATGAACGCCTGATTACAGCAGCGATCATTACCACGGGTGAAAAAAGCGATGGCAAGTACCTACAAGAGTTGATTGAGAAAAGTAAACAAACAGGAATGAAAATAGATACGGTTATTGGTGATACAGCTTATTCAGAAAAAGGAAATATTGAGTACACCAAAAAGGAAGACATCTCCCTTGTCGCTAGGCTGAATCCAGCTATATCAGATGGTGCCCGTAAAGACGAAGATAAGTTTGACTATAACAAGGATGCAGGCTTATTTATCTGTAAAGCTGGACACATGGCTACTCGAAAAGCGCGTACAGGAAAGAAAGGCCAAAATAAAAATCAAATAGAGACACACTATTTTGATATTGAGAAATGTAAAGTCTGTCCAATAAGTGATGGCTGTTACAAGGAGGGAGCGAAAAGTAAAACGTATTCGGTCAGTTTAAAATCCGACACCCATAAAGAGCAACTCGCTTTTCAACAAACAGAAGAATTTAGCCGTTTAGCAAAAGAACGGTATAAAGTAGAAGCGAAAAATAGTGAGTTAAAAAATGGACACGGATACGATACGGCATCGTCAACGGGTCTCTTTGGGATGGAAATTCAAGGGGCTACGGCGATATTTGCGGTGAACTTAAAACGAATACTGAAATTACTAAATGAAAAATAGGAAGGAATAGACAAAAAAGAGGCTGGGACAAAACCCTCTTCTGAAATGAAAAAGCCAGTGAAATTCTACGATGAGTAGATTTTCACTGGCTTTGATTGTTTTTACAATAATATAAGGACCACTTCTGATAAAATTAGAGTACACCACATACCAAAAATTATCTGAAAGAAGGGTCCTTATGTTTAAAGATTATAACATGAATCAACTCGTTTTGCCTTTAGATTTAGAAGTAAGATTACAAAAGAATGATATCGCCTTCCACGTACACCACTTAGTTGAAAGTATCCCTCATGAAGCGCTAGAACCATTTCTTCGACATGAAGGTTGTCCTGCCTATCATCCACGTATGATGTTGAAAATCATTCTATGCGCTTATACACAATCGGTCTTTTCAGGCCGGAAAATAGAAGCCCTTTTAAAGGACAGTATCCGTATGATGTGGCTAGCGCAAGGATATGAACCAAGCTATCGCACCATCAACCGTTTCCGGGTTCACCCTGAAGTAAAGGAATTAATCCGCCAATGTTTTGTTCAGTTCCGTTGCCAGCTCGTGCAAGAAAATATTATTGATCAAGAAGCGATCTTTATTGATGGTACGAAGATTGAAGCGAATGCGAATAAATTTACATTCGTGTGGAAGAAATCCATCGAGAACTATCATCAAGGATTAATTGAAAAGTCGAATCAACTCTACAAGGAACTACTTGAAAAAGAAATCATGCCTAAAATCGAACAGGAAAATGAAGAACAATTATCACTTGAGGAACTCGCTCAGGTAGTGCAAAAAGTAGATGAAGTCATTACCGAATATGACAAAAAAATTGAAGAGTCATCGGACATGACGGAACGAAAAATGTTTAGAAGCAAACGAAAATTCCCAAAACAAGCACGTAAACAAATCATTGATTTCATTGTGCGGAAACAGAAATATCAACGAGACTTCGAAACCTTCGGCACGCGAAATAGTTATTCGAAGACAGATCCTGATGCGACATTTATGCGAATGAAAGATGATTATATGAAGAACGGTCAATTGAAAGCTGGTTATAATCTACAAGTCGCAACAGAAGGTCAATATGCGCTTGCCTATAGCCTATTTTCAAATCCAACGGATACACGTACATTAATTCCATTCTTAGACCAAATCGAGCAACATTATTTTGAATTGCCAAAGCACATCGTCGCTGATGCAGGATATGGAAGTGAACAGAATTACGATGACATCCTTTCTAATCGAAAACGAGAAGCCTTAATTACCTATGGAATGTATGTGAAAGAAAAAAAGAAAACGTACAAACAAAACGAATTCAATTCAGCAAACTGGCATTACGACGAAGAAAAGGACGCTTACACTTGTCCAAATCAACAACATCTTGTATTTAAATCTACTTCTGTGCGAACAGATAAGTCAGGTTTTACACGTGAATTTAAGATTTATAAGTGTGAAAACTGTTCGGGATGCCCATTTCGTTCATCGTGTACAAAAGCAAAAGAAGGGAATCATCGAATATTAATGGTGAATGAGAAGTGGGAACAACAAAAAGAATATGTGAGAGCGAAGCTTTCAGATGAGAAAACGAGTTCCATTTATCGTCAAAGAAAAACGGATGTGGAACCATTTTTTGGATTCTTGAAAGCTAATTTGCATTTCACTCGATTTTCGGTTCGAGGAAATGCGAAAGTTGAAAATGAAATGGGCTTGGCATTAATGGCCGTGAATTTACGAAAATTCGCGGTCAACCAATAAGGATGAAGAGAGAAAAATAGAAAAAAGTGAAATTGAGCGCACTCAATTTCACTTTTTTTATTATCTGACTAGTTTTGTCCCAGCCTCTTTCATTTTGAAGAACATTACGATATTAAAAACGTAAGTTTTTCAGTGCCCTCGATACGTATTTGGGAGTCTTTTTTATTTTTTGCACGTTACGATTAATCATCATTTTCTAGAATCCCCAACATGCGAAGCAGGTTAGTAAACAGGTTGATGAAATCCAAGTATAAATTCAAAGCGAGCAGAGGAATCATTTCCTCTGATATCCCACGATGCTTCATTTGGTTAAAATCAAATAAAATATACAGAGAGAACACAATGGCGCTTATGCCGGAAATGATAAGGAGATTTGCCGAATTAAGCGGCATGAATAGATTCAAGACCCAGACAATGACGATTCCCAAAAGGGCAATAAGTAAAAAAGAACCTAGGAACGATACATCTGTTTTCATTATAGTTCCCAGGATGCCCATTACCGCAAAAATGATGAATGTGGTTCCTAAGGCCATTAAAATGACTTCTGCACCGGCTTGTGAACCGTAATAGGAAACAACCGGAAAAATGGTTATGCCAGAAATGAATGTGAAGGCAAATAGGAATAGATAGCCTACCGCTTTTTTTCTTCTCAACCAAAATGCCGCGATAATCATGATGAGTTCGGCAATAGATAACGGGACCATGAAAGCGGGTGGAACGAATTGGCCGGCATAAAGGCCTATAGTGGCAATCAGTAGAGAGGCAATGAAGGCAGCCATGACTTTTTGAAAAAGAGGGCGGGCATTGGCATATATGTTTTCGTTCATTTCAATCGAGCTCCTTTTATGTTTACCGAACCAGAAAGGTCAATGGGGCAAGCTGGTCAACATACTGTTATTTGCCCATTACATATGTTTAAATATAAATGTACCAAAATACATTATTTTTAGAAAATAAAATGGATTATAATCAGTGAAAGTAGGGGGACTATGAAATTATTCATTGTATTCGGCGCTGCATATGCTGCGCTGTCTGTTGCGTTGGGCGCTTTCGGTGCCCACATCCTGGACGGTAAGATCCCGGCGAAATATTTGATTACATGGGAAAAAGCTGTGAATTATCAAATGTTCCATTCAATCGGATTGTTGATTGTCGGCATGCTCGCAGGCAAATATGGGATGAAGCCATTATTCAATTGGTCAGGCTGGCTCATGTTCATCGGTACAATCCTTTTCTCTGGAAGTCTTTATATCCTGAGTGTCACTCAGATTAAAATGCTCGGAGCCATTACGCCTATCGGCGGCGTTGGCTTTATTGTGGCATGGATTTTATTGATTATCGCTGTTTATAAACATATGTAACAAGAAAAGTCCGCTCCGCTGCCCTGGCGAAGTGGACTTTTCTTATTTCAGATGATATGAGCTTAATAATCCGGCTTTTCTTTGATTAGCGGGGGGAATAAGTACTCATAGGACTAACGCCGTTAAAAGGATAGTCATATTCAATTTCTTCATCGAATGTAATGTAATCCAGATAGACCATCAGTAGGACATAGCGGATGCCGGTCTGGGGGTCGCTTAAAATAATGTGGTCCCGGCCTGCCGCTTCAATAATGCCTTTGAAGATTTTGGCATTCCATTCATTGTTATTTTCGAATGTCATATAGACGGTGGCCAGTTTTCCTTTATTCAGGCGAAGAATGTTTTCGATATAGGATTGTTCAATTGGAAGCATGCCGGGAACCTGTACGCCAGTTGTGGGAGCACTTTGTGTCGGCACTAACAAGGCACCTGATGGAGCCAGTGGCCCTCCTTGGTAATTGGGCTGCTGTTGTTGCTGAGGCTGCATCGGGGCCTGTTGCTGGTACATTGGCTGCTGTTGGGCGCCTGGCATTCCATTATAGTAAGGCGTTTGCTGTTGGGGTTGCCGTTGCTGCTGTGGGGCAGTATAGCCGTAATTGCCATATGAGTTCGAACCAGATTGATTCATGCTTTCTAACCTCCATATTCTTCATTAGATTCTGCTTTAATGCATTTCCGCTGAGTTGCCAAAGAATGTATGCCGGTTATGATGGGTAACCGGAGCTGTTAAAACATATGTGGAATTCCGTACATCCCTCTGTAGATGCAATGCTCTTTTTTGCGCCAAAAAGGTTCAGCCATGCATGTGCGTTTAGCATGAACATGGCTGAAAACAGCTCAGCATCAGAACGTTTGGTAGACGCCTGGACAGTCGTCTCCGTTCGGTTCGAAGAAGCAATGCGATTTATATCTTCCTGCGTTCGCCTGGTCATACCAGGTTGGGGGGCAATCGCCTTCCGGCCGGAAAAACCATAATGAATACGAGGCAGGGTGATACCTGTTTCCCTTGATCGCTTTGCGGGCCAATTCAATGTCTTTTTCTCTGGCCCGTTGATAAAAGTAGCCTTTTTGGGTAGCTTCGAAACCGCCCGGATTTTGAAAAACCATTTGGTTCATATTGGTGATGTTTTTAAAATCGAGGCAATTGGCTCGGATCCGATTCACGCCCACGTTGCCGACCATGAGCATTCCCAGCTCGCCTTCACCCTCGGCCTCTGCCCTCATGAGGCGCGCCAGCAGCTTTACATCTTCTTCGTTATAAGAAATGACACCCATTTGTTCACCTCATCGTCTGTTGGGTCTAGTTGGGATATCCATTTAATCTTCTCTTCCATGCAAAAGGAATCCTTACTGTTTCATATGTATGCAGGGGAGGGCTTTATATGACATAAAAAATGCAAGGGAGGGGGCAGTCCCTTCCTTGCATTGTCTTCTTCATTATAGAGTTGTTGTACATCCGTTCTTATACGTGCAGGTAGGATGCCACTTTATCTTCCGTTAGAAGATTTCCGACGTAGAAGCCGCCAAATTCGCCGTAACGCGCACTTACTTCATCGAAACGCATTTCGTAAACCAATTTTTTGAATTGAAGGACATCATCGGAGAAAAGGGTTACTCCCCATTCATAGTCATCAAATCCAACTGACCCGGTGATAATTTGTTTGACCTTTCCTGCATATTGCCGTCCAATCATTCCATGTGAACGCATCATGGCGCGCCGCTCGTCCATCGGAAGCATATACCAGTTATCCTCGCCTTGTCGGCGCTTGTCCATCGGGTAGAAGCACACATACTTCGCCTTCGGCAGAACAGGGTATAACCGTGCCAACACGTGAGGATTTTGGTAAGGATCTTCATCTGAAGGCAGGTAGTTGCTCAATTCCACGACAGATACATATGAGTAGGCAGGAATGGTGTATTCAGCAAGTTTCGATTTATTGAATTCAGTTTCGATTTCATTCAATTCTTCCATAGTAGGACGAAGGATCATCATCATAAAATCAGCTTTTTGGCCAACAATTGTGTAAAGGGCATGGCTGCCCGCTTTTTCGGTTTCAGTTGTCTTCCATTTTTCAATCAATGATAAAAATTCAGTAATGGCAGCCTGGCGTTCGTCGCTGGACAGCATTTTCCATATTGTCCAATCAATGCTTCTGAAGTCGTGCAGGCAGTACCATCCGTCAAGCGTCTTTGCAGCTTCACTCATTCGTTTATCACTCCTATGGTATGGTTACCTTCTTTTTCCTCACTACTATACCATAGGAGCTATTGAAAAGAGCCGCGTGAGGCTCAACGACATACAATTGTTAAAATTATCAAATAATATTCTATGTTTTATATAGGACAATTCAGGTAAAGAAAAAGGAAACGAAAAGTTGGTCAATAGGTAATTTTCTGAATTAACTTAACATCGTAAATAGCCTTTTTTTCGCTGAGATGCATAGAAATTTCCGTTTAGACAGAGTATGCTAATACGTATAGAAATGAAGGAGGACTTTATAGTGAGTGATTTATTTACAGCATTGAAAGAAAAAGTGACAGGGCAAAATGTTAAAATTGTTTTCCCTGAAGGAGCGGATGCCCGCATTTTAGCAGCGGCGGGAAGATTAGCGGCTGAGAAAATTTTAACACCGATCCTAATCGGCAATATTGCTGAAATTGAAGCGAAGGCGGATGAATTGGGTGTGTCTTTGGCTTCTGCAGAGATTTATGATCCTGAGAATTTCATCATGATGGAGGAACTTGTGGCAGCTTTTGTTGAGCGACGCAAAGGCAAAGTGACTGCAGATGAAGCGCGAGTGATTCTGAAAGATGGCAATTACTTCGGAACAATGCTGGTTTATGTAAATAAAGCGGACGGGCTGGTAAGCGGTGCAATTCATTCAACAGCAGATACGGTTCGCCCGGCGCTGCAGATCATCAAAACAAAAGAAGGAGTCAGCAAAACATCAGGCGTGTTCATTATGGTACGCGGTGAAGAAAAATATGTGTTTGCCGATTGCGCAATCAACATTGCACCAGATAGCAACGATTTGGCTGAAATAGCTGTTGAAAGCGCTAAAACGGCCAATATGTTCAGTATTGAACCAAGAGTGGCAATGCTGAGTTTCTCTACAAAAGGTTCTGCTAAATCACCAGAAACAGAGAAGGTTTCGGAAGCTGTGAATTTAGTTAAGTTGCGTGACCCGCTATTGACAGTGGATGGAGAATTCCAATTTGATGCAGCTTTCGTTCCTTCTGTCGCAGCACAAAAAGCGCCGGATTCCCCTATTCAAGGAGATGCGAATGTATTTGTATTCCCTAGCTTGGAAGCGGGTAATATCGGATACAAAATTGCACAGAGATTGGGTAATTTCGAAGCGGTTGGACCGATCCTTCAGGGGTTGAACCGTCCGGTCAACGATCTATCGCGCGGCTGCAATGAAGAGGATGTCTATAAATTGGCATTGATTACAGCTGGGCAAGCGTTACAAAGATAATCCATTTCCCGCTTCAGCGCAAAATGACTAAGGCACTGAATGGTATGGAAGAGGTGGGAAGAAACATATGAACGAGGGAAATACGTTATTACGTCAGGACTCATGGCGGTTCATTGACCAGTCTACGATGGGTCCGTCTTTTTCGGCGCTCCAATCGTTTGCCATGGATGATACATTATGCCATATGGCTGGTTCGGGGGCATCTCCGGCGATTGCTCGTACGTGGGTCCATCATAATACAGTTGTTTTGGGGATACAGGATAGCAGACTTCCCTATTTGGAAAAGGGATTAGCCTTTCTGGAAGGGAAAGGCTACCATGCCATCGTCCGGAATTCAGGGGGGCTTGCTGTTGTATTGGATACCGGTGTGCTTAACATTTCCTTGATTTTCACGGAACAAGATAAGAGGATCGATATCAACCGCGGTTACGATACGATGTTTGAATTGATCAAATCTATGTTTGAAGCATACGATGCGGCCATTGAAGCGAAAGAAATTGTCGGCTCCTATTGTCCGGGTAGTTATGATTTAAGCATCGATGGCAAGAAATTTGCAGGCATTTCACAGCGGCGCATACGAAATGGGGTAGCTGTACAGATCTATCTGTGCGTCAATGGAAGCGGATCGAAGCGGGCGGAGATGATCAAGGATTTTTACCGCCTATCATTGGCGGATGAAACGACTAAATTTTCGTACCCGGCGATTGTCCCTGGCGTAATGGCTTCACTCAGTGAACTGCTTGGCGTCGAATTGTCTGTCCAGGATGTCGTTCTGCTATTGCTGAAAAATCTGCAAGAGCATAGCGGCGGCGTATACTCTTCCTCTTTGTCTGATAAAGAGGCAGGGCTGTATGAAAATTATTTGCTGAGAATGCAGGAACGCAACGATAAATTTTTATAATAAATTAAGAAAACGCCCGCTTGTTGAAAAGCGGGCGTTTTACTATTTACATAATATGTTGCTGCCAAATCTATTTTTCATATCGGATCCTGACCATCGGCAGGCATTCACTCTGCTACTTTCTCCAAATTCCCGTTTCGGTCCATTTTGAATTTGGTGGAATGCTGGGGTGTTTCCTCTTCCAGAAGGACAAGCTTACGGGCCCTATTCATAATTTTCATAATGGTTTCATAATCTTCCTGGATGGTTTCTGAGCTTTCTTCCATGGATGCAACCTTTTGCTGCAGTTCCTCCACCATATTTTTAAAGCGGAAAATTTCATTCTTGGCTTCCTTCAGCTCGCCTTTCAATCTTTCGTTTTCAGAAGCAAGGCCTTCGTTATGCAAGCTTTGTTTATTCATAGTTTGCAAAAAAGTGATTACATCATCGAGTCGGTTGAATCCTGCTGCTGGTGCATCGGCTGTTTGTTGTAGGGCTGTAGTAAATTCGGCTTCCTCACATACAGGTTCGTTGTCTTGTTCATCCAGGAATGAAAAAGCGGGGGCTTCTTCTGGTTCTCCCATGACTTCATTTAAAGAAGGGACAGGAGGGGAATATAACAATTTCTTTTTCCCGCCTTGCTCTTTTCCTAATAACCGGTGCCGTTGCTTCCGCTGCTTCTTCGCCAGTTGCAGCGCCTTCTCATAATTATGGCGGACGACTGCATTCCAGCGGAAGCCGCATGCCGCGGATGTCCTGTTGAGCTTATCGCCCACTTCCTCAAAGGCGTTCAGCTGTGTACTGCCTTCTCGCACATGGCGCAATACGGTTTCTGCCAATAATAAATCATCCTCATCTGTCCATGCATCTTGCCTAATTTTCATCTTTCTCTTCCTCTCTTTTTCCTCTATTTTCTCTGCTTCCGGATTCAGGGAATTTCTGTTAATCCTATTCTGTACGGATTGCTAAATTTTTATACATGCAACTTAAAAGGATAGTAGTTTAGCAAAAAGAGGTTCACTAGAGTCTTTAAAAAAGCGCATTTGGCCTTGCTTTGACTTTGGTTAAAAGGTGGAGTAAAATACGCTTAGTGTTTCATTGGTCAAGTGCATTCAAACAGTCAAAAGCATGCTTTATGCGATCGGCTTTTTGGATTTGCTATATATGCATATAGGGTTATGCCAGCTGCGTACAAGGCAGCGTTCATTAAATAGAGAGGGATGGTAGAATGGCTAACGAATTTAGAATTTGTGACGAATGCCAAGCAACGAATATTAAAACGCTCGTTCCTAAGCTGCAAAAATTGGATCCCGAAGCGACAATCGATATCGCTTGCCAATCCTATTGCGGCCCCGGCAGGAAGAAATCTTTTGCCTTCGTGAATAGCAGACCGGTTGCGGCTCCCACGGAGGATGAGTTGATCGAAAAAGTTCAGGCTAAGATTAAATAAAGAGAATATGTGGAATAGATAAAGAAATCACCTATATAGTAAGGAGCATAGGTGATTTTTTAGTGTTCATAAAGAACAATACCTTTGCGTTCATATAAAGTGTAGAAGCGCGTTTTTCTTTGGCATGCGAAGATATTTTCCCTTTGTCTTTGCCATCAATGGCTATATCAATGGTAAAATAGAAGAAAAGCACGCTAGTATAAAAAGAAGAGGTTACTATGGCATATTCTAATGAGAAATTAAGCGAAGAAAAAGTATTTAAAGATCCTGTGCATCGCTACATCCATGTGAAAGATAGAGTGATTTGGGATTTGATTGGAACTCGTGAATTTCAAAGATTGCGCAGAATAAAACAGTTGGGAACCACTTTCTTTACGTTCCACGGAGCAGAGCATAGCCGTTTCAATCATTCACTTGGCGTGTATGAGATTGTCCGCCGCGTCATCGATGACGTTTTTGCAGGGCGGCCTGAATGGAATGGAGAAGAAAGGCTGCTATCTCTATGCGCAGCCCTTTTGCATGATTTAGGCCACGGTCCCTATTCCCATTCGTTCGAAAAAGTATTTAACCTGGACCATGAGAACTTCACCCGCGAAATTATTTTGGGGGATACAGAAGTGCACAGAATTTTAATAAAAGTATCGGCGGATTTTCCGAAGAAAGTAGCGGAAGTAATCGCAAAGACTTATCATGACAAATTGGTGGTCAGCCTGATTTCCAGCCAGATAGACGCTGACCGTATGGATTATTTACAAAGAGACACCTATTACACAGGGGTCAGCTATGGGCATTTTGATATGGAGCGCCTGTTGCGGGTCATGAGGCCCAAAGAAGACCAGGTAGTGATCAAAAGCAGCGGCATGCACGCAGTCGAGGACTATATCATGAGCCGCTATCAAATGTACTGGCAGGTTTATTTCCACCCGGTTTCACGCAGCGCGGAAGTAATTTTAATTAAAATTCTCCATCGTGCAAAGGAATTGTACGAAAAGAAATATGCGTTCAAGCAGCAACCGCGCCATTTTTTATCGCTGTTCGAGGAACGCGTTACCGTCCGGGATTACCTGAAGCTGGATGAAAGCATAATGATGTACTATTTTCAGGAGTGGGAAAATGAAGATGACCCGATCCTGAGTGATTTATGCAGCCGTTTTGTAAACCGCCGGCTTTTCCAATACATTGAATTCCAGCCTTCGCAAAAAGGAATGACGATGCTGATTGAATTAACGGCCCTGTTTAAAAAGGCAGGCATTGATCCCAATTATTATCTTGTAGTCGATTCTTCCTCTGATCTGCCTTATGATTTTTACCGTCCGGGAGAAGAGGAAGAGCGGCTGCCAATCCATCTGCTGATGAATAACGGAGAAATAAAAGAGCTTTCCAGAGAATCGGAAATAGTCGATGCCATCAGCGGCAAGCGAAGAACGGACCATAAACTCTATTTTCCTGCTGATTTCTTAAATGACCAAACCACGAAAAAGACGATTAAGAAGCAAATCAAATCCCTGTTGGGAATGTAAAAATAGCAAGGAATAAAGCAATAAGGCATGCCGACGGGGTTGTTTGCATGCCTTTAAGGTTGCCTAATAAAGATCCGCTTATGGCTGGAGAAAAGTGGGTTATGCGAAGCATAGGAGGGAATGAACGTGTTTAATGAACATGCCAAAATCATCCATGCCGTATCGGCTGCGGGTGAAATCGCCGGACGGAAAAAGCTGCAGAAGATGATTTATATTGCGAAGAAAATTTCGTTTCCATTTAATGAGAAGTATGAGTTCCACTTTTATGGGCCTTATTCCGAGGAGCTGACATTGCGCATTGAAGAATTGTGCGACCTCGGTTATTTAACAGAGATGAAGGAAAAGAAGGGCGGATACCATCAATATTGCTATTCATTATCCGATGCCGGGCAGGAATTTTTGCAGATGTACAAAATGGACATGCCCCAGCTGGAGTGCTGCCTGCAGGATATGAACAAGCAAAATGCGCGTTTCCTTGAACTCGTGTCAACCGTTTTATTTTTTGATACATTGCCGAGAGATGAAGTGGCTGAAAAGGTATTCACACTAAAAAGCAAGCAGCATTACACTTTGGACGAGATTGACGAAGCGTATGCATATATAGATTCTCTAAAAGAAAAAGCTAAGGCCCACTGATCGGGACTTAGCTTTTTCTTTTATCTCGCATTTTTCAAGCGCCGATTTACCTGGTCGGGCCTGACCAAGCCGCTTCCGCTTTTCTTGGTCATTGGTCGCTTAGGCGTTTTCCTGCAACTGCGTAGTGGTTTTTTGTCATTTCTTCGATGAAAACAACGATGTTTTCTTTGGGTGCGCCGGCTGTTTCTGAAACCGCTTCTGTAACTTTTTCTACTAGGGCTTTCTTTTGTTCTTCTGTGCGCCCTTCAAGCATTTTCACTGTAATATAAGGCATATGTATGCACTCCTTTTCCTGTTCTGTAAGTAGTTTTTCATAAGATTTGCAGAATTGCAAGCGGCTTTTGCTTTCCGGAGAGCAAAGCCAATAAGGTATTAACGTTTTAGGGAAGAATAAGCTATACTGAATGTACGAATAAAGTGGAGTGTGATATATGGATTTGTTGAACAGTATTTTTAGGTACCCTTTGTCCGATTTGCCATATGTGATTATATCGTTGCTGATTGCTTTTACGGTGCATGAATTTGCCCATGCGTATGTCGCTTATAAATTCGGCGATTCGACTGCAAAGGACCAGGGGCGGTTAACGTTGAATCCGATTGAGCATATCGATCCAATAGGAACACTGTTTATTTTGATTGCAGGTTTTGGCTGGGCCCGCCCTGTACCAGTCAACCGCTATAATTTCAAGCGGCCCCGCTTGGCGGGAGTGCTTGTTTCGGTGGCAGGCCCTGTGAGCAACTTATTGGTTACGATTATTGCTTTTACTATTATGTATGGAATGGCAGCGTTAAATGTATGGAACGATATGCCTTTCTTCGTGTCCGATTTATTGAATGTGATTATTTCAATGAATACGATGCTGTTTGTTTTTAACCTGCTGCCGATACCTCCTCTTGATGGCTATCGGATTATTGAAGATCTTGTATCGCCCCGTATTCGGGCTAAAATGACACAGTATGAACAGTATGGGATGCTTTTATTCCTGATATTGCTGGTAACGCCTCTAGACAATTATACCATCCAGCCTATTTTCAATACCGTTATGCCATCCATCATTTATGGATTGCAAGATATATTCACCGCCATTTTTCTGCATTAAATAAAAGGAGTCTGCAATGAACAACAAGAAAAACAGAATGGAATTCACAATCATTAAGAATGAGCCGGCTTCTGGCCATAAAGGGTTCGGAATCGGTTCTATCAACCTAGAGAATATTTCCCCTATTATCATTGATGTGGAAGAAGGGCAAGCATCGATTGAAATCGGCGCGATGCATGCTCGAAGTGCTGTGGAACGCGGCATTAAATTTTTGCCGGATCGAAGTGAAGTCCCAAATGGCAAGCCATATTGGATCATATGGACAGCTGTCGAGCAAAGTGAAAAAGGCCTCCATTACGCTGGTGTTACAGCGTGCGAGATGACGGTTGACCGTTCGATTAGGAGAGGGTATAAATCGTTGCCCGAGCATGTGAATCGATTGGATAAGGCCATGAAACGGAAGATCATCCTGCAGCATATGGATGACCATTCGAAGCAAGTGCTGGGTGATTTCCTCCGTGAGCATAATCCGGATATGTGGAAAGCATCAAGCGATGAGCTGAAGCGCCAGTTAGCGGTAGAATCGTTAGATAAAAAGAGATAATGATGGAAACCGTTAAAAATATTTGTTAAATACTTGTCGTTTTGGAAAAATATGAGTAAACTTAATCTCAGCGTGCAACGCTATAGAACTAGGACAAGAAAACAGGCTGTGCCTATGGATTCATTCCGCTGGCAGCAGCCTGTTTTCGATTGTCTGGGGATTTTAATGTAAATCTAGTCTGTCCCGACCTATTTCCGATATAATTAAGTAAGGAAAGAATGGAGGGATGAGATATGAATAGTATAGCTGTTTTTTGCGGTTCAAGAGATGGGGCTTCCCCTGTGTACCGTGAGAGAGCTGCTGTTTTTGGGAAGGAATTGGCCCGCCGGGGGATCACGCTTGTCTATGGGGGATCTTCCATGGGGACAATGGGAGTGCTGGCCAATACGGTCCTTGAACATGGAGGAAAAGCAATAGGCGTCATGCCGAATATGTTGGCTGACCGTGAACTTGCCCATCATCATTTGACGGAGCTGTATATTGTGTCATCCATGCATGAGCGAAAAGCCAAGATGGCAGAATTGGCCGATGCCTTTGTCGCTATGCCTGGGGGACCAGGGACTTTGGATGAATTTTTCGAAGTGTTCACTTGGAACCAGATCGGCATCCATCATAAACCCGTGGGCATCTATAATGTAAATCACTACTATACTCCTTTGATGAGTGTATTCGACCATATGGCGAAAGAGCAATTTTTGCCGCAAGCACATAGGGATATGATCAAATGCAGTGAGGATGCATCGGTTTTGATCGACTCCATGCTCCAGGCACATAATGTATAAAGAAAGGCCATCCCTTCAAGGGAGGCCTTTTTTGCTGCCATTAGAAAAATGGGAGGATCTTTTTGTACCATGGTTTCTGCTCTTTTTGAATGGGCTGCTTTCCACTGTTATTTCGATTTTCCTTTGCTGCTGTTTTGCAATATGTTTTTGGCTCAGTGCCTTTGACAAAATAGGTTGGAATCGAATTAGGGCAGTTCTTATCGGCAAGTTTTCCGCTTTCCGGGTCGATTTTGACCGAAACCAGCTGTTTGCTGTGCGGCTTGAATGTTTTAAAGGTTGATTTAGACAAGCTTGTTTCCATAAAATCTGCCCATATATTTTTAGCATAGCTTCGTTCTACAGGGTTATCCATCATCTTAGCCTGGTCATATCCGGTCCACACACCTGTCACCAATTGTGGTGTATAGCCAATCATCCAGCTGTCAGTAGAAGTTGTCCCTGATTTTCCTGCATATTGTCTGCTTAGCCTAGGAATCAAGGTTGTGCCGGTCACAGATGCATATCCATTCAGATGGGGGTTGAAAACACCGGTCATCATCGATGTCATGACAAATGTATTTTTATAACTAAGTACTTGTTTATGGAAATCTGGAGCTTTATAGATGACTTCACCGGTAGGCAATTCCACTTTTTTGATGAAAATGGGCTCTACATTTTTCCCTCCATTGGCCAGCCGGCTGTATGCGTTCACCATCTCAATGACTTTTACCCCAGACGTGCCTAATGCGGCGGAAGGGACAGCATCAATCTTACTGTGGATGCCGAATTTTTGGGCAGTCTTCAATAATTCCTTTTCTCCGAGAAAAAGATGTGTCTTAACCGCATAAATATTGTCCGACAATGCCAGTGCCTGTGATAAGGTGATTTCTTTATCGGCATATTGCGAATTATAATTATGCGGGGAATAAGAGGCCCGTCCATCATCGAACGAAAATGTTGTGCTTTCGCTTTTCAGCATGGTGGCAGGAGTGAAGCCATTCTCCAATGCAGCGTAATATAGGAGGGGTTTCATGGTGGAGCCGGGCTGCCGGATTGCTTGAATGGCACGGTTAAAGGGGCTGGCCTGATAATCCTTCCCGCCGATCAGCGCCTTCACTTCACCGCTTTTAGGATTCATGGCTACCAGGGCGCCCTGCAGATCGCTGCTGTTATCGAATGTTTGTTTAAAGGCCTCCTCGGCTGCATCCTGCTGTTTAATGTTCAATGATGTATAGACCCTTAAACCGCCCAATGCAATTGTTTTTTCATCCAGGTGCAGCTGGGATTTCAATGCCTGTTTAACGGCACTGATATAGTAGGGTGCCATTGCCTCGCGATGATCGTATTTCCCATGGAAGGCCAAGTTCTGTTTCCGGGCTGCCTGAATATCTGAGTCGTTTATATAACCCGCTTTTTTCATCGACAATAAGACGATTCGCTGCCGCTTTAGAGCGTGGTCGGGCGATAGGATGGGCGAATAATAAGAGGGCCCTTTCGGAATTCCGGCAAGCATGGAAGCTTCATTCAGTGTCAGGGACTTAGCTGGCTTTCCGTAATAATAACGGCTCGCAGCCTCGACTCCATAGGCGCCATGCCCGAAATAAACCGTATTCAAGTAGCCTTCCAAGATTTCATTTTTACTGTAGTTCATCTCTATCCGCATGGTATAGAAGGCTTCACTCATCTTGCGGTGCCAAGATTTTTGGTGTGTGAGAAATAAGTTGCGAGCATATTGCTGTGTGATTGTACTGGCTCCCTGTACCTTGCCGAGAGCCTTGACATCTGCAACTAGGGCTCCGGCAATCCTCTTGTAATCAAAGCCATGATGCTTGTAGAAGCTTTTGTCCTCCACGGATAATATGGCCTGCACCATGGTAGGGGAAATATCGTCGAGGTTCACCCAATATCGTTTTTGGCCATTATCGTATTCCCCTATGACTTTCCCGTTATCACTGTAGAAGATTGTCGATTGTGGAACGGCCAACGGAGGCGGGCCCAGTATTTTTGCATAGATGAGCAGAAATAAATAGATTGCGAGTAAGGACCCACCGCATAAGAGAAGGATGAAAGTCATTACTCTGGCTAATTTAGCTGTTTTCCGGCGTGAAGTTCTGGTTGTTGCTTCCACGAAAACCATCCTTTCCATCAAATGTTCTGTTTGTTTCAGTTTCCCGGTCAGAACAGGATCGGGGCTGTATTATTAGTATGAAAAAAAGAGCCGTATTTTAAACATTTCTTCTATATTTGATATATTTTTCTTGAAATGTTTCATATATGCTCTATACTTTTCCTGTGCTTTGTTTTACATAAAAGAACAATTATTCCAAGAAATGTTTTCAGGGAGTGGCCAGCTTTAGGATGTAAAACATTAAAGTGCAAAACCAATCAACATACAAGGAAAGGGAGCGTAAGAGATGGGTATTTGGTTTACGGAGAAACAGACTGAGCATTTTGGGATCACGATGAAAGTGAATCGTTCACTGCATTCAGAACAGACGGAATTTCAGCAATTGGATATGGTAGAAACAGAAGAGTGGGGCAATATGCTTTTGTTGGACGATATGGTTATGACTACTGAAAAAGATGAATTCGTATATCACGAAATGGTTGCCCATGTACCTCTTTTCACTCATCCGAATCCGGAGAATGTTCTGATTGTCGGCGGAGGGGACGGAGGAGTCATTCGTGAGGTCCTGAAGCATAAACAAGTAAAGAAAGCTGTTTTGGTGGATATAGATGGAAAAGTAATAGAATATTCCAAGAAATTCTTGCCTTCCATAGCAGGGCAAATGGAAGATGCCCGTGTGGAAGTGAAAGTTGGAGACGGCTTCATGCATATCGCAGAGGCGGAGAATGCCTACGATGTCATCATGGTTGACAGTACTGAACCGATCGGGCCAGCTGTGAACCTGTTTACAAAAGGATTTTATGCAGGGATCAGCAAAGCGCTTAAGAAAGATGGCTTGTTTGTTGCCCAATCGGATAATCCATGGTTTAAGGCGGATCTAATTGCCCAAGTACAGAAGGATGTAAAGGAAATCTTTCCGATTACGCGGCTGTATACAGCGAATATCCCTACGTACCCAAGCGGTTTGTGGTGTTTCACATTAGGATCGAAGAAGCATGATCCTTTGCTAGTAGAGGAAAGCCGATTTAGCGATATGAATACGAAATATTATACGAAGGAATTGCATAAAGCGGCATTTGTACTGCCCAAATTTGTTGAGGATTTAACGAAATAAGGAGGTATTGCGATGAAGTTTGATGAAGCCTATTCAGGAAATGTATTTATTGGCAGTACATGCACATATGAAGAAAGTGATGTAGTCCTTTATGGGATGCCGATGGATTGGACAGTGAGCTATCGCCCAGGTTCCAGATTTGGCCCCGGCCGCATAAGAGAAGCCTCTATTGGATTGGAAGAGTATAGCCCTTACTGCGACCGCCAGCTTGAAGAAGTTCGTTATCATGATATCGGCGATTTGCCGCTTCCTTTCGGCAATGCCTCTAAAAGTCTGGATCAAATCAGGGAATTTGTTAGCAGGCTGCTCAAGGATGGCAAGAAGCCATTCGGTATGGGCGGCGAGCATCTTGTATCATGGCCAGTGATGGAGGTGCTTGCTGATACTTACGCCGATCTGGCCATCATCCATTTTGATGCCCATACAGATTTACGGGAGCACTATGAAGGGGAGCCGCTTTCCCATTCTACACCTATCCGAAAAATCGCAGAAAAAATGGGCCCGCACCATGTATACTCTTTCGGTATCCGCTCGGGGATGAAGGAAGAATTTCAGTGGGCGGAGAAACATGGCATGCATATCAGCAAGTTCGATGTTCTGGAACCTTTGAGAAGAATGTTGCCGAGCCTCGATGGCCGACCTGTTTATGTCACCATCGACATTGACGTTTTGGACCCCGCGCATGCGCCGGGGACAGGCACAGTCGACTGCGGGGGGATTACCTCCAAGGAATTATTGGCCAGTATCCAAGCAATCGGCCAATCCGGAGTGAATGTCGTGGGCTGCGACTTAGTAGAGGTTGCCCCGGTCTATGATCCAACTGAACAGACGGTTAATACAGCCAGCAAACTGATCCGTGAAATGGTATTGAACTGGTATTGAACAATAGTGACGGCCGGCATGGAATCGGCGATACAGAGCAATCCTTTGCGAGTTAAAGGATTGCTTTTTTTAATTGCATAGAAGGCAAGGCGGCGCATTGCAGCTATACGATTAAGTTGAAACCGGGATAAAGAATCTTTATACTAGGAAAGGTTAATAACATGGAAAATGGCGGCATAATGCCGAGTGCATATAAATAGCATAGAAAGGTGAGGAGCCATGCCGGAACAAAAGCGTGTACAGGTGAAACTAGAAACAACAATCCGCAATGGTCAGGATGAAGAGACGTATGAATTGCTGACGTTCGGAACCCTTCAGCAAAAAGCAGGGTCTTTATACCTCCGCTACAATGAGGTTCAGCAAGATATGCAAGAGATTCAGACAATCGTCAAATGGTCGGAGAATGAAGTGTTCATCATGAGAAATGGACAGGTGAAAATGCGCCAGAAATTCATAAAGGGTCTGATGACAGTCGGCAATTTCGAAAGTCCTTTCGGAACGTTGCAGATGTTGACAACGGCCAAAGATATGACTCATGAGCATAACGAAAGCATGTCTGAAGGAAAAATGACCCTTCTCTATGATTTGACTATGCAGGGAGCAGATGCAGGACAGTATAAAATGGTAATCGACTACAAGGAGGAAACACAATAGATGAACATTATCGGACAAGTGCAGGAAACGTTAAAACAATCGGTTGCGGATGCAGTATTGACAGCTGGCTTGGCGGAAAAGCATACGATGCCAGCTATCATTCTAGAAACCCCAAAAGATAAAAGCCACGGAGATTATTCCACAAATATAGCTATGCAGCTTGCCAGAATTGCAAAAAAAGCGCCTCGTGCAATAGCTGAAGAGATAATAGCCCATTTTGATTCAGAAAAAGCATCTATTAAAAAGGTGGATATTGCGGGGCCCGGCTTCATAAATTTCTATATGGATAACCATTATGTAACAGGTGTGATTCCATCAGTTCTTGCAGAAGGCGATTCGTATGGTAAAAGCAAAGCCGGAAAAGGCGAAAAAATCCAGGTTGAATTTGTTTCCGCCAACCCGACAGGCGATTTGCATTTAGGCCATGCCCGCGGTGCGGCTGTAGGTGATTCATTATGCAATATTTTGGATATGGCAGGTTATGATGTATCAAGAGAATACTATATCAATGATGCCGGCAATCAAATCAATAATCTGGCTCTTTCAGTGGAAGCCCGCTATTTTCAGGCATTAGGGCTTGAAAAGGAAATGCCTGCCGACGGATATCACGGCCAGGATATTATAGAAATCGGGAAAAAACTTGTAGAGGATTTCGGTGACCGATTTGCCGGAGACAGCGAACAGGACCGGTTTGATTTCTTCCGTGAATACGGTTTGAAATATGAAATGGGCAAGCTTAAAGGAGATCTTGAAGATTTCAGAGTACGTTTTGATGCCTGGTTCTCAGAGACATCCCTATATGAGAACGATGAAATTGAGGAAGCATTGGCAGTACTGAGGGAACGCGGCCATATTTATGAACAGGATGGAGCTACATGGTTCCGTTCAACAGAATTAGGCGATGATAAAGATAGAGTGCTTATTAAACAGGATGGTTCATTTACTTATCTTCTTCCTGATATTGCGTACCACCGTGATAAATTGGAACGAGGATTTGAAACGTTGATCAATATTTGGGGTGCTGACCACCACGGCTACATTCCTAGAATGAAAGCTGCTATCGAAGCACTGGGATATGACCAGAATCAGCTTGAAGTGGAAATCATCCAACTTGTCCATTTGTATAAGAACGGTGAAAAAATGAAGATGAGCAAGCGGACAGGGAAAGCTGTGACGACGAGAGATCTTGTAGAGGAAGTAGGTCTGGATGCCACACGCTATTTCTTTGCTATGAGAAGCGCCGATACGCACATGGATTTTGATTTGGACCTTGCCGTTTCACAATCCAATGAGAACCCTGTTTACTATGCCCAGTATGCACATGCCCGCATTTGCAGCATTCTCAGACAAGCGGCTGAAGCAGGTATCCAGCACGATAACGATTATGATTTAACCCATATTCATTCAGAGAAGGAGTATGATCTTCTGAAGAAGATAGGCGATTTCCCATATGTGGTGGCGGAATCGGCTGAAAAGAGACTCCCTCACCGGATCACGAATTATATTTATGAACTGGCTTCTGCATTCCACAGCTTCTATAATGCAGAAAAGGTATTGGATACGGAGCATCCTGAACGGACAAAAGCCCGTTTGGCATTAATTGAAGCATCAAGAACAACCCTGCGTAATGCGCTCGCTTTAATTGGCGTATCTGCACCGGAAAAAATGTAAAAGGCATTAAGAAAGGGAGGAGCCGGCCGGCTGCCTCCCTTTCTTTTATAATTCTACCGCGCCCCCGCTGATTCGTTTTACCCCTCTCACTTTAGCGATATCATCTATTAAACGGAGAGCAGCCAAATCTTTGCTTTTCGCTTCAATCATAAAGTCAACATCCACATTTACTTCTTTCAACAGCGTGAAAAATGGCTGGATAAAATCAAAATCAACATAATCAGAATGGGATCGGAACGCTTTTTCGGATTTTGGGGATGATATATGGATTTTGGGTGGAAGGCCTGTATGCTCCCAAGTCCCAATGATGGAAGGAAGAAGCTCCTCTAAAGGCTCCACGCAGAGATTGGCCATATGGTGGTGGTAATCAAAAACGAGTGGAATCCGCTCCTTTTCACATACATGCAGCGTTTCCGACGCTGTGTATGTCTTATCATCATTTTCCAAGGTCATCTGCGCCTTGATAGGGATTGGAAGCTGTTTGAGATTTTCATGGAATCTATCCAATGCAGCCTTTTTATCACCGTAAGCGCCGCCAATATGTATATTCATAAAGGACCTGTCTTCTATCCCCATTGCTTCAAGCATCCGATAGTGGTAAGACAGATCGCCGATGGAATTCGCTGTGATTTCCTGGCGGGGGCTTGTGAATAAAGTGAATTGGTTCGGATGGAAACTGACGCGCATGTTCATTTTTTTTATAAAATCTCCGAGCTGCCTCCATTCTTCGCGGAAAGGAGATACAAAATCCCACAATACCTCTGGATGGGTTGCCAGGGGGACGATGCTGCTGGAGAGCCGGTAGAGCTCCAGCTCATGGGCAGCATTATAATAAAGCATCCGCATTGTATTCCGTATATTGGTCAAGGTTACAGCCTCCAGCTTTTCCTGCCTTGAGTCTGCACTCATCTGTGAATAGCGTTTAAATGTCACTGTTTTGGAAGGGGAAGCATCCCATAATGCCAGTGCTGTGGAAACATAGCCAAACCGTATTTTCATTGTTTTCTCCTCCAACTATTATATAAGAACCTGCGATACTGTATGAATCGACGTCTTACAGGAACGGGGAAAGCAGGCAGCCTATTTTTTCTTTCAGCTTGCTCCAAAGTCCGTTTGTCGATAGTTCCTCTTTCGTCAATACAGTACTATTTCCTATATCTTCTTTTATCAATCCATTTAATTGCTCAATGAAGAGTTTGTCATACACGTAACAGTTGATTTCATCATTAAGGAAAAAGCTTCTTTTATCAAAGTTAGCTGTCCCGACAATAGCCAACTGGTCATCTATCACCATGTATTTGCCATGAAAGAATCCTTTTTGGAATTGAAGTACCTTTGCCCCGAGCGGCAAGAGGTACCTTAATGCAGGATAGGAAGCTTCTTTCACGAAGAGGTGATCCGATTTTTCAGGGACAAGAATCGTGAGATTGACACCATCATGTAGGGCGTATCCCAATTGATCCAGCACTGCCTGTGTCGGGATAAAATAAGGCGTACCGATGACAATGGCCTTTTTTGCGCTCTTGATGAGGCGGATATACTCTTCTTCAAGGAATTTTCCGTCTGTGGGAAATAACCGGTGCTTTTGTGTCCCTTTAGGATTTGGATCTTTATACCATTGTGTATATTGGATGTGCTCGCCGGAAGCTCTTTCCCAATCATCCAGAAATTGCAGTTCAAGGCCATGCACACCTTCTCCCTGCAGCCGCAAATGATAATCGCGCCATGGGCTTAGTTTGGGGTCCTTGTCGATATATTCCATGCCAATATTAAAGCCGCCTAGGTAACCGGTCTTTCCGTCTATGATGGTCAACTTCCGATGGTTTCTTACTTGGATGGAATGGAAAAGGTAGGGGAAAGAAGGCTTTCGGCTGAACGAAAATTTCACCCCGCTTGCTTTAAGCGCCTCTATGCTGCTTTCCTTGAAAGAATAGCTCCCTAACCGGTCCAGCATTAAAATGACTTCGACGCCTTCTTCCGCTTTCTTCTTCAGCAAATCAATATAACGCTGAGAGAAGGAATCTTTTCCCACTATATAGAATAAGACATGTACATATTTTTTCGCTTGTCGAATATCGTTGAACATGACATCAAACAATTCGGGGCCCGATGTGAAAACGGATAGGGACCCATCGACTACTTTTCCTTCTTTCTTTTGCACCTGCATGTCCTTTTTCTTTTGGCCTGCATGATAGTCATACCAAAAGAGGGCAAACAGGGCGATAAGAATCAATAAAATGAAGACGGTTACTTTCAAATCCGCTCTCTCCTTCTTTCATGGCATATAAGGTTATTCTCCTTAGAAGAGGGTTGAATTATTCGATAACCGTTTCAGAAAGGACTGGCAGTAACATATAAAAATTGAAATATGTAGAAATTAGTTGACTGAATGCTCATTCATTATATAAAATGTAGCTAGAAATAACATTCAGAAAATATAGTAAAGTTAACATTAAGAGATATGTATGCGAACAAAAATCGATTTCAGCTTGCTCTGAATCTTTTCGTGCTCTTTTTGGGAAAGGGGAACTAATGGAAGGTTTATTATGGGTCAACCTAATTGCGTTTTTGCTAGTCGTTGCGTATGGGATCAGCTTATTCATATATTTGATTCAAACGAGAATCAAATATATAAAGCTTGGTAAAAAAATTGAGTTCGATAACAATGTGAAAGAGCGTCTCCATAAAATATGGGTCAATGTATTCGGACAAAAAAAGCTATTGAAGGATAAGAAAAGCGGCATCATGCATGTCATGTTTTTCTATGGCTTTATATTGGTCCAATTTGGAGCCATCGATATGATCATTAAAGGGATAAAACCGGGCGCACATTTGCCTTTTGGTCCATTGTACCCCGCTTTTACTTTCTTCCAGGAAATTGTGACATTCATTATTCTTGTTGCGGTCGTCTGGGCATTTTACCGCAGATATATTGAGAAGCTTGTCCGATTGAAGAGAGGATTCAAAGCAGGATTAGTATTGATATTTATCGGGGGACTAATGGTCTCTGTCCTGTTTGGAAACGGGATGGCGATGATCTGGCATGGCCATGATCCGTCTATGTATGAACCGATTGCCTCGGGAGTTGCTGTCTTATTTGGGGGAATCAGCGAAACGGCTGCCATTGTCGGCTTTTATATTGCATGGTGGCTGCATTTGATCATTCTATTGACATTCTTGGTATATGTTCCACAATCCAAGCATGCCCATTTAATCGCCGGTCCAGCAAACGTTTACATGAACCGCCTGTCCAATCCAGGCAAATTGGCGAAGGTTGATTTTGAGGATGAGTCACAGGAATCTTTCGGTGTCGGCAAGATAGAAGATTTTAACCAGAAACAGCTTCTAGACTTATACGCTTGCGTAGAGTGCGGCCGATGTACGAATATGTGCCCTGCGACAGGAACAGGAAAAATGCTGTCCCCGATGGATCTGATTATCCGCTTGCGCGACCATTTGACATTTCAGGGAGCCGTAACGACTCAAAAACAACCATGGGTGCCAGGCTTCATGTTTTCCAAAACACAGGGGAACCAATTGGCTTATGCGGCGGCAGGGCAAGGAGCAGCCGAACAGGCAGCTACGTCTATTTATAACCCAAGCTTGATCGGGGACGTCATCACTGAGGAAGAAATATGGGCTTGCACGACTTGCCGCAACTGTGAGGATCAATGTCCGGTCATGAATGAGCATGTAGATAAAATTATCGATTTGCGCCGTTACTTGGTACTGACAGAAGGCAAGATGAACCCTGATGCCCAGCGTGCGATGCAAAATATCGAGCGCCAAGGTAATCCTTGGGGATTGAATCGTAAAGAAAGAGAAGATTGGCGCGAATTGCGCGAGGATGTCCATATTCCTACAGTGAAGGAAATGAAAAAAGCCGGCGAAGAATTCGAATATTTATTCTGGGTTGGCAGCATGGGTTCATATGATAACCGCAGCCAAAAGATCGCGCTATCTTTTGCGAAGCTGATGAATGAAGCAGGCGTCACATTCGCCATCCTGGGCAATAAAGAGAAAAATTCCGGCGATACAGCGCGCAGGCTCGGAAATGAATTTGTCTTCCAAGAGCTAGCGGCAAATAATATTGCTGAATTTGAAAAAAATGACGTGAAAAAAATTGTCACAATCGATCCGCATGCATACAATATTTTCAAAAATGAATATCCTGATTTTGGCTTGGAGGCTGAGGTCTACCATCATACAGAGGTTCTAGCCAAGCTTGTAGAAGAAGGGAAACTGGAGCCGAAGCATGAAGTGAATGAAACAATCACGTTCCATGATTCCTGCTACTTAGGCCGCTATAACGAGGTGTATGATCCTCCGCGTGAAATCCTGAAAAGCATTCCGGGCGTCAAACTGGTTGAAATGGAACGGAACCGTGAGAAAGGGATGTGCTGTGGTGCTGGAGGCGGCTTGATGTGGATGGAAGAGGAAACAGGCCATCGGATCAACGTGGCAAGAACAGAACAGGCACTTGTCGTAAAACCATCTGTAATCAGCTCGGGATGCCCATACTGCTTGACGATGCTTACCGATGGAACGAAGGCAAAAGAAGTCGAGGAGACAGTCCATACCTATGATGTGGCTGAAATATTAGAGCGGTCTGTTGTTGGAGAAAGAGTGGAGGCAGCTTCTTAATCTAAGCCAGTCCGGTACTAGGCAATATGGTCGGCAGACCGTAGGATTGCAGCGAGGAAAAAGAGCTATTTCCTGCAAAGCCATAAGATAAGATGAATGAATAGTAAATATTTTTCAAATAATAGAAAATAATGTAAAATATAAGTAAGGGACGTATTACTTATGTTTGTAGTTATTGAAAAAAGAAAACGGGCTTGCAGTTGATGCGGCCCTTTTCTTTCAGCTTCTATATCGAGCGAGCGTTCAGTCGAAGGTACTATAAAAATGATAACGTTTACAAATGGGTTGTTGCTGGATTTTATCTAATTAATGAAAGGCGATGGAGAAGAATGGCAAAGACAGTGATCGTTGGAGGAGCTAGAACAGCTTTCGGAAAGTTTGGGGGAGCGCTGAAGTCTTTAACAGCATCCGATCTTGGCGGGATCGCCATTAAAGAGGCATTAAGGAGAGCGGATGTGAAACCGGAAGAGGTTGGGGAGGTCATTATGGGTTCTGTCCTGCAAGGAGGACAGGGGCAGCTTCCTTCTCGGCAGGCTTCAAGAAAGGCCGGCCTTCCATGGGAAGTGAAAACCGAGACCATCAATAAGGTTTGTGCATCAGGCTTGCGAAGCGTAACACTCGGCGACATCCTAATACGTGCAGGAGAAGAAGAAGTTGTTGTGGCAGGAGGCATGGAATCTATGAGCAATGCACCCTATATCATTCCAAATGCACGCTGGGGGATGAGGATGGGTGACGCTCAAGCAAAAGATATGATGATATTCGATGGATTAACATGCAGCTTTACAGGTGCCCACATGGGTACTTACGGAAGCAGTACAGCTGCTGAGCTGGGCATCTCCCGTGAAGAACAGGATGAATGGTCATTTAGAAGCCATCAACGCGCCATACAAGCAATGGAAACCGGGAAATTTAATGATGAAATTGTGCCTGTGGAGATTCCTCAGAGAAAGGGAGAGGCGATTAGTGTTAGTCAGGATGAGTCTCCGCGCAGCGATACGAACCTTGAAAAACTGGCTGCTTTAAAGCCTGCTTTCAGCAAGGATGGCACCGTTACAGCTGGGAATGCGCCGGGGATCAATGACGGCGCTGGCGCGGTCGTTTTGATGAGTGAAGAGAAAGCGTTGCGCGATGGGAAAGAAATAGCCGCCTATATAATCGGGCATGCCGAAATAGCCGTGGAAGCAAAAGATTTTCCCAAAACGCCTGGGCTTGTGATCCAAACGCTGCTTGATAAAACAGGAAAAACGATGGAAGAGATAGATTTGCTTGAAATTAATGAAGCTTTTGCGGCCGTGGCATTGGCGAGCAATAAACTGGCAGGGCTTGATCCTGAAAAAGTAAATGTGAATGGCGGTGCAGTTGCACTTGGGCATCCAATCGGGGCAAGCGGCACACGCATAATCCTCACTCTGATCAATGAATTGAAACGCCGTGGCGGAGGAATCGGCATCGCTTCCATTTGCAGCGGAGGCGGCCAAGGGGACGCTGTCATGATTGAAGTGCCTAAGAAATAGCGGATTATCCAAGAATCGGTGATTCATAGAATAAGGGGGAGAGAGCATGAAAGTAGAAAAAGTAATGATTATCGGAGCCGGACAAATGGGCGGGGGAATCGCCCAGGTATTCGCCACTGCCGGCTACCCGGTCATCTTGCATGACCTGAAGGAAGAATACGTTGACAGAGGAAAAGCCGTTATACAAAAAAATATAGGCCGGCAAGTGGAAAAAGGAAGAATGAGCCATGAAGAGGCGGAGAGCATTTTGTCACGGATCATTCCTTCAACAGATTTACAGAATGCCGCCGATGTTGATTTGGTTGTAGAGGCAGCGGTTGAAAATATGGATATAAAAGCAAAGCTGTTCGCGGAGCTTGATGCAATTGCTCCTGCACATGCCATTTTGGCAAGCAATACATCTGCACTGCCAATCACCGAAATAGGAGCGAGCACGCACCGCCCTGATAAAGTAATCGGCATGCATTTCATGAATCCTGTCCCGGTGATGAAATTGGTCGAGGTAATCCGTGGGCTGGCGACCAGCGATGAAGTGTACGAAACAATCGAGGGATTAGCGAAAGATTTGAATAAAACATCGGTAGAGGTGAATGATTCTCCAGGTTTTGTATCTAACCGGATTTTGATGCCGATGATCAATGAAGCCATATTCACCTTATATGAAGGTGTGGCCACAGCCGAAGATATCGATGCGGTGATGAAGCTTGGAATGAACCATCCGATGGGTCCGCTGACTTTGGCTGACTTTATCGGCTTGGATACTTGCCTGTATATCATGGAGGCGCTGCATGATGGGTTTGGCGATGATAAATACCGCCCATGCCCGTTGCTTCGCAAATATGTCAAGGCGGGCTGGCTTGGCAAAAAATCCGGCCGGGGCTTCTATTCTTACGAATAAGCGACTCAGTAACCAAAAAGGTTGCATCTGGGAGGAACAATGATGGAATTGCGTTTATCAGAGGAACAATCAATGATGAGGAGAATGGTCCGCGATTTTGCCCAGCAAGAAGTGAAGCCCTTTGTGGAGCGGATGGAGAATGGAGAATTTCCGAGAGAGCTATTAAATAAAATGGCCGCCCTCGGAATGATGGGCATTCCTATCCCCCAGAAATACGGCGGTGCAGAAATGGATTTTCTCTCCTACATCATTGCCATCCATGAATTATCAAAAATCAGCCCGACTTTGGGTGTCATATTATCTGTCCATACATCAGTAGGGACGAATCCCATTTTATATTTTGGGACGGAGGAGCAAAAGGAGAGGTACGTGGTTAAACTGGCCACGGGAGCCTATTTGGGGGCATTCTGCCTGACGGAACCAAGCGCAGGGTCGGATGCTGCCAGCCTCAAAAGCCGGGCGGTCCTCCAAGGCGATGAATATGTGCTCAATGGTTCCAAAGTGTTCATCACGAATGGCGGGGAAGCGGATGTATATATTGTATTCGCACGTACAAATCCTTCTGCCGGGGCAAAAGGAATTTCCGCTTTTATAGTCGAGAAGGATACACCGGGGCTCGTTATTGGAAAAGACGAACATAAAATGGGGCTGAAGGGTTCGAAGACCGTCCAGTTGACATTTGAACAAATGAGGATCCCGAAGGAACAGCTTTTGGGGCAAGAAGGGGAAGGATTTAAAATCGCCATGGCTAACCTGGATGCCGGCCGGATCGGGATCGCTGCCCAGGCACTCGGAATTGCAGAGGGAGCCTTGGAACTGGCTGTCGAGTACAGTAAACAACGCATCCAATTCAATAAGCCAATTGCCGCCCAGCAGGGGATAGGCTTTAAGCTGGCCGATATGGCAACGGATGTTGAGGCTGCGAGATTGCTTGTTTACCAGGCGGCAAGCTTGCGGGCAAAAGGAAAACCATGCGGGAAAGAAGCTTCGATCGCTAAATTATTTGCCTCTAAAACAGCCGTTGGGGTTACCTCGGAAGCTATCCAGGTATTCGGAGGATACGGCTATACGACTGAATACGAAGTGGAACGGTATTTCCGCGATGCCAAGGTGACCGAAATTTATGAAGGAACGAGTGAGATACAGCGGATTGTCATCCATAAGCATCTTACGCAATGACAGAGCCTTAATAGGCGGGAAACAAAGGGATTCTGACCCGTTTAAATATATAAAGTAGCATTCTAAAAAAGGTGGGGGAAAAAATGAAGTTTACATTGAATGAAGAACATGAAATGATCCGCAAGATGGTCCGCGATTTTGCCCGGAATGAAGTAGCTCCGACTGCTGCGGAAAGGGATGAGGAAGAACGCTTTGATATGGACCTGTTCAAAAAAATGGCTGAGCTTGGCCTTACCGGCATTCCATGGCCTGAAGAATATGGCGGAATCGGCAGTGACTATTTAGCCTATTGCATAGCTGTAGAAGAGTTATCAAGAGTGTGCGCTTCAACCGGGGTAACATTATCAGCACATACATCGCTTGCCGGCTGGCCGCTATTTAAGTTCGGAACAGAAGAGCAGAAGCAAAAATATTTGCGCCCGATGGCTTTGGGGGAAAAGATGGGTGCTTACGGTCTGACAGAACCGGGTTCCGGATCTGATGCGGGCGGGATGCGTACGACGGCAAGACGTGAAGGGGACCATTATGTTCTGAACGGCTCCAAGATATTCATTACAAATGGCGGGATTGCAGATACGTATATTGTCTTTGCGTTGACTGATCCGGAGTCTAAGCAAAAAGGAACATCCGCCTTTATTGTGGAAAGTACATTCCCAGGCTTCAGTGTCGGCAAGAAAGAGAAAAAAATGGGGATCCGTTCATCGCCTACAACAGAATTAGTGTTTGAAGAATGCATCGTTCCGGCAGAAAATCTTCTTGGAAAAGAAGGCGAAGGCTTTAAGATTGCCATGATGACCCTTGATGGCGGACGCAACGGGATCGCTGCACAGGCTGTAGGGATTGCTCAGGGGGCATTGGATGCAGCTGTGGATTATGCAAAACAGCGCGAGCAATTCGGAAAACCTATTTCTGCACAACAGGGTGTAGCCTTTAAGCTGGCTGATATGGCAACAAATATTGAAGCAGCACGCTTATTGACTTACCAGGCCGCCTGGCTTGAATCGCAAGGGCTGCCATATGGCAAGGAATCAGCCATGTCAAAACTATTTGCTGGGGATACAGCTATGAAAGTAACGACAGAAGCGGTCCAAGTATTTGGCGGATATGGATATACGAAGGATTACCCTGTCGAGCGTTTTATGAGAGACGCGAAAATCACCCAGATTTATGAAGGAACACAGGAAATCCAGCGCCTTGTCATTTCGCGGATGCTGACGAAATAAGAATGCTATTGAGCGGCCGGCGACCGGGATGTGAATGGAATTACATTCCTAATCTGCCGGCTTCAGTACATGCCGGAAGGAAAAGACAATAGAAGTGAGGCGATGCAAACATGAAAAAAAGAGAAGTGCATGCTTCTGTAAAAGATGAAGAACTGATCCAAAAAAGGCGTAATCAAATGATAACGGGAGCAGTAACGCTTTTCAAAGAGAAAGGATTTCATCGGACAACAACAAGAGAAATAGCCAAAGCATCAGGCTTCAGCATCGGAACACTCTATGAATATATCCGTACGAAGGAAGATGTGCTTTATTTGGTGTGCGACCGTATTTACGATGAGGTAAAGGACCGGCTGGAGGAAAATCTGGCTGATAAAGATGGCTCAATCAATAGCCTAACGGTTGGGGTCTCAAATTATTTCAAGGTTGTTGATGACATGCAGGACGAAGTGCTGGTCATGTATCAGGAAGCGAAATCCCTGTCGAAGGATGCACTGCCTTATGTACTGAACAAGGAAATCGAAATGGTGGCCATGTTTGAAACCTTACTGCTGAAATGCCGGCATAATAAAGAACTTGATATGGATGACCGCCAAATCAAGATGGTTGCCCACAATATCTTTGTCCAGGGGCAAATGTGGGGATTCAGGCGCTGGGCGCTACAAAAACTATTTACTTTAGAAGAATATATCGATATGCAAACGAAATCGTTATTGGAAGGGATCAGGTTGACATCCAAAGTGCGCTGACACGATAAGGAGGAGAGCATATGCAAAGTACGACAGTATATAAGCCAAAGAACCATATTCGTTTTATTACATCATCCAGTTTATTTGACGGCCATGATGCATCAATCAATATTATGAGAAGAATCCTGCAAAGTTCAGGAGCGGAGGTCATTCACCTTGGCCATAATCGCTCTGTAGAAGAAGTAGTGAACGCTGCCATACAGGAGGATGCAAATGGAATTGCCATCTCTTCTTACCAGGGCGGACATGTGGAATATTTCAAATATATGTATGATCTATTGAAGGAAAAAGGTGCAGGCCATATTCGCATTTATGGCGGCGGTGGGGGAGTCATCATTCCGCGGGAGATCCATGAATTGCATGACTACGGCATTAACCGCATTTTCTCAACAGAAGACGGACGTGAGCTTGGCCTGCAAGGAATGATTAATGCCATGCTGGAAGACTGTGATACCCATATACATGAAGAAGACCCAATGAGTTATTTAGGAGATTTGAAAAAAGGAGCATACAATGCGGTAGCGAAATGGATCACCACGGTCGAAAACAACTTAGATGCCTCCAAGGAAACAGCCTCAAGTATTGAACCTCTGCTGAATGAACTTAATCCATTGGCTGCCCAATCGCCTGTTGTCGGGATAACCGGGACGGGCGGTGCGGGGAAAAGCTCATTGACGGATGAATTGGTCCGCCGATTCCTGAACGACATCCCGGATAAAAAGCTGGCTATTCTTTCTATTGATCCAACGAAGCAAAAGACCGGAGGAGCCCTTCTTGGCGACCGGATCCGCATGAATGCCATATTTAATGAACGAGTCTACATGAGAAGCTTGGCGACCCGTACGTCAAGAAGCGAGTTATCGCTGGCATTAAAGGATGCCATTACCGTTACAAAGGCTGCCGGTTTCGATTTAATCATAGTCGAGACATCGGGAATCGGCCAGGGGGATGCGGCTATCGCGGATTTATGCGACGTATCAATGTATGTAATGACAAGCGAATTCGGAGCGCCTTCCCAGTTGGAAAAAATCGATATGATCGATTATGCGGATTTGATTGTCATCAATAAATTCGAACGAAAAGGTTCGGAGGATGCCATGAGGCAAGTCCAAAAACAATATCAGCGAAGCCATGAATTGTTTGGCCAAGATTTTGCGGAAATGCCGGTCTACGGTACAATAGCCAGCCAATTCAATGATGAAGGGACAAATAGCCTATTTGCAGCTTTGGTTGAAACCATCAACCGGAAAACAGGGACAGAGTGGGTTACTTCTTATAAAGTCGATGGCGATGTTAAGAAACAGAATATCATTATCCCGAATGACCGCCGCTATTATTTACGTGAAATCGTCGAAAGCGTAAAATCCTATAGCCGGGAAGTGGCCTCTCAAAGCGAGGCAGCTAGGAAAGTGTACCAGATTGAAGGGACGATAGCCGCCATTGATGGAACGGATGAAAAAATGGCAGTGTCACTTGAACAATTGAAAAAGAACTATGAGGAAAAACTGACTGAGGAATCCAAAAAGAACCTGGCAGGTTGGGAGCGCATAAAGGAGCAATATAATCAGGATGAACTTATCACGTATGTCCGGGATAAAGAAGTAAAAACGGAACTGAAGTCCAAGAGCCTATCAGGGCTTATGATTCCAAAGGTTTCACTCCCTAAGTACAAGGATTACGGAGAAATTCTTGAATGGATCTATAAAGAAAATAGACCCGGCTATTTTCCTTATACAGCAGGCGTTTTTCCATTTAAGCGTGAAGGCGAAGATCCGAAACGCCAATTTGCTGGGGAAGGTTCACCGGCAAGGACAAATAAACGATTCCATTATTTATCGAAGGATGATAACGCAAAACGATTAAGCACAGCGTTCGATTCTGTTACGTTGTACGGTGAAGATCCGGATTATAGACCGGATATTTACGGGAAAGTAGGAGAGAGCGGAGTCAATATTTGTACGCTGGATGATATGCGCATCCTGTATAGCGGTTTTGATTTATGCCATCCTTCCACATCTGTATCCATGACGATCAATGGACCAGCTCCGATCATTCTGGCGATGTACCTCAATACGGCGATCATGCAGCAGCTGGAAATGAAAGAAACCGAGTTGGAAAGGACATTAACGGAACAAGAAAAGCAGGAAGTGGCGGCTTATACATTGAAGACCGTGAGAGGGACTGTGCAGGCGGATATCCTGAAGGAAGACCAAGGCCAAAACACATGCATCTTCTCTACAGAGTTTGCGCTGCGGATGATGGGGGATATCCAGGAATATTTTATTGACCATCAGGTCCGTAACTATTATTCCGTTTCCATATCCGGATACCATATCGCTGAAGCCGGTGCGAATCCGATTTCCCAGCTTGCATTCACCTTGGCCAACGGCTTTACGTATGTGGAGTATTATTTGAGCCGTGGAATGAAAATTGACAATTTTGCAGCGAATCTATCATTTTTCTTTTCAAATGGGCTGGACCCTGAGTATACAGTAATTGGGAGAGTAGCGCGGAGAATCTGGGCCATTGTCATGAAAAATCGGTATGGCGCCAATGAACGGAGCCAAAAACTGAAATACCATATTCAGACATCAGGTCGTTCGCTGCATGCGCAGGAAATTGATTTTAACGATATCCGCACAACACTACAAGCGCTCATGGCACTCCAGGACAATTGCAACTCACTTCATACAAATGCGTATGATGAAGCTATTACCACACCGACCGAGGAATCGGTCCGGAGAGCGATGGCTATTCAGATGATTATTACGAAGGAACTTGGATTGTCCAAAAATGAAAATCCAGTTCAGGGATCTTTTATCATTGAAGAGCTGACTGATTTAGTGGAAGATGCTGTCTTGAAGGAATTTGAACGGATCAATGACCGCGGCGGAGTGCTCGGGGCTATGGAAACGCAGTATCAGCGCGGTAAAATCCAAGATGAATCAATGTTTTATGAGATGAAGAAACATTCAGGAGAGTTACCGATCATTGGAGTAAATACGTATTTGAATCCTAATCCCCCTTCTGAGGAAGAAATGAACAATATTGAACTTGCGAGGGGAACGAAGGAAGAGAAGGAAGGGCAGATTGCTTCTTTAAGGGCATTCCAGGAACGCCATCAAGACCGGTGCAACGAGGCAATCCGCCAAATTAAAGAGGCGGCAGTCAACGGAGGGAATATCTTTGCTGCTCTGATGGAAGCTGTTAAATATGCAAGTCTTGGTCAGATAACGAAAGCCTTATATGAAGTGGGCGGACAATACCGCCGGAATATGTAAACCAGAGGACAGAAGCTGATGCGTCGCGTCGGCTTCTTTTTTGGGTGATTTTCGGTGGGTATGGCAGGTGCCGATTAGAGGGAATGATCGCTAGGCATAGGCGGCAGAGTGTATAAAAGCCGCGTTTTTCGGTTTCGATAGGCAGAAATATGGAGGAAAAAACAAGAAATTTACAAAAAACCTTTATAAATCGCAAAAAATAAGGTTAAAATGATTTTCTATAAGTGAACTTCAGATGCAATGGAGCTGGAATCATGAACCTGAAAAAAATAATATTCATAGTATGTATTTGTGTGTTTGTGGTAGCCTCCGTAATTTTATATCAAAAGCAATTCGGCGCAGTCAGTTTTTTATTGGCTTCTTTCTTTTTCTTTTACTTGGCCTATCGCGAGCATCGCAAGGATAAAAAAGGCCCTGGCCGCAGGTAGGGTGCGCCGGGGAACATCGGCTGGCTGCATACTGCATGTTTATACGCCCGGTGCGGAACCGCCGCTTTTTAATAGCGGAAAACGTCCGAAAGGGTAAGTTAGAACTAGCATAAACCTAAATGAATTGTTTATAATGATAGATATATGCGATTTTATTTATGGAAGTATTGGTAAAGCATGGACTACCATGCTTTTTGATAGAGAAAGGACGTGCACATTTTGAATTTGAATCAAATGGCCAAAGAAGATATTAAAGAAATGTCTTTAATTGAATTGACACACGCAATCCTGGGAGAAAGAAAACAAGCTATTTCTTTCCAAGAATTGATCAGTGAAATTGCAAGCTTGCAAGACCTGAAAAAAGAACAATTACAGCAAAAACTTCCTCAATTCTATACAGATTTGAATGTGGATGGACGCTTCAATATTACAGGCGAACAAATGTGGGGACTGAAAGATTGGTATCCGATTGACCAAGTGGAAGATGAAATGGTTAACCCTGTGAAACCGAAGAAGAAAAAAGCTAAAAAAGTGGAAGAAGAAGAATTTGATGAAGTTGAAGAAGATCTGGATGACTATGAAGAAGAGGATTTAGACGCAGATCTTGACGAAGACAGTGATGACGATCTGATTGACTTGGATGAGGACGAAGACGACGATGACATTGAAGAAGATTTAGTGGACGATGACTTCGAACTTGAAGACGAGGACGAGGAAGAAGAGGAAGAAGATCTGTAAACAACTTGACTTTTGAAGTAGAAATTTGTAGAATCATTTTTGGGCTCCTTAAAAAAGGACACGATTATGAAACTATATCGCTCCCTTACTTTTGTAAGTGGGGCGTTTTTGTTTTTTATAAAGGTATTGCAATGTTTTTAGTCTTCTGGGGACACTAGTATTATTCCATTATGTAAATGAAATTGAGTGGGCTGCGCAGATGGCAGCTCCCTTTCGTTTTTTGTACATCCAACCAGAAATGAGCAGGTTTGCCTTTTGGTGAAGGTCTCCCGACTGAATGCCTGTAACACGGATGCAACATACAGCTAAATGATTATTTTAAGGGGGAAAAGAACAATTGACTAAGTATATTTTTGTAACTGGTGGAGTAGTATCATCTCTAGGAAAAGGGATTACGGCAGCTTCTTTGGGACGATTGCTGAAAAACAGGGGATTGAACGTTACAATCCAAAAATTTGATCCATATATTAACGTGGATCCAGGGACAATGAGCCCTTACCAGCACGGTGAGGTTTTCGTTACGGATGATGGCGCTGAAACGGATTTGGACCTTGGCCACTATGAGCGATTCATCGACATCAACCTTAGCAAATACAGCAATGTGACTTCCGGAAGAGTATACTCGACAGTCCTTCGCAAAGAACGCCGTGGAGATTACCTGGGAGGCACAGTCCAGGTTATTCCACATATCACAAACGAAATCAAAGAACGTGTATTCCGTGCCGGCAAAGAAACAAATGCAGATGTAGTCATCACAGAAATCGGCGGCACAGTGGGCGATATCGAATCTCTTCCTTTCCTTGAAGCGATTCGCCAAATTAAGAGCGACATCGGCTCGGACAATGTCCTTTATTTGCATTGTACATTGGTTCCATACATTAAAGCCGCTGGTGAAATGAAGACAAAGCCTACACAGCACAGTGTAAAAGAACTAAGAAGTCTTGGCATACAGCCAAATGTCATCGTAGTACGTACAGAAATGCCTATTTCACAAGATATGAAGGATAAAATCGCCTTATTCTGCGATATCGATCCAAATGCAGTTATCGAATGCCAAGATGCCGATACGCTATACTCTGTGCCATTGGCTCTTCAAGAACAGCATCTTGACCAAATCGTTTGCGACCATTTGAAATTGACTTGCGGACAAGCGGATATGGATGAATGGAAAGAGCTTGTTACAAAAGTATTGAATCTATCCAAGAAAACCCGCATTGCGTTAGTTGGTAAATATGTGGAGTTGCAGGATGCTTATATTTCAGTTGTAGAAGCATTAAAGCATGCCGGTTATGCTTTCGATGCCGATATCGATATCGATTGGATCAATGCCGAGGAAGTGAGCGATGACAATGTAGCCGAATTATTGGGCAATGCAGATGGAATCCTTGTTCCAGGCGGATTCGGAGATCGCGGCGTTGAAGGTAAAATCGCTGCCATTAAATATGCACGTGAAAACAAGAAACCATTCTTGGGCATCTGCCTTGGTATGCAATTGGCATCTATCGAATTTGCACGCAATGTCCTTGGCTTGGATGGGGCCCATTCTTCAGAATTGGATCCGAATACGCCGCACCCAATCATAGATCTTCTTCCTGAACAAAAGGATGTTGAAGATTTGGGCGGTACGTTGCGCCTTGGATTATATCCATGTAAATTGGCAGACGGTTCAAAAGCCAAAGACGCTTACAATGATGAAGTGGTATATGAACGCCATCGCCACCGTTATGAGTTCAATAACCATTACCGCCAAGAGATGGAAGCGAAAGGTTTCGTCTTCTCAGGTACAAGTGTGGACGGCCGTTTGGTAGAAATAATTGAATTGCAGGATCATCCTTGGTTTGTAGCTTCCCAATTCCATCCTGAGTTCATTTCCAGACCGACAAGACCGCAACCATTGTTCCGTGATTTTGTTGAATCGACCATTAAAAATCAAGCTTAAGATCCTTGAGGGATTTTAAAAGGCCGGTTTCTCCATTAGAGGGGAAATCGGCCTATTTGTATTTCTTTCTGTAATAGGCATAGGGGAGCCTGCACAACTATAGAATGACATTTCGAGTATTTGTACCCAAATGTTCGACAATTTGTCAAAAATGGTAGGAGTGCATTGGAAAGCATGATATTATCAAATTATATGGAAGAAGTTTCTATTCATCCTTATATTCCTCAAGCAGTTCTAGCAGTGTGAATTGAATGCCATGAAGAATGTAAAGAGCTGTCAATAGGTGCGGGAATCCTATGCGGCCGCCTGTTTCCGAAGGGACAAGCCCTCTTTTGACATGCATGTCGATATGAACATCAGCTAATTGATTGAGTCCTTCTTCTTCATCGGTAATAGACGACATAGCAACAAAAGGGATATTCCGTTCGTATAGGGTGTGGGCCAGTGCATTGGCATCCTTGTCTGTATGGTTGCGAGTGGCAATCAATACACGATCTGCAGATGTCACTTCATCGATATCATTGAAGGGCAGGCAGGCAGGAAGGGAATCAATTCCCTCAGAAACTTGTGCGATTAGGCCCTGCAACTCACTGAATCCAGCTATGTATATATGACCGTCTCCGACTGCCGCTTGTGCAAGTAATCTCGCACTATCCTCAAACGCAAACTCGTCTTCGTTAATGGTTTTAAATATACCGCTTAATTGGGTAGAAAAAATCTTAAGCATAGTCTATCTCCTTTATGACGTGAACTATGTGCATTATATAGGATTCTGGCGGCATAAGCGAATCATTGCTATAATACCATGGCGAATCGCAGGAAGCAGATGCGGAGCTGTTCATAGTCTTGGGGGAGTCGAATAAGGAAAAAATCGCGACCGAATAAAAAGGGGTGGAAAAATGGCTGAGAAAATTCTTATTGTGGATGATCAGTATGGGATTCGAGTTTTATTGAATGAGGTGTTTCAAAAAGAAGGCTATCAAACGTACCAGGCAGCTAACGGTGTGCAAGCATTGGAGATTGTCGAAAAGGATGCGCCGGATCTGGTTCTTTTGGATATGAAAATTCCCGGGATGGACGGCATTGAAATCCTGAAACGGATGAAAGCGAAGGATCAGGGAATCGCTGTTATTATCATGACAGCATATGGGGAGTTGGATATGATTCAAAAAGCAAAGGATTTAGGGGCGATTACCCATTTTGCAAAACCGTTCGATATTGATGATATCCGGCAGGCAGTCAAAACCTATCTTCCCTTAGAAGCGTTGTAAAACCCTTGCGGAAAAGGGTTACAAAACTTAATATTCTATTAATTGACAAAGATTTGATATAAAATTTTAACAATTTTTACCCATGCAATGCATCTTGTTGAGAAATCGTAAAACTATTGGTATGCTTAACATTGGATTTTAAATTGTTTTCTGTCTGCCTATTTTTTTTCGTATAGTTTACATACCCTTTAGGGAAATCTTCTATTAGGGAACTCTGCGAAAAAAAGCAGTGTGAACAGTTATAACATAAGGAGGAAATAAAATGCCTTTAGTTTCAATGACTGAAATGTTAAACACAGCATTAAAAGAAAAATACGCAGTTGGTCAATTCAACATCAACAACCTTGAGTGGACTCAAGCAATCCTTGCTGCTGCTGAAGAAGAAAAATCTCCTGTCATCCTAGGTGTTTCTGAAGGTGCTGCACGTCACATGGGCGGCTTCAAAACTGTAGTAATGATGGTTAAAGGTCTATTAGAAGATATGAAGATCACTGTTCCTGTGGCAATCCACTTGGACCACGGTTCTTCTTTCGAAAAATGTAAAGAAGCAATCGATGCAGGTTTCACATCTGTAATGATCGATGCATCTCACCACCCATTTGAAGAGAACGTTGAAACAACTAAAAAAGTTGTAGACTACGCTCATTCAAAAGGTGTTTCTGTTGAAGCAGAGCTTGGAACTGTAGGCGGACAAGAAGACGACGTTATCGCTGAGGGCGTTATCTACGCTGATCCAAAAGAATGTAAGCACCTAGTTGACGAAACTGGCATCGATTGCCTGGCTCCAGCTCTAGGTTCTGTACACGGCCCTTACAAAGGTGAACCAAACCTTGGATTCAAGGAAATGGAAGAGATCAAAGATCTTACTAATATGCCTCTAGTACTACACGGCGGAACTGGTATCCCAGAAGCGGATATCAAAAAATCCATCTCTCTTGGAACTTCTAAAATCAACGTTAATACTGAAAACCAAATTGCTTTCGCTAAAAAGGTTCGTGAAGTATTGGCTGCAGATGCTGAAGCTTATGATCCACGTAAATTCATCGGACCAGGACGCGACGCAATCAAAGCGACTGTTGTCGGCAAAATCCGTGAATTCGGTTCAAACAACAAAGCATAATGATCGAAAAAACCGAAAGGCATGCTCTTTGCCTCTCGGTTTTTTTTAGTAGGATAATCCTTTGCCACAGTTGAAAAACTGTGGTATTTTTTTCATCATCCCCCTCGAGGTCTTAAGTCATGCCACTGTCTAAGGCGATGAGCCATTTCCTCTGGGAGAATTAAAAGGTTGCCTGATAATGTTATGGTTTCTTTTCAGGGGAAAGATGCATTCGGAAGTCTAAAACTGCTATAATGGAATTGTTTACCGTTGAAGACGTGAATTGGCCATGGGAAGTGACAAAAAACCTGTGGCTTCTTTTGTTTTTTTGGGGGCATTACATGACATTTTGTGTTTTTGTGTAAACTATTGTATATATAGAATGAAAGAGAATAGGCTGTTTTATTGGTATAAATTGGTTATAATATTTTGTAAGGCCAGAAGGTATCTGCTAGGTGTAGAAGGGAGTTAAATATGGATAAGCTTAAAATTGCTGGTGGCTATCCTTTGTCGGGGACAATTAGAGTGAGTGGTGCAAAAAACAGTGCAGTTGCACTGATTCCTGCAACTATTTTGGCGGATTCGCCTGTTACAATAGAAGGATTGCCGGATATATCTGATGTTGGCTTGCTTCAAGGGCTACTAGAAGAAATAGGTGGAACAATTCATTCCAACGATGAGGAATTGACAGTAGATCCTAGTAAAATGGTGTCGATGCCGCTGCCGAATGGAAGAGTGAAGAAGCTGCGTGCATCCTATTATTTGATGGGAGCTATGCTCGGGCGCTTTAAAAAAGCAGTTATCGGCCTTCCTGGAGGCTGTTATTTGGGGCCAAGGCCCATTGACCAACATATTAAGGGATTCGAAGCGTTAGGCGCGCAAGTAACCAATGAACAGGGCGCAATCTATCTCCGTGCCGATGAGCTGCGCGGTGCACGAATATATTTGGATGTTGTATCAGTCGGGGCGACGATCAATATTATGCTTGCGGCAGTACGCGCCAAAGGGCAAACCATCATTGAAAATGCGGCAAAGGAACCTGAAATCATTGATGTTGCCACATTACTGACTAATATGGGCGCCAAGATTAAAGGTGCGGGAACGGATGTAATCCGTATCGATGGCGTAGAAAAGCTAAGCGGGTGCCGCCACACGATTATCCCTGACCGGATAGAGGCGGGTACATTTATTATCCTCGCTGCTGCTGTAGGTGAAGGCGTCCTAATTGATAACGTCATTCCGCAGCATCTGGAATCGCTTATTGCGAAGTTGCGCGAGATGGGTGTCAATGTGGAAACAAGAGATGACCAAATTTTTGTTTCGCCGGGTGAAAAACTGAAGGCGGTCGATATAAAAACATTGGTTTATCCAGGGTTTGCGACCGACCTTCAACAACCCTTCACTTCCTTCCTGACAAAGGCAACAGGCTCCAGTGTTGTGACAGATACAATTTATGGAGCGCGCTTTAAACATATAGACGAATTAAGAAGAATGAATGCCAACATAAAAGTGGAGGGGCGTTCGGCAATTATTACCGGCCCTGTACAAATGCAGGGAGCAAAGGTGAAAGCGACCGACCTTCGTGCAGGCGCTGCACTTGTTGTAGCGGGGCTGATGGCTGAAGGTATTACCGAAATCACCGGTGTGGACCATATTGACAGGGGATATAGCAATCTTGTTGAAAAATTAAGCGGTCTTGGGGCTACTATTTGGCGCGAAAAATTGACCGCTGATGAAGTGGAACAATTGAAAAATTAAATAAAATTAAGCATATTCTGCAAATTATCCTCTAATGTGTTATTATATATGTATAATTGTGATATACTTTATGACTCATTGGAGGGGAATGACAAGTGGAAAGAAGTTTATCTATGGAACTTGTTCGTGTCACAGAGGCGGCAGCATTGGCTTCTGCGCGTTGGATGGGAAGAGGAAAAAAAGCGGAAGCGGATGATGCGGCCACTACAGCTATGAGAAACGTCTTCGATACCATTCCGATGAAGGGAACTGTTGTAATCGGCGAAGGAGAAATGGATGAGGCTCCTATGCTCTATATAGACGAAAAGCTTGGTACAGGATATGGCCCGCGGGTCGATGTGGCTGTCGATCCTTTGGAAGGAACCAATATAGTCGCATCAGGAGGCTGGAATGCCTTAGCTGTGTTGGCGGTGGCAGACCACGGGAATCTTTTGCATGCGCCTGATATGTATATGGATAAAATCGCTGTGGGTCCAGAAGCGGTCGGCAAAATTGATATTGAGGCACCGATCATGGACAATATCAGAGCGGTTGCCAAAGCAAAAAATAAAGATATCGAGGATATTGTTGCCACGATCTTGAACCGTCCGCGCCACGATGAAATTATCCATACTTTAAGAGAAGCCGGAGTACGGATTAAGCTAATCAATGACGGAGACGTGGCCGGGGCCATCAATACAGCTTTCGACCAAACAGGAGTCGACATTCTGCTTGGATCCGGAGGCGCTCCAGAGGGTGTTATTGCTGCGGTTGCCCTAAAATGCCTTGGAGGGGAACTGCAAGGGAAACTGCTTCCTCAAAATGATGCTGAATTAGATAGATGTACCCGTATGGGGCTGGATTGCAAAAAAATCCTGTTGATGGAAGATTTAGTAAAGGGCGATGATGCCATTTTTGCAGCTACAGGCGTCACAGACGGAGAATTGCTGCGGGGCGTCCAATACAAAGCGAACTATGGAGAGACACAATCCATTGTTATGCGCGCAAAATCTGGCACTGTCCGTTTCGTGGACGGCAGACACAGCCTGAAGAAAAAACCAAACTTGGTTATCGCTCCTTAACGAATAAAGAAGATTGGGAAATGGGCAGTTATGGCTGCCCTTTTTTTGTGCCAACATTTCTTTGGAGTTCGCCATGAGATTCATCTATGGGGAGTAATTGAAAGGAAAGAGAAGTATATGTCTAAAAAATAGATATTTTTTGAATATTTTTAAGTAAAATGGACGAAGTTGAAGATGTATGGTATAAGTAATGAGTAAGAACGAACCATTTTTACTGGAAATGGGTTTAAGTTGAACTTGTTCCATGTAAGAAGTAGAATACAGATATGTGGCTGGAGCAATCTTTGGCCATATCTGCAAAAAATCCTTCAGATCTTCAATTTTATTGGCGATTTCCTTCATTTACTTCTTCATTAATAAAGCTATTATCTATCTTTCCATTATCAGTCATAGCTGAATGTATAAGAAATGCCAATTATGATTGCTACTAATACAAAGTGTGGTGTGCATATGAATTTAACCATTTCTCATCTTGAACACATGAAGCTGAAAGAGCTTTATGAGTTAGCAAAAGAATTTAAAGTGTCTTATTACAGCAAATTAACCAAGAAAGAATTAATCTTCGCCATTTTGAAAGCGAGAGCGGAGCAAGATGGTTTTCTATTTATGGAAGGTGTTCTAGAAATCATCCCTTCTGAAGGTTTCGGATTCCTTCGCCCGATCAACTATTCACCTAGTTCTGAAGATATATATATATCTGCATCGCAAATCCGCCGTTTTGACTTAAGGAACGGGGATAAAGTATCAGGTAAGGTAAGGCCTCCGAAAGAAAACGAACGATATTACGGACTTCTCCACGTAGAAGCAGTTAATGGCGATGACCCTGAAACAGCAAAAGAAAGAGTCCATTTCCCAGGTTTGACTCCTCTTTACCCTAACCGCCATATGAACCTTGAGACAACACAACGCAATCTTTCCACCCGTATCATGGATATCTTGGCTCCAGTCGGTTTCGGACAGCGCGGTTTAATCGTTGCCCCTCCAAAAGCAGGGAAGACGATGCTTATTAAGGAAATCGCCAATGCGATTACAACCAACCACCCGGAAGCTGAATTGATTGTCCTGCTGATTGATGAAAGACCGGAAGAGGTGACTGATATTGAACGGTCAGTTGCCGGTGACGTAGTCAGCTCCACATTTGATGAACTTCCTGAAAACCATATTAAAGTGACTGAATTGGTCATTGAACGGGCGATGCGCTTGGTGGAGCATAAACGCGATGTCATTATCCTGATGGATAGCATAACCCGTTTGGCAAGGGCTTATAACTTGTACATTCCCCCTAGTGGACGTACGTTATCGGGCGGTATTGACCCCGCTGCATTCCATCGCCCTAAGCGTTTCTTCGGAGCGGCAAGGAATATTGAAGAAGGCGGCAGCTTAACCATCCTTGCAACGGCTCTGATCGATACAGGTTCACGCATGGATGACGTCATCTATGAAGAATTCAAGGGAACAGGGAATATGGAGCTGCATCTTGACCGTGCCCTTGCGGAAAGACGAATTTTTCCGGCAATCGATATCCGCCGTTCCGGTACGCGGAAGGAAGAACTGCTTATTCCGAAGGATCGTTTGGACAAGCTGTGGGCTATCCGTAAAACCATGTCGGATACACCTGATTTCACTGAGAAATTCCTTCGTAAGCTTCGCCAAACGAAGAATAATGAAGAATTTTATAATATGCTGGAAACAGAAATCCGCAATGCAGGTTCACGGCGCAGCAAATCTGAATAACCTATCTTGCTTTTGTAAAAAATAGGGATAAAACCATTTCGATAAGTTGCATTTATAAGTTGGACTTGTTATAATAAAAACATTGTTGATCTAAATGATCAACGAGAGGGTGGAAGATCTTTCACCTTCAATATAACTCTGACTCAGGAAATGAATCAGGGCGGAAGGAGCTGAAAAGAATGAAAGCAGGAATTCATCCTAATTACAAAACAATCACAGTTAAATGTGCTTGCGGTAATGAATTTGAAACTGGTTCAGTAAAAGATGAGGTGCGCGTTGAAACGTGCTCTGAATGTCATCCATTCTATACTGGCCGTCAAAAATTTGCTGAAGCTGGTGGCCGTGTTGACCGCTTCAACAAAAAATATGGTATCAAAACTAAACAACAATAATTTCATTATTGGTTTAAAAGACAGGCAAGTTCTTTTCTTGCCTGTTTTTTTTCTGAAATATCCTGTCGATAAACGGGTTATGTGCCTTTTCGGAGCTATAAAAAGCGTTTTTTATAGCTCCGAAAAGGCATATCTTATGTCTTTCGTGCTTTTTTCAAGAGAAGGCGGCTGTATAATATTTCTAAAGATATACAGGGAAGAATGAGAAGTCATCACGAACAATATAGGTTAAACTAGAGTATATGATGTTCTTGAAGAAGCACTACCTATGTCAGTAGGCTTTAACATAGGAAGGAGAGAGGTAAAAGGTGTACGAAAAAAAGCAAGCAGGGTGGATGGAATTAATTTGCGGCAGCATGTTCTCCGGTAAATCGGAAGAATTGATCAAAAGGGTGCAGCGGACTCAATTTGCCCGCCAAAAAGCGATTGTATTCAAGCCGGGAATTGATGACCGCTATGCGGAAGAGGCTGTAGTTTCCCATAATGGTACATCTGTTATAGCTAAGCCAATTCATAAATCGGCTGATATTTTTCTTCATATAGATAATGATTTAGATGTAGTGGCCATCGATGAGGTACAATTTTTCGATGAAAATATTATAGAGGTGGCGCAATCATTGGCCGATAGAGGAATCAGGGTCATCATGGCAGGTCTTGACCAGGATTTTCGCGGGGAGCCATTCGGTCCTGTACCGTATTTAATGTCTCTTTCAGAATCTGTTACTAAATTGCAGGCTGTCTGCTCGGTATGCGGGCGTGCTGCAAGCAGGACTCAGCGGTTAATAGACGGCAAGCCGGCAAACTATCATGATCCGATCATTATGGTAGGCGCTTCGGAAGCTTACGAGCCCCGTTGCCGCCACCACCATGAGGTTCCCGGCAATGATTTTCAAGATAATAATAATTTTATCGGAAATATAGCAGATATTGCGATTAATAAGTAAAATGGATAAGGGAAGATGATAACTTGGCTTATAAAGTTATCATCTTTTTAAATTCGAATAAAGGAAAGAGGATGTTGAGTCTGTTAAGTTGATTTACGAAAGGATATATTGATTTAGAAAATTATAATAAATTAGCAGGGAGACTATTTATTATATATAAATTCATTTTTCGGGTACTGGTGTATATGGTACAATGTTGATTGTGGTTTAGGTGTTTATAGCTTGGAAATGGAAGATAAAATAAATTACAACCCGAGGTTTTAAGGGATTGGATAAGGAGATACAGAGGGAACATATGAATATAGTAGATAAATATACCAGCGATAGTTCTAGTAGATGGCAATTGTTCGGTTTTGTAGGGGTACTTGTTTTACTTGTAGTTGCGCTATTGGCGCCTTCAATAATAACTTCAGCATTATTTTTAGGGATACTTTTTCTCTATTCTGTTATTTTTCCGGCAAAAGCCCTTTCGTTCTTAATAATATATTTTCCTGCTAGACCATTTTTTATAGAAACTAATACCCATCTAAAAGTGATGGCAGAAGTCATTATCTTTGCTTGCTTAGTGAATATATTAGTACAGAATTTAAGAAATGTAAAAAGTCTATTCAGTTTTTACTGGTTTGAGATCGCTTACCTTGCTTTTTGTGCAATTGGAGCTATATCAGCTTTTTTAAACGATGTGGATCCAGTTGCGATAGTCACACAGTTACGTGCCTTCATCCTGACTTATTTAGTATTCTACATTACAAAGAGAATTATTCTGAATAAGAGGGATATCAAATGGTATCTATGGATTACTTTAATTGTTGCATTCGTGTTATCAATACTAGGGATTGTGGAAAAAATATCTGATAAGACTTGGCTGTTCCCTGTTGCTTGGGAAGGATTCGCAATTTCTCCGACAAATGGAGATAGGGTTTATGGACTGACAAAGAATCCTAATGTTCTTGCATCCTTCTTGGCCATTTCTTTCTTTACATCATTTTATTTAAAGGGTATTTTACCCGATTGGAGAAAATATGCTGTTTGGGCAGCGATGATTGTCATCGGTACAACGGCTGTTTTAACTTACTCACGAGGAACCATTCTTTCGTTTGCGGGCGCGTTTGTTATTTATGTTGTTTGGAAAAGAGAGTGGCTCAAAACCGTCAGCATTATTTGTACTTTGGCAGTTGCTGCTCTGTTGGCCTTAGGGGTAGTTGAGCCTGTAACAAAAGCGATGGATGTCAGATCGACTGCTACTGTGCTGCCGCCAGGTGAAATGCCTGAGGCGCCAGGTGAAGAGGATGAAGGTAGTTCGAATGCTCAGCTTGATCGTATTAGAGATTCTGTTTCTGAATCTACCTTAGGCCAAAGCATGGCTGGTGGCCGTTTATGGGTTGTGAAAAAAGGGTTTGAAGTATATAAGGATTACCCGATTTATGGTTCGGGATTTGCGACATTCGGGGATTCTGCATCTCTTGGCTACGGATCTCCTATCTATGAGAAATATGACATGCGTCCAGGCATATACAGCGATAATCAATATATCCAAGTCATCGCCCAAACGGGTACACTTGGAGTGATCGCATTTGCTTGCTTCTTGATCGGACTGTTTATTTTCTTGGTCAAGAATCGAGATATCCAAGGATACAGCTTTGTTCTTCTATTATTTGTAGCTGTTGTGGCAAGTTCCCTTCTCTATAATACGTGGGAAGATAAAACGGTAACTTTCTTCTTATTTGGAATGATGGGTGTTTTCCTTTCTCTGAATAAACAAAGCCAAGGATATGTATTTAGTGAAAGACGCACCATGATTTCCTAAGTATATTTATTCATTTGTTATCAAGAAGGTGGCTCTGTCCGTATTATGTTCGATAAGGATAGAGCCATATATTATACGAATTAAGATATAGTAAAAAATGAGGTGGAAAAAGTGATTGACCGATTGCAAGCAGTTGAAGATCGCTATGATCAATTGAACGAATTATTAAGTGATCCTGAAATAGTGAACGATCCAAAAAAACTTCGTGACTATTCGAAAGAACAGGCGGGAATTCAGGATACGGTCGAAGCATACCGCCAATATAAAGATATTCGCGAACAGTATCAGGACGCCAAAGCTATGCTTGAAGAAAAACTCGATGCGGATATGAAGGAAATGGTGAAGGAAGAAGTAAGCGAATTGGAAGGTACGCTTGAGCAGCTTGAAGAAAAACTGAAAATTCTTCTGATCCCGAAAGACCCTAACGATGATAAGAACGTAATCATGGAAATCAGGGGAGCGGCAGGCGGAGATGAAGCAGCTCTGTTTGCAGGAAGCCTGTATCGCATGTACAGCCGTTACGCAGAAATGCAGGGCTGGAAAACGGAAGTCATTGAATCCAATCCTACGGGACTTGGCGGCTATAAGGAAATCATTTTTATGATTAATGGACAAGGCGCGTATTCGAAGCTGAAATTCGAAAATGGAGCCCATCGTGTACAGCGTGTCCCTGAAACGGAGTCGGGCGGGCGCATCCATACGTCCACAGCTACTGTTGCGGTCCTTCCGGAAGCGGAAGAAGTAGAAATTGAAATCCATGAGAAAGATATCCGGGTAGACACGTTTGCTTCTTCAGGCCCTGGCGGACAAAGTGTCAATACAACCATGTCAGCTGTCCGATTGACGCATATACCGACACAGACGGTTGTTTCTTGCCAGGATGAAAAGTCTCAAATCAAAAATAAAGAAAAAGCGATGAAAGTTCTGCGTGCCCGTGTGTATGATAAATTCCAACGAGAGGTTCAGGCTGAATATGACCAAAACCGTAAGTTGGCTGTTGGTACAGGTGACCGCTCTGAACGGATCCGTACGTATAATTTCCCGCAAAACCGTGTTACTGACCATCGTATCGGCTTGACGATCCAAAAGCTGGATCAAGTGATGGAAGGCAAACTCGATGAAGTAATCGATGCACTCATTATTGAAGACCAAGCGAGTAAGCTGGAAAGCGGTGAATGAGCGTGAGTATGAAATTATTTGAAGCCCTGCAGTGGGCTTCTTCTTTTTTAAATGAACACGGCAGGGATGAAAATGCTGGTGAACTTCTACTTCGCCATTACCTGAAATGTTCAAGGTCCCAATTATTCGCCAATATGCAAGACCTTTTGGAGGAAAATGTATTAGAGGACTTTCGTGAAGGTGTCCTACAACATGCAGAAGGAGTTCCTGTCCAACATTTGATCGGCCATGAGGAGTTTTATGGGCGGCCGTTCAAAGTGAATGGCCACGTATTGATTCCCCGCCCTGAAACGGAGGAATTGGTGTATCATGCACTAAGAAAAATACCAAAGCTGTTTTCTTCGGAAAAAGGGCTTTCCCTTGCTGATATCGGAACGGGCAGCGGCGCCATCGCTATTACAATGAAGCTGGAAATGCCGGACTTGAAAGTGACTGCTACTGATTTGATGAAAGGTGCGCTTGGAGTGGCAGAACAGAATGCCCAATCATTAGAGGCCAATATTGAATTTGTCCAAGGCGACGCTCTGCTTCCGTTTGTTGAAAATAGATCTACGTTTGATATTGTCTTATCCAATCCTCCGTATATTCCGTTAGGGGATGCTGTGGACATGTCCGAAGTGGTGACAGAGCATGAACCGCATACGGCCCTTTTCGCCGGAGAGGATGGGATGGATCTGTACAAGCAGCTGGCGGTGCAGCTTCCACTAGTGCTGAACGAAACATTTTTGATCGGTTTTGAGGTGGGGGCAGGACAAGCGGAGAAGGTTGCTGCTTTGCTTCGGGAAACATTGCCGGAAGCCCGAGTATCAATTGAATATGATATCAACGGTAAAGACCGGATGGTATTTGCGGAAAAACCTGCTGATTGATAGCGGGTTTTTTTGTTTGAAATAAAGACATTCGCTATTGTGTATAGATCTGAAAGTTGTTACTTTTTAGAGTAGGGGAGGGATGGACTTGAAGGATTATTGGAAGCTTGCTTTATTTTTAGCCCTTTGGGCAGGTTTTTTCGTTGAACACTGGCATGCTGGCTCTGTGGCTTATTTTATTTTTATATGCGCGGTTTCCATTTTGCTCTATTACTTAATGTATCCGACGAAAAATAATCAGGGTTTCCAGTATGCCCATTTAGTGCTTTTGACGGTTCTTTATATCATTATGCCGAGCCATTATCTCTTATTATTGATGCTCTTAGTCCATTTGTCAGCGACTCGTTATCTTTCCCTTCGGCCCTTTTTGGTGCAAACTATTGTGTTTGGGGCAACTGCGAGTGTTTTGCAAATCCTCTACTCTCCGTTGTCTGTGTCCTGGCTTATACTGGTCATATGGCTTTTGTATTCAGTCTATCAATATAAGGCGATGGCATATAACTATGAGGAGAAGAATAGGTTGTATGATGGATTGCTTGAGGAATACCGGAAGATAAAACGAAGCTCATTTCAAACGGAAAAAATGGTCCGGCTCGAAGAAAGAACGAAAATTGCCCGTGAAATCCATGATTCTGTCGGCCATAAGTTAACTTCCTTGATCATGATGCTGAAAATCAAGGAAATGAAGGGTCAAGTTGCGATGCCGGAATTGGTGCAATTGGCAGATGAAGCTCTTCAGGAAACGAGGCAAGCTGTCAGGGCGTTGACGTCTGAGGAAGTGCAGGGCATCCATTCAGTCCTGCATTTGGTCAGAAAATTAGAGGCGGAAAGCCATATATCCATTTCATTCAGTACCGAGAAAGGCATATTGTCCGCACAGTTGAGTAATGAACAAAACAGCGCTCTGTATCGAATGCTGCAGGAAGGGCTGACAAACGCTATGAAGTACGGAGATTCCCGTGAAGTACAGGTAAAGTTAAGCAAAACAGCAAACGGGGATGTTGAATTTGTCGTTACCAATAAATCAACCGAGTATAAGCCGATCCAGTATGGATTTGGCCTGAGGGGAATGAAGGAGCGGATAAAAGAATTGGGAGGTCGGCTTCATGTGTATCAAGAAGGCGGACAATTTATCGTAAGAGGAATATTTCCGGTGCATAGGAGTGAGTAATATGTGGAGAATCATGGTCGTTGAGGATCAAAATATTGTAAGGGAAGGCATCAAGATGATGGTAGAGCAGCATCCCGGAATGAAGGTTACTTCTTTGGCATCCAATGGTAAAGAAGCTCTCGAACAATTGTCTTCCCATGGGATTGATTTAATTATAATGGACGTCAGAATGCCGGTTATGGACGGGATTGAAGCGGTGAAGACCATTCGCCGGGAAGGATATCGAGTTAAAATTCTTATGCTGACTACTTTTAATGATGATGAGTATACTTTAAAGGCGTTACAGGAGGGGGCTAATGGCTTTTTGTTGAAAACAGCCGACTCGGATAAATTGCTCTCGGCAGTGGAAAGCTGTCTGAAAGGCGGACTTCCTCTTCATGAGGACGTATCGGCGCGTGTAATCCCGAGGCTTTTGGAAATGCCCCATACTGAACCGGAAGTGTCTCCTTTATTGACTCCGAGAGAAGTGGATATAATCCGCTGTGTCGGAAGTGGAAAGACAAATAAGGAAATTTCCACAGAGCTGCATTTGTCTATCGGTACCGTGAAGAACCATATAACCGTCATCCTGCACAAACTGGATTTGCGGGATCGTACACAGCTAGCCATATACGCTGTCCGCAATCATATCTCTTAACATGACCGCCAACCAAAGGCGGTTTTTTTGCGCCTGTCTTAAGCTTGTCGGGGTTAACCAGGCGCTTTCCGCTTTATATGCAATCCAGCTCTGGCGTTCAGTGACTAGCAAACTTCCCCTGTTTCTCTACGATAAGTCAACATCGGCTCGCCTGCTCACCGTGTTTCCTTTATCTCAAGAAAAAGGGTCCAGTTTGTACGTCGCTAATCGAACGCCTCCGCTTTATATGTAATCCAGCTACAAGCGCCAACCCCTCGAGGTCTTAAGCCAAGCCCCTGTCAAAGACGAAAACCGGTCTTTGTCAGGTGCCTGTCTTAAGCTTGTCGGGGTTAATCGGGCGCTTTCCGCTTTATATGCAATCCAGCTCTGGCGTTCAGCGACTAGCAAACTTCCCCTGTTTCTCTACGATAAGTCAACATCGGCTCGCCTGCTCACCGTGTTTCCTTTATCTCAAGAAAAAGGGTCCAGTTTGTACGTCACTAATCGAACGCCTCCGCTTTATATGTAATCCAGCTACAAGCGCCAACCCCTCGAGGTCTTAAGCCAAGCCCCTGTCAAAGACGAAAACCGGTCTTTGTCAGGTGCCTGTCTTAAGCTTGTCGGGGTTAATCGGGCGCTTTCCGCTTTATATGTGACCTGGGTCATATTTTTGTCATGTTTAAGTGACTGAGGGCAGTTAATCATAGTCAGATAAATCTTATAATAAAAGTAGAGTGAAAATTGAAATCCAGAGAGGATGTTATATTTGCTTGAAGTGATTGATTTGACGAAGAGGTTTAAGGATAAAAGTGTTGTTAAGCATATGAATATATATTTGGACCGTGGTGAAACGGTTGGATTGCTCGGGCCGAACGGCGCGGGGAAAAGTACGGCGATTTCCATGATTTCATCGCTGTTGCTGCCGACCTCCGGAGATGTATTGCTGGATGGGAATAGCATTGTCAAAGATCCGGCGGATTTGAGGAATATATTGGGTGTCGTGCCCCAGGAGATTGCCTTATATGAGGAATTATCCGCAGAGGAAAACTTGGTTTTCTTTGCGCGCATCCATCGTTTGAAGGGAGCTGAGCTGCGAAGGCGCGTAGAGGAAGTTTTGAAGGTGATCGGTTTAGAGGATCGGAGCAAAGATATCGTTAAAACCTTTTCTGGAGGAATGAAACGCCGCCTTAACATCGGTGTTGCGCTTCTTCATAATCCAGAATTCATCATCATGGATGAGCCGACGGTCGGCATTGATCCGCAATCCCGCAATTATATTTTGGAATCGGTCAAAAAGCTGAATAAAGAACAGAATATGACGGTTCTTTATACATCGCATTATATGGAAGAGGTGGAATTCCTCTGTGACCGAATTTATATCATGGACCATGGTGAAATTATCGCTTCCGGTACGACGGATGAATTGAAAAAAATGCTTTCCTCTGAAAATACAATTGTAGCAAAATTTGAGAAGCAATCGCCTCAGTTGGAAGAAGAATTAAGGAATCGTAAAGAAATTAGCTCTGTGTCCATTCAGGATCATACCATGACTATTATTGCTCCGAAGAATGTCAATCTATTTTCGTTACTGATTTCCTTATCTGAAAAATGGTTTGTCCCTATTACAAGCATAGAACAGAAAAATCCGACGCTGGAAGATGTATTCCTTCATTTGACCGGCCGGGTCCTTCGGGATTAGGGGTGATGTGATGTTTGCCCAATTAATCAAAAAAAATATGAACGTTTTGCTTCGGAATAAACATGAATTGATTATATTGCTGGTGATGCCGATTGCGCTGATCAGTATTTTGGGTGTTGCGCTTGGAGGCTTGATGAATTCAGGGGCAAGTGCAATCAAGGCGAAGGTGTATGTCGTGGAGCATGCATCTGAACAACAAGAACTACAAACATTTATGAAGGAGGTCCAAGCCTCTCCTACTATACCGGAGCAGGGGAAGAAACAGCTGATTGCCGCTGCTAAACAGACGTTGCCTATCTCCACATTAAAGGATAAGGTGCTTGGGAATAAGGAGAGCGAGAAGAACATCGAGCTTCATGCCGTAGGGCCGAATAAGTTGTCAGATGCTAAAAAGCAGAAAGATACGTCTGCAATCATTGAAGTTCCGGAAGGTTTTACGTATTCATTCCTGCAGCATTATTTACTTGGGGAAGGAAAACCGCCTTCCTTGACATTGATCAAAAATGAAAATGAACAAATAACAGCAGGCATTGTGGATAAAATACTTCAGGATTTCAAACAGGAGTATGCATACGCTTCGTTCCTGCAAGTCCATCAAATGCCTCTTGATACAGTAGGGAAGCAAGGTGCTGTCCATATCGAAAAGAAAACAGTGCATGGAATGAAAACAATAGACTCATCGACTTATTATACGATTGGCATGAGTACGATGTTTGTATTATATGTCGCTTCGACACTGGCTTCCTTTGCCTTGCTTGAAAAGGAAAAGCATATCTATCAGAGAATCCGGTTGGCTGCGGTTTCTCCATGGGCCTATTTAGGCAGTGTCATGGCATCTTGCAGTATTATCGGTTTTGTTCAATTGGTGATCTTATTTACGTTTGCTCATTTCTGTTTTGGTGTGCAAATGGCAAGTGTTTTTGATTTTATCCTTGTTTCCCTGCTTCTTAGCATGGCGGTTGGAGGGCTGTCAGCACTGCTTGCGTCCTTAAGCTATCGGGAAAGAACAGAGTCGTTTGCTGATTCGTTTTCTAGTGTAGTGGTGGCAGTCCTTGCTTTTTTTGGGGGGAGCTTTGTGCCGATAGACAGTTTCCCGGATTGGATGCAAAAGATTGGGGAACTATCCTTGAATGGAGCAGGCCTTAAAGCCTATATGAAGATTGCTCAGGGTTACGATTTATCTGCAATGGGGACCTATATAGCCACATTAATTGCCTATGCTGTCATCCTGCTAACGGCGGCAGTCATGATTTTTCCAAGAAAGGAGGCGAAGTAACCGATGCTGGCTGTATTGAGGGTGAAATTCCGATTGCTGAAGCGCAAACCATGGTCATTTATCACAATGACAGTCATTTTATTGGCGTTTTCGTATGTGATGGGCATGAACTATGGAGGGAAGATTGAAGTACCGGTATTCAGCGAATTAACGAAACAGCAATTAAAACCGATCGTGCAAAAATTGAATGCATCCAATACATTTCATTTTAGTCCAGAGGATAAGGAAGATGCCTTAGAAGCTGTCAATGATAGTAAAAGTGAAATGGCTGTGGAACTGAAATCGAAGGGCGCTACCATTTTTATCATAGCGGAAGGGGAAAATTTTTCCCTGCTAAACTATGAATTGAATAAGGGCTACCAGGATCTTGGACGCACGGATGCCATTATGGAACAAGTACAAACAAAGACGCCGGAAGAAGCGGCTGAATTGAAAAAAGACTTATCCAAACTGGAAGATCAAACGCCATTTGAGGTGGAGAAGAAAGGGTTTATGGCCAAGGATGCCTTCCGTGATGATTCTGGTTTACAAGCCCTTTTTGGATTTGGATTATTCTTCGTCATTTTTACGATATCCTTTAATGTTGTGACCATTCTGACCGAAAAACAAAATGGCATATGGAATCGGCTGCTTCTGTCTCCGTTGAGGAAATGGCAATTGTATGCCGGAAATTTGGCCTACAGTTTCATAACAGGCTATATTCAAATGGCGCTTGTTTTTTGCATATTCCGTTTTGTGCTGCAGTACCAATTCTATGGAGCCTTCGGAAAAACGCTGATCATCCTGATTCCGTATACGTTCTGCATTATTGCTATTGCGCTATTAATTGCTGCGCTTGTAAAGAACTTACAGCAATTCAGGGCAGTTGTTCCTTTTTTGGCTGTATCAATGGCCATGCTCGGAGGAGCTTATTGGCCGCTAGAAATTGTTACCTCCAAAACGATTCTTCTTTTATCTAAAATAGTGCCGATCACTTATGGAATGCAGGCTCTCAAGGGAGCTACCATCTATGGGCAAAGCTGGTCTGCTTTGCTGTATCCAATGGGCATCCTCTTTCTGATGGGAGCGGTACTATTGGGCATTGGCATAAAAGTAATCGACCGGAAATAATAGAATAGGCTCCCCTTTGAAAAATATCTATTTTGCTAGTTTAAGATAGATGGATTTTGGCCAGAATGAGTGCTACAAGGGGGAGTGAATCAAATGAAAAAAACCAATTTTGCAGGATTATATGTTGTCATGTTGTGCTTGGGAACCATCCTGAGCTTTTATATACCAAAGGCTGAAAATGCTCAAGCAGCGGAGGAAGCAGTCATTATCCCGAAGGAAGCGATCAGGCTCCGGATACTGGCAAACAGTGATACAGAGAAAGACCAAGATTTGAAGCGGGCGATCCGTGATGAAGTGAATGCGAATATTACTACCTGGGTGAAAGATCTGACTTCGATCGATAAAGCGCGAAGTATCATCAAAAGTCATGTGCCGGATATACAGAATATAGCAAAGCAACATGTAGCGAAGGCCGGCTCCAACCAGTCTGTGAAGGTGGAATTCGGTAAGGCGAAATTCCCTACAAAACTATACGGGCAATTCTTATATCCGGCTGGAGAATATGAGGCTATTGTCATTACTCTCGGAGCAGGGGAAGGGGCAAACTGGTGGTGTGTCTTGTTTCCTCCTTTATGTTTCCTTGATTTTTCAAATGGGACAGCGGTCAGTGCCCAAGCGATGGATGAAGAGGAAAAGCAAGATGAAGAGATGTCTATGGATGAAGCTGGCGGGACCGATGAGAAACATGTTTCACTCGAGGAGGAATTGGAGGAGAATAAGGGTCTTTCCAAAGAAAATAAGGATGATTCAAAACACCAAACAAAGAAAGAGGATGAAGCTAAACCGCCTTTATATACGGAACGGGATGAAGAATCAGTTAAAATCGAAAAACGCTGGTTCTTTGCGGATCTTATGAAAGATTTATTTGAATAATCAACCCGCTGATTCAGTTGATAAGTTACACTTAAAGGGAGCCTTTAGTCCGAAAGGCTCCTTTTATAATGGAGGTGAAGTTGGCTATGAATATGTATTATAAAACGGCATTGGCGGGCGAAGAGATAGAGCGGGTCCTCTCATTGGCATGCCTTTGCGAAAAAGAAGACTCCATATCGTTGATAGAGTCGTTGAATGTGCCTATGATGAGAAATCCAGAGATAGGTAAAGGCTACTATGTGTGGTGCGAAGATGGGGGGAATCTTATTGGTTTTTTGGGTGCATACAGCATGATAGATAATGGAGAGGTAGAATTGGCGGGCATGGTACTGCCTTCAGCACGGCGGCGGGGAATCATGTCAGAGATGCTGTCTATTCTGCAAAAAGAAGCAAATGTGAAGACATATAAAAAATTGCTAGTAGTGGACCAAAAATCTGTATCCGGAATAGCGTTTGCCAATCAGCTTGGGTCTAACCTGCTATTCTCCGAATATGGCTTAAGTGCCGTGCTTGACCGCTTTGAGGCTATTGAAAAAAATAAGGTAGCTATAAAAGAAGCTGCAGATTCAGATATTGAATCCATAAGCCGAGTTTTGCAAAGAAGCTTTGGGGACTCAGAAGAAGAGGTATCAGCTTTACTGGCGCGCAATGTTCACTCTGGTGAACATCAACTCTACGCCATCGTCTATGAAAATAAAATAATTGGTACGATTACAGCGAGTCAAGAAGAAGACTCTGTTTATCTATCTGCTTTTGCAATCGATCCGGATGAACAGGGGAAAGGCTATGGGAGGGCGTCATTGGAACGAATATTAGGTAAGTTGGGTGCCGAAGGGATTGCAAAGGTGAAAATGGATGTAGAAACTGATAATCAAAATGCTCTATCTCTCTATTTATCGGTAGGATTTCAACAGAACAATGTGATTGCGTATTATCTTGTCTGATCGTCTGCCGAGAGTATGTGAATAAGTATGTGGATATCTTTTTATGAAATCTTTTACTTCCTATTCTATTTGTCCCTTTTCGTTCATAGACTTAATAGAACATAAGTCGAAAGGGGAATTTGCATGTATATTGTGAAGAAAGGGATACAAAAGGATTATCCGCGTATTCGATCATTTATCGAAAAGAGCGCAGCCATATATGATGAAAGCTGCCAATTTATCTATGTAGAAGGAGAAAAAGGGGAGCTGTTATGCGTATTGGGGATTCAAATACTGGCAGGTACCGCTTTCCTGCGCTCCTTTGTCTTTTCTCCGGCTTTCCCTATCCATGTGCTCCCTTCATTGTTCAATGATGCAATGGGGTTGGTTGAAGAATTGGGGAGTGATTCTATTTATTTGGCATCAAACCATAAAGACAGCGCAGCCTTCTTTACATCATTTGACTTTGAACAAACGGATCAAGAAAATATGCCGGAAGCAATCAAGTTATCAACAGCCTTCATGGAATTCGGCCGAGTAGAAGATGTCTTTTTTATGTGTAAAACTCTATAGTTTATGTACATATCCACATAATTATCAACAATTAATAAGTTATTATCCACAAATTGTGGATAAAACGAGCAATTATAACCGAATATTCAGTATGGGGAATATGTGCGTTTGTTAGTAAAGTAGGGTTATAATAGAATGAAGAAGACATTCAGACTCGTATAATAGAAGGTGTACAAAGTGAAAACAATAGTTTGGAAAATAGATCCGACAATCGATCATGAACCCCAAATCCAAGCTGCAGCTCAATTGTTGAAGGAAAACGAAGCCGTCGCTTTTCCGACAGAGACTGTATATGGAATTGGTGCGAATGCCGCAGATGATGGGGCAGTCAAGAAAATATTCGAAGCAAAAGGGCGTCCGAGCGATAATCCGCTGATTATCCACATTGCCAAGATTCAGCAATTGCAGGAACTTGTGCAGGAAGTGCCGCCGACTGCCCAGAAATTGATGGAGGCGTTTTGGCCAGGACCGCTTACCATTATTCTGAAGAAAAAGAGCGGCTTATCGGAATTTGCAACAGCAGGACTTGAAACCGTGGGAATCCGTATGCCGGACCACCCTGTTGCGCTCGCTCTTATTGCTGCTGCCGATCTGCCAATTGCTGCTCCGAGCGCCAATTTATCAGGAAAGCCTAGCCCGACGACAGCGGGACATGTTGAAGGAGATCTGTCTGGCAGAATCAGTGGAATAGTAGATGGAGGAGAAACAGGAGTGGGCGTTGAATCAACGGTATTGGATTGTACAACGGACATACCTGTGATACTTCGTCCGGGCGGCGTAACAAAGGAAGATTTGTTGACAGTCATTGACCGTGTAGAAGAGGATGCTGCCCTACACAGCGAACATGAAGTGCCTAAAGCTCCTGGCATGAAATATACGCATTATGCGCCTGATGCCCCTTTTGTGTTGATGGATGGCAGTGTGGATTTTATCCAGAACGCCATAGACAGAAGCAAAAAGGAAGGGAAGAAGGTAGGAGTGCTTACAACTGTTGAACATAGCGGTTCTTATCAGGCGGATTACATCATAACATGCGGTTCCAGGAAGGACCTTTCGACAGTGGCGGCTGGTATTTATGATGCCTTGCGATCGTTCGATGATTGTGGAGCCGATATCATATACGGCGAAGTGTTCCCTCGCGATGGAATTGGCGATGCGATTATGAACCGATTGATGAAAGCAGCCGGGCACCATTTGCTGAAAGAATAAAATGTAGAAGAAAGAAGCTGGAAAGGCTTCTTTTTTTGTGGGGCGGCCAGGGCATGCTTCCTGTAAGCCCCGTCTTAAGCTTGTCGGGGCTAAGCAGGCGCTCTGCGCTTTTCTTGATCTAGCTCCGAGCGCCACCCCCTCGAGGTCTTAAGCCGAGAATAGTCAAAGGCAAAACCAGCCTTTGAGCAATTCTCGTCTTAAGCTTGTCGGGGCTAAGCAGGCGCTCTCCGCTTTACTTTATTGTTCTATTCTTTCTTGGACGGGCATATGTTTAGAGAGCAAGTCCAAGGGGGTTGAGAAGTGTGCACGCAACAATAGGTGAATTCATTACATTGTTATTGATGGCATTTGCTCTGGGGATGGATTCATTCTCTGTTGGCCTGGGGATGGGGATGTATAAACTCCGATTACGGCAGATAGGAATCATAGCGGCAACAGTTGGCATTTTCCATATCATTATGCCATTGATTGGAATGTCCGCCGGCCGCTTTTTATCAGATCAATTCGGCACGTATGCCACCTATGCAGGAGGCTTGCTGCTTATTCTTTTGGGGCTAGGCATGTTTATATCCGGGTTAAAGGGAGAAAGCAATGGATTTATCGTGCCGGTCGGGTTTGGTTTACTTGTCTTTGCGCTAAGTGTAAGCCTGGATAGTTTTTCGGTTGGCTTAACGTTGGGCATATACGGTGCAAGGACTTTCCTGGCGATTACCTTATTCGGCTTGATGGCCACTATGCTGACATTGGCAGGGCTTATGATTGGCCGCAAGGTACAGGGTTTGTTGGGCGTATACAGCCAGGTGCTTGGAGGCAGCGTCCTGTTTGCTTTTGGAATCAAATTGCTTCTTCCTATCTGATGGGCAGTGCCTTCGGGAAACATAATATATAGCAAGAACCGGGATCTTGTTCAAGAAAATAAGATCCTTTTTTCTGTGGGAAAAATGAGCCAAACAAGAAAAAGAAGAACAGAGTATAATAGTAGAGTAGGTATCTACTCTATTTGTGGAATTGAGTAAATTTTGTGACGTTTAGCAAAAGCTGTTTTAATTAAATCTTATTTTGGGCTTGGAAAAGCAGTTAAATATTTTATAATAGATAAAAGGGAGGATATTCCATGACTAGTGTACTATTTGTTTGTACAGGGAATACGTGCAGAAGTCCTATCGCAGAGGCACTTTTAAAACATATGGATAATCAGCAGGTGGAGGTGAGATCCGCGGGAGTATACGCTCACAGCGGCGATGAGGCATCCCGTTATGCCCAGGAAGTGCTGAATGACCATCACATCGCACACCATCATTCAGCCCGGCTCTTAAGTCGGGAAGACATGGAGTGGGCAGACTATGTGCTGGCAATGACGCAATCCCATCGCAATGCTATCATGCATGCTTTTCCCCAGTATACAGGCAAAGTATTTACATTGAAGGAGTTTGTTGGCGGAGAGTATGACTCAATGGATGTAATGGATCCTTTCGGCGGCACCAAGCAGCATTACCAAGGGACGTTTATGGAATTGAAAGAGCTAATCGGTAAATTAGTCGAAAAGCTGGGCGGCCACTAGGGATGGGGGGTCATCAGCTGTAACATAGGGGGACAAAAATGAACAAGAAAAAAACATTTCGGTTTGGCTTGAGAAAGAAATTGGCGCTTTTCATAACGGTTGTGGCACTTATTACATATTCAACAAGCGGTTTCTTCATTTACATTTTATATCCGATGTTTTTTGAAGGGGCAAATCAAGTTTGGTTTACGATCATTACTCTTTTGCTGGGTATTATTTGGTCGGGGCTCATCGCTATTTTCGCAGCCGGTTTTGTGGTGAAGCCGTTGGAGAATTTGGAGAAAGTGGCCATAAAGGCATCCGAAGGCAATATAAAAGAGGATCTGGAAGTATCGAAGTCTGATGATGAAATCCGTTCTTTAGGTTTGGCTTTTAATCGGATGCTCCACAATTTAAGAGAAATGGTACAAAGCATAGAACAGAATTTTACCCAAACGAATGAAAAGGTTATGACCATTTCAGAGGAATCGGCAGTTGCAGCCGAACAAGCTGACAGCATTTCCAAAACGATTCAAGAGATTTCTGCAGGTGCGGATAATTCGGCCGTGTCTATCCAAAACACGGCTGAGTCCGTTGAAGATATTACAGCCATCGCTAAAACGGTGCAGGTTAAAGCGCGTACGTCTGCCGATACATCGGCTATGATGGTCAAAGAATTGAATCGCAGTAAAGAGGTCATCCATTCTCTGATTTCCGGTATCCATGATCTTGCCAGAGAGAACCAGCAGTCGCTTTCCGCGGTAAAAAGGCTGGAAGAAAATGCGAATGAAGTAGAACAGATTATTCAGTTGGTGGGCGATATAGCAGCGCAGACGAACCTATTGGCACTGAATGCCTCCATCGAAGCCGCGAGGGCCGGTGAGCATGGAAAGGGCTTTGCTGTAGTAGCGGAAGAAGTACGGCTATTGGCAGATCAAAGTGCCAAGGCAGTGCAAGGGATCTCGACACTCATACAGAATATCCAAAATGACGTGAAAGGTGTTGTGGGGCAAATCAGCTGCCAGGTGGAGAGTGCTGACCGTGAAGCTGAGAAAGGCAATGAAACCAACATCATAATTGAGAAAATGACAGGCACAGTCCATAAGGTGGCGGAAGAGGTCATAGATATTACGGCCTTGGTCGACCGGCAAATGGAGAGCATTGAACAAACGTCTACGCAATCCCAGGATGTTGCTGCGATAGCGGAACAAACGTCTGCTGCGGCGGAAGAAGTGGCGGTATCCGCTCAGGAACAGGCGCGTGTGATTGATAATGTCGAACAACTGACAGTTATTCTTCAAGAACAGGCGGATAAATTAAAAAATACCATTACCCGCTTCCTTGTGTAGGATTAAAATGAACAGAGCTCTCCGGCTGAATGAGACGGAGGGCTTTATTATTGGGAAGGTAAATGCTGATTTAGCAGGCTTCCCAATAATAGGGTTGAAATCTTATGGATGTACACCTTTTTAATAAATAAACTATTAGGTAGAATGGATATAGATGAATTCATTACAATCCAATACTAAAAGGAGAAGATAGATATGAAAGTTGCAATCGCGTCAGACCATGGCGGAATCCATATCCGCCAGGAATTGAAAGCATTGATGGAGGAAATGGGCATCCAGTACGAGGATTTTGGCTGTGAATGCGATACGTCTGTTGACTATCCGGACTATGCCCTTCCAGTAGCCCAAAAAGTGGCTGCCGGTGAATTTGATCGTGGGATACTTGTATGCGGAACAGGAATCGGCATGAGCATAGCGGCCAATAAAGTGAAAGGGATCCGCTGTGCTTTAGTCCATGATACATTCAGTGCACATGCCACACGCCAGCACAATGACACAAATATGCTGGCAATGGGAGAGAGAGTCATTGGGCCGGGGTTGGCAAGAGATATTGCGAAAATCTGGCTGACTACTGAATTTGAAGGCGGGCGCCATGAAAATCGCGTCAATAAAATTACAGAGTTCGAAAACACAAATCCTTCATTATAGGGGGCGGAAGCCATGTCAGAGGAGAGAGTACATCCGTATGATGTAGAGGAAATGAAACAGCAATTAGAGCGTATGCTTCATGATTTGAAGCAGCATCCTGAGTTTGCACGCTGCAAGCTGTTCGTAGTAGGCTGCAGTACATCGGAAGTAGTCGGCAAGCAGATTGGTACGGGCGGTACGATTCTAGTGGCAGAAGCGATATTCCAAACGGTGCAGCACTTCTGCCAAAAAAATGGCCTTCAGGCTGCGTTTCAATGCTGTGAGCATTTGAACAGAGCACTTGTGGTCGAAGCTGAGACAATGCGTGAAGGGCGGTATGAGGAAGTATCGGTTGTTCCTGTCCAATCCGCAGGAGGAGCATTGGCTGCTTATGCATACGGCCATCTGAAGGAACCTGTAATGGTGGAATACATACAGGCGGACGCTGGCATCGATATCGGCAGTACCATGATTGGTATGCATTTGAAACATGTCGCTGTACCGGTCCGTTCGAATACGGCGCATATCGGAAAAGCGTATGTGACAATGGCAGTGACAAGGCCTAAACTGATCGGCGGCATGCGTGCAGTTTATGAAGTAATCAGGTAAATCGATAAGGACCGGATAGGCAGATGGTTGGCCTATCGGGTCTTGTTTTTTACTTTTGACTAACTGAAAACGAACAATTATTTATAAAAAAATAATAAAGTTCGTCTTTGTGCGAGTTAAATATATTAAAGTGGATTGTAAATACATACTACCAACAGGAATGCGAACATGATAGAATAAAGTAGAATTTTCAAAAAACGTACTCATATCATGTCGCATCAAGGATGGTATACGAATCGAGGAGGATGGCAATGAAACATGTAAAAGAGCAGGATCGTCAAGTATTTGATGTAATACAGGATGAACTAAAGCGCCAAAGAACGAAAATCGAATTGATTGCTTCTGAGAACTTTGTTAGTGAAGCAGTAATGGAAGCACAAGGGTCCGTTCTGACTAATAAATATGCCGAAGGCTACCCTGGCAAGCGTTATTACGGCGGTTGTGAGCATGTGGATGTTGTGGAAAACCTGGCAAAAGACCGTGCAAAAGAAATATTTGGAGCAGAGCATGCCAACGTTCAACCGCATTCTGGCGCACAAGCCAATATGGCTGTGTATTTCACGATTCTTGAACCAGGCGATACAGTGCTGGGCATGAACCTTTCACATGGCGGCCACTTAACACACGGCAGTCCGGTTAACTTCAGCGGTGTACTATACAATTTTGTAGATTATGGCGTAGACAAAGAAACCCATCTAATCAATTACGAAGATGTTCTGCAAAAAGCGAAAGAACATAAACCAAAATTGATTGTAGCTGGTGCGAGTGCTTATCCACGTGAAATCGACTTTAAGAAATTCCGTGAAATCGCAGATGAAGTGGGCGCTTATCTAATGGTTGATATGGCGCATATAGCAGGCTTGGTTGCAGCAGGATTGCATCCAAATCCAGTTCCTTATGCCGACTTTGTAACGACTACAACACATAAAACCTTGCGCGGCCCACGCGGCGGCATGATCCTTTGCAAAGAGGAATTTGCAAAGAAAATAGATAAGTCCATTTTCCCTGGCATACAGGGCGGCCCTTTGATGCATGTGATTGCCGCCAAAGCGGTTGCATTTGGAGAAGCGTTAGATGAATCCTTTAAGGATTACGCAAAACAAATCATCACGAACGCTAAACGGTTGGCTGATGCATTGAAAAAAGAAGGTTTTCAACTGGTTTCAGACGGAACGGACAACCACTTGTTGCTCTTGGATGTGCGTACAGTTAATCTGACCGGTAAAGTGGCAGAACATATTCTCGATGAAGTTGGCATTACTGTTAATAAGAATACCATTCCTTTTGATCCGGAAAGCCCATTTGTCACAAGCGGGATCCGAATCGGTACTGCAGCTGTTACCACACGCGGCTTTAACGAAGAGGATATGGATGAAATTGCAAGCATCATGGCTTTAGCATTGAAGTATCCTGAAGATGAAGCAAAACAATCAGAAGCAAAAGAAAGAGTCGTTACTTTATCAGGAAAATATACATTATATCCATCTTTATAAGATGACCATTAAACTGTTTGGCGTATATACGCTAAACAGTTTTTTTGGGGTGTGCCATTGAATAGCCGGTTTGAACGAAACTCCTAAAAAGCGGTATAATGGCGTGGAGCGATGAAGTTTTTCCGACACTTGAGGAAGTATATTGCTACTTGCAGTCTTTTTATGTAGAATGGACAGAAGTGTGCACTATAAACGTGCAATTAAAATTTGAAAAGGAGCGATCCTTCATGACAAAGGTCTATGTATTCGATCACCCATTAATTCAGCACAAGCTAACATACATTCGTGACAAAGCGACTGGTACTAAGGAATTCCGTGAATTGGTTGATGAAGTTGCCACTCTTATGGCTTTCGAAATCACACGTGATATGCCCCTTGAAGAAGTAGATGTAGAAACACCTGTTGAAGTGTCAAAATCTAAAGTTCTTTCCGGTAAAAAAATTGGGATTGTTCCTATCCTTCGTGCAGGAATTGGAATGGTTGATGGCATCCTGAAGCTGATCCCTGCTGCCAAAGTCGGCCACATCGGTTTATATAGAGATCCAAAAACATTAAAGCCCGTAGAATATTATGTGAAACTTCCTAGTGATGTGGAAGAAAGAGATTTCATCGTTGTTGACCCAATGCTGGCAACAGGCGGATCGGCAATCGAAGCGATCAATTCCTTGAAAAACCGCGGCGGAAAAAATATTAAATTCATGTGCCTGATCGCTGCTCCAGAAGGTGTGGATGCATTGAAGGAAGCTCATCCGGACGTGGATATTTATATTGCTGCCCTTGATGAAAAACTAAACGAAAAAGGCTATATCGTACCTGGATTGGGAGATGCAGGAGACCGTCTTTTCGGGACTAAATAAGAAAAGGTGATAAAACATGACCCAGCGCATTAAGGTAATGACAATCTTCGGGACAAGACCTGAAGCGATAAAAATGGCGCCATTAGTCTTAGAACTTCAAAATCAATCACAGCATTTTGAATCAATCGTAACCGTAACTGCTCAACACCGCCAAATGCTGGATCAAGTGTTGGAGATTTTCTCTATTCAGCCTGATCATGATTTAAATATTATGAAAGACCGACAGACCTTGATTGATGTGACCACACGCGGATTAGAGGGGCTGGACAAAGTTATGAAAGAAGTAAAGCCTGACATCGTGCTTGTCCATGGCGATACAACCACCACTTTCATAGCAGCGCTTGCCGCCTTCTATAATCAAATTGTGGTTGGCCATGTGGAAGCCGGGCTTCGCACGTGGAATAAATATTCCCCATTCCCTGAGGAAATGAACCGCCAGTTAACAGGTGTAATGGCTGATTTGCATTTTTCCCCAACACCGAAGGCAGCACAGAACCTTCTGAATGAAAATAAGAAGGAAGAAAGCATCTTCATAACTGGGAATACAGCGATCGATGCCTTATCGACCACTGTTAAAGAGGAATACAGCCATCCGGTTCTTGATAAGCTTGGCGATGACCGCTTGATCCTATTGACTGCGCACCGCCGCGAAAACCTCGGACAGCCGATGCGCAATATGTTCCGTGCGGTTAAGCGCTTGGTGGAGGAGCATGATGATGTTCAAGTCATCTATCCAGTCCATTTGAATCCGGTTGTCCGTGAACTTGCAGATGAAGTGTTAGGGAATGATCCGCGCATCCAGTTGATTGAACCGTTGGATGTATACGACTTCCATAACTTTGCTTCAAGAGCGCACTTGATTCTGACCGATTCAGGCGGCGTACAGGAAGAAGCACCTTCTTTAGCGGTCCCTGTCCTTGTATTGCGCGACACAACTGAGCGCCCTGAAGGAATCGAAGCCGGTACACTCAAGCTTGCTGGCACGGAAGAAGAAACAATTTACAGTATGGCTAAGGAATTGCTGACAGACGCAGAAGCATACAAAGCAATGGCGCATGCTGCAAATCCTTATGGCGATGGCAATGCATCCAAACGGATTGCGGAGGCCATCCGCTATTACTTTAAACAAAGTGATTCAGCACCTGAACCGTACAACCCATAAAAAAATAGAAAAAAAGCGCCGTTCTTTAGGGAGCGGCGCTTTTTTTCTATTTATCCTTCATTTTGCATAATTCCTTAAAGGAATAGAAATCCTAAAAATGGGAGGATTTGAATGAAAACAAAAAAGTTTCTTCTATTAATATGTTGCATGTTCATTATGACAATCGTGTCGGAAAAAAAGGGTATAGCTCAAACTTTATCCGAGAACGGTGGCCAAAATAGTATGATTATGTTGTTCAGGAATGATGAAGAAAAAAAGGCAGTCAAAAAAAAGCTAGCGACTATGGCGGATATCCGGGTGAAACGGGAATTCCATTATGCCATCAATGGTCTATCTATAACGGGCAAAAAGAAGGCCTTGCTTGCACTCAAGAGAGAATACGGAGATGACGGATTATACGATTCGGCATCATATAAGTCGGCTATTTCTGACAGCATTCCATTCATTGGAGGCAATTCAATGAGGGGACTTTATGACCAAAAAAAGAATAGGCTGACAGGGAAGGGCATAAAGGTTGGGGTCATAGATACAGGAGTAGATTATTTGCATCCTGATTTGAGAAAAGCGTATCGGGGAGGAAGAGATTTAGTCGACCTGGATAATGATCCAATGGAAACGAAGAAGCCTGCAAGGGAAGCTACATTTCATGGCACCCATGTTGCCGGCATTATTGCAGCAAACGGCAAAGGGGTTGGAATTGCACCGGAAGCGGAGTTATATGCATATCGCGCGCTAGGGCCTGGAGGTTCTGGCAACAGTGAAAGTGTTATTGCAGCAATAGAAGCGGCCATTGAAGACAAAATGGATGTGATTAATCTTTCGTTGGGAAGTTCTGTGAATGCACCGGATATGCCGGTCACTGAAGCGTTGAATAGAGCAGTGTCTTTTGGGATTACTGCTGTGGTATCTTCTGGAAATTCAGGTCCGGGCGTGTGGACTGTAGGTTCCCCCGGCACTGCTGAGAAAGCGATTTCAGTAGGTGCATCGTCCCCTCCTATAAATTCCCCTTTTTTACAGGCGGGATTAGGTAATACAACAACCTATATTCCAGTACAACAGATATTGGGAGCGTTAACTTGGAAGGCCCATCCTTCCATCTGCTTATCAGATGCCGGAAGCGGAAAATTGGAAGAATACCATCGGGCGAAAGGAAAAATAGTTCTTATTGAACGTGGAGGGGACACCCTTTATACGAAAGTGGATAATGCATTAAAACACAAGGCTGCAGGGGTAATTATCTATAATAGCGAAGAAGGTTCATTTATCGGAAGCACTGTTAAATCCCTGCCTATCCCTGCTGTTACAATATCTAGGAAGGACGGTCTCCGATTAAAGGAATTGCTGGGGCAGTCCTCGATGGTTAAGACGGTTTATAGAAAACAGGAGGATTTATTAGCGGATTTTAGTTCAAGGGGACCGGTTACAGTCAATTGGTCGATCAAGCCGGACGTTGTTGCACCAGGGGTGAAAATCAATAGTACAGTTCCTGATGGATATATGTACTTGCAAGGCACAAGCATGGCAGCTCCACATGTAACAGGTGCAGTAATATTACTGAAACAGGCTCATCCACACTGGAAACCGGAGCAAATTAAATCCGCTTTAATGACTACAGCAAAAGTTTTGACAAATGAGGATGGAGAGGTGTATAAAACGTATGAGCAAGGTGCAGGCAGAATTCAAATCGATCAGGCTGTAAAAGCAGATACATTTTTGTATCCCAGTTCTGTAACTTTTGGATTGTTCAATCGTAAACAAAGTATAGAAGAGCATGAAGAAAAGATAATCATTGAAAATACGTCAGATCAAACGAAGCATTATGCTTTTTGGATTCCTCCATACCAATCTGGATTATCATGGCATTTTCCTAGAAAGTTCACATTGAAGCCAAAAGAGAAGAAGGAATTTATGCTAGGATTGACAGTGCATCCCAATGAACTGGAAAAAGGAATCTACGATGGGTTCATAACTTTGGCAGAAGGAACCAAGCCTCTTCATATTCCCTTTATCTATTTGAAGGCAGAGGTGGATTATCCGAAGGTGATGGGCTTCCATTTTGACAGAGTCCCTGGCGGACAGTCATACCGATACGGCATGTATGTGCTGGGAGGGGCAGATAAGCTGACCATCGCTTTATATGACTTCGATACCTTCCGTTTCGCAGGAATCTTGGATCAAGTTACACCGGCGCCTACAGGCTTGCTGGAAAAAGAGGTGGCTAGAAAACAGCTTCCGGGCAGAGGGCTGTACCGAGCTGTCATCATACTTGAGAAGGAGGGGCGGACCCAAGAGTTTTACCAATCCGTCTTAATTGCTTGAAATGGCTGAAAACAATGGTTTTTTAACGTTTTATGAACTTCTTCACAAAAGCCTTTGGGACTTGGCAAAATTCAACAGACTCTCATTGACAACCTATATTTGCTATTGTATTATTACTTAGGGTATAAATTGATAGGGTATTCTAAAAATTTCTACAATCTTTTTTCTAACTTACCCACGTTGTCAATCTTGGGATTTGAATGCCTTTTCATACCGCAGGAATTTATGGGATAATTGTATTGTTTCTTTATTTTTTTGCGTTTCTCAATGTCTCGGTACGATATGGAATATGTGTTGATAGGTAGGCGTTTTCGGTGTAAGTAGTCAATTGATGTTGCAGCCGAGATGCTATTTTTATTATGTGCATCCTTTCGAAAGTAGCACGTGAGACTTTTGGGTACATAATAGGGAAACCTAAATTAAAAAGATATCCGGGGAGAAGATTGAAGAATATGCCAGATATACAATATATGTTTAAAAGACAGCTGAAATACATACTCTATTTATTAGCCCTTTATGTATTGGGGTGGGGTTTTACAAAGTATCAAGCTGTTTTTGCCGGGCTCATTCTAGGTACAAGCGTCGGCCTGTTTAACCTGTGGCTGCTTGCGCGGAGATCGATCAAGATCGGCGAGGTGGCTGTAGCAGGGAAGAAGGCGCGCTCAGTAGGCAGTGCTTCCAGGTACGCATCGGCCATATTGGCTACTATTATAGCAATGCGCTATCCGGAACATTTCAGCATTATTAGTACAGTTTTGGGATTAGTGACAGCGACAGTTGTCATGATTATAATTTTTATTATCCACGAATCTAAAGTCAATTACGGGGAAGAGAGGTGAATACTCGTGAATCATACTGCTCCTATTGTGGAATTTCTGGGTCTGCATTTTAACCTGGCAAATTGCATGATGATATTAGTAGCAAGTGCAATTACGTTTTTGATTGCCTTTATTGCTACGCGGAACCTGAAGCTTAAGCCGACCGGCAAGCAGAATCTCATAGAATGGGTTGTGGATTTTGTTAAGAATATAATCAACAGTTCTATGGACTGGAAGTCTGGCGCCCGCTTCTTGATGCTTGGCATGACGTTAATCATGTACATATTTATTTCAAATATGCTTGGTCTGCCATTCAGCGTTGCTGTTGGACATGAGCTATGGTGGAAATCGCCTACAGCGGATCCGGCAGTCACATTATCATTATCGCTAATGATCTTGGCGTTAACACATTATTACGGTATCCGTATGAGAGGGTTCGGAAACTACGCAAAAGGCTTTATACAGCCTGTATCGTTCTTGCTTCCGATCAAAATTATTGAAGAATTCGCTAATACATTGACATTAGGTCTGCGGCTTTACGGAAACATCTATGCTGGTGAAATTCTGTTAGGCTTATTGGCAGGATTGGCCATACCTGTAGGTTTCGGCACAGTCGCTGCAATCATTCCAATGGTTGCTTGGCAAGGATTCTCCATTTTCGTAGGTGGGGTACAAGCATTTATTTTTGTTCAGTTAACAATGGTTTACATGGCCCACAAAGTGAGCGATGACCATTAATTATATACAATAATGTAAAAATTTAAACATTAAATTAAATTCTAGGAGGATTTTTATCATGGGTCTTATAGCAGCTGCAATCGCAATCGGTTTAGGGGCAGTAGGTGCAGGTATTGGTAACGGTTTGCTTATCTCTCGTACAATCGAAGGGATTGCTCGCCAGCCAGAACTACGCGGTACACTTCAAACTACAATGTTCATCGGTGTTGGTCTTGTTGAGGTACTTCCAATCATCGCTACAGTTATTGCGTTCATGGTTATCGGTAGATAATTGTTTGGAAAGGTTATCGGCGAAGCTCATTACCATAGACTTCGCCTTCCTTTTATTGTTTTCGCAAAATCAGCCTGAAAGGGCTCTGAAACAGAAAATTAGCATCCGGCCAACGGATGTGACGATATCATACTCGAACAACTCTTTGAAAGGAGTGAACCAAACGTGTTAACAAATGATTTAGTTCTTGGGGCAGCAGGCCTGAATTTCAATGCCGGCGATATCATTTTCCAATTGCTTTGTTTCCTTGTCTTGTTAGCATTACTTAAAAAGTTCGCATGGGGACCGCTTGTCAACATGATGAAAGAACGTGAAAAACATGTCGCATCTCAAATTGATGAGGCTGAAAAAACACGTGCAGAAGCGAGTCGCTATGTAGAAGAGCAACGCGAACTGTTGAAGCAATCACGCTCAGAAGCGCAAACATTGATTGAAAACGCCAAAAAACAGGGCGATATTCAACGTGATGAGATTGTTACAGCTGCTCGTACGGAGGCAGAACGCATTAAAGAGAGTGCAAAACTCGAAATCGTTGCCGAGAAGGAAAAGGCTGTCACAGCTCTTCGCGAGCAAGTGGCTTCTTTATCTGTGCTTATAGCTTCTAAAGTAATCGAGAAAGAGTTGAATGAAGCAGATCAAGAAAAATTGATCAACGAGTATCTTCAAGAGGCAGGAGATAAACAATGAGCAATACAATAGTAGCGAATCGCTATGGAGCGGCTCTGTTTGAACTTGCCAAAGAGAAAGGCGCACTCGATTCAATTATTGAAGAAGCGCGTATAGTGAAAGAAGTGTTCTCTTCGAATCAGGAATTCCTGAGCTTCCTAAGTAATCCTAAAATTACAATGGAACAAAAGAAACAGCTTCTGAATGAAGCATTTTCCACAACTTCACAGGAAATGCGCAATACACTTTCCTTGATGCTCGACACACACCGCACTGCTGAAATCGCATTGATGGCAGAGCATGTAGTTGAGCTGGTGAATGAAGAGAAATCAGTGGCTGAGGCTGAGGTTTATACGACCCGCCCGCTTACAGATGCAGAAAGAGAATCCATTTCAACTGTATTTGCAGCTAAAGTAGGAAAAAAATCATTGAAAATAGATAACATCGTTAATTCGGAGTTACTTGGCGGCATCAAGCTTCGTATCGGAAACCGCATTTTTGACGGAAGTATCAGCGGCAAGCTTGAACGTTTAGAAAAACAACTATTAAATTAACAATCGTAGATAGGGGTGAATTTCATGGGCATTAAAGCTGAAGAAATCAGTGCGCTGATAAAAAAGCAAATTGAGAACTATCAGTCAGAGATTGAAGTAAGCGATGTAGGAACTGTTATCCAAGTGGGTGACGGGATCGCACGTGTTCATGGTCTTGATAATGTAATGGCAGGAGAGCTCGTTGAATTTTCTAATGGTGTAATGGGTCTGGCCCAAAACCTGGATGAGAACAACGTAGGTCTTGTAATCTTAGGTCCGACAAAAGGAATTCGTGAAGGCAGTGAAGTTCGCCGTACAGGGCGGATCATGGAAGTCCCTGTTGGAGAAGAATTGATTGGCCGTGTAGTAAACCCATTGGGTCAGCCAGTGGATGGATTGGGACCAATCAATGCAACAAAAACACGTCCAATTGAAAGTCCAGCAACAGGTGTTATGGACCGTAAATCTGTTCATGAACCACTTCAAACTGGTATTAAAGCAATCGATGCACTTGTGCCTATCGGCCGCGGACAACGTGAGTTAATCATCGGTGACCGCCAAACTGGTAAAACAAGTGTTGCGATCGATACGATTTTGAACCAAAAAGACCAAAATATGATTTGTATCTACGTAGCAATCGGGCAAAAAGAATCTACTGTCCGTTCTACAGTTGAAACACTTCGTAAAAACGGTGCATTGGAGTACTCAATCGTAGTAACGGCTTCTGCATCACAACCATCTCCATTACTATACCTTGCTCCATACTCAGGTGTATCAATGGCGGAAGAATTTATGTTCAATGGCAAGCATGTATTGATCGTGTATGATGATCTTTCAAAACAAGCTGCAGCATATCGTGAGCTGTCATTATTGCTTCGCCGTCCTCCAGGCCGTGAAGCATTCCCAGGGGATGTATTCTACCTGCATTCACGCCTATTGGAACGTGCCGCTAAATTGAGCGATGCACACGGTGCAGGTTCAATTACAGCATTGCCGTTCGTTGAGACTCAAGCAGGCGATATCTCTGCTTATATCCCAACAAACGTTATCTCCATCACAGATGGACAAATTTTCTTGCAATCAGATCTATTCTTCTCAGGTGTCCGTCCGGCGATCAACGCTGGTCTATCCGTATCCCGTGTAGGTGGTTCAGCTCAAATCAAAGCGATGAAGAAGGTAGCAGGTACACTGCGTCTTGACCTTGCTTCATTCCGTGAACTTGAAGCGTTCTCCCAATTCGGATCTGACCTGGATAAAGCAACACAAGATAAATTATCCCGTGGTGCACGTACAGTAGAAGTACTGAAACAAGATTTGAACAAACCATTAAAAGTGGAAAAGCAAGTCATGATCCTGTATGCATTGACTCGCGGACACTTAGATGATATTCCGGTTGAAGACATTCGCCGTTTTGAAGCTGAATTCTTAAGCTTCGTAGAACAAAACCACCAGCCATTGTTGGAAACAATTCGTACGACTGGAAACCTTCCTGAAGACAAGGATATGGTCGAAGCCATTACTGCATTCAAGAAGACATTCGCAGTCTCTGCATAAGATTTCTAACTAAATGGAAAAAGGGTGGTGAGAAAGAATGGCATCTTTACGCGATATTCAGTCTCGTATTACTTCAACAAAGAAAACGAGCCAAATCACTAAAGCAATGGAAATGGTATCTGCTTCTAAATTGAGCCGTGCGGAATCAAATGCGAAATCATTTGTTCCATACATGGAAAAAATTCAGGAAGTGGTAGCCAATATCGCTTTGGGAAGCAATGAAGGATCGCATCCTATGCTCACTAGCCGTCCTGTTAAGAAAACAGGTTATGTCGTGATCACTTCTGACCGCGGACTTGCTGGCGCTTATAACAGCAGTGTGCTGCGCAAAGTCTTTCAAACGATTAAGGAGCGCCATAAATCACAGGATGAATATGCGATCATTGTCATCGGACGAGTTGGCAGAGATTTCTTCAAGGCCCGCAATATGAATATTGTGCTTGAAATCCTGGGTGTTTCCGATCATCCAAACTTTGATGATATAAGCTCTATTACGAAACAAGCGGTAGGAATGTTCGCTGATGGGACATTGGATGAACTCTACCTGTATTACAATCACTTTGTCAGTGCAATTCAGCAGGAAGTCACTACTAAAAAACTTCTGCCTTTGGCTGATTTAGCAGCGAATACAAAGATGACTTCATATGAATTCGAGCCTTCATCTGAAGAAATTCTGGAAGTATTGCTTCCTCAATATGCTGAAAGCTTGATCTACGGCGCTTTGCTTGATGGTAAAGCCAGTGAGCACGCAGCCCGTATGACAGCTATGAGAAGTGCGACAGATAACGCAAGTGAATTAATCAGCGGATTATCGTTGGTTTATAACCGAGCACGTCAAGCAGCAATCACTCAAGAAATCACCGAAATTGTCGGTGGAGCAGCTGCATTAGAATAGAGATGTACAGGGTGTGGAGGAGATTAGTTCTCCTTCCTTTACGCCTGTCATCGAACGTTGTTAAGTAATGATAGGAGGGAAAACGATGAATAAAGGACACATTACCCAAGTTATGGGTCCGGTTGTAGACGTGAAGTTTGCCAACGATCAGCTTCCTGAAATCTACAATGCGTTGAAAGTAGTCAATGCATCAACTGGAAACACAATTACACTTGAAGTAGCCCTTCATTTAGGTGATGATACAGTTCGTACAGTTGCCATGTCTTCTACTGATGGACTAACTCGCGGAGCGGATGTTGAGGATACTGGCGCTCCTATTTCAGTTCCTGTAGGAGATATCACATTAGGCCGTGTATTTAACGTATTAGGTGAAAATATTGATTTGGATCAACCACTTCCAGCAGGTGTGCGTAAAGATCCGATCCATAGATCTGCACCAACATTTGAGCAATTATCAACTCAAGTGGAAATCCTTGAAACAGGGATTAAAGTAGTAGACTTGCTTGCTCCATATATCAAAGGGGGTAAAATCGGTCTATTCGGTGGTGCCGGTGTTGGTAAAACCGTACTTATCCAAGAATTGATCAATAATATCGCGCAAGAGCATGGCGGTATTTCCGTATTTGCGGGCGTTGGTGAACGTACTCGTGAAGGAAATGACTTGTACTATGAAATGAGCGATTCAGGCGTTATCAAGAAAACAGCGATGGTATTCGGACAAATGAATGAGCCTCCTGGTGCGCGTATGCGTGTTGCCTTGACAGGTTTGACAATGGCTGAATTCTTCCGTGATGAAGAAGGACAGGACGTATTGTTCTTCATCGATAACATTTTCCGGTTCACTCAAGCTGGTTCCGAGGTATCAGCGTTGCTTGGCCGTATGCCTTCTGCCGTTGGTTACCAACCTACATTGGCTACAGAGATGGGCCAATTGCAAGAGCGTATCACATCTACTAATAAAGGTTCTGTAACATCTATCCAAGCGATTTATGTACCAGCCGATGACTATACTGACCCGGCTCCGGCTACAACTTTCGCCCACTTGGATGCAACAACAAACCTTGAGCGTAAACTTTCTGAAATGGGTATCTACCCAGCGGTGGATCCTCTAGCTTCCACTTCACGTGCATTGTCACCGGAAGTTGTTGGCGAAGAGCATTACAAAGTTGCGCGTGACGTGCAGCAAATGCTTCAACGTTATAAAGAATTGCAAGATATCATCGCAATCCTTGGTATGGATGAATTATCAGAAGATGATAAGCTGATCGTTGGCCGCGCACGCCGTGTCCAAAACTTCTTATCACAAAACTTCCACGTAGCTGAACAGTTTACTGGCCAACCAGGTTCATATGTTCCTGTAAAAGAAACTGTAAAAGGCTTCAAAGAGATTTTGGACGGTAAGTATGATGATCTTCCGGAAGATGCATTCCGCCTAGTGGGACGTATCGAAGACGTTGTTGAAAAAGCAAAATCAATGGCTTAATCCAGGGACCTAGGAGGGTATGAAATGAAGACGGTAGAAGTCAGTGTTGTTACTCCCGATGGCCCAGTATATAACGGCGAAGTGGAAATGGTAAGCACAAAAGCCAAAAGCGGTGAACTTGGTATATTGCCAGGCCATATCGCTACGGTTGCACCGCTTGAAATCGGTGCTGTGCGCCTTAAAAAAGGTGGAAAAACAGAATTTGTCGCAGTCAGCGGCGGTTTTTTGGAAGTTCGCCCCGATAAGGTTACTATTTTAGCGCAAACAGCTGAACTAGCAGAGAATATCGACATTGCCCGAGCTATGTCTGCAAAGACTCGTGCAGAGCATCTTCTGCATGATCAGCAGCGTAATGTGGATTCTAAGCGAGCTGAGTTGGCTTTAAAACGTGCCATCAATCGTATAAACATATATGAAAGCCTAAAATAAGTAGAAAAGCCTGTTCCTTGCGAAAGCGGGGAACAGGCTTTTTTCATTTTGGTCTTTTAATATGAATAAAGGCAACCTTCTAAATGATGGGTGCCTTTGTTACGTACTTATTCAATTTTATCGATAGATACACCTGAAATAGATATTGTTCCACCCATTGTAGAATCATAAGAAAATAAGCCTGTAGATAATCCATAAATCGTAATTTGGTCGTCTTCCAATACACGAGATTGAATAGAAGAAGATTCAAATGAGCCAAATAGAATTGTATCATAATCATTTTTAACAGCTAATCGAATTTGAGTCTCGCCGTCTCCCTCAATGGCTTGAACCACTTTGCCAAGGATTTTTACTTTTTCACCCGTATATTTATCAGGTGTTCTTGCTAGTTGGTCATATGTAATTCCTGTATTGTAACTTTTCTTTTCTTTCGCTTTTGCTTTATTAAGTTGATCTTGATCTAAAATGTAAGTGGAATAAAATAGGGAATATGATTATAGGGAAAGTTTCTAAAACATAGGTTAATGTTGGTGCTGCTTTTAACTACACCTCCTTTATAAAAGGAATGGTAGACTTTTGCTTATTTTAAATAGCGGAAGGTGCGAGACTCCTGCGGGATCAGTGGGACAGATGAGACCCCGCAAGGCCAGAGGCCGAGGAGGCTCATCGCCCACCCCGCAGAAAGCGGGCATCCTGGAGCGATTAACGCATGCAAAAGCTACAAGGTTTACGAAAACACTCTTTACTTAGCCAAGCCTTTTGATCATTTCCACTCCATATAGATGACAATAGTCATGTTTGGCAACATCTTATATTTTTTGAATGTTGGAGTGCCATTAAAAGAGGAATGAGAGAACCGAAAGATTTACGATAATAAAATCCAACCTTAAGTAATAAGCATATAAAGAAGGGGACAGAGAGTGGGGAGGCGGGGCAAATCTATCCGGGTAGTCATCGACACTCTTGTATAACGATGTTATAATGTATACGGTTACATAATTTGTAAATATTTGGTTTGTTTGCCGGCAAACCGGACATAAAGGGGGAGTCTCGTGGATTCACTGCATGTGTATCAGAATAACTATTTGATTGTTCTTATCTTTTTGAGCCTCGGTATCCTATTGCCGCTTGTAGCCCTTTTTATTGGAAAAATCCTAAGGCCGTATAAGCCATCTTCGGCGAAATACACTACCTATGAGAGTGGAATGGAGCCTTTCCATGATTCTAGGGTCCAATTTAATGTACGCTACTACATGTTCGCCTTATTGTTTGTCATCTTTGATGTAGAAACGGTATTCCTTTATCCGTGGGCAGTCGCATTTGATAAATTAGGGCTGTTTGCATTGATCGAAATGCTGTTGTTCGTACTTGTGCTGTTCATTGGTTTACTTTATGCATGGAAAAAGAAGGTGCTTAAATGGACTTAAAATTAGACGGAATCACTCAGCAGGAAATGAAGGAATTGCAGCAAAATGTATTCTTATCGACATTGGAACAGCTTAAATCATGGGCACGGAGCAACTCTTTATGGCCAATGACATTTGGACTTGCCTGCTGTGCCATAGAAATGATGGGTGTAGGCTCATCACATTATGACCTTGACCGGTTCGGTTCCTTTTTCAGGACATCTCCCCGGCAGTCGGACGTTATGATCGTTTCTGGAACGGTTACTAAAAAAATGGCCCCGATCATTCGGCGCTTATACGATCAGATGCCGGAACCAAAATGGGTCATTGCCATGGGATCCTGCGCCACTGCAGGCGGTCCGTATATCTATTCCTACAGTGTTGTAAAAGGTGTAGACCAAATCGTTCCTGTGGATGTGTATATACCGGGATGCCCTCCCAATCCAGCCGCGCTCATGTATGGAATCAACAGGCTGCGTGAAAAAATCCGCTATGAAGCCAAGCATGGAAAGCGGGTGATGTAGCTTGAAAGAAACAGAAAAACATCCATCATACAAACAAACTTCAACTTCTCTGCCTCCAGAAAATATAGAAGAACCAAATGCAACCTCGCCTCATGGAACGGTCACTGAAAAAAAAGGGACTGTCCGGGAAACCAACATAAACGATACCCCATCAAACGAATCAATACCTACTCAAAATTCAATCCAATCCGACAGCGAAGAAGTGCAAGAGAAAGCCAAAAAAATAGCTGAAGCAAAGGCAAAAGCAGCAATGCTGGCAAAAGAACGGGCTGCCAAAAAGAAAAAGGAAGAGCCGCCGGAGGAATTGGAACCATCGCCCAATCAGCCAGTATTGGACACTTACATCCGCGCAATCCATACCCATATAGGGAAAGAATCCATTATCCAATCATCGATTAACCGACTATCCAAGCACGTGCCGACTATAGAAGTCCATCCTGACTATTATTTGCAGGTTGCCTCATTTCTGAAAAATCATGCGGAAACGGCTTTTGATTATGCGGCAGAACTGCACGCGACCGATTTTGGCACGCATTTCGAGCTATATGTCTATTTGTGCTCCTCTGTGCACAACCATTCTCTTGTGTTGAAAGTTAAGCTTGACCGCCAGCAACCTTCCATTCCTTCTGTATCTTCATTATGGGAAGGAGTGAATTGGCCGGAATGCGAGGCGTTTGACTTACTTGGCATCCATTTTACCGGCCATCCGGATCTTAAGAGGATTATGCTTGGGGAAGATTGGGTCGGCCATCCTTTAAGGAAGGATTATGAACCATATGATGAGGAGGTGTGAACAATGATCCGTACGGAAGAAATGCTCTTGAATGTCGGGCCGCAGCATCCAAGCACCCATGGCGTTTTCCGGCTGGTCCTTAAAATAGACGGTGAAATGATCGTTGAAGCAACTCCGGTCATCGGCTACCTTCATCGAGGCACTGAAAAAATAGCAGAAAACCTTCAATATACGCAGATCATTCCCTATACGGACCGGCTGGATTATTTGGCCGGCATGACCAATAACTACGTCCTTTGCCATGCGGTGGAGACGATGATGGGGCTCGAAATACCTGACCGGGCTGAATATTTACGTGTGCTAGCGATGGAACTTGGCCGGATTTCAAGCCATCTCGTCTGGTGGGGTACCTATTTGCTTGATATTGGCGCCATCAGCCCTTTCCTATATGCATTCAGGGAAAGGGAAATGATTCTAAATTTATTAAATGAACTATCAGGTGCCCGGCTAACCTTCAATTATATGCGCGTCGGGGGCGTCAAATGGGACGCACCGGACGGTTGGATTGAAAAGGTAGGCGAGTTCGTCCCTTATATGAGGGAGCAATTGGCGGGATACCATGATTTAGTGACAGGCAATGAAATTTTTATTAACCGGATTAAAGGAATCGGAAGCTATTCAAAGGAAGAAGCGCTGAACTACTCGTTGAGCGGTGCCAATCTGCGTTGTACAGGTGTCAAATGGGACCTGCGGAAGGACGAACCATACAGCATTTATGATCGGTTTGATTTTAATATTCCCGTTTATGATACCGGAGATGCTTGGGCGCGCTACCATTGCCGCATGGAGGAAATCGAGCAATCACTGCGAATCGTTGAACAGGCTGTGGAACAGTTTCCGAAGGAGGGGCCCATAATCGGTAAGGTACCGCGGATGATCAAACCGCCTGCAGGCGAGGGGTTTGTGCGTATCGAATCTCCAAGGGGAGAGCTGGGGTGCTATATTGCCAGTGAAGGAAAAAGGGAGCCGTACCGTTTGAAATTCCGCAGGCCTTCTTTTTATAATCTGCAGATTCTCCCTAAATTGCTGAAAGGGGAGAATATCGCAAACCTGATCGCTATTTTAGGAGCCATTGATATAGTCCTCGGGGAGGTTGACGGCTGATGATTGAACACCTATTGAATGCTGCACCGGGCTGGTACGGCTTTATGGTCTTTGCTGTTTGCAGCATTGTGTTTCTGTTTATACTGCTAGGCTTCGTTACGTATGCCATCTTAGCGGAGAGGAAAGTAATGGGCTTTATGCAGCTGCGTTACGGCCCTAATACGGTCGGCGGAAAATGGGGATTGCTCCAGACGGTTGCCGATGTCCTGAAGCTGTTGATCAAAGAAGACATTATCCCGAAATTGGCAGACCGTCCTTTATTCATGCTGGCACCGATTATTGCATTTGCCCCGGCGTTCATGGTATTGGCGACCATGCCGTTTACGGAGCATTTCCAATTTGCAGACCTCGGAATCGGCCTGCTCTATTATATTGCGGTTTCAGGCATAACGACTGTCGGTATTGTAGCGGGGAGTTGGGCATCGAATAATAAATATGCCCTGCTTGGAGGCATGCGTGCAGCAGCACAAATGATTTCGTATGAGATTCCACTTGTCATGTCCGTAGTGGGAGTGATCATGATTTCCGGCAGCCTGAATTTAAACGATATTATCGAGGCACAGGGGAATGTTTGGTTTATCGTCATGCAGCCGCTTGCATTTATTATATTTATCATTGCTTCCGTAGCGGAATTAAACCGGACGCCTTTCGATTTGCCGGAGGCGGAATCGGAATTAGTTGCTGGATTCCATACAGAGTATTCAGGTTTTCGCTGGGCTTTCTTTATGTTGGCAGAGTATGTCTACCTGTTCGCGATGAGCGCGTTGACGACCATTTTGTTTCTCGGGGGCTGGCTTCCGCTTCCATTCCTAGATTTCATTCCAGGAGCTATTTGGTTCGCGCTTAAATTCAGTCTGGTCGTGTTTTGTTTGATTTGGCTGCGTGCTTCATTCCCGAGGATACGTGCTGACCAATTGATGGAGTTCGGCTGGAAAGTCCTTCTGCCGCTTGCTTTGGCCAATATATTCATCACAGCGCTTGTCAGGGAGCTGTGGAAGCTTCTATAAAATAATCATTCTATCGAAAAGGGGTGGAAAGATGCGGGGACTGATGAAAGGCCTCACGTATACATTGAAAAATTTGTCCCGTTCGAAAGTAACATACGATTATCCCAATGATCCACTGCCGGTTCCGGACCGTTTTCGAGGCATACAAAAATTCTATCCGGAGAAATGCACTGTCTGCAATCAATGCGCCAATATCTGCCCGACAGATTGCATCAATTTAAAGGGAAGCAAGCATCCCGATCCAGAAAAGAAAGGGAAAATCATAGAAACATTCGATATCAACTTCGAAATTTGCATCTTATGCGATTTGTGTACAGAGGTGTGCCCGACGGAAGCCATTATTATGAGCCACAAATTTGAGCTGGCTGAATTCAGCAGAGACCAGTTGTTCAAGAACTTGGAATGGCTTGACGAAAACGATGTCCACCTCAGGAAGGAGAATAAGGCATGAACCTTTCAGGGGAGTATGTTGCTTTTATTTGCCTGGCAGCGGTGGCTGTGGGCGGCGGGTTGATGATGCTCATACTAAGAAAAGTGGTCCACATGGTACTGGCGGCCGTTTTTACTTTTATCAGCATTGCCGGTTTATATATCCTGCTGTCGGCTGAGTTTTTGGCAGCAGTCCAAATTTTGATTTACTCAGGGGCCATTACCATTATGATGCTTTTCGGCATCATGCTGACAAGGCATAACGATGAAGAACAGAAAGAGCCGCATAAATGGCGTAAATGGTTCGTACTCGGCGGCTTGTTTCTTTTTGCTGGTGTAGTGTATCTGGGAATCTATGATTTGGACTTTGGAAATAGCCCTCTGGCACTGCATGACGAGAATACAAAACAAATAGGGATGGAGCTGTTCAGCAAGTTTCCAATCCCGTTCGAACTTCTATCTGTTTTATTGCTTGCGGCTTTAGTGGGGGCGGTTATCTTGGCAAGAAGAGAGGAAGGAGATGATTCAGAATGACGTCAGTACCCTTATCGGCATACCTTGTATTGGCGCTGGTCCTATTCTGCATCGGTTTATACGGAGCGTTGACGAAACGCAATTTGGTCATCATTCTTCTGTGTGTCGAATTTATGCTGAATGCAGTCAATATTAATTTGGTAGCCTTCAGCAAGTACGGATTGGCGCCTTCTATCACAGGCCAGGTTTTTTCATTGTTCAGCATTGCCGTTGCCGCAGCGGAAGCAGCTGTCGGACTTGCTATTCTGATTGCCTTTTACCGGATCCGCAACACAGTGAAGGCTTCAGATGCCGGCTCTATGAAACATTAAAAATGGTAAACAAGAAAATGTCACTGTATGCAGGGAAGTTCCCGCAGTGACTAAGAAGGGGAATGGATATGATGGAGAATGCTTGGATGATCCCTCTGCTCCCGTTCATTTCATTCGTTCTGCTGCTTCTCTTCGGGAAGCGGATGAAAGAATGGAGTGCCTATATCGGTATTATGTGTACCCTTGTTTCCTTTATTTATTCACTAGTTGTTCTTTATGGGCGGCTGACAGGCCCTTCCTTCAAATTTGAAGGGACATGGCTGTCATTCGGGGATACACGCATAACGGCAGGGTTCGAAATTAATCAGTTGAATGCGTTAATGCTGGTCATCGTGTCTTTAGTCAGTTTATTGGTCCATACATATTCTAAAGGATATATGGAAGGGGACAGCCGGATTGCTGTATTTTATGCCTATCTAGGCTTGTTTACAAGCTCTATGCTGGGCCTGGTGATTAGCCCTAATCTGCTTCAGCTGTATATTTTTTGGGAGTTAGTCGGCCTCGGCTCATTCCTTTTGATTGGGTATTATTTTGAAAAGGAGGAGGCAAGGGCAGCCGCCAAGAAGGCATTCATTATGACCCGGATTGGCGATGTCGGGCTATTGATCGGGATGATTCTTTTGTTCTGGCAAACTGGCAGCTTCGAGTTCTCTGACATTTTTTCTGCGATTGATGCCGGAGTTGTCTCAACGGGGATGATTACACTGATAGCCCTGCTTATTTTTGCCGGAGCAATGGGGAAATCGGGTCAGTTCCCGCTCCACACATGGCTCCCTGATGCAATGGAAGGGCCTACGCCAGTATCGGCTTTGATCCATGCAGCTACAATGGTGGCTGCCGGCGTCTATTTGGTAGCCGCTATGTATCCTTTATTTGCAGCCAGCGAGGCAGCACTTCTGACCGTGGGAATCATCGGAGGTTTTACAGCGATATTTGCCGCTTCCATCGGTTTGGTACAGAAGGATATCAAACGGATATTGGCTTATTCGACCATCAGCCAGCTTGGCTATATGATGCTTGCTCTCGGTTCGGCTGGATATGTCGCCGCTGTTTTCCACCTGATGACGCATGCTTTTTTTAAGGCGTTGCTGTTTTTGGCAGCAGGAAGCGTCATCCATGCTGTGGCTACACAAAACATTTTCGGCATGGGCGGATTGTGGAAGAAATTGAAGGTAACCGGCCTATTTTTCCTGATAGGTACTTTGGCACTATCAGGCTTTCCTCTCCTATCCGGTTTTTTCAGCAAGGATGAAATACTGGCGTCTGTTTGGATAGAGGGCCATTATTTTTTATTCACACTTGCTTTACTGACGGTATTTTTAACGGCTTTATATATGTTCCGTCTCTTCTTTATCGTTTTTGGGGGTACAGACAAACAGCGAGAAATGCCTGTTCATGAATCGCCTGCCAATATGCTGGTCCCTATTGTGGTACTTGGACTATTGGCGATTGGAAGCGGCTATGTAAATACTCCTTGGTTTGGGACATTCCTGGGGGATTGGCTTACAGAGGATAATCCGGCACTGGCAGGAAGCCACGGAAGTGAACCGGTCTGGATCATGTTTGCTAGTGTTATTGTTTCATTGGCTGGAATAGCAGTTGCCTATGCCTTGTACGGAAAAGGAAAAAGGGTCCGCTATCCATCATCGGGGACAGGAACAACCGTATATACGATTTTGACAAATAAATATTTTGTGGATGAATTATATGCTGCTTCGGTCATTCCGGCTGTAAAGGGCATCAGCATTTTCCTGCAGGCCATCGAATGGTTCATTGTTGAAGGGGTGATGAAAGGGATTGTTGGCGTCATCCGCTCTGTATCCAGAGGAGGGTCTGCATTGCAGAATGGACAGGTGCAGATGTACGGTGCTGTTGTTGTGGTCGGCCTTGCAGTTCTTTTAGTCATATATGCTGCAACCGGGGGGTATATCGGATGAATGAAATCGCATTGCTTCTGCTTCTGGTATGCCCGTTGATTGGTATTTTCATCCTGCTCGTTCTTCCTGTGGGAGCTAAGAGCGGCATAAAAGGCGTTTCTTTCGCCTCAGCTTTTTTGCCTTTACTGTTGTTGCTTTATATGGCTTGGCAATATTATGTGGGAACCTCTTTCCAGTCATTTGGCTTATCGTGGAAATGGTTCCAGTTTGGAAATTTTGCAACCGTCGATTCAACGCTGTTCACTGTGCAATTTGAATTGGGAGTGGATGGATTGTCATTCGTCTTGCTTCTGTTGACATCGCTTGTTACGGTATTGGCGGCCATTGCCTCCTTCAAATGGATCAGTCAGGCGGGAAAAAGCTATTTTATCCTTTTCCTGCTGCTTGAATTGGGGATGCTAGGCGTCTTTGCCGCAGAGAACATGCTGCTTTTCTTCGTTTTTTTCGAAATGACGCTCGTTTCGCTGTTCTTTTTGGTCGGAAAATGGGGAGGAAGGATGAAAGAACAAGCAGCATTCCGATTCTTAATCTACAATGGCCTCGGCTCGGCTGTACTGTTGATTGTTATGATGGTCATCTTCGCTAAAACAGGGACAGACAATTTAGCCGCTTTGCAGCAAATACTTCCGCATGGTAATTCATCCACTATTGCCTATATGAGCAACCCGTTGAAGTACAGCTTGCTGCTCGCTCTTCTGCTGGCTTTTGGTGTGAAGCTGCCGATTGTGCCGCTTCATTCCTGGATGATTTCAGTTCATAGGGAAGCACCTATCCCTGTTGTGATGATCCATTCGGGAATTCTGTTGAAAATTGGGGCATACGGGTTGATCCGGTTTGGCTTGGGCTTGTTTCCGGAGCAATTTTCCCAAATGGCCAATGCCGTGTTGGCTATAGGCCTTGTGAATCTTTTGTACGGAGCTTTTCTGGCTCTTATACAAAAGGATGTTAGGAGTGTCCTCGCTTATTCATCCGTATCCCATATGGGAATCGTCTTGATCGGCTTGGGCGCACTGCAAGAAGCAGGGATGCAGGGCGCAGTGATACAAGTGGTGTCTCACGGTTTGATATCCGCTTTATTCTTCTTTCTTGCAGGTTGCCTGTATGAGCGCACATCCACCCTGCAATTCACAGAGCTGGGCGGTTTGGCAAAGCGAATGCCCCGTTTTTCTGGGTTTTTGCTCGCTGCTGGGATGGCTTCGCTTGGGTTGCCAGGCACATCTGGCTTTATCGGTGAATTTCTTTCCTTTCTCGGTTTCTTTCATGCCAATCCAATATGGGGGGCTATCGGGACATTGGCATTGATCTTGGCGGCTGTCTATGTATTAAGGGCTGTTATGGGCATTACATTCGGCCGTGAAAAATTCCGGCATGAGGGCTTGATGAAGGACTTGGGCGTTTCCGAATGGATTCCATCCGCTATTCTCATGGCGGCTATTGTTGGAATCGGCGTGTTCCCATCGCTTCTCCTGCATTATGCACAGCCGGCCATTACGATGATCATGACAGGATTAGGAGGATGATGAGTGATGGAACTTGAACATATACTTTCTTATCAATGGAGCGCGATGCTGCCTGAATTCATCATCCTGGGCGTAGCCACTCTTATTTGCTTAATCGATTTATGCATGCCCTCCCATTATAGCCGCCGCAGCCTAGGGTATATAGCGATAGCAGGAACAGTTATTTCTCTCTTGGCGTTGTTGCCTTATATGTCCGCTGATGTCATATCTATTTTGGACGATACCTTCAGGTTGGATTCTTTTTCTGTAGCCTTTAAGCTTATTTTGCTAGCCGGTTCGACTATGGTTCTTCTTCTGGCTGTAGGCTATACGCCGAAAGAGGGATTGAAGGGCGCGCGCGGTGAGTTCTATTATTTGTTCTTGATTGCGCTGCTTGGAAGTATGATGATGGCTTCGAGCGGCGATTTGGTCACCTTATTCATCGGGCTGGAAACATTGGCGATCTCCTCCTATATACTGGTCGGCATCCGCAGGCAGAATAGTTTAGGGAGCGAGGCAGCCATTAAGTATGTCATCACGGGCGGAATTTCGACTGCGATAACACTATTCGGAATGAGTTATTTGTATGGGCTGACTGGCACGACCAATCTGAAGGCGATGGGGAGTATATTATCCCAGGTAGCCGATGGGCAGCTGCAATATATATATGGCATTGCTTTTTTCATGATGTTTGTCGGTTTAAGCTTCAAGATTGCGGCAGCTCCTTTTCACATGTGGGCGCCTGATGTATACCAAGGGGCACCCACCCCGGTCACTGCGTTTTTGGGCATTATCAGTAAATGTGCAGGCTTTATCCTTCTTGTGAGGGTAATCATTACTTTGTTCCTAAACGCACCGGGCGACATGGAAGGGCTAATTGGATTCATGGACCACTATAAAGTGTATATCGGTTTTCTTGCAGGACTGACCATACTGGTTGGCAACCTGATAGCGCTGAAGCAGCATAACCTTAAAAGGCTCATGGCTTATTCCAGCATCGCCCATGCCGGCTATGTGCTGATTGCCATTGCATCCTTGGGCTATTTTACGACGAGCACGATTTGGTTTTACTTAGTGGCTTATTTATTCATGAGCCTCGGGGCTTTTGCGGTTATTCAATATGTGGGCGACCAAACCGGCAGTGAAGAATTATCCTCCTTTTCGGGCTTGTTCAAAAAGGTGCCGATCCTTGCTGTCCTGTTCGCGCTATTCGTTTTTTCGATGGCTGGCATTCCCGGTACAGCAGGCTTTATTGCGAAGCTGTCGATTTTGCTCGGCGCATTTGCTGTCGAGCCCGGCCATTATGTCCTTGCTGTCTTGCTTTTACTGGGGACGGTCATATCCTACGTGTACTATTTTGGTATTTTGAAGCATTTATTTTTCAGGCCGGCGGCAGACGGAGTTCGGATGGCTAAGGTATCTGTGCCAGTTGCCATTGTACTTGGTATAAGCGCAGCGGGCACTCTATTACTCGGTATATTCCCGGGGGCAGCCATGGATTTTCTGTTTTCCCATTTCGGTGATTTTGAAAATTTCCTGAAATAGGCTTTACAGAATCAGGTAAGTATGTTAATATAATTGAAAATTAAGAATATTTTAGTGCGGTGACGAAGAATAGTAGCTTTGGCGAATCCTTAAGAGAGCTGGTGGTTGGTGCGAATCAGCGGAGGGTTCATAGTGAATGGGCTTCAGAGCATCCGAGTTGAAATGCCATGAGGGCAGAATAGGCTTTGGCGGACTCCCCATCGTTATAAGGGGCAGGTATTGGCATGCGGATGTTTTACGCATAAGATACCGGTTGAGTGGCTGTTTACAGCCAATAAAGGTGGCACCACGGGTCTCTCGTCCTTTTTGGATGAGGGGCCTTTTTGTATGTATGAAGAAAAATAGTGGATCATTTAAATCGTTGATTGAGAGAAGTAGCCTGGGATAATGCCTTTCAGAGAGTCGGCGGAAGCTGCGAGCCGACAGTCATTACTGGGTGAATGGACTCAAGAGAGGCCTGTTGAATTACAGTATGCGGGCACGGTTTCCTCCGTTAGAGGGATAGGGTATACGAAAATGGCTATTTTCCGTACCTGAATGAGGTGAAAGAAACGGAGTGTTTCTTTAACAGAGGTGGCAACGCGGTCAACATCGTCCTCTGCAAGCAATTGTGCTTGTGGAGGATTTTTTTATGGGGAAAACGACCTATTCAAAAGTTGGGGTGAGGAAGATGAAAAAGTTGTTTGTGAAGCAAATAGAGGGAGATATGTTGACGCCGATCGGCATCTTTCAAAGTTTGAAAGGAAGGAAAAAATGCTTGCTGGAAAGTTCATTGAAGCATGAGCAGCATGGGCGGTTTTCCTTTATCGGCTGTAATCCACATATAGAACTGTTGTCGGATAGAGGAAACAACACAATCAGGCAGCCAGCTGGAGAGTCATGTAAGGAAGGCCTCTTTCTGGATGTGCTGAAGGAATATATAGAGAGGGAGGATATACAGGAAGGGAACCGCTTCCCTTTCATTGGCGGTGGTGTCGGATACATCGGCTATGATGTGATCCGGCAATACGAAGACATTGGCGGATGCTTGGCGGATGATGTGAATATGCCGGATGCCCATATGCTTTTTTACCAGGACATCATCGTTTATGACCATATCCGCCAACAGGTCTACATCGTTTCGTCCGGTGATGCTCAGGAAGAAGCCGAATTTAAGGAACGGGCGGCAGCAATAATGAAAGAGCTATCAGCGGGGATGCTGCAGGCGGAGGAAACAGCTGGCCATGGTAGGAAAATTAGTTTTCAGAGCCATCGCACTCAAGCGGAATTCACAGCAATTGTAGAGAAGGCGAAAGAAGCGATTTTCCGGGGAGATATCTTCCAAATCGTCTTATCGCTCCGTTTCTCCACAGAGTTTGGAGGAGATTCATTTTCTTTCTATCGCCGTTTGCGAAGGCATAATCCATCTCCGTATATGTTTTATATCGATTTTGAAGAATACCAGATAGTCGGGGCTTCTCCGGAAAGCCTTATTAAGGGATCAGCCGATACAGTCTTAACCAATCCGATTGCCGGCACAAGGAAAAGAGGATTGACGGAAGCGGAGGATACCGTATTGGAAGAAGAATTGCTGAAGGATGAGAAAGAACTGGCAGAGCATATGATGCTGGTCGATCTGGGAAGAAATGATCTGGGAAGAGTGTGTGAAATTGGTTCCGTTGAACTTGTAAAATATATGCTCGTTGAAAAGTATGCGCATGTCATGCATATCGTGTCGGAAGTGAAGGGGAAAAAGCGGCCCTCTATATTCAATGAGGATGTACTGGCATCCTGTTTGCCGGCAGGAACTGTATCGGGCGCCCCGAAAATCCGGGCTATGAATCTGATTAACCAATTAGAAACGGAGAAAAGGAACGTATACGCCGGTGCGGTCGGCTATTTTTCACATAATGGCGATTTCGATTTTGCGCTGGCCATCCGGACGATGGTCGTCAAGGAAGGAAAGGCTTATATCCAGGCAGGAGCCGGAATCGTCCATGACTCAGATCCGCAGGCCGAGTATGAAGAAGTGCTGAATAAGGCTAAAGCGCTCATGGAGGTGGAGCTATGATTCTGTTGATCGATAACTATGATTCCTTTACGTATAACCTCTACCAGCAACTGGGCGGATATATTCCCTCTATTGAAGTAAGGAGAAATGACCGCATTAATTTGGATGAAATCAGCCTCATGCAACCGGAGGCACTCGTTCTGTCTCCGGGACCAGGGAGGCCGGAGGAGGCCGGCGTTTGTATGGAGGCAGTACAGCAATTCAGCGGAACCATACCGATGTTGGGCATTTGTTTAGGGCATCAAGTGATAGCATCCGCTTTTGGAGGGAGTGTTATTGCGGCCAAAAGAATCATGCATGGAAAGCGATCGATCATCAGCCATACGGAGAGAGGGATTTTTTCCGGCCTGCCTGAAGCATTAGAGGTGATGAGATACCATTCACTGGCTGTTTCATCCGAACATTTGCCTGAATGCCTGCAGGTGGATGCCATTGCTGGCGATGGCGAGCTGATGGCGCTGAGCCATAGGAATCATGCCACATACGGCCTGCAATTTCATCCGGAATCAATCGGAACAAGTGAGGGAGATGCCTGCATCAGGAATTTCCTGGAGGCTGCCAAAATCGGCCGGTCCATTCCTTCATAGTGTAATGAATGGTTGTTTTTAGCATGGGTGGTATAAAGTGCTTCATACCGTCTGGTGCTATTCATAAAACAGGAGGGGAACAGAGTGAAACAATTTTTGCATATGTTGACCAATAAACAATCGCTGACCCATGAAGAAATGAAGCAAGTCGCTTCAAATTTGTTTAAGAAAGAGATTTCGGACAGTGAAATCGCCGGCCTTTTAATCGCTTTGAAATCCAAAGGGGAAAATGTGGAGGAAATAACCGGGCTGGTGGAAGCCTTGCGGGAAAAGGCCCTTCCCTTCCACACAGTGATTGCTGGGGTGATGGATAATTGTGGAACCGGAGGGGACGGCTCGCATAGCTTCAATATCAGTACAACGTCATCCTTTGTCATTGCCGGAGCAGGCATCAAGGTAGCGAAACATGGAAACAGGAGCGTGAGCAGCAAGACGGGGAGTGCGGATGTGCTGGAGAAATTGGGTGTGAATATATCACAGCCTCCCGAGGCCGTCATTGATCTGTTGCATGAAGTGGGCATCGCCTTTTTATTTGCACCATATGTCCATCCTAATCTGAAACGGATTATGAAAGTTCGGCAGGATTTAAAGATTCCGACCATCTTTAATTTAATCGGGCCTTTGACTAATCCGGTCTCGCTGGATTTTCAACTTCTTGGCCTCTATGAACGGAAGTATGTCGGTTTATTTGCCGAAGTGCTCCAGCAATTGGGAAGAAAGCGTGCGGTTGTTGTGAATGGAGCAGGTTTTATGGATGAAGCATCACTGGCAGGCGAAAATGTCCTTGCGGTTTTGGAGAACGGCAGCATTCACCATTTTACATTCACACCTGAAGAGGCCGGATTGGGGACATTCGGAAACGACATGATTAAAGGAGGAGATGCCCAAGAAAATGCCACCATTCTGATAGACGTATTGCGGGGCAAGAAGGGTGCTTATCGTGATACAGTGCTGTTGAATGCTGGTTTGGGCATTTATGCCGGAGGCCGGGCTTCGACAATTGCAGAAGGCATCCGTTTGGCCAAAGAAAGTATAGATAGCGGCAAAGCCTATTCTATCCTTCAGAGTTTGATAGAAAAGAGCAGGGAAAGGAAGGTCGTTCTGTAATGAGCATACTGAAAGATATTTTAAAAGAGAAAGAAAGTTTCATCCAATTGCTGAAGGCTGAAGAAATAAGCCCTTCTACAAGAAAGCCGGTTTCCTTAAGGCAATCCTTGAAGGCTAAAAGCCCAATCGGGATTATTGCGGAATTGAAGCGCCATTCTCCTTCTAAAGGCCATTTGAATGATCAGGTAAATCCGGCTGCCCAGGCAAAAGTATATGAGCAATCAGGGGCTGCAGCCATATCGGTGCTGACGGATGAACCGTTCTTCAAGGGGAGTTTTACAGATTTGGAAGAAGTCAGAAAAGCTGTAGAGCTGCCAATCCTCTGCAAGGATTTCATCATAGATCCCGTACAGATCCACAAAGCTAGGTCTGCAGGAGCCGATGCCATTCTCTTAATCGTGGCTGCTTTGCCGCCGGAAAAGCTCTGCAGCCTTTATGAAGAAGCCAGATTGCTCGGGCTTGAAGTGCTTGTGGAAGTCCATGATGAAGTGGAAATGAAAGCAGCCTTGGATGTGGGGGCAGATTTGATCGGCATCAATAATCGCAATCTGGCAACCTTTGAAGTGACATTGGAAACCACTGTCCGCTGTATTCCGAGTGAACATCCGGACGATGTCCTGTTTATCTCGGAAAGTGGCATGAGAACAAGAGAAGATGTGGAAAAAGTGCAATTAGCAGGTGCTGCCGGAATCCTTGTCGGTGAAACATTAATGAAATCCGCCAACATACCTGCAACGATGTTTGATCTATCTCTTCACGGCGAAAATAGGCCAGTACGATGAAGGTGAAAATCTGCGGAATCCAGCATCTTATGCATGCGGAAGCAGCTGTGCAGGCAGGTGCGGATGCTCTAGGCTTTGTATTCGCATCCAGTAAGAGGCAGATCAGTATGGAAAAAGCAAAAGAACTGATAGCAGTACTTCCCGGACACGTGGAGAAAGTCGGCGTTTTTGTGAATGAAAGCAAGGAAGCGATGGAGAAAACCGCTGACTATTGCGGATTGACCATGCTCCAGCTGCATGGGGATGAAAGCGATGGGCTTTGCCGGTCCCTTTCATTGCCTGTCATAAAAGCAATTGGAATGGATAGGGAGGAAGATGTGACAACGGCGCTTACATACAGCTCCCCTTTTATATTGGCGGATAGCCCAAAAGGCACTTATTACGGAGGGAATGGAAGGACATTCGATTGGACATTGGCCTCCAGATTGTGCGCAACGGGGCAAAAGGTCATTCTGGCTGGAGGGCTGACAGCGGTGAACGTAAGAGAGGCTATTTCAGCGGTAAAGCCGTATATGGTCGATGTATCAAGCGGTGTGGAGACAGATGGAAGGAAGGATGTTCAAAAAATAAAAGCATTCATCAACTATGCAAAAGGAGCGAACAGTTAATGGGAACTTATTCTTTACCAAGCAAAGAAGGGCGTTACGGCATTTATGGAGGACGCTTTATACCGGAAACCCTGATGGAAGCTGTTTTTCAATTAGAGGCTGAATATAGGAAGGCTCTAGAGGATCCCTCCTTTTTGGAGGAGCTGGATTACTATTTAAAGGAATATGTAGGAAGGGAAACGCCTTTATATTATGCGGAGCGGTTAACCCGCCATGGGGGAGGGGCCCGAATCTATTTGAAGCGTGAAGACTTGAACCATACAGGAGCCCATAAAATCAATAATACAATTGGGCAAGCGCTGCTGACGAAACGAATGGGAAAGACGAAGGTGATTGCTGAAACAGGAGCCGGCCAGCATGGAGTAGCGACAGCAACGGTTGCTGCTTTGTTGGATCTGGAATGCATCGTATTCATGGGAGCGGAGGATATCAAGCGGCAGAAGCTCAATGTTTTTCGGATGGAGATGCTTGGCGCCACTGTCATCTCGGTTGAGCAAGGCAGCTCTACCTTGAAGGATGCAACGAATGAAGCGCTTCGCTATTGGACAGCACATGTGGATGATACCCATTATTTGATTGGTTCTGTATTAGGGCCCCATCCTTTTCCGCAAATAGTCCGTGATTTTCAAAGTGTAATCGGAAAGGAAACGAAGGTGCAATTTAGAGAAAAGGCCGGCCGGCTTCCTGACGCTATCGTTGCTTGTATCGGGGGCGGCTCGAATGCGATGGGGATGTTTTATCCATTTCTGGAGGATGAAGAGGTTGCGCTCATTGGGGTGGAAGCAGCCGGAAAAGGACTGGATACACCTTTCCATGCCGCTTCTTTAACGAAAGGAAAGACGGGTGTACTTCATGGGGCTAAGATGTATTTACTCCAGGATGAGGAGGGGCAAGTGATCGAAGCGCATAGTGTATCGGCCGGTCTTGATTACCCGGGAGTAGGTCCGGAGCATAGTTTTTTGAAGGATGATGGCAGGGTCCAATATACATCTGTTACAGACGATGAAGCGCTGGAATCATTGCAATTGCTTTGCCGCACCGAGGGAATCATCCCGGCGCTCGAGAGTGCCCACGCCGTCGCACATGGACTGAAGCTCGCCGGAATGATGAAACCAGAAGAGAGTGTAGTGGTTTGTTTGTCCGGAAGGGGCGACAAAGACGTGGAAGCGGTAAAACAGTATCTTGGAGGTGGGAAAGAATGAGTATGATTAAGGAAGCAATCCGGCAAGTTATTTCTTCCGGGGGGAAATGCTTTGTTCCTTATATAATGGCTGGGGATGGAGGCTTGCATCAACTCATTCCGACATTAGAAAAAATGCAGGCGGCTGGGGCGACTATGATTGAAATCGGCATTCCTTTTTCAGATCCTGCAGCGGATGGTCCGGTCATACAGGAAGCAGGAATGAGAGCGCTGAGGGAAGGGACGTCCTTAAAGGGAATATTCGGCGTGTTGAAGAATGTGAGGGAGACGGTTTCGATTCCATTGCTATTTATGACATACCTGAATCCGATTATAGCGTTTGGCGTGGAAGCTTTTGCGAAGGAATGCTCCTCTTTGGGAATAGACGGTTGCATCATTCCTGACCTTCCATTGGAAGAAGAGCATGAAATCAAGCCGTATTTGCAGCCGTACCAAATTGATTTAATCCGGCTGGCGTCCATTATGAGCCCTGAGCAGCGTTTGAAACAATTGGCGGAAGGGGCAGAAGGATTTCTGTATGCGGTAACCGTTAGAGGTGTCACAGGGGCGAGATCACAGCTAGAAGAACATTCGACGGACTATATCCGGAAACTGAAGGCAATCAGCAAAATCCCTGTGTTGGCCGGATTTGGCATTTCTGGGCCGAAGCAAGTAAGGGAGATGGGGGAAGTATGCGATGGGGTAATAGTGGGAAGCCAAATGATCCGCTATTTGCAAGCAGGGGAAGACGGAAAAATCAGCGATCTTATACAAGCGGCTGCCGATTATACGATTCATCCAAAATGAAAAAAAGAGAGTTTTGCTTCATAGGCAGAACTCTTTTTTTGATTGACATATAGGATGAAAATCAGAGAATGCGCTTACTTTTTGTTTTTTCTCCCTTTTTTAAAAAAACAAAAAGTATTTTGTTTACTAGCGGTCCAATTCTTTATATAATATATAGGTTGGTATTTGGAAATTATTGCAATGTTTGAACGCCTTAGTGAATTTCTTCTTCTGTTAAGTGCCATATATGGTAAAATGGAAGGTGGAGTTCGAAAAAGGAGGAAGCCGGCATGTTTGCAAATTTAGGACAACAAGCGATGCTTGGTATTATCTCGCATCTTTTTTTCATTGCGATCACTTGGTGGGCTCTCCAGGCGTTACATTTTGAAAAATTGCTTCGTGGCAATAGAGTCGTTCAAGCAAGAGTGCTGTTTATCTTATTGACGATTGCCATTGGAACTTTGGTAAGTACATTCTTCCTGGATTATTTATCATGGTCCAGACAATTGCCTTTTCTATTTCGATAATCAGCAGCAAGGTCGGATGTATAACCACGTATCTTTGGTATTGTGCTTTTTTTAACATATCAATCTCCCAGATTAGTAGAATCATAAGGTATAATTGCTCCCTTTTACGGCAAAACTGTTTAACAGTTCTGTGCGGGGAGGATAAAGGATGAAGAAAATTTTCTTGTATGCAGCCTTATTGGGTTTGATAATTGGTAGCGTTGGGAATATAACGACTGAAGCTATGGGCGGTAAGTCTGATCTAGATCAGATTTATAGCATATTGAAAGATAAAAAAGACGCAAAAGTAGAGGGATGGTCGCTTACAGCTAGAGAGTTATTGGTCTCTATCTCCGATGAAAATGAATTTAATGAGCAAATTAACCAAATGAAAAGAACATTTCCTGATTTCAAGTGGAATATCATGAAACAGTCTACTAAACTGGTTGCCGTAGGAATGAAGTCGGACAGTCGCTATACGGAGACTGTAACGGTTGCTTCTGCGCACAATCGCACAGAGGAATCATATATTACATATGAAATGCAAGGAACAGTTGTATGGCCGGGTTGGGAGAAAGATGTCAACGAGCGCGTACAAAGCAGGAAGAAAGTTTTATTCAAGCGAAATACCACAATTTTCACTTGTATCAAGGGTAGCATCAATGATACTATTGATGAGGTTTTAACTTCTAGGATAAATGCCTGGATGAAAGATTTCAAGGCAAACGAAATAGAAAGCTTGAAAGAGCATCATTTTATTTCCGTCACTGCGAAATCATCACTATTCAAGCAAACATATGTCAGTAAACAATACAACTTACAATTAGCCATGAGATCTGATGGATTGGGCGCAAGTACTTCTTTTGTAATTGGCACACCCATCATAACATTTGAATATTAATATAGAGAAATTGGACGCGGAGGGGAATACTTTTGGAAAAGATCATCGTCCGCGGCGGAAACAGACTGACTGGAGCTGTCAAGATTGAAGGAGCTAAAAACTCCGTACTGCCTGTTATCGCTGCAACATTATTAGCAAGCAATGGTAAATGCGTTATTAAAGACGTGCCTACTCTCTCCGATGTATTTACGATTAATGAAGTATTACGCAACTTGAATGCTGATGTAGCATTTGACAATAATATGATCACTGTAGATGCATCAAGAGAGCTATTTGTAGAAGCACCGTTTGAATATGTACGAAAAATGCGCGCATCTGTTTTGGTTATGGGCTCACTTTTGGCTCGTAACGGAAAAGCCCGTGTAGCATTGCCCGGCGGCTGTGCAATTGGCTCCCGTCCGTTGGATCAGCACTTGAAAGGCTTTGAAGCAATGGGCGCTAAAGTGAAAGTCGGGAACGGCTTTATTGAAGCGGAAGCAGACGGAAAATTACATGGCGCTAAAATTTACTTGGATTTCCCAAGTGTTGGCGCAACTGAAAACATTATGATGGCAGCAACTCTTGCTGAAGGGACAACTACGCTTGAAAACGCTGCTAAAGAACCGGAAATCGTTGATTTGGCAAACCTTTTGAACAAGATGGGCGCTAAAGTAAGAGGTGCGGGAACGGCAACTATCCGCATTGAAGGCGTTGAATCATTATCAGGAACTACTCATGCCATCATCCCTGACCGTATTGAAGCAGGTACCTTCATGGTCGCTGCAGCCATTACAGAAGGCGATGTATTGGTTAGAGGCGCAGTAGCTGAGCACTTAACTTCCCTGATTGCCAAAATGCAGGAAATGGGCGTTGATATTACGGAAGAAGAAGACGGTTTACGCGTTAAAGGACCAAAACATTTAAAAGCTGTCGATATTAAGACTATGCCGCATCCTGGCTTTCCTACAGATATGCAATCGCAAATGATGGCATTGCTGCTGAAAGCTGAAGGAACAGGCATGATTACTGAAACAGTTTTCGAAAACCGTTTTATGCATGTGGAAGAATTCCGCCGCATGAATGCGGAGATTAAAATCGAAGGACGCTCTACAATTATCAATGGACCTTCTGATCTTCAAGGTGCTGAAGTGGCTGCAACAGATTTGCGTGCAGCTGCGGCATTAATCCTGACAGGACTTGTAGCAGAAGGTGTTACGCGCGTAACTGAGCTTAAACATTTGGATCGCGGATATGTAAATTTCCACGGTAAATTAGCGGCTCTTGGCGCCGATATCGAGCGTATCAACGAAGATATGAATTCAGGAAGCATGGTAGCTGAAATCAAGGCATAATACTGAATATAGAAAAAACCGGATGGGTGATCCATCCGGTTTTTTTGTATGATTCAAGATTATTTTGTGACTGCTCCGGTAGCGATAAGACGATATTTTTCATCATCCATCCATCTCCTCAAGCTTTTAAGCTGTGCCACTGAACAGGTGGCGTTCCCAGCCTTACAAATCTAGCAGAGTTCCATAGCGCTATTTTTCCCTTACCGAAAAAGGACATAAAAAAGTCCCGGCTGCCATACTATTGTATAGTGAGACAGATTAAGAGGGAGGCCGATAAGTTGAAATCTATTAAACCAATTGCCGTGCTAACGATGATTGTAGCGCTTATAACTGTACTAATACCTGCAGTCATGGTGCTTCCGTTCTACAAGGACAATCAGGAAAAAGGCATTTTGGGAGAAAGATCGCCCAGCCAAAAGAAAACGGGGGAGGTACAAATCTCCGAACTGGATGATTCCAATATAAAGGTGAAGGTATGGCGGAAGTCAACGGATAAAGTGGTGGAGCTGCCGCTTGAAAAATATGTAGCGGGAGTTGTAGCTGCTGAAATGCCTGCAAAGTTTGAATTGGAGGCTCTCAAAGCACAGGCTCTCACAGCGCGTACCTATATTATGAATAAAAAAGTAAAGGGTGCAGCTGCTTCATTGAAAGGTGCCGATGTTACGGACACGATCAGCGATCAGGTATATAAAAGCAATGATGAGCTGAGAAAAAGCTGGATGGATAAATATGATGCGAACATAAAGAAGGTTGCTAAAGCAGTCCTTGCGACAAAAGGGGAAATCATAACGTATGAACAACAGCCAATCACCGCATTCTTTTTTTCAACAAGCAACGGTTACACGGAAAATGCCGAGGCCTATTGGAAAAATGCTACCCCTTATTTAAAAAGTGTTGCAAGCCCTTGGGATAAAGAATCTCCCAAGTTCGCCAGTACGAAAGTAATGACAGCAGCGGAATTTGAGAAGAAACTGGGCATTAAAATGAAGAATGGGGCCGATATGGGAAATATTATCGGCAGGACGCCAGGGAAGCGGGTTGCATCTGTTGACTTCGGCGGAAAGGTCCTAAGCGGCAAAACAATCAGGGAGCGATTGGATCTCCGTTCAACTGATTTTACATGGAAGCGGAAGGGAAGTAATATCATCATTTCTACAAAAGGATACGGGCACGGTGTAGGGATGAGCCAATATGGCGCAGACGGCATGGCCAAAGAAGGGAAAAGCTACAAGGATATCGTCCATTATTACTATAAAGGAATCCAAATTGCTTCTGCAGATTCCCTGATGAATCCGAATGTCGCTCAAAAATGAAAAATGAAAAAGCACCGGCTCTTGAAGAGCGGTGCTTTTTTTATGGGCGCTGCATGTAGCGTTCCAGTTTATTGAGTACACTTTTTTCTCTTTTGACATAATGATAGTGTACGTGTGCCCAAACGGCAATGACGCCGATCCAATCTTTCACCACATCAATGAGGGTCGCAGACCGGTATGGGTAGAATGACTGATGGTATTCATCAAGCACTCCGTAAGCCATGGCGATAACTGCCGCAATAAGGCTGGATTTCTTAGTCAGCTTTCCGCTCGAAGCAAGAGCAACCGCAAACAAACCGTAGAGTATAGCAAATTCAATCAGGTGCATGCTTTCCTTCCAGAAGCGGTCCCACTTGGAATCGGGCAACTCTACTAAAGCATCGCTCGGGATGCTGGAGAGTATCCATATGACAATCATATAGATGATAGGAAGCGCCCAAAGAAGATAGTGCAATGTCTTTTTCATAGCTTTTCAAACACAGCCTTCCAGATATAATGACAGTCTCTTTCTATGAAACAAGCTGTATGTCCGTGGAAAAAGAGATCACTTCATATTGTAGCATGAACGGTGAAAATAAAAATTTTTAAAGGAAATGTATATATTTAGAAAAATCTGTTCAAAATGGTTGCTGAGGTGATAAACATGAGAGAGGAAGAAAAGAAACGAACTTCTCAAAAATCAGGAATGAGACGTTTTCTTTCAAAGCGTTGGGCATTACCAGCCATTTATCTAGCAACAGCAGCCATTCTACTAACAGCAGTTCTTTGGTTTCAAAATAACAAGGAAGATTCAGCAACTCCTGGCGATATCGCTAAAAATGGCATAGAGCAAACTTCCCCAGGGAAAGAGCAAGAAGCGATCGAGGTAAACAGTAAGCTTGAAAACTTCGGAATGCCGGTTTCCAACCAGGAAAACGTTGTAGTGAAAAAAGAGTTTTACGACAATAAGGCAAGCAAAGAAGAACAAGAAAGCGCACTTTTATATTATGACAACAAATACATCATGAACAAAGGAATCGACATTGCCATGAAAAATGGCAAATCATTCGATGTTACGGCAGCCGTCAGCGGTAAAGTAGTCAGTGTGAAAGATGATTCTTTATTAGGAAATGTCATTGAAATCGATCACGGAAAAGGCATCACTACTTCTTATCAATCAGTGACTGATATCGCTGTAGAAGAAGGCGATGTTGTCACAAAAGGACAAGTCATCGCTAAAGCTGGACAAAGCCTGTTGAATGAAGAAGCGGGAGTCCATGTACATTTTGAAATCCGCAAAGATGCAGTGGCTGTCAATCCTAACGATTACTTCCAAAAGCCGGTATCAGCATTGATGGAAAGCAAAAGTGTAGATACAGACCAAGCAAAAGACAGCACTTCAACGGATGACTCCAAGTCTAAGGAAGATCAGAAATCAGAAAAATCTACAGAGGATTCATCTTCTGAACAAGACAATAATGCAGACAATCAAAATATGGATAGTCAAAACTAAAAAACCATTAATGCATTCCTACTGCGCAAACAAATGATAAAAAGATTGTCCCCCCATGGGCAATCTTTTTTTGCTGTCCGGATATTGTTGGTTTGGAATGACTGCTTTAAACCAAGTCTCCTCAAAGGCAAAGCCCAGCCTTTGTCAGATTCTCGTCTTAAGCTGGTCGGGGCTGAACAGGCGCCTTCCGCTTTTGTTTTTTCGACGTTTCTTTCTTTTTTTGGTCAATTTCTTGGGAAATAGGACACTATTGGACGGGGAATTGTTGAGGTTTGCTGGAAAAAGGCTGGTTTCGACAAGATGGGCATTAGGCGTTGGCAGCCGGCTGTCCACTGGACATTGCGAAGGGACGATGAGTGCCCGTTCGAGAAAAAAACAGCTGAACACTTGTCCTTCTTCCGCGTTTTGTGCATAATCACTCGCCCAAGCTAATAAACTGTTACAAACCTTATAAAGAGAGTGATTGAGGTGAGTCATCGTTTGAACGCATAAGTCATTTTGAACTATATATTCTTTTTTACTTGGAGAGCTGGTGCTAATCAACTCATAGAAGCGAATCTCATTTCACACTTCTCACATCCAACTTAGGGAGGTCGAGTGGTGTGCACGATTACATCAAAGAAAGAACGATCAAGATAGGCAAGTATATCGTGGAGACAAAGAAAACGGTTCGCGTCATTGCGAAAGAATTCGGCGTATCCAAAAGTACTGTCCATAAAGACTTGACGGAAAGGCTGCCTGTCATTAATGCGGAGCTTGCCAATGAAGTGAAAGAAATACTGGATTACCACAAGTCCATCCGCCACTTGCGCGGAGGGGAAGCGACAAAAATGAAGTATCGTAAACCGGAAGAAGAAACGGTTCAATGAAAGGCAATGTATAAAGGGGAATATCTTAATAAAAGGGCTCTGAGGCAAAAAGGTTTTGCTCCATCTGCTTCAGGGTTCTTTTGCATGCCCATGCATACAGGTAGTGGTTTCGCAGGGGGAAGGGACTGTCACGTAACGAAAATAGTCCTTTTTGCAGGAATGAGAAGTTATGATTGTATCCGACCTTCATAACAGATTATAATAAGGCTATTGGGTCTTTTTTTTGTGGTATTTTTCTGTATATGTGGTTAGTACAGTGGAGTATTATGTGATAAAATAAAAAATTAGGACAGATATAGCTGTGAATGTACGTATTGAGGAGGAAATATAAGACATGATTGCAAGGGATATTGGAATAGACCTCGGAACCGCTAACGTGTTAATCCATGTTAAGGGCAAAGGGATTGTACTGAATGAGCCGTCGGTTGTGGCTATCGATAAAAATACAAACCGTGTGTTGGCTGTCGGTGAAGAAGCCCGTAAAATGGTAGGCCGTACGCCTGGGAACATTGTAGCGATCAGACCATTAAAGGATGGCGTCATTGCTGATTTTGACATCACAGAAGCGATGTTGAAACATTTTATTACGAAATTGAATGTGAAAGGTTTCTTGTCTAAGCCACGCATTCTTATTTGTTGTCCGACGAATATTACAAGTGTTGAACAAAAGGCGATTAAGGAAGCGGCCGAAAAGAGCGGCGGCAAAAAAGTGTTCCTTGAAGAAGAGCCTAAAGTTGCTGCGATCGGCGCAGGCATGGATATTTTCCAGCCAAGCGGCAACATGGTTGTCGATATCGGCGGCGGAACAACGGATATTGCTGTTTTATCAATGGGTGATATCGTTACTTCTGCTTCCATAAAAATGGCTGGCGACAAATTCGATAACGAAATCCTTAACTATATTAAGCGTAAATATAAGTTATTGATTGGTGAACGTACGTCTGAAAATATCAAAATTCAAGTGGCGACAGTATTTGAAGGTTCCCGCAATGAAACAATCGAAATCCGCGGCCGTGATATGGTGTCCGGATTGCCGAGAACAATCACTGTCAACTCAGTTGAAATCGAGGAAGCTTTGCGCGAATCAGTCGCTGTCATTGTACAAGCAGCTAAGTCTGTGCTTGAACGCACTCCTCCTGAATTGTCTGCCGATATTATCGACCGTGGTGTCATTTTGACTGGCGGCGGAGCATTGTTGCACGGATTTGACATGCTTCTTGCAGAAGAATTGAAGGTTCCGGTCCTAGTGGCAGAAAATCCAATGGACTGTGTGGCAGTCGGCACTGGAATCATGCTCGATAATGTTGACAGAATCTCTAAGCGTCGTTTTAGCTAATTATATATACACCAAAAAGTGCCTCGGTTAAACCTGTAGAGCACTTTTTTTATGCCCTTATATTGAAATAAAGGCATACTGGCCGATACGATAATAGAGAAGCATCTGCGATGGATGCAAGACTGTTGAAAATGGAGCAAATCAAACTACTGATGGAAGTTTCAGAGTATTTGTATATAATGGAATATAGACCATGTACGTGCACAATTTAGAGGGGTGAATGGATTGCTAAGAGGTTTTTATACAGCTGCATCTGGGATGATTGCCCAACAGCGGCGCACTGAAATGTTGACGAACAATATGGCCAATGTGAATACGCCTGGTTATAAGCAGGACCAATCCAGCTTGCGGGCATTCCCGGAGATGCTGATGCAGCGTATGGATACTTCCGGTTCAGCTGGAAAAGCCGGTTTGAACTTGCCGGGATCAAGTTACTTGGGCGGAGTGAACACGGGGGTATATGTTCAGGAAACCACACCGTTATTTACCCAAGGGGACTTACAAGGGACGGAGAAAAATACCGATTTGGCGCTAGAGGATAGAGCGATGCCGGTAAATCAGAGCACAGGCACGACGGGCTCTGTATTCTTTACGGTTTCCAATGACGATGGAAATAGGAGATATACAAGAAACGGGAATTTTACGATTGACCAACAAGGATATTTGACTACGCCGAGCGGCCATTATGTGCTGAATACAGAAGGCAGCCGCATAAAGCTGGACAATGATGCATTCACAGTGAATAGTAACGGGGAAGTATTTGAGAATGACCGCCGGATATCGCAAATCGGCGTTGCTTATGCTGATAACCCGAATGCTTTAGTGAAAGAAGGGAATGGGTTGTTTAAGGCCGGAAATGGCCAAGCTTTGCCAAGTGCATTGGGCAATGCGAACGTCCAATTTTCTGTTCATCAAGGGTATGTGGAAAGATCCAATGTTGATTCGAGCCGTTCCATGACAGACATGATGACTGCATATCGTGCATTTGAGGCCAATCAAAAGGTATTGCAGGCATATGACCGCAGTACGGACAAAATGGTGAATGAAGTCGGCAGAGTCTAATGAAAGCGAAAAGCGGAGGATTGTAACATGAACCAAATGATGATAACAGCCACTAATACATTGGCACAGCTTCAGCAAAAAATGGATTTGATCGGAACAAACATATCGAACTCGGATACTGTGGGGTACAAGCGTAAAGACGGTACGTTTAATGACTTGCTTGTCCAGCAAGTGGATAATCAGAAAAAGAGCGATAAAGAAGTCGGCCGCATGACGCCGCTTGGGATCCGCCAAGGGACAGGCTCTAAATTGGCTTTGGAAAAATTGACCCTTACACAGGGAACGATAAAGAATACAGGCCGCCCATTGGACCTGGCTATGATGAATGAAAATCAATTCTTTAAGATTCAAGTTGTGGAAAACAACCAAAATGACATACAATATACACGGGATGGCGCTTTTTATCTGTCTCCCGCAGGCAATTCATTAAAGTTGGTCACTTCCTCAGGGAATGCTGTGCTGGATGCAAACAATAAACCCATAACGGTGTCTGCCAATATGAAAGATATCCAGCTGGCCGATAATGGTACGCTTCGTGTAGAGAATCTGGATGGAACTGCCCAAACTATCTCTTTAGGTGTTGTTGCTGTCAAGAATGCACAATACTTGGAGCATAAAAGCGGCAATTTAGTTGGGCTGAATGCAAACTTTGCTGCACAGGGAATCGACAGGAATGATATAATGACCGACCTTGCGGGAAATATGCGCAATGATATTTCTATGAAGCAAGGATCCCTTGAAAATTCAAATGTTGATTTATCCAAGGAAATAACAGACCTGCTCATGCTCCAAAGGCAATATCAGCTGCAATCGCGATCCATTACGATGGCTGACGAGATGCAGGGTCTGATAAATAGTGTTCGTTAAAAGGAGTTTTAAGAACGTTTATGGAACAAGAAATAATGACGAGACAAGATCACCATAAGGTGCAAGAAGCGAAAACCAAGCCGGAAAAAGCCTCTGTTAAGCTGCGTATCCGGCTGATTCCAATTTGGCTTCGGATCATCCTTTTCGTGGCAGCAGTCCTGGCGGCTGTCCTAATAGGGTGCCTTGTGGGCTACAGTGTCATCGGAGATGGAAGCCCCGGAGAGGTATTTCAAAAGGATACCTGGACGCATATACGAGATCTGGTGAAGCAGGGATCGTAAACGTAATCAGTTTATACTAAGCAACCCATTAGCCAGCAGAAAAATCCTCTCAAGCAGGGGGTTTTTGTTTTAGGGGAAAGTAAGTATAATGTCTCCCTATCATCTGTGTGTTTTTTCAACTATACTTAGGACATGAGAACCGATTGCAATCGGATATTTATGGAGGTATAAAGTATGTTGGATGTTACAGAAATCAAAAAAATTATTCCGCACCGCTATCCATTTTTATTGGTGGATAAGGTTATTGAACTTGAAGAAGGAAAGAGAGCAGTCGGCATTAAGAATGTAACAGCGAATGAACCATTCTTTAATGGGCATTTCCCTGAGTATCCGGTCATGCCTGGTGTATTGATCATTGAAGCATTAGCGCAGGTGGGCGCTGTTGCTTTGTTGAAAAAGGAAGAAAACAAAGGGAAAATCGGCTTCCTAGCCGGCATCGATAACTGCCGGATCAAAAGACAGGTGAAGCCAGGTGATCAGTTGCGCCTGGAAGTGGAATTGACACGCTTAAGAAGCTCGTTCGGAAAAGGAAAAGCGGTAGCGACAGTAGACGGGGAAGTCGCTTGTGAAGTAGAAATCTCTTTCGCTTTAGGTGATGCATAAATATATCAAAAAAACATAAAGTATCCCTTTTTAAAAAGGGATACTTTATGTTTAGAGGAGTTGAAAATAATTTTTATTGAAGAACGACCTAAAAAAGATATATTATAATAATATCTCACCTGTTGCTGGGGGAGATGAGATCAAATGGAATGTAATTATCGGTTGGTAAGCCATGTTACGTTCTTTCTGTTAGCTGGACTCATAGCGGTCCAGTTTTTTTATATTTTCAGCATGTAAGTTTTCTTCATCTCTGGGCAAAATACGAACTGACGCTTATTAATGGTCAAAAAGCTTAGAAGAAAGGAGGAAAACAACATGAATAAAAAAATACTGGCGCTCCTTGCAGCAAGTGCATTTTCTACAATGGTTTTATCAGGATGCGGTAATGATGATACAAACGATAGCACAAATAATGGTACTAATGAGGTAGAAAATGCCAAGGATAATGCCAAAAATGACATGGAAGATGTAAAGAACAATGTTGAAGATGGCGTTGAAAATGTAAAATACGATATTGAAGAAGGAACTAATAGACTTGAGAATGATGTAGAGGATAGAATGGTTCCTAACAATCCAAACAATAAATATTTGGATGACGATAATCTTCCTTTAGACAGAAATAACGGAAGATAGAGGTTTTCTATTAAAGAATAACCCATTCATTAGAAAAATGAATGGGTTATTTATAATTTAGAAAAATGCTCCATTAAGTTCCTGTTCGTAAATGCATATAGGATTATGATATTTTATGATACAATGGATGTAGTTTTTTAAAAAAGAAAAGGTACTTGTGCATATTATCTACATATAATATACAATAGACAATATCATTTATATTTGTAAGTAAATAAGTTAATTAAGGTAATTTTATCTAAAAATAGGATTTAAATTAATCAAACAGGGGGTACGAAGGCAAAATGTTAAAAAATCTTTCACCTGGGGTGAAAATAAGTATTAGTCGTTCCATTACCACAGCTTTTGAGCAATATATGAATTCCATTGAATGGAAGGAAGATGAAGCAGACATCGAAAAGTTTGTGAGTGAATGGAGAGACTATATTCTACATAGCGCATCTTGGTACAAAAAAGTGGATGATAAGATTAAAAATGATCCTGCTTTCCATAAAGAATTAGCTGGGAAAATTAATCAAACGATTGATAAAATATTGTCTGAAGTGCCTACCGAGGAGCAAATGAAAGAAATAGAGGAACTTCAAAAACAGGTTTCCTGTAAGGAGTATATCTATTCGTGTCGTACAGAAGCAAAATTTGTCATAGAGCAACTTCAAAAAGACATAAAAAAAAAGGAAGAAGAAGCGCATCGCAAGAAGAATTAATGAATGCTTCTACTCTATTCTATCTTGCATACGAGACAGATCTTCCCTGCCAAGATTATTCCCAAGAAGATATTCTATATATAATTGAGCAATGTAAACAGAGTATTCTTAATCCGGAAATAAACAATTTACAAACAAATCTTGTACATTAATTAATAAGAAAAAGAGGTTTGTTCAAGCAAACTTCTTTTTTGCTGGACAATGCTAAATTCTTATGGTATTGGAAGAGCGTTAAAAACCTTGCTTATGTAGCAAGGTTTTTTTAATGGGGATAATTTATTTTTGTTTAACTGCCGGCAAGCGCGGCTTATTGCGGATTTTGCCCTTGAAGGATTCCAGCAAGGAGTTCCCTTTCAAGCCATCCTCCAACAGGTGTTCCAAAAGGACTTCGGCATACTCAATTTGGCTATACATAATGGACCCTTCAAATAGTACGCTATAATAATCGTCCACTTGCTTGATGGTTAATACTTCTGTATCGAAATTTGCAGGGCTGTTTTCTTTTTTGGTTATGACCACTTGAACGCGTACGCGGTTTTGCTCCTGAATAGCGTTAAGCAACGTCTGGTATTGGCTGTTATGGATAAAGGCCTCAATCAGCCAATGATTGTTTTCATCCTCTTTATTGATAATCAAACCTTCCGCCATCTCAATATCGACAAGCGTTTCATCAGAGGTTACAATTTGCAGCGAAACAAGTCTAAAAGATTTCACATAATCCCTCCGCTTCGTATGGAAGATGAATCGTTATTCAATCTGTAACATAGTATACCATATTTTTATTTGTGTTTTGATATATGTATACCATATCATAAATAGCTTTAAAAAATGGAAATAACTAGTTTGTTTCTGGTTTTGCCATCTATTTTAGACTAAAATACCCAAGTTGCTGCTGTAACTAACTTTATCGGAACAAAAAAATTGCGGCTTTTCTTTTTCCTTATTTTTACACACTATAGTATTTCTTGTAGGATGAAAGAAGATTATAAAAGGAAGGGGGATAAGCATGATCAACCAGGTGACGTTAGTGGGAAGATTAACAAAAGATCCGGATCTCCGCTATACAGCGGAAGGCCATGCCGTTTCAAACATCACAATTGCGGTGAATCGCCACTATCGGAATGAGCATGGAGGCTACGATGCGGATTTTGTCCAATGTACTATTTGGAAAAAGAGTGCAGAAAATACAGCGCAATATTGCCGGAAAGGCGGGTTGATCGGAGTGACTGGCAGAATACAGACCAGGCATTATCAGGATAGTGCAGATAAAAGGGTATTTGTCACGGAAGTAGTGGCTGACCAGGTGACGTTCATCGGGAATAAACGCCAATCCGGCGAGCGCCAGGATTCTGAAGCTATATTGCGCTAAAACAGACAAGCTATTTACGGAGGTGAGAATAAAAGAAAGCAGGGATCGTTATGGCAACTGACCATTCAAACACACTGGAGCGGCTTGTCAGTGATCTGATACTCCTGACGGCGCGGTGCCAGGCACAAACCAAGCTTCAAAAAGAAACAATCGACCATTTACAGGCGCATATCTGTTTTCTCGAACAGAGTATGCTTGAGCTGCTTCAAACTTCTTCAATTGCAATGCCTCATCAGTCCCACAAACTTACACTTCATTTATAGTTATTTTAAAAATATATGCTCCGTTTATCCCCGTATGTAACCTCTCTTTTTCTCCAATATAAATAGACAAGCTTCATTCCTCTAATGGGACTGCGCCTGCAGTCTTTTTTTATTGGTTAGAAGACATTCATATTAGCATGGGGAGAGTACCCACCGCTCCAGGATGCTTGCTTTCTGCGGGGCGTGCGCTGAGCCTCCTCGGCGTGCCTCCTGCGGGGTCTCATCTGTCCCGCTGATGCCGCAGGAGTCAAGCACCTTCCGCTGCTAAGGAACAGGTAAAGTTACTATGTCCGTTCCGAAAAGGTTATCTGTTGAAGATTGTAATGATGGAATAAAGGCAAAGTATCTGAACTCCATATTAAGAAAACAAGCCTATTCGGAAGGATGTGAGGAGAGTGCCCACGGCTCCAGGATGCTTGCTTTCTGCGGGGCGTGCGCTGAGCCTCCTCGGCGTGCCGCCTGCGGGCTCATCTGTCCCGCTGATGCCGCAGGATCAAGCACCTTCCGCTACTAAGGAACGGATAAAGACGCTATGTCCGTTCCGAAAAGGTTATCTGTTGAAGATTGTAATGATGGAATAAAGGCAAAGGATAAGAACTCCATATTAAGAAAACAAGCCTATTCGGAAGGATGTGAGGAGAGTGCCCATGGCTCCAGGATGCTTGCTTTCCACGGGGCGTGCGCTGAGCCTCCTCGGCGTGCCTCCTGCGGGGTCTCATCTGTCCCGCTGATGCCGCAGGAGTCAAGCACCTTCCGCTACTAAGGAACGGGTAAAGCCGCTATGTCCATTACGAAAAGGCTATCTGTTAAATATTGTGATGATGAAATATAGCCAAAGGATCTGAACTCCATATTAAGAAAACAAGCCTATTCGGAAGGATATGGGGGGAGTGCCTAAACCGCTCCAGGATGCTTGCTTTCCGCGGGGCGTGCGCTGAGCCTCCTCGGCGTGCCGCCTGCGGGGTCTCATCTGTCCCGCTGATGCCGCAGGAGTCAAGCACCTTCCGCTACTAAGGAACGGATAAAGACGCTATGTCCATTCCAAAAGGTTATCTGTTAAAGATTGTAATGATGGAATAAAGGTAAAGGATCTGAACTCACTTTTAACAAAACTAGCTTATTCGGAAAGATGTGGGGAGAGTGCTCACCGCTCCAGGATGCTTGCTTACCGCGGGGCGTGCGCTGATTAGCTGAACGGCTGGCAACATCCTGTTTTTTGTGTACGGGATGCTAAGTGAATACAGGTGGGAGAAAAAATTTTGAAGTCTGCCCTTTATTGCAGAACGCCATGGGGAATAAGGTTCTTCAGGAATAACGGCTTTATTTCTATGGATACTAATGTATATGTATGGACTTGTTAACATTCAGTTAACATCTAATTTGGTATACTAGATACATTTTTAAATAGCAATAAGGATGGTGTTATCATGCGAGTGCTTATTATAGAAGATAATATACAACTGGCCTTGTCGGTAAAGAAGGGCCTTGAAAACTCCGGATTTTATGTTGATGTTTCCTATTCAGGAATGGATGGCGAGGAGAAGGCTTTTGTGAACAGCTATGATGTCATTTTACTCGACTTGAATCTGCCGGACTTGGATGGATTGGAAATTCTCTCATTCCTGCGAAATTCGAAATCAGACGTACCCGTCATCATTATTTCAGCTCGGGATGAAATCGACCAGAGGGCGCTCGGCTTGGATTTAGGAGCGGACGATTATATCGTGAAGCCCTTTCAGCTAGTAGAATTGCGGGCCCGTATTCAAGCTGTAATTAGGCGGTTCCATGGACGGGCCAATCCTGTCATTACGGTAGGAAATATGGTCATCAATCCGGCTGCACGGACAGTAAAGATTGACGGGAAATTAGTATCGCTGGCGGCTAAGGAATTCGATATTTTGGAGTATTTGGCTGAAAAGCATCCAGCGGTCGTTTCGGCCGAGGAAATCGCAGAGCATATTTACGATGAAAATTTTGATCCGATGTCCTCTGTCCTCCGCGTACATTTGGCTCGGCTGAGAAAAAAACTGTCAGTGGCGAGTGAGAGGGAATTATTGCAGACGATTCGTGGAAAAGGCTATTTCTTATGCGGAGAATGAATGTCAAAATTGGCACTGTGATTCTCCTTTATTCATTATTGATCACTCTCTCCTTTATAATAGGGGTCCTTTACTTTCAATATTCGGCTCCTTTTTCAACAGATAATGCTCAAATTTTACCGGATACAAGCATGTATATTTTAAAGGGCCAGGAATTGGCTGAGGCTTATAGGGGCGACTTTTCGCTGGATACAGAGAGGATCACGGATATGTCTGCATTCGACCAGTATTACAGTGATCAGTTTCTTCGAAAATTAATGCCTATCACGGTTGTATTTTGCCTCTTTCTGATTGTATCCTCCTTGTTGCTTTGGAGGGTGCTAAAGAGCATTCAGGAAAAACAAACAATAATCCTGTCAGAAAAACTGAACGCCATAACGGAAGACAGCAGCTTTTTAACCGGCGACCCTGCATTGGTATCTGCCTATGAAAATATTAAAGAAAAATTCAATGCCCACTTGAATGATTATAAACGGTTGAATTCCTACCTATCCCATGAGCAAAAAAATGCGATTGCAATATTAAGGACGAACCTTGAACTGAATGATAACAAAGAATATTTAAAAAGCCTCGATTACATTACAGACAGCATCGACGATATTTTAATAATGAGCCAAAACAAGGATATTTCTGCAACGGGGGAAGTGGATGCAGCCCTCGTTTGCGCTTCCGTCTGCGATACGTATTCCAAGCTGTCTGATTCAATAGAATTTGTTTTCAATGAAGAAGACGATACAGTCATATTGGCAAAAGAACGATGGATTACACGGGCAGTCGGCAATCTATTGGATAATGCAATCAAATATGGGGAAGGAAGGCCTGTACAAGTCGCGGTGAAGCGAATGAAAGGAAGTGTTATCATTTCTGTCACTGACCATGGGATCGGCATCGGAAAAAATAAGCAGGAAGAAATATTCAACCATCAGTACCGTGTCAACGAACTGAATAAAGACGGCTATGGAATCGGCCTCAGCCTGGTTGCGCATGTATGTGAATTGTGCAATGGCTTTGTTACGGTCGATAGTGAAGAAGGGCAAGGGTCTACCTTTTATTTATCGTTTCCGGGGTTGCCGGAGTGAATACGGATCGGAAGTTAACATTCAGTAAACATTCGATTTGATATACTGGCGACAGTCAAAAGGCAATAAACAAATAAGGGAGCAGATACCGTGTATATATTTACAAACGCCGTTAGGAACCTCGGCAGAAACAAGGGCAGAAATGGCTTAATGGCGATCATTATTTTTGCTATCATCTTTACGACGGTTGTATCGATCACCATCAATACAACCACTTCATCCATTATCGATGAATATAAAAAGCGCTTCGGTTCAGAGGTTACTTTCACATATGATAATGAAAAATTACAGAGTGTACCAATGGAGGAATTTAAACAGCCTACCACAAGACAGCAAATTGAGTTTGGCGAATCCAAGCTGCTGCAAAAAAAAGTCATTAAGATGAATATTATGTTTACCACCAAGCTGCGTGCGCTGGATGAAGATCAATCCCCAAGAATGGGTGGAGGAGCGACTTCCGACACGGTGATAGGTTCCGGCGGCCAGGAGCAATCGCCAATGCTCCCGGCAAAAGGGCTTATCATTGGAAGTTCGCAATCCAATATATCGGACGACTTTAAAAATGGCTCACGAAAAATCGTCAAAGGGAAGATCTACAAAAAAAAGAATGAAGTGATTGTCAGCGAGCAGTTCGCAGAACTGAATAAGCTATCTGTCGGGGATTCGATCAAGGTAAGCAGTTTGTTAAAAAATAAACCGAATACAGAAGAATTGAAAATTACAGGGATTTATATGGATAATACCATCCCTGATCCGGCACTTGCCCAAATGAAAATGCCATCAGCAAACAGAGGGAACGAAATTCTGACCAGTTTGGAAACAACCGAGAAAATGGAACTTGGAAAAGATATGAGTTTTGTGGATGCTAAATACTATTTGAAGGATCCATCCATGCTTTCAGCATTTACAAAGGAATTACATCAAAAAGGGTTGCCGGATTACTATAAAGTAACAACAGATGAAGCGGGATATAAGCAAGTGGTGGGGCCGATCGAAGGGCTTGCCAAGATCTCAAGCCTCTTCATGAAGGTTGTCCTGGTGCTTGGTTCAGCCATTTTAATACTGCTTTCCACTCTTGCCATCCGTGAACGGAAATATGAGATTGGCGTTTTGCGGGCGATGGGGATGAAAAAAGGCAAGGTTGCTTTAGGAATTCTCTCGGAAATGGTTGTCATTACAATGGTTTGCCTGGCTTTAGGACTTGGAGCTGGAGCACTTTCGTCCCAACCTATCGCCGACAGCTTGCTGCAAAATCAAATCGAGAACGCTGAGGACAGTTCTGATTTAGGTGAGGGATTGATGGTTGTCGGAGCGGAGCAATTGGAGCCTCTGTCTAAATTGACGGTTAGCTTAAGTGTGGAAGCTATCGGCCAGATTACTTTGATTGCCCTAATGCTTGCAGCTGTTTCCAGCTTAGTGGGAATCTTTTATATAACCCGATTTGAACCAAGAAAAATACTTTCAGAAAGGAATTGAGGTGAATAATATGAGTTTGTTAAAAATGGACCGTGTCGTTTATAAATATGAGGGCGCTTCAAAAGATACACTGAAAAACATCAGCATTGATTTTAATTCCGGAACGCTGTACGGAATAATGGGTAAGTCCGGAGCGGGGAAAAGCACGATGCTTTCGCTCATTTCGGGACTGGACCTTTGCACATCCGGAAGCATTTCCTATAAAGGCATGAATATGGAGAAACTGGACCGGGATGCGTATCGCGCAAAGAGTATCGGCGTAATATTCCAGGGATACAATTTGTTGACGAATGCTACAGCCTTGGAAAACATTGTCCTTTCCATGAACATAAGCGGTAGTAAAGTGAAGGATAAGGAACAATATGCTTATGGGTTGCTGGAAAAAGTAGGAATAGATCGTGAGAAAGCAAACAGAAAGGTACTGAAGTTATCCGGGGGAGAGCAGCAGCGTGTCGGGATTGCAAGAGCTTTATCGCATGATCCGGATGTCATTATTGCAGATGAGCCTACAGGGAATCTGGACAAAGAGACAGAAGATACAATTATGAATATATTGGCTTCATTGGCACATGAGAAAAACAAATGTGTGATTGTCGTCACCCATTCTAAATCAGTAACGAATTACGTTGATGAACTTTGGGGCTTGAATGCAGGAAATTTAGTATTTGTGAAGTAAGCCTGTTTATGGCCTGCCGCATTCTTTCTATATGAAAGAATGCGGCAGACTTAAAATAAAAACAAGGCAGATAGAAGAGAGACGAAGAAAAACGAAAGAAAGCTTTACAATTGTGAAGTTATTAACATATGAAAATAGTCCGGGTACTATTCGGTTTAAATAAAACAATCTACTATGAAGAAATTGGCTGGCAGGAGGTAACGTATGGTGAATCAATCAAATGACCCGAATCTGGGTTCAGAGCGTATAAATAAGGATAAATCTGAAAGCAAAGAAGCATTCCTAGAGAGAAACATACATGGGGAAAGCCGCTCGGATCTTTATGCAGGAGAAAAACCTTCTTGCAAGCGTGTCAATGGACGGGAAGAAGATGAAGGAAGAATGGACCCGATTTTTTCTTTTGAAGATGATTTTTATGAAAAACAGCAAAATCAAAAAAAGAAGAAAAAACAGAAGGCCCGCCACTTTTTCAGGGCAGTTGCAGCAGGCGTGATAGGTTCAGCCATAACGCTTACGGTCATCCCTTTCACAGATTATGCGAATGTGCTGGAGAAGAATCAGCAGGGAAATCAGGAAGCCCATAGCAGTGATCCGGGTAAGGCGAGCCCTGTAAAGGTAGTAAAACCGGCAGCAACGATTCCGACAATCGCTGATATGGTCGAAAAAGCTTCACCGGCTATTGTAGGGATTGTCAATCTGAAGACGGGCCAAAACGACCTTAATTCCTTGTTTCCGGGATCTCAGCAGCCTTCCAATCAATCGGATAGCCATGTGCAAAGCGGCTCCGGCTCTGGAGTCATTTTTAAGAAAGATGCCAAGTATGCATATATTGTGACGAATAACCACGTCATAGAAGGAGCCAGCAAACTGGAAATATCGTTGGAAAACGGCAAGAAAGTAGCCGGAGAGCTCATAGGGGCGGATGCCCTCAGCGATTTGGCCGTCGTAAAAATCCCAGCTAAGTATGCAGATTCTGTATTAGAATTTGCCGACTCCAGTTCTGTCCGTGCAGGAGATGGAGTGATTGCCATTGGCAATCCGCTTGGATTGGACCTATCCAGAACAGTTACACAAGGAATTGTCAGCGCTGTAAACAGAACCATTTCAGTAAATACCTCTGCAGGCGAGTGGGACCTGAACGTCATTCAGACAGATGCAGCAATCAATCCTGGAAACAGTGGAGGAGCTTTGTTGAATACGAGCGGCCAAATTGTCGGCATCAACAGCCTAAAGATATCAAAGGACGGTGTCGAGGGATTAGGGTTTGCCATTCCTAGCAATGAACTGCTGCCGATTGTCAATGAAATCATTCAACATGGAAAAGTGAAGCGTGTTTATCTAGGGGTAGGGTTAGGCTCCATCAGCGATATTCCTGCTTTTTATCTTGGCAATCTCCCTAAGGATGTGGATGCGGGGGTAATTGTTACAAATATTGACCCGAATTCCGCAGCTGCACAAGCTGGCATGCAAGTACGGGATATCATTGTTTCTGTTAACGGGACAAAAATTGAAAACACAACTGATTTCCGGAAATATCTATATACGAATCTAAAAATCGGGGATCGGGCGACTTTTAAAGTGTATCGGAATGGAGAACCAAAAACGATTATTGTCACGCTAACGGATACAGCCAATGAAACCGGAAATGAATAGGATAACTAAAACCCCTGATTTCGCTTGAAGTCAGGGGTTTGCTATTTATGTTTATATGCTTCCTGTAAGGATTGTCTTATTTCTGCCGCATGGCTGATTCTTTTTCTGTGGAAAAAGAATCACCGGTACCGGCTTTTCTTATTGTCCAGCTGCGAGCGCCAGCCCCTCGAGGTCTTAAGTCAAGCCACTGTCAAAGGCGAAGAGCAGCCTTTGTCAGTGCCCCGCCTTAAGCTTGTCGGGGCTAAACAGGCGCTCTCCGCTTTTCTTCTGATCCAGCCTTGTACCTGCCATGCTCGGAAATAAGCCACTCCTTTTCGGAAGCGAAAAGGCATGCTTCCTGTAAGGATTGTCTTATTTCTGCCGCATGGCTGATTCTTTTTCTATGGAAAAAGAATCACCGGTATCGGCTTTTCTTATTGCAATGAGACGAGTTCTTTTAGTTGGTCTGTACTTAGTTCGGTGATCCAGTTTTCGCTGGTGATGATTTCGTCGTTCAGTGCTTGCTTTTGGTCGATCATTTGGTCGATTTTTTCTTCGAGTGTGCCTGTGCAGATGAGCTTATGCACATGGACGAAGCGGTCTTGGCCGATGCGGTAGGCACGGTCGGTCGCCTGGTTTTCGACAGCGGGGTTCCACCAACGGTCATAGTGGATGACGTGGTTGGCCGCCGTCAGATTCAATCCTGTTCCTCCTGCCTTCAGTGAGAGGATGAAAATCGGGAATTCTCCCTTTTGGAAGCTTTCGATCATACTGTCGCGCTGTTTCTTTCCGAGTGATCCATTCAGGAACGGCACACTGTGGCCATACGCTTTTTCCAGAAGTGCCTTTATCATATTCCCCATACCGATATATTGGGTGAAAATCAGGCAGCTTTCGTTCTGCTCCATCACGGCATCAACGAGTTCGTACAGCTTATCAAGCTTGGCGGAACGGACACGGATATTATGCGGCACCTCTTCCTTCAGGTAGAGGGAAGGATGGTTGCATAGCTGCTTTAAGCGGCCGATCATCTGCAGGATCATGCCTTTCCGTTCGATGGCATTCAGCTTATCCATCTGAGCGAAAGTATCCTTGATCAATTGCTCATACAGCGATGCCTGCTCGGAGGTCAGCGGCACAAATTCCTTTTGTTCGATTTTGTCAGGCAGGTTCAAAGCTACGTCCTTATCCTTTTTCGTTCTCCGTAGAAGGAAAGGCTGGATGATCCGCTGCAGTTCCTGAACCTTGGAACGGTCTCCCTCGCGTTCGATGCTTGCGACAAAACGGTCCTGGAATTTGCCGAGGGACCCTAGGTACCCTTTATTGATAAAATCGAAAATAGCCCAAAGCTCGGTCAGGCGGTTTTCCATCGGGGTGCCTGTCAGTGCGATATGATGGCGGCCCTTCAACTTGCGTACAGAACGGGACTGCTTCGTTCCGGCATTTTTAATGTTCTGCGCTTCATCAATAATGACGGCATTCCAGTAAAGGGATGTCATATCCTCGAAATCGATATGAGTCATTCCGTAGGAAGTCAGTATGATGTCATAGTCGTGGACGAATGCCTCGAATTCATCCCCTTTAGGGCGCTGCGGTCCGTAGTACAAGGCTGTTTTCAGAGAAGGGGCAAAACGTTCAATCTCCTTTTGCCAGTTGCCGAGAACGGAAGTAGGGCAGACAATCAGCGCCGCTCTTGTCGCCGGCATCTGATCATCCAGGACGGGCAATGGCTGTTTGGCCTTCTGCTCTTGAATGGACAGCAGATAAGAGATGATCTGTACAGTCTTTCCAAGTCCCATATCATCGGCAAGGCAAGCTCCAAAGCCATGGTCCCGGAGGAACAACAGCCAGCTCAAGCCCTGCTGCTGATAAGGGCGGAGCTCTCCTTGGAGGGCAGGAGGCTGGGCGGCTATCGGAATTTCCTTCATATCTCGAAGGGCAGTGAATAGGCGGCGAAGGTCTTTATTCAGCTCAAATTGAATCTTCATTAATTCGTGCAAATCCTCTTCTTCTTCCGGAGCTTCCTCATCCGCCAGCTCCTGGTAAAAGACATCGCTTAAGGATATTCCTTTTTTGGCGGCTGTTTTCATCGCTTTTTGAATATGGCGGACCAATTCCGGGTCCAGCTTCACCCATTGTCCGTTTATATAGACCAACCGTTTCTTTTCAGCAACCATTTGGTTGAATTCCGCTTCGCTCAGCTCGGCTCCGTTCATGGAGATGCGCCAGTCGAAATCCATCAAGGATTGCAGGCCGACGAATGAAGTTCCAGTGGAGGAAATACTTTTTACCTTGGCTTTCAGCTTCATCGTAGATTTCTTCAAATCGGTCCACCATGATGGCAGCAAAATGGTTGCCCCGATGAATAGAAGTTTCTCGCTCGCTTCTGTTAAGAAGTGCCAAGCTTCCTCCTCCGTTAGCTTTTGCTTCACATGTCCGTTTTCCTCGAGCATCGGTACAAGATCAAACCAGCTCTTCATTTCGGCGCGTATGGCATTCTCATGTTCTGCCCATGACTTAGGAAGCTTGTGGCGGCCATACAGCTTGATTTGGTCTTCCTTCTTTTTGGATCGGACGATCATTTCCAGAGACCATTCGCCTTCTCCTTCAATCGGTTCCACCAAACGGAGGCCGGTTGTGAATGGCAAGCTATCCTCCTCATAGCCAATCCATTTCTTCCAGCGTTCTTCCGTGAAGTATTGGCGCAGTTCTTCGCCAGTCAGATTAGACGCTTTAAGCAATTGGATCGCATGGTCCCATTTTTCCTTGGTTGCCGGATTTTCATGCAGGCTTTCGGCGATGGCGCTATTGTACAGTCGGTCGACGAATTGCAGTGTTGTTTGGCCATTCAGGAAGGCAGGTTTCTGCTCCCAGAAGTCCTCGTCGAATTCCTCCATGACTGTGGAAGATAAATGCCATGATAGGCCATCTTCGCCCATTTTGCCGAAATCGGGAACAGGCACGCCTTCTTCGATGCTTTCCTTGATGGCCGGTGCAGTGGAAAGGCAAAGGAAAGAAAAATCATCCCAATGCCAGTCGATGAATGAAAGGAATCGGTCCTGGGAGAAAAGGGACACTAATTCCCATGGCTTCAGCACGATGCCTGCAACGCCATCCACTTCCTTGACAGTCAGGAAGCTGCCGTAAAAACTGGCTTCATCCCAAGCGAATAACTGTTTGCTGTATTTGGCAGGAGGCAACAATTCGCCTGTATATTGGTAGGCAGTCAGGAAATAATCCCCGGACTGCAGAAGTTCCGTATGAACGGTAATGTTAGTCAACATGAATCAGCTTACCTCTTTTCAGCTCTTCTTGAAAAGCGCGCAATCTCGTATGGGAGGACTGGATTTTGGCGATATACCGGTCCCATACATCCATTTGCTTTTCTTTCTTATAGATGCTCCGGATTTTTTTCAGATAGCGGACGGCTGCTTTATAGCTTTGCCGATTCTTGCTTTCGATTTTTTCCTGGACGACACTTGTGAAGATCGGCAGCAGCAAAGCCGGCTCGTGCTTGGTGACAATGTTGAGTTCTTCGGTGGAGATATACTCCAGCTCAACATTGCTGAATAAGTATAACTCAACCCATTTCTTATATTTTTCTTGGTCGAGCAGGTAGTGGCTGAATGGGACGAATGAATAAGGCAATGTCTGTTCGCAAAATTTCTCGAACAGCTCCATCCGTTTTACCCGCTGGCAATAACGGCGGATATGCGGAATGAAGAATTGGACGAACTCTTTCCTTCTGTATATATTTGGCGCGACATCATAATAGTCATGGACATGCCCCATGATGAACAGAATAAATGGCGTTGTTTTCTGTTCGTCAAACTGTCTGACCCAGTATGCGAGCAGCGGATAATTTTTGGGCTGCAGCTCTTCAAGCATGGAAGTCACCATCTTATCCTCATCAAGCAGCAAAGCGAGATGGATAGCGGCAATCGGCTTGCAATCAAAGTTGTTATCCTGCACATTTGTTTGTTTCTGCTGCAAAGCTTCGTTCAACTCATCCAGCGCTGCTTTTCTCCACGTTTTTTCCTTTAAAATATGAGTCCAGATTGTTCGATATATATCAATGCTGCTTCCATCGAGTTCGGGCTCGGGCTCAAGGAGGGCGGCCATATCGTTTCGGATGCCTTTATAGAAAGCATCGAAAGCGAATGGGCGTGAGCTTTTAGTTAATTGTTCCGCTGTATAGTGGACCTGTTCCTCTAAATCGGCCGCTTCCCGCTTCAAAAATTGGGTAGTCGTATAGCCAAGCTTTTCCTCTTTCTTTAATGTTTGCATAGTAAGAAGGAATGTTTGGAAATACAGCATGAATGTAAAAAGAAGCTTCCACTCGCTTTCAAGAGGCATTTTGGCTTTTACCCGCTGGATATACTGGTCCCATTTGGTGGTCAGATTATAAGTGGATTGGGATAAATGGTAGACAATGTGCTTTTTATACATGTCGCCCATGAATTCCTTCCACGACTCGTATGTAAGCTCGAGCGGCTTTTCATCGCGGAGGAGTTCCTTGGCTTTTTGGAGTTGCATGGTTTGGACGGATACTTGCTTCGTTCCGCTTTTCCAGACAGTAATCCACTCGCTGACTGAACGGATTTTGCTATAGGCTGTAAAGAATACGGCCATTTGGTGGCGGCAGAAGATCTGTTGATTACATGAGCATTGGCTGTTATCAGGGAAGGTTAAATCCAGTGTGACTTTGCATGGAGTAACATCCTGTACGGTGGCAGTAATAACGGATTCATTTTCTGTGCATTGATAGACCATATCCTGTCTGTATAGTAATAAGCCCCTTTGTACATTGACAACGTCCTCGGGCTTTTGCGGCTGTAGTTGTTTTTGCAGCTCTCCGCTGAAAAACAGTAACGCATTTGACATAATGAAACCTCCAGCGCATGTCCCTGCTATGCCCGGGAATGCGGTAGTGCTGCCTTTCTTGCAGAGAGGCAGTTGCATGAATGAAGGGTGAAACTCCACCCCTTAAGAGTATTGGCAATCATATAAAAAATGTTAACATAGAGATCATTTTTTTTTACGTACCTTCCTTATTATAGAACAATGTAGCAGCCATGTGAAAGAATCGCCGTTCTGCTTTTATCAGAAGGGCAGGTTTACCGGCTAAAAAAGCGGGTATAAGCAGAGTATCAATGTTGCCGGGAAGGCGACAGAAGGAGCGCACCAACAGAAATGAAGAGCAACGAAAAAATGACAGTCAATAAGTTGTTTCCGATGAATAAAAGGATTTCAGATAAGCGAGTGACCAAGGAATTTCTGCGGAACCTTAAAAAGCAAACAAAGTGAAGGGACTCTATGAGTATGCACATGTATCTATAGAGTTTTTTTGTGTCCTTTAATAGATAAACTAGTGGAATAGATGGAACGATGCAAAGGGGAAAAAGCCAATGGAAGAGGATCAAGGGGTAATCGCCCAATCATCCCATTTTCAATTCATGTTCCCGTTTATGCTGAAGCGGGGAGTGCAGCAGGATTTAATTAACCTATTACTGAAGGACGGTTTTCAGTTCTTTCAACTGCAAAGCGAAGAGCAGGAAACCGAATACTATAACGGCAATAGAGTTTCCCATCGCAGCCTGGAGAAATTCTTTTTGCCGAATATCGAGCGTATCCTGTTCCCGAAAAGGTACGAACAATCGGATGGATTGCGCCGTTTTTCAAAAAAAATCGATATGGAATGCCGTCTTGAATCGAAAATGCTGAATACGCCTTTTTGGATTCCTTCGATCGATATTATCGTTTGCCCTTTCCAGATTGGCATTATGAATATCAGGGTTGAGCTGGAAGAGGGATTGTCACTGACGGACACACTGCAATTCAGTTCCGAATTTCGGGTAATGGAGCCAATCGTCGACAATGATGCAACACGGCTTGTAAGCTGCGGAGCCAATAGCTTCCATAAGGTGAAGGATTTTATCTTCCACAGCTTATTCAGCCAAATACAGGATTTCGTGGACCAAGCGGATGAGAGCGCGCCATATTTCGGCAGCCTGCCTTTCTTCATGGATGAACGGATGTTTGTTGCGGGCTATCTGAATGTGGATGGGAAGACGGATATTACGAAGAAGGATTTATTCCGTGTCGGCCACCTATATGGATATGGAATGGGCGGTGAACCATTCGTCGGCTCAAGCAATCCGAAATATATCGACCGCTATTACGATAAGAATGTGTATGACCGCTGGGCGGATGAAACGTATTTTGTCGTCAGTGACTATACATTTTGCTGTGTGACAAAAACGAATGAGGAAGCTGTGAATATAGAACTGGCGGATTCCATGTACGGCAAGCATTTCTATTCGATCCTTCTTTATTTCTTCTATAAGATTGTCTTAATGAAGCTAAGTTACGACCAATCAGCCATTGATATTAATAAAGATAGGGTAAAGATTGAAAAACTCATCATGAAGATCACCGAGTTTTCATCGAAATACTATTTTCCTGAAGTGAACAGTTCCACAATCGGGAAAGAAATTTTCGAAATCGTGAAGGATGTTTTCAAGATTGAATATTTATACCGGCATTTAAGCAAAACATTGGATTCGCTCTACCAGAACCATGAAAAGCTGGTTTCCACACGCCATAATTATTTGCTGCAGATCTTGACTGTCTATACGGTCATATCCGGTATATACGGAATGAACCTTGTCATAGAAGATTGGAAGGGAACCGTGAAATGGCACAGGGTGCTCGATTACTCTTTCTTTGAGTGGATCAACCTAATTGTCGCCCTTTCCGGAATTGCGATCTCTTCTATTCTCGGAATTTACTTTCTGTTCAATTGGATCAGAGGATTTTTCAGGAAAGATGAATAACGTTCGAGCCGTTGATGTAAATCGGCGGCTTTTTGCTTAGGAACGAATTAGAAAAATATTACATTTATATTACATTTATATAATATAAAATTTAAAATAAAGTTATTTTTATATATTTTGATATAATTATTTTGATTTTTCCGTGCAATAAATTCAATAAAATAATCATTTTTATGAAATATAATAATAGTTTTATAGTTGTATTTGAACTATGTTATAAATTTCATAGGTTGGTGATTGTGTGAATGTTGGCTTATTTTTTTGACTGGAAAAATCAAGGTTATGATAGAATAGTAGAGTATTTTAAGGGAGGGATTTTAAAAAGAATGAAAGCTGTAAAACTACTGCTGAGTCTCACGCTGCTTGTTTCCGTATTTTTTGGTTTAGGGCAATCTCAGATAGAGGCGGCAACAACGTTCAAGGATATTGGTTCTTCACACAGGGCTTTTAAAGAAATAAGTTATCTTGCGCAAGGTAACATTGTCGGAGGAGATTCAAAGGGATATTTTAATCCGACACGATCTGTTACTCGTGCAGAAGCTGCTGCAATGATCGGACGTGCTTTAAACTTGAATGGCACACAAAGAGGTACTTCATTCAAGGATGTCAGCTCAGACAATTTTGCTTCCGGCTACATTCAATCTGCGGTGGATAAGAAAATAATATCCGGGTTCAGCAATGGATTATTTAAGCCGTATGATAAGATGACTCGCGGTGAAATGGCCATCATGATTAGCCGTGCATTTGAATACAGTTTTGACGGGTCAACAACCGGTGCTGCCAAAGCATTAATGTCAAGAGGAATTGCTCAAGGTATGTCGGACGGATCCTTCGGTACATCAAATAGTATTGTCCGTGCAGATTACGCCATATTTTTAGCAAGAGCTATTGATTACAATCTTCGTTTGGGTAACCAAAGTATCACTTTCAGCGGAGATATGTATGTTACTTCGGATACGTTAAATATTCGAAAAGGCCCGAATACTAATTATGGAGTGACCGAAGTCCTTCAAAAAAAGGAAAAGGTGGCAGTTGGTTATAAAGTTGGGACATGGACAGTTATTAAATCTAGTAAAAATGTAATCGGTTTTGTATCAAGTGCTTATTTGAGCCCTACTGTTTCATCAGGGGATGACAATACGCAACAACCGACGAACCCGCTTGCTTCACAAACGATTGTGATCGATCCAGGCCATGGGGGAACTGACTCTGGAGCTATCGGATTTGGTCTGAAAGAAAAAGATGTAGTACTAGATGTCGGTAAGCGGGTAAGAGACTATCTGGTTAAAACACCATTCAATATTAAAATGACAAGGGATACAGATACATATCCCACTTTATCAGAGCGTGTAACATTTGCTCAAAATGCGAAAGCGAATGCGTTTGTCAGCATCCATGCCAATGCAGGTGGAGGAACAGGATCCGAAACGTATTATTATGGCAGAGCAGCGACGAACCCGTATGTTACTGACAGCCAGAAGCTTGCGAAGTACATTCAAGCGCGTTTAGTTGTAGCTATGAATACAGCTGACCGTGGAGATAAGCATGGAAACTTCCATGTATTACGTGAAAATACAATGCCGGCTGTTTTGGTAGAGCTTGCTTTTATTGATACAAAGGCGGACAATGATAAACTGAAATCCAACACATATCGCCAAGCTGCCGCTAAAGCCATTTCATTGGGCATCCTAGATTATTATAATGCCAAAGGTTTTGATGTAGCTGACCAATACAGTAAGATTCAATAAAGCGGCTAGTCTGTCTATTAAATAGTATCTATTTATCTACGGCTATATAAGCTAGTAATAATTGAATATATAAGCTTTTCAAAAAGGAGTCTATATAGGCTCCTTTTTTGTGCGGAAAAAAAGTATAATATAATTATAATAAAGCGAACATTCTTTAAAAAAGAAAGTCAGTTATTTATCCGGTATCAGTAAAGTTGCTGCAGTAGGGATATGGGCTGATATTCTGTTCATCCAATTCTACTAGAAATGAGTACAGGGAGAGAGAACATGAAAAAACTTTTCAATCTACTAGTGGTCGCAATGATGCTATTGCTGCTGCCTCACAGCTACAGTGCTGGAGAATTTGTAACAAAAGATGGCCTAAAGGCTGCTTCCTCGGAAGAACCTTCAATCGTTAAGCAAAGTTTGGAGGATGGTACCAGGGTTAATATTCTATTTAAGGATACTGTGGATCAATCAATTCTGCAGAAGCATCATGTGTCTGCCATACATACGTATGATTCGATTTCTGCGGTGACAGGAAAAATGGATCCTGAGGATATTGAATCATTGAAGCGAGAACCGGCTGTCAAGGATGTAAAAGAAGACCGATTGGTAGAAGTTGTAGGGCAACGAACGAACTGGGGCTACAGTAAGCTCAATATGGAGAACCGCATTCCAATCAGTTCGACTGGAAAAGGTGTGAAGATTGCTGTAATAGATTCAGGAATCGATACGACCCACCCTGATTTAAAGGTCGCAGGGGGAGTCTGTGTCATGAATACCGCGTATGAACCAAACGCTTGTGCCAATTCTTATAATGATAATAATGGACACGGAACTCACGTGGCAGGTATAATTGCTGCCCAAGATAATGAAGTCGGTGTCCTGGGAGTTGCACCCGGAGCCAGTTTGTATGCGGTTAAAGCGCTTGATTCACATGGCTTTGGGGTGACTTCCTCCATTATGGCGGCGATGGATTGGTCCATTAAAAACAAGATGGATATCATCAATTTAAGTTTAACCACTCCTGATGATGACCCTGCTTTTAGGGCGCTGATTCAAAAAGCGTACAAGGAAGGGATTTTAATCGTTGCCGCTGCAGGCAATTATTCGGCAGAGACAGGGCTAAATGTTCTATATCCTGCTAAATATCCTGAAGTAATCAGTGTCTCCGCTCTTGGAAGGAATGGTAATCTAATTGCCACGAGCGCTAGAGGGAAAGATATAGAATTAACGGCTCCTGGCGGCGATATCTTAAGTACATTGCCATTGGCACAGGATGACTATGATAACGCTAAGGACGGGTATGGGATGATGTCTGGGACATCAATGGCTGCCCCTTTTGTAACTGCAATGGCAGCTTTGTATAAAGAAAAGTTTCCGCTTATGACGAATGTTGAAATCCGCGAACTTCTCGAGAAAAACGCTAAGGATCTTGGAGTTGCTGGAAGAGATTCCCTATATGGCTACGGGCTTGTCCAAGCGGATACAAGCGGAGAAGCCGATACGGAAGTAACAGGCGCAGCTTCAGAGAATGGTACAATCAAACTTACAGTGGACAAGCTCCCTGAGGGGGCGAATGCCGTGAACGTTTATCGGTATAAGCAAAAAATACTTGCTAATGTTGTAGATAAGGAAATAATAGATTATGCAAGTAAGGGAGATGTGGAATACATCATTGTACCTACAAAAGATGGCAAGGAAATAATGGATCAAGCTATACATGTTCTTATCAATCTTGAGTCCCCAGCATATAAAGATATGAATAACAGTTACTGGTACAATCGGAATATTATGTTTTTAAACCAGCGTAAAATTATGAATGGTTACAGCAGTGGTGAAATGAAACCGAAAAAAACCATTACTAGAATGGAAGCAGTTGTTTTATTGGCAAATGCACTGCAATTGGATATTTCCACCACCAATAAAGAGGTCTTTAAGGATGTTAAACCAGGGAGCTTTGGTGCGCCACAAGTAGCGGCTGCTTATCAAAAAGGAATTTTGGCCGGTTTTAAAGATGGAACATTCAGAGGCAATCAATCGGTTACAAGAGCAGAAATGAGTATAATGGTCGCAAATGCGTTCAATCTGAAGGATGCCGGGATACCGGTAGCATATAATGACCTATCACCATCTATGTCTGGTTATAAACAAATTCATCAGGTCTCATCCAATTTGATTGCACAGGGATATGGAGATGGAACGTTTAAACCATATATGAAAATGGATCGTTCATCATTTGCGGTTTTCTTATCGCGTGCCATTAATCCCCAATTTAAACCAATTGTAGCAGAATGAAATCTACCGATATAACATTTTTTAAAAAAGAAACCATCTAAATAAATAAACTGTACCCTTTGTAAAGGACATTTTGAAAAAAGCTAGGCAACTTCTAGAAGCTGCTGTCTGTATTTTGCAGGCGGCAGCTTTTTCAAGTTCCATTGCCCCCGATAATGATTGTAATAAATCATATAACTCTTAATTTCTTGCTTTACTTCTTCTAGTGTTTGACATTCTTTTATACTCGTTTCATCTTTAAAATGTCCAAAGAATGATTCTTGGGGGGCATTATCCCAACAGTTCCCGCGACGTGACATAGATTGTCCTAATTTCATTTTCTTCACAAGTTTTTGATAGTGTGGATTGGTGTAGTGGAACCCTTGATCTGAATGAATAAAGGCATCTTCTGTTAAATGGCGGTGTTTCTTCAATTTACGAAGCGTATCGAGGGCAATGTCCAAACTTAACGAAGACGACGTTTCATACGCCAAAATTTCATTCGTTTCTGCGTCCTTAATCGTGGATAAATAAGCACGTTTACCGCCTCCGTACGTTAAATACGTAATATCCGTCAATAATACTTTTCCTGCCACACCTTGTTTAAAGTTGCGTTGTAGTTCATTTGGACACGTGCGATGCTCTTTTGTCGCTTTTGCCATACGTCGCGCTGGATTTGCTTTTCGAATCGGACAGATGATGTCAAATTTCTTCATAATGCGGCGAATACGTTTTAAGTTATACGTAATCCCATATTGATTTTGTAATGTCATTTTTATTTGGCGTGTTCCTTTTTTACGTCCTCTGAATTGATACGCCTTTAAAATGATTTCTTTCACTGCTTCATCTGCTAATTCACGTTCCATCCTTTTTTGAACCGAATGATTACTAAAATAATTGTAGTAGCCTGAACGTGATACACTCATTAGTTCACATAAATAATTAACGAGTCGTTTTAATTTATACTTTTGGATCGTTTTGTAAATCAGTTCAAACCTTAATTTTGTTGGGATTATGATTTCTTCTTCAACATCTGCCTTTCGAGTAGATCGAGCTTTTTTAAGAGTTCATTCTCTGCTTGTAATAATTTATTTTTCGCCTCTAATCGTGCAATTTTCTCTTCCAATGTCAATTCACGCTCAGATGGTGTGCCTGAATTCATTTTCCGTGTATCTTGTAAACCTTCTATCCCCGCTCGGCGATAAGCAGCTCGCCAACGTTTTCCTGAAGATTGGATTCGTTTTATACCGATTAATTCAACATCTAAGCCGGCCTCTTCAAAAATTTCTCTTGGTAATCTACCTTTTTCATTTTCCGCAATAAAGTGACGTTTAAATTCATCACTATACGTAATTGCTTTCTCACTAACTGCTTGCACATACGGATTGCATTTTAATTGTTCTTGTTCTTTTTTAGTAAAATATCTCTTTGCCATTTCATCCCGCTCCGATATCTTTTTTCTCATTATAAACAAAAGTACCCTATAAGATAGACTTTTTTAAAGTGTCTATCTTATAGGGTACAGTTTAAAATTTTAGGTGGGTTTTTTTATAGATAAACAGTGGATTAATAGGGTTTTCCAGTAATGCAATTGTAATATAAACGTAAAGTCCATTCTTATAACTCTTTGTTAAAATAGTAAATGGATAGAAAATCGTTCAATAGAATATAAGAAATATACATATAAAAATTCATTAACAATTATTTTGGGGGTAAAGATGAAGAAATTTTTATACTTATTGTTTGTTTCAGCAATCCTATTCACTGTTATGCCATCGATTAGCCAGGCGGCAGCTTACAACGGGAATAGTATAGTATCGATCGCCGTTAAGTATAAAGGAGTCCCATATAAGTTTGGAGGCACAACAACGAGCGGATTTGACTGTTCAGGCTACCTGAGTTACGTATTTAAACAGGTAGGTGTTACACTTCCTCGTACCTCTGAAGAACAATATAAAAAAGTAGGGACAAGCGTTGCAAAAAAAGATCTTCAACCTGGAGATTTAGTTTTTTTCTCAAATACTTATAAGCAAGGCATTTCACATGCAGGCATCTATGTAGGCAGCAACAATTTTATTTCTGCTACGACAAGCAGCGGAGTTGCGGTGGCAAGTCTCAGCAACACATATTGGGGACCTAAGTATACAGGCGCAAAGCGAGTATTTAACAACCTGGAAGAAGGGGAGTTTGTTGATTTAGCGAGCAGTAGCTTTGCATATGCTGCTGTTAAGGATATCAGTAAAAAAGGCATTATTAAAGGATATGATGATGGTACGTTCAGACCTGCTGAGTCTGTAACAAGAGGACAGGCAGCTGCCATCATTAACCGGGTACTGAAGAATACGCCAGCCAGTATCTATTCCTATAAAGATGTACCGACGAACAACCCATTTGCTAAAGATATTGCTGCTATTAAAGAAATGGGTGTTATCAAAGGCTTTTCTGATGGCACATTCAGACCGTATGCCACTATGACAAGAGCTGAGATGGCCACAATCGTCAAAAATGCCTTCTCATTGCCTCGCCCGATAATGTCAAGTGCTGAATCCAATAAGATATATAATGATGTAGATTCATCTTATTGGGCGTTTGATGCAATCATCACTATGAATGTCATTGATCGGACAACCGGTTTTAAAACAGCTTCATACCGTACATCAAGCAAGGCTTCCAGAGCAGACTTCTCTGCAGCCATTTATAATGCGATGAATGCAAATTAATGTTTCTTGAATACCCTTTTACCGCTGGAGTAAGAGGGTATTTTTGGATTTATAATCGAATAGATATTTTGATAGAATAGTAGGGGAGAATAAAATGCTATATATCTTTTGAATTAGGCGAATAGGAATACTTGGATAGGATTTACCGTCCAACATCATGGATACTATCCCTAATTAACTAAAAATATAGAAACTTTTTCCGATATTACTAGTAAACTAGCATTATATATAAAAGTATATGTATTCTCGTTTACCAGAATCTTTGTTTTTAATGGCATCACAACACAGCTCTTCCTGAAGGAGCCCTGCCATAATGTAACAGATAGTGAGAAGGATTATCAGAAAGGAGCTATCAATGAAAAAAATAATTAGTGTACTTCTTAGTTTAATGCTTGCTTTATCCATTTTGCCGGTTTCAAAGGCATTTGCAAGTGATGACATTACAGGTATTGCCCTTGAAAAAGAAATGAGGGCCATGGTGGAAATTGGTGTAATTAACGGTTATGGAACAGGAGTATATAAACCTGGAGAAAAAGTGAACCGGGGCCAATTTGCGACATTTCTAGCGCGCGCGCTTAAACTTCCTGCAGGAAGTGGCCAATTCACGGACGTACCGGCGTCTTCAGCCTTGGCGCCAAGTATAAATGCGGCTGTTAGTGCAGGCATTATTAAAGGTTACTCAAAAACACTTTTTAAACCGGATGAGCTTATATCCAGAGCCCAGATGGCTGTCTTGATTGACCGTTCTCTAGACTATTTAAAGGTAACAAAAAAAGAAGGGACGCTCGCTTTTTCAGATGGAAAAGATATCTCTGCCTCTGCATTAACAGCTGTAAAGTATATGGTAGGTATGAAAATAATATCAGGATTTTCCGATGGTAAAGGCGGATATGCATTTAAACCGGCTTTAACAGCTACGAGAGCAGAAGCATCTGCGTTCATCTCACGTATGCTCGATGCCAAAGCCGAAGAGAAGCCAAATCCAGAACCACCGGCACCAACTCCCCCGGCAGAGAAGTATGATTACCAAGTGGGTACGATTACAGCAGGTGGGACTATAACAAGCAGCACTCAAACGTATCAAACGTTTAAAGATGCCAGCCAAAAAATTACGAATGCAGCTTCACAGGTAGTCCTTTATAAAGGGAATATCGTTAAAATGAATGAGGGCCTTGTCATTGCCAAGCCGAGTACTGGCAATGCCACCACGGTTGTATATTTAAGTGATAAGAAGAATCCGTATGCCCCAATTTCACCGGGGAATGAGCTTAAGTATGTCTCTTCCGATGAAGACTGGGTGACAGTAGATATAGGCGGAAATATTGGTTATGTAAAACAATCTGAAATGTATATGCTTCCTACCCAGATGCTGAAAGGCCAGTCCTATTACAGTGCCAACGCAGCAGGGGATCTAATACACAGCTTATATAATCATAGCACGAATAAATATACATCTTATACAGCAGGAAAAGCACCATCAGTATTTAAGCAGGGGCAAAAATACTATAGTTGGGATGGGGGAGTGTTTAGAGATAGCTCTGGCACAACAATAGGAAGTTACTATCAGTACTTTAATATGCTTCCTGCCCGCGCCACTACCAATTACACAGCTGAAGACTTGGAAAAGTATATTACGGATAGTTTAGTTGCTAAAGAAGCGTTATATAAGCAGAATCCAACCTCTTATGCCAGATATAAAGATGCTACAAAGAAAAGCAAATTGATAGGTTTAGGGAAAATTTTGAAAGATGCTGAAAAAGCCAATAATATAGATGCCTTAATGGTTCTCGGCATGGGGATCCTTGAGAGTGACTTTGGAATGAGTGCACATGCACAGAACAATAATAATATATTTGGAATCGCGGTATATGATAGCTCGCCTCAAAACGGAAACTCCTATACTAGTATCCAAGCATGTGTGGATTCTTTGATTAAAAACTATTTAAATAAAAATTACATTCCGGTATCCGGTTCATATGCTAATGGAGGAATGCCAGGAACTAAGGCCCGAGGATTTAATGTCCGCTATGCTTCAGACCCTTATTGGGGACAAAAGATTGCTGGGTATATGTATCAAATCGATAAAGCATTGGGAGGAAAGGATTTTTTGAACAATCCAAATCCTTATGCTATTTATGAAACGACAAGTGATGGCTTGAATATCCGTTCCACACCGGATGGCTCCGGATATAACAATATTTTGTATACGTATAAAAAAGCTGGTTTTCCGGTTATAGTAATGGAAACAACTGCAGATGGAAAATGGAAAAAGATACTTTCTGATAATACGACTGATCGGTACGGATATGTGTCTTCTCAATTTGTAAAGGCACTGCCAATAGCAAAATAAACCAACAAAAAAGCCGAGAGCGTGTGCTCTTGGCTTTTTTGTTGGTTTGATTATTGAATGATCGACATGAATGCCTGGTAGGCCTGTTGGTACATTGGATCAGGATTTGTAGCCATACGATGGATCATTTCTAAATCCTGATAAACAATCATGCTGCGGCCCGGAAGTCCGTATCTTTTAGAGAATTCTGCATAGCGCTTAATGCTGTCGAGCCCTTTTTCAGCCAACTGTGCACTGGAATTAGGTTCAATTTCAAAGTTAATGCCGCATCCAAAGATTTGTGCTTCCAAGAAGGCTCTGTGTAATTTGGCTTCAGCATCTTCACCTGTAAAACGGAAAGCATTCGGCTGGCGGAACGCTCCATCAAATCCATATGACTGCCAACGGTTGAAGTTGGTGGATAGGGCATGTGGAGAATAGATGAACTTTCGATTTTGTGCATGCAGTACTTTTGCTGCACTTGCTACAATAATTTCATCCTGTTGGCTAATGACCGTTTCATTGGTCCAGTAATAGCCTTTCAGATTAATATTCGAATAGTTTCTTTCATAAAACGTATTTTCAACTTGGTTTATGAACCAGTTTACTAAATCTTCGCGGGCTTCAGTTGTGTTCGTCAGAGAATTTCCATCCAAGTCGATAATATCGCCCGTTTTCTTAGGGTATGGTATGCCGATGTAGACATTTGGATGCTTTCCTGCTTTTGCAGCCGCTTTATCCAGATTAGCTAAACTGCCTTCGGAGCCCAGGATTCGATCCAGATACCATTGCCACACGTCATAATTTGCTGTATTTTTGGCTGTTTCTGAAAAATCGCCGGACTGCATATTGTCTCCTTCGCCAATCTTGTACCGATTAGCTTGGAAGATAAATGTATCGAAAAGATCATTCGGTTGGACACCGTCATTTCTTGTTAGATAGGAATCGAAGAAATCAGGTGTAAATCCTTTCGCATTCTCGGAACCATTGTAAATGATGACGCCGTTTTTAATGCCTGTACTGTCCATTTTTCCTGTTTCCTCATTATAGGTAATGAGTGAGTTGCTGACAGGGTGAACGGTTGCACCAGGATTTTTTACCGCAAAAGCGATGGCTGATTCAGAGTTGCGGAATGTTTCTAGCGTTTCCCCATTTAATTTAACAGAGTATTCAAGCGGTCTACCGTATATGCGCGCCATGAATGTTGAGAACTGAGCACGATTGACGATCATTGAAGGTTTAAAGGTTCCATCCATATATCCAGAAGTCACTTTGTTTTCAGCAATAGCGTCTATGTAAGTATAGTATGGATCGTCTTTATGAATATCGGTAAAGCTTGAATTTCCTTGTCCTTCATATTGGTAGCCTGTTGCTAGAGCTTTCGCCATTTCTTTTCGCAATAAGGGTTTGGTTGGATTAAATTTTCCATCTTCCAAAGTGAACATGCCTGCATTTACCACAGCTATTACTTCGTTATACCCGGTGGAGGTTTCTTTCATATCCGATGGAATAATGGAAGGTTCTGTCGGAATGTCCATTTTCATTGCACGCACTAGCATGATTGCGGCATCTTTTCGTGTAATAGGGCCCGTCGGTTTGAATGTGCCATTAGAGAATCCCTGAATGACATTTTTGTCTGTTAAGAACTGAATTTCGTTATATGCCCAGAATTCACGGGGAACATCACGAAATGCAGCGCTTGCCGGAATGGCACTAGCGGCAAAACAGACTATAGCGAGCACCATGCCCATAATTATTTTGCTTTTTTTCAAAATTACACCCCTCTTTAAATTAGTCTTAACATTTCAATAGTAACATATTGATTCTTGTAAAAAACATAGAATATAGTATTTTTGTATAAGATATTTTAAAAATTTCCAATTATATGAATCAAAAATAATAGGAATGAAGGGTGTGTATGTTCTTTGTGATGATTATTTTGTTAAAAAATGGTATATTTACTAATAGAAGAATACTAGAGTATAAGGGGAGATATGATGAAAAAGTTTATGTTGTCAGCCGCGAGTCTACTATTGCTCATAGGCTTATTTTTCAGTACCCAGGCCAGTGCTTCAACCAGCAAAGAATTAGCAGCTATGATGGATCAAAAAATCATAATGGGAGACAGTAACGGCAATCCTATGTCTGGGAAAAAAGTGACCCGTGGAGAATTTGCTGCCATTATGCAAAGGGCATTGCAACTTCCTGAGGGAGACAGCCAATTTAAGGATGTTGCTAAGAGTTCACCGCTTGCAAAGGGAATTAGCGCCGTTGTGAGAGCGAAAATTGCCAGTGGTTATTCAAAAATATTGTTCGGTCCGAACGACTCGATCACAAGGGAACAGATGGCAGCCATGATTTCAAATGCACTTGATTATCTTGGGATTGCGCCGAAGGAAGCGCCACTTTCATTTGTGGACACCAACCAAATTTCACCGAAATGGAAAGCGGTTGTTGCCAGTATGGTCGGTTACAAAATTATTTTAGGAAATGCAAAAAATGAGTACCTTCCAAAGGATACGGCAACAAGGGATCATGCGGCCAAGTTTGTATACAGAATGCTGGAAGTAAAAAAAAGTCATGATGGCGCGTCTGAAAACAATAATCTTTATATCGTCACCAAAGTAAAAGCAGATGGCAGCTTTAGTGCATCGCAGCAAAAGTTCAGCAGTTTTGCTGAAGCAAATGATAAATGGACTGCGTCCACCGGAGAAGTAATTGTAAAGAATGATAAAGTCATTAAAATGGATAAAGGAATCGCGGTTGCAACGGCCAATGGCGAAACTGTTGTATATGAGAATAAAAAATTGAAGATGCCTTTAGAGCGAGGCAGTGAAATGGAGTATATATCATCTGATGACCAGGATGTGTCTGTAAAGGTTGCCGGTCATCCATATACAGTTAATTTGGCGGATGTGAAATTGATTCCAGAGCAAACCTTTAATGGCAAACGATCTTTTTATAAAGTGGATGGCAAAAGAAATCTAACACATAATGTATACAACTATCTTACTAAATCTTCAGATTCCTATTTTTATGGAAAAGCGCCAACAGGCCTTGCTGAAGGAACATACTACAGCTGGGATGGAGTTCATTTTACCGACAGTAAAGGGAATGACGCCGGTACTTTCTATCAATACTTCAATATGCTTCCTTATCGAACAAATACAAATTACACCGCTGATGATTTGAATCAAATCATTTTAAAGAAACTGCAAAGCCTTGAAGCATCAGGTAATAGTGCGTTTAAGGGTGCAACTAAAAACAGCAAGCTTTTGAATATAGGGCAAACATTAAAAGAGGCCGAAAATAAATATAAAATAAATGCATTCATGATGCTCTCTCAAGCAATCGTTGAAAGCAATTATGGATTAAGTGATATAGCCAAGAATAAGAATAATATATTCGGCATCCATGCACATGATGGAAATACAAGTGCTGCAATAAAATTTGATACTACTGAAGACTGTGTAGTGTATCTTGCAGATAAAGTGTTAAATAAAACCTATATTACAACTGAATTAAATAGCTATGGAAACGGAAGCAATCTTGGCAATAAATATAGAGGTATCAATGTGAAGTATGCATCCGATCAATACTGGGGACAAAAGATTGCAGGTGTCATGTATAATTTGGATTTGGATGGAGGCGGAAAGGATTTCATCAATAATCCGACTACCTACTCTCTCTATCAGGTGACTTCTCCGGAAGGACTGAATGTACGGTCGGAGCCAAGTGTATCATCATTGGCATTATACCGTTTCGATGCCAGCCAGACAGGATTTCCTGTTACGGTGATCAGCAGCGAAAAGGGTGCCGATTATACATGGCATAAAATATTGTCGGATTCACTGAAAGCGCCATACGGCTACGTGGCAGGGGGAAAAGGGGACATCGATTATATCAAACCTCTTCCTATTGTTAAATAAGTAATGAAGCAGCTCCGGGTGGATATTCCATCCGGACTTTTTGTTGGTTGCAAAAGTACTAAAAAAGGACATTGTATAGGCAATTTATCATTTCATCCTTCTTATTTACTGTTTCCTATTTTTTTAGGATTCTAGTACTCTTGCATTTTGTCTATTATTTTCATTGATGTTAAGCTTGATCATTGTGAGAGAGAAAGGAGATGTCTAAATATGAAAAAAATAATAAGTTTCATAGCAAGTATTGTTCTGATTGCTTCGATTTTACCGATAACCTATGCGTCCGCTAAAGAAAATATCGGGAATGAAATGCAAGCTATGATTAAAGAAGGAATTATTACGGGCTATGGAGATGGTACATATAAGCCGAATGGTACTGTAACCAGAGGGGAATTTGCCACTTTTTTGAAACGGGCTCTGGATTTGCCTGATGGTCCGCATGTTTTTAAGGACGTAAGTAAAACGAGCAGTTTGGCTGCAGGAATCAATGCAGCAGCAAAAGCAAAGATTGTAAGGGGAATAAGCTCTGAAACGTTTGCGCCCAATCAGCTAATCACACGGGAGCAAATGGCCATTATGATCAATAATGCATTAACCTATAAAAATATAAAAACAAAGACAACTTCAGTTACAGTGGCCGATATGAATCGAGTTGGCGCTGAAGAAACAAAATTGGCTATCAAAAATATGATTGGCCAAGGGATTATTAAAGGATATACAGTCTCTGGAGGGATGATGTTCAAACCAAAGGATCATGCGACACGTCAACAGGGGGCAGCTTTTATTTATCGTTTGCTGAATGTGATCGGCAAGACTTCGGGAAATACTAATACACCTGAAACACCGGCCGCCTATGAGCCGAGCGCCTTCGAAAAAAAGGTTGTGGAATTGACCAATGCAGAGCGGGCAAAGCAAGGGCTCAAACCACTCATTTTAGATACAGAAGCGAGCAGAGTCGCCCATGCGAAAGCGGAAGATATGAAGGTAAACAACTATTTTAGCCATACGAGCCCTACTTACGGAGGATTAAAGGAATTATTGCAGAAATTCGGCATTAAAAACTGGCATGCTGCCGGTGAAAATATCGCTAAGGGCCAGCCTACACCTGAAAGTGTCGTGTCAGCCTGGATGAATTCGGCAGGCCACCGGGCCAATATCCTGAATCCGAACTTTACCCATATGGGAGCAGGATATGTATCTTCACCGAATGTATGGGTACAGGAGTTTCTGGGCAAATAAGAATATCATTCAAAAAGCGATCGAGAGGAAAAAATCTCGATCGCTTTTTAGATTGCTTAATGAATAATGCTTTGGATAACCATATGCAGCCAGCATTCTTAAGCCGTTATTTTCCTAGGCGTACCTCATTCAATGAGCATATAGTGCTTCCTGAAAATACGGTCATACTCCTGATAGCTGATATTGTATTCATCCAGTACGGCTTGTACGATCACCTTATCGTCCCGCCGAGGATCATAATCAATTCCAAAGTTAGTCAAGATTCTAAAAATGCGCTGTGAAAACAAAAGGATTTCTCTTTCTGAGTGTCCTTCGGCTGTTATACTTTCCTTGAATTCTTTCATTGATTCCGCATCTTTTTGAGCTTTTTCTTTTGTGACAGTGATGCTGTCGTTGATGATCAGACGCCCTTTTGGACGAAGGATATTCACCGTTTTATTTGGATTAACATTATAGTAAAGATATGTATGGTTATCGCAGTCAGCGATTAAACGGATATTTCTTTGATAGAGATGATAGGCTACAGTGTCGGTCTTTAAATAATACCGGAGCTGCTGGTAAGCCTGTTCGATTATCTGGAATTTTTCCCCTATAGGGAGTTTATTGTATGAAGGAGCCAATGACAGGAGGATGTCGATTGATTTATCAGCCCAATTAAATGAATAGTCCACTTTGTTTACATGTGTGTTGAAAATTTTGTGCATCGTATAATCACCAACATCCATAAATTGCTTTGCGTTTAGATGATCATATTTAATGGAGGGTATGGAGTCAGTAAAAATACTTATGGACAATAAAGATAGACAAATAAATAGTTTATATTTCATTATGCGTTCCCACTTTTTCAAAAGTACCTTGAAAGTATAGCAACTAAATGAAAAATGTTTGTGAAATAAAAATGCCTAATCATAGGAAAAAGCGAGTGAATGTCATTTCACTCGCTTTCAGTCTGTCAGGCAGCCGCTTTTTTCCGTCTGACAAGGGATAATAGTTTTGTATACGCTTCTTTATAAAAGTATTTCAATCCGACGACATAAAGTACAGCTCCGATTCCGCCGAACAGAACCAGCTGGATGATATTCGGCAGATGTCCAAGCGGTGTATATGCCTTCAGGGCATATACCGGCAGTCCCATCAATAAAGTAGGCGGGATGACCAGCAGGAACATCTTAACCAACCGTTTGCTCTCGCTCTTATCGAAATCGCGGTACATGACAATGGTTGAAACGACCAAGAAGTAGATGGCCACGACAGATGACGTGACGGCAAGGCCCTTATAGCCAAGCGAATCGACAATCAACCAGTTCAGGATGAAGTTGAGCGCGACAGTTGTAATGGAAATGCGAAATACCGTCGATGTTTTTCCTCGTGCGTACATGCTTTTGCTGACAATGAATTGCAGACCCTGTGCGATAATCATCGGCAGGTAAAGGACCATGGCCACATACGTATTGTATGTATCTGCCGCAGTGAATTTGCCGTGCTGCAAGACAAAACCGATCACTTCCTTGCCGAGAAGAAGCAATCCGACAGACATCGGAAGCAGGGTAACAAGCGATATCATCATGCCCATATGCATGGTTTCCTGGAATTTTTTCTTATCATTCACCTGCTCTGACAGAAGCGTGAATATGATGACAACAATCGTTGTCGCATAGATTGTATTCGGAATCGATACAAGCAGGGATGCTTTATCCAAATAGGTAGTTCCTCCATCGCCTGTACCGGATGCGAATGTCTTGTTGACGAACATATTGAATTGGCCGACGACCGAGTTCAAGAGCGACGGAACAATCAGTACAAGAAAGGTCTTGCGGAAGTCCTTTTCCACCTTGATGGTCGGAGCCCAGCGGAAGTTGCTTTTCTGTAAGTAAATGAATTGGACGATAACGCCCAGTACTGTTCCGACGACAAAACCAATCGCAAGCGAATAGATGCCCATCTGCTCATGGAAAAAGATAGCGAATACCGCGCCTGTCAATGTGGCTAGAATCTTAGCAATCTGGGAAGGTACAAAGCTTCTGCGCGCCTGAAGGTAGGAATCAAGTATGCCGTTCAGGGCGACGAATGTCATCCCGATGAAGAAAATCTGCATCGTTTTGATGGCTATGTCCTGTGCAGCCGGGTTCATACTGGCCGGTGTAATATACGGAATGATCTTTCCGCTGGCAAAGTAGCCGATAATTGAAACAAGCAGGAACATAATGACTGTTCCATTCATTATGCCGTTGGCGTCTTTTTCGGCCGCTTCGGCTTTTTCCTTTCTCCGCTTCATGTATTGTGGGAGAAAGACATTGTTGAAGCCGCCGGAAATCATGGCGACAACGAGTGTGATCAACGAAAAGGCATATACATATCCGTCTGTTTCATGGCTGACGCCAAAGACTTTGGCTACAATACTCTCCCTGATGAAGCCTGCCGCTTTCAGGAAGATAGCCAGCAACGTAATCCATATGGCAGTTCTTTTTAAATTGGCCAAGTGCGATTGCACCTCTATTCTTCATTAGTATGGAATGTCAGGTTCACTTGAAAAGGGGCCTCACACAGCATGTGTGTCAGACCCCAAATGTGTCATGGAAAAGAAATTTATTTTTGCTTTAAGGCGCGTTCGTAGATTTCAAGGTATTTCTTCGCCGCAGCGATATGGGAGTAATCCTTTTCAATCTTAGCGCGTGCTTTTGCAGCCATTCCAGCCCCGGCTTCCGGGTCTCTCAGAAGAGTAAGGATGGCATCGGACAATTCCTCGACGTTCTTCTCCTCGACCAGTAGGCCGTCTTCGCCGCTGTTGACGATTTCCTTCAATCCGCCGACAGCGCAGGCAACTAAAGGCGAGCCTGAGCCCATTGCTTCAAGGGCGGAAATAGAAGTCGCTTCCTCAACGCCTGCTGAGTGGACACTTGGCACAAGAGCCACGTCGCTCAGGTCATAATAGTCGCGGACAACATGGTGGGCAACAGCGCCAAGCAAAGTGACACTGTCCTCTATTTTTTCGCGGGCAACGATTTCCTTGATTTCATTCAAGGCTTCACCGCTGCCTGCGTAGATCAATTTCACATTCGGAAACTCTTTCAATACTTTAGGCAAAGCCAACGCCGGATAAATAACGCCGTTTTTCTTTGTCAGGCGGCGTGGGCAGAACAGCACTGGACTGTCCACCGGGATATTGTATTGCTTGCGCAGTTCTTCTTTTTTGTCTTTATTCGGCTTGAAATTATCGACATCGATGAAGTTGCGGATTGCAGTCCCTTCGACACCGGATACATCCTTCACGTATTCCTTCAGGCGTGTATCGACCGTAATGACTTCACGAGTCCCTTTATAGGCCTTGATCTCGATTTCCTGCATGATGCGTGCCGGCTCGCTGCCTTCATCCATAGAACCTTTAGAAATTGATTCGAATGCCATATAGCCATGGACAGTCGATACAGTAGGAATGCCTGTCTCAAGTGCCGCAAGAGTAGTGAACGGATCCTGTGCATGGATAATGTCATAATGCTTGCTCTTATTTTTTTCCATCAGAGAGTGAAGGAAGCGCTGGCGCATTTTATGGCTCCAGACAATTCCTTTCCCTTTGCTGAGCTTATTCAGAATATAGCTTGGCCCCTGGGCCAGGATTTTACGGGAAAGGGGAGAAACGTCCGAGAACGATAATACATCCACTTCATGTCCAAGCGACTCCAGTCCGGCCTTCAGCGTATCCACGTGTACCGATAGTCCGCCTGCATGCGGATAGTCATAGGCTGTTGCGATTAGTACTTTCATGATCAAGTCTCCTCCTGAGCGATCTTTATCTATTATTGGTTCAAGAAATGTTCCTTCAACAAATCGACATTACGGACAGCTTCCTTGCGCATTACGTCAGCGTTGGCGTTGACAAGTGTCGAGAACTCATCATGGTTATCCAGCAATGTAATGGCATTGGCAACCAGCGTATCCGGGTCGATTTCCATTAGATCGGCCGAGAAATCCCACATGCCGCTCCGTTTTAACAGACTTTCCACTTTTTTATCGTAGCTCAGCCCGATATGGGGAACGCCTGAAAGCGTAGAGAAAATAAGCGCATGCAATCTCATGCCGATTGTTAAATCACAGTCAGCGATAAAGTTCAAATATTGGTTCGGTGTGAAGTTTTCGCCTAGCATCACACATTTATCGCGGTATTTCATATGCTTCATCACGTTTTCGCTTGCTGCTGTATCATGGTGCCCTTCCATTGGAACAAAAACAGGCGTAATATTGCGTTTTTCAATCAGTTCGTCCAAAATCTGCGCTGTCTGCTCGAATTGCTTTGTATGCTCGAACCACGGGCGCATGGAAACGGCCACCAATTTTTCGTATGGACCAAGATCCAACGAGTCCATGCAAGCACGGTCATGCTTTTTCTTGAAGGCGAATACGATATCGGATGTTACGACAGTCTCTGGCTTCGTAATGCCCAGATTTTCCAGGTATTCCTTCGAAAATTGGTCGCGTACTGTAATGAAGTCAGCCATATTGGCCATCTTCATAAGAATTTTACCCCATCGGGATGTGACGGGTCCAATTCCTTGCGAGAAAAACATGACCTTTGTTCCGCACATTTTTGCCAAAAGGACAATCAACAGATAATAAGGAAGCGGACCGAACAAGAACTTCGTCGGATACGCATCCTGCAAGAGGCCGCCGCCGCCGCTGACCAAAAGGTCCGCTTCGCGCAGAGCCTTGATTTTTCCTTTATTATCATGTCTCCATCCACGGTAGACGGCTTTCACTTCGCGTTCCTTCGCCGTTGCTTCCGGTGATAATGAGAAAACGGTTATCTCGGGGTTTTCGAGAGAATCCTTCAGGTTATCTACAATGCTCTCTAGGATTGCCTCGTCTCCCGTATTGCCTAAACCATAAAAACCAGAAATGACTATTTTCAAAACAAATGTATCCTCCTTTTACATGCGCGGCTTCTACTATATACAAGCCGCATTGAGGCAGGCGGTTGTTTTGCCTGCCCATCATAAGCTGTTTCCGCCAGCTTACAAACCGGTTATATCATCAACCCATCCGGCTGCTGTTAAACGAGCGGATGGCCTTTTCTTCTTTTTTCTACAAAAACCTCCATATATTTTACCATTACACCCTTTGTTCATCAATGTAATTCAAAATAAGTGGCATAAAGTATGTGGAGATGGGGAAGGAGGGAACAGGAATATCCAGTGTTGTCCACTTTCCAGCCAGAAATTTGGCGATTTATTGTTGTATTTCAAGGATGTTTTTAACCCTAATGCTATAGCGGGCATTTGGCGCTCCAGGTTGCTCGCTTTCCGCGGGGCGAGCGCTGAGCCTCCTCGTCCTGTGTCCTGCGGGGTCTCATCTGGCCCGCTGATCCCGCAGGGGTCTCGCACCTTCCGCTCTAGTGGTTGATTCAATCGAACTTTATATAGGATAAACAACATATCTTTATTTTTCGTCTGGAACACCATTCATGATGATTTTTCAAAGCTGTGTTTAACCCCAATTGTTATAGCGAGTATTTGGCGCTCCAGGTTGCTCGCTTTCCGGGGGGCGTGCGCTGAGCCTCCTTGTCCTGTGTCCTTCGGGGTCTCATCTGGCCCGCTGATCCCGCAGGAGTCTCGCACCTTCCGCTCTAGTGGTTGATTCAATCGAACTTTATATAGGATAAACAACATATCTTTATTTTTCGTCTGGAACACCATTCATGATGATTTTTCAAAGCTGTGTTTAACCCCAATTGTTATAGCGAGTATTTGGCGCTTCAGGTTGCTCGCTTTCCGTGGGCGTGAGATGAGCCTCCTCGTCCTGTGTCCTTCGGGGTCTCATCTGGCCCGCTGATCCCGCAGGAGTCACGCACCTTCCGCTCTAGTGTTGAAGCAATCGAAAAACATATCAACTATCGTTAAATATATAGTTATGTAGAATGGGAATTTTCATTGAACGGTGAAGCCATGCACGTCTTAAGCTTGTCGGGGCTTATCAGGCGCCCTCGCTTTTCTCTGTCCAGCTGCGGGGGCTAGCTCCTAGTGTACTTCGCCTGATTCTTCACGATAAGTCAACATCGAATCGCTGCGCTCTCCGTGTTTCCTTTATCTTACAGAGTAAGGCTCCAGTCCATACGGAGCTAAACGGCCCCCCTCGTTTTTCTAATTAGCTTTGTCTATACTAAGGTTATTAATGCAAGGGCGTTTTATATTTGGTATACTATGATAGGAATTTACTTGGACAAAAGTGAAACAGTGAACAACGGCTACGGGCCGTTGCCGGCGATTGTTGAATGCCGGCAGCCGCAAGCGAATCAATCGTCATCAAACGACAGATCCGGCATGGGCGGAAATGAAACGATAAATTTTTATATAAGTGAGGTCACCAAGCTATGAAAAAGATTTGTGTTATTGGTTTAGGGTACATCGGCTTACCAACAGCGTCCGTTTTTGCGCGAGCAGGGTATGACGTTCTTGGCGTTGACGTAAATCAAAAAGTGGTTGATTCATTGAATGAAGGAAAAGTGACAATTGAAGAAGTGAATCTTCCTGAATTAGTGAAGGACGTAGTAGCCAAAGGAAAGCTGAAGGCGTCTGTATTACCGGAGAAAGCGGATGTTTTTATCATTGCTGTACCGACTCCAATTCATGAAGACCACCGAGCAAATATAGATTATGTAGAAGAAGCAACGAAATCAATCCTTCCATTCCTGGAAAAAGGCAATATTGTCATCGTTGAATCAACGATTCCTCCAAGAACGATGGATGATGTAGTGGCTCCTATTTTGGAAAAAGGCGGATTCGATCCGTATAACGATATATATGTAGCACATTGTCCGGAGCGTGTATTGCCGGGACGCATCCTGATCGAGTTGATCGAGAATACTCGTATTGTCGGCGGCTTGACTCCTGAAGCTGCGAAAAAAGCGGGCGATGTATACCGCGCGGTCATTACGGGCGATGTAGTGGAGACAGAGGCGGTAACTGCCGAAATGTCCAAGCTGATGGAAAACACATTCCGAGACGTCAATATTGCATTGGCGAACGAATTGGCTAAAATTTCAGCTCGCCTTGGCGTCAATGCACACGATGTGATCCAGCTTGCCAACAAGCATCCACGTGTAAACATCCACTTGCCTGGACCAGGTGTCGGCGGACACTGCCTGGCAGTAGATCCGTATTTCATCGTGGAAAAAGCGCCAGAAGAAGCGCCGCTGATTGCTGAATCACGCCGCATCAACAATTCAATGCCTGATTTCGTTGTAGAACAGGTAAAACGTCTGACTGCTGAATTGGATAATCCGGTTGTAGCGGTTGCCGGCCTAACATACAAAGGAAACATCGATGATATCCGTGAAAGCCCTGCTATGGAAATTGCCCATATGCTGCTGGATAACGAACGCTATGATGTACGCATCCATGACCCTCATGTATCCGAAGAGCAAGTGCACTTCAAGCTTGAGTCATTGGAAGATGCATTGAAGGGTGCACACGTACTGGTTGTGCTAGTGGACCATGACGAGTTCAAGGATTTCGATACTCAGGTCATCATTGATCAAATGGCTACTCCGGTTGTATTTGACACAAGAAACTGTACAAACATCGATAACGGGAACATCACTTTGTACCGTATCGGCGATTTGAAAAAACTGACTGCCATCCAAGAAGGATAAGTAGGCAGGATATACGAAGATAGGAAGATGAACATGCAGAAGGAAACATATTTTGGCGTCGACGTTTCTCCGCTGAGCTATGAGGAGATCCTTGCCGATTTGGAATTGAGAATGGAAGAAGGCAAGAAGTCGACGATCATTGCCGTCAATCCTGAAAAGGTCATGACAGCGGAAAAGAATGAACAGCTGCGCGAGCTCATTAACAACAGCACATACGGCATTGCGGACGGAATCGGCATTTTGCTGGCTTCGAAGTTGAAAAAGGGCCAGGTGACATCGCGTGTAACCGGTGTGGATATGATGGACCGTCTGCTGCAATTTTCCGCGGAAAAGTGCTACCGGGTATTCCTGTACGGAGCCAAGGAAGAGGTAGTCAGCAAGGCGGTCGAGAAAATCAAAGAGAAGTATCCGAGCATCATCATTGCCGGCTATGAAAATGGCTACGTGCAGGATGCCGGCCTTGTCGTGAATAAGATCAATGAAGCAAAAGCGGATTTGTTATTCGTTGCAATGGGAAGCCCAAAGCAGGAGCTTTGGATCCGGGAGCACATGGATTCTCTGTCTGCACGGGTGTACCAGGGCGTCGGCGGCAGCTTCGACGTATTCGCCGGGCATGTAAAGCGCGCGCCGGCATTCTACCGCAAGTTTGGGCTTGAATGGATGTACCGCTTGATGAAGGAGCCGAAGCGCCTGAAGCGCCAGATGGCTTTGCCGAAATTCCTTCTGAAGGTCATCCGTTCCAAGTAGTAGGCAGTTAATATAGGAATGAGTACGAATGTTCATGCTCATAAGACAGTGAACAGCCCCTTGAGCCATGCAAGTCAAGGGGCTGTTTTTTTACACAGGCTAGAAAATTTCACGCAGGAGGCAAGTTTATGAAGGTTTTACATGTCATCAGCGGTGGTGAGACAGGCGGTTCCCGAAAGCATGTCATCACTTTGCTGCAGCAATATTCCAGGGAAGAAGTCTGTTTGGTATTGTTCCAGGATGGCCCGTTCGCACAGGAAGCCATTGAAAAGGGGCTGCGTGTGGAAATCATCAAACAATCTTCCCGTTATGATATCAGTATCTTAAAAAGGCTAAGAATGTTCATTGATTCGGAAGGGTTCAATATTATCCATTCCCACGGTCCGCGGGCTAACCTATTCATATCCTTTATTAAGAAAAAGATGGATGCGGTTTGGGTAACAACGGTCCACAGTGATCCGAAGCTGGATTTCATGAAGGGCGGAATCAAGGGAAAGCTGTTTACTTCATTAAATTTATGGGCGTTAAAGCAAATTGATTACTACTTTGCTGTGACGGATCTGTTTAAGAGAAATTTAATACACTTGGGCATTCCGGAAAAAAAGATATTTACAATCTATAACGGAATTGAGTTCATCGAACCGATTGCTGGAGACGGGGCATTGCAGAAGGAATTGGGGTTATCCGCTGACGATTTTATCATGACCATGGTAGCGAGGCTTCATCCAATCAAAGGGCATTCTATTGTATTTAAAGCACTGAAGGAATTGGATAATGAACATATCCATCTAGTTTTGGTGGGCGACGGTCCAATCGCTGCTGATTTGAAAGAAGAAGTACAGAAACTAGGATTGGTAAAACAGGTGCATTTTCTTGGGTTCAGGAAGGATATTGACCAGATTTACAGTAATTCTAATATAGCATTATTAGCTTCCTACAGTGAAAGTTTTCCGCTTGCTCTGTTAGAGGGAGCCAATCAAAAACGATCCTTAATTTCTACTAATGTCGGCGGCGTCAAACAATTAATTCCTTCTGAAGAATACGGGTGGATTGTTCCGATAGATGATGCACAAGCTTATCAAAAGGCAATCGAGCAGGCATATGAATCCTTTGAAAACCATTCTTTAGAAGAAAAAGGGGAAAAACTGTATGAATTTGCCCGAGATCATTTTTCATTAAAGCATTTGGCTGATAAGGTGAAAGATGATTATGATCAAATCTTAAATCAAAGATAGAAGATATTTTAAAATATTTTAATAGTGGCATCTGAATAGTCCCCATCCTGTAAGGAGATACTGATGTGTATCTCTGCAGGAAGGGGGCTTTTGTTTATGAATAAACCCACGTTTACATATTTATTAATTTTGTGCCTCTTATTTTTTGTGCCTTTGTTTCCATTTAAGCAAGGGATACTTTCCATTGAGGTTATTCTCATTCCTTTATTGGTGATTTCATTTCTTTTAGAATGGAAAAAAGGGCGCCTGCATGTCAACGTTTTTCCTATTCTCCCATTCGTGGTTAGTTTTGCCCTTTATTTTGTCTCCACGTTGTTGTCTTTAAGTAAGGCGGTATCCATCACTCCTGGCCTGCTGGAAATGGCGCGCTATCTTTCCTATGTTTTTCTCTTTTTAATCGTCAGCAAAATCCGGTTTACTGCCTCTCAGTATAGTAGCTTTGCCTTTGTATTTGGCATTTCTGCGTTGTTTGTAGGAATTATTGGGGTAAGTTCTTATATTTTCGGAATTTCTTTGAATAAAGCAGGTTTATACGCTCTTCAAGAAGCGAAGGGAAGGGTAGATTCAACGATGCAGAATCCTAATTATTATTCTGCTTTCCTGAATTACGTCATCCCTTTCCTGCTTCTATTCTCTGTTGCATACTATCGGGATAAGAAGAGGCAATTCCTTTTCTTTGCTTTTTATTCGCTATATCTAGTGAATTTGATTTTGACTTATACACGGGCGGCATGGGTGACAATGGCGGCATCTTTTATTTTGCTGGCCGTGATGATGCCCAAGCGTTTTTTAGTGAATGTGTTTAAACCCTTTATGTTGTCCTTGTTTTTTGCGCTTAGTATAGGAGTCTATTTTTTGCCTGATGTGCCTGCACGTACTCTGTCAGCCATTTATGCCATTGAAAAAATTGCCTTCCCTAACTGGGCTCATAATAAATCAGAAGAAACTGATCAAAAAAAGGATATGGCTCATGAAGAGAATAATGAAACGACGAACAAAGCAGTCGTTTCCAGAATGACATTATGGAAGACAGGGTGGTATATGTATCGGGATAATCCGCTCCTCGGTGTCGGCATCGGTAATTACTACATCCGTTATAAAGATTTTGTCACAGCCTATCCGGAACTTGATATAGGCCATGAAACATACTCTGTGCATAATTCCTACTTGAAGGTAGCGGCAGAAACAGGAACAATCGGTATCCTCTCGTTTCTTACGATCTATATCGTATACTTTGTTTATTGTCTCTCTCTTTATATGAAGCAACGCCAGGCAATAGGTAAAGTGATTGGGGGCGGCCTGATTATAGGAAGTGTTTGCTATATGGTTCAGAACCTGTCGAATAATATCATCTTTATCCCACAGCTGAATGTCTTGTTTTGGCTTGTAGGCGGATTGATTTTGTCATATTTGTATCAAAATCGACATACTGCATAGTCCTAAAGAACACCGAATAAGGTGTTCTTTTTTTGTAGGGTACGCCATATGCTGAATATTGTGGTTTGAAAGTACCACTATGAAAAGCATATTTGTTGATGGGAAAGAGTGAAAATGATATAACACCATAGGTGGAATACTTCGCTTTTTATAAATTTTGTGAAAAAGTTTGCTAATTAAAATATTCCATGTATAATTATGGAGTGCATACTTTGTGCTAAATTTAGGATAACCACCCTAAATGTTCTATTAAATTTGTATAATCTGTAACTTTTGATGTATTTTGTAAAAATATATTGAAAATTATGGGTAATTTGATAGAATGGTTAGTGAGGTTTTTCCTTATCCTGCTATTTTGATAGAAAAATAGTGTGAATAGCGGGAATTATCCAGTTCCACCTGCCTGCCGTCTAACGGATAGGGCAGCAATACTTTAAATTTTTTTTACAAAACGGGGAGGATTTATTACATGGCTTACCAACCAAAATCATACCGCAAGTTCGTTGCAACTGCTGCAACTGCAACGCTAGTTGCTTCAGCTGTTGCTCCATTGGCATCTGCTGCTACATCTTTCCAAGATGTGAACGTAAACTATCAAAAAGCTGTTGACTTCGTAGCTTCTAAAGGAATTCAAGGATTCTCTGATAAAGAATTCGGAGTTTACAAAAACATTAAACGTGGAGACGCTGCTGTAATGTTAGTTAAAGTCTTAGGGCTTGATACTGAAAAAGCACCTGCTTCAGGCTTCAAAGACGTTCCTACACGTGCAGTGAAAGAAGTAAATGCTCTTAAAGCTGCTGGAATCACTTCTGGTAAAACAGAAACTGAATTCGCTTTTGACCAAAACATCACTCGTGGCGAATTGGCAATCTGGATTCAAAAAGGTTTCAGCTTGAAAGCGAAAGACGACAAAGAGATTCCTTTCAAAGATGTAAACAAAAACTACACTACAGCTGTTAAAGCATTAGTTGATAATGGTGTAACAAAAGGTAAAACAGAAACTACTTTTGGTACGGATGCAAACGCAACTCGCGGTGACTATGCTCAATTCTTGTACAGAGCAGCTAACCCAGTTGTAGAAAAAGTTGCTATCGCTAGCGCTACCGCTGTTAATGCAAAAACAGTTGAAGTAAAGTTCAACAAAGCAATCGATGCTTCAAAAGCGAAATTCGAAGTGAAAAAAGGTACAGCTACAGTAAATGTTGCTAAAATCACACCTGCAGCTGACAATAAATCAGTTCAACTTGAACTAGCAAGCAAATTCTTTGAAGGCGAGTATACTGTAAATGTGACAGGTCTTTCAGAAGAAAAACTTTCCGGTTCAGTTAAAGTTGAAAATGAAAAAGTATCAAAAATTGAATTATTAAGTGAAAACGCACCAAAAACAGGCACATCTACAGCGACAGTTGGATATCGTGTATTGAACCAATATGGTGAAGATATTACAAAATCTCCTCTAGCAGCTAGCATTGCTTGGAATACACCAAGTGGTTTCTCTGCTGATGATAACAATGCTGGAGTTTTAACAGTAACTAAGGCTGATGGTGCTGACCTAAAAGTAGGAGATAAAGTTGTTGTTACTGGTATCAACGCTTCTACTAATTCAGTGGTAAGTGGCACTTTGTCTGTAACGAATGCAGCAGTAGCTGATACGATTACATTTAAAGAAGTCTACAATGCAGATGGAAAAGAATTAGCAGGAAATTCAACTGTATCAGACTTTAAACTACTTATAGATGCAAAAGATCAATATGGCAATCCTATCAATGCTGCTAAAGTAAATAGCGATATTTTATTTACTTCATCAAATGAATCTTTGGTTAAGGTTACTACTGCTGCTGATGGCCAAGGTAAAGATAAAAATCAAGTTGGCTTGAATTTAGCATTTGGTGATAATGCTGCGAATGGCGGAAAAGCAGTTATCACTGCTATTTCTAAATCAACAGGTAAAGTTACTCAATATGAGTTGACTGTTAAAGCTGCTCCAAAATTAGATACTTTCACAATGACAGCGCCTGCTGATGTTATAGCTGCTGGTGATACTGTAAAAATCCCATTTGTTGCTGCTGACCAATTTGGAACAGCAATCACAAAAGCTAAAGATCTTAAAGACCAAGTTGCTTTCTCTGGAACTTACGGTGAACAAAATAGCTTACAAATTAAAGGTGATGTGAATGGTAATGCTTACCTTGAATATAAGCCTGCTTCAAAAGGTACTAAGATCATCATTGCTGCATTCAACGGTAAAGTGTCACAATTGAACTTAAATGTTGTTGATTCTGCGAACCCAGTTTCAATTGATCCATTGAAAGATGTTACAACATCAGTAGCTAAAGATGGCACTTTAAGCATTGGTTTGAAAAATATTGTGGTTAAAGATGAATACGGACGCACAGTAAGCTTAAAAGATAAACTTGCAACTACTGCTGCAGATGGAAAATACAGAATCGTAGCATCTGATGCTCAAGCAACAGATGGTGCAATCCAAGTTGTTAATGAAAAAATTGACAGTGAAGATGCTAAAATTGTTCTAAAAGGTTTGGCAAAAGGTTCTGAAGATGTAACATTTACTTTACAACAATCTAAGAAACAAAGTGGTAACACTTATACATTCGAAGATGTTGCAACAAGTCCTTTAAAAGTCGCTTTCACGACTGTAGAGAAAGCTGCATTTGATTCATATGAAGTAGGTAAAGTAGATCCTCTATATGCTGATGGAACTGCAACTACTCATACACGTGACTTAAAAGTATATGGTGTCAAAGCAGACGGTTCAAAGGTATTGTTACCAAGTTCATACTATACGGTTATTACAAACACGGATGTACTTGTGAATAATAGTGGTAAATTAAATGCAGTTTACGCAAATGATAATACAGCATTTGGAACTAAAGATGAAATAACAACTAAGTTGACCGTAGTTGTTGATGGCGCTGAAAAACCAACAACACTGACTCAAGATGTAGTCATTTCTAAAGTAGCTCCTAAAGCGGATAAAATTGAATTCACTGATGCAGTTGAAAATGGACTAGCAACTATTTCTTCTACTGATTTAACAGCTACTAATGACGCTGCTAAATTATCAACTATCCTAGAAGTTACAGATCAATATGGTGTAGCTATTGCTTCTCCACAACCAATTATTACTGTTACTAACTTGGTTGATCGATCAGAGCCGAAAACTTTGGATGTTGCAAATAATGGGACTAAAGCAGTAGATATTAAAAATGCAAATGCAGAAGATACATTTACTGTAACTTATCTTCTAGATGGTAAATCAGAAACTGTTAAATTTAAAGTGGTTACTCCTGAACAAAACTAAACGAAACGTTACTTTATAAACTAGTTTACTAGTGAAATAAGTGGGATAGGCACCTCTCGCAATTTATTTGTTTGAGGTGTTTATTTTAACTATTGTTTCTGAATAATAGGTGAAATGCCTATTCTTGTATAATAGCCGAACACAAGAGCCTAATCCTCCTGCATCCAATGGTGTTCTAACAAACTGAAGGGATGAAGTCAGGTGAAGTCGTACTCTACAAATTGAGGCGGGGTTCCATAAAAAATTACTATGGTTAGGTGACGAATCCATGTTTAGGCAGGATGGGGTAGTAAATATTACGAATAGCTAGGGGTTTAGTATTTATCTGTTTATATAAAATAATAAACTGAGATCAGCATAATTGGCTATTAAACTGGTCTTTCCCATTCCTGAATAGTGGAAACCTAAGGTAATTAAAAAGAGGGACAGAGACAATGGAACGTTTGAAGTCTTATGTGAAGAGACATGTTAGTGTCTATGAAGCATGTAAGATGGCAGCGGGTTCGTAGTAGTGTAGATAGCTAACCATTTGTATTCTTGTGGAAACACTAGAAGAGGGTAAAATTAGCTGGAGCGAAGGAACCCAGTCAGTATAGAAAATAATAACCAATTTCTTTGTAAATTGGTTATTATTTTAGATTTTCACTGGGTATATAGTATTAAGTGAAAATCTCCATTTTCTTGCTGATGGCACGCCGTGTGCGATGAAAGTCGCATGCACGGTGTAGGCTCGAAACGAAAACCACTAATTATGGTATAAGTCGAGAATAGCGTAAAATTAACATCATCAAAGGTAAATTGGGATAACGAAAATTTTGAAACAACAACATCCCTTTCAAGTGATTACACACTGACAGGCCTTCATACAGTAGTTACATTAACTAAAAATAATTTTGCAGTAAATTTTAATGACTTATTTTCAACACTAAATGCTAAAGTAGATAATGATGTAAGAGGCTATAATGTTCTAGGATTGACTACTAATAATGTTATCAACTTTGGTAGTGCATATACTCTAGAAAAAGATGTACCTCAAATAACAACTTTAACTGGTGCATTAAAAAATGATATCGAATCTGGTACTTACACAGTGAAAACAGAAGTTCTAAAAGGTAGTGAAGTATTAGCTAAAGATAGCTATGATTTGGTTGTAGCACCAAAATAATCATAATGATAAAATAGTTATATTAGAAGAGTTCGATATTTTTATATCGAACTCTTTATTTATTTTTTCTATTTGCGGAGGTTTAAAGCTTGAAAAAATCACTAACTGTATTAGTCAGTCTTCTTGTGCTATTATCCATCTTTACAGTTACACATCATCCAGTGAAAGCCCAAAAACAAAAAGTGGCGTCAATGGAGTTGAAAGATGGCAGTAACAGTGTCACCATTAATGGTCAACCGCGGCAATGGGAATCGACCGGAAAATTGAAGACTATGACCAAAAACAAGAAAATGTATGCACCTGCCCGTTTACTTGTGGATGAGTGGGGATATAAATCGGTCTGGAATAAAGGCGTTTTTTCTTTTAGTAGGGGAAATGTACAAATTACCTTTAATACGAAGAAGCGTAAAATGTATATAAATCACTCGATTGTTTCTTCTTTTCAGTCTTTCACAAATCAAGGGAGATTGTATCTTCCGGTTGATTTGCTTGCTAAAGGATTGAATCAGCAATTCTATCAGGATGGCAAACTAGTTTATATAGGTTCAGCCTCCTTTATCAACGAGAAGAAGCAGATAAAAGAAAGAAGCACAAAAATACCGGTAATTATGTATCATCATTTTGATCCTGCAGTACAAAGCGGAACAATTGTGGACCCGGCTGTTTTCAAGCAGCAAATGATGATTTTGAAAAATCAGGGCTATACAACCATTACGGCTGATGAAGCGATAGCAATTGCCCAAAAGCGCATTCCGATGCCGGAAAAGCCCATTATGATAACAATGGACGATGGGTATGAAAGCAACTATACATATGCTTATCCGATTTTGAAAGAGTTGAATATGAAGGCAACTTTGTTTATGGTTACGGATTTTATTGAACATCCCCGGAGTCACCCAAGCCCATATCCGAAATTGACATGGGCGCAATTGAAAGACATGAGTGATAGCGGGGTATTTTCTATTCAAAGCCACACTGACAATATGCACCAGCAGATAAATGGCAAAGGATTGATTGCCTCGCCTATTTCCAAAGGAGGCAAGCGGGAGACGCAGTCTCAGTATGAACAGCGGATTTATGACGATGTGGTCCGATCCAAAAGATTGTTGGAAAAACATCTCGGCAAGCCTGTGACTGTATTCGCTTATCCTTTCGGCCAATACAGCACTGTGTCTGAAAAAATGCTAAGAAAAGCAGGGTTCCACATGACTGTCACAACAGACCGGGGATTATTGGATATTAGTAAAAAGAATCCTACATTTTTAATCAAACGAGTGAATATTCATGGAAAAGCCACAGCGGCTTCTATTACACAGACAATTGAAAAGATGTATCATATTAATTGAACCGTCATAATCACTTTAGTCAAAAGTGGAACTGATTTCATAGAGAAAAGGAACTTCATGTTATGATGCGAAATTTCTACAGTAGCTGAACTTTACTTGTCTGCTTGTAGTATTTGACTAAACAATGGTTGAAGGATAATTTATTAGAAGTTATGCGAAATCGTTTATAAAAGTATACTTAAAAAGCCCCTTTAGTTAAGGGGCTTTTTAAGTATACTACAGTCATGAATGTTAGTGATTTTTATATATTTATTACTTATATACTAGATGACTCTAGTGGAATGGCGTAATCTTCTTTTACTTCTTCGTTTTTATTTCTTTTTCCACACAGTTTCTAACTTAACCCCTGCATCCCTCATTAAATTATAGATTGGACAGCGTTTTTCGACAATCTGCTTGAAGGCCTGAAGTTTTTCATCGCTTTCAACCGTATCGAATTCAGCAATAAATATAACGGTCTGGAAGTAAGTTGTTACACCCTCGACACCGCTTAATCCGCGCGTATCCAGTTTCCCGCTGTTCTTGAATGATAGTCCGCTATACTCGAACCCTTTTTCCTTCGCCACGAATGCGGCGGTGATGGAAGTGCAGGCTGATAGTGCGCCCAATAGGTATTCAAGCGGATTGGGGCCTTCATCGTTGCCGCCGAGATAAGGGGGCTCGTCAATCGCAAATGGAGCAAAATCACGTACGAAAATCTCATTCTTTAAGCCGCATACGACCTTGCCGTGTGTATTCATTTCCACCCATTTTTCATTAGCCATTGTAATCCCTCACTTTAATTCATAGTTAATTTATTGGAATAATTATATATCAAAAAGAAATCTTTTGTATAGTAAAAAGACCGGCGCAATATGAAACTGTTTTAGAAGTTATAGGTCAAAATATATAGATGCCCATATGTGTTGCTTACTGATCATTATTTCGGCATAATTTTGTCGGTTATTGTCGAATAATGTTGAAATTGGATTGAAAAGCAATTTTATTGCTATTTTTTTAATTTTTATGGGTAAAAAAGAGTAACGATTTAAATATTATGATATTTTTAAATATTTTTTATTGTATTAAAGTATTAAAAATAATAAGATGATACAGGGGATATATACCCATTTTATTCAAATGCTGTCATTTTGTTATGGGTCATTTATATCACCTGGAAGATTAGCGGTACCATTATATGAAATAGAGGAGTGGTTAATGTGAAATGCAGGAATTGCGGTCATGAGAACGAGGGAGGTAAGTTTTGTGAAAAGTGTGGGACGAAGCTGGAGGATGCAAGGAGTGAAGTGGCAGCGGCATCAGCAACTCAGCAGGAACCGGTGAAGAATCAGCCTTCGCAATATATTGAAAGCACGAAGAAAATCTCGAAAATGTATTTCAGTTATTTCCTTGATGTGCTGAAGCATCCTTATGCCAACTCTCAAAGTGTGAACAAGGAATATATGGTTAACGGTATTATTACAATTATTTTATTCAGTTTATTTATTCCTTTAATGACCTATTTCGGCTTAAAGGGCCTGATGTCTAATTTCAACGAGTTCGGGTCGGATTTATTCGGCGTCGGAATGGATATGGCACCTCCGTTCACTGCGGTGGTGGTTAAGCCCTTTTTCGCTTATTTGATTTTTATTGCTTTAGTCATCACGTTTACATTTGCCGCTGTGCGCTTCGGACGGGTCAATGTTGGCTATACGGATGTAGTGGCACGTTTTGGTTCATTCTTGATCCCATTTGTTTTGCTATTGGCGATCGGACTCATTTTTTCTATTTTAAAAGTGAAATTCTTTTTATTCTTCCTTTCTCTTGGATTTATGGGTGCTATTTTCATAATTCCTCCTTTAGTCATTGCGAGCTACAAGCGCAACAGTAAAAGCGGCATGGATGTTATTTACGGCTCACTGCTTACATACCTGTTGACGATTATTTCGATATTCATCATGGCGGATATGCTTATGGAAGCTCTAAAATCGGCAATGCAAGATCTATTCGGTATGTTTTAAGCAAACAAGGACAACAAGAATGGGGGATTTATAAATGCGATATTGTAAGGAATGCGGCCATCCATTAAAGCCCGAGGCGCAATTTTGCGGTGAATGTGGAGCGCCTGTCTCAGAAAAAAGCGCGGTTGATTCTGCTGGCAGGCAAGCAGAGAAAGCGGAAATAGTATCTACTAAAAAACCGATGACGAAAAAGCAAAAAACGGCTTGGATTGCCGGGATTGCTGCTGTCGTTGTATTGTTCGCCTTATATAAAGTCGGAGATTATTTTTTCTCGGAGGAATACGCAATCAACCATTTTGAAGATGCGCTGGTGGCCAAGGATGGCAAGAAGGTGGCTAAGTGGTTGTCGACAGATGATAAGAAGCTGACAATCAACGAAAAATCAGTAAAAGGATTCATCACGTATTATAAGGAAAATCCTGAACAAGTCAATGAAACTGTGCAGGCCCTAAAGCGGCAGGCAGAAGAAATGGATAAGCAATCGAATGCCTCATCAGCGGCTTATGGCGACTATTCATCCGGTATGGTCCATTTGGTGAAAGATGGGAAATTCTTGTTTTATGATAAATACAAACTGAAGGTTCAACCCGTCTATATGGCAATATCAACGAATTATAAAGATACATCCGTATACGTGGATGGGAAGAAAATGACTGTAACCAAACAGCCGAATGCGGAAAATACGGTCGGTCCATTCGTACCCGGAACGCATATAGTGGAAGCGAAGCTAAAAACGAGCTTCGTCGACCTTGTGAAAAAGGAAAAAGTCGTTTCGGGTGGAGCAGAAAAAGAAGCGGTAGAGCTTTACCTGGATGGCGAGGAAGTCTATGTCGATCTGGACATGGGAGATGAAGATGTACCAGCGGCTGGGAAACTGTATATTAACGGAAAAGATGTCCAAATTAATCCATTCCAAAACGCTTCCTTCGGTCCGGTGTTGACGGATGGTTCCATGACAGCAGCGGTCGAAGCGGACATGCCATGGGGTAAAATGAAGTCAGCCGAAACGGCAATCGACAGTGATTCCATTCAAATCAATCTTGGAAGCGACGCAGCCTTTCAAAAAACGGTTATGGACACAGTTGTCCTCAACAATAAAGAGTGGTTGACTGCCTACACGACAGGAGACACCTCCAAAGTAACCACAGGAACGGAAGATTTGCGTTCAACTATCAAGGATAATATTGAACAGGCTAAATCCGCAAATGAATACTACAAGGCGAAGTATACAGGCACGACTTTTGATCTGGATTCCTTCAGGCTGTATACATATGACGGGAAATACTACAGTGATGTAAAGATGCTTGAAAATAAGCAAAGTGATTCCTATTATGCCGATGAAACACCTGAACTGGAAGAAAATGATGATGCGTATGAGGTAACGCTTGTATACGATGCAAACGCAAAAAAATGGCTGGTTGATTCCTTTGATTCTTCCTATATGGAAAGTGAGAATACGAAGTTGATTAAGGAGGATGCCCCTCTAGAGTATGCGACATCATGGAATAAGAATGTACAAGTCAGCTCGAGCGGTGCCGAGAATGTACCCGACGCGATTTCCAGCTTGATCGACGGATACACAAGCAGCTTGATTGATGCGATTAATTATGATGACTTCAGCTATGTTTCCTCTTACTTAAAAGAAGGCAGCGAACTGTATGGCATGCAGGAAAAATTAGTCGATACATTAAATGCGAATGGTACAACCGAGGAAAAAATCAGCTGTGATATTAAGGGCTATTCCATTGATGGAAACAAAGCCAGTATTACCACGTATGAAAAAGTGAAGATTGATTATTCCAACGGTAAATCTGAGACCAAGGAATACACATGGATGTATGGAGCAGAAAAAACGGATTCAGGGTTTCTTCTGACCTCCATAAAAGCGAATTAATCCATGAAATAGTTGTCTCATCTCTATTTAATAAGAATAGAAAAGGATTGGCAAAAGAGATCGGCGCAGGCATGCTGATCTCTTTTGCTATGTTAGATGAATAGGGTAAGAAACCATGCTATTTTAAAAAGGATAAATCGAAGCATCATTTTTCATGTAGAGCGGTTCATCCACTTCATCAGTTTGGAGCAGAAATCAACGGCTAATGTCTACTAGTTTCTAGAAGGAGCTATTTTAAAGAGGAAATAATAAAACACTAAAAGAACCAACGTTTATGAAACTAGCTGTTATAAAACCATATATTCTATAGTAAAAAATATTGCCGTAATAATACCAATTCTCAAATAATTAAGTTAAAATAATAGTATGCGTACGATCTTGGAAATAGCATATATTGGCATGTTTTTTGCGATAGCTGCTTGGGAAAGGCAGTCAATCGGATACATGACGAGCAACTCCGCTTGCCTGTAGGTAGTTGCATAATCCTAGGCAAGCAATCAAACTAGCATTTTTTGGGGTAGAATGTAAGCGTTTTATATATGGGGTATGCTATTTTTCTTCGTCTGAAGATGGGCCATCCGTTTGGGGGCAGCATAAGATTATGGCAAAGGGAATCACCATTTAGGCCGTGTAACGAACTAATTCATAATCATTGGAGGAAGAAACGATGGGGCTAACAAGAGATTTTTTTATACAGCTTTCACAAAATAAACTGTTGAATAAAGGCGCAAAGAAATGGGGCTTGAAGCTTGGTGCCCAATCTGTTGTGGCTGGAACCAATATTGAAGAAATGATTGAGAGCGTCAAGGAATTGAATGCCCATGGCATCTCTGCCACAATCGATAATTTAGGTGAATTCGTATTTGAAAAATCGGAAGCGATTGAAGCGAAAGAGCAAATTGTTGATGTGCTTGAAGCAATCCACAAAAATGATGTCGACGCCCATATTTCATTGAAGCCGACGCAGCTTGGATTGGATATCGACTATGATTTCTGCTTGGAAAATCTGAAGGAAATTGTGGCAACCGCCTATGAATACGGGATCTTTGTCAACTTTGATATGGAAGACTATGGACATCTGCAGCCTTCCTTCGATTTAATCGATGAATTATCAAAGGATTATGATAATGTGGGAACCGTTATCCAAGCTTATTTTTATGAATCACAGGAAAACATCGAGAAATACAAGGATTATCGCCTCCGTATCGTAAAAGGAGCTTATAAGGAGCCTGAAAATCTGGCTTATCAAGATAAACAGGAAATCGACAGCAATTATATTAAACTAATAGAATACCATTTGTTGAACGGAAAATTCACGAGCATTGCCACGCATGACCACCGTGTTATTGATCATGTGAAGACATTCGTCAAAAAGAATGATATATCGAAGGATAAGTTCGAATTCCAGATGCTGTACGGCTTCCGGAAAGATTTGCAGCTGCAATTGGCGAAGGAAGGATACCATTTCTGCACATATGTTCCGTTCGGAATCGACTGGTATGGATACTTTATGCGCCGATTGGCCGAGCGTCCGCAAAACTTGGCGCTTGTCGGGAAGCAAGTATTCAATAAGAAAACAAATACCTTGATCGGAATTGGCGCCGGCGCCTTCCTTCTTGGCAGATTGACGAAGAGAAAATAAGTAGTATGCAGCCCTGCTTCGGCGGGGCTTCTTTTTGTTCTTTATCTTATTCAAAAGCAATGAAGCAATGGATGTGAAGGGAAGGATAGCCAATCAAGATTCCAGTCTACCATTCTATATAGAAAGTTAGTGGAAAGTGGAAGAGTTGGAGGGAAAATCTGTGTATAATGGTAATGAATCATGGTTAGGAAGCTAGGGGCGAAGGAGACATACATGAAAAAAGGAATAATACGTGTAATTGTTGTTATATTGGTAGTATGCATCGGATGCGGAGGATACCTGGCATTTTCATCGGATAGCCGTTCAACGGCCAGCATCAAATTGGAAAAGGGAAAAAAGGTAGAGATATCGATTGTAGATAAAGGCTTGTCTTTGAAGGATGAGAGCAAAAAAACAATCAAGCATATCCGCTCAGAGGATATTCGATATACATATGATGTGAAGAAGCGGTTCAAGCTGGTCGGTAAGCTTGCGGTAACGGTACGAAAGCTGGATAACGGTGATATGTTTGTCTTTACGAAGGTGAACAATAAAGGCGATGAGACATTTAAGGCGAACGTTCGGATGCCTTTAGCCGATGTAAAGCAAAGCAAGCTCCATCGCATCGATTCATACGGCAAAGTAAAGCAAGAGGCGAACAGTACATTCGGAGTGGATGTCATTACCCATCCGATCGGGGTTCTTCAGTTGGACATGAGGGATGGATCGGAGAATAGTGTCATGCTTGGCAAGGACTATTTGTCGAAGGAGCAGGTAAAGAAGTACGCAGATGGCCAAAAATCGGTGCTGCGCGAATTCCAGGAGGAGTACGAGAACCTCAGCCAGCGCCATGATAAAAAGAAGAATCATTTGGAGTTGGAATTGGGCTTCAAGGTGAAGCCGTCATCCTTATCGGAAAACTGGTTCCTTATCTCGACCGATTCCCTGTTTGCTGAAAAGAAGCAAATGGACAATTGGTTCAAGAAAACCATACGCGAATATAGCTCCCTAAACAGTTGGTATACGGCAGAAGGCCCCTATACAAAGCTTCCCTGGTCGGTCGAACCTGGCTATAAGCTGGGCTATGGCCGTAATTTAGGCAAGGTGCATGGCGGTGTATACCTTAAGGAATACGAGGAAACAAAGCAGCGTTACTTTTACGATCTCGTCGTGAACGCCATAGCTGATCTTGATGTCTTTTCGGATGGCGATTTGACGAAAGGGAAGGTCCCTGTCTTTAAAACAGAATATACAAGCACGTGGCTGAAGAAGGCTTATGGCACAACTGCTCCCTACATCGACACAAGGCATAATGAAAACATTGCTCTTTTCCTGAAGGATGCAGGAGATGACTTGAATATCCCTGCTCTAAAGCATGCGAATGAAATCTATGCCGATTTCCTCGTGGGACAAAAGAAAATCGGAAATATTATCGAATTCGGCGATAATGGCTTTTTAGTGGCCGATTATTACGCGCCAGGAAGTAAAAAGACGCATGTTTCCCTAAATCATGCGCTCGGTGAAATGAGATTTCTGCTTGAAGCCTATCAATCGACAAGGAAGGAATCTTATTTGGATACAGCCAGAAGCATGCAGGAAGCGATAGAATTCCTTTACCCGAAATGGGTGAAGCCTGATGGGGATTTATGGTACCAAATAAATGGAGAGCATGTATTTGCAGGCAATGATTATCCGTGGCTGACATTAGTCGACCTGCTGCGTAACCAGAATGCTCTCGAGCAATTGGGCATGGAGCGAAGCAAGGTGTTCGACAGCCTGATCCGCAGCAAGACAAATTATATTGTGGAGAATCATAAGCCGATTCGTAAGCTGGCGGTTGATTTATTAAAGGCCCAAGGGTTCGGTGATTTGGTTGCAGGATATGACAATATTATACTTTAATCGATACGATGAAAGGGTTCCTGATATGTATGCGGGAACTCTTTTTTTATCTCTTGCCAAAAAGAGAATGGTTATTTTGTAGGATTATAGTGTTTTCAGGTCGAATAAATAGAGTAAGTGACAATGTATGAGGCTGTTCAATTATAGCTGGTTAAAGAGAGTAAACAGAATGTTATTTTGTCGATAGGGGGAGCTGGAATGAATACATATATCATTTTCAGCAATGAACAATTGGGGAATAAAACAGAGACGATTAGGGAGACAGAAAGGAAGAGTGCAAATACTCCTTTGGGGATTGATTTAATGGAAGGCATGGCTGATGGTGATCAGGTGGTTATTTATTGCCCCGGCAGCGAGTTGGTAGCAATCGGTTTTGCGGATGGCATCAGCCGGAAGCGCTATAATTCCTGGGAGCAGTGCGAAGAACAATATATGCATCTGAAGGATGTGAAGATTATTCCGTTACGCCACTGCAGTTTGTCACTCTTTCATAAGATTAAAAAAATGGAAGTTTTCTATTCTGACTGTTCGCCACTTCAATTGGCATAGTTGTACTATAGTGTCTTTTTTTAAAAAAAGTTGGTTATAGGGGGATGAGGACCTTTATAATCAATTTTTAATTTATATATATCGTATAAATCACTCTTTAGTCCTTGTTTGTGTATATTGGTATAGTTATTTAGTTGTATTATAGACTTTGTTGCGGACTAGGTCTTTTGGTGTAATTTGATAACTGAATACATAGAATTTTATGTAGAATATTGTAAAACGATTCATAAATACTGACAAAAAAAGACATAATTGCTTATTTACTCCAATTATTCAAGGTGTTATATTTCAGATGTCGAAGAAAAACAATTTAATAGAAATTGTTTTTTGATAGAGAACAAAGATAGAAGGAGGTTCAATTGATATTTTAATATAATTAAGTAAGGGGGAGCACGTTTTGAAAAAAAAGAAGAAAAAAGCCATGAAGGCGGCTTCTGCAAGTTTGGCTGTTCTAATGACGGCATCAAGCTTATTCTATGCCGGCGGAGCAGTGCACGCAGCTGAAGGAGACCAAAAGATTGATTTGGAGAAAGCGTATCAATCGATCGTCAAAAACCACAAAAAAACAATCGGGAAGCAAACTGAATACAGCGATACAGAACAAGTAAGGGTTATTGTTGAATTGGACGGAGATCCTGCTATTTCTTATGCGAATGATAAAGGTGTTATGTACAAGCAATTATCCATTAAAGAGCAGGATAAAGCCCAAAAAGTGGTCAAAGATGAACAGGATGCCTTCTTGAATAACGTTAAGAAGAAAAAAATCAACCTTAAAAAGGAGAATGCCTTCACGACTGTTCTGAACGGCGTCAGCGGTAAGGTGCAGTATGGTGATATTGAAAAAATCGAACAAATTCCCGGAGTCACGAAGGTTGCAATCGCGACTGAATATGAGCGCCCGGTTGAAAAACCGAATATGCTCTCCAGCAAGGATATGGTTGAAGCCCAGCAAACATGGCATACGGGCTACAATGGCAAAGGGACAGTAATCGGCATCATTGATACCGGTATTGATGTGTCCCACAAGGATATGATATTGACAGATAAATCAGGTGAAAAATTAACTGAAACTTCTGTCAATGGAAAAATTACCGAAAGTAAATTACCTGGCAAGTTTTATACGGACAAGGTCCCTTACGGATATAACTATGCCGATAAAAATGCTGAAATCCGCGATTTAGGCCCTGATGCATCCATGCACGGAATGCATGTCGCAGGTACAGTGGGCGCCAATGGCGATGAAAACGGCAATGGAATCAAAGGTGTGGCGCCTGAATCACAATTGCTCGCATTGAAGGTATTCGGGAACGACCCTGCTATGCCATCAACATTCGGCGATATATATATTAAGGCAATTGACGACGGCATTAAGCTTGGAGCCGATGTCATGAATATGAGCCTCGGCTCAGCGGCCGGCTTTGTGGATGACTCTTCCCTTGAGCAGAAAGCGGTCGATAATGCAGTACAAAACGGAGTGGTTATGAGCATTTCGGCAGGGAATGAAGGAAATCTCGGGAACGATTTCGGAATGCAACCGTTGGCAACAAACCCTGACACTGGTTTGGTGGGTGCACCTTCCGTCACTAAGAGCTCCTTATCTGTAGCCTCCATCGAAAACAATAAAATCGCTCTAGACCAAATGACAATGGCATTTGGAAATAGCTCGCTCTCATTTGGCTATAAAACACAATCCTCACCAATTCCTCTAACGGTATTCGGCAATAAGCAAATGGATGTCGTCTATGTGGGAGATGGCAGCCCGGCTCAGTACCAGGGTAAAGATGTAAAAGGAAAAATCGTCTTCGCTGCACGTGTGGCTACAGCCCCTAACTATGGACAGATTCAAGCGAATGCAGAAGCGGCCGGAGCGGCTGGTGTCATTGTAAAAGGCCTTCCTGCCCACGGCGATTACGTGAGCATGGCTTTGAATAATCCAACCATTCCGTTGGTTTCCATCGGCCAAAGTGATGGCAATGTTATTCTTGAGCAGTTTGCCAAAAATAACGGAGTTGCTAAAGTGTCATTTACGGGCAAACAGGTAACGGTGCCGAATTCGGCGGCGGGAACGATGTCCACATTCACTTCATGGGGTGTGACTCCATCCCTGGAAATGAAACCGGAAATTACGGCTCCAGGCGGACAGATTTATTCTACATTGAATGATGATAAATATGGCTTGATGAGCGGTACTTCAATGGCTGCACCGCATGTATCAGGCGGATCGGCACTTGTGCTGCAAAAGGTTCATGAGATGTTCCCTGACTTATCCGGCGCTGCAAAAGCAGAGCGCGCGAAAGTCTTGATGATGAACACGGCAAAACCGGTTGAAGATCCTGCCGCTGGAGGCATCTTCTATTCACCGCGCCGCCAGGGTTCAGGCATCATGCAGCTTCATTCAGCTGTTTCCACTCCTGTGTACGTTGTGAAGAAGGGAACCAATGAAGCGAAGGTGGAATTGAAGGAAATCACGGGGAACACATTCTCCTTTACGTTAACAGCAACCAATATAAGCAAGGAAGATGCAACTTACGAAGTGGACACATCCGTCCTAACGGATGCAGTCACCAATGGACAACTTGATTTGAAAGAGAAAAATATCTCCAAGGCGAGAGTGTCAGTCGATACGCCGGAGTTCACTCTATTCGCCGGCCAGTCCAAGGACATCACTATCCGTGTGAACTTGGCGAATGCCACTTCCGAATTGGAAAATGCGATGGCTAACGGCTACTTCGTGGAGGGATTTGTCCAACTAATCAATAAATCAGACCAAGCATTCCCGAATTTGTCCGTTCCGTTTGTCGGCTTTAAAGGAGATTGGAACAAGGCTCCAATTCTTGATCCGATGATTTATGATGAAGGAAGCTTCCTTGAAACATCCTTTATGGTGGATGAAGAAGGAAATGCACTTGGCCAAAATGGTATAAGCGGCAATTTAAATAAGAATACAATTGCGATTTCCCCTAATGGCGATGACCAAAAGGATACGGCAGCACCTGTACTGACATTCCTGCGCAACAGCAAAATCGCCGAATACAGCATTGTGGATGAAACAGGCAAAACATTGCGTACGATCACCAAAGACAAAGAACAAAGAAAGAATTACAAAGCGAAATCACCATACGTCTATAATCCGAAAATGACGACTTGGGACGGCTTTATCAAGTCCAAAGTGGCAAAAGACGGCAAGTACTATTATCAAGTGAAGACACAAGTGGATTATCCTGGAAAAGAGCCGCAAACGATGAAAATTCCGGTTATTGTGGATACAGCGGCGCCAGTCATCAGTAAATCATCCTTCAGCGCCAAAAATGGCATTTTGTCATTCGAAGTAAATGATGGTACAGGCAGCGGTCTGCAATTGGTGCAGGTGCAAGTGGACGGCAAGGCAGTCAAAACGCTTGATGCCTATGGCCAAACCTCCTTTAAGGTGGATATCGGTAAAGTAACGAATAAGTCCAAAATAGTCATATTGGCAATGGATAACGCCGATAATCTAGCTGGCCAAGTGGTAAAAAGTGTGTCCGATGATACAATTCCTTATATCGTGACAACCTCCCCTGAAGCGTTAGGCATATACGATTCTAAGGAAATCACGCTTGCCGGATCTGTTAAGGATGCTTCATCACTGGAGTATTTGAAGGTAAAAGGCAATAAATTGTCTGGCGGCGAAATGGATGTGCCGTATACGTATAACGAACAAACAAAAACATTCGACTTCAATACGAAGCTGACATTTACAGAGGATGGAGTCCATGATATCTACATCGGCGGAGAGGACAGTGTCGGCAATAAAATCGAATTCAGAAGACAGGTTATTATCGATACAACACCTGCTGCCTTGCAAATTACAGGTGTACCTGAGGGCGGTATTGTAGGAGCAGCAGATTCTGATAAGGCGGATGCCGATAAAGGTACTGTTACAACTAAGCCGGAAGCGCCTGTTGAAAATGGAAAACCAGTCAAGCCGGCCGTACCGACAAATCCGGTGAAGCCAGGGAAAAGCGATAACGATGTAGTTTCAGCAGCAACAGCTGCACAGGCGGCAGAAGAACAGCCTGATATTACACTTCATGCGAAGGTGACCGATAACTTTGATGAAATCCGCTTAGTTGTCCAAGGCGATGAAATCTTTAAGCAATCCTTCGATGAGCCGTACGAAATGCGCTCGTTCTCAAAAGACTTCGATATCCCGTTATTCCTGGACGAAGGCCAGAATGATGTGACATTTGAAGTGACCGATTTGGCGGGCCATGTGACGAAACAGACGGTTGTCCTGTATAAAGGGGAGCAGCCAAAAACAAAAGCAGAAATTTCTGCCTATAACCTAGACGCCGGTGCCGAAGTAAGCAAGGACAAGCCGGCTGTGCTGACAGCTGAAGCGACTGCATCCGCTAAGTGGGAAGCAGTTGTAAACGATCCGAAAGGCAAGAGAATCCCGCTTGCTTCCACTGAAGGAAAAACGTATGAAGCAACGTTTGTTCCAGGTTCATCTGATCCTGACGGCGAATATACATTGGAATTCAATGTTGAAGGCGGAGAGAAAAAGACAGTCACCTTCCAAGTCAAGCAACAGGATGATGAAGATGGTGGAGAAAATTTCCAAATTATCGATTGGAAAATGCAAAAAGGCCCTAGATTAGCTATTTAATAGACATATAGCCAGGGTTCTATAAAAGAGATCGAGTTGGTTCATACTCGGTCTCTTTTTCTGTGCTCTAAAAAAACGGTTGAGGCATGGGAATGGTAGCAGGCTGTAGCGGCAAACACTCGCTTCATTATTAGGGTTTAGAAAACATCATCGAAATACCCTGACAAATGCTAAGAAGGAAATGTTAATCCAAAGCGAAAATCCTGATGTATTATTTATCTTTTAGGAAGGAACATTGACTCAACTAAAAAGAGCGGAAGGTGCGAGACTCCTGCGGGATCAGCGTGTCAGATGAGACCCCGCAAGGCCATAGCCGAGGAGGCTCATCGCGCGCCCCGCGGAAAGCGAGCAACCTGAGCGACAAGCGCTCGCTTCAATATTAGGTTTAAAAAACAACTTTGATACTCCCATGATGAATGCAAAGAAAATGAAAGTTTATCCAAAGCGAAAATCCTGATGTATTATTTATCTTTTAGGAAGAAACATTCACTGAACTAAAAAGAGCGGAAGGTGCGAGACTCCTGCGGGATCAGCGTGTCAGATGAGACCCCGCAAGGCCATAGCCGAGGAGGCTCATCGCGCGCGCCCCGGAAAGCGAGCAGGCTGTAGCGGCAAGCGCTCGCTTCATTATTAGGATTAAAAAACAACTTTGATACTCCCATGATGAATGCAAAAAAAATGAAAGTTTATTCAGAGCGAAAATCCTGATGTATTATTTATCTTTTAGGAAGTATCATTGATTCAATTAAAAAGAGCGGAAGGTGCGAGACTTCTGCGGGATCAGCGTGTCAGATGAGACCCCGCAAGGCCAAAAGCCGAGGAAGCTCATCGCGCGCCCCGCGGAAAGCGAGCAACCTGAAGCGGCAAACACTCGCTTCATTATTAGGGTTTAGAAAACATCAATGAAATACCCTGACAAATGCTAAGAAAAAAAGAAATATTAATCCAAAGCGAAAATCCTGATGTATTATTTATCTTTTAGGAAGTATCATTGATTCAATTAAAAAGAGCGGAAGGTGCGAGACTCCTGCGGGATCAGCGTGTCAGATGAGACCCCGCAAGGCCAAAGCCGAGGAGGCTCAACGCACGCCCGCGGAAAGCGAGCAACCTGAAGCGGCAAGCGCTCGCTTCAATATTAGGGTTTAGAAAACATCAATGAAATACCCTGACAAAAGCAAAGAAAATGAAAGTTTATCCAAAGCGAAAATCCTGATGTATTATTTATCTTTTAGGAAGAAACATTGACTGAACTAAAAAGAGTGGAAGGTGCGAGACTCCTGCGGGATCAGCGTGTCAGATGAGACCCCGCAAGGCCAAAGCCGAGGAGGCTCAACGCGCGCCTCGCGGAAAGCGAGCAACCTGAAGCGGCAAACACTCGCTCAGTAATAGGGTGAAAAAACATCAATGAAAATACTATATACATGATTCTTTCCCGCTTTCAGTTTTCGTTGGGGAGGATAATCAGCAAAATCAATAGAATAGGATGGAGTGCCCTCTATATAATGAGGGTAGAAACAAAGGGGAGGGATTTAAATGGATTTACAATTAAAAGAAAAAAATGCACTAATCATTGCATCCAGCCAAGGGCTGGGCAAAGCGATTGCTGCCGAGCTTGCCCAAGAGCATGCCAATGTGATGCTAGTCGGGCGCGTAGAAGATAAACTGGAAAAGGCAGCGGCTGAGCTGGACACACTTGGTGCGGGAAGAGTATCCTATGTGACTGCCGATATTACAGATGCTGAAGCAATCAAGAATCTTGTGAAAGAAACAGCCGAAGAACTCGGCGGCATCGACATCTTGGTGAATAATGCGGGCGGGCCGCCTGCCGGATCATTCGAGGACATGAGCGATGAAGACTGGCAGGCCTCATTTGAATTGAATCTATTAAGCTACATACGGATTATCCGCGAAGCGCTTCCTTATTTGAAGAAATCGCAGGGAAGAATCGTCAATATCGCTTCTTCTTCCATTAAAGAGCCTATTTCCGGATTGATTCTATCGAATACGTTCCGGACAGGTATCGTCGGTTTGTCGAAGACATTAGCAGAGGAATTCGGGCCTGACCAAATACTGGTCAATACAGTTGCGCCTGGCCGGATTGCGACAGACCGCGTCCGCCATCTCGATCAGGTGAAGAGCGAGCAGAGCGGAATCTCCATCGAAGAGATAGAGGAAAAAATGAAGGGTGGCATTCCTTTGGGCAGATACGGCAAGCCTGAGGAATTTGCAAGGGTTGTTGCATTCCTCGTGTCAGGCGCCAATACATTTGTGACAGGAACTTCGCTGCTTGTCGATGGCGGCATGGTGAAATCGATTTAATAGCGGGCTTAAAAGAGTTTAATCAAACGTTTGATTAAACTCTTTTTTATGCGGAATACCCTGTTTAGCGCCGTTTGCTTTCTTTAGTATAATGATAGTATACAAAGTGCGAGTGCGAAGGAAGTGAATATATGGAAGTGTACCAACAGTATCAAGAATATTTAAATAATGGCTTGTTCGCCGGCATTCCATACAGGGTTGAATTGAAGGGCGACCAAGAGTTGCGGGACTGCCCCTATGTAGATCAAAGGGCAGTTATGGAGATATTCCAGATCGGCAGGCAGCTCTCCGCTGCGGATGCATTGAATGGGGAGGGTCCGGTTATCTATAAGCCTATTAAGGAAAATAATCAGGTACGCGCTCTATTGCTAGTTTTTGAGGATGTCGATTGTGAAGAGAAGAACATGATTGCCTGCGATGTTCTTCAAGGGCTTGCCGAAATAGCAGCTGATTATGTGGGTTCTGAGCGGATGCACCGTTTTCTGGAGCGGGAGAATGATGTGTTGAATAGAGAAATGAAGGTGTTATTCGATACCGTCACACAGCCATTTTGCCTGGTGAATGAAGAAGGCGTCATTCAGGAGGTGAATGATAATCTGGCATCGCTGGCGCATAAACGGAGGGCGCTGTTAATCGGCGAACAGATTGATGCCCTTGTGAGCGGGGAAAGCTGGAGAAGGATGCAGGAAGCGGATAAGAAGGAACAGATGATGGTCCAGCTGGAGCTTCAGTCCGGCCAAAAAATGACTGCCACTGTCCAACCCGTTACAGTGAATAAGAAGAAAAAAGGGTATTTGCTTGTATTGAATGAGGATACGGTTAAGGCAGGCAAGGTAAAGCAAGGAAAAAGCAAGCTGTATCATTTCCGTGAAATCAAAGGTGTGAGCGACGCATTGCAGCAGGCAGTCCAGGCAGCGAAGCGCGTCTCTAAAAGTGACGCTTCCATCATCCTGCGCGGGGAGAGCGGGACGGGGAAAGAGCTGTTTGCCCAGTCGATCCACAATGAAAGTGAACGGAAACATCAGCGCTTCGTCGCATTGAACTGTGCAGCCATTCCGGAAAATTTACTGGAAAGCGAACTGTTCGGCCATGAAAAAGGGGCATTTACAGGCGCTGCCAAGGAAAAGCCGGGACGGTTTGAGCTCGCTGATAAAGGAACCCTTTTTCTGGACGAAATCGGCGATATGTCTCTATACCTGCAGGCGAAGCTGCTTCGGGTCATCCAGGAGCAAACGATCGAGCGTGTAGGCGCTGAGAAAAGCAAAAAAATCGATGTCCGCATCATAACGGCTACCCATCAGCCGTTGGAACAGCTCGTGAAGGAAGGGAAATTCCGGCAGGATCTCTATTATCGGATTTCTGTCATACCGATCACCATCCCTCCTTTAAGGGAAAGAAAAGAGGATTTGCCAATATTGATCGACCATTTCATGAAGCTGTATTCAAAGGAGATGAACCGCTATCCGAAGCAGTTGTCTGATGAGGTCTACCAGACTCTTTACGCATATGGATGGCCAGGGAATATACGAGAGCTGCAGAATGTCATACGCCATTTCGTCGAATTGGAAATCGGCGATGTAGTGACATTGAAAAGCCTTCCTGCTGCTTTCCTGAAAAAAGAAACAATGCCCGAAAAGCAGATGAAATCGCCCATTCGTGCAGTACCCCGCTATACGGGACGGATGGAAAAGAATGAGTTGATTGAGGTGCTGGATCACAATGGCTGGCATACCGAGGGGAAAAAGAAAGCAGCCGAAGAATTGGGCATATCCTTGCCTACCTTATACAGATGGATGAAAAAGCTGAAAATCAAATGATAAAAGGTGAGAAAAAATGAGAAATAGTGAGAAAAAACAAGATTTTATATTGTGAATCAAAAAATGGTTATCATTTTTTATCATGATGTCTGAAAAATATAAAAATAAACTGTTTTGATTCAGCATGTGAAAATAGCGCAAAATCATCGTTTTTACTTCTTTTTTGAAGAAAAATTAAAGTTGGCACGCATCTTGCATTATATACAGATAGGATGGTGAAAAAATGAGCTGGCATATAACAAAAGCGGATATTTCGTATATCAGTCTGGGAGCCAGGTTTTTATCAAGCGGAGGGGGAGGCGATACGAAAACATTCGAATATCTGTTGAAATCATTAATGAGCGAAAAAGATGTAATTGAAGCCAAGACGGCAGATGAACTTGGAGATGAACAAGTCATACCGATGGCGGTTGTCGGCTCGCCTCTTCTATTGAGTGAGGATATTCCTTCTCTTTCCGATATGGTCCGGACGCTTGCTTTATATGAACAGCTGACGGATAAAAAAGGGGAGGCTGTCATGCCGATCGAAATCGGCGGGATGAATGCACTGACTCCGATCGTCATTGCTTATCTTCAAGGAATGCCTGTAGTGGACGGAGATGCGATGGGGCGCGCTTTCCCGGATTTGTTCATGAGTTTGTTCTCGCGCAACACGGAAACGCTATTCCCGTTAATGCTTGTATCCGGCAAAGAGGAAAAGATCATCAGAAATAAAAAAGAATACAACGAGCAATTTCAGCCGTTTGTTTTAGAGAATAAAGGCTATGCTTTCCTCGCTTGCCATGGGGGCAGAGGCCGCCGCTTAGTATCTTGCATGGTTCCGGGAACGCTTAAGCTGTCCAGGCAACTCGGGCTTTCTTTATCGTCGGGGACCTTCCGGGAAAAGCTGAATGCTGTGCGGGAGGATATCGGCAATAGTATCTACGGGCAAATATCCTGTGTATGCTTCGGGCGTGTCACAGCAGTCAAGAAATGGTTTGAGGAGAAACGGCTAATCGGCACATGCCACATCAACGGTTTTTTTCATTTTGCCGGAAGGCAGGCGCATCTGTATTTTCAGAATGAATTTCTGAAGCTGGCATTATCCGATGGGAAATGCTACGGCGTGCCTGATTTGATCATTCTTCTCCGCCAGGATAATGGGCAGCCTGTATCGGTCAGCGAAATACGGGAAGGCATGATTGTGGCAGCGTTGGTTATATCGGCGCCAAGTGCACTGCGTACCGAAGAAATGATGCGTTCCATTAGCCCGGGGCAGTTCGGTTTAGAGAAGCTGGACTGTCTGCCGCTTCATGAAGGAGGGGATTCGGATGAGGATTGGGATTGATATCGGAAGCACGAGAGTAGATGGCGTGCTGCTGGATACAGACGATAAGCTGTTGGCGGCCGCCAAGCATTTGACCGGTGAACATGCAGTAGAGTCCATATCGATTGTGGTGGAAGAACTGCTGGCCCATATTGATCCGCAACAGGTGAAGGGCATCTTCATTTCAACAACCCACTTGTTGAATGCGCTGATCCAACAGAGGAATCTCGCGAAAACAGCTTTAATCCGCATCGGCACTGCGGGTTCGGATGTCGATCCGAGATGGCGGTGGCCGGAAGCACTGAGGGAATATATCCGCACCGTTCTGTTTCTTGAAAGCGGCAATTCGTATAATCAAGCTTCCTTGAACGATCTCACGTATGATTTATCGGACTTATATTCATTCATGGAAAAAGAGGAGATCGAAGCTGTCTGTATTGTCGGTGCATTCTCCCCTTTATACGAACAAGAAGAGGTGCGGGTGAAGAATCAGATTTCCGCCCAGTTCCCGGGAACGCCGATTACAATGTCCCATCAGATCGGCAGCATCGGATTGATGGAAAGGGAAAATGCAGCCTTGCTGAATGCCTTCATGTCCAAGGAGACAGGCAGGGTGCTTCATCATCTAGCTGATGCCCTTAGCGGCCTGGCTATTGATTGTCCGTATTGGCTCGTACAAAACGATGGATCGCTCTTGACGATGAAGGAAGCGATCGAGTTCCCGATTTTATCTTTTGCGTCAGGCATTTCCAATAGCCTAAAAGGGGTGGCTTCGCTGACATCCTTGAGTGATTTCATAGCAGTTGATGTTGGCGGGAGCACGATTGAATTCGGCAAGATGCAGGGAGGCCAAATGAATGAAGTGTCGTCCTCGGCAGAGCTTCTCGGAATGGATATTAATCTGGAGCTTCCGGAATTTTGGTCATTGCCTTTCGGAGGGGGCAACGTCGTATCCGTTAAGGATGGGAACGCAGTGATCCACCAGACGATCGCCAGTGATATAGCTACTGACGGACTTGCATGGGGAGGGCATTCTTGGACAGTGAGCGACTGCTTCCTCCGTCTGTATAAGGATGCTTTATACGATCCGCGGCTGAAGCATGAACGCCTTGATTTTGTCTCAACTGAGGATTGCCGTATAGTCGTAAGTTACGTAATGAACAAGATCAAGGGGGTTCTCGAGCAGCTGCAGAATCAGGAAGAAGAACTGCCTATTGTGTTGGTGGGAGGAGGCAGCCCTTTGCTGCATGCCAGTTTGTTCGGTAAATACCAGAAAGTCATTCATCCGCCGGCCTATACGATTTGCAATGCAATCGGTGCTTGCCGGTCCCCGCTCAGCTACTTTATCGACAAGGTCTATTGGCTGAACGACAGGAGCAAGAATGAGGTGGTGGAGGAAGCAATCGATATGTGCCGGAAGGAAGTGTTGGCGAAGGGGGCTCTTCCGGACAGTGTAAAGGTCCAATATGTAAAGGAATATCCATTCGATTACTTGCAGGGAGAAATATTGCGTGTCAAAGCAAAGGTTACAGGCATCCTGGGATAATGGGGATTGAACAGGCGGCGAATGTCCCTGGTGCTGCTCTAAGGAATACATTACATGATAAAGGAGCTGGTCAATTATGAAGGAAAAGGAACATGCAAAAGTCAGCGATGATTACTCATTAGAAAGGGTTCCGCAATCCGCGAGGCTTCCAATGTGGAAAATCCTGCTTGTCCGGCTCGGGGCGATTGCGACACTATCCCAATTCATGCTCGGGGCGTCTTTAGGATATGGCATGACTTTCTGGGAAGCATTTTGGGCCGTTTTTTTCGGGGCGGTTATCCTTCAAGTCATTTCATTCCTTGTCGGTTACGCAGGAGCCCGTGAAGGGATGTCCACTAGCCTGCTATCGCGTTGGGCCGGTTTCGGGCGGCTGGGCTCCAGCTTGATCGGGCTGGTCATTGCTATTTGTACCATTGGCTGGTTTGGCGTCCAGAATTCTGTTTTTGCACAGGGGCTCGTCGATGCGGCGGGAGGAAAGCTTAATCTGAGCTTATCTGCCGCCATTACCGGCTTCGGTGTCACGTTGCTCGTTATTTTCGGCTTTAAGATTTTGACGTTGACGGCTGAAATCGCCGTTCCAGCTTTCTTGCTTGTTGTGGCATTCGGTATTTACAACGTGCTGAGCGACCATTCCCTTTTCGATCTGATGGCAGCCAAGCCTCCCGGGGAAACCTTATCATTCGGAGTCGGAGCGACCATGGTTGCTGGCGGCTTTATGATCGGCGCTGTCATTACGCCCGACTTCAGCCGCTATGCGAAGAGCGGAAAAGACGTCATGTGGATGACGGTTATCGGGACAATTGTCGGCGAGCTGGGCATTTGTATGATTGCCGTCCTGATGGCTCATGCAGCGCAAACAAATGACGTGGTTTCCATTATGACAAAGGCAACTGGATGGCTTGGACTTGCAGCTGTCGTTTTTTCTACTATTAAAATCAATAACGTGAATCTATATTCTTCATCACTTGGCTTCACCAATCTTATCGATAGCCTTTTCGGCGTAAAAACAAACCGGGGCATTGTCACCTTGGTCATCGGCGCGATTGGAACGGTGCTATCCATCCTAGGCATTCTGGATAAATTCGTTGATTTCTTAGTTCTGCTTGGTGTCATGATTCCGCCAATCGCCGGTATTATCGTCGTTGATTACTTCATTTTGAAAACACACCGGAAGGAGCTTGATGAAAGCAGGGAAAAAGGTGAATTGCCTGCCACGGTCGAGTCGTTCAATCCAGTATCGATCATTGCCTGGATTGCCGGGTTTGCCGGAGGTTATTTTATTACACTCGGCATCCAGTCCATTAATTCACTAGTAATCAGCGCTGTTATCTACTATGGTGGATCGCTGGCATTGAAAGCGGTAAGAGGGAATACAGTGGAGAAAGAAAAAGTGGCATCTTAAATTAATTCAATATTGGAGGTATTCTTACTATGAGAAAAATAGGCAAACAGGAAATAGAGGACATCGCTGTCGGAGCTGCCCTGCTCGGGACAGGAGGCGGCGGCGACCCATATATCGGTAAATTGATGGCTTTGCAGGCAGTGGAAGAATTCGGTGAGATTACATTGCTTGATGTGGATGAAGTGCCGGATGACGCTTTGATCGTCCCTTCCGCGATGATGGGAGCACCGACGGTCATGCTTGAAAAAGCGCCAAGCGGTGAAGAAGCGATTGTCGCATTCGAGAAGCTGGAATCTTATCTCGGCCAAAAAGTGTTTGCGACGATGCCGATTGAAGCCGGCGGTTTGAATTCGATGCTGCCGCTTGCGCTTGCAGCACAGCTGGGGCTTCCGGTAGTGGATGTGGATGGAATGGGCCGGGCTTTCCCGGAGCTGCAAATGGTGACGTTCTATTTGGATGGTATCTCAGCGACCCCGATGGTGCTGGCAGATGAGAAAGGGAATACAAACATCCTGAACACCATCAATAACGTTTGGACAGAAAGGATCGCCCGTGCGGCAACGATAGAGATGGGCGGATCGGTCATGAATGCCATTTATCCGATGTCAGGCGAACAGGTGAAAAAGAGCGGCGTCCATCACATCTTGAAGTTGGAGGAAAAGATCGGCCGAAGCATCCGGCTGGCAAAGGAAAACAACGAGGATCCAATTAAAGCGATCATGAAAGCGGCGGGAGCTATTGAATTATTCCGTGGAAAGGTGGCGGATATCAACCGTAAAACAGAAAGCGGCTTTGCAAGGGGTGTAGCGACGTTTGAAGGCATCCATTCCTATAAAGGCGAGACGCTGAAGGTACGCTTCCAAAATGAGCATTTGCTGGCGCAGACAGAAACCCGCCTTCTATGTGTGACGCCTGATTTGATCGCTGTCATCGATGCGGAAACCGGCCTTCCGATTACAACAGAAGGCATCCGCTACGGAGCCAGATGCGTGGTGGTCGGCATGCCGTGCAACCCGAAATGGAGAAGCGAAAAAGGAATTGAAACAGTGGGGCCGAAATATTTCGGCTACGACGTAGATTATATCCCTGTGGAAGAACTAAACAAGCAAGGAGTGACCAACTAATGAGCACATACCGGATCGGAATAGATGTCGGCGGCACACATACAGATGCTGTGCTATTGGACGAACAGAACCAAGTTGTATCAGAAATCAAATCCCCGACTACATTGGATGTCACAACCGGGATTTTCACAGCCATGAAGACGGTCATCGAAGCGGCACAGGTGCCGAGGGAAGACATTAAATATGCCATGCTTGGGACAACCCATTGCACGAATGCCATCGTTGAAAGGAAACGTTTGAATAAGATTGCCGCCATCCGTATCGGGGCGCCGGCGACACTGGCCGTGAAGCCGCTGGTCGGAGTGCCTGATGATTTAAGGGATGTCCTCGGAAAATATGTCTATCTCGTCAGGGGAGGCCATGAATTTGACGGCCGGGAAATAGTGTCGCTTGATGAACAGCATTTGTACCGGATTGCTGAAGAAATTAAAGGAAATGTGGACTCTGTTGCCATCACATCTGTTTTTTCGCCAGTTTCACAGGATCATGAGCATCGGGCTGCGGTCATTATCCGTGAAGTGCTTGGCGAGGAAGTAGCGATTTCCCTTTCCTCTGAAATCGGCTCTGTCGGATTGCTTGAAAGGGAAAATGCAACCATAATTAATGCGGCTGTCATCAACGTGGCGAAGGTGGCGGCAGAAGGATTTATGCAGGCGTTGAAAAATGAAGGCATCAACGCAAGCGTCTTTTTCGGCCAAAATGACGGTACGTTAATGTCTGTGGAGTATGCAATGAAATATCCGATTTTCACGATTGCCTGCGGACCTACCAATTCATTGCGGGGTGCGTCTTATCTGACACAGAGCTCTGATGCGATTGTCGTCGATGTCGGCGGCACAACATCCGATGTCGGCGTCCTCATCCAATCATTTCCGCGTGAATCGTCCATGGCAGTGGAAATCGGCGGGGCACGTACAAACTTCCGGATGCCGGATTTGATTTCAATCGGGCTAGGAGGAGGGACGATCGTCCGTATCCAAGAGGATGGCGAGTTCACTGTCGGCCCTGATTCTGTCGGTTATCAGCTCCCTGAAAAGAGCTTGATCTTCGGAGGAGATACATTAACGGCAACGGATGTAGCAGTAGCCCTTGGCAAAGTGGAATTGGGCGATGCCTCAAAAGTGGCTCATCTGGACCGGGAATTGTTGAACCGAGTTTACGGCAAAATGGTTGAAATGGTCGAGGAAGCAATCGATAAAATGAAAACGAGCGCAGATGACGTACCGGTCATTCTTGTGGGCGGTGGCAGTGTCTTATTCCCGTCCCAGCTAAAAGGGGCATCCGAAGTGATCCAGCCGGAGCATTCAGGTGTGGCGAATGCAATCGGAGCAGCGATTTCCCAGGTGAGCGGACAGGTTGAGCGCATTTATAAGTTGGCCGATATCACAAGGGAAACAGCGCTTGCGATGGCGAAGGATGAAGCGAAGAATGAGGCTGTGAAGGCAGGTGCCGATCCGGATGAGTTAGTCATTGTCGATATCGAGGATGTGCCGCTGGCATACCTTCCGGGCAATGCGACTAGAGTGCGTGTGAAGGCAGCCGGTAAATTAGCGGTTGAGGTTGTAACAGTGTAATAGATGAAAACAAAAAGGTGAACCGTTGCAGGTTCACCTTTTTTGCCGTTTCGGAAAAATCGGATGCGATATTTGAAATGATTGTCTTATATTTTACATATCAATTGATTGGAGCGAAGAATGGCGACTCCTGCGGAAAGCGTCCACTCGCAGCGGAAATCAACAGCTATATCCATACTACGAAGTTGCTGCAAGAAAGAGCTTCCGATTACCCGTACCGCAATGCTTCAATCGGATCGAGCTTGGAAGCTTTGATTGCCGGGAAGACTCCAAAGAGAATGCCGACAAGAAGCGAAAAGCCGAATGCCAATAAGATGACCGGTACGGAGAAGGCAATGGCAGTTCCGATCAAAATGGTGTATATTTCGGCGCACAGGATGCCTGCGCCGATTCCGATCAATCCGCCGAGGGAGCTTAATGTCACTGCTTCAATCAGGAATTGGAACAGGATGTTGGATCGTTTGGCGCCGATGGCCTTCCTGATGCCGATTTCCCTTGTGCGTTCGGAAACGGATACGAGCATGATGTTCATGATGCCGATTCCGCCGACAACCAATGAGATGGCCGCGCTTCCTGCGAGAAGCAGTGTCATTGTCTCACTGACGGAAGAAGCGGTTTCCATTAAATCCTCCTGGGTCGATACGCTGTAATCATCCGCATCGCCGACTTTTTCATACATGGATTGTTCGATTCTGTTTTTCGTGAAATGAATCATCTGTTCATTCTCAACTTGTATATAAACCGATTGGACAGACGTAGTGGAAGCCAATCTCTGACCGGTGCTCAGTGGCACAAAAATGGTTGAATCGCCATTGCTGCCGAGAGAGCTGCCGACCGATTGCAGGACGCCCACTACTTTATAGGAATTGCCGTTGATTTTGACGTATTGACCGACTGCATTGCCGAAACCGAACAGCGTTTCCGCTGTATCGGATCCTAATACAACCACTTTTGTATGGTGTTCATTATCAAGAGCTGCCAAAAACCGTCCTTGCTGTAATTCCAGATTTCGGACATCCATATACGAGGAAGTGGTTCCGACCATGGCAGCCTGAGCGGCTGTCTGCCCATTCTTGACAGTCACTCTGCCGGAAACAGTAGGTGCTGCTTCTTTAACGCCATTTAATGTAGAAATCGATTCGGCATCCTTCTCTTTAAAATCGACATCCGATCCGGTGATGTTGACCGTCAGCATATTCGTCCCAAGGCTGCCGATCTGATTCTGCACCTCTTGGGAGGAGCCTTGCCCGATGGCGACGATACTGATGACGGATGCCACGCCGATGATGATGCCAAGCATGGTCAGGAAGGCTCTTATTTTATTGCTTCTGATACTCTTTAACGCCATGCGGACGGTTTGCAAGCCAATCACCTCCATTTTCGTTCAACCGGCCATCCTGAATGGAGACGATCCGTGTCGCTTTCTTAGCCACATGCAAGTCATGGGTAATGAGAATGATGGTTTGCCCCTGCTTATTCAAGGCGCTGATCATGTCTAAAATATCCTGGCTTGTATGGCTATCCAAGGCGCCTGTAGGTTCATCCGCCAGCAGGATGGGCGGTTTTCCGGCCAGTGCGCGTGCAATCGCTACCCGCTGCTGCTGCCCTCCGGAAAGCTGGTTCGGCAGATGATGGGCGCGGTCGCCGAGGCCGACCGTGCGCAAAGCTGTCAATGCGGCATCCTGGCGATCCTTGCTTGAATCGCCCCGATAGATTAACGGCAGTTCTACATTTTCAAGCGCACTCAGCTTCGGCAACAGATTGAAGCTTTGGAAAATGAACCCGATTTTCTGGTTGCGGATCGTTGCCAGCTGGTTGCTCTTAAGGCCTTCCACTTCTTCGCCGTCCAATTCATAGCTGCCGCTATCCGGCCTGTCCAGGCAGCCGATCATATTCATGAAGGTTGATTTCCCAGAACCGGAAGGCCCGATAATACTGACGAAATCGCCTTTTTCGATGGTGAGTGAAATATCATCCAGGGCAGTTACTGTTTCTCCGCCCAAAATATACTCCTTTTTCATATGTTTAATGGAAATGATAGGATCCGCCATCTATCAATTCCCCCTTTGTCCGCTGCCGGAAGGTCCGTTATTGCCGCCGGATCCTCTGTTTTCGCTGCTTGGAGGGCCTCCCGATGGCATGTCGCCGCCTTGTCCGCCACCGAATCCTCCCATCATCATTCCGCCTTTGGAAGAATTGCTGCTTGACTTAACCTGCGGCACTTGAACATTATCACCTTCCGACAGGCCTTTCGTAATTTCCGTATAGGTATCATTTGTAAGGCCTGTTTCAACGGTGACCTGTTTAGTGCTTTCTCCATTATTGGAAGGGACAAGTACATATTTTTGGTCTCCCTTTGTATAGACTGCTTCCACTGGGACATAAAGGGCTTGATCTTTACTTTCAATGACGATTTTTGCTTCAGTCGACATGCCGACCTTCAATGATTTAGGATCGGTGATGGTGATTTTCACATCGAACGAAGAAGTGCCGTTCTCTGATGAACCGGAAGAAGCGACCGATGTGACTTTTCCTTTGAAAGTTTCATCTTCAAAGGCGCTGGCTGTGATTTCAGCTTCCTGGTTGACCTTCACTTTTGAAATGTCTAATTCATCCACTGAAATGGTCGTCAGTAAATGAGTGTAATCGGTAATATGTGCGATCGCATCGCTGGTGCTGATTGTACCCCCGGTGGATAGGCTTAAGGATGTAAGTGTGCCGGCTGCCGGAGCCAATAGCAGGCTGCCGTCTGTAAAGGAAGCTATGGCTTGTCCTTTCGTGACTTTGTCTCCTGACGCGACTTTTATTGTATCCACTGTCAGGCTTCCACCTCCTGCTGATCCGCCTTCACCCGCAGAGCTGTTTGTGCTTGTGCCGCGTGTGATCGGCATTGTGAAGTCATCATCGTCCGTCAGACGCATAAGGATGGTTCCCTGGGAGGCATAGCCTCCGCTTTTGACGGCTATCGATGCAATCTCGGCATCATAGGGGGCAGTGATTGTTTCCCCATTCGTGAAAGTCAGGAGTGTATCTCCTTTAGACACGGATTCTCCTGAAGTTACCGCGATGCTTTTAATCGGAAGCACTGTATTGGCTGCCGTGACATCTTGGTCCGTGGCGGCCGCAATAGACCCTGAACCGCTGACGGCTATCTCTAGCTTGCCTTTCTTGACGGTTGCTGTTTGGGTATTCCGTTCGTCACCCTCGGCATTTTCCTGTTTCTTTTGCAGCAGGAACCAGGATGACCCGCCGATGATAAGTATGATAATTACTGAAATAAAAATCCATTTTTTCAACGTCATTCATCCTTCCTGATCATTGCATATCTGATGAGCTGCCAGATGTTGAATTATTTTGGTTCTGATCTTGATTCTGGTTCATTTGCGGCGGTGTGCCTCTGTTGCCCATTTGCTCTCCGCGTTCAGGGCCGTTCTGCTGCTGGACAATCAGGTACGTGACGCCTGCCGTCGCCAGCAAACCGAGGACCAAATTGATGGATAACAAAATGGCCACCATGTTCTTCTTGAATTTTTCCATTCCGATTAACCTCCTGTGAGCATATCGACTGCTCTTTTTTATGGAAGAGATCGCCTTCAAAAGACAGGGTCACTCTTTCGTTAAGTAAAGTATAGGAAAGGGATATGACGAAAAATGGAACAATATATGAAAAAAGTGGATGGAAGTGTGTAACAAAGTGGTAACTTTTAGCTGGGGGAATTTTATTTTATATACATAAAGAAAGAGGGGCGATTCCGTTTAGCAATCGTCCCTCTTTCGGTCATTTTTGGGTAATAGATCATTTTATTTATTGAATGCCAGACACCTAAGGAATAAAGAAGATTCTTTTATGAAAAATGATGCATATTGATTCCTGATTCCTTTATAATGGAAGAATATACTATATTTTACATAAGGAGGCGGACTTTTGAGACGGTTCATAAAAATAGTTGCGGGCATCAATACTGTCTTTGCTTATCTGTTTGCTTTCATTTTTTCAATCCTTTTTGATTCAAGCGGATCAACAATCAGGTTGGTTGAAAAGCCGGCGAATAGAAGGCGTACCTGCCAGAATCAATAATGGCAAGCAATTGAAAAGGGACTCGGATGAGTCCCTTTTCTCGTTTGCTATTAATGTCCAGCATTTTCGATTCCTTGCAGATGCTTGCGGCGCATTAGAGCGACCAGTACACCAAGGATGACCGCTGTTGCCCCTACATAGAAAGGCATTTGCTGATTGAACCATTCAGCCAGCTTGCCGGCAAGCCATGGAGCGACCGCTCCGCCAATGAAGCGGACGCAGCTGTAGGCAGCCGAAGCGACTGAGCGTTCCACCGGCGCTACTTCCATAACTGCTGTCGTAATGAGCGTATTGTTTGTTCCTAGGAAGGCTCCGGCAATGATGACGCAAATGATGACTGTAATGGATGATGTGCTGAATAGTCCCATTACAAGCAATGAAATGGCGAACAATGTGAGTGCGCCTGACATTGACTTCAATGTTCCGAATCGTTTTCCGAGCTTCGGTGCAACGAATACAGAGGTAAAGGCAAGCAAAATGCCCCAGCCAAAGAACACGTAGCCGAGCCCTCTTTCACTTAAATCCATGACGAATGGCGTATAAGCCATCAATGTAAAGAATCCAAAGTTATATAGAAAAGCAGTCGTAGCAAGAGTGGCGAGTCCCGGATGAGCAAGCGCCTTGAACGGATCCTTCATGGAACTTTTGACTGCCGGCTTTGGAATGTTCGGCAGCATAAAGACAAGCGCCAATAGAGCCAATGCCATAAGGACAGCTACACCGAAGAAAGGGCCCTTCCATGAGATGGAACCTAATTCTCCGCCCAATAGTGGGCCAACAGCAATCCCTAGGCCAAGAGCTGCTTCATACATAATGATTGCCTTAGCTGTACCGCCGGTTGAAACACCCACGATAACGGCTAGTGCTGTAGCCATGAACAAGGCATTGCCCAGTCCCCAGCCGCCGCGGAATCCGATCAGTTGATTGATGCTGCCGGAAAAGCCGCAAAGGGCCGAGAAGATAATAATGAGCGATAGACCGGCAAGCAATGTTTTTTTGGCTCCGATCCGGCTGGATACATAGCCTGTAATGATCATGGCGAGCCCTGTCACTAAATTATAGCTTGAGAATAATAGCGTCACTTGACTGGGGGAGGCATTCAATCCGTCGGCGATGGCAGGCAGGATCGGATCGACCAGCCCGAGCCCCATGAATGATATAACACAGGCGAAGGCAACAGCCCATACGGCTTTCGGCTGCTTCGCCGTTTTTGTTTGAATGTTTAAGTCTTGTTGACCAGGTTGCATATAATGAATCCCAACTTTCTTTGTTCGTACGTATTTTTCTTATTGATCACCGTCAATTTGCTGAATTTTAGTAGTTGCGCGTTCACGCAAATGCTCAAGTTCTTTCCGTACTTTTTCGATTTTATTCGTTTTTTCGATCAGCATCTCCACTTGTTTATCGATGCTATTAACCATTTTGGCCAGTTTATCCCGTTGCTGGAGCGGATCTGTAATGGATGGGTAATCGGTCCGGTCTAATTCCAATGCCTGGCTTTCCTTCAAATAATGCTGCAGTTCATTCAGCGAAAACCCAAGTACATCACGCGCCAGAATCAATCGCTGCAAAAAAATGATATCCTCTTCCGTATAGAGCCGGGTGCCTCCATCCGTGCGCTGGGGCGTTTCCAATAATCCGATTTCTTCATAATAGCGGATGGCCCTTTTCGTTAATCCTGTTTGCTTTGCTACTTCATCAATCTTTAAATAATCCATTTTTTTCTCCTTTTTGCTGCTTTATGACAGTATGCCTGTAATACCTAGGAGTTTAAGCGAAAAATGGAATCCCGGGTATTGTTAAGAATCCGGTGGTACAAAATGTCTTGTATTTTACCGCCACAAAGCTGTATCTATTGGTTAGTTAACGACCATTACAGGACATTCGCTGTTTTGGATGACCTTATGGCTGACTGAACCGAGGACAATTTCCTTGAATGGCCCAAGGCCGCGTCTTCCCATAATAACGAGGTCATATTGCTTCGCTTGGTCACAGATTGCTTCTGCCGGTTCGCCGTGGACATAGATTGGTTGGGCTGTTATGCCCTCTTTTTTCAACAGTTCCATGACAGGGCGGACAGCTTTTTCGCCTTCTTCCTCCAAAATGCCTTCTACATCTCCGGCCAATCCGGTCGTCTCGACCACTGGAATCTCCTGGACAACGTATAAAACAGTGAAAACAGAATAGCTTTTTACACTTTTAGCCAACTCGATGGCGGCTTCCAATGCACGCGTTGAACTTTCCGATCCATCATACGGAACAAGAATTTTGTCATACATGGCTGTCAACTCCTTCAAAAAGAATAGGTATTCAAAAAATCTAACGTTAACGTAAACTGTAATTACTGAATTAGATTATTCCTCTTCTTCTGAATTGTCAACTAATGTGAATCGCGTGCAAAACACGAAAAAACCATTAACATCGAAGGGTTAATGGTTTTTTTGCTGTCATCTTATTTTCTTTCTAGAACATCATAAGTTAGTAACATTTGTGTTGTTCTTTAAGTACGGATCCGGTGTTTCATCATTGTCGGGGTCATATTCAGAATCATTCATATCCTTTTTCCGTTTTTCTTCTTCGGGTGCGGTTGCCTGGATATGCGGATCTATGGCATCTTCTTCTTCCTGCTCGAAGGTGCTTTCAGTTGTGGCGTGGCGGCCGATTTCGTATGGCTCGGGTTCCGGATAGTCGCGCAGTCCGAGACCGGCATTGTAACGCTCCATTGTCTGGAGGGTGGGAGAATCATCCCCATCTGGCTGCAATTTATTATGGAAAGGCGTTTTTCGGTTCAAGAGCAGCAGGATTTTGCCTAATTCCAAATCACGCTTATAAGAATGTGTTTCTTCCTGTGTCAAATGGCAGGCGGAAAGCTGTCTGTCGATTTGCCCCATGCCGTCTGAAGAGAAAAAGCTCATGATTTTGTCCAGGAATGATTCTTCGGTAGTAGTGGTGACCATCTTTACATCCGGTTCCTTTTCCTCCGTCAAGGAGACCAGTTCTCCATCCCTCGCGAGCACAGTGATCTGGCTGCCATCACAACCCTGATATTTTAACGTTTCGATTGCACGCAATACTTCATAGTTATCGTTGTAGACACCATATACAAACTTATCCATACTAGATCCTCCTTCGTACATGATTTTACTTAGAGTATACCCGCCAGGCTTCATATTAAACTGCCATGGGAAGGGATCGCCGGGAATTAATCAAACGTTTGATTAATAAAAACCGATTGTTAAGAGGGGAAGAAGCCGGCCAATACGTCCGATTCGGTAAACCCTTTTTCCTCGTGCTTTTCTAAAAATGAAACTGAAATAAATCCCATTTTTTGCTATCATTAACGTAAGTAATTTTCAGAAAACTGTAAGTGAGGGCCAAAACAATGACGACTATTGGAAAAAAAGACCATGTTCTCATTATTCTTGCCCATCCGGACGATGAAGCCATCAGGCTGGGAGGAACTATCGCCATGTGCAGGGAGAGAGGGATTCCTGTCACATATGCCCTCTTTACGTTAGGGGAAATGGGCAGGAATATGGGTGCTTCACCTTTTGCAACAAGAGAATCATTGAAGAGTATCAGAAGAAAAGAAATGGAAGCTGTTGCCTCTTTATTGGGCATCCAACAATTGATATTGCTCGGCTACCGCGATAAGACATTGGAATTCGAACTGGATGATCGCTTGAAAGAAGAGGTGGCCCGTCTGCTGCATGAAATAAAGCCGACCCGCCTATTATCCTTCTATCCCGGGCATTCGGTCCATCCCGATCATGAAGCGGTGGCGGAAGCCGTAGCGGCAGCTTGGAAAGAAATCGATATTGCCGTCCGTCCTCCATTCCATGGCATCGCTTTTTCACATGATGCTGTGGAAAAATTGGGAGAGCCAGATATTTGCTATGATGTCAGGCCGTATTTGCCTGTGAAAATAGCCGCCATCAAGGCTCATAAAACACAAAGCTTTCCTGTCCTGTCTTCGTTCTATCATCGGATGAGCGAGGAGGATATAGAGTCAAGGGACTTTTTAGGGTTTGAACGGTTATGGACGTATCGGCAAAATAACAGATGAGGGAGGAAATCTATGAATCTGGAATCCTTTAAACTATTTTATTCGATCGCCAACACAAGGAATTTTTCACAGGCAGCCAAGGAAAACCATATGTCGCAGTCAACAGTGAGCAGCCATATTAAGCATTTGGAAGAATATCTTGATACGAGGCTATTCGACAGATCGACCAAAAAAGTAGACTTAACGCATTCGGGGCAATTGCTGTATCCGAAGGTAGAAAAGCTGTTTTCGCTGATGAACGAAATATACAATGAGATGGAGAGCAGCAAGGATATGCTGTCCGGCCATTTAAAATTAGGTTCCAGCCTGACCATCGGAGAATATATTCTCCCGTTCCATATAGCTTCTTACAAAAGCCACTATCCATTTGTGAATGTCAGCCTGAAAATCAGCAATTCAGAGCATATTATCGAGCAATTGGGCCGCCATGAATTCAATCTTGGCTTCATTGAATCATCTGTTCCCTATCGGCATGTGAAGATGCAGCCTTTTCGGGAGGACCGGCTGATTGTGGTCGCATCCCCTCATTCCAAGTGGCTAAATGCGGCAGACATCACAAAAGAAGAATTGTTCGCACTTCCATTCATCAATCGGGAAAAAGGCTCCGGGACCAGGCAGGTCATGGAGGAATATTTAAGCAGGGACGGTTTTGACTTTGAACAATTATCGGTTGTGATGGAGCTCGAGCATATCGAATCGATTAAATCGGCAGTTGAGGCGGATATGGGTATCAGTATTTTATCGGAAGCGGCGGTAGCCAGGGAACTGCGCCTAGGTATCCTGAAGGAAATCAACGTAAAAGGCCTGGAACTGAAGAGATTATTTTATATGGTATATGTAGAAGAAGGACTGCAGCGGACAAGCCGAAAAATGCTCGAGCTTTTTGAGAAAAAGGGACTGTTATTGAATGCCCCAACTAAGAAAGGATGTCAGACATGGAAAAATTAGATCCAAAAAATCCGCTTCCATTGCATATTCAGCTGAAATTGAAAATTGAATCCCTCATCCAGGATGGATCATACAGTGAAAAGATTCCGAGCGAGCGTGAATTAATGGAGGAATATCAGGTGAGCAGAAGCACTGTCCGTGAGGCGGTTTCCCATTTGGTCCATGAAGGGATACTCGAAAAGGTGCATGGGAAGGGTACATTTGTATCCAGCAAGCCGATACAGGATTGGCTTGGAAGCATCAGCTCCACCACTGAAACGATACAGAAGATGGGCATGGCTTCAGATGCCAGACTATTGGAGCACGGCATTGTGAAAACGCCTGCCGACGTCTCTAATGCGATTCAGGATGAAGAAGCGTACTTCATCAAACGTCTGCGGTATGCCAATGATCTGCCGCTCGCTATTGAAGTCCAGTATTATCCGGTGGAAATAGGGGAAAAGCTAGCCCGGTATGACATAGATAAAGGGACTTTATACGATATATTGGAACATAATTTGCATATACAGCTGGAGGAAGCAGAGCAGGTCATTGCGTGCGCACCGTTGTCGAAGCAAGATGCATGTTTGCTCGAGGTTGATGCAGAGGCTTTTGCATTGATTACAGAGCGTATATTAAGCGATGAACAAGGGCGGATCATTGAATATTATGTCGGCAGCTTCCGGGCGGATTTGTACTCATTCCGGATGAAGCTTTCAAAGAAAAACAGCTGAAATGCTAGATCAGGAGGAATTTGATTCATTCGATTTTCCGATAAATAGAGTTGGAAATATCGATAGATAATATTAACAGAAAATATTGAATATTATGTAACTGTATGATTTAATCACCTTATAGTTCCTTAACCGAACTGGTACGGACGTCCTGATAACATTTCATTTATTTATGATGCAAACGAAATCACGATACGAATGGGGGAGTGGGCACATGATTATTGGAGTTCCAAAAGAGATTAAAAATAATGAAAACCGGGTGTCTCTTATACCCGCTAGTGTAAGCGCTATCAAACAACACGGCCATCAAGTGCTTGTACAGAAGGGGGCGGGTGCAGGAAGCGGCATAACGGATGACTTGTACAGACAGGCAGGAGCACATGTTGTAGATACGGCTGATGAGGTGTGGGCGGCAGACGTGGTTGTGAAGGTGAAAGAGCCGCAAAAAGAGGAGTACCGATTTTTCCGGAAAGAGCTGATATTATTCACGTACTTGCACTTATCCGCCGAGCCTGAACTGACTCAGGCACTGCTGCAGCGGGAGGTAACAGCGATTGCCTATGAAACGATCCAATTGGATAACGGGTCGCTTCCTCTATTGACTCCGATGAGCGAAATTGCCGGAAGAATGTCCGTCCAATTGGGAGCCCAGTTCCTGGAGAAGATGCATGGCGGCAAAGGGATTCTATTGGGGGGAGTTCCGGGGGTCAAGCCGGCTAAGGTGACCATTATCGGAGGAGGAGTTGTCGGGACAAACGCAGCCAAAATGGCAGCCGGGCTTGGAGCCGATGTCACCATCCTCGATATAAGCGCTGAAAGGCTGCGCCAGTTGGATGATCAATTTGCCGGGCGGATCAAGACGTGCATTTCCAACCCGTTCAATATCGAGCAGGAAGTGATTGCGGCGGATCTATTGATCGGCGCGGTATTGATACCGGGAGCGAAAGCCCCGCGGCTCGTTACATCGTCGATGGTTGAAAAAATGGACCCGAGCTCGGTCATTATTGATGTTGCCATCGATCAGGGCGGCTCTATTGAAACGATCGACCGGATCACCTCGCATGAAGAACCGACTTATACGAAGCATGGAGTGGTCCATTATGCAGTGCCGAATATTCCTGGCGCCGTCAGCAAAACGTCCACTTTCGCACTGGCGAATGTGACGACGCCATATTTAATCCAGCTGGCAGACAAAGGGCTGGAAAAAGCGCTTCTGTCCAGCCTACCGATGGAAAAAGGCTTGAATACATTCAAGGGGCGGATCACGCATAAGGCGGTAGCCCAAACCTATAAAGCTGTATGCTATCCATTCCAGAAGCTGCTTCAATCTGTTCCGGCAGGATTATAATCGAAAAACGATAACGAAGGGGGAATACGATGGAAACTGTAAAATTGAAAAATGCCGAGGAGCTTGCCCAAAAGGATAATAACCATTTGTGGCACGCAATGAGCCGCCATGTGGAAGGCGGAGCGCCTTTCATAGCGGAATCGGGTAAAGGCTCCTGGTTTACCGATATCAACGGCAAATCATACTTGGATGGGGTATCCGGATTGTGGTGCCTGAACGTCGGTCACGGCAGAAAAGAAATCGTGGATGCAGCCGCAGAACAAATGTCAAAACTCTCATATTTTCCACTCACCTTAAGCCATCTTCCAGCAATTGAACTCTCAGCCAAAATCAGCGAACTCCTAGGCGATTCATACAAAACCTTTTTCTCGAACAGCGGATCCGAAGCCAATGAAACAGCATTCAAAATCGCCCGGCAATACCACGCCCAAAACGGCAATCCGGGTAAATATAAATTCATTTCTCGGTATCGCGCCTATCATGGCTCCACCTTGGGCGCCCTTAGTGCCACGGCCCAGGCGAACCGCCGTGTCAAATATGATCCTGCGCTTCCGGGCTTCCTGCATGTGCCGCCGCCATATAGCTACCGTAATCCTTTTGGGGAGGGAGTGGCGGATTGCGACCAGGCGGCAGCCGATTTTATCGACCAGGTCATTAACTGGGAAGGTGCTGAAACTGTTGCCGGTGTCATCATGGAGCCGTTTATCTCCGGGGGAGGAGTCATTGTTCCATCTCCTTCGTATCTACAGAGGGTTGCCGAAATATGCCGCAAGCATGATGTCCTGCTCATTATGGATGAGGTTGTGTCAGGATTCGGCCGCACCGGAAAGATGTTCGGGTTCATGCATTCGGAAGGTGTCCAGCCGGATATCGTCACGATGGCGAAAGGGCTCACAAGCGGTTATCTGCCATTAGGCGCGACAGCTGTGAAATCGTCTATTTATGAAAAATTCAAAGGCAATGACAGCGATAATCATCTCCGCCATGTCTCCACATACGGCGGACACCCGGCAAGCTGTGCGGTTGCCTTGAAAAATATCGAGATTATCGAAAGGGAACAAATCGTTTCAAGAGTTGCGCAATTGGGCGAAAGCCATCTCGGCCGTTTAAAGGGATTGGCGAAGCACCCGAATGTCGGCGAAGTCCGCCATGCCGGTTTCTTGTATGGAATCGAAATGGTAGAGGATAAAGAATCGAAGAAGCCGGCTTCCGATGAGCTGATTACGAAAATCATCGGCTTCTGCAAACAAAAGGGTCTGATTATCGGCCGGAATGGGGATACCGTCCCTGGCTTCAATAATGTGCTGATCATCGCTCCGCCGCTATCATCGACGGAAGAGGATCTGGATTTCCTTATTGAAACGGTCAATCAAGCATTCGCATCCATTAACTAATCGAAATAGAGAAAGGTAGTGTTCAAATGGCAAAAGCAGAAACGGAATTAAAGGTAATGAGTAAGCAAAAGGTGAAAATGACGCCAAGTGAAGCAATAGTTGAGACTTTATTGGCAGAGAAGATCGATCAGATTTATGGAATTCTCGGTTCCGCGTTCATGGATATGCTTGATCTGCTTCCGGCGGCTGAGATTGAATTCATTCCGGTCCGCCATGAACAGAGTGCGGCCCACATGGCGGATGCCTATACTCGTGTGACGGGAAAAGCCGGTGTCATTGTGGGGCAGAATGGCCCGGGAATCACAAATATGGTCACTTCGGTTGCAGCAGCTAACATGGCCCATACTCCGATGGTCATCATTTCCCCTTCCGCGGGAACTAAGACGATTGGCTGGGACGGCTTCCAGGAATGCGACCAGGTATCGGTCTTCGATAAAATCACAAAGGCGACAGTGCGCGTCACACACCCAAGCCGGGTAGCAGACTGCCTTCGCACGGCTTTCCGGCTTGCCTACGCGGAAAGAGGGCCGGTCCTTTATGATATTCCGCGTGATTATTTCTATGGCGAGGTGGAGGATTATATCCTTGAACCGCATCAGTATCGTGTAGAGAAAAAAGGATACGGCGATTCCAATGCAATCGATCAAGCAGTCCAAGAACTATTGGCTGCCAAAAATCCCGTCATTATTTCAGGCAGGGGCGCTGTCGATGCAGACGCAGTGGATAATGTGAAGGAAATCGCTGACTATTTGACTGCACCTGTTGCTGTCTCTTATATGCATAACGACGCTTTCCCTTATGACCATGAACTTTCCGTGGGGCCGATCGGGTATATGGGCTCAAAGGCGGCGATGAATACACTGAAGGAAGCGGATGTTGTCCTGGCGATCGGAACTCGCCTGTCTGTATTCGGAACACTGCCTTGCTACGATATCGACTACTTCCCGACTCATGCCAAGATCATTCAAATCGATATCAACCATGCCAATATAGCCCGTACCCATCCTGTGGAAGTCGGAATTCTTGGCGATGCCAAAGATGCAACGGATGAGATATTGAAGCGCATGAAGGAAAGCGGCGGCAAGCGTGCAGTAAACGAGAGCAAGCTTCAAGATGTGGCCAAGGAGAAAGAAGCATGGGAGAAAGAATTGGTAGACCTCGCTATGGTGCCGGGCAAACCGATGAACCCTAGACGTGCGCTTTTGGAAATCTCCAGAACGATTACAGCGGATACAATCGTGTCATCTGATATCGGCAACACTTCTTCCACGTCCAATGCTTATTTGAAATTCAGCAAGCCGCGCAAGCATTTGGCTGCATTGACATTCGGCAACTGCGGTTTTGCCTATCCTGCTGCCATGGGAGCGAAATTGGCCGAGCCGGATTCACCGGTCGTGGCAATCGTCGGCGACGGCGCATGGGGCATGAGCCTTCATGAGGTAAGCACTGCCGTCGAGCAAAAGCTGCCGATCGTTGCGTGTGTATTCAATAACGGTGCATGGTGTGCCGAGAAGAAAAACCAGGTCGACTTCTATAATAACCGCTTTGTGGGAGCAGATATTGAAGGGCCGAACTTCGCAGATGTCGCCATCAGCATGGGAGCAAACGGTGTACGTGTCGATACACCGGAAGATTTGCGCGAAGCGCTTCAAACCGCTTTGCATGCAGACAAACCGACTGTCATTGATATCCAGGTCGATGGCACACAGCTGGCGCCTCCATTCCGTAAGGACGCCCTGCATCTGCCAACAAGAATCCTGCCTAAATATGCACATTTGGATCACCGTAACTGGTAAAAATGAAAAAGGGGCTATTCGATTGCGAAGCCCCTTTTTGTATCTTTATTTACTGGGTTTTAGGGTGGAAACGAAAAATAAAATCTGTGCCTGAAATGATTACAGCATTTTTAGGAGGAGAAGCAATGAACGAAAGGGTTGAGCTGAAAAAAACATTTAAGCAACATTGGGTGTGGGCAATCGCTTTAGGGTCGGCAATCGGCTGGGGCTGTTTTGTCCTCCCAACTGAATGGATGGGGAAATCAGGGCCATTAGGAGCCATATTAGGCTTGGCGATAGGCGGTCTACTCATGATGGTCATTGCCGTCAGCTACGGGGAATTGATTAAGAAATATCCGGTATCCGGAGGGGGCTTTACATATGCGTACCTTGGATTCGGCAGGGTGCACGCCTTCATATGCGGCTGGTTTTTGACGCTGGCTTACGTATGTATAGTCGCTTTGAATGCTTCCGCAATGGCACTTTTGGGCAAATTTGTAATTCCGTCTGTGGCCAATCTGTTTTTCATGTATGAGGTGAGCGGCTGGGAGGTTTATTTGGGTGAAGTCATCATTGCCAGCGTTTCGCTGATCATCTTTGCTTTTCTGAATATTAAAGGCACTTCTTTTTCCGGGCAAATGCAATTTATCTTTTGTGTCATTCTCGTATTGGGTGTCATTCTTCTGACCGCCTCCATGCTTTTGCATCCTGATACAAGCCTTTCCAATGCAAAACCGCTTTTCAACCCGAATATTTCTGTATTCTCCAGTATTCTAATCATATTGGCGATGGCGCCTTGGGCTTATGTGGGCTTCGATAATATACCGCAGGCAGCGGAGGAGTTCAATTTTCCGCCTAAGAAGGCATTCGGATTGATTATTTCTTCATTGGCATTCGCCATTGTCCTCTACTCATTCATGATCATTGCCAGCGCCGTATCGGTACCTTGGCAGCAGTTGGTCGCCGGCAAGCCGGTGTGGGGTACAGCGGACGTCGTTTCATCGACACTCGGGATCATCGGCTCCATCTTTTTGGTTTTATCGGTATTGATGGGCATTCTCACAGGTGCGAATGGGTTTTATGTTTCTTCCAGCCGATTGATGTTTGCCATGGGAAGGGCGAATATTTTGCCTAGCGCCTTCGCCAAGCTGCATCCTAAATATGGGACGCCCCATATCGGCATTATCGCGACGTGCCTGATCTGCCTGATCGCTCCGTGGTTTGGGCGGCAAGTATTATTGTGGATTGTCGATATGTCATCTGTCGGTGTGACAATTGCTTATTTATATACTTGCTGTTCCGCATACAAGCTATTTCGTTGGAAGCAGGAGGATATAGGCTCAGAGAAAACGGTTGCGCCTTTTAAGAAAGCAATCAGCCTGGTCGGCATTATCTCGAGCATTGCGTTCCTGTGCCTTCTGTTAATCCCTGGATCGCCATCCTTCATGGGAGTGCCTTCTATGATTGCTTTGGCCATTTGGACAGGCCTAGGCATCATTTTCTTCATTGTAAAGCAAAAAACATATATGAAATTGGATAAGGAAACGTTGGATTTCTATATCCTCGGTAAAAAAGGAGCCGAGGAGGAGTCGGCTGAAGAAGGGCTTGCCGCCGATCCAGCTTTTATCACGGTAGATAAATAGATAGATAGGAAGTGTTCCGGGAACAGTCTATTGCCTACTGCCGGAACACTTTTTATTTTGCTTGCCTATGGTGATAGAGCATGTGCCGTGAAGAATTGCTTCCCTAAAATGTTTAGGTATTTATCCCTATTTCAAGCAGAATAGGTTTTTACTTTTGATATATGTGCAATAGAAGTAATTATTCATAAATCTTACGGAATTAACAGGGGGATCATTAATGAGTGAAAGAGTGGAACTGCAGAAGACGTTTAAGCAGCATTGGGTTTGGGCCATCGCATTAGGGTCCGCTATCGGTTGGGGCTGCTTCATAATGCCTGCCGAATGGATTGGCGAGTCCGGTCCGTTGGGGGCGATTATCGGACTGGCGGCCGGTGGGCTGCTCATGATGGTTATCGCTGTCAGCTACGGAGAATTAATTAAGAAACATCCTGTCTCCGGAGGGGGATTTACATATGCCTATATAGGTTTTGGACGGATCCATGCCTTTATATGCGGCTGGTTTTTGACATTGGCCTATGTGTGCATTGTCGCTCTGAATGCATCGGCCATCGCGTTGTTGGGGAAATTTATTATACCAAAGGTGACCAATACCTTTTTCCTCTATAAAGTAGGCAACTGGGATGTGTATTTAGGGGAAATAATCATCGTCAGTCTTGCCCTCATCCTATTTGCGGCATTCAATATAAAAGGGACTTCTTTTTCCGGAAAAATGCAGTTTTATTTCTGTGTAGTCCTCGTATTGGGAATTCTATTCCTGACAGCTTCTATGCTGCTGCATCCTGATACAAGCATTTCGAACGTAAAGCCTCTGTTCAATCCGGATATATCCATCCTCTCCAGCGTTCTTGTCATGATGGCAATTGCGCCTTGGGCCTATGTGGGTTTCGATAATATCCCGCAGGCGGCTGAGGAATTTAATTTTCCACCAAGGAAAGCGTTTGGTCTGATCATTTCTTCTTTGGCATTCGCAGTGGTGCTATATGCGTTCATGATTATCGCGACTTCTGTTGCGATGCCGTGGCAGCAGCTTGTGGCAGGGAAGCCGGCCTGGGGAACAGCAGACGTCGTTTCATCGACATTGGGCATCATTGGATCGGTGTGTCTGGTCATATCTCTGTTGATGGGCATCCTGACAGGAGCGAATGGATTTTACGTATCGGCAAGCCGTTTGATGTTCTCCATGGGACGGGCGAAGATTTTGCCTGATGTCTTCGCCAAACTGCATCCTAAATACGGGACTCCTTATGCCGGCATCATCGTAACATGCCTCATTTGCTTGATTGCTCCGTGGTTCGGGCGCCAAGTATTGATGTGGATTGTCGATATGTCGTCCGTCGGAGTGACGATCGCTTATTTATATACATGCAGCTCGGCCTATAAGCTTTTCCGGTGGAGACAGGAGGATTTGGGTGCCGATAAACCGGTTGCTCCTTTTAAGAAGGCGCTCAGTCTTATAGGAATCGTGTCCAGTATCGTATTTCTTGGGTTATTGCTCATACCTGGTTCTCCGTCATTCATGGGAATACCATCGCTTATTGCTTTAGTTATATGGATTGTCTTGGGGATCATCTTCTTTATGGTTAAACGGAAGCAATATATGGCGATGGATAAAGAAGAGCTGGACTTCAATATTCTCGGGCAAAGCATTTCGGGTGAAAAAACAAATTGGTGATGGAATAGGAAAGGCGGGAATGGATTTTCACTCCTGCCTTTCCTTTTTAGAGAAGCCTATAGCGGCCTGGGAAGAAAAAAAGCGTGGAGGGGAGTGATGTCATACTCCGCTCCACGCTTTTTGACATGGACAATACTGAGGGTTCCTATCAGCTTATGAACATATTAATTAATAAGACTCCGGCAAGGCCGACCAAGGAAATGATTGTAACCATGATGGACCAGGTCTTGAATGTTTTTCCGATGGAAATATTGAAGTATTCCTTGTAGATCCAGAAGCCTGCATCATTCACATGTGAGAATGTCATACTTCCGGCACCTGCAGCGAGCGTCATTAATTCAGGGCTGATATGGGTTGCACCGACGAGCGGCGCGGCAATGCCCGCTGCGGTCATTCCAGCAACAGTGGCCGAACCGAGCGATACCCGCAATATTGCTGCAATCAACCAAGTCAGTAATAATGGGGACAGTGAGCTGCCCGCCATGATATCAGCGATATACTTGTCTACATGGCTGTCGATCAATACTTGCTTGAATGCGCCGCCCGCTGCGATGATCAATAGAATCATAGCGATGGAGGCAACTGATTCCGTAATGGTTTTCATGACATCGTTCATCTTTCTGCCGCGGTTGATGCCGAATGTAAAGATAGCGATAATGACGGCGATCAGAAGGGCGACACCGGGATCTCCCAAGAAAGTGACAATTGGCATGATGGATGAATCAGGCATGCAGATTTCAACAAAGGCCTGGATGGCCATTAGGATGACAGGAATTAAAGCAGTAAAGACAGAAACGCCGAATCCAGGCATTTCTTCATCTTTGAAATGCTTTGGATTGAATAGCTCCTTCGGAATATCCGCTTCGAGGTATTCCTTCTTGAATAACTTTGTATATAAGGGCCCGCCGATAATAACGGCAGGAATAGCGATGATAATTCCATAAAGCAATGTTTTGCCCAGATTCGCTTGAAAGATATTGGCGATTGCTGTCGGCCCTGGGTGCGGCGGAACAAAGCCGTGGACGGTAATGAGTGCGGCCACAACCGGCATACCGATATATAAAATAGGCACTCCTGCTTCAAGAGCGATTGTGAATACCAATGGAATCAATACAACAAAACCAGTTTCATAGAATAAGGCGATGCCGACAACGAAGGCTGTCAGCACAGCGGCAAGCTGGACGCGCTTGACGCCGAAGCTTTTGATCAATGTTGATGAAATTCGTTGGGCGCCGCCGGAATCAGCCATCAGTTTACCGAGCATCCCCCCGAAGCCGATAACCAAGGCGAGGCTTCCGAGCGTCCCGCCAAGACCGTTCTTGATGGAAGTCATCGCATCAATCGGAGACATCCCTTCCATAATTCCGACAAGCAAAGCGGTTACGATCAATGAAATGAAAGCGTTTAACTTAAAGACCACCATTAATAATAGCAAAATGGCTACCCCAATACAGATATAGACTATTGGCATGTCATCCCTCTTCTCTGATGTATTTGGCAAAGATCCTCATCCAGGATCCTGCGTGATTATTTCTCCCTATCCCATTCAAACCAATATCCTGATTTGAATTATAGGTCCGCCAGCGGAAGGGGAGAGTCCCCAATACCGCCCGGGCCTATTAATCCTCTTAGTTGTGTTGAAGCATGTCTACAACGTCTTTTAAATCTGTTTTTGTTCCTACGTTTCCGGGGAATATCACATAGGACATGCCCGGGAATTTGCTTTCATTTCCGGTAAGCCAAACAGGGATGCCCGGTTTCACTTGACCGAGGACGGTAGCGCGTTTGACGCGAAGGCCTTTCGTGCCGACATCGGAGGAGGTTATGCCTCCTTTGGCGATTAAGAAATTCGGCTTCACCTGTAAGCGGGTGACGATGCTTGTCACTGCATCGGAAATTTCGACGGACATTTTCAATTCTTCTTCCTTCCGGTCAGGCCCGAGATCCAGACGCTCCCTGCTTGTATAGACTGCGACTGTTTTTCCTGAAGAAATGAGCGTTTCGCAGTTTTCTATGACACGGTCGCATTCTTCTTTGAACTTATCCTTCTGAAGGACAAGGTGGCTGTTGAATTCAATGAATGTAATGTCTTCCAGCTTCTTCAGCTCGTCCAGCTGCTCGGTTGTTTTTTTGACATGGGAGCCGATGATGATGAGGCCGCCGTTGCCTGTTTCTTCTTTGATTAGCTCTTCTCTTGTAAGAAGAGGGCGATTGTCCACGCCGCCAATGACCTTCGGCAGTGCCGCGGCAGAGCGGAATAGAAAATTTTTCCCTTTTTTCAAACAGTTGACCAAAGCTATCGTGAAAATCTTGACGTCATATTCATCAATCGCATTTACGATGACTTTTCCGAAATCTTTTACGTTCATCAATTGGCCGGTAATGCTATCGATATTCATGGAGCGTATATCGTCCAAAGAAATATAGGCAGCGTCTGCGGCCTTATATGCCCCGTTTGTTTTTTCTTCAATCCATTCGCCCAAATGCGACTTTGTATAGCCGAATGTCCGGTCCTTCGCAAATTCAGTTTCGCCTGCCGGAATCAGCTCATCTCCATTTTGGACATAGTGGATATTATTCATTGTATATCGGCCGCCTTCTTTAAAGAAAGGAAGAAGGATTTCACCGTCGAATACTTTCTCTGTCGCAGCTTCCACTGTTTTTCTCAGCGTTTCTGTTTCGAGCGGATAATGGCCGCGAAGGGTGGAATCGCCCCGGCTGATAATGAGAAAATCCTTCTTTTGCGCGTTTGCAACCTTCACAACCATATTGGCGATATCCGTATGGGCCGCCTCTGTTTCAGCTGCTGTAAATCCCCGTGAATTTGTGAGGATGAAGAACATTGAATTCTCTTCCTGGAAAGCTTTTGTCAGGCTTTCTTCTGTCCAATCGGTATAGACAGAAATATCATGCACCGTTTGGACTCCAGTTGGATCATCATCCAGAACAATGATTTTTTTATTGAGATCTTGAAGCGATTGCTGCAATAATCCATCAATGGCTTTACGGTCGATCTCCTTCTGTGCGGTTAAAATATCTGCGTTCATTATGTCCCCTCCCATAGAAGCTCTTCTTATTGAACAGTGATGTTGGCTAATTTTTCGTAATATTGGACAATGCCGCCATGGTCATCGCCTGCTTTTCCATCTGCTTTCAAGGCATGGAAAATTTCAAGCAGGTGGCTGGAAAGTGGAAGCGGCACATCGAACTCATGCGCAGTGTCCATCACATTTGTAATGTCTTTCATATTAATATCGATGCGTCCGCCCGGTTTGAAATTCCGTTCCAGAATCAATGGTACCTTTGCATCAAGTACGGAGCTTCCGGCAAGGCCGCCTCGGATTGCTTTATACATTTGTTCAATGTCGATGCCCATTTTTGCCGCCAGTACAAGCGCCTCTGACATCGCTGCGATATTTAAATTCACCATGATTTGGTTAGCCAACTTGGCCGTCACGCCACAGCCGTTTTCGCCGACCAATGTTACATCGCTTCCCATTGCCTGAAGGACAGGAAGAGCACGTTCAAAGCTTTCCTTGGAGCCGCCAACCATGATGGCCAGCGTACCATTGATGGCTTTCGGTTCGCCACCGCTTACAGGTGCGTCCATCATATCTGCCTCTAATTGCTGTGCGGCAAGCGCCAACTCCTTTGTTACAGCAGGAGTGATGGAGCTCATATCAATAATCAGGGCCCCTTTTTGTATGCCTTCCAATATCCCGTTTGCTCCAGCGACCACTTCTTTTACATGCTTTGAAGCTGGAAGCATGGTAACAATGATCTCGCTGTTTGCCGCTACGTCTTTTGGCGAAACAGCTTTCATTGCTCCTGCGTCAGCGACGTCATTCACAGCATCCGTATTTAAATCGAAGACGGTGATTTCATAGCCTGCTTTGAGAAGATTCAATGACATCGGCTTCCCCATTATGCCTAACCCAATAAACCCAATCTTTGTTGTCATGATGTTTCTCCACCCTTCATTCGTTCATATATTGTGTTTGTTTGCTTAAAAATAGACTTATCGTTTTGAAAACGGTAACAATTCTGTTTACAGTGTAGATTGTATACTAAATTTTTAAAAATGTATACAAAAAATAATTAAATGTATACAATTTAATCAAAAAAGGATCCATTCGATATCCTTTTGTATGTAATAGAACTCATATTTGATATGATAAAATCATTGCAATGATTAGAATGGGGTGAAACCATTGTTGGAAAAAGAACATTCACGGTCTGCATCACAACAATGCTATGAAATACTGAGGGACCAAATCCTGAATGGAGAGCTGCCTGGAGGGGCCAAAATGGTCGAAGAAAAGGTAGCGGCGAACTTGGGAGTAAGCCGGACACCGATCCGCGAAAGCATACGGATGCTTGAAAATGAAGGCTTAATCGTTAAGAAAAAGGTCGTGCAGCCAACCGAAAAGGACTTGCGCAATATGTTCCAGGTACGCATCCTGCTGGAGGGCTATTCAGCTGAGTGTGCAGCCTCTTATTTAGATGAAGAAGGGGTGGCTGATCTGCAGGAATGCGTCCGCATCGGACATACAGGGACAAAAGAGGACATTATGGTCGCCAATGAGCAATTCCATGATATTATTGTACGTTCCAGCAATAATCCAGTCATGATCGATATTATTGACCGGATGAAATCCATTATCTATCTGTTCAGAAAAACGGTTGTTTTTTATAATCGCCCGCAGCTCATTGAAGAGCATCAGCAAATATTGGATGCCATTAAGGAGCGGGATGGAAAAAGGGCAGAACAATTGATGAAGGAACATTTGCAGGCCGATATGGTATTCTGCCTTCATTTACTCGGAGACCGCCATTGAATATATAGCTTCAGGCATAGGAAAACGCAAGGGGATGGCCCTTGCGTTCTTTTAATGTAAGGCTGCTTCCGTAATTTTTCGTATGTCCACTGTCGAGATGATATCCTCATTCACGAGCTCGGACAGAACTTCATCAATGAAGTAACGGACGGATGCAAGGTCTATATGCTTGATGACAATAAGTGCATCATGGTACATATCGACGAAAACAGGCTCTGCATTGCCGCGCTGTATTTCAGTGAAAGCCTCGTATATCAAATCGATTTTGTCTGCAGCCGCCAGAATCAATCCTTCAATGCTGTCATCCTTGCCTTCCTTCAGCCGCCCTCTATATATGTCCTTATATTCTTCAGGAAATTCCGTATCGATGAATTTGGCTGTCATGCCTTCTTCGACTGTCGAGAGCATTGCCCTTAATTCAGGTGTCCAATATTTAACCGGTGTTTTAATATCACCGATGAAAATCTCAGGGTAGTCATGATTGAGTGCTTTTTCGTAGAGCAGTTTCCAGTCGATCACTGTTCCATTTTTCTCTTCGACTGTTCCGAGGAACTGGGCATACTGTGCCACCTTGAATGAATGGCTGGCAACTGTATGCCGTTCAAACATAAATTCTCCCGGACAGCGTTCAATCCGCTCCAACTTGGTCAAGCTTTTAAAATAGGCGTGTATTCCCATGGCAAACTCTCCTTCCGATCTATTAAGCATCCTCTATGGGGTAAGGAATTATCCAGTCTTTACCCTTTTTTGTTCATTTACGAACGTTGAGGGGAAAACACTGAAAATTAAGTTTCTTGCTATCATACATGATTCAGTCAGTGATTGCCAAGCTAAAAGGAGTTAAAGGCATAAATTGGCTACATAGAACAAGGGCAGAAAGGTAAATGGTTATAGGTATAAAGACCTAAAGAAACCGTTTGCATTCTCCGCCTTCTAGCACTTGTTGGTACATGTTTCGACATGCAGAATGAAATTTGACCAGTAAAATCCAAAGCTAGACATCGCATACATATTTTCTGTTTCTTTACTGGCCAAACCAAATACAAATATAGAGGAGAGTGTGACATGAAAGGCATGAAAAAGACATTCATTCTGTTTTTGGTATTTCTGCTCAGTTTCGGGATTACATCGCAGACATTAGTATCAAAAGCCGATGCTGCTATGACAGTTGCTGATGCCATTAAGAACAACAGTGGTACAGGAACGGTGGAAGGCTATATTGTCGGATATACCTCCAGCTCGAAATCGTATGTATTCAGCGCTCCTTTCAAGGATGATAACAATCTAGCGATCGCTGATTCGCCGAATGAGAAGGATCCGGCTAACATTTTGCCAGTACAGCTGACATCAAGCTTCCGGGCGGCTTTCGGATTAAATAGCAATCCGGCCAATATCGGGAAGAAAATTTCAGTGAATGGCAGCTTGGAAGCGTATTTTACTGTGCCTGGCTTGAAGTCGCCAACCAAGATTGAATTCATAGAGGAAGGCGCTCCTCAAAAAGCGGAAGAAGCGGTTGCATCACCGGCTGCAGGTGCAGTGAAAGCAGGAGCGGCTGTAAGCTTGAGCGCGAAAAATGCCGACGCCCAGATCCATTATACTGTGGATGGAAGCGCACCGACTGAAAGCAGCCCTGTTTATAAAGAACCGATTGTGGTCAATCAAGATATGACCATCAAAACAATTGTTGTTCAATCTGGTTTAAAGAACAGCGATGTGTCAACATTCGCTTATAAAGTGGGCAAGACAGGATTGCGGATCCATGATATTCAGGGAGCGTCCCACATATCTCCATATGAACATGCTTATGTGGCCGATGTCGAAGGAATCGTCACGTATGTAGATGATGCCAATAATGCCTATATCCAGGATCAAAAACCGGATAAGGATGATAGAACCTCAGAAGGCCTTCTTATATATAAGAAGCAACACGGACTGCAGGTCGGTGATGTAGTGAAAGTAAACGGACAGGTAAAGGAGCAAGTATTGTCTGGATATTCAGAGAAGCTTCTGACAGATTTGTCAGTGACTGAAATCAATGCATCTTCCATCACTGTTGAAAAGAGCGGACAGGCTTTGCCGAACGCAATCGAAATCGGAAAAGACCGTAAACAGCCTACGGAAATCATTGACAATGATGCATTTGCCATATTCGATCCAAACCAGGATGGAATCGATTTTTACGAAAGCCTAGAAGGAATGCTTGTTGAAATCAAGGATGCCAAAATCATCGCTCCTCAAAACTACGGTGAACTATATGTCGTGCCTGGCAAGGTGAAAACAACGACAGATGCCGGCGGCTTGCGCATCACCGAAAAGGATTTCAATCCAGAGCGTGTCATCGTCGACATAGCCGATAAATCCTTTGTAGCCAAAACAGGAGATTCCTTTAAAGGAAGCATTACGGGCGTAGTCAGCTACGGCTACAGCAATTTCCGTGTGAAAACAAAGAAAGACAATTTGCCGGAGTTCAAAGAAGGCAAAACCTCAAGAGAAACAACTTCCATTAAGAAAAAAGAGAAGAAATTGACGATCGCTTCTTACAATGTAGAGAATTTCTCTGCAAAAGACAGCGATGAAAAAGTAACGAAATTGGCGACTGCGATCGTGAAAAATTTGAATCAGCCGGATATCATCGGATTGACAGAAGTGCAGGACAATGATGGAGCCGCCGATACGGGTACAACCGATGCGACGGAAAATTATAAAGTCCTTGCTGCTAAAATCAAAGCATTGGGCGGACCAGCGTATGCATTTACTGAAATCGCTCCAGAGAACAACAAAGATGGAGGAGCGCCAGGCGGAAACATCCGTGTAGGCTTCCTCTACAACAGTGAACGTGTCACGCTTGCAGAAGGCAAAAAGGGAAGTGCGACAGAAAGCGTCGGATTTGCAAACGGCAAACTAACGTTGAACCCGGGACGAATCGATCCGACCAATGAAGCCTTCGCTTCAAGCCGTAAGCCATTAGCGGCCCAATTCCTGTTCAACGGAAAAAGTGTCATCGTTGTGGCCAACCACTTCAATTCAAAGGGCGGGGATCAGCCGCTATTCGGCAAGAACCAGCCTCCATTGCTGTCAAGCGAAGTACAGCGCATGAAAATCGCCAACATTGTCAACGGCTTCGTTAAAGACGTAAAAGCAAAAGACAAGCATGCAAATGTCGTGCTGCTCGGCGACTTCAACGATTTTGAATTCTCCAATCCATTGAAGGCAGTTGCCGGCAAGGAATTGACGGATATGATCAATGAAGTACCTGCGAAAAAACGATATACGTATTCCTACCAAGGAAATGCACAAGTGCTGGATCATATACTTGTGACGAAAAATATGGCTTCATCCACTAAAGTGGACATCGTCCATATCAACTCGCAATTCATGGAGCAGCACGGCCGTGCGAGCGACCATGATCCTGTGCTGATCCAGACGGAACTAAGCGGGAAATAAAGGAATACCTCTTCACAGATGGAGAAACTCAGAAAAGAGATCGAGTGGTCAACACTCGATCTCTTTTGTTGCGAACAGAAATGTTTCCTGCTGCTATTGTAAGTTATCCACTGGCTTGCGCCGCTGCTCATTCTGTTTTTCTCTTTGCTTCAATGATGTACCGATCGGGGGCGTCGCCGACAAAATAAAAGGGATAGCAGGTGGATAATGTCAGTATTTCTTCGGGTGCTGTATTGCGGATGACTTCTTTGTTGCTGCTTTTGACGATATAGGTTTTATAGATGGTATATTCATAGGTTGAATTTGTATCCTTATATAGTAAAGCATCACCGGTTTTTAACGTCCCCAACTGCCGGAATACGGTATCCCGGTGCCCTGACAATAGAATTTGATTACGTCCCCCAGGCAATGAAGACTGCGCATAATGTCCGACTCCTTTTGCCAGGTCGTCCTCGTCTGTGCCCTCCACAATCGGCAGCTCCTTCTGTATGCCAGGAATCTCAAGAATGCCAATTACATCACCGGTCTTCCATTTTTTCTGGCTGGTGGTTATGGCAGGTGGATCGACAGTAGAGTGCTTATTCTCTTCAATAATAGTTTGGATTTTTTCAAGTGCCTCCTGTTGATTTCTGCTATTCATATTCATTTGCCATAGCGTATAACCCGTCATTCCAATGCCGATTGACAGCATGCCTGCGCCAATTACCGTCCATATTTTATTTTTTTTCATCAGCAATGCTTTTTCGGTATTTGATAAAACCGAGAATGAAAGAGAATTCCTCTAATGTAATCCCTTGCTCCTGCACCTCTTGCAGTAATTCAACCCAACCTGGTTCAAGATCGATTTTGGCCGGTTTTGTTCCCAGCAAATCTTCAACTTTCACATCCAGGCTGGCAGCTATTTTCGAAAGGACATTCAATGAGGGATTCTGCTGAAGCCCCCGTTCGATATTGCTCAGATATGATTTGGAAATCCCTGTTTGATCAGCCAGTTGGTTTAGTGTCAAATGCCGTTTTTTTCTACATTTTTTAATACGTTCTCCTATCATATAGGCCGCTCCTTCTTCTCTATTCCTATTTTTGTTCATCATTGTGGACATGTTTATCTCATTGGACTAGGCCGGATGAACCCATGTCTCTTATGGAGAAACCTTCATTCAGGAATGTTCTCCTTATATCGTACATTATAAAGAACTATTCGTTCTTTAAAAAATACGAAATATTGAGGAAAAGGAAGATAATTCGTTTAAACGAACAAAAACATATGAATTTTGCCAGTATTTGGACGAATTTGCCCTTTTTCAAAGTGTCAATAGCTGTACTATACTCCATTTATAAGTTCTTTAAAACGAACGAAAAAGCAAGGAAGGAATTTGAACTATAAAGGGGTGATTCAAATTCGATATGTTTGCTCGAAAAAGCTTCGAAAGACGTATAAACGCCTCAAAGTGGTTACAAAATTGACCGTTTTATGGTGTGCTCTTGTCGGTTTCTTCATGTATATCACCCATGACACTAATGCAACAATAATCGATAAAGAGGAAGATGAGCTGACTGTCCAGGCCTGCAACAATTTCCTTGATGGAGACTGTGATGAAATCCCTACGCTTACACCTTATTTACTAGGAGAATCAGATTGTCCGGATGACACAGTAGCTGAGGATAAAGAACTATCAGATGGAGTGAAAGAAAAGGAAGCTGTATCTGAGGGGAAAGATGGGGAAAAAGCACCAGATCACCAAGAAGAATCTACGGCTGATGACACTGATGAAAGTGGCAGCTGCCATAAGGCTGTGAAAAAGAAAGAAGAATCGAAAAAGCCTGCTGAAGAACAAACTAAGCCGCCTGCCGACCAAAAACAAGAAACACCTAAGGAAGAACAAAAGCCGGCAAATCCTAAACCTTCCGAGCAAAAGCCAGCAGAAACGAAACCAGCAGATCCAAAGCCGGATCAAACGACTGAGCCAACCGATGAACGTCCAAAACAGCCAGAGAAAACGAAGCCGCCTGTTGAATCAAAGCCTGAAACAAAACCTGATCCAAAGCCGGATTCTATTGTACCGGAAACCAAGCCAAGTGAAACGCAGCCGACAGGAGCGGAATCACAACCGGCTGAAACAAAATCCGACCAGTCCAAACCATAATAGTGGAAGGAGTGTACTAATACGTAATGAAGAAAACGATGAAGATTATCAGCAACATCATTTCCGTACTCTTAGTCATTGTATTGCTTTGTATGATTTTTATTGTCGTATCAACCAAGGCTTCTGGCGGTGAGCCTCAGGCGTTTGGCTATAAATTGAAGACCGTCCTATCCGGATCGATGGAGCCGGAATTCATGACTGGTTCCATCATTGCCGTCCAGGATGTAAAGGATAAGAAGAATTTGAAAAAAGGCGACGTCATTACCTTTATGAAGGATGAAAAGAATCTGGTAACCCACCGGATTGTGGAAGTCATGAAAAACGGCGAGCAGGTTCTCTATAAAACAAAGGGCGACAATAACAAAGTGGCCGATACCGAGCTTGTGCAATCATCCAATGTGGTTGCAGAGTACAGCGGCTTTACCGTTCCTTACCTTGGCTATTTCCTCGATTTCGCCAAGTCTCCAAAAGGAACCGCCATTCTATTGATCGGTCCAGGGGTTCTTTTACTAGGCTACTCTGTCATGACGATCATTCAGGCAGTCAGAGAGATTGATAGAAAGACGAAGCGACAGAGCGAACCGCCGGCAAAATCTGCTTAAGGGAATTGCTCCCTCAACCAGGGAGTTCCAATATACGCCCGGAAAAAGGGTAAAAAAATTAAAAGGGAAACGGGAGGAAAAGAATCATGGGTTTAAAAACGAAATTAGCAGTAGGAATTATGTCAGGTGCACTTGGATTATCACTAGTAGGCGGAGGAACGTGGGCTGCGTTCAACGACGTGGAAACAGTAAGTAATACATTTGCTGCAGGGACGTTGGATTTGGGGAAAGGTGATGCTACGGAAGTATTCAATATTAGTAATTTGAAGCCGGGTGATTCATTCAAAAGATCTATTACTCTTAAAAATGAGGGATCATTGGATATCAACCAAATATTCTTGAATGCATCTAGTTTTAAAGATTGGAAAGATAAGGATGTTCTTGGCTTGAATGGAAAACTTGCTGGGGCCGGAAATAACTCGATTGATGAATTCTTAGGTCAATTTACGGTAACGATTAAAAAAGGCAGCACATTTGTTTATGGGGAAAATGGCAGTAAAACGTTGGCTGACTTGAAAGCAGAAGCCACTGGAAATAACGGAAGCGGCGTAGAAATTACCGGCACTGATAATAAAACAGTTGGTCTAGCTTCAGGAGACAAAACTACTGCTTGGGAGTTCGAAGTGAAATTCAAAGAGGACAACGCTTTAATCTCTGGAACTAGACTACATGCCCAAAACAAATACCAAGGTGAAGGAGCTAAAATTGACTTCGTATTCGAAGCCACTCAAATGCCTGGGGAATCAAAATAAAGATAATTTATTCAGTATATGCAGAGCGGTTTAGCAATAGACCGCTCTCTTTTATAGAAAAACAAAGATTATTTATTTTATTGAGGGGGACATATGATGAAAGGTCAATTAATTAAAGGAGCCTTAGCGGCTGTATTGGGATTATCGCTGGTAGGTGGCGGAACTTACGCTGCATTTAATGATGTGGAAGCAGTGAACGCGAAAGTAGAAGCTGGAACACTGGACTTGGCTGTCAGCCCGAAAGTGGTATTTAATATTTCAAACCTTAAGCCTGGCGATATGATGGACCGCAATTTTACGATTATGAACAAAGGATCGCTGAACATCGAAAAAGTATTAATGCATACGTCCTATACGGTTACCAAAAACAATCAGCCAGTAGATGCTGCTCTTGCTAAGGAATACGCTGATCAATTCTATGTCTATTGGTTTACAACAGAGTTGCAGCCTATTTTGGATGGCCTTGGCAAATCTGTTTCAGGATTGACGGATTTAACGGCAGCCAATCATTCTGTTGATATTACATCATACCTAAAGCCTAGCTGGTTATTGCCGATGCTTCGTCCAGACCTGCCTGTAGGAGACAAAGACCATATCATTATGGGGCTTCGTTTTAAAAATGATGATGAGCGTGAGAAAAACAGCAGGCTCTTTAAGCAAAATAAATTCCAAGGCTTGAAAATGGAAGTGAAATTCGATCTTGAAGCTACTCAATATAAAGGAGAACAACGATAATCCTTATGACCATTAAAAGGAAAATAATCACTGGCGCATTGAGTGCTGTCTTGGGAATTTCTCTAGTAGGAGGAGGAACGTGGGCAGCCTTCAATGATGTGGAACAGGTACCGGCAAAAGTACAAGCAGGAACATTGGACTTGGCCGTTAATCCGAAAATCGTTTTTGATGTACCCAATCTTAAACCTGGGGATAAGATGAGACGAAACTTTGAAATTACGAATGCCGGTACACTCGATATTGAAAAAGTACTCATGCATACCTCCTATGACGTGTTCAATAAGCAAGGGAAAAAGGTAAATGACAAGGCGCTGGCAAGAGAGTTTGCCGATCAATACCTTGTTACCTTCTTTACGACCGACGGAGCAAAAATTGCTGATGGATTGGATAAAACGTTAGCGGAATTAAAGGAGAAGACGGACAAAAATCAATCGATCGACATCACTACCTTCATTAAAGTCATTACGAAAGATAATGATTTGCCTGTTGGAGATACAGACAAAATCGTAATGGAGCTATTTTTCAAAGACAATGTGACACGCGAAAATAATAGCCGCAAATTTGTCCAAAACAAGTTCCAAGGCTATTCACTGAAATTGAAATTCGATTTGGAAGCCACCCAATATAAGGGTGCTGAAAAATAAGAGAGGAGAATGAGAGTTATGAATGTAAAAGCAAAGCTGATGACTGGTGCATTGAGTGCCGTAGTCGGTATCGCTCTTGTCGGAGGCGGGACGTGGGCTGCCTTTAATGATACCGAACAAGTGGCTGCCAAGGTGGAAGCAGGCAAGTTGGATTTGCTTCTCCTAAATGATAAGGGTACGAAATTAGATAAGCTGTTCGAAATCTCCAATATGAAGCCGGGCGATTATATGGAGCGGACATTTACACTGAAAAACAACGGCACATTGGCCATAAAAGATGTGTTGATGTCTATCAATTTCTCGGATTTCAAAGATTATGTATCGCCGAGCGGCGATACGGATGTTTATGGAGAGAACACTGCACTGGATTTCCTTGACCAATTGGAATTATCGGTAGTGACCGTAGGCGCTGAAGGCGGAAGCGGAGGCTTCCCTAAGGCCATTATCCAGGAAGGCAGCCATATTACATTGGCTGACGTCTATAAAGCCACTAATCTTTCCTATACAGGAGGAGATGCAGCTGCAGCCAGATCTAAAATTGCTGCGGCCGTAAATCCGAGCGCTTATTGGGTAGCCGATCAAAATCGCCTGAATGTAGCGACGCTGAATCCGAATGAATGGACTGGTTTGCCGGTTAAACCATATGATCCAGATAATGTAAAAATCAAAATTACATTTAAGGATGATAAAGAGAAAACAGCGGATGGCAAGCTGTATGTCCAAAATAAATACAATGGCGACAGCATCGGCGTCACGTTTGAATTCGAGGCCCGCCAATGGCAAGGTCTTGATGTCCAGCCATCAGACCAGGATGCCAATGGATACATCAAATCAAATGAAAAAGCCAATAACGGAAAATAAAGATTTGGAGGTACTGGAATCATGGGCCTAATCACAGCAAAAATCGCAGGAATGGCCATTGCAAGTGTAGTTACGGTGGGGGCGGCATCAGCCGGTTTTGTCGCTTTTAATGGACATAATACGATGATGGAAGCAAAAAAGGATATTTCCAAATATGCCAACGCAGCAATCGGCTTGTCTTTTACCCAGGATACATTGGTTGATTATATCGATCAGTTTAAAAAGAAAGTGAAAGCATCCATTGCAAACGCAAACTCGATCATCAGCAATAAGAATGTATCAATCGGTTCCTTGCAGGGGCAAGTAAAGGATCTTCAGGCTCAAGTGAAATCATTGAACGACGAATTGGCTACGATTAAGAAAGCCTATGATGAACTGCAAAAAGAGCATAAAATCACGAAAGATGAGCTTGCAGCCAAAATAAAGGAATTGGATGAAACCAAAACACTTTTAGCGAGCACACAGGCGAACCTGGAAGCAGCCTTAGCCGCCAACGCCGACTTGAAAAAACAGAATGATGATTTGGCCGATCTGAATACTAAATTGGTCGGTGAAGTCAACAAAGCGAACGCAGATGCAGCTGATCTGCAAAAAGAAATCGACACACAAAAGCGGCGGACCGATCAAGGCATTTCGGATAATTTAAAACAAGGCGATATAGATGCGATTGGATGGGATGTGGATGCGGTGGTCGATAATGGGCCCGCGCCTGCTAAAACAACACCTAAACAATCAGAACAAAAACCGGCTGCATCTACTCCTTCTGATCAATCCGTACAACAGTCAGAGGATGCTGCGCCGCCAACTTCTGAGGAAAGCAGTAAGTAAGCAAGGAATGAAGTGCTTGGATAGTCAACGGTTTCTACCCAAGCACTTTAGAATAAAGAGTGCCATCACATGATGGCACTGGCTCATGAGTGAAATGAGAGGTGGAACAATGGGCTTTAAAAAGCGCAGTTTCAATTTTGTGTGGATGTTCCTAGTGGCCTTCTCCGTTATTAGCCTTCTTTTCCCGCAAGCAAGAACCTTCGCGGCCAATGAGGAGATCGCCATAGACACGGATGCACCAGGGCATGTGTTGATCAATGTAAAGAATTTAAAGCCAGGCGATTGGATTCCAAGGAATATCACCATTTACAACAACGGGAAAAGAAACTTCAAGTATACAACGAGCGCAGAGAATCGGTCATTATCGGAAAAACTGTTTAAAAAAATGACATTGCAGGTGAAGCAAGGAAATACATGGTTGTATAGCGGGTTGCTGCAGGATTTTGAAAAATTGTCTCCGCGCTTCCTGGCAAGCGGCTCTTCAGAGGTGCTGTCTTTCAGAATAGATATTCCGGGAGAATTGGGAAACGACTATCAGCAATCGAAAGCCAGCGTGGATTTAGTATTCACTGCAGAAGCCACCGATGATACGGGAGGGGGCGGAACTACCGATCCTGGTGATAATGGCGGAGGCAACAACCCTGGCCCGGGAGACAATGGCGGAGGCACTAATCCAGACCCAGGCGGCAACGAAGGAGGCACTAATCCAGATCCAGGTGATAACGGGGGAGGCACTAACCCAGATCCAGGCGACAATGAAGGCGGCAACAATCCAGACCCAGGCGGTAACGGAGAAGGGACTAATCCGAATCCGGGAGGCAACAATGGTGGCGGAACAAATCCAAACCCGGGAGACAATGGGAATGGGAACAATTCAGGCAATCCGCAGACATCTCCAAGCCCTTCCACACCGACCCAATCTGGAGGCACTTTGCCTAATACAGCCACTGACTTCTATAATATTTTAATTCTAGGATTTTTGGTTGGAGGAGCCGGAGCGGCTTTATTGTTTATCCAGCATCGAAAAATGACTAAGAATCGATAGGGGAAAATGAAATGTATCGAAAAAACTGCCATAAATGCAATCGGCCTTCCTTTGGAAGCTGCCAGACCGGTGAATGGATTTGCCCGGTCTGTGGAGAAGATTTGACTGCTCTTACAAGTGTGGATGCGGAGCTTTTCGACCGCTCATCAAGACGGGAGAGTCTGCAAAAATGGATCTCTGTTTATCAGCTGTCAAAGAAACAAAGAGTTTTGTAGGAATCCGTCAGAAACTGTAGGAAAATATAAACGCACTTTAACACTGTAAATACGTTATTTTCATACCGGTCATAGTATAATGAATAAAAGAAACATCGCACCATGATCTCACACACTTTTCAATGAACGATATAGAACATTCTGTATATCTAGTTGAAAGGGCAAACTTATCGAAAGGTAAGGGCGCAAAGCTACAGATCTAAGGCGCAGGAGTTGCTAGGATGGCTGGGCTGCCTAAAGTACAGAGTATTTTAGGAGGTTTCAAATCGAATGGAAAATGAAGCAAAGAATGAACACTATGATCATGAGTGGATGGATCTAATGAAAGAAGCTAAACAGAGCGGCATCAGTAAAAGTGAAGCACTGGCATTTATTCAAAGCTGGTCTTATTTGATCAGTGAACAGGCATGACCGAAAGTGGAGGCATTTATGAAAAGAGTCAGATGTGAAAATACCCTCAGTGATGTCCGTTAATCGCTTAGGGTATTTTAATGCTTTATTTTGTTTTTTTGTTTTTCCATTTGTTGAACTCGATGAATTCTTTGAAGTCCTCTTTAGAAACGCCGGATTTCATGGCTTCTTCCACAATTTGCAGCCATTCAGAGTCAAGTGATTCCTCGCTTTGTTTGTCATGCAATAAAGAATCAACCGGGACACCCAACACACCGGTTATTTTCTCCAGGAATTGGACAGATGGATTGTTTTGCAGATTTCGTTCCAAAGAGCTTAAATAGGATTTGGCAACCCCTGCTTTCTCTGCTAGTTCAGACATTGACATTTTCTTTTCTTCTCTTATCTTTTTAACACGATCTCCAATTTTCACGATAATCACATCCTGGAAGTAATTTGCATTTTTATTAAGTATCTATTGTACATAATTCCCTTGGACGGGCAACAAGGAAAAGGTGCTTATGTGATTCATTATAGAGTATTTAAAGCTAGTTGTCTTACATAAATTGGACGATTTTTCGCAGAATCATGTATTCTTTTGCATAAATAAAGACCTATTAATCCATCCAGATAAAGTAATCTGTTATCTTAGATACTAATTCTTGTATAATCAGTGTATTTGGAATAGAATGAGTACTCATACGAGCCCTGTACAACCAGCCACTGATTGAATATAAGAATGAGTGAGGGATCCAATGATGAAGGATATTGTGTTAATTTTGATTCTGCAGTTGATTTACGTTCCTTGTTTTACACTAAGGACCATTTTCCTAGTCAAGCAATTGAAGGTACAGGCGGCCCTGCTCGGTTTTGTTGAATCACTTATTTATGTATTCGGCTTATCCATCGTATTCAATGGCAACCAAACATTTCTAGGTATGATCGTATATGCTGTCGGCTTCGGGATCGGTATCTTGATCGGGACGGCTATTGAACAAAAGCTGGCCATTGGATTCACTACGTTCAATGTTAATTTGCCGACGAGAAACCAGGAGTTGATTGACCATCTCCGTGCTGATGGATATGGTGTGACCATCGTTTCAGTTGAGGGATTCGAAAGTAAGCGATACAAACTGGAAATATTGACAAAACGGAGTATGGAAGACAGCTTGATAGACTTGATTAGGGAATATGAGCCTAATGCGTTCATCATCTCATATGAACCTCGGCGTTTTATTGGCGGCTATATGCTTAAGAGCATGAAAAAGCGCAAGAAAAAAGTGGATGATAAAGTGAAATGATAGATGTAGAGGAAAGGCTGCCGATTATGGCAGCTTTTTTTTGAATGTATTGTTAACAATCGTTGAATGATTAGTGGACTGGAGGAAATGTGAAGAATACATTTAATGCATTTTATTTATAAACTTCACAATTAACACACATACAGAATTATCTTTTTTCTCATTTTTGTTAGTTAATGGAGAATACAGTCATTTGTTAGAAAATTATTGATAAAATTATACAAATATATCTTTTAATTATCAATTGCGATAGTTTTTGTAAAAATTAGCGTTCATATAATAGTCGTTTTATATAGAAATGTATTTATCTAATTAACATTTAATTTTTTCAGTATAGTATGTATAATGAATTTGTGCATCGTATCAGTCAGACATTTACATTTTTATAGGAATTCATTTTTGCTCAAATATTCACTATAAATTATATGAATATTATATTTAGAGACTGATAGGTGTATTTCTTTTGTCTCTTGCATATCGTGAGAGGCTACTATTCATTTGGCACTATCTATCATTTGATAGATAAATAAATATCCATCTTGGGAGGCTACACACAAATGGCTTACAAAGCAAAATCGTATCGTAAATTCGTGGCAACTGCTGCTACAGCAACTCTAGTTGCTTCTGCTGTTGCTCCATTAGCATCAGCTTCATCTTTCACAGATGTAAACACTAACTACAAAGAAGCAGTAGATTTCGTAGTATCAAAAGGCGCAAACGGTTTAACTGAAAAGGAATTCGGCGTGTACAAAAACATCAAACGTGGTGACGCTGCAGTCCTTCTAGTGAACGTACTTGGCCTTGATGTAGAAAAAGCTCCTGCATCAGGTTTCAAAGATGTACCTGCACGTGCGGTAAAAGAAGTAAACGCACTTAAAGAAGCTGGCATCACTTCTGGTAAAACAGAAACTTCATTCGGATTCGATGACGAAATCACTCGTGGCGAACTAGCTATTTGGATCCAAAAAGGTTTCGATCTTAAAGCGAAGGATGACAAAGAAATTCCTTTCAAAGACGTTAACAAAAACTACACTGCAGCTGTTAAAGCCCTAGTTGACAACGGTGTAACAAATGGTACTTCTGAAACAACATTCGGAACTACTGACAAAGCTATGCGTGGAGACTATGCTAAATTCTTGTTCCATGCTGACCAAGCTAAGAACCCTGTGGTAACTACTCCTGAAGTTAAGGAAGTTGGTGCAATTAACGCTAAAACGTTAAAAGTAACTTTCAATGGATCAATTGATGAAGCTAAAGCTAAATTCGAAGTGAAAAAAGGTTCAGTAACAGTTAACGTAGCAAAAACTACAGTTTCTGATGATAAAAAATCAGTACAATTAGAACTAGCTAGTAAATTATTTGAAGGTGAATATACAGTTAATGTAACTGGTTTATCTGAAGAGAAACTTTCTGGTTCAGTTAAAGTAGAAAATGAAAAAGTAGATAAAGTAGAAATCCTTTCTGAAAACGCACCTTTAGTTATTGTAGGAAATGATAAGAAGAAAGCTACAGTTGCTTACCGTGTATTAAACCAATATGGTGAAGATATCACGAAAGCAGGGTTAGCATCTTCAATTAACTGGAATGCTTCAAATGGTGTTATTGCTGAGGATGATAATAAAGGTGTTGTTACTTTAACAAGCACAGTAGATTACAAAGTAGGAGACAAAGTTGTTTTAACTGGTATTAACCAAACTACAAGTACTGTTGTAACAAAAACATTAACAATCTCTGATAAAGCAACTGCGGATAAAGTAGAGTATCAAGGTGTATACCATGCAGATGGTAAAGAACTTAGTGGCGGAGTAGCAATTGAGGAATTTGCATTACTAATGAACATTACAGACCAATATGGTAATGTAATGAAAAATGCAGATGATTTAATGCTTTCTTCTTCAAACCCATCAATCATTGATGTGAAAAACGTTGTTGACAAACAAGGTAAAGATAAAAATCAATTAGGCTTGAAATTCACTGAAGGAGAAAACTACTCTAAAGGTGGAAAAGTTATCATCACTGCTATTACAAAAGGTACTGGTCATATTGCTCAAGTAGAGCTTGATGTAAAAGCTGCAGCAACAGTTGATACATTCTCTCTTTCAGCTCCTGAAGAAGTTGTAGCTGCTAATGAAACTGTAACGCTTCCATTTACAGCTGTTGACCAATTCGGTAATGCGGTAACTAAGTACTCTGATCTTAATGGTAAAGTAAAGTTCTCAAACGATAAAACAAAACTTGAGAAAGATGCTAAGGGTAATGCGGTTGTTAAATACACAGCTGGTGATAAAGGCATTGACGTAATTATCGCATCTGTACAATCAACTGGTAAAGTTTCTACATTACAATTAGATGTAAAAGAAACTGCATATGCTGCATCTATCGAACCATTAAAAGATGTTACTACAACTTTGGCAATTGGTGGTACATCAGAAATTAAATTAGGAAACATCGTAGTAAAAGATCAATATGGTCGTACAATGAAGCTTGATGATAAATTAGCTAAAACAGCTAATGAGACTAATGTTGGTAAGTACTCAGTTGGATTTGAAACTTCTAAAGATGGCGTTGTTTCATTATCAGAATCTGTAATTAATGCTAAAGATGGTTCAGTAAAAGTAACAGGTGAGAAAAAAGGTTCTGAAGATGTAACAGTTACACTTAAAAAAGTAGTTAAAAACTCTGAAGGTAAATATGCGTTCGAAGATGTAAACACAAGTGCTTTAACAGTAGGATTCTCAGTAGCTGAAAAAGCATCATTTGAATCATATGAAGTAGGTGAAGTTGGTACTTTATATGCTGATGGTGCAGAGCATACTCATGCTAAAACATTAAAAGTTTACGGTGTAACTAAAAATGGTAGCAAGGTATTAATTCCAACAAAAGATTATACTGTAATCACTGATTCAAAAGTTGATTATACTACTGATAACAAATTAGACGTGTCAGCAAGTGCTAATGACTTATTTGGTGATAAAGATGAAATTACTTCTACTGTGAAGGTTATTGTTGATGGATATGAGACTCCTGTAACTGTAACTAAAGAAGTAACTATTTCTAAAGTTAAACCAGTGGCAACAACAATTGAAGTGAATGATGAAATGGTTACTGAGGGTGCAGCAAATATTGCAGCAGGAATTTTAGATGCAAATAATGATGCACCAGCATTAAATACTGTTCTAAAAATAAAAGATCAATATGGTGTAGAATTAACAACTACAGAAGATGGAGTTAACGCAATAAAAATTTCTGCAACTAATTTAGTGGATGCAGATACAAAGAATAAACAATTAAAAGTTGAAAATAACGGTACGTCTACTATTGATATCCAAGGTGCGGAAGTGAATGATACATTTAATATCACTTATACAGTAGGAAATACTAATACAACTGTTAAGTACACTGTGGTTAATTCTACTGATATTGCAGCAACTGCACAAAAAGCTGAAAATACATCTAATTTTCCTAACAAAGATAATTTAAATGCTTTCTTAACTCAGCTTGGAGAAGAAGGTGTTATTACTTTCGGTGAAAATGGCAAAATTACAGTAGATACAGCGAAAGTGACAGAAGAGATGAAACTTTTCGTTACTACTAACTATGGTGGAACACAAGTTCCAGTAGCTGTAGAATTTACAGGGCAAACTCCTAAGATTTCTAACATTGTAACTATTATAGATTCTAAAGGAAAAGCAGTGAATGATATTTTGAATGTTGATCCTAACTGGAATAATGAGTTTATTACTTGGGTAGAATTAGACTCTACTAAAGTAGCAAATGGAGAAAATAAATACATTGTAAACTTTAAAGGTGAAAAAACATCAGAGTTTACAGTAGAATATACAACTTCTCAAGAAAACTAAACGAAACGATGCTTAATAAGCTAGTTTACTAGTGAAATAAGTGGATTATATGCCTCCGATAATTTCATGCTTTTATACATGATTTTAAAAGAGGCGTTTTTTCTAACTATTGTTTTCTGAAAATAGGTTAAATTACTATTATTGTAAAATAGTCAAAATACAATAGCCTAATCCTCCTGCATCCAGAGATGTTCTAACAGACAGAAGGGGTGAAGTCAGGTGAAGTCGTACTAAATAAGTTGAGGCGGGGCTCCATAAAAGATAGCTATGGCTAGGAGACGAATCCATGTTTAAGCAGGGTGAGGTAGTGAATGTTACGAATAGCTAGGAGTTTAGCATTCATCCTTACATTTGAAATGATGTAATGGAGATCAGCATAATTGACTATAAAACTGGTCTTTCTCATTCCTGAATAGTGGAAGCCTAAGGTTATCAAAAAAAGGAACAGAAACAATGGAACGTTTGAAGTCTTGCTAGAAGAGGTGTGTTAGCACCAATGAGGCTAGTAAGATGGCGGCAGGTTCGTAGTAGTGATGACCATCAGCCATTTGTATTTCTATGGTAACATAGAAAGAGGGTAAAACTGATGTGAGCGAAGGGACCTAGTCAGTGGTTTAACAACTGCTGATGGCACGCCGTATGCGCTGAAAGGTGCCCGTGCGGTGTAGGCTCTAAACGAAAGCCTAATTAAATAGGTATAAGTAGAGAATAGCGATAGCAACTTAATTCAAAATGAAATTGATAAGGCAGAAGGTCCTATTAATGTAGCTGATATTGTTGGAGATAGTGTAGATGGTGATTTAGATTTAAAAATAAAGGCTGATCAAACAATTAATTTTGGAGATGTTAAAGTTACCGGTGATACAAACATTGCGGTTTCTACTAATGCAATTGTATCTGGCGGTGAATTTGGAACATTAACATTACAAAAAGCAACACCAACTAAAGCAGTTACTAATGCTACTGTAAAGAATGTAAAAGCTGATTTATTAGATGTAAAAGCTGATTTAACTGTTAAAGTAGTTAACGGTGAAGGTATTGCTGAGTATATATACCCTTGGTGGAAAACCAGCATCACTAAATGATGAATGTATCGTAGTCGAGAATAAACTAATTGATATTTTTGAACAAGCAGGAGCAGCTACAACAGAAGAAGGTAAAGTAACAGGTGTATATGTAACTTTAACTGAAGAAATTACGAAAGTAGTTGCTACAAATACTGAACTGTCGCAGTCTGATGGTAAACCATACAATGTAGTGTGGAACTTAGGAGAGTCTGTTGATAATATTGCAGTCACAAAGGGAAACACAGATTCATCAAATCCAGATAAAATGAGTTATCAAATTTATTTAGATTTCGCTGAGTTCCAAACACTTCCAAGTGAGACTGAATACAATAACAATCCAATTAAAATGGAAGTTACTGCTGCAGGGAAAGTTTATATTTTTGATTTTACTACTACTTTAATTGACGATCTTTTTGAATTATAAAGGCAGGTACTGTTACGACCATAAAAATGTCGAAGTTTAGTAGGCTAGAAGAAAGGCTTTATGTAGAAAAATCTCAATAGAGCCTTTCTTTTATTAAAACGTAACAAAGATGAACGCAAGCAGATATTTTAGATTTGATAAGCTTCAACAAAGCCCTAATTCTATACAAGGAGTTAGGGCAACTTCTATGTACGGAGGAATAAGAAGTAGATTGTAAGCATTTTGTTGTCCTTTGCTTAATCAAAAAGAATAAATCAACAGCATTCAACGCTTGTCACATTGATTCTTTAAATGCTACAGTTGTACATCCCAGAAAGGTAATGAAGGCAGCTAGGTGACAGGTATTTATTAAGGAGAAATTTAAATCATTTCCTAACGTTGTCAAAACTCATACTTTCTACTCATTCACTTACCATCCTCCTTATTAGTACAATTGTGTTGTGTAATAAATTCCCATTTATTTATTGTTGGATTGATGGTTTTAAACTAAAGTATAGAAAGTTTTTAAGGAGGAACTAATGAAAAAAATTGTAGCGATCTTAGTTGTTTTGACTTTGTCACTGTCTGTTTTCTCTGTTCTGCATGCAGAAGCAAAACCGGCCAATGAAAGAGTTCTAAAGCTTACAGTTAACTCACACATTTATTATGTTGATGACGTAAAATATATTGGGGGAAATGAGAAGGTTGTCCCGCTTATTAGAAATGGAGCAGTTTATGTTTCAGCGAGAACTCTACCCAATTGGTTTGGTACACCTAGCTCTTATAAATCAGGTCAATTCAGAATTGTAGCTAAGAATAGATCGACACTTTTCGATACACATAAAAAGAAAATATATATTAATGGCCGTCAATTTACTACCCTACATTCTTTCATTTTTGAAGGAAAACTATATTTACCTATTGGGCGTGTGGCTGATGCTGTCGAACAACCGCTTCTACGGAATGGAAATGCAATAACGATTGGACACACTAAATAAAGTTCAGAAGCTGCCAAAGGAAAATATTGATCGAGACTACCAAAGCAGTGAGAAGTTTATATGATTATTGCTTCGACTAATGGTTTCTTTAATTAGTAAAAAAAAGCTGTGTTAGGTGCACCCTGAAAGTTAGAGTTGAAATTAACTTTTGGGGTGTTTTTATATGTTCCTAGTATCTGTAGGGAAGTCCTTATTTGGCTCGTTGGAATAGCAAAACCACACTAGCCGCTAAAATACCCAACTTTATAGATGAATCATTTCATAGTAAGAAATACATAATGTTAAAAGATCCGAACGGACATGAATCTCTACTAAGAATTTCATGTCATAGTCCGGATCTTTCTTAATCTAAAATATTATAGTATGTTCCTGCCGCTTTTGTTTCTATTTCAACGTCTCCTGAGTTGCTGGAGACGGATCTTTCTTACATTCCGTATGTTGAGAAGTTGAATATGGCGTTTAGATAAGCTGATTTCTGCCTCTCTTTAAAATTAATGGATGCCATAATAGGAATCCACGTCATACCCTTTTGCCTTATAATAATCCATGATTCCATAAAAGATAGCTTCTGCCGCTTTTTTTTGGTAAACCTCAGATTTTAGTTTAGCAGCGTCTTCCTTATTGCTTAGGAAGCCTGTTTCAACAAGCGCAGCGGGCATGTCAGTATTTTTTATGACGATGTAACTATTGTCTTTCACATGCCGATCGCGTGTTTCCAAAGCATTAACAACGCGTTTTTGGATGTAAGAGGCCAGTTTCTGGCTTTCATACATTCTTTGGTCAGGGTTGCTCGGTTTATAGTAATACGTTTCTGTACCATTTGCAGAAGTATTATTGTCTACGCTGTTGGCATGCACGCTCACGTATAAATCTGCTCCCTGGGCGTTAGCCCATCTTGCACGTTCATAAATGCTCATAAACTCGTTATCTGTCGTTCTTACGTATTTGGTCCCAAAATCTGTTTGATCGAGCATTTGCTTCATTTTCAAGACAATGCTAAGGACGATGTCTTTTTCCTTCGCTCCGTTCCCTATAGTCCCGGAATCTTGCATGCCATGGCCTGCGTCAATGATGAGCAGCAAGTCCTTCACGGATTTTCCATTGCTTGGCGTATTGGCATTTGCCGAGCTGCCCAGGTATTTGCTTAGGACAAAACCAATGACACTGTTTGAAGATTTGATCATGGACCAATTGCCGACTGTGTAGGCGATGCTTACTGTTTCGCCTTTATTCAACGAGGCGATCGGAGCATATTCTGTGGAAGGCCCTTTTCTTACGTTCAGCGGGTCGTTTGCATCCACATTCACGTATTTCGTACCTGTGAATGTTGTTTCCGCCGGGGTCCGCAACGTATAGTCAATCGCTCTTGCTAGGAAAATGGCCATCTCGTCACGGGTTCCCGGGCGGCCGGCTGCAAAGCTATTGTCCGATTGTCTTTGGTCTATTCCGCGATCTAATAGGGCGCGTGCTGCCCCGGAAGTCGTGTTGTCAAAGCTATAGTTGAATGCACGTGAAATAATGGTTGCCATTTCACCGCGTGTGATTGTTTTGCCTGGTTTAAAGTTGCCGCCTTTATAACCTGCTATAAAACCTTTATCCGTAGCGGCTTGGATATACCCGGATCCGGTTGTTCCCAGTTTCGTTACATCCTTGAATTTTGTATCGCGCGGCGTCCCTTCCAAATCCAAAGCCCGTCCGAGCATGATAGTGAATTCGGCACGGGTGATTTTGTTGTTAGGATTGAAATTGCCGTATTTATCCCCTTGAACAATACCGCCTTCAGCTAAATAAGTGATTTCTTTCATATGTTGACTATTGGGGCCAATGTCTTTAAACGTCTTTGTTGCCGCTTTTGATTGTCCGATATGAGCGGAAAATACAGTTGTAGCAGCAAGCAAGAAACATGCTGTTAGTTTTACTCCCTTTTTCAATCTGTTCCCTCCTATGATGTAATACCGCTCATAATCCTACCACACTATTTTCAAAAAATTCCTTTGACATACTTATATATTTTACACAAGATTCTTTAGATTCGTTTTTGGGAGGCGGTTGATCTGGTCTGCGAGAAGTGGAAAATGTATAACCTTCTATTATGCAGATTTTCCATAGGATGATGGGAATCTCATTTAAATAAGTTTTTGTATTCATAGTTTAAAAAAATTTTAATTTCTATGAAACTATTCCCTCTTTAATCCGTCTTATAAAGTGTATGGAAAAATTTTCTTTTTTAGAGTATGATTCGCTTAAGTGTTTCATAGTTTAAGAAAGTATGATTGAGATATTAAGGGGGAAGGTCATGAAGAAAGGGATGAAACAATGGGCTGCAGCTGGTTGCAGTACAGTCCTGGTAGCGTCGATGGCATTGCCGTCAGCAGCGCTTGCCAAAGAAGAAAAGAGCAATGCGAATGTGAAGAGTACATCATCTATTGTACAGTCGTTGAAAAAGCAAGACCAAAAAGAGAAAGAAAAGTATTCAGTCAGCGACAATTCATTCATTATTAAATATAGCTCGCCGTTATCCGCTGCAGAGCATCGTGCTGCTGGAGGTACGGTGAAGAGGCAGATTGCGGATTTGCATTATGCCGAAATTACAGTGAAGAATAAGAAAGACCTGGCAAAGGTTATGAAAACATACAGCAAACTCGGCAAGATAAAGGCCATTACACCAAGTTATATCTATAAAAAACTGGAAGTAGCGCCAGACCCTAAGGCAAATCTGCAATATCAACATGGCCTTCTACATAGTGAAGCAGCCCAGAAGCTGGCCGGGAAAAATAAAGTAACGGTTGCCGTTATTGATACAGGCATCGATAAGAACCATCCGGATCTAAAGAAGAACCTGCTTCCGGGCTATAATGCAGCTAATCCTGCGAATCAGCCTGTAGCTGGTGATCATGGCACACATGTAGCGGGCATCATTGCTGCAGAAAAAGGAAACGGAATAGGCGGCTATGGAATGGCGCCTAATGTGAAAATCCTTCCGATTGATGTATTTGATGGCGGTTATGGCGCATCGGATGCAGCCATAGCAGACGCCATTCTTTATGCGGTGTCTCACGGCGCCAAAGTCATCAATATGAGCTTAGGCGGGTATGGTTCGACACCGATTCTTGAAGATGCCGTTAAAACGGCCATCAAAAAAGGCGTTGTGGTTGTTGCTGCTGCCGGTAATGAAAATACGGATGATGTCAGTACACCTGCAGGTTATGAAGGAGTTATATCCGTAGGCAGCGTAAACAGCGATAAGAAGCTGTCTTCCTACAGCAACTATGGGCCATCGGTGGATGTTGTAGCCCCAGGTGAAGAAGTCTACAGCTCACTGTATGATTACGAAAAGAAATCGACCTATACGTACGGAAGCGGAACGTCGATGGCATCTCCTGTTGTGGCCGGGGCTGTCGCCTTGCTGAAGACTAAATACCCTAATTTGACGCCGGCCCAGGTCGAATACGTGCTGGAAAAGACCGCTGAAGACCTAGGGGCAAAAGGCTTTGATACGAAATATGCCAACGGCCTGATCAATATCGTGAAGGCCATGTCCTATAATGTGAAGAATATACCTTCTTATGTAAAGAATTCCTATTCCGGCGAGGAAGCGCTAAAGTCGGCGGAAGCAGTCGATGGCTCTAAAAAAATCGTTAAAGAAGCAGTAATGACAAAACCATTTGAACAGAAATGGATAAAGTTTGACGTGAAGAAAGATCAATACATCCAAACATTGCTGAAAGGAAGCAAGCAATACGACTATAAATTGATGGTCCGTTTCTATGGAAAAGATGGAAAAGTAGAAGAAAAAGAAGTGAATGACACCCAGGATGGCAGCGTAGAAGCGAAACTGTTGAAAGCCCCGTTCGATGGTACAGTCGCAATCGGTGTGAAAGATGTAAATGGAAGCTATGATGACAGCAGCAAAAAAGCATCAGCCTATACATTAACGGTTGAAACAGCGGACAAGCTTCCTGAAGACGAAACTTCTGTATCAAAGATGATCAATCTGAAGGATTTGCCTTATAAAACGCCAACTCCGTTCACCATTGCCGGTGAGGGAGGCGATTATGATTATTTTACGTTTAAATTGACTGAAAAGCAGATGGTGAAAATCGACATGTCAGGCATTCCTGGCTTGAATGCTGGAATCGATGTTTACAATATCACATCCTTGTTTGACGGCCAATCCTTGAGCGAGGAAGAGAAGGCGGCACAGCTTAAAGAGGTTTTAGAAGGTGAGGAAGGCTATTCCGGCGATTTCTCGGCCAGTGCCAAGAGTAAGGGAAAAGGTGCTTCTCTGACGTTCGTGGCTGAACCGGAACAGGAATACGTGATTAAAGTATCAGGCGATAAGACAAGCGATAATTGGTTGTTCGAAATGCTTGCCGCGATTTTAGGCATATCTCTGTCAAATGTGGCACAAGATGAAGAAAAGCCTTCTTCGTTGCTGCCGTATACGTTAAATGTCCAAACGAAGGCAGTGCAGGAAGATGAAGATGGATTGGATGAGGAATCGCTTTATAGTGGGGAAGCATCGGAAACAACTGAACAAGAAGAGTTAGATTCTAGCATTTCCAATAAAATGAAATCTGCCTTCTCCGCTTTTTCAGCAGCGGAAGCCGATTCTTATTTGGACCAGCAAACGAATATGGTGGACAAGCTATTGCAGAATGGCCGGCCGTTCAAAGTAGGGGACACATCCACGGGTTACCTGCAAAGTCAGCAGGATCTAGATTATTTTGTCATCGAGCCGACAGAGTCAGCCATCGTAAAATTTAAGGTAGCCAATAAAGATGGAGTCATCCCTGCAGTTAGCATCGGTGAAATCACCGATGAAAAAGATGAGAACGGGGATCGCTACGCTTCCATTAATTCAATTGGGCAAAATCTTGATTTCTCAGGAAGCGAACCGGCCTCGAAGGATTATGTGCTGACTGGGCTGCAAAAAGGGAAAAAATATGTGATTGAAGTCTCGCATGACTGGGAAACAGGCAACTCGGTATCGGTTGAACCTTATGAAATTTCGGCTGAGAATGTAGTGATGAATCCACAGGATAAATATGAGCCGAATGATGAAGCCAATGCAGTAAAACTTCCGGGCAACGTGGTAAAAGCTAATTTTGCCATGCCTAATGACGTTGACTCTTACTACTACACGGCTGTGAAAGATGGCATTAAAGCTATTACTCTTCAAGCTGGCAAACCATCTAAGGAATTGCTAGGGAAATATCCTCAAGAATTGCTCAGCCAGGTTCATCCGATAGGCATTGTCTATGAAGATACAAATAAAAATCATAAAGTGGATTATGATAAGGACGTCGCCATTACTGAAATCCAAAAAGGGCCTCTTGGCTTTACATCTGCTTCCTTCAATGTAAAGAAGGGAAAATCGTATATTTTCCAAACTTCCGGCTATATGGTAGATGACATCAGTTTCTCAATGGTCCCATATACAATGACGTTTGCCGATATGGGCCGGAAAGATGAATCTACATCATCCAAACCAATCAAGATGAACAAGGGCAATGGAATGTCCTTTAACGGGACAGGATATTTGAATACCGGTGTGACAGGCGGAGATGATGATTGGTTTACATTTGAGTTGGCGAAGAATGCCAAAGGGACCATTACATTGGCTACTGGTAAGGAAGGGGACGGCGTACTAGATATTTATCAGAATGGTAAATTAATCAAGCACTCGGATTCTTACCTGCAAAACGACGATGAGATTGTTTCCGTTAATCTGAAAAAAGGTAAGTACCAAGTAAAAGTAAGCGATGCTGCTGGTGTTGCAAGCATCACTCCATATAAGGTGAAAGTCGATTTGAAATAGGACGGAAGGGCTGCCCTGATATGGGGCAGCCTTTTTTAAGTTCCTTTAAAGAGAAGGATATGGGAAGTAAGAAAGTCCGCATACTTTTAAAATCGTTAAAATATATTGGTGATAAGGGTGTATTCCTCAATTTTCTCTAGTAAAGACAAATATACAAGCCTTTTCCTTAGGTATGCATAACGTATATTGTAGATTAATTTACTAGAAAGGAGTTTTGTTTATGAATGAAAGTAAAAAAAGATACTCTAAACAGAGAAGCCGGTTTTTCTTTAATTTCTCTGGCGACTGTTCCCGCCGTGATCGTGAAGATGAAAAAGGCGGTAAAAGGGAGAGCCGCTGATGGGCGATGAAATGGGGCGTTATGACAAGAGGAAAAGCCAGTTTTATTTTGATTTCTTGAATAATAACGGCCTGGCAAAAGGAACGGCAGGTCCTCAGGGTCCTCAAGGCGAACAGGGTGAACGCGGTCCTAGGGGCTGGCCGGGAGCGCAAGGGCCTCCTGGCAAAAATGGAGCCATCACCCAATTGATTGTAGGAAGCAATGTTCCGGCATTGCCGTCCTTGGCTGTTGCTGACACGTTCTCTGCGCTTTCCGCGATTAAGGCCAATTTATCAGATAAGGCAAATCTTATAAGATTGACTGCGTCGGTTTATTCGGTCATTGAGGAATCGGAAGAGGCGCCAGTGCAGCTTAAAGGCAATATAATCGAATTTCATGTTAGGCGGGTGCCTGGGGGCGTGGTTAAAACCATCAAACAGTCGGACTCTTATGCGATGAATACCTTTTTTACAGCAATCGACGAACCTGGCGCAGGAAGATACGAGTATGTCCTCGAAGCAAGGCTCGTAAGTGCTAGTCCTGCTGAACAGCATGAAACCGTCAAAGATGTTTCATTCACAGCTGAAATCGTTGAAAAATAGCATAGAAAGGCCATCATATACGCGATATGATGGCTTTTTTTTATGTGCTGCTTCTTTTAAAGGGGGATTCCCCCCCATAAATAGGAGTTTCCCTGATAGCGGGTTGATTAGGATTGTTCAATAATGAACATAAAGAATGATTCAATAATTGATTCCCTCAATACAACAATCATTCTATATGAAGGAGTGGATCTGGACCAATGAAAAAGAAATTTGGACTGCGATTCTTCAAACCCACTGAACGGTATTCCGGCAACTGGTCTTCTTTGGAGGAAAAGAGCCGTGAATGGGAAAAAATGTACCGCCAGCGCTGGTCCCACGATAAAGTGGTCAGAACAACGCATGGTGTCAATTGTACAGGTTCCTGCAGCTGGAAAGTGTTTGTCAAAAATGGAATCATTACATGGGAGAATCAACAAATCGATTATCCTTCTTGCGGGCCTGATATGCCTGAATTCGAACCCCGGGGCTGTCCGCGCGGCGCATCATTTTCATGGTATGAGTATAGTCCGCTTCGAGTGAAGTATCCATATATAAGAGGCAAGCTGCTCCGCATGTGGAAGCAGGCCTTATCACAATATAAAAACCCGGTCGATGCGTGGGCAAGCATCGTGGAAGATCCGGAAAAATCGAAAGCCTATAAACAGGCGCGCGGAAAAGGCGGGCATGTACGTGCCAGCTGGGAGGAAGCAAACCAGCTCATTTCAGCCCAATTGATCTACACAATCCGTAAATATGGCCCGGACCGCATCGCCGGCTTTACGCCGATTCCGGCTATGTCGATGATCAGCTATGCATCCGGCGCGCGATTTGTATCGCTGCTCGGGGGCGAAATGCTCAGCTTCTACGATTGGTATGCCGACCTTCCGCCATCCTCCCCGCAAATTTGGGGAGAACAGACGGATGTACCGGAATCAAGCGACTGGTATAATGCCGGCTATTTGATCATGTGGGGCTCCAATGTTCCATTGACCCGTACACCGGATGCCCACTTCATGACAGAGGTGCGCTACAAAGGGACAAAAGTAGTGTCCGTGGCGCCTGACTTTGCTGAGAATGTAAAGTTCGCCGATAACTGGCTGGCTCCTAACCCAGGTTCGGATGCTGCAGTCGCCCAGGCAATGACACATGTTATTTTGAATGAGTTCTATGTGGAACGGCAGGAGCCGATGTTCCTGAACTATGCGAAGCAATATACCGATATGCCATTCCTGATTACGCTCGATGAGCATGAAGGCAGCCTAAAGGCAGGCCGTTTCCTGCGCGAAAGCGATTTAGGGCTGGGCACGGAACATGCGGAATGGAAGCCTGTCATTTTTGACCAGGCAGCTAACGAAATTCTCGTTCCGAACGGTACAATGGGCCAACGCTGGGAGGAAGGGAAGAAGTGGAATCTGATCCTTGAGCGTGAAGATGGATCTGTGATCGATCCCGCTTTATCAATGGAAGAGCACGGAGCGGAATGGAAGGAAATCGTGTTCCCTTATTTCGATAATGCCGGAAACGGTACGTTCAAACGGATGATTCCAGCCAAAAAAGTGGCCATGGCGGATGGAAGCGAACGTCTGGTGGCAACCGTTTATGATTTGATGCTGAGCCAATATGGCGTGAAGCGCGGGCAGGCTTATGAAGCAAAAGGCTATGATGACGCTGAATCGCATTATACACCTGCTTGGCAGGAATCCTTCACAGGCGTCAAACCGTCCATCGTGACGCAGATTGCCCGTGAATTCGCCCAAAACTCAATTGATACAGAAGGGCGCAGCATGATCATTATGGGAGCGGGCATCAACCATTGGTTCAACAGTGATACCATCTACCGTTCCATCTTGAATCTGGTGATCCTGACTGCTTCACAGGGTGTCAATGGCGGCGGCTGGGCGCACTATGTCGGCCAGGAAAAATGCCGTCCAATCGAGGGCTGGTCAACAGTTGCCTTCGCAAAAGACTGGCAGGGCGTGCCGCGCCAACAAAATGCTACTTCCTTCTATTATTTCGCCACTGACCAATGGAAGTATGAGGAGTCAAGCGTTGAATCGCTGCAATCGCCGACGGGTGGAGAAGTCCGCTATAAGCATCCGGCCGATTACAATGTGTTGGCCGCCCGTCTTGGCTGGCTTCCATCTTATCCTCAATTCAACAAGAACAGCCTTGCCTTCGCCGAAGAAGCGAACAAGCAAGGCAAGAACAGCAATGAAGAGATTGTGAAGCTGGCTGTCGAACAAGTGAAGGCAGGGGAAACCCAATTTGCGGTAGAGGATCCGGATGCGCCGGAAAACTTCCCGCGTACGTTATTTGTCTGGCGTTCGAATCTGATTTCCAGCTCGGCCAAAGGCCAGGAATATTTCATGAAGCATTTGCTTGGCACATCGAATGGATTGCTTGCACAGCCGAATGAAGACGATAAACCGGAGGAAATGGTCTGGCGCGAGGATGTCGAAGGGAAGCTCGACTTGCTCGTTGCCTTGGATTTCCGGATGACATCGACACCCATGCATGCGGATGTTGTCTTGCCGGCAGCTACTTGGTATGAAAAGACGGATATTTCATCTACAGATATGCATCCCTTCATCCATCCGTTCAACCCGGCCGTCAATCCGCTTTGGGAATCGCGTTCAGATTGGGATATTTACCGTTCGCTCGCGAAAACATTCTCGGAAATGGCCAAGGAGCATTTGCCTGGCGTATATAAAGATGTTGTAACGGCGCCGCTTGGACACGACTCCATCAATGAGATCGCCCAGCCTTACGGTGAAATCAAGGATTGGAAAAAAGGCGAGACAGAAGCCATCCCTGGAAAAACGATGCCGAAATTCACGATTGTCGAACGTGATTATAGTGCCATTTACGATAAATTCGTCACTTTGGGGCCGCTTTTGGAAAAAGGCAAGGTCGGAGCGCACGGCGTCAGCTTCCCTGTGGCTGAGGAATATGAGGAATTGAAGCAGATCAATGGCATGTATGAGGATGATTCCATTAAATCCGGGCTTCCGAAGCTCCATACCGCCCGCGATGCAGCCAATGCCATTCTCCATCTATCCTCTGCGACAAACGGAAAAGTGTCGCAGCGCGCCTGGGAAGCATCCGAGCAGGATACAGGGGTTGAACTGAAGGATATTTCCGCAGACCGCGCAGCGGAGCGGATTACCTTCCAAAATATTACGATCCAGCCGCGTGAGGTCATTCCGACACCGGTATTCCCTGGATCGAATAAAATGGGGCGGCGCTATTCACCGTTCACGACGAATATTGAACGGCTTGTCCCATTCCGGACATTGACGGGCAGACAGCATTTCTATATCGACCATGAAATTTTCCTGCAATTCGGGGAAGCATTGCCAGTCTATAAACCGACGCTGCCGCCGATGGTTTTCGGATCGAAGGACAAAAAGATTATCGGCGGACAGGATTCGCTTGTTCTTAGATATTTGACGCCGCATGGCAAATGGAATATCCACAGCATGTACCAGGATAATCTCCATATGCTGACGCTGTTCCGCGGCGGCCCCGTTGTCTGGATCAATGATGAGGATGCTTCCTCCAATGAAATCCAGGATAATGACTGGCTCGAGGTCTATAACCGCAACGGCGTTGTGACGGCCAGAGCCGTCGTTTCACACCGTATGCCTAAAGGGACGATGTTCATGTACCATGCACAGGATAAGCATATCAACGTTCCCGGCTCTGAGATTACGAAGGAACGCGGCGGCAGCCATAATGCCCCGACAAAGATTCACGTGAAACCGACACAGATGGTCGGCGGCTATGCCCAGCTTAGCTACGGATTCAACTATTACGGACCGATCGGCAACCAGCGTGACCTGTATGTGGCAGTCCGCAAAATGAAGGAGGTTGACTGGCTTGAAGATTAAGGCGCAAGTAGCAATGGTGTTGAACCTTGATAAATGTATCGGATGCCATACATGCAGTGTGACATGCAAAAGCACATGGACCAACCGGCCAGGCGCTGAATATATGTGGTTCAATAATGTCGAGACGAAACCGGGTGTCGGCTATCCGATGAGATGGGAAGACCAGGAGCAATATAAGGGCGGCTGGACACTCAAGAACGGAAAGCTTGAATTGAAATCAGGCAGCAAGCTGTCCAAAATCGCTCTGGGAAAAATTTTCTACAATCCGGATATGCCCGAGATGGAACAATATTATGAGCCATGGACGTATAACTATGAACATCTGACGAATGCAGGAGAGAAGAAGCACCAGCCGGTTGCCCGCCCGCATTCCGTCATTACAGGGGATAAGATGGATCTGAAATGGGGGCCTAACTGGGAGGATGACCTGGCAGGCGCCCCTGTTACAGGGCCGCAGGATCCGAATATACAAAAAATCGAGGAGGATATCCAGTTCAATTTCGAACAGGCCTTCATGATGTATTTGCCCCGTTTGTGCGAGCACTGCCTGAATCCGGGTTGTGTGGCATCCTGCCCATCCGGGGCCATGTATAAGCGCGATGAGGACGGCATCGTCCTTGTCGACCAGGAGGCTTGCCGCGGCTGGCGCTATTGCATGTCTGGCTGCCCTTATAAAAAGATTTATTTCAACTGGAAGACGAATAAAGCGGAGAAATGCACATTCTGCTTCCCGCGTGTAGAAGCTGGGCTTCCGACAGTCTGCTCTGAAACGTGCACCGGTAGAATCCGCTATTTGGGTGTCCTGCTTTATGATGCTGACCGTGTTTCTGAGGCAGCGTCCATTGAGGATGAGCAGAAGCTGTATGAAGCCCAATGTGATCTGTTCCTTGATCCGAATGATCCGGCTGTCATTGAGCAGGCGCGCAGGGACGGCATTGCGGAGGACTGGATTGAAGCAGCACAGCAATCGCCTGTTTATAAGCTGGCGATTGAATATAAGCTGGCCTTTCCGCTCCATCCGGAATTCCGGACATTGCCGATGGTGTGGTACGTTCCGCCGCTTAGCCCGATCATGAATTACTTTGAAGGCAAGGATTCTATTGAAAATCCGGATTTGATTTTCCCGGCTATCGAAGAGATGCGGAATCCGATCCAATATATCGCTAATTTGCTGACAGCAGGAGATACAACGTCTGTCAAGCAATCGCTGCAGCGGATGGCGATGATGCGCTCCTTTATGAGAGCGAAGTCATCAGGCAAGGAATTCGATGAAAGCAGATTGGAAAGGGTCGGATTGACAGCCGCCCAGGCGCAGGCTATGTACCGATTGCTCGCCATCGCCAAATATGAAGACCGTTTTGTGATCCCTACTTCCCATAAAGAAACCTATCAGGATCCATACCGTGAACAGGGATCAGCCGGTTATAGCATGGATTGCGGAGGATGCGGAGCCGCTTCCGGCAAATCCGGCAAGGAGATTTATGAAGAAAACTTTTATGGGGGAATATGGCGTGATTAATCTGGAGAAATTAACTCACTGTAAACCTGCATTCGGTTTTTTTGCCCAAACATTAACGTATCCGGAAAAAAGGGATTTTCAGCCAGATCTATTCAATGGAGCTTTTGATCCTAGTAGTCCTGGCTATGAATCAGCAAAAGCCTATTGGGAACAAATCCATGGTTTCAGCATGGAGAAAATAGAAGAAGCATATGTAGAGACGTTCGATTTCGACAAGCATTCAACGCTGTACATGACCTTCCCTAAATTCGGCGATACGAAGGAACGGGGGCAAATGCTTGCCCGCTTGAAGGTCATGTATGAAATGTTCGGGCTGCAGATGCCCGAAGAGGAACTATCCGATTATTTGCCGCTTATGTGCGAGTTTATCTATGCAGCAGAATGGGAGGATGACAGCCACGCCGAGGAAAGCTTCCGGATGTTCATTGCTGTCCTGGAAGATGGGACCTTTCATTTATTGAACGCCCTTAAGGAAAATGAAAGCCCGTATTATCATCTGGTGAAGAGTCTTCGCGATACGGTGAAGTCCTGCATAATAGAAGGGAGCGAAAAGGCATGAACGTCCTGAATCAATTCCTATGGGTCATCTTTCCGTACATCTGTCTGGCTGTTTTTGTAGTGGGGCATATTTTCCGCTATCGCAATGACCAGCTGGGCTGGACGGCCAAATCCAGTGAGTTCGTTGAAAAGAAACAGTTGAAAATAGGAAGCATGATGTTCCATCTAGGCATTATACCGGTCATTCTCGGCCATGTTGCCGGGCTTGTGGTCCCGAAGGAATGGATGGAATCGCTTGGTGTCGATAATCATCTTTACCACATCGGAGCCGTTTATATCGGCGGAGTCTTCGGGTTGCTGACGCTTGGAGGGATGTTCATTCTGACATGGCGCCGTTTCACAAAGAAAAATGTCCGCCAGCTGAGCTCTTTATCCGATATCATTGTAAATGTTCTGCTGCTGTTCATCGTCATTATGGGCATGTACAGTACAGTCGTAACGAACGCGGTCGATCCTTCTTTTGATTACCGCGAGACGATTTCAATTTGGTTCAGGGGGCTGTTCACATTCAATCCCCAGGCTGCTCTGATGGCTGCTGTGCCGTTATCCTTTAAAGTCCATATCATTTCCGGGTTCTTCATTTTTGCCTTGTGGCCATTTACGCGTCTGGTGCACGTCTGGAGTGTACCGGTCACATATGCAAGCCGCAATTACATTTTGTATCGCAAAAATAGCCGGGCATAAACGTGAAGAAGAAGGCAAACCTGCCTTCTTCTTGTTGTTTTCGGGCATTAAAGGCCTTATGATGGAGGTAAAGTGAACCAGCCGCTGTGCTGGCTAAGAATCTATCAAACAGATAAATGATTGCTGCAAGGAGTTTTGGTTATGGATGAAAAGCGGATATTCGATTGCCAACAAGCTATAGATGAAATTAGGAAACGCTTTGCATTTGATTTCGTTTCGTTGTCGGTAGAGAATGTAGGGGAGGATTTGCGGGTAATCAGATGGCAGTATGCTTCGGGCAATGTCAACGACCGCTATAAACGGATTGTCCTCTATTCGGGAAAAGGGATAGCAGGGATTGTCTATAAAACAGGCAAGCCGATGCTGATTGTGGATGTGGAGAAAGAAGTGCCAGCGGGCGATCGGATCAGCTATCCGATCCTTAACGCCGAACGGCTGAAAAGCGTGGGTGCCATTCCTCTCTGGAAGAATAAGAGGGTGGCTGGTGTGCTGTTGATCGGTTCCCGCCATGCTTCCGGAGTATCTGAAAAGGGATTCGAGGAGTTACAGTCATACCTTTCTTCCGGTTTCGGCCCTTTTCAAACAAAGGAGTTGTAGCAAGCTATGGGTTACCAGAAAAGTGATCTAGATCAATATATGTCGCTCTATTATGAGAATAGCCGCCAGGCCCTTATTTTCTTGAAGGGGGATGGCGATGTCATTGGTATGAACAGGGCTGCTGAGCGGTTACTTGATGGCCAAACGCTGTCATTGGTGAAAAATCATAACGCTCCAGGGATATGCCTGTTTTGCCGTGGATTCACATCCGAAAAGGAAACGGTTACCTGTGCAGGTTGTTTTCTCGAACAGCCGGAGCAGGATTTTTCCTCGTTCCAGTTATACCTGAAAGGAAAAGAAGATGACCGGCTGGTCCCTTATTCGGCGAGCTTCCAGAAAATCGACGGCGACAAGGGCATTTATGCATTAACTCTGCAAGATTTGACGCTGCAATACAAAACACGTGAATCCCTTTATCGCTCTAAAATGATGAGTTATGTCATCAAGGCGCAGGAAGACGAGCGGAAGCGGATTTCCCGTGAGCTGCATGATAGTGTGGCACAGGAGCTGTTAAGTTCATTGGTCGATATGCGCGTCATGAAATATATGAATCTGAATGAAGAGGCGCTTCAAAAGCTGAAGCATACAGAAGAGACAATTACTAGATTGCTTGAGGAAATCAGGAATCTATCAGTTGAGCTCCGCCCGGCTTCGTTGGATGATTTGGGCCTGGAGGCGGCATTCCGCTCCCACTTCAAATGGGTAGAAATGAACTATGGCATTATCGTCCATTTTACGGCAGAATTATCATCGGCGCGCTACAGTACGGAAATCGAGACAGTCGTCTATCGGATCTGCCAGGAAGCCATACTGAACGCCATCAAATATGCAGAAAGCGATGAATTGTTCGTCCGCCTGTACGAAGAAAAAGGGAATCTTGTGCTGTATGTGAAGGACAAAGGCGTTGGATTCAATGTCCAATACCGGGAAATAAAAGGAACCGGCCTCGGTCTATATGGCATGATGGAACGGGCGCAGCTTGTGGACGGGGAACTGGACATTCAGTCGCAAATCGGCAAAGGGACGGCCATTACGCTGAGGATTCCGATGGATAAAGAACGGTTGATAGAGGAGGATTCCAATTGAGAATAGTCATCGCAGACGATCATGCCGTCGTAAGGAGCGGCTTCACCATGCTGCTCAACTATCAGAAGGATATGGAAGTGGTCGCCACCGCTGCGGACGGAGTGGAAGCTTATGCGATGGTTGCCGAGCACCATCCCGATGTCCTGCTTTTGGACATTTCCATGCCGCCGGGGGAAAGCGGGCTGATTGCCACAGGCAAAATCAGCGAGGATTTCCCTGAAACAAAGATTCTTATCCTGACCATGTACGATGATGAAGAATATTTATACTATGTGCTGCGGAACGGAGCATCAGGCTATATACTCAAGAGCGCGCCTGATGAGGAATTGGTTTCCGCCATCCGGACAGTCTATAACGGCGGGACATACATCCAGCCGAAGATGGCGACACTGCTCGTCAGGGAATATGTGCAAAAGGACCATAGCGCCGATGAGAATGATCCCTTCAAAATTCTGTCCAAGCGCGAATTGGAGATTCTGCCACTGGTGGCAAAGGGATACGGAAATAAAGAAATAGCGGAAAAGTTATTCATTTCCGTCAAAACCGTCGAATCGTATAAGGCGAAAATCATGGAGAAGCTTCATTTGAAAAGCCGCCCGGAGCTGGTCGAATATGCGCTTAAGAAGAAGCTTCTCGATTTTTAAAGAAGAATAGGGAGTCCCGCATGCAGGAAGAGGGGGATTCCCTATTTTTATTGGCGGGGCCCTATTTTAAAATAGCGGTAGGGAATCAAGTTATGTATCATTCAAACATTTACTTTGGATGAGGTGATCTACGTGATCAAAAAAATGCAATTGCCATTGCAAACATTGAACCTTGTTGTGGGGTTCATGGTATGGGTTATCATTTCTTCATTATTGCCGTTTATTAAGGATGACATTGCCATTCCGGCAGACAAACTGGCCATCATTACGGCCATTCCGGTTATACTGGGCTCGGTACTGCGGATCCCACTCGGATATTATGCCAATATAGTCGGAGCTAGAATCGTTTTTTTAATCAGTTTTATTGTTTTATTATTTCCGGTTTTTTATATAAGTGAAGCATCCTCTTATGTCGATTTGATTATCGGCGGTTTATTTATCGGGGTCGGCGGAGCCATTTTCTCTGTGGGTGTCACATCTCTGCCCAAGTACTATCCGAAAGAGAAGCATGGTTTTGTCAATGGAATTTACGGCGCCGGCAACATCGGGACGGCAATTACGACATTTGCCGCTCCTGTCATCGCCACTCAATACGGCTGGTCATTGACGGTCAAATTGTATTTGATCCTGTTGCTTCTGTTCGCGGCCTTGAACTTCTTCTTTGGCGATCGGACAGAAACAAAAGTGAAAGAACCGATCATGGACCAAATGAAGGATGTCTATAAGAATGAAAAATTGTGGGCGTTCTCGTTGTTTTACTTCATTACATTTGGCGCTTTTGTTGCGCTGACTGTATTCTTGCCGAACTTCCTGGTGACCAATTTTGAGTTGAGCAAGGTGGATGCAGGGGTAAGAACGGCAGGATTTATCGCACTGGCCACTTTATTCCGCCCAATCGGCGGCTGGCTGGCTGACCGTTTCCAGCCGTTGAAGTTGTTGATGGGAGCTTTTATAGGTTTCATTATAGGCGCGCTTGTTCTCTCTATGTCTCCAGATATTGTCTTATATACCGTAGGCGTTCTTGTCATTGCGCTTGCATGCGGAATTGGGAATGGCGTTGTCTTCAAGCTAGTGCCAACATACTTCCATAAGCAGGCCGGTACCGTCAATGGAATCGTATCGATGATGGGCGGGCTTGGCGGTTTCTTCCCGCCATTGGTCCTTTCAAGCATCCATTCCATGACAGGAAGCTATTCACTCGGCTTTGTCCTGTTGGCTGCCTTTGCGCTCGTAAGCTTGCTGCTTGTATACAGCCTTCGCAAACAGAACAGACAAAAGCAAGTGACGTTCGGTTAATACATGTAAGCATCATATAGGAAGCTGGAGAAACGGGTGACTGTGTCAGCCGTTTCTCTGTCTATGTGAGAAAGGAAGGAATTCTATGGAACAGCCAATTATGGATGCTTTGAATCGCCCGATGAAGGATTTGCGCATATCGGTCACAGACCGTTGCCCGTTCCGTTGCCATTACTGCATGCCAAAGGAAATATTCGGGGCCAATTATCCTTTCCTGAAGCGGGAAGAACTGCTCTCTGTAGAGGAAATGTACCGGCTTGCATCGATTTTTGCAAAAATGGGGGTGCGCAAAATCCGTTTGACCGGTGGCGAACCATTGATGAGAAAAGAAATAACAGAATTCATTTCTATGCTGAGTGGGTTGGATTTGATAAAGGACATCGGGCTGACAACCAATGGCCTCCTTTTGGACCGTTATGCCGCCCGGTTATACAACGCTGGATTGCGCCGTCTGAACATTAGCATGGATGCACTTGATCCAGATGTATTCGGTAAGATGAATGGAAGAGGCATTAGTCCGGCCATTATTTTGAAGCATATTGATATGGCAGCCGGCATGGGGTTTGCCGTCAAGGTGAATATGGTCGTGCAAAGAGGCGTGAACGACCAGGAAATTTTGCCGATGGCGCATTATTTTAAAGAAAGAAATATCCCTTTGCGCTTCATCGAATATATGGATGTAGGAAATGAAAATGGCTGGACTTTGGATGAAGTCATTACGAAAAAAGAAATCTACGAATCTTTGAATAGAGAGTTTGGACTGCAGCCTCTGGAAGAGCATTATTTCGGGGAAGTAGCCAAACGGTATGCCTACAGCGATGGGAAAAGTGAAATAGGGTTTATTTCTTCCGTCTCAGACACGTTCTGTTCGTCCTGCACACGCCTTAGACTCTCTTCGGACGGCCGGTTGTATACCTGCCTATTTGCTTCGGAGGGATTCGATTTGCGTTCCCTTCTTCACGGGGGCGCAACTGACCATGAACTTGAACAGGCGATTATTGCCGTATGGAATGGGCGCAATGACCGTTACTCTGAGTTGCGTACCGGCCGGTTGCATGTCCGCAATAAAAAAATAGGCATGTCTTATATCGGCGGCTGATTAAAAAAGGGGTGGATGAAGCATGCCGTTTACAGCTGAATTGCAAGCGTTGCTCATGGCGATCGGCACGAAAAGAAACATGATACAGCATGATTATTTGTTCCTGGAAGGAATGGACAATGAAGCCTTATTCTTTTTAGAGTCCGGACTTGTCCGCCTAGTGAAAGGAAGCAGTGATGGAAAAGAACTTATCATGCGGATTTGCCGGAGCGGAGAATTGGTGGGCGAGGCTATCTTGTCCACAGGCGAATCAACGTATGCCCTGTCTGCAGAAATTATAAGGAATGGGGAGGCATATGCCATTCCAAAAGGCGCATTGTTGGACGAGCTTGGGCGGCGGCCGAAGCTTTCTATCGAAATGCTGCAGTGGAGCAGCCTTCAGGCACGTAAACAGCAAATGAAGCTTCGCGATTTCTTGCTGTATGGCAAGAAGGGGGCCCTATATTCTACGCTGATACGCTTGTCCAATTCATACGGCATCCGTTCGGGGGGAAGCATCATCATCTCGTTGCCTTTCTCCCATCGCGAGTTGGCCGGGTTTTGCCAATTGACAAGAGAAAGCGTCAACCGCTTATTGCGCCAGCTAATCCAGCTGGGAGTAATTCACTACGACAGCCGGGGAAGAGTGGTGATCGATGATTTCAACTTCCTGAAATCATCGATCCAATGTGAAAATTGTCCGGCTCACATATGTAATATCCATTGACCTTCCATTTAATACGGAAGAAACACCATTCCAAGGAAATAGAGGACGGCTACAGCAATTTCGATGATGCCGATCGTCATGATCGGCAATGTCCGTCCGTACAGGAACCAAGCGCGCAGCATACTTGGGACATAGGCGATGGTCTTCCATCCTCCGCCGATCGCCAATATGATGAAAGGCAGCAGTATATAATAGCCCCATGAATAATATTTAAACATCTTGTTTTTCTTTTCCCTGATCATCGTCTTTACATAAAAGGTAGTCCCTAAAAAGAATAGGAAAGAATGAAGGGCAAGAACCCACGCTTCCTTGGTAAGCTTTCCGGCCCCTAAATAGTAGCTGGCAAGCCCCCCGACACAGAAGGCAGCAATGGCCGCCAAGTCATTCAAAAAGGCGCGGTCCCGGTTCTTTTTGGCGTAATACAGATTGATCAGGAACATCGGCGCCATGACCAAGCCGAAATAGACCATCCGGAAATGAACCCATAGAATAGGCAGCAGACAAACAATGGCAAGCAGACTATAAATCAAAGCCCATTTTTGATAGAGCTGTTTTTTCTTTCTTTGTTTTTTGCATAGTAAAGTCAGCGGGTAAGTGGCTAAATAGAGCAGCAGCCAGCCGGCAAATAAAGGGATATGCCACACCGTACTTCCCCCTGCAAGCATTTCAAGCGCAAACGGGATGAATAGCATGGCCCACGCCCCGTGTTGTTTAGGAATCAGCATATACGAACGCTCCTTTCTTCCTCTATTGTACCGGTTTTTGGCCGGTGCTGGTGTGATCTTTTTCATAGTGTAGTCGATAAGAAGGCAGACATGCAGCTTTCTTTCTATTGAAGAGAGGGAAGGATGCATATATGATGAAAAAAAGAGGTGACAGGAGGAATCAGGATGGAAGGCAAAATGGTATCGATCAATATAGGTAAACCGCTCTTATTCGAGTATGATGGAAAGGCAATTGAAACGGGAATTTTTAAGAAGCCGGCGGAAGGCCCTGTGTTTTTAGGGACGTTGAAATTCGACGGGGACGGGCAGGCGGATTTGAAGCATCATGGTGGTGCCGATAAAGCAGTATGCGCTTATTGTTATGACCATTATCCATACTGGGAAAAGGAACTTCAGCAGAAGCTGGAATTGGGCGCGTTTGGCGAAAATCTGACTGTACAGGGGATTCAGGAAAAGGACGTCCATATCGGCGATATCTTTGAGCTTGGAGAAGCACTTGTCCAGATTACACAGCCACGGCAGCCGTGCCATAAAATCGCCAAAAGGTATGATCGCAAGGATTTGGCATTGTCCGTCCAAAATACAGGGTACACAGGATTTTATTTGCGTGTCCTGAAGGAAGGATTCGCCAGCAGCAAGGATGAATTGATTCTCGCCAAAAAGCATCCTGAAGCGGTGACGGTCGAATTTGCCAACCGATTGATGCATCACGATAAGGATAATCAAGCTGGTTTGGAACGGATTTTGTCCATTGAAGAGCTTTCTTCCAGCTGGAGGGAAACGTTCACTAAACGGCTGAAGGGGATAGATGCTGGTGTAAAGGAACGATTGGATGGTTGAATGGGAAATACGATTAAGATAAATTAACCAATAAAAGAAATATTTTCATGTTAGTCTTGTAATCGTTAGGCTATGTGTTAAAATGATAATGTAACACCATTTCCGTTTTGTAATACCATAAATTAAGGTCAAAAGGTTGGTCGAAGACAAAAAAGATATCTGCTTTAAAGCAGATATCTTTTTTGTTGGTGTTAAGAAAGGCCAGGCAATGTCTATTGGTTAAACAGATTTGGTTTTCCTGTTTTCTTTTACATAGTGGACAATGAAAGTTGCTACAAATGCCACTATCATGACAGTAAAGAAAATGCTGTTAGGGATTTCGATATCAATTAAAGTAATTCCCATTTTGACGGCTATAAAAGCGATTAACAGATACGCTGTCGTTTCAAGCTCCGGCACTTTTTCCATCAATGTGATGAACACAGTGGCGATGCCCCGCATGACCAAAATACCGATCATACCGCCGAGTAAAACAAGCCATACTTCATCTGAGACGGCTAGGGAAGCAAGGATGCTATCTACAGAAAAGCTCAAATCCATTAACTCGATGGAGATGATGGTCGCCCAAAATAAGCCGAATGTGCGAACGAGAACCCCTTTTATTTCCTTTTGTTCAGGTGCCCCATCTTCTTCTTTTTCAGAAGATGAAGAGAATTTTTCTCTGAAGAAATTGATGGAAAGCCATAATAGGTAAAGGGCTCCTAAAAGCTTAATGAACCATAAGTGAATTAAATAGGTTCCTAGTCCAATAAGAATGAAACGGAATATATAGGCCCCCCACAAACCATAGACTAGTGCCTTTTTCTGCTGATGTTTAGGTAATCGCTGTACAAAGGCGGATAGCACAAGTGCATTATCTGCCGACAATAAAATTTCAAGGACAGCTAATGAGGCAACAAGCCCCCAACTGCTCGGTTTTGATAATTCTTCAATCCACATATGCAGATCGAGTAAAGAAGCATATGAAGCTAATATGTCATGTAACAAGGTTCTTTCTCCTCCTTAGTGCCATTATAGAACACAGTAAAAAAAATCACTAGAAATCAGACTGACTAATGCGACAATTTTTGTGGCACATACCCTCTCGTGTATATCTTTTCCATACAGCGGGGAAGATATAAGTCCTAATTACAGATAAGAAAAGCCCATCTGTTATTCCAGGTGGGCAGAAAAAAGCTATGCTTCTTGTACGGTTGCTATTTTCCAAGTGCTTAGATCCATGTCATCCTTAATCAGGATATTGGCAGGGAAAATGAATGTCCAAGGTTTTGTTGTATTTGCTTTAACTTCGAGGTCATTCAGTTGGAATCCGCCTTTTGCGACTATTTCATTTTTGGCATCGGTCACTTGAAGCGGCAATTGTTGAATGGTGATATTTTTAGGACTTCCGTTTCGGATCAATACAGTAACATGCAGATCTCCATTTTCGCGCTTAGATGCCTGCATTCCCATGAAATTCACTTCTCCTTCTTTAGGAGGAGTTAAGTCGTCAACCAAGTTCCGAAGCTTTTCTTTATCTTCCGTACTTAGGCTTGAATTCCATGATTCTTCCAAATCAAGTGAGTGCTTAGGTTTTATTTCAAAGGCAAGTGTCCAATCATTTGTATTGTATTCATCCTGCATGATTGTACCAACAGGGAAGATGAATTGCCAAGGACGGCTGCTTCGGCCGGGCAGTTCGCCAAGCTCTGCCATGTTGAATTCATTGCGGGCGATCGGCTGTTGTTCACTGTCGAGTAACAGCAATGTCACTTCTTCAAAAGTGATCGGTTTAGCAAGGCTATTCCGTACAAACGCGATAGCAATCAATTGTCCGTTTTCATCTTTATGCAATTCGATAGGAGCCAAAGAAATCTGGTTTGGTTTTAAAGGTGCTAATTCATTGTTCATAAAGCGGTAAACATAACCTTGCTCTTCGGGTACGTCCCAGGAGGGATGGATGGATAAATCAGTATCGATGTCTTCAGCTACGTTTATTACTTCATCACTCTCGTTCAACATATCAGTTGCAGAAACTGAACTTTCTTTGCCTTCTTTTTGAACTTGTGTCTTGTTTTTTCGGAAAAAGGAACGCATTTGTTTTCCTCCTTAGTAATATAAGTGCAGGGTGTAACCGGATTTATTCTTGTGTTTGGACATGGAATGAGATTTCATGAGCCATTTTTTTGCTGATTTGATTATATGACATTTGGAACAGTTCGAAGCCTTCGTTCTGGTAGATGCGCATTGGATCTTCCTGTTGGTATGAACGCAATCCTATTCCTTCCTTCAAGCGGGTCATTTGTTCTAAATGGTGAATCCATTCCTGGTCGATAATTGAGACCATTCCATATTTTAATGATGTTAGGAAGTTCTCGTTTTCAGCATATTCGTTCAGTTTTTCCATATAATCTTCTGCGTATGGCTGTACGATATCTTCAATGTCTTCTCTATTGGCGATTGATTCAGGGAATGCAATCTCGTTTCCGATAAGCAGACCATTCATTTCAGTTTGAAGTTTTTGAAGTGGCCATTCTTCTGGTATAGCATCTTCACGGCATAAATCGTGGATCAGGTTCTTAACTGCCAGCGGGATCATCTGTTTGGACAATTCGATTAAATCATTGCCTTCTATAATTCTGTTCCGCAAAGAATAGATGATATTGCGCTGTTCATTGATGACATCGTCAAGCTTTAGATTATATTCCCGCATGGAGAAGTGGGAGCCTTCCACAATCTTTTGGGTGCGGTCGATAAAATCGTACATATTTTTATTCGTAACTAGGCCTTCTTGGTCGGTTTTGATTTTTTTACTTAATTTCTCCAGTTCTTCATAGGCGAAACGGCTAAACATATCATCTTCAAGAGATAGGAAGAAACGGCTGTCCCCTGGATCGCCTTGGCGGCCGGCCCGTCCACGAAGCTGGTTATCAACACGGCGGCTTTCGTGTTTTTCCGTACCAAGGACGAATAAACCGCCGGTCTCGGCTACCCCTTCACCCAGCAGGATATCGGTACCTCTTCCAGCCATGTTTGTTGCGATTGTTACATGTCCTTTTTGTCCGGCAACGGATATTAGAGCAGCTTCTTGCTCAACACTTTTCGCATTCAACAGGTTGAATGGAATGTCAGCTTCGTTCAAATATTCGGCAACTGTTTCTGATTGGAGAATGGAGGTTGTTCCAATCAATACAGGTTGTCCTTTACCATGGCACTCCTGCACCTGGCGGACCATGGCTCGATATTTATCTTTTTTTGTTTTGAAAAGCTTATCTTCGTGGTCCACACGCAACTTCGGCCGATTTGTCGGTATGGGAATGACATCCATTCCATATACTTGCAGGAATTCCTTTTCTTCTGTTTTGGCGGTGCCTGTCATTCCTGAAAGGTTAGGGTACATTCGAAAGTAGTTTTGGATTGTAATGGATGCCTGCGTTTTATTCTCGTCCGTTACAACCAGACCTTCCTTCGCTTCGATGGCTTGGTGTAAGCCGTCGCTCAATGAACGGCCGTCCATAATACGTCCTGTGAATACGTCGACCAATTCAATTTTGCCTTCCTTTACAATATAATCGACGTCACGCTGGAACATAACATGTGCGCGGACGCTTTGGATGACATAATGATAAAGAGTTTGATGTTCGAGGTCGTACAGGTTATCGACTCCGAAGGCTTTTTCAACCATTTCAATTCCTTTATCGGTTAAGCTTGTAGCTTTTGTTTCTGGATCAAATGTATAATGTTCTTCATTTTTGAAGCGTTTTGCAAGCTTGGCAGCTATATAATGAAGGTTTGAATTGGATTGTGACTTCCCTGCAATAATTAACGGAGTCTTTGCTTCATCGATTAAAACGCTGTCCACTTCATCTATGATGGCAAAATGGTACGGTCGCTGTACTTTTTCGCTTTTATCAATGACCATATTATCACGGAGGTAATCAAACCCGAATTCTGTGCCGACACCGTAGGTGATGTCAGATGCGTATGCCTCCTGTTTTTCGTGAGGCATCATCTGTGGTACATTCAAACCGACAGTCAGGCCGAGGAACTCATGTATCTGTCCGATGATTTCCCGATCACGCTTGGCTAGGTAATCATTGACAGTGATGACATGAACGCCCTTGCCTTCTAATGCCCGTACATAACTTGGAAGAGAAGCGACCAGCGTCTTTCCTTCACCAGTGGCCATCTCGGCGATATTCCCATCTGTAAGGACAAGCCCTCCGATCAATTGGACATCGAAATGCCGCATGCCTAAAACCCGCTTAGAAGCTTCACGGACAACGGCAAATGCATCAGGTATGATATCCTCCAATTTTTTGCCGTCAGCAAGAGATTCTTTAAACGAATTGGTCATATCTTTTAGCTCTTCATCAGTCATAGGTGTATACTTTTCTTCAAGAGAATTGATTAATTGAACTGTCTTTTTATATTTTTTTAACTTTTTCTGACTTGCATCGGTAAGTGTATTTTTTAAAAAGGTTAACATAAGTATTGTTTGCCCCTTGTTTCTTAAGTGAATTTTCTTTTTATAGAAATAATACTATTTATTTTACCAAAAGAAAAATGAGATTACTATAAGGATGGTAGAGATAATAAGGAATTGAAAGATTTTCCTGCTGTATATGGTTTTATAAGAGTATAGGAATGGAAAATGAACCTTTTTGATTATAAAAATAATGTCTAATTTTTATAGTGAAAAAGATTCTTTTTCTAGTGTTGAGATAAAAATAGTTTGAAAGTTTATGTAGGATTAAGTAAAATATCCTAGAGTGATGTTTGATATTGTTCTGATTGGGAATTAAAAAGATGGGCATAACCCATTCTCTGCAAAGAGAAGGTACAATTGACAATTTAATTTATTAAAATTTTGGTTATGATACTGATTGAGGAGGTACTTCATGGTTTACCTTACCTTGTTAATATGTTTCTTTGCATCGCTGATTATTACACCCCTGGTTAAGAAATTGGCCTTCGCTATTGGAGCGACTGACAAGCCTAACCAACGTAAAGTTCACACGAAAATTATGCCGCGCTTGGGCGGTTTAGCCATATTTATATCTTTTCTGATCGGTCTTGCTGTCTTAAGGCCCCAACAAGAACATACAATGGCCATTCTGATCGGAGCTTGTATTATTATTATCATCGGCGTTCTGGACGACATGATGGAGCTATCGGCAAAAGTAAAATTCATCGGCCAAATAGCAGCTGCATTAATTGTCGTTCTTAGCGGTGTCCAAGTTGAATACATTAACCTGCCGTTTGACGGGCAATTGCACTTGGGGATGCTAAGTGTACCGCTTACTATTATCTGGATTGTCGGAGTCACAAATGCCATTAACCTGATTGATGGATTGGATGGGCTTGCAGCTGGTGTCTCGACTATTGCCCTTATTACGATTTCTGCCATGGCTATGCTGAAAGGCGACATCTTCGTTGTGAGCATCGGTGCAATCTTAATCGGAAGCACACTTGGATTCCTTAAGTATAACTTTCATCCCGCTAAAATATTCATGGGGGATACTGGAGCCTTATTCCTTGGCTTTATGATTTCGGTTCTGTCGCTGCTTGGTTTTAAAAATGTAACGATGGTTTCTCTTATTGTACCGGTTATTATTTTGGGAGTTCCTATTTCGGATACGTTTTTTGCAATCATCCGGCGCATCGTCCATAAAAAACCATTGTCAGCACCCGATAAATCGCATTTGCATCATTGTATGCTGAGACTCGGCTATTCTCATCGTCAAACGGTATTGATTATTTATGCAATGGCTGCTTCTTTTGGATTGGCTGCCATTATTTTCTCTATGTCTACAGTTTGGGGAGCAATGATCATCGGCGTTATTTTATTGCTTGCAATCGAAATATTTGTGGAAAAAGTAGGTCTTGTTGGAACGGATTATAAACCTTTGCTTCGATTCATTTCCACAAAAAATGCCGGTAACTCGGATAAATAATTGATAAAAAAACCTGGCCACAACAGCCAGGTTTTTTTATTGCCGGCTGCTTTGGGTTATTTTTATTATTGACAAATAATTGAAAAAAGTCTTACAATTAGTGGAGAAATCCGCTAAAGGTGGTAAAAACATGGCAGATAACCATAAGATTGGAAAATTGGGTGTTTTGGCTGCGATGCTGTCACCTGAGGAGTGCAATTCATTTGCAGACGAATTGAATCAGGTCAGATTATGCAGCGGCAAAGTAGGCAGTATGAATATGTCCAAGATAATAGCGGCTGTTGAAACTGCTGCAAAACGAACAGAGTTAGTTTCTGACCACCTTTATCGAGAAACACATGCTTTATACCACGCGATTCTTGAAGCTCTGGAGGGAGTGACCAGGGGCCAGCTGGCAATAGGCGAGACGATGAGGACTGTCGGTTTGCGGTTTGCCGTTGTTCGTGGAAAAGCTTTCCGTGATCCGATGGAGGGGGAATGGATTGCTGTTTGTTTTTACGGGACAATTGGCGCTCCGGTAAAAGGGCTGGAACATGAGGCTATAGGGCTTGGTATCAATCATATCTAGAGGGGTACTGAACCAATTATTTATAAGGCAGCTGATGTCGGCACTCAGTGACATCGACCTTATTTTAAACAATGCAAATATGATTTTATAACCTATAGATAGTAGTAATCAGGAGGTAATAATGGCTTTGTGGTAGCCATTGTTGCCTCTTTTTGCATTTTATAAGCTTTTCAGAAAAATAAAGGGGCTGTATTGAAATGATTGAATTGACTGGTAGTTCATTGGATATTAGGGCAATCAAAAGAATAAGCTTGGAAGGTGATGGGGTTTGCTTATCTCCAGAGAGTATAGAGAGAGTGAGGAAAAGCAGGGAAGCTGTAGAAAAAATGGTGGTGGATGGAAGGACAGTTTATGGTATTACAACGGGCTTCGGTAAATTGAGTGATGTACCGATTGCAGGAAAAGATGTGGAAGCGCTTCAATTGAATTTGATTCGGTCACATGCCTGCGGTGTGGGGGAGCCTTTCAGTGAAACCATCGCAAGAACGATGATGGTGCTAAGGCTGAATGCCTTGTTAAAAGGGTACTCAGGTGTCCGTGAAGAGTTGGTGCAATTATTAAAGGTTTTCATCAATGAACGCATTCATCCTGTAATTCCGCAGCAAGGTTCATTGGGGGCATCAGGTGACTTGGCTCCCCTATCCCATTTGGCGCTTGCTTTAATTGGAGAAGGAACAGTTTTTGATGGAAAAGGAGGTGTAGAGGATACTGCTGTTATATTAAGGGAAAAAGGGATACATCCAATTGTTTTACAGGCAAAAGAAGGATTGGCTTTAATCAACGGTACACAGGCGATGACAGCCGTGGGAGTGATTAATTACATTGAAGCAGAGAAACTGGCTTATGACAGTGAATGGATTGCTTCCATGACGATGGAAGGTCTACAAGGCATAACTGATGCATTCCATCCGTTACTTCATGAAGCCAGGGGGTATCATCAGCAATCAGCGGTAGCAGCTAGGATTCTGAAGTGGCTTGAAGGGAGTAATCTTGTCACTAAGCAGGGGGAGATAAGGGTACAGGACGCGTACTCGATTAGATGTATCCCTCAAGTCCATGGAGCTTCCTGGCAAGTGTTGGATTATGTAAAAGAAAAAGTCGAAATTGAAATGAATGGCGCAACGGATAATCCTCTTATTTTAGAGGACGGGGAATTGGTCATTTCCGGAGGGAATTTCCATGGGCAGCCAATGGCATTTGCTATGGATTTTTTGAAGTTGGCTATGGCGGAGCTGGCTAATATATCAGAACGGAGGATAGAACGGCTAGTGAATCCGCAATTGAATAATCTTCCTGCTTTTCTTAGTCCTCAGCCTGGATTGCAATCGGGTGTAATGATCATGCAGTATGTTGCGGCATCATTGGTCTCCGAAAACAAAACGCTTGCCCATCCGGCTAGTGTGGATTCTATCCCTTCTTCAGGAAACCAAGAGGATCACGTATCAATGGGGACGATTGCGGCACGGCATGCCAATCTTATCGTTCATAATGCCCGTCGTGTGTTGGCAATAGAATGTATATGTGCCATGCAAGCAGTAGAATACCGCGGTATAGACAAGAGCAGTCCTCAACTACAGAGAATTTGGAATGAATTAAGAAAGAATATCTCTAGTATAAAAAAAGACCGTGTTTTTGCTGACGACATTGAAAAAATGGCTGAATTATTGAGAGTAGGGCAGTTACAGGCAAATGCATGTAAGGAGGAGAAGAGAGGATGAATCAATCCATATCTGCGAAAAGAGGAAATGTATTGGAATGCAAGGGATGGGAGCAGGAAGCTGCCTTACGAATGATGCGGAATAATCTGGACCCAGAAGTCGCTGAAAAGCCGGAAGAATTGATTGTATACGGTGGGATAGGGAAAGCGGCAAGAAATTGGGAAGCGTTCGCAGCGTTGGAAAAAACATTGAAAAGGTTAGAAAATGATGAAACAATGCTTGTTCAATCAGGTAAGCCGGTCGCTGTATTTAAGACTCATTTCCATGCTCCGAGAGTTTTAATTTCTAATTCAGTCCTTGTCCCGAAATGGGCAACGTGGGAGCATTTTCATGAGCTTGATCGGCAAGGTCTTATGATGTATGGACAAATGACAGCCGGAAGCTGGATTTATATTGGTACACAGGGGATATTACAAGGGACATATGAAACGTTCGCTGCGCTGGCGAAGCAGCATTTTAACGGAACACTTCGCGGAACCATTACATTAACGGCCGGGCTTGGAGGGATGGGAGGAGCCCAGCCTCTTGCTGTGACGATGAATGGCGGGGTCGCCGTTATCGTCGAAGCAGATGAGGCGCGGATTCAAAAACGGCTCGATACACATTATTGCGATTGTATGACAACAAGTGTGGATGAAGCTCTTCTATGGGCAATGGAAGCAAAGAAAGCGGGAAGAGCACGGTCAATCGCCTTGCTCGGGAATGCGGCGGATATCCATCATGAAATATGGAAGAAGAAAGTGGAAATCGATATCGTAACTGATCAGACATCCGCTCATGATCCATTGAACGGCTATATCCCACGTGGATACAGCTTATCGGATAGTTTGGCGCTAAGAGAATCCTACCCGGAGGAATATATTAAGTTGGCGAAAAAATCCATGGCTAAACATGTGGAAGCCATGCTTCTATTTAAAAAAGCCGGGGCTATCGTTTTTGACTACGGCAATAACATTCGTCAGGTGGCAAAAGATGAAGGCGTAGAAGGAGCATTTTCTTTTCCAGGTTTTGTACCAGCATATATACGCCCTTTGTTTTGTGAAGGAAAAGGCCCATTCCGCTGGGCTGCATTGTCTGGCGATCCAAAAGATATATACAGAACTGACGCATTGATAAAAGAATTATTCCCCGAAAATGAACATTTGCTTCGATGGATTACGTTGGCGCAAGAAAAGGTGGATTTTCAAGGGTTGCCTGCCCGTATTTGCTGGCTTGGATATGGTGAAAGGATGAAAATGGGCTTGGCTATCAATGAGTTGGTGCGTAATGGAGAATTAAAGGCGCCCATTGTAATCGGACGTGATCATTTGGACTGCGGTTCAGTTGCTTCACCGAACAGAGAGACGGAAAGCATGCTTGATGGGAGTGATGCTGTCGGGGATTGGGCAATATTGAATGCTTTGGTGAATACAGCTGCCGGAGGGTCATGGGTCTCCGTCCATCATGGTGGAGGAGTTGGAATGGGTTATTCCTTGCATGCCGGAATGGTTGTAGTGGCTGATGGTTCCGAATTAGCTGAACAAAAATTGCGAAGGGTATTAACCACAGATCCAGGGATGGGAATAGTCCGCCACGTGGATGCGGGCTATCCGGAGGCAATAAAAGAAGCCCATGAAAAAGGAATTGATATTCCGATGCTTGGGGAGGAAGGATAAAATGTATGATACACTTTTCACCGGTATAGGGGAATTGTTATTACCTGACGCAAGCAAGTCGCTGTTAAAAGGGGAAAAGATGAAGAGCTTGCGTATTATTAAAAATACGGCACTTGCGGTCATGGATGGAAAAGTAGCATGGATCGGGGAGGAAAACGGCCTACTATTGCCTGATGCAAAAGAAATTATTGATGCTGGTGGAAAAGTAGTTTCGCCAGGATTGATTGATTGCCATACCCATCTGGTCCATGGAGGTTCGCGGGAAAATGAATTGGACTTAAAACAAAAAGGGATCGATTATCTAAAAATACTCGAAAGTGGCGGGGGCATTCTATCGACTGTGAGAGCTACCAGGGAGGCAACAGAAGAAGAACTTGTCGAAAAAGCGCAAAAGCATGTGAAAAGGATGGTGCAGTATGGGGTTACAGCGATAGAATGCAAAAGCGGCTACGGATTGGATGCTGAAACAGAAATGAAGCAACTACGGGCTCTGCAACGATTGAAGAAGTTGTTTCCTGTTAAATTTGTCTCTACATTTCTTGGCCCTCATGCTATTCCTGAAGAATATAAAGGAAAAAATAGAGAATTTATCTCCTTAATGATCTCTGTCATGGAAGAAGCTGTGGAGAAAGGGCTAATCGATTTCGCAGATATTTTTTGTGAACGTGGCGTATTCACGTTGGATGATTCTAGGTGGTTTTTACAAAAAGCGAAGGAACTTGGACTTGGGGTAAAAATCCACTGTGATGAAATCGTATCTTTAGGGGGGACAGAGTTGGCAGTCGAGCTTGGGGCAGTCAGCGCAGATCACGTAGTGGCCGCTTCCGACAAGGCAATAAAGATGTTGTCATTAAGTAAGACGGTAGCTGTTCTCTTGCCGGGCACTACTTTTTATCTTGGCAAGAATGAATATGCGCGGGCAAGAGATATTATCGATCAAGGGGGTGCCGTCGCGTTAGCGACTGACTTTAATCCAGGCAGCTGTGTAACAGAGAATTTACAGATGATTATGTCACTTGCTGCGCTTCGCTTAAAAATGACAGCAGAAGAAATATGGAATGCGGTTACTGTAAATGCTGCTTATGCAGTAGGTTTGGCGGGAAAGGCAGGGGGATTAGAAATAGGTATGCCTGCAGACCTAGTGATATGGGATATCCCTACCTATCAATATTTGCCTTATCACTTTGGTGTCAATCATGCAAAAGATGTGTTTATTCGCGGGAAGAAATATTGAATAAACGGGAGGTGTACAATATGTACACCTCTTTTTTAGGCTAAAACTTCCAATAAAGAGGATGTGGTGATTATCGTAGAATAATCTTATTACTTTACTTTATCTCGTTAGTTAGATAAAGTAATAAAGTGATAGAAAGCTTTAATGAGGTGTTTAAAATATGTTCAATGCAGTATTACTATCTGTCATTATATTGATTGTATTAAGCTTGTTTCGCGTAAATGTTCTTTTTTCAATAATCATTGCTTCTCTTGTTGCTGGTGTGATTTCCGGAATGGGTGTGGTTGATACGGTGAATGTGATGATTGCCGGAATGGGCGGGCAATCTAATACAGCTTTAAGTTATGTGCTATTGGGCATTTTTGCTGTCATGATCGGTATGTCGGGCATAACGACAATATTGGTTAACAAGATGCTCAAAATGTTCAGAGGAAAAAAAGTTTTGCTTGTTCTTTCCCTTGCGGTTCTTGCTTGTTTATCCCAAAATGTTATACCTGTTCATATCGCCTTTATTCCTATTCTTATTCCTCCATTGTTGGTTTTGTTCGATCGATTGAAGCTTGATCGAAGAAGTGTTGCTGCTGCTCTGACATTTGGTTTGCAGACTCCTTACATGGTTATTCCAGCTGGATTCGGCCTCATTTTTCAAGGGATTGTCCGTGATGAAATGAATTCGAACGGTTTAGCTATAACCCTTCATGATGTTACTCTATCCATGTTGATACCTGGAGCTGGCATGGTGGTTGGATTACTGACTGCGGTTTTGTTTTCCTATCGTAAAAATCGTGAATATAAAGTGGTTGAGGTGAAACAAAAGGGAGAACATATTACTTGGGCCTTATCGCATACATTTACGGTATTTTCAATTTTAATGGCACTTGTTATCCAAATTTGGACGGAATCCCTGGTACTTGGAGCAATTGCAGGCATCATTGTGCTTTTTGCGACTCGAGTTGTTTCGTTTAATGATGGAGATGCAGTCGTTCAAAAGGGGATTGCCATGATGGGGATGATCGCCTTTGTCATGCTTGTCGCTTCGGGTTATGCGTCCGTCTTGAAGGAGACGGGGGCTGTCCAGGAACTTGTGCAAGCAACAACAAATATTATCGGCACTTCGCCAATAATGATTGCTTTTGTCATGTTGCTTGTAGGATTGATCATCACGATGGGGATCGGATCTTCTTTTGGAACCGTGCCGATTTTAGCGGCGCTTTACGTACCTATTTGCGCAGCAGCAGGGATGTCGCCGCTTGCGACAGCAGCATTAATTGGAACAGCCGGCGCTCTTGGCGACGCTGGATCTCCTGCTTCTGACAGTACACTGGGCCCTACAGCCGGTTTGAATGCGGACGGCCAGCACCATCATATTTGGGATACTTGTGTACCTACTTTTTTGCATTATAATATTCCACTCTTTATTTTTGGTATGTTAGCCGTGATTGTATTATAAATTCAAAAACACCCTCCCTGGGTAATATCCAGGGAGGGTGTTTTGAATTTATTCAGTATCCTGTTTGTCCGTACTACTTTTTACAGAGGGTTGGGTCGATAAAGTGCCATCTTGCTGTTCGTTGGATGTTGTGGCAACATTCGAAGATGGGGAGCTGTCTAAGTGTGTTTTAAGCTCATGTGAGACTTCCTCGACATTTTCTTGGTCCAACTGATAGTAATATAGTCCATTGATTTTAGAGTCAGTACCTTTTAATTGAAGATTATCTATTTGTAATCCCTGGTTTTTTACAGCGAATGCTACTAAGGATTTCATTTGTGAGAACGTCAAATTGGTTTTCATATTTTTGCCGACGGATTCCATGATATCCGTATATTTGGTCAATGCTTGGGCGGATGCTGCTTTTTTTACGATTGCTTCAATTACTTGCTGTTGGCGTTTGCCCCGTTCCATATCATTATCCTGTTTGCGAGTACGGGAAAAGGCTAGGGCTTCTTCGCCATTAACAGTCTGCAGCCCTTTTTTCAGGTGGATGGCTCTGCTCTTATCGGTCGAATCTTTTTCGAACATTTCATATGGAACTTTTACTTCAATTCCACCCAATGAATCGACGATATCGATCAATCCGTAAAAGTTCATGCGGATATAATAGTCAATAGGGATATCGAGCAGTTTTTCAACCGTTTCAATGGAGCCTTGTGCCCCACCTAATGCATAGGCATGGTTAATCTTTGTATAGTCTCCTTTGTCTGGGACATACACATAGGAATCTCGTGGAATGCTCAGGAGTTTGACTGATTTTTGCTTCTTGTTGAATGTAGCCAGCAACAAGGCGTCAGACCGGGTTACATCTTGGTAATCCCTTGAATCGCTGTCATCCACTCCAATGAAAAGGATAGACATGTTATCGACGTTATTGGATATATCAGCAATGGATTTATCAGTCCCGTCTAATGGTTCGTAGGATTTGTCTGCCACCTGCTCTGCTTTATGGTATAAGGTGGCTACATAGCCAGTCAAAGCAAATAGCAATACTAAAACCGGCGTTAAAATAAAAATAGCCAGCTTTTTGCGGCTTTTCTTGCGTTTAGTCACAACATATACTTTCTTGTTAGGCGACATTCCATACTTCTCCTTTTATCTGGTCAATTCTGCACTAAATTATATTTTACATTTTTTTTCTGTCTGCGTAAATTCTTATTCGCTTTTGGTAGTTTAACACAACTGAGGAAGCGATAGGGTGAACATTCATACACGTAATGAAAATTTTAACAAAAAGTAATGAGATAGACATATTATTAGCTAAAAAATGGAATATATTAATTGTCTATTCCCGCAATTACATAAACAAAACCTAAATAATGCCGACTGGAGAGCACAGCCATAATAGCGCGGGGCTATCGTCCGTGAATGAAGGCTTCTGGAAAACAGAGAAAGGCCTAATTGCAATAGCTTTCCAATATAATAAGAGTGAGTTCGGGTTTGCTTAAAAAACGAAAAGGGATTCGACTAGTCCCCATTCCGCGGTTTACATATACATGCATCTTTTTGGCTGCTCCCATTTGCTCATATAGGCCTTCCCTGTAATGTTCGGCGAGCGGCGGTAAAATAATTGCTCCCTTGAAAGGGATTTGCACTTGCCCTCCGTGGCTGTGTCCTGAAAGCTGCAAATCAAGTGGATAGAGTTTAAAGTCCAAGGCAGTATCCGGTTCATGGACAAGCAACAGGTTGAAATCTTCCTCTTTAATCTTTGCCAAAGTTTTCTCGGCAAGAGGCGTTCCAAGAAGATAATCGTCCAATCCGGTTATTGTAATCCGTTCACCTTCTCGAGATATAAGGGTAATTGTCTCATTCACTAATACATTGAAACCTGCATCTTCCATAAAAGATTCGTACTGCGTGCCGGCACCGCCTCCCCGATCGTGGTTACCGAAAACCGCAAACTTGCCGTACTTTGCTTTCAAAGAGTCAAGTATCCGTTGTGCCTCCTTTTTTTGAGAGGAATGATAGGAAGCGAAGTGATTGAAGAAATCTCCTGTAAAGGCGATTAGATCAGGCTTCAGCGCATTAATTTGTTTAGCTGCCTTATTAAAGTCTCTTGTAGTGAAATGATCTCCGAGATGGGTATCGGAAAAATGGACAATCCTCAGTTTTTCAAAACTTTTTGGGATATATTCGGTCTTGATTGGAACCGTTTTGACTTCAAATAGATTTGGCTCTATTTGATAGGCATAAAAAAACAAGCAAAATACAAAAAGAACGCCATAGGCTATCCCTTTGAAACATTTTTTCACAATCATCTTAATCGTATCGGATTCCTTTCCTGCTTACATAATTAACGGTTGAGAACGCTAAAAAGTTGGCGCTTACGAAAGTGTATAATATCTATGTGACATAAATGTGACGAAATGTACAAAAAGAAAAACAAGCAATCTCAGATTGCTTGTTTAGACGGGTTGTTTTAAAGGAAGGATAAAGGAAATTTCTATCCTCTGTTCTGCCGGCATTCTGATAGCATAGTGTGCGTGATGCTGTTCAAGAATCGCACGTACAATAGATAAACCAAGCCCCGTGCCGCTCAATTCCTTGCTTCTTGATTCTTCCCCCACGAAGAAGGGCTCCCATAATTGTTCTATCCGTTGTCCTTTTAATGGGATCCAGCCATTTGAAATGGAGAACTGAAGAGAGTGATTGGATTGGGAAATTGAAATCTCAATGTTTGCCGTGTTAGAGTATTTAATGCTATTAGATAACAAATTGGCGATGGCCATCTCCATCTTCTTTTTGTCAGCTTGTATAAGAGCAGTCTGCAAGCCGTTGGTATGGATGTTCACATGAAGGCCGTGCTGCTTCAGTTTAATATCGTAGAATGCAATTATCCCACGGATAAGTTTAAGTAAGTCAATCTCTTCTATCTGAGACTTATCCATTTGAATTTTAGATAGCAATAAGAGGCGTGAAATCAATTCAGACATATAATCGCTTTGCTGGTCGATTTCTTGAAGGTATGTACCGTCATCCAGACCATCCCTAATGCCTGAGCTATATGCTTTAATCAATGCGAGCGGTGTCTTCAATTCATGGGTAATGTTCCCGATAAAAAGCCGTAGGTTTTCATTTTTGGTTTCAAGTTCATTATGGGCCTGTTGCAATTTATCGCTCATCTTGTTAATGCTAGCTGATAATTCCTCTAATTCATCATTGGTTTGTATGTCTACGTGACCAAAGGTAAGAGTGGAAATATTTTCTGCGTGATTCTGAATTTTTTTAATGGGCTTGACGATTTTCCTTGTAAAAAGCATTGCGAGCACAATCATAACAAAAAAAGCAGCCAGTGAAATATATGTAAAAAATTGGTTGACGATAGCAAGGGTTTCTGTTGAGTAGGAGATTGGCTCCGCTACGGCCAAAATTAATTCGTTTTTTTGAATGAAAGAAATGAGTACGCTTGATTTCAATTTTTTTTGGTGATAAAGCTTATTGACGATTTGCCCCTCGTGCAGCCGGTCGATACTATCCTGTGTAATCCAAAAAGTGCTGAGGGCCACTCCTTTTTGGGAGAATTGTTCTTTAAGAAGCCAGTTCAATTCTTCTTCATTATTGGTTGATTTTCCATATACAATGGTTACCTGATGAGTATCTTGGATCGATTTGATTTCATCTTTGAGTTTACTTGCAGGTGTATGCTGCAAATGGTTAACGATGACTGATAGTGCCTGTTTCTTTTCATAAAGAAAATACTTCGGCAAAAAATACGTATTAACCAGAATAGAGATGAAATAGACAAGGACAAGTACTAGCGAAATCTGTAAAAAGAGTTTATGGCTAAGTTTACGATTTATTTGTTTCAAAACAGTAGCCCATTCCTCTATGTGTGATAATGTATTCTTCGCCAATTTTTTCACGCAATCTCCTGATATGTGTATCGACTGTTCGGTCATCGCCAAAATAATCATAGCCCCAAACTTGGTCGAGCAGCAATTGCCGGGACAGAATGCGGCCGTTATTTTGCATAAATACTTTCAAGAGTTCAAATTCCTTTTTGGTCAAGTTGAGATTTAATTTGTTTTTCCACGCTTTATAGCATTGCAAGTCTATTCGGAAGGGATCTAGGTGAAGGACGCCTTCCATGCCCAATATTTTTTTTGCTCGCAGTAATAATATTCGGGGATCAAACGGTTTGCGAACATAATCATCCGCTCCTGAATGGAGGGCGAATAGTTCATCTTCATTCTCACTTTTTGCTGTTAGCATAATAACATTAATCGCCCTTCTTTTTTTCATTTCATTGCATGCTGCCACCCCATCCAGACCGGGCATCATCCAATCCAAAATGGCAAGATCGATATGATTGCCATAAAAAAGGTTGAGGGCTTGCTGTCCATCCGGCGCCAGAAAAGTAGTGAATCCTTCTTTTGAAAAATAAGCATTAAGGATTTTTCGCATGGATGCGTCGTCATCTGCAATCAGTATATTCATGGTGTAAACCTCCTGATTTCATTTCTTTGCTGTCTTTCTATACTACGATATAAGATTTCCTAACGGCATAAAAAATAAGCAGAAGGGTAACATTTCTAGAATGTGCCTTCTGCTATGCGGTATGATTATGATTAGTTGCTTTTATAATCCAATTGTTCCTGCAATGTTTTTTTGATGTTATCCAGACTGCTTTGGTCCGGAAGGAAATAATAGGTGCCAGTGGACATATCATTGGACCCTTCCAGTTTTAACGTTTCAATATCTTTAGAAGATAGTTTTTTAAATTTAGTAACAAATGAGAGGCCGTCGCCTGCTTTGAGATTAGTCTCCATGTTTTTGCCTACATGCTCAGAAATTTCATCGACTTTCAGCAGATTTTTTGGTTGGAACATCGAATCGAAAGCGGCTTTCACAATCTCTTTTTGGCGATCATTTCGGCCAAAATCACCATTCGGATCGCGTTTTCTCATTCGTGCATAAGCTAGTGCTTCTTCCCCATTCAAGTGGGCTGGACCCTTTTTGAAATTGATTGTTTTACGTGGGAATGTATCGTTATATTCCCAGAAATCGAATGGGACATCGACATCAACACCCCCAATTTCATTGATAACACTCTTAAACCCTTTAAAATTTATAGTTGCATAGTAATCAATTGGTATATCTAGAAATTCTTCGATTGTTTGAATAGCGGAATCTTTACCTTTATTGAATGAACCATTAATTTTTCCTTCACGTTGTTTTGAAGGGATGTATACTTTCGTATCCCTTGGGATGCTTAATAGTTTCATTTTCTTAGTGTCAGGGTTGAAAGTGGCGACCATTATAGTATCTGCACGTCCACCTTTCCCGTCGGTTGCATAGTCTTCAATACCGAGCAGAAGGATTGAAACAGGTTCTTTTCCGAAATGGACGGTTTTCTCCCGTAAAGCGGATTTATTGCCCCTGTCTAATTGTGTGTACGATGTATTTGCTGCTTGTAATGCCTGGTAAACAACATAAGCTCCGTATCCGCCCACCACTAAAACAAGTAATATAATTAAAAGAAGAAGCTTTCTCCAAATTCGTCTCTTCCTCTTTTTCTTGACGATATATCTTTTTTGTTCCATTCTGTTTTCTCCCTTTTGTTTGTATCTCTTTCTTTTAGACGTATGGGCAGCCCATTAGGTTTCAAGTTCCTCATGGTAGAGAAGATCGCCTTCTTCGATAACTGCTTGTCCGTTGGTCAATTCAGTCATCCACTCCCGGAACATCTCTTTTTCCGGCACCGCAACGAATGTCTCGATTTCCACTTGTTCCAGATAGTGTATCTCCTTAAGGGCGTATCGGGAGGTGCGCAATTCATTTTCCAGCTTGCCGAGCCAAGTATAGTCGACGGTTGCATGCATGACGCACATAAGTGTCCGTTTCACTACGCCAGTCTCGTTGATGCCTTCAGAAGCCGACTTGCCGTATGCGCGAATCAATCCTCCGCCTCCGAGCTTAATGCCGCCGAAATAGCGTGTGACCACAACCACTGTATCCTTCAGTTTCTTTTTCTTCAATACCTCCAGCATAGGTACGCCGGCTGTGCCGCTCGGTTCGCCGTCATCATTCGCCTTTTGTATAGAATCATGCTCGCCAATCATATAGGCTGAACAGTTATGAGTCGCATCCCAATGTTTTTTCTTAATATCTTGTATGAAGGATAGAGCAGCTTCTTCGGTTTCCGCACGATTGACGTACGCAATGAAGCGAGACTTTTGAATCACGATCTCGTTTTCTCCATATCCTTTCACAGTCCGGTATTCTTGAAGCATTCTATTCCTCCTTGGATAAGCCATATTTCATACTTAAAATGTCTCATGAAAAGCCATTTCTTTACTTTATCATTATAATCTTCAGAATATAAGAGGGCAATTGTTCATTATAGTAGTAGAAAAAAGAAAAGCAACTATTATTGGCTATATTAATGGGTTAGTTTCTTCTTATTACAGTAAAAGTATGGTAAAAATATGTAATCAAACTTTAATATCCCAGTAAAGTGAGGCTGGTATAATAAGTTATACATCAATAGTGTTAAATTATTTAAAAATAATAAATAATCTTGTATAATGAGAATAATGATTGTTCAGGGAAATTTATTCCATTGTTAGTTCGAACAGGGAATGAACAGGATAAAAGACATATGTAAAAGTGCGTGCAAAATAGTTTAAAATAAATAGAATCCAATATAAACCTACTAGCTTATCAGTAATAGAACCAAATTGTAAGCGGAAAAACTTACAAAATATGTTTTTTTAATCGATTTGATTGCAAAAGAATGTATTTTTCGAGAATTCCATACTAAGATAGACATAGTACTTGAGACTATATTTCGTATTAAAGTAGTTCTGCGCACTATGTGTTTTTTACTCATCAAGGGACAAGCCATAAGGATTGTATCATGGTGCTAGTTGGACGAAAACGGAGGAATCTGTATGTCCATTAAGAATTTAAATATCCAGGAGCTGGATCATATCCTGGATAAAATGATTCAAATGGTAGGGGCAAGCAAAAACGAAATTTTTAATATCGGTGAACAAAGCCGGCTGGATTTCGAAACGCTTTTTGAAGAATTGAAGAATATCCGGCAAATGGTCCTTCAAGTAATTGAAGAAGGGGACCAATTGGAAAGAAAAGCTCGATTCGCCCGAAAGCGCTTATCGGAAGTAAGCAGGCATTTCAATACATTTTCAGAGGAGCAAGTCAGGGAAGCTTATGAAGTGGCCCATTCCCTGCAAGTCGATTTGCAGATGAACCGGCAGCTTGAAAAACAGCTGCGCTATAAGCGTGATGATTTGCAGCGCCGTTTGATCGGATTGCAGAATACGATTGAACGTGCGGAGCACCTCGTCTCGCAAATCTCAATCGTATTGAATTTCCTGACAAGCGATTTGGCGCAGGTAGGGGAACTTCTGCATGATGCCAAGCGCAGACAGGAATTTGGCTTCAAAATCATCGAAGCCCAGGAGGAAGAGCGTAAGCGGCTGTCGCGTGAAATCCATGACGGTCCTGCCCAGATGATGGCGAATGTCATGATGAGATCAGATTTAATTGATAGAATCTTTCGAGAACAGGGTGCCGATGAAGCGTTGAAGGAAATCCGCAGCCTGAAGAAGATGGTCCGCAATGCGTTATATGAGGTAAGACGAATTATTTATGACTTGCGGCCAATGGCGCTCGATGATTTAGGATTGGTCCCGACCCTCCGGAAATATTTAAGCAATATTGAAGAGTATAACCAAACCTTAAAAATTGATTTTGTCTCGCTTCGTGAAGAGGTGCGGCTGCCGCCTAAAATGGAAGTGGCGCTTTTTCGGTTGATTCAGGAATCCGTTCAAAATGCAATCAAGCATGCTGACGCTTCAACCATCACAGTGAAGATTGAAATCAATCAGACGCATGTGATGGCCATTATCAAGGATGATGGCAAAGGATTTGACACAGATGCGAAGAAAGAAGGTTCATTCGGCCTGATAGGAATGATGGAACGCGTTGACCTTCTGAATGGGGATCTGACCGTGGATTCAAGTATTGGCAAGGGTACAGTCGTCATGATTTCTATGCCGATTGAAGTTTCATGAAATAAATAGAAAGAAAGCAGTACAGGCATTAGTAGGTTATCGGATAAAGACAAGGGGAGTGGAACATGTTGAGTACGACGAGTATTGTGATTATAGACGATCACCAACTATTCCGTGAAGGAGTAAAAAGAATACTGGATTTTGAAGAATCGTTTTCAGTAGTGGCCGAAGGGGATGATGGCAGCGAAGCGATCGGTTTGGTTGAACGGTTCAGACCTGATGTGGTCATCATGGACATTAATATGCCGAACATAAACGGCATTGAAGCAACAAAGCAATTGATCCAGCAGTACCCGAATACGAAGGTCATCATCCTTTCCATCCACGATGATGAAAATTACGTCACACATGCACTCAAAACGGGAGCAAGCGGTTATTTATTGAAAGAAATGGATGCCGATGCATTGATCGAAGCGGTGAAGGTGGTCGCCGATGGCGGTTCATACCTGCATCCGAAGGTAACGCATAACCTGGTGAGGGAATACCGCCGGTTGGCCACTGATATGGCTGAAGAGAATTCCTCAAACCTTGCGACTGAAATCCGCCGTCCGCTTCACCTGCTGACCCGCCGCGAATGCGAAGTACTGCAACTGCTGGCTGACGGCCAAAGCAACCGCGTCATTGGGGAAACATTGTTCATTTCTGAAAAGACGGTCAAGAACCATGTGAGCAATATCCTTCAGAAAATGGCGGTCAACGACCGTACACAGGCAGTGGTCCTTGCCATCAAGAATGGCTGGGTGGAAGTGCGCTAATCCATAGGGCATAAAAGGGATGCAATACACCTGTTGCATCCCTTTTATTATGCCCTCATTGCTTTCGTCCCTTGTGCAGGTGTAAAAAGAGGGCGAAACGTCCATAATGAAAGCAAAGTGCAAAAAGGGAACGAACATTTTAATGCAAAGCTACCACTTTTCATATAGAATGGTAATTATAATGGCAGTAGTAGAAAATTATTATAAGGTAGGTACAACTTTTATGAAAACGGCAGTTGTGACGGATAGTACTGCGTACATCCCGAAAACGTTACGTGAACAGTTAAATATACATATGATTCCCTTAAGTGTTGTATTTGGAACTGAAACTTATAGAGAAGAAATAGATATAAAAGCAGACGATTTTTACGAGGAAGTAAAGAAAGAAGATAAACTGCCAACCACCTCCCAGCCTCCAGTCGGTTTATTCATCGAAACATATTCCGAATTAGCGAAAGAGTATGATGCAATTGTAAGCATCCATTTATCAAGCGGGATCAGCGGCACATTCCAGGGCGCTGTATCCGCAGGCGATATGGTGGAGGATATAGATGTATACGGATATGATTCCGAAATTTCATGCCGCGTGCAGGGCTTCTATGTGATCGAGGCAGCCAAAATGGCGCAAAATGGCGCTACGCCGGAGCAAATCATCGCCCGCTTGGATGAAATGAAAAAAAGTGTACGTGCTTATTTCATGGTGGATGATCTTGCCCACCTGCAGCGCGGCGGCCGTCTAAGCAGCGCGCAGGCGATCCTTGGCAGCTTGCTTAAGGTGAAGCCGATCCTGCACTTCCAGGACAAGCTGATCGTGCCGTTCGAAAAAATCCGCACAAGAAAAAAAGCGATGAACCGCATCGTCGAACTGTTGGAACAGGATGCGAAATCGGGCGAACCGATGGAAGCGGTCATTATCCATGCCAAGCGTGAAGAAGAAGCGATGGAATGGATGGCAGAATTGTCCGCGCGATTCCCGAATGTGGACTTCGAGCTCAGCTATTTCGGACCGGTTATCGGGACGCATCTGGGTGAAGGCTCGATGGGTATGGGCTGGTATAAGAAATAAGTGAATATATAATGCGAAAAGCAAAAATGCTGATTGAATGGCATTTTTGCTTTTTTTTGTTTGCTTACTTATGGAATAGATAACGAGTGATAGGCGCTCCAGGATGCTCGCTTTCCGCGGGGCGTGCGGCGAGCCTCCTCGGCGTGTCAGCCTGTGGGGTCTCGCCTGTCCCGCTGATCCCGCAGGAGTCTCGCACCTTCCGCTGTTAGTTAGACGGTAAAATCACCGTTCCTATTTCGTAAAAGCTCACGTTTTTTTACAGAGAGGATTCAGCAAGTTGCTGTCGAATAATAGCTGTAAAGGAGCTGAATAGATAATATGGATGTGTCCCAAAGTTTTACTTCCTCTAAAGAACTTCAAGCTTTTCTGTATGGAAAATCACTTCTGATCGATGAGCTTTCCGATTTTTCCCCTATTCTTCAGGAACACGTGGAGCACGGTTACATTACGTATGAAAAGGGCATTGTTGAACAAAAAGCCCGCTATAGCTGCCGGCGGTGCGGGACGGAGGATCAGCGGCATTTTTATTCGCATATCTGTGCCCGTTGCGGCAAGATCTGCGCTTATTGCCGCAATTGCATCATTATGGGGAAGGTGCGGTCATGCGAATCCCTCATTTCGTGGACAGGGCCGCCGTATTCTTTCTCGAAGCTTGAAAATGCTCTTGAATGGAGCGGGACCTTATCGCCTGCCCAGCAGGAGGCTTCAAGTATAGTGGTTGAAGCGGTGAAGAATAAAAAAGTCTGTCTGGTCTGGGCGGTTTGCGGCGCAGGCAAAACAGAGGTGCTGTTTGAAGGTATAGCAGCGGCACTGGCGAGAGGGGAACGAGTCTGCATTTCCACTCCACGGACGGATGTGGTGCTGGAACTGGCTCCGCGACTCAAGGCAGCCTTTCCCCATGTGCCGGTGGCGGCCTTATATGGGGGCAGTGAAGAAAAATCGATCTGTGCCCAATTGGTTATTTCGACTACCCACCAGCTCCTTCGCTATAAAAATGCCTTCGATCTTGTAGTAGTCGATGAGGTGGATGCCTTTCCCTACAGCGCCGATCAAGCGCTTCAATATGCGGTGGCCCAGAGCCGCAAGCCATCCTCAGCGTTGGTTTATTTAACTGCTACCCCCTCCCGAAGCCTCCGAAAAAGAGCAGCCACAAATGAAATCCTCAGTGTCACCATACCCGCCCGTTTCCATCGCCACAGCATTCCTGTCCCTGAATACAGGTGGTGCGGCAATTGGAAGAAAAGCTTCTCGAAAAAGAAAATCCCTAAACAAGTGCATGCATGGTACTCCCAGCAGCTTTCCAATCAGACGCCATTTCTTCTTTTCTTCCCTACTATCCGTTTAATGAATGAGTATTTGCCTCTCTTCCAGCAGGAATACCCGGAGCTATTGTCTGTCCATTCGGAGGATGAAGACCGGAAAGAAAAGGTGCAATCGTTGAGAGAAGGAAAGGTCCTTGGGCTGCTAACGACGACGATTTTAGAGCGGGGTGTCACGATTCCTCGCCTGAATGTTGCGGTTATCGGTGCGGAGGAAGCTATTTTTACAGAAAGCGCACTTGTGCAAATTGCCGGCCGGGTCGGAAGGAAAAAGGACGCCCCGGACGGAGACATCATTTTCTTCCACTATGGAAAGACGTGGGCGATGAAAAGGGCCGTTGCCCAAATCAATTCAATGAATGAAGCCGCCTTGGAAAGGGGATTGATCGATGTTTAAGAAACTGATTTGCCTGTACTGCGGCGCTGTGTTTGAGGCTGCTTATTCATGGGAAACATTATTTGTATTCGATCAGCCGCTGTTATGCCAGGAATGCTATGGAAAAATGGAACGAATAGAAGGAGCTTGCTGCCGGATTTGTTCCCGAGTGATGCCTGAACAGGGAGAAACGCTATGCCATGATTGCGAGCGATGGGAGCAGGATAACAGATGGAAGGGCACGCTTAGCGGAAATACATCGCTGTATGCGTATAACGATTTTATGAAAGAGCTGATTGCGCTCTATAAATACAGGGGAGATGTTGCTCTGGCGAATCTGTTCGCAGATGATTTAAGGAAGCAGTTGAAGAAGTGGAAAGGTGCGCTTATTTGCCCTGTGCCACTAAGTGAGGAACGGATGCAGGAGCGGGGCTTCAACCAAAGTGAGGAGCTGATTAAAGCAGCTGGGCATTCGCCTGTTTTGCTGCTGAATCGAAGCCATAGTGAAAAGCAATCGAAGAAATCGAGGAGGCAGCGGATTGAATTGCCGCAAATTTTCACTTGCCGTCATAATTCAGCCATCACCAGTAAACATATTGTGCTGGTGGACGATATTTATACTACAGGAAGCACACTGCGACATGCAGCCGAATTGCTCATCCAGGCAGGAGCCAGCTCCGTCCATTCACTTACGGTTGCCAGGTAGTGTACCAGAATCATACAGTCATCAGAAGCAGCACAAGGAGGAACCACAATGGGCGAATTGACGAATTGCCGCCGTTGCGACAAGTTATTCATAGAAACAAAATTTCGTGATGTATGCGACGAATGCTACAAAGAAGAAGAAAAGGATTTTGAAAAAGTATACAATTATATCCGCAAGCGTGAAAACCGTACAGCTGCGATGGATCAAGTGATTGAGGCAACAGGTGTGGAAGAAGAGCTGATCATCAAATACATCAAAAAAGGCCGCCTGAAGCTCGCCCAATTCCCGAAACTCGGCTATAAGTGCGACCGCTGCGGCGCTACCATACGTGAAGGGCGTCTTTGTTCCGATTGTTCGAAATCATTGAGAACGGAATTGCACCATTTTGAGGAAATGGAAGAGCAGCGCAAGGCCATCGAAGAGCGTGGCAAGAATGTTACGTATTACACAAAAGATCATAAACATCCTCTTTAATAATGAAGAAGTACGGATGGATGAAATTTGTCAATAAAAAATGATAAAATAACATAACAAATTCATAGTTTCGGCCGATAGTAAGAATAAGATGAATGAACCGGTTTTTTGAAAGTGAGGGAAGAGCGATGAAAATCAATAATATAGGCCCGGCAGGAATGAATCCGTATAAGCAAAACATGAATAAGCTGGACGGTTTGCAAAAGTCCACTTATAAAAAAGACCAAATAGAAATATCCTCAACAGCCAAAGAAATGCAGCAATCCTCACAAATTGTTTCACAACGGCAAGCCCGTGTCGAAGACATTAAGGTCTCTATTGAAAATGGAACATACAGCATCGACCCCAAAGCAACCGCCAAGAGCATAGTGAACTTTTATTCCAAAAAATAAAACAGCCCGGAGCTCCTTGGCGATTAGGCAGATGATTGATTGCAATCATCTGTCCTTCCATGGGATGGGGCTGCAGCAAAACTCAATATTACACCTATAGAACCTACATACTTTTTGAACAATAAAGGAGGAGCATGATGGGAAGAGCAGCACTTATCCAGCATCTGGATACATTGATCAAACTTCATGCCAGTCTATTAAAGCTCGCCGACCAAAAGACGGACACCATCAAGAACAGCGACATTGCCAAACTGGAAAACTTGATGAACGAAGAGCAAAAATATATAAAAGCCATCAACCAAATCGAAAATGAACGGCAAAAAGCAGTCGCGCAGCTGATGGGCCAGCCGGAAGCAAGCCTGCTTGATGTGGTGGAGAACGCCGAAGGCCCTGAAAAAGAACAATTAAGCAAGCAAAGGGACCAACTATTGGCGCTGACCAAGCAATTGAAGGAAGCCAATCAATTGAACCAGCAATTAATCTATACGTCACTGCAGTTCGTCAATCTATCTCTCGATATGCTTCGCCCCCGCGAAACGGATTTCAACTACCAAAAGCCCGCCAAAGCAGGCAGCCAGCAGCAGAAACGAAGCATGTTCGACTCGAAAGCATAAACCATTTCACAAAGAAGATCGGAGGAACGACCATGCGTTCAACCTTCATGGGCTTAGAAACAGCCAAGCGTGGCATGTTCACGCAACAGGGAGCACTTTACGTGACAGGCAATAATATTTCCAATGTAAACACACCAGGCTACACACGCCAGCGCGCCAACATGATCCAAACCGACACCTACCCGTATTCAGGCATGAACCGCCCGGGCATTCCCGGCCAGATCGGAACGGGTGTAACGACTGGGAGCATCGAGCGGGTTAGGGATTCGTTCTTGGATACCCAGTTCCGCCAGCAGAGCAATAGTATGGGTTATTATGGCGCCATGAGCGATTCATTGACGAAAATTGAGCAAATCATGAATGAGCCATCGACGAGCGGTTTGCAGAATGCAATGGATAAGTTCTGGAATTCTTTGCAGACGCTGGCAGCCAATACGGAAAATAGCGGTGCGCGTGATGTGGTTGCCTCTTCAGGGCAGGCTGTCGCAGACGTCTTTAATTACTACTATAACTCTCTTACTCGTGTCAAGGATGATATCGACAGTCAAATAGATGTAAGAGTCACAGATATTAACCAAACACTTAAAAGTATATCTGAATTGAATAAGCAAATAGCAGAATCAGAGCCGCATGGCTATTTGCCTAATGATTTGTATGACCAGCGTGATGAATTAATCGATAAGCTATCGAGCATGGTCAATATAAAAGTATCTAATGTAAAACCGGATAATTATGGCCTTGCTTTACCTCAAGCTGATGGTCTTATCAATATTGAATTAGTAAAAGAAGATGGAAAGTCCTATGATCCGCCTATTAATCTAGTCAGTGCCTCTAAGGAAAGAGGAAATGAAGGGTATAATGAGGTCAGTATTTCAAAGGATACTGCCACCGGAGCAGTAAATGGAATTAAAGTTGGGACTGAGACAATTGCCCCGAAAAATTTTGATAAATCAGGTGAATTAGCTGCTTTAATCCAAAACTTTGGATATATGGATGGTACTGATGTTAAAGGTAAATATCCTGAAATGCTTGATAAGTTGAACAAGATGGCATTTGCATTTGCCACGGAATTCAACGCCATTCATGCAAAAGGCTATGCACTTAATGAAGAATCAATCCCTACAGATAATGCAGATGGAAAACTTAATTTCTTTGAATTTGATCCAAATGATCCCGCCAAAAGTCTAAGGGTCAAAGACAGCATCACAGATGATCCTGCTTCAATCAGAGCGGGCGACGGCAATGGAGATGCTGGGAATAATAAAAACGCCCAAGCTCTGGCTAATTTAAAGACATTAAGCTTTGATAAATATTCCACAAAGGGGAATGCGGGATTCCCTACAGACTTAACGGGAAATATTGATAGCTATTATTCTGGTGTTATCGGCAAACTCGGTGTCGAGTCGCAAAGTGCTGCGCAAAATCTGAAGAATGCGTATACCATTGCATCATCGGTCGATCAAAATCGTCAATCGGTAAGCGCGGTTTCTCTTGATGAAGAAATGGTGAATATGATTAAGTTCCAGCATGCTTACAATGCAAGTGCCAGAAATATCACTATTATTGATGAAATGTTAGATAAAATCATAAACGGCATGGGTGTCGGAGGAAGATAAGGAGTTGAGAAAATATGCGCGTAACACAATCAATGATCAGTAATAATACATTGAGACATATTAGTGAAAGCTACAGTAAACTAGCTCAACTGCAGGAGCAGACACAGACGGGAAAGAAGTTTTCTAAGCCTTCCGATAATCCAGTTGCTGCTATGAGAGCTATGGGCTATCGTACAGATTTAAATAATATTAAGCAATATCAGCAAAACATAGGTGAAGTCAAGACATGGGTGGATAGTACTGATGATGCGCTAAATCAAGGTGTTCTGGCATTGCAAAAAATACGTGAGTTAACTGTTCAGGCTAGTAATGGCTCCATGGAAGAATCACAACGATCCTACGTTGCGACTGAAATAGAACAGTTACAGGAACAACTGAGAAATGTATACGACACACAAATTGGCGGTAAATATATTTTTAATGGCACAAATACAACAGTACCTCCTTCAAGCGTTAATCCAGATACAGATCCAGATCAATTGAATACAGATAAAATTAACCTTGAGGTTTTCTCGGGTATCACATTGCCCCTTAATACGCCTGGAAAAGATATATTCGGTGATGTTACATCAAAAGATAGTAACTCATCTATCACGAGTTTAATCAATACTTTAAAAGACCCAAATGCAAGTGAAACAGACATCAGTAATCACTTGAGCAAGTTAGATCAACAAATCGATAAATTCCTGACGGCACGCTCGAATGTCGGAGCTAAGCAGAATCGTGTTGATATGATGAGCGATCGTTTGGATACACAAGAGGTTACGTCTACTCAAATTCTATCGGATAATGAAAATATAGAATTAGAGGAAGCTATAATGAATTTAACCATGCAGGAAAGCGTCCATCGTGTCGCGCTCAGTGTCGGCGCCAAAATCATGCAGCCGACTCTGATGGATTTTCTACGATAAAAGCTATTCCTTCGGGATAGCTTTTTTCTTTCAGTAAGAAAGGAGGACACACTATGAGAGTGCCGCAGATCAGATTGGAATCCCAGCCGGCATTAATATCGTTAAAAACAAATAATGCGGTTGCAAATATCGAACAGCCTGGAGCGAACATTGATATTGAACAGCCCAAGGCGGAGATGGATATCGAGCGGACACCATCCCGATTAACGATCGACCAGACGGCTGCCTGGGAAGCGATGGATTTGAAATCAAGCCGCCGCAGAACGGAAGAATACGCTGCCGACGGTGAGCAAGCGTTGTTGGATGGAATGGCCCGGCGGGCACAGGACGGCGATGAACTGATGCAAATCGAATATGGCGGCGATCCGATTGCAGAGCAGGCAAAGCGCAACAGCGAACAGCCTGAAAAGCAATTCAATCTCGGCTTTATTCCGCCGATGTTCAGCGTTAAACTGGATTATGACCCTGGTAAAGTAGAAGTGAACTGGCAAACCCATAAACCGAATATCAATTCCCATGCCAATAAACCGGTAGTAGAATACCAGCGGGGAAATGTAGATGTAGGCATGCTTCAGAAAAACTCGCTGACGGTCGATTTTGTCAGTGAAGATATTTAGGAATCTATACAAAGCGGAGTGAAGATATGAATATAAAGACAAAGTATCACGGAGAATTGGACATCAATGAACATCAAATGTGGAACTTCCAAAGCGGTATACCCGGTTTTCCTGCAGAGCATGAATTCGCATTATACCCATTATCCGAAGGAGATACCTTTTCTGTTCTTCAATCAACCAAAAATGAAAACATTGCTTTTGTCGTAGCCAGCCCGTTCCCTTTTTTTCCTGCCTATGACTTTGAACTGGAGACCTCTATTATCAGCCAGTTGGACATAAAAGAAAAAAATGATGTCCTTCCGTTAGTGATTCTTACTTTGGGAGATTCAATGGAAGAATCGACAGCCAATCTGCAGGCTCCTGTTATTTTTAACTTGAGCAATCAAAAAGCCAAGCAAGTCATTCTGCATGATTCAGGGTATATGACGAAGCACCCTCTTAAACATACAGAGAGAGAGGGGTAAGAAACATGTTAGTACTGACAAGAAAAGCAGGCGAGAGCATCATTATTGGCGATGATATTGAAATAATAGTTTTGGAGAGTAAAGGCGATCAAATCAAGATTGGCATAAAAGCGCCTAAAGAGGTAGAGATTCATCGGAAAGAAGTGTTTGAAAGCATACAGAATGAGAATAAAGCTGCTATTTCTGGAAACAATCAATTATTAGCTATTTTAAAACAAAACAGTAAATAATTTAAAATTTCTTTTTGGATTTTCATTTTTACCTATTAAATCCTATTAATTTGAGTCGATATAACTAGTGTGAAAGAAAGGGTGTACGGCCGTCATCCTTTCGAAACTAATAGTGTTCACAAGGATGTGAACCTACTTATTCAAGGAGGAAATAAAATGATTATCAATCATAATATCGCAGCACTTAACACATACCGTCAAATGGGTAACGCACAAAACGCACAATCTAAAAACATGGAAAAACTATCATCTGGTATGAGAATTAACCGTGCAGGAGATGACGCAGCTGGTCTTGCTATTTCTGAAAAAATGCGCGGGCAAATCCGTGGATTAGATATGGCTTCTAAAAACTCTCAGGATGGTATCTCTTTGATTCAAACTGCTGAAGGCGCTTTGAACGAAACTCACAGCATTCTTCAACGTATGCGTGAGCTTGCTACTCAAGCAGCTAACGATACAAATACTGAATCAGATCGTGGCGAAATTCAAAAAGAAATTAACTCTTTAACATCTGAAATCAACCGTATCGGTAATACAACTGAATTTAATACTCAAAAATTATTGAATGGTAGTAAAGACACTAGAACAGCAGCTAAAGAAGCAGTAGAAGCAGTAGATGCTGTAAAAGGTGTTTATAAATTTGATGCCTCAACTCTTACTGGTGACGTTTCGATAGGTGGCGTTGATTTTACACATAGCGCTACTACGGCTGATGGGAAATTTAGTGATATTGACGAATTAATGGATTTGGCAAAAGCTTCAAGTCTAGGTCAAACATATGATATCACAAAAGATGGAACTGATCTTGTTTTAACTGAAAAAGTTGCTTCCGGTCAAACTGATGCTCCAACAAATACAACTGAAGATACTGCAAGTGTTAAAGCTGTAGCAGCTGAAGAAGCAGTAAAAGCTGGAGCGGAGCTTAAATTCCAAATTGGTGCCAACCAAAACCAAAGTATGTCTATTGAAATAGCAGACATGAGAGCATCTGCACTAGGTATTACAGGAAATGGTGCAAACTTTACTGGAACGGCAACTGTTAATAATGGTACAGATGCAACTAATAATGAAAATGCTTTAGATGTTTCTACACATGAAAAAGCAGCAAATGCAATTACAGTTATCCAATCTGCAATTGATGCTGTATCAGCTGAACGTTCTAAATTAGGTGCAAGCCAAAATCGTTTAGAACACACAATTAATAACTTGAGCACATCTTCTGAAAACTTGTCAGCTGCTGAATCTCGTATTCGTGACGTTGATATGGCTAAAGAAATGATGGAGCAAACAAAGAACAACATTCTTCAACAAGCTTCTCAAGCTATGTTGGCTCAAGCTAACCAACAACCACAAGGCGTTCTACAATTGTTGAAATAAGAATTATAATTTTAAAGCCTTATCAGAGGAAAGATTCCTTTGTAAGGCTTTTTTTGTTGTTTGTTACTTATTGTTTCTATCTATTAACTATGGAGGTTTATTACCGATATTAAAGATAAATAAAGAGGTGTTGAGAGGGGTTACTTTCATGATTCATAAAGTGTCTATTCCTGTTGATACAACGGTTTCTAATGGGAGAAATACGAATAGCTCACCTATTAATCAGAATGTGAATAAAGAGAACAACACAGAAGATGTATTACTAAGAAAAGAACATTTTGAAAAAATAGTGGATAGCATGAATTCATTTATTGATGCATCTACCACACATGTAAGATTTCAATTTCACGATAAGCTCCAAGAATATTATGTGTCCGTTGTAAATAATGATACCCAGGAAGTTGTCAGAGAAATACCTCCAAAGAAGTTCTTGGATATGTACGCCTCCATGATGGAGCAGATTGGCTGGCTGGTTGATAAAAAGATATAAAGAGGTGTGTAAAGCATGAGAATAACAGGTTTGGCGAGCGGAATGGATATAGATAGCATTGTTAAAGATATGATGAAGGCGCAAAGTGTGCCGTTGGATAAATTGAAACAAAAGAAACAAACGCTAGAATGGCAACGAGATGATTACCGTTCTATGAATACATTACTGTTGAATTTCAGAAATGGTTTGCTGGATATGAAGCTATCTTCTGCTTATCGAGTCAGAACAGTAAGTTCTTCTGATGAAAGCAAGGTTACAGCAACGGCAACCGGTGCAGCTGGTTTATCTTCATATTCCATTTCCAAAGTCGAACGGTTGGCAAAGGCAGAGGTGCGTATTAATACAGATAAGATTTATAACGGAAAACTTGATCAAACAAAATCTTTGTACGCTCAAAATAGTGAATTACCATCTAGTGTTCAACCTGTATGGAAGACAGGAGCGGTTGTATCGCAATCTTTAACAGGTGATGGAACTTCCGATTATAAGTTATTTGGGGAAGGGGAGACAAATAACATACTGGAGGATAAACAAAATTCATGGAGTGTCAAAGTTGATGGTAAATCTTATAAAGTTGTAACTGATCAAAGCAAACTATCCGATTCAACTGTATTTGTTGATAATGATGGTAATATCAAATTTAATAAATCAATCTCAAAAGACAGTACTATTAAAGTGGACTACATTGGTAAAGCCAAAACAGAATCACTTACATTAGGAAGTAGTACATCTTCATGGCAGTTGTCTCAAAATGGTATTAGTAATTTAAAAGAGATAAAAATTACAAAAATAGATGGCAATAGTAATGCTCAACCCTATAAAACATATACAGTAGATGACGATGGTATGATTTATGAAGGAAATACAAAAGTTGGTGAATTAGATAATGAAACAGGCTTAATTACATTCGAACCTGGAAAAATACCTTCCTCAACAAAGGATACAACATATAGGATGGAAGCGTCTTATCAACATAAATATGCATCGTTTTCATTAAATACCAGTACATCAAGTGGTGAACAGTATGAAAACTTTATTATCACTGGTAAAGAGTCACTTAATAATGTAATAAGTAAAGTAAATGGCAGTAAAGTTGGGGTTTCGATGTTTTATGATAAAAATACAGGTAAAATGACGATGACTCGTTCAGAAACTGGTACTTTTATTGAAGGAACGATGAATACTTCTGAAATCAGAGGTGAAGGAAGTTTCCTTACAAAAATTTTGAAATTTGATATGAATGAAACTCCGAAAGAAAAAGCAGTTAATGCAAAATTTGATATAAACGGTCTTTCCACTGAGCGCTCCTCTAATACATTTGAAATGAATGGAGTAACGTTCACCTTGAAGCAAACTTTCGACACTGGGTCAGCTCAGCCTGTGACAATCGGTATTTCTAATGATACAAACAAAGTCTATGAAAACATTTCAAATTTTGTTAAAAGCTATAATGAAATGATCGATAAAATCCAAGGGAAGCTGGATGAGAAAAAGTATAAAGATTATGCTCCATTAACGGATGACCAAAAAGAATCATTGAGCGATAAGCAACAAGAAAAATGGGAAGAATTAGCGAAATCAGGGTTGCTGCGTCATGATTCGACTTTAAGTGGCGTCTTATCCAATATGCGGATGGATTTCTACGGACAGGTTAAGAACAGCGAAATCTCGAAGGACTACGATCAATTATCGAAAATAGGCATTACAACTACTGCGGATTATCTTTCTGGAGGCAAGCTTGAAATAAATGAAGAAAAGCTTAAAAAAGCGATTGAGGAAGATCCGGATTCTATAGAACAGCTTTTCCGTGGAGAAAACGGAATTACCCAGAAACTGACTGATACTGTTACGAAAGCAATGGATACAGTCAAGTTGAAGGCAGGTAATAGTAATTCTACCAACCAAACCTTTACAATCGGCCGGGAGCTGGATACGATTGAGACTCGTCAAAAATCATTGGAAGACCGCCTGAAAGACCTAGAAGACCGATATTACCGCCAATTTACGGCAATGGAGCAGGCAATCCAGAAGGCAAACAGCCAATCAAATTATTTAACACAAATGTTTAGTAACGGAAACTAATAGCTTTATATAAAGGAGTGTCACAATCATGGCAGCAAATAATCCATATAAGACGTATGAACAGAATTCGGTCAACACCGCTTCACCAGCTGAGTTGACGCTAATGTTGTACAATGGTTGCCTGAAGTTCATCACGAAGGCAAAGATAGCTATAGCAAAAGGTCAATTTGAGGAAAAAAACATGAATATCCAAAAAGCGCAAAATATTATCCGTGAGCTGATGGTTACGTTGAATATGGATGTGGATGTGTCCAAGAATATGATGACGCTCTATGATTTTATGATGCAGCGCCTTTCCGATGCCAATATCCAGAATGACAGTGCACCTCTTGATGAAGTAGAGGGTCTTGTAGTTGAATTTCGCGATACATGGAAACAGGTTATTCAATCAAACCGCAAGCAGCAGTATCACGGTGGCAGCATCTGATGAGAGCAAGCATAAAGGAATGCTATCAACTAACAGACAGCCTGCTGAAGCTTTCTCGTCTCCCACAGAGCGATTTAACGGACGGACAATACGATGAAATAGGTCAGCTTCTGGACCGGCGTGAAAAGGTGCTGCAAGCGATCAAACCGCCATTCACCGCTGATGAAGAAAAGATTGGAAGAGTGATTGTTCTTTATAATAAGGAAATCGATCAGCAGCTTGCTTCCATTAAGAAGGAACTGGCAAAGAAAATCCGCGAAGTAAAAAAACAGGATAAATCAACAAAAAGCTATCTCGGCTACACAAACAACGACGTCGGCAGCTACTTTTTGGATAAACGTAACTAAACTAACCGAAACAGGTATTGGGAAAATCTTCTCGATACCTTTTATTTTGGAGTTTTTATATTGCATTTGTTGTTTTTTTCTCAGATTAACCGATTGAATAACCATAATAAGAGATTACTCTGAAGAATAAGGAATCAATTCTCCATCCCAAACAGATCCGCCTAACCAGTTGATTGAAGCGAAGAGTGGCGACTCCTGCGGGAAAAGCGGGACAGTCGAGACCCTGGACGCAGCGAAGTGAAGGAAGCGGCTCGGCCCCGCCCGCGGAAAGCGTCCACTCGCAGCGGAGATCAACGGTGTTTTGTCTCCATGCGTATAGAGTTGCTTATAAAGAAAATTATTAAAATCTGTATTAATTATACTTTCAATGAAAAACGGGTTTAATTTTCAAAACGATATACATTATAGAAGAGACTACTTTTAAAGAAAGTAGGAACCAATTCCCGCTCTATCCCGATCCGCCCAACCAGTTGATTGCAGTGAAGAGTGGCGACTCCTGCGGGAACAGCGGGACAGTCGAGACCCTGGACGCAGCGAAGCGAAGGAAGCGGCTCGGCCCCGCCCGCGGAAAGCGTCCACTCGCAGCGGAAATCAACGGTATACCACTACTTACTACGCCAACATCAGCAATTTCTCCCACAAGGCTTTCCTCTGTTAGCATCAATTCAATCCAACAAAGAAATTCACCAAAAATCATCCATTTAAACCTCTATTTTTCGCTATAACGTGAAGATTCTGTGAAAATTTTTGTTCGTAAATTCGACAAATAAAATTAATGTTTCATAGAGGGTTTGGAAGGGGTATCATAGAATCTATAGGTATAGTTTTATTTATTAAAGGAGGACTCACTTATGGATTATAACATTCGTGGTGAAAACATTGAGGTAACTCCAGCTCTGCGCGAATACGTGGAGAAGAAAATTGGAAAATTGGAAAGATATTTTAACAACACATCTAATGCTACCGTTCATGTAAACCTAAAGGTTTATAACGATAAGACGTCTAAGGTTGAAGTCACTGTTCCAATGTCTAATCTTGTTCTACGGGCAGAAGAAAGAAATGCAGATATGTATGCTGCGATTGATACAATCACTGATAAGCTTGAAAGACAAATCCGCAAGCATAAGACAAAAGTGAACCGTAAATTCCGCACAGCGGGAAGCACGGCTGATCTTTTCGATTTTGAACCGGAAGAAGGCACTCCGCAGGACGCTGTGGAAACAGAGGACAATGATTTGGAAGTTGTGCGTAACAAACGCTTCGACTTAAAACCAATGGACAGTGAGGAAGCGATTCTTCAAATGAACCTGTTGGGCCACAATTTCTTCGTTTACACAAATGCTGAAACGGAAATGACTAACGTTGTTTACAAGCGTAAGGACGGCCGTTACGGCTTAATTGAACCCAACTAAATAATAGATAAAACTAAACGAAAAATGCGGTGATGCCCCATTCCTAACAGAGTGGGACATCCCGCATTTTTTCATTGCCTGAATCCGGGCGCCCATGTCGAATGCTGTAAAATGATAGCGATGAAAGAAGGCGTTTCCCTATTAGCCCGCAGTTGTACCACGGTGATAGAAATGGTAATATTATAAAATGGATAAATTTTAATAATGAAAGAATAGGGTGCAAGATCGCTGTTCTTTCCTATATAGCCGCATTATTGCAAGTTTCACGTCATCACAAAACAGAGGAGCGTTTGTGACATGTTATCAATATTAAATAAAGTATTCGATTCAAATAAGAAAGAAGTAAAACGTCTGCAGAAGATGGCAGATCAAATAGATGCATTGGCTCCGCAAATGGAAGCTATGTCCGACGACGAACTGAAGGCAAAAACGGCGGAATTCCAGGAGCGCTACCAAAAAGGAGAGTCGCTCGACAGCATGCTGACAGAGGCTTTTGCGGTTGTCCGCGAAGCATCCAAGCGAGTGCTCGGCATGTATCCGTTCAAGGTGCAGCTGATGGGTGGTATTTCCCTTCACGACGGCAATATTTCCGAGATGAAAACCGGGGAAGGTAAAACATTGACCTCCACGATGCCGGTTTATTTAAACGCGCTTTCAGGAAAAGGCGTGCACGTCATTACGGTCAATGATTACCTGGCTTCACGTGACGCCACTGAAATGGGCCAGCTGTTCGAATTCCTTGGCTTGACAGTCGGCTTGAACACAAATGGTTTAAGCCGTGAAGAAAAGCAGGAAGCATACAATGCCGACATCACATACGGTACGAATAATGAGTTCGGTTTCGATTACCTTCGTGACAACATGGTGCTGTACAAAGAGCAAATGGTTCAGCGGCCATTGCATTATGCCGTAATCGATGAAGTCGACAGCATCCTGATCGATGAAGCGCGTACGCCTTTGATCATTTCAGGCAGCGCCCAAAAATCGACAGCCCTTTATATTCAGGCAAACGGTTTTGTCCGTACATTAACGAAAGATACGGACTACACATATGATGAAAAGACAAAGAGTGTCCAATTGACGGAGGAAGGGATCACGAAGGCTGAACGTGCTTTCCGCATCGACAACCTGTTCGACATATCCCATGTAGCCTTGAACCATCATATTAACCAGGCATTGAAGGCGCATGTCTCCATGCACAATGATGTTGATTACGTGGTGCAGGAAGGCGAGATCATCATCGTCGACCAATTCACTGGCCGCCTTATGAAAGGCCGCCGTTACAGTGATGGGCTACACCAGGCGATTGAAGCGAAGGAAGGATTGGAAATCCAGAATGAGAGCATGACGCTTGCGACCATCACCTTCCAGAACTACTTCCGTATGTATGAAAAGCTTGCCGGTATGACAGGTACCGCAAAGACAGAGGAAGAGGAATTCCGCAATATCTATAATATGTACGTTATCGTCATCCCGACGAACCGCGATATCGTCCGTGACGACCGCGCGGATCTGATCTATGCTAGCATGAGCGGCAAGTTCAATGCCGTTGTTGACGATATTCAGGAACGCCATGAAAATGGGCAGCCGGTCCTAGTCGGTACAGTTGCGATCGAGACATCCGAATTGATCTCACAATTGTTAGCGAAGCGTAAAATTCCGCACAATGTCCTGAATGCGAAGAACCATTTCCGTGAAGCGGAAATCATCGCCGATGCCGGTAAGCAGGGTTCTGTCACCATTGCGACCAACATGGCCGGACGTGGTACGGATATCAAGCTTGGCGAAGGCGTTAAAGAACTTGGCGGTTTAGCCGTAATCGGTACGGAGCGCCATGAATCAAGACGGATCGATAACCAGCTTCGTGGACGGTCAGGACGTCAGGGAGACCCTGGTGTCACTCAATTCTACCTATCGATGGAAGATGAATTGATGCGCCGTTTCGGAAGTGATAACATGAAGAATATGATGGCCCGCCTTGGTATGGACGATACACAGCCAATCCAAAGCAAGATGGTCACAAAAGCGGTTGAATCCGCGCAAAAACGGGTTGAAGGCAATAACTTCGATGCACGTAAGCAATTGCTTCAATATGATGATGTCCTTCGCCAGCAGCGTGAGATCATCTATAAACAGCGCTTTGAAGTGCTGGATAGCGATAACCTCCGTGAAATCATCGAAACAATGATCAATACATCAGTTGAACGCCAAATTGCCGCATTCACAAGCGGCGAGGAGGAAGAAGGCTACAACCTGGAAGGAATCATTGACTATGTCGAAGGAAACCTGCTTCCTGAAGGCATGATAACAGTCGATGACCTGAGAGGCAAAGAAAGCGATGAAATCAGCGAGTTCATTCTTGAAAAAGTGAAAGAGCATTATGATGAGAAGGAAGAACAGCTTTCCTCCGAGCAAATGCGCGAATTCGAAAAAGTCATCCTTCTTCGTGCGGTTGACAGCAAGTGGATGGACCATATCGATGCCATGGAACAATTGCGCCAAGGTATCCACCTTCGTGCATACGGCCAGATCGATCCGCTGAAGGAATACCAGCAGGAAGGCTTCGCGATGTTCAATGAAATGATTGCCGCGATCGAAGATGAAGTGGCTATGTACATCATGAAAGCTGAAATCCGCAATAACCTGGAACGCCAGGAAGTGGCACAAGGCCAAGCGGTGCATCCGAAGGAAGATGGAGAAGAAGTGAAGAAGAAACCGGTGCGCAAAAAGCAAGAAGTGGGACGCAATGATCCTTGTCCTTGCGGCAGCGGCAAAAAATATAAAAACTGTCATGGCCGTGTATAATTAGGCCTGATGATTGGTGAAAAGAGGAGTGGCTTCTGCCGCCTCTTTTCCTTTGTTACATTACTACTATTAGAGGTGAAGAGCATGGAATTAGCAGAAATCAGATCAGAGCTCGAAAAAACAGCTAAGAAATTAGCGGACTTTAGGGGGTCTCTTTGACTTAGAAGAGAAGGAAGCCCGAATTGCCGAATTGGACCACGAAATGACACATCCGGATTTTTGGAATGATCAACAAGCGGCCCAAGGCGTTATCAACGAAGCGAACGGATTGAAGGAATTGGTTGAGAAATTCTATTCAATGAGTGAAGCACATGAAAACTTGGAAGTGACCTATGAGCTTCTGAAAGAAGAATACGATGAAGACCTTCAGCAGGAAATGGAATCCGAAATCTCCAAGTTGACTGAAGAAATGAATGAATATGAGCTGCAGGCGCTATTAAGCGAGCCATATGATAAAAATAATGCCATTCTCGAATTGCACCCGGGAGCGGGCGGCACCGAGTCCCAGGACTGGGGATCCATGCTATTGCGTATGTATACACGCTGGGCTGAGAAGCAAGGTTTCAAGGTGGAAACGCTGGATTACCTTCCAGGCGACGAAGCAGGAATCAAGAGCGTAACGCTGTTGATCAAAGGCCATAACGCTTATGGTTACTTGAAAGCGGAAAAAGGGGTACACCGCCTTGTCCGTATTTCTCCGTTCGATGCATCCGGACGCCGCCATACGTCATTCGTATCATGTGATGTCATGCCTGAATTGGATGATGATATCGATATCGAAATCCGCAGTGAAGATTTGAAAATCGACACATACCGTGCGAGCGGCGCCGGCGGGCAGCATATCAATACGACCGATTCAGCGGTCCGTATCACGCATACTCCGACTGGCGTAGTCGTGACATGCCAAAACGAGCGTTCACAAATCAAAAACCGCGAGAAAGCGATGAACATGCTGAAAGCAAAGCTATATCAACGCCAAATCGAAGAGCAGCAAGCGCAGCTGGATGAAATCCGCGGAGAAAAGAGCGATATCAGCTGGGGAAGCCAAATTCGTTCGTATGTATTCCATCCGTACTCCATGGTCAAGGACCACCGTACAGGAGCGGAAACAGGGAACGTGCAGGCAGTCATGGACGGCGATTTAAATATGTTCATTGACGCATTCCTGCGTTCTAAATTAGCCGAATAAGTTCAAAAGCGGGAAGTTTGCTAGTCGCTGCTCCCTGTAGCTGGATGAGCACAAAAGCGGAAAGCGCCTGTTCATCCCCGACAAGCTTAAGAGGAGCTCTGCTTAAAGGCTGGTTTTGCCTTTAACAGAGATTGGCTTAAGACCTCGAGGGGATGGCGCTTGGAACTGGATGAAAATAAACAAAAGCCGTAAAGGATAAACCTTTGCGGCTTTTTTAGTTGTTTGTATGGTTCATAAAAGCGATGGCGACTGTTTAAACTATATTGGAAAGGTTTTGAAGCAACTGTTTTAATGCGTTACTACGTTATCTAGCTGTTATTTACACAGTCTTAAACAGGGTGCTATACTCTTTTTTGGAATCATTTTTCAAAACTGTAATGTAGTGTTGGACATCTGGAGGTTGCACTATGGTAGATAAGATGAAGGGATCCTTTAAGGATGCAACAAGCAATGCTTGGTTTGATTATGTATACGTAATGATAGGCGCTGCTGTAGTGGCTTTATCATTCAATGTTTTTTTATTGCCCAATAATATCGCTTCGGGTGGGACAAGTGGTATTTCGACGATTTTATATGCTAAGTTTGGCTGGGAGCCTGCTTACGTCCAATGGGCGCTTAATATACCTTTATTCATTGCCGGCGTTATTTTGCTCGGGAAGCAGTTCGGCATTAAAACATTTGTGGGAACTTGTTTCTTCCCGTTTGCCGTATTTTTGACGAAGGGCTTGGACCCGTGGACGACTGATCCATTGCTGGGCGCTTTAGTCGGGGGAATTGGAGTAGGCTTGGGCCTCGGTATTGTTTTTCTTGGAAAAGCATCTACAGGGGGCACCGATTTAGCCGCTCAGATTGTCCATAAATATACCCGCATTTCGCTAGGGAAATGTGTAGCATTCATTGATGGATTGATTGTTATTGCCGCCAGCTTTGTATTCGATATCGAACGCGGGCTTTATGCGCTGATCGGTTTATATGCGACAAGCAAGACGATTGATCTCGTGCAAATGGGAATGGACAATAGTAAGATGGCGTTGATTATTACGAATAAGGAAGAAGAAATGCGCAAGGCCATCTTTACCCACGTCAAGCGCGGTGTGACGGAGCTGCATGGCAAAGGCGGTTTTACGGAAAGTGATAAGCCGGTCCTTATGTGTGTTGTCGACCAATCGCAATTCACAAAATTGAAACAAGTGGCCCGGGAAGTGGATCCGCATGCGTTTGTTGTTGTTACAGATGCTCATGAAGTGCTTGGGGAAGGTTTCAGCAGGGCATAGAATGGTATAATATAGAAAAGAGTTATACTATTTACAAATGTGGGGGTATATGTATGAACAAAAAGCTACTTGCACTGTTCCTCGGGACATCATTGGCATTGGCGGCATGCGGCGGGGACAAGGCATCAGACGAAAAGCCGAAGGGAGACGGCAAAACGTATGTGGATGACAGTGAAGGCGGACAGCTGTACAGCAAAAATTGCTTTGCTTGCCACGGGGATAATCTCCAAGGCGTGAACGGCCCTAACCTTCAAACAATAGGGGCGGAAAAATCCGAGGCTGAAATCGAGAAGATTATAGTGGAGGGAACCGGAGGCGGAATGCCGAAAGGCCTGCTGAAGGGGAAGGACGCAGAAACAGTGGCGCAGTGGCTATCTGAAAAAAAATAACGTATTTCCAAGCTGGATTCCAATACGGATTCAGCTTTTTTGTTTGTAAATGAGACAAATAGCCTATATGATGGATATATTGTCTGAAAATTACTGATTCGAATGAAATATAAATGTAATATATTTTAAACAGTAATTGCCATGGGGGAATGTTATAATGGCTTTGGAGAAAACGAGGAAATTTGTTGGAAATTGCTGATATAAATATATGTTTGTCGAATATGCTAAACAAATCTAGAATAGAGCCTTCTGCTTGGAGGGCATCAATATAGGTGGTTTTTTTATGATTGAAATGGTTGATGTGAATAAAACCTACAGCAACGGCGTCAAAGCTGTCAGCGGTATTAACGTAAAAATTAAAAAAGGCGAGTTCGTTTACGTAGTAGGGCCTAGTGGTGCAGGTAAATCAACGTTTATTAAAATGATGTACCGCGAGGAAAAGCCTACGAGCGGAACGATTACGGTCAACGGGATTACATTGGGAAAAATCCGAAACAGCAAGGTGCCTGTATTCCGCCGCAATATCGGCGTTGTATTCCAGGATTTCAAATTACTGACGAAGCTTACGGTTTATGAAAATGTGGCCTTTGCTCTTGAGGTCATCGAGAAAAACCCTCAGGAAATTAAAAAACGTGTCATGGAAGTACTCGATTTGGTCGGGCTGAAGCACAAGGCGCGCATGTTCCCTTCTGAATTATCGGGTGGAGAGCAGCAGCGTGTATCGATTGCCCGTTCCATCGTCAATGAACCGAAAGTGGTCATCGCCGATGAGCCGACCGGCAACCTTGATCCCGAGACATCATGGGAAATCATGAATATTTTTGAGGAAATCAATAAGCGGGGGACGACCATTGTAATGGCGACCCATAATAAAGAAATTGTAGATAATCTTCGCCATCGCGTTATCGCGATCGAAAATGGCACGATTATGAGAGACGAACAACGAGGTGACTACGGATATGAATATTAATAGTCTGCTTCGTCATTTTAGAGAGAGCTTTAAGAGCCTTGGCCGTAACGCCTGGATGACATTCGCGTCCGTCAGTGCCGTTACGGTGACGCTTTTGCTTGTCGGTGTGTTTTTTGTCATTTTGATGAACCTGAATAATATTGCAACGAATGTAGAGAACGATGTCGAGATTCGCGTCCAGATAGATGCAGCAGCTTCCCAGGCCGATATGGATAAGCTCGGGAAAGAATTGAAGGATACCTCTCATGTCAAGACAGTAACCTTCTCCTCCAAGGAGCAGGAACTGGATTCAATCATCAAAAGCATGGGTAAAGCATTTGCCTTGTTTGAGCAAGACAACCCTTTACGGAATGTCTATGTAGTAAAAACAGAAAAACCGCAAGATGTTATTAAAGTGGCGAAAAAAATCGAAAAGTATAATTATGTAGAGAAAGTGAAGTATGGACAAGGAACGGTCGAAAACCTATTCAAGGTTGTAGACGTGTCGCGCAATATCGGCCTAGTATTGATTATCGGCCTGTTGTTCACAGCGATGTTCCTAATCTCCAATACGATTAAAATTACAATTGTCGCGAGAAGCCGTGAAATTGAGATTATGAGATTGGTAGGGGCATCCAATTCCTTCATCCGTTGGCCTTTCTTCCTGGAAGGCTTATGGCTGGGAGTGATGGGAGCCATTATCCCAATTATCTTGATAGCGACTACCTATTACAATGTCATTGATAAGGTCGGCGACCGTCCGGATATGCCGTTCCTGCAGCTCTTGCCATACAATCCATTTATATGGCAGGTGTCTGGGGTGCTTGTATTGATGGGAGCATTGATTGGTGTTTGGGGCAGTATGATGTCCGTACGCAAGTTCTTGAAAATTTAAGATCAGTGCCATACAAGAACAAGTTACTATAGTTTGGTTGGGTCGGCCAGCTCCATCGTCCGGCCCTTCTTTTTTTAAGGCAAAAATGTCAGCCATGCGAAAATAGAGTTGAAGAGAAAGGTGATCAAGGAATGCTAAAATCTAAATTGCTAGTCTTAAACACAACAGTTGTGTTGGGGCTATCGAGTGTGTTTGCAGCCAGCGGAGTCAGCGCTGAAACAATCAGCGATATGGAAAACAAGAAGAAGAAAATCCAAGATCAACGCTCTGGAGTTCAATCCAATATTCAAAGTGCAGACGCAAAAATTAAATCTTTGCAGGATCAACAAGCTAAAACGAAAGCAGAAATGAAGAAAATTGATGATTCCATTTCATCGACGAACGCAAAAATCAGGGAAAAAAATGAGCAGATCGTATCTACAAAAGAAGATATAGAAAAGCTTAAAAAAGAAATCGAAGTGCTAAAAGAGCGCATTGCCAAACGGACGGAAGTACTGAAGAACCGCGCATTGACGTTCCAGGAAAACGGCGGAAATTCAAGCTATTTGGAAGTTATCTTCGGCGCTTCAAGCTTCGGGGAATTCATCGAGCGTGTCGGCGCAGTCTCTACCATCATGGAAGCAGATTCCGAGCTGGTCAAGCAGCATGAAGAAGACAAAAAATCGCTTGAATCAAAACGTTCCAAAGTAGAAACAAAGCTTGCTTCCCTTGAAAAAATGAGAAGTGACCTTGAAACGATGAAAACGACTCTTTCCAAGCAAAAAGCCGCAAAAGACCAATTGATGGCCAAGCTTGAAAAAGAAGAAAATGAAACCCATACATATAAAATGGATTTAGAAGAAGAGAATGATTTGTTGTCATCTCAGCAGGATGCGATTTCAAAAGCAATCTCTAATGAACAATCACGCCAGGCTGAATTGGAAAAAGCCCGTAAAGCTGAAGAGCGTGCCCGTCAGGAAGCGGCTAAACAATCATCAACCAATAAAACTCCATCCAACCAATCAAATTCTGGTTCAAGCTCTAGCTCCGGCTCCTCCAATAGCGGCGGTTCAAGCTCCGGTTCAGCTCCGAGCATTTCAGCAGGCGCATTCACGAGACCTGCGGCAGGCGTTCTGTCATCAGGCTTCGGCGGCCGTTGGGGAGCTACACACTTTGGTGTCGACATCGCCAACTCTGCAAGTGTGCCGATTGTTTCAGCGGCAGACGGAGTAGTTGCTCGTTCCTACTATTCTTCCTCATATGGAAATGCGGTATTCATTTCGCATAGCATTAACGGCCAGTTATATACAACCGTTTATGCCCATATGGACAGCCGAATAGTAAGCACCGGCCAAACAGTGAAAAAAGGCCAACAGATCGGCATCATGGGCAATACAGGACAATCAACCGGCCAGCATTTGCACTTCGAATTGCACAAGGGGCCATGGACACCTTCTAAGAGCGGCGCCATCAACCCGATCGGCATTGTGCCTCTATAAAAAATACATGTGCGTTGGGAAGGCAGCTAGGTTAAACGTTAACTTAGCTGCTTTTTTTAAAGGGCGCATTGATTTAACCATGATCATACCCCATTAAAAGGAGTTGCTTCCATGATAAACATTCCCGTTAAAATGGTGAGGAAAAATTTATTGGATATTCCTGAATATTTTCTTCCGGCTGGATTTCGAATTAGATTATTTGAAAAAGGCGATGAACATAACTGGGCTAAGCTTGAAACAAGTGTAGCTGAATTTGCAAGCGAGAAGGATGCATTAGAACGTTTCAATAACGAATTTGCCCCATATCTGGATGAAATGTCCAAGCGTTGCCTATTCATCGAAAATAAAAACGGTGAAGTAATTGGAACGGCAACAGCATGGTTTGGGGACTTGAATGGCGATGGAGAACTATTCGGCAGAATACATTGGGTAGCTATCGCTCCTGAATATCAAGGGGCTAAGCTTTCTAAGCCATTACTGAGTGCTGCTATGAATATTTTGGCCCATCATCATACAAAAGCCTACCTTACATCTCAAACGACCAGTTACCAAGCAATCAATATGTATTTAAATTATGGATTTGAACCTTTCATCACAGGCCCAACCTGTTATGAAGCCTGGGCATTGTTAGAAAAAACATTAAATAGAAAAATAGTCAAATAGCTAGAGTGAATGGCTTAAAGGCTACTCCTTTTTTAGCTATATGAATAGTTTAACCGTAATAGCCTAGCCGTAAACGTAGAAAACAGCCATCTTTCCCAAAGGAGGGCTGTTTTTCTTTGGCTGCTTTTCATAAGGGTGCTATTTTGGTCATGGTGAATGGAAGCGAGCATCCTGTAGCGGCTGTTTGTTGCATGCAAAAGGAAAACGGTTGGAGGTTTGATTTATAGGCATCCTTTCATTCAGTGAAGGGGTTATTTTTTGGAGGAACGGCCGAGAACTGATATGATTAAAAGGGAGATAAGGTAACAGTCAAATACCGATCATAAGAAAACGGACAGCAAGTGAAGTAAGAAGGAGAGTGTGTAGGATGATTGTTTTAAAATCCAAAAATGAAATAGAAAATATGAAAAAAGCAGGCGATTTACTGGCGAGCGTGCACCGTGAATTGAAAACGATGATCAAGCCTGGCATGACAACGGAGTATATTGAGCATTTTGTAGAAAAATATTTAAAAGACCATGGAGCGACAGCGGAGCAAAAAGGGTATCAGAATTATCCTTATGCTACCTGTGCCTCTGTCAATGATGAAATCTGCCACGGTTTCCCTACTAAGAAGCCGTTGAAGGAAGGAGATATCGTAACCGTCGATATGGTAGTGAACCTGAACGGATTTCTGGCTGATTCAGCATGGACATATCCGGTAGGAAAAGTGCCAGACAACGTGCAGGACTTATTGGAGGTAACGGAAAAATCTCTATACCTTGGCATTGAGCAAGCTGTTGTCGGCAACCGTGTCGGCGATATCGGGCATGCCATTCAGCAATATGTGGAAAGCAAAGGCTATTCAGTGGTCCGCGATTTCACAGGGCACGGCATCGGCCGGACAATCCACGAAGATCCGTATATCCCGCACTATGGCTTGCCTGGCAAAGGCCCCCGTTTGAAAGCGGGCATGGTCATTACGATCGAGCCGATGGTCAATACCGGAGGCTGGCAGGCCAAAATGGATAGCAACGGCTGGACAGCACGTACGGTAGACGGCGGCCTTTCCGCCCAGTATGAGCATACTTTGGCGATTACAGAGGATGGTCCTGTCATTCTTACAAAGCAATAAACAGCCTGTAAAAATTACGGCATCAAATCATATTTGTCCACTTTTTTTCATACATCTATAATACGTACAAGGCATCCGCATATTATGTGCGATGCCTTTTTTGTATAAGCCATGTATGGAGAGGAGACAGTTATGAATAGAAAATGGGTCCTTCCTACGGCGATCACATTGTCGCTTGGCGCAGGAGCGGCAGGAGGAATGATGGTCGGTCCGGATATTTTTATGAAATGGGAAACACCGAAGAAGGACAATGAAAGACAGCCGTCTGCCACTTTGGAGGAAAAACAGACAAGCCCCGACCTGCAAAAGGTGGAGCAGGCGTATGACTTGATCAAAAAGCATTATATAGAACAGAAGAGCGATGATGAATTGGTCTCAGGAGCCATTCAGGGGATGCTGTCCTCCCTGAAGGATCCTTATTCGGTCTATATGGATAAGGTGACCGCCAAGCAATTCAATGACTCCCTTGATTCATCCTTTGAAGGGATCGGCACGGAAATCGGTGTGGAGAACGATAAGGTGTTGATAGTATCTCCCTATAAGGATTCACCGGCAGAAAAAGCCGGCCTGAAATCCAAGGATGAAATCATATCGGTGGATGGAGAGAGCATCAACGGGTTGAATGTACAGGAGGTATCCGGTAAAATCCGCGGAAAGAAGGGGACGAAGGTCCGGCTGGAAATTAAACGCCCGGGTGTCAGGGACACGATCATGTTTTCCATTAAACGCGATGAGATACCTGTAGAGACCGTTTTTTCAAAGCTGAAGACCGTCCAGGGCAAGAAGGTGGGCTATATTGAAATTACTTCTTTCAGCAAGGAGACGGATGAAGATTTCAAAAAACAGCTGGAAAAGCTGGAAGAAAAGAAGATAAAAGGGCTTGTGATCGATGTGCGCAAAAATCCAGGAGGTTTATTGGATTCCGTCCAAAATATCCTTAATGAATTCATACCGAATAATAAACCGCTATTTCGGATTGAGGAGCGCAGCGGCAACCAGGATAAATACTATAGCAAGCTGGGCAAGAAAAAGGATTACAACATCGCGGTTCTGATCGACAGCGGCAGCGCCTCCGCCTCGGAAATTATGGCGGCCTCCATGCATGAAGCGGGCGGCTATCCGCTCATCGGGGAGAAGACGTTCGGAAAAGGGACCGTACAGCAGGCAGTGGAACTGGATGATGGCAGCAATATTAAACTGACACTTTACAAATGGTTGACCCCGGATGGCAATTGGATCCATAAAAAGGGAATCCAGCCGACAATGGCCATCAAGCAGCCAAAAGTGTACCATACGCAGCCATTGACCATCGAAAAAGCGTTGAAGCTTGATATGAATAATGAACAGGTGCAGCACGCCCAGGTCATCCTGAAGAGTCTTGGTTACAATCCAGGGCGTACAGATGGCTATTACGACACAAAAACAGAAACAGCCGTCCGCGCCTTCCAAAACGGAGAAAAAATAAAGAATACAGGCACCATCAATGAAAAAACAGCAGCTGCTTTGGAGTCGAGCGTGAGTAAAGCGAAGAAGGAAGAAGACAATGATATGCAGCTGCAGGCAGCGCTTCTTTATTTGGTGAAAAAATAATGAAGGGGGATATTTGCGAATCACGACGCGGATATCCCTTTTGTATGGCATCTATTTGTGATAGGCACGCTTATCGTTCTTTGATAGAATAGTAGATAGCATAATTCCGTCTATTTTGAAAGGAAGTGTAAGTAGTGGATACTATTTGGATACAGCAATTCTTATTGGGACTCGGAAAATTATTTCTACATCCACTATTCTACTATTCTTTATTGCTCTGCTTGATCATGGGGTATCGGCGCGTCAAAAAAGAAAGGTCGGATTTTAAAATCCGGGTGGAAAGCGGCTATTTCGAGCTGCGCAATGTATGGAAGATGGGCCTTTTGATCGGTTTGGCCCTTTCGGTGATCAGTATTGTGGCGGGGATGGCCATCCCGTTTGCGGCAGTTCTGGTTGTAGGAGCCGTTACGGTTCTGTTTAGTTTGACGCTACAAACTAGATTGCTATCCCCTGCTTATACGATAGGGGCTTCTATCTTCATTTTGTTTTTTTTGTATGGGCATAAGCTGGACATTCCTTTCCTCGGAAAAGCGGTTGAAGATATGCCTTCGTCCCTGTCTCCTGCATTGGCTGCTGTGATGGGGCTGATGCTGGTAGCGGAAGGCATTCTGATTAAGCGGAATGCCGTTAAAGGCACTTCGCCTGAGCTCATTACCTCGAATCGCGGCATGACCGTCGGATCGCATGTATCGAGCAGGCTCTGGCTAGTTCCGATGTTTTTATTTGTCCCGGGTGGCGAGCTGTCTGCGCCTTTTGAATGGTGGCCGGTCTTTCACATAGCAGGCGATATGCATGTGGCGCCTCTATTCCTGCCGTTCCTGATCGGCTTTTCTCAGCATGTGCACGGACGGCTGCCTGAGGAATCCATCAGAATGACAGCCAACCGCGTGTTCATTTTATCCGGCTTTGTTCTGCTGATCGCAATCGCAAGCATTTGGCTGCCGATTCTCACCATCGTAGCAGCGGCAGTGGCCGTACTTGGCCGTGAAAGCATCCATTACTTCGGAAAAATAGCCGAACAGCATTTGCCGTTTTACTTCTCGAAGCGGGAGCATGGCGTATTGATTCTGGCAGTCATGCCGGATTCACCGGCCGAAAAAATGGCCCTGGAGGTCGGCGAGTTAATTACAAAGGTGAATGGTACACCGGTTCAAACAGAACACCAGCTCTATGAAGCGCTGCAGCATAACCGTGCCTACTGCAAGCTGGAGGTGCTGGATACCAATGGCCAAATCCGGTTTGTCCAGCGTGCGCTGTTTGAAGGCGAGCATTATGAACTGGGCATCCTCTTTTTGCCGGAGGAAATCCGTGCTTCGACTGCATAATTTAGATTATACAGATTTAGGAAAAGAGGCTGGGACAATAGCATTTTAGCTATATCCCAGCCTCTTTACTCGTATCATTATATATTTTTATTCTTCTTCCCACACAATTCTTTCCATTTTCCCTAAAACGACTGTATAGAAGAAAATGCCGATGATAAGGACCGCTCCGGCGATGAGAAAGGCCAGATTAAAGGAGCCTGTTACGTCGATGATATAGCCGGTCACTAATGAAGCGATGATTCCGCCAAATAAATTGTTGGAAAAATTGATGATCGCGCTCATATTGGCATTGGTCCCTGGGGGAGCAATTTTTGATACGATGGACCATCCGATAGGGGCGGTAGCGGAAATTCCAGCCAAACCAATGGTGATGCAAAACATGGATATAATCGGATTGTCGGTAAAGATGGAACCCAAAAATACAAGGCCGACTGTAAAACCTGTGATGATAATCCGTCTATACACTTTATTTTCTTCCACGCCTTTTCGAATTAAGATATCCACTAGCCATCCGCCGACCAAGATGCCGACCAGCGCTGCGATAAGCCAGGGAATGGCGACCAATAACGAGGTGGTCACTGAATCCAATTTGAATTGCTCCTTGAAAAAAGTCGGCAGCCACATCAGCAATAAATTGAAGGTATAGCCATAACCGGTAAATCCGATGGTCACTCCCCATACTTTTCGGCTTGAGAATAATTTCTTTAATACATATAAGAACGGATAAGATACTTCTTCTGATTCTTGCGTGTCGCGGATATAGTGAAGCTCGCGTTCTGATACTTTTTTATGATTCTTTGGTTCCGCATAATTGCGCCAAAAAATGACCGTGAACAGAACGTTCATGATTCCAATGCTCAAAACGGCCACTCTCCAATCAAAAAAGGAGATAATGAGTGCCACCAATGGAGCGCCTATGACATTCGATAGCTTGGCCGATGAATCGAACAATGCATTGGCAAGCCCGCGTTCATGTGCCGGAAACCAATTAGCCGTTGCCTTTGATGCGGCGGGAAATGCGGCCGCGCTCGCCATTCCTGTGAAAAACCGAAGGATATAGAGCAGCAGCTTCCCTTGTATAAAGGCAAACACAATGGTTAATAGGCTCCATATGACCAGCCCTGTTCTCACAACCGGGCTTACCCCTTTTTTATCAAGCAGGTAGCCGATTGGAAGCTGCATCAAGGTATATGAATAATTATAGATAGAGAAAACGAGCCCGATTTCGAAGGCTGTCAGCCCGAAACTGTGCTGTAAATCAGGTGCGGCAATAGAAACAGCCACACGGTCAAAATAATTCAGCATAACCATTGAGCATAATAGAGAGGAAATCATCCATCTTGTATTGGAGCCCTTTGGCCGTGAAGTTTGATTGTCTGTCATTCCAATTCCTCTTCTCGTGTCGATCTAAGATAGTCTTTTATCTCTTTTCCACAAAAATAAAAAGTCAAACAAGTTGATTATAGGAGGAAATGGCATTTCTACGTTTTATCCTTATATGGCAGGGAAGAGGAGGAGTATGTGTTTTGCATGTTAGTCACAATTATAGAGGTGATAAACGTGCCATGTACGCATCAAACGTACCAGGGGGGATTGCAGAGAAACGTATGGGAACTATTTTTAAAATTTCTAGTGCATTTATCGGTATTTTGATTGGAGCAGGGTTTGCTTCAGGTCAGGAGATTTTGCAATATTTTACGAGCTTTGGAATAAAGGGGACTGTCGGAGCGGTTATATCTGTGATCTTATTTGGATATATGGGTATGACACTCATGAAGCTTGGAATCAGGACACAGACCGATTCCCATCAGGAAGCTATTGTTAGGATCAGTGGAAAGCATCTGGGAAGGGTGATCGACTATATATTGGTCGTCATCTTATTTGGGATCGGGGTTGTCATGATTGCAGGTTCCGGCTCCATCTTCAGGCAGCAGTTCGGCATTCCGGAGATAGCAGGGACTGTATTAATGACGCTTCTTGTGCTGGCCACCGTTATGTCCAATGTAGATCAAGTAGTAAAAGTGATTGCATTGGTGACTCCTTTTCTTATTTTTGTTGTTATTTTTCTGTTTATCTACAGCATGTTTACAATGGATGTGTCCTTCAGTGAATTGGACATGCTGGCCAAGGAGCAGCCTTCAGCAGCCGGACATTGGCTAGTATCTGCTATTAACTATGTGTCATTGGCTATTGCTATGGGAGCTTCCATGACGTTAGTGATGGGAGGAGATGAATCCAATGAAAGAATAGCATCCATTGGAGGCCTGGTAGGCGGAGTTGGAGTGGGGATTTTAGTCATTATGAGTCATCTGGCCATCTTCGCGAATATTGATCAGCTTGCAGGTCTTGATATGCCCTCGTTGGGATTGGCAAACCAAATTTCCCCAGTGTTAGGAATTGTCTATTCCATTGTTCTGTTAGGAATGATTTTCAATTCGGCAGTTTCGATGTTTTTTTCGTTAGGGACACGTTTTTTTAAACCGAAGACAAAGAAATTCAATGGTTTTGTGTTTATCGTTCTATTAATTGGTTTCTTCGCCAGCTTTTTTGGCTTCACACAACTTGTCTCCTTTTTATATCCCTTATTTGGTTATTTAGGATTATTGCTGATTGGCATTCTGGTTGTCTCCTCTTTCAGAATGAAATCTTTCGGAAAATCCGCCGACCAGAAAAAAATAGTCTGAGATGGCCATCTTCAGTATGGTCAGAACATCTAACATAAAATGAAAGGTGATGGGTGATTGGATTTATATGAAAGAAAACTGTTTGTCAGGGAATTGAAGCGATTGGCAGCCGAATATGAGAACTGCCCCGACATATGTATAAAAAAAGCTATTTTATGCGATATGGACCTTCTTTCCCGATGTCTAAAGTCAAATCGAGAATCATAAATTCATGGAGAAATAGACCTTTTAGGAGGTCTATTTTGATGCAATCCAATTCAATTAAATTAAGAAGTTAAGGTTTTCTTAAGATTTTCTTTCATTTCTCTTTATCATCGTCCTGTACAGTATGTTATACAAAATACATTCCAGGAGATCATAACAATGAAGAAAATCTTTGCCATTTTTATTCTGATTGCGGCCGTGGCCGGATATTGGGGATACCAAGTATATAATGACACATCCAATAGTAAGATGGAGGTTCTCCATCCAGAACGTACTAAGCTAGAACCTGAGCCAGAACCTAAGCAAAAAGAGGAGAAAAAGATACCCGAATTGGGTTTGACGGGCAAAGTCGCCCTGCTTTTTGATGAGAGAGATGGAAACATCTTATATGAAAAAAATGCAAATAAACGAATATATCCCGCCAGCACGACCAAAATACTGACAGCACAATTAGCGCTTAAATATGGAAATCTGAATGACCGAATCACAGTTGGCGATGAAGTCAATATGAAAGAAAAAGGGGAAAGTACCGCATACCTTGTTGAAGGGCAATCCTATACACTGCGGGAGTTGATGTCTGGCTTAATGCTTCCTTCCGGAAATGATGCGGCGAGGACAATCGCTATTTATGCAGGCAAAAAAATAGAAGGGAATCTCCATCTCAGCAATGAAAAAGCGATGGCCGTATTTGTCCGGGAGATGAACGAGTATGCTGATCAGTTAGGTGCAACCCATTCCCATTTCGTGAATTCGAATGGACTGCATGACCGTAATCATTATACGACCGCCTATGATATGGCCATCATTACAGAAGCGGCTATGAAAATCCCTGAATTCATGGCGATTGTATCCCAGTCCACTTATCGTGATAAAAACGTTTCCTATAAAAATACCAATCAATTGTTGGATCCGGAAAATGAACATTATTTCGAGGGGGTGGATGGCATAAAAACTGGATTTACAGATGAAGCAGGTAGATGCTTAGTTTCCTCCATAAAAGTAGACGGCCGGCATTTGGTGGCTTTAGTCTTCGACTCGACCAATGAGGAGGTTTTCAATGATTCATCCGCATTACTGAGTGCAGGGATAACCTATGGAAGCTAATCGCTATATGATATAATTTTTAAAGTATTCATTGAATTACGTTCAATAGGAAAGGGGGCTGCACTTATGAAGCAAATTCTCGTGGTGGATGATGATGATGAAATCGTCCATTTGATTTCTATTTATTTGAAGAATGAAGGGTTTATCATTCATACTGCTTCCAATGGGAAGGAAGCACTGGAGATAATGGAAATCGAACCGATTGATTTAGTCATTCTGGACTTGATGATGCCTGTCATGGATGGTATGGAGATGTGCAGAGTGCTAAGGGAAACGAGTCTGGTCCCTATATTGATGTTGACCGCCAAATCGGAGGATATGGATAAAATAACTGGACTGATGAGCGGTGCAGATGATTATTTGACGAAGCCCTTCAATCCGCTTGAGGTGGTAGCAAGAGTAAAGACATTGTTGCGCAGGGCCTATCAATATAGCGAAAATGCAAATAAATCGCATATTTCCATTGATAATCTGGAAATTGATCAAAAGGAGCATAAAGTGACGGCCGCTGGAAAGGAAATTACCCTGACGGCGAAGGAGTTCAGCATTCTGTCGATTCTTGCCTCCAATCCGGGGCGTGTCTACAGTTCTGAAGAGTTGTATAAGCTTGTTTGGAAGGAATCCTATATCAATGCAAACAATACCATTATGGTCCATATAAGCAATCTCCGGGAGAAACTGGAAAAAGAGCTTGGCTATAAAGTGATTAAGACGATTTGGGGAGTAGGCTACAAAATTGAGAAATAACATACGGTTATCTCTTACGATTAAATTGTTTCTTCTTCTTCTATACAGTCTTTTACTCTCAATTGCGACAGCTGCTTTACTTCTCGGCATCGTTTATTATATCTATAAGCATTCGACTATTGATGGTTTTGTCGGACCGCTTATCCGCAAGTTGTACTATACATATGGATTGGCACCCGCCGCCAGCATACTTGTCGTTCTTTTTTTGTTTGTCTATTTTATGCTGCTCGTAAGGAAGCCGGCCAAATATGTTTCCCAGGCGGAGCATGTGACCCATGAATTATCGAAGGGGAATTTCGATGTCCAGATCCCGAAGGATTTGCCGTCCATGCCATTAAGTATTTTCAATAATCTTGAATTAATGAAGCGGCAGCTTGATTACTTGATCAAGGAAGAAAAACGGATCAGCCATCTGAAGAATGATTTGATCACCAATGTATCCCATGATTTAAGGACACCGCTGACATCGATGATTGGTTATCTGCAGTTAATAGAAGAGGGTAAGTATAAAGACGAGGTGGAACTGATTTATTATGCGGATATCGCTTATGAAAAATCGGTTAGGCTGAAACGGATGGTCAATGACCTTTTTGAATATACAAAGCTTCAGAATGAGGAGCTTGTTCTTTATAAAACAGAGATTAATCTGAATGAATTGCTGAAACAACTGATTGCCCAGTTTCTTCCCGAAACGACCAAATTAGGCATCTGTATCGATTTGGATGAAAAGGAATCCATCCTTGTAGGGGCTGATGCCGATAAGCTGGTTCGAGTGTTTGAAAATATCATTTCCAATGCCTTAAAGTATGGAAAAGCCGGGGAAGATATACTCATTATTCTGTCCGGCGAGAAAAAACAGGCAGTGATTGAAATCATAAATGCTGGGGACCCGATTCCGGAAGCGGCTCTTCCATTATTATTTAATCGCTTATACCGTGTCGAAGCATCACGGTCTTCCGACACAGGCGGAGCTGGACTTGGCCTGGCCATCGCTAAGGGGATTGTGGAATCTCATGGCGGAACAATAGGAGCGAAGAGCAGCCAGGAGAGAACGACCTTTACCGTGAGGCTGCCATTGCTTGAAACTGATAAAGAGTGAACCGATCCTACTGGGTCGGTTTTTTTGTTCGGACTGGTTTTATTAGATATTTTTTACATTTTTGATTAAAAGTGGTTGTTAATATAGTTCTTACATACTATATTAATAGAGTTGTTATTATCTTTTATCGGGGGAATAAGTATGACTTTGTTCGGTTTGTTAATACTGTTGCATGTGACGGCCGCTGTTTGTGGTATTGGCGGGACCTTTATTATGCCGCTAGTTATTTCCTATCCTAAGACGGTCTCCCAGGCTCTTTTTTCCATTGAGCTTTATAGAGGGATATCCAAGGTTGCCAAAATAGGGGGGATTGTTCTTCTTCTTACAGGTGTCTTGATGGGGATAATGAATACATATCTTTGGGGAGAAATCTGGTTCACAGCTTCTTTGGTGTTATATGTGCTGATCCAGCCAATTTTCATTGTAATGATTCCACGGAAGCTTGATCGGCAAGTGGATGCCTTGAAGAGTGCAGAAGATGAACGGTTACCTTCCCATTATTTAGGAATAGCCAAGGAAATGGCGCCATGGTCAGCCATTGCCCATACTGCCACATTTCTTCTTGTCATTCTGATGGTATGGAAGCCTTTCTAATAAAGAAAGAATAGTTTTTTGAGGGGAGCTGTCTTTTTATGTTGTATAAAGCAGTTGCCAGTAGCGCAGGAGAAGAGGGCAAAGTTGTCCATTTCTTAGAAAACCATTACATACATTTAAAAAAGAACCGATCCCTATGTGGGTCGGTTTTTTGTTGTGAAATATAGTCTGGAAAGATGATATCCATACAATGAGCCTGCCAATAAGAACGTGTTTCTTCGTTTTGGGATCGTTAAAAGCATCCTGTAAATAATAACTTGTTTGGATTGGCCAGTTACAAAACTAAATCGGCCATGATCACGGATGGTTTGCATCATGTTGCCATTATAGGAGCTGGAAGGAAATTAACATTCTTATTGGTTTTTCTTCAGCTTTTCTTAAGTTTTTATTTATTGGGGCTTTATTTTTACACTTTATACTTTTAGTCAAGATCGGTTATGGTCTCTACTCTCAGATATTTAGTTGGGCAGGCGGTATGGACCGGCTTCTAAACCTGGCGTTTTATCATGATCTTGATTGCCCAAATGAAAGAGTGTGGAGATGCGGCCAAAAATAAAATTTGCGTGGAGGAATAGCTGTGAAGAAGAAAGTCTATGTATTATTCGGTGGCAAGACGGGGGAGCATGATGTATCGGTGTCTTCAGCTGTGAATGTCCTTAATGAATTAAATAAAGAACTCTATGATGTTTTTGCCTTGTATATAACCCGTGATGGCATTTGGACAAGGCCTTGGCAGATGAATGGGCAGGAGGTGACAGAAGCGGCTGTACTAAGAACATCACCCTTGTCCCAAACACATTCTATTTTGGAGCTTTTATTAAGTATAAACGATGAAAATAGCATCGTGTTTCCCGTCATGCATGGTACTTTTGGAGAAGACGGAAAGCTGCAGGGACTATTGGAAATGATGAATATAGCTTACGTGGGGAATGGGGTGGCTGCCTCAGCTGTTGCGATGGATAAAGTTTTGGCCAAGAAGGTTTTCAGCTGCCATTCTATTCCTCAGGCCGCTTTTATTGCCTTTCAAGAAGATGAGTACAAGCGTAATCCATATGGCTGCTTACAGAGAGCCACAGAAGAAATCGGTTATCCTTGCTATGTGAAGCCCGCTAATATGGGCTCCAGCATCGGCATTACCCGTTGTCTGTCAAGGGCAGATTTAGAAGGGGCAATCATGGCGGCTTTTCAATATGATTATAAAATTCTAATAGAAGAAGAAATTCAAGGCAAAGAGGTATTGGTTGCTTTAACAGGCAATCAGATGATCAGGTGTTCAATGGCTGGAGAATGGAAGAGAGAAGCTTCTTTTTTTGGATATGAGGATAAGTACATGGATGCCGGACTCACTCCGATCATCCCTGCTGACATTTCCGATGATATTTATTTGAAAATGTGCGAATATGCGAAGGAAGCTTATCGTGCTTTGGGATGCACAGGAATGCTTAGGGCAGATTTCTTTATTACAGAAAATCAGTCCATTTATCTGAATGAAGTGAATACCATACCGGGGTTCACCAAGCACAGCATGTTTCCTTTATTGGTGCAGGCTTCCGAAAATTGCAGTTATTCAGAGGTTTTGGACCAACTGATTAAGCTCGGGGCCTTACAATTTAAAAAAATGGATACCCTTCACTATCAACAGCTGGATCGGAAGCAGCTGGGGGGAACACAGCTATGAAGCCTGTACTGCAGATAGACTTGGAGAAAATCAAACATAATACCAGGCAGCTGGTGAATAAAGCCAGGGAATATGGAGTGAGTGTGGCCGGGATCACGAAAGGATGCTGCGGAAACGAAGCTTTTGCTAAAGCCCAAATGGAAGCAGGTGTTGATTTGTTGGCAGATTCACGAATTGAAAACCTGAAGAAACTCAATCATCTGCCCATCCCCAAAATGCTGTTAAGATCGCCTAAGTTGAGTGAAGTGAATGAGGTTGTCACATTCGCTGATTATAGCTTGAATTCTGACTTGATGGTTATCCGTGCTCTTGACAAAGCAGCGGCCGAATTAAAGAAAAAACATGGTGTTATTCTGATGGTCGATGTAGGAGATTTACGCGAAGGCATTTGGCATGAGCATTCCGAAAATATGTTTGCCATGATTGATTCGATTGTCCAGATGAAAGGAATTGTGCTAGAAGGATTAGGAACGAATGTTACCTGCTTCGGCGGGATTATGCCGACTGAACAAAATTATGGGCATTTCATTTCCTTAGGTGAGGAAATACGGGGACGATACGGCATTGATTTGCCCATTATATCCGGAGGGAATTCAAGCATTCTGCAAATGCTGTATGAAGGAAGGCTGCCGAAAGGGGTCACACAGCTTCGTGTAAACCAAGCCATTTATCTAGGGATGGAAATAGGGCAGGGGAATAAAGTGCCTGGATGGACTTCGAGGACGGTTTCTTTAAAGGCGGAAATTATTGAAATCCAAGAAAAGCCTTCATTGCCGCAGGGGGAAACTGCGAGAATGAATGCATTTGGGGACATCCCTCTTTTCGAGGATAAAGGATTAAGGAAAAGAGCCATTGTGGCGATCGGAAGGCAGGATATGGATGTTAGTGGTCTAACCCCTTACGATTCAGGCATTACCATTGAGGGGGCGAGTAGCGATCATTTGATATTGGATCTTACAGAAGCAGTAGAGACTTACCAGACAGGAGATTGGGTGTTATTCGAGGTGGCAACCTATTCGGGCATATTGACAGCGATGGCTTCTCCGTACATCCACCAGGAGGCTATCCATGAAGTCATACAATGCTATTGATTTGATGAGATTTGTAGCAGCTTTATTCGTGATCAGCATTCATACAGATCCCTTTCTTGATCTGTCGCCGGCGTTTAACTACATATGGGTCTCAGGGGTTTGCCGTGTGGCTGTACCATTTTTCTTTATGGCTTCAGGTTATTTCTTTTTCAAAAAGCTGGATGGGCATTCAGGATCTGGTGAGAAACAAACCTTTCTCCTTATATATGCAAAAAAACTGCTCAAATTGTATGTGCTATGGAGTCTGATCTACTTGCCTTTACAGGCAATGGTTTGGCTGGCGAAGGGAGGCGGCTGGCAATACTGGGGGGAATACCTCCAGAAATTCTTTTTTGAAGGAAGCTATTATACACTCTGGTATCTTCCTTCTCTCTTATTTGCTGTTGTTTTTTCATATTGCCTATTTAAGTTTTTAAAGCCCAAATTCGTTATGTACATAACGTTTACACTATTTGTGGCAGGTACGTTGCTTCAATCGTACTATGACCTTTTTCAACAACAGGATTTGCTTTCATGGTATTATGCCCTTTTCCTGACAACAAGGAATGGATTATTTTTCGGGAGCTTTTTTGTGAGTGCGGGCATATATTTAGCGATGTTTGGAGAAAAAAGAAAGCCGCGAAAAGACTTGTGGTATTGTATTCTTTTCTTCCTATTCTTACTTTTGGAAGTAAGCTTATTGAGGGGAGAATCTTTTACAAAGGGAAATGGCATGTGGTTAATGCTTGCCCCTGCCGTTTATTTCTTATTTTCGTTCCTGAGAAACGCAGGGTTACGTAATAGGCCGATTTACCGAATGCTAAGGCCAATCAGCTTTTTGATGTATGTATCACATGGATTGTTCCTGCTGACAGTCGGAATAGTCTTTCAAATGAATTCCTTTCTATACAGTACAGCAATCGTCGTTCTTTCTTTCTTATTTTCAATTGGTTTTATCTACATCGGTAAGAAGAATCGTTTTATCCGGCAGTTATATTAAAGAGCGAGAGTAGGGATTTGGCCAGGGCATAGGGCGGCTTTCATTTAGAAGGCTGCCTTTTTCATGCGATTCTTCCCTTTAGATGAATGGGCAGGGAACGTGGTATACTGGACCTATCAAGAGGGGGCTTGGATAAATGTTGGAATGGTTTCTCTTTTTGCTGGCCTCCATGCTTGCCCTTGTCGTGATTACATCGGTGACTGACAAAAGCGGGAAGTTGAAACGAAGGCCATTAGTCATGACAATGATTGCTATTTTAGTTTGGGGGATGAATGGATTCTTATTTCTAGGCGGCGTGTATGAACGTATGCCTCGATATTGGGCAGATGCTTTATTCATTCCGATTACTATCATTTCCATATTGTTAATGGTGTTGTCTGGTTTTAAGGAATGGCCGAATAATGTACTGTATAGCCTGCTTCTCTTTATACTGTCATTTATTACTGCGGCTTTATGTATCTTGCTTTTTGTCATTGTAAGCATGTAAAGAGTTGATTGGATTTGAAATATGGATCGGGACATCAATCTGAAGATAATCGCCGTTTGCTTGGTATGCGTATTATTTTTCGACAAAATTCGCTTAAACCGGCAACTATATGTTAAACTTTTGGACGGGATTATCATTTAGGGGAAGGGTAGATGAGATGAAAAGACATTTTACGAAGAAGAAGATGGCAATATTGTGGAAGTTAACCCGGCCTCATACTTTAACGGCTTCTTTTGTTCCTGTGTTAATTGGAACAGCTGCAGCCAAGTCTTATAGTAAGCTAGATTTTGGATTATTTATAGCCATGATGTTTGCCTGCCTCTTCATTCAAATCGCTACGAATCTATTCAATGAATATTACGATTTTAGGAGAGGGCTAGATACAGAGGAATCTGTCGGCATCGGCGGTGCGATTGTACGTGAAGGCATGAAACCGCGGACAGTGCTGCAAATGGCGCTTGCTTGCTATGCGATAGCTTTATTGATCGGTGTATATATTTGTGCAAGCACTACTTGGTGGCTGGCGTTAGTCGGACTTGTCGGAATGGCCATTGGCTATCTGTATACAGGCGGTCCGCTGCCGATTGCCTATACTCCTTTTGGCGAGCTGTTCTCTGGATTATGCATGGGATCCATGTTCATTCTCATTGCGTTTTATTTACAGACTGGGTTTGTGAATGCGCAGAGCATTCTGCTGTCCATCCCAATTGCCATCCTTGTCGGGGCAATCAACCTGTCTAATAATATTCGCGATATTGAGGAAGATACACTGGGGGGCCGTAAAACACTTGCTATTCTGATTGGAAGAAGGAAAGCTGTTTATGTATTGGCTGCTTCCTTCGTGCTGGCCTATCTATGGATTCTGGCACTTGTATTTGCCGGTGTTGCAAGTCCTTGGACGTTATTTGTATTCCTCAGCATTCCAATTCCGGTTAAAGCCGTAAAAGGTTTCCTGAGCGAAGGCATCAAGCTGAAAATGATTACAGCGATGAAATCGACAGCCCAGACGAATACAGTCTTCGGCTTATTATTGTCAATCGGGTTGTTCTTAACCTGAGAATTGGAAAACCTCGAAGCCTTAAGCAGAGCCTTTGTCAGTGCCCCATCTTAAGCTTGTCGGGGGTAAACAGGCGCTTTTCGCTTTAGTTTCATCCAGCTGCAAGCGCCACCCCCTCGAGGTCTTAAGTCAATCTCTGTTAAAGGCAAAGAGCAGCCTTTAAGCAGTGCTCGCCTTAAGCTTGTCGGGGGTAAACAGGCGCTTTTCGCTTTAGTTATTCAACTTTGATTTGGCCCATCATGCCGTTTTCTTCATGCTCTAGTATGTGGCAGTGGTACATGTAAATGCCTTTATGGGGAAAGGAGACCGCGAGCTTGATTCTATCGCCTGGATCGAGCAAGACGGTGTCCTTATAGCCTTGTTCATTGGCAGGCGGCTGTTTGCCATTTATGGACACTACCTTGAATTGTGTCCCGTGGATATGGAAAGGATGGATCATGCCTCCCATATGGTCGGGCTTATTGTAGATTTCCCATATCTCTGTGATGCCTTGCTTCTGGGTAAAATCTATGCGATTCATATCGAATGGTTTGCCATTGATGGTGACATTGTTGCCCATTCCAAAGAGCTCGACTTTTTTGTCGATAGGTTTTTGCTTCAGATCTTCAGAAAGAGAAATGGTAGTTAGCGTGCCTGGCAGCTTCCCGGACTTCTTATTATGTGTATCTTCTTTAAAATGGATCGGCAAAAGAACTGTATCCTTGCCATCAATCAAGGACACTGTTTTTTCGTCGGTATTTGAAAAATCCACAATAATTTCTGCCCGCTCTGCCGGACCAAGTTTTAATTCCTTCATGGAGACAGGTTCATTGAGCAATCCTCCATCAGAGGCAATCTGGTTGAATGATTGTCCGTTGCTTAGCTTGAATGTATAATTGCGCGCGTTTGAACCGTTCAGCAAACGTAATCTGATCTGTCCTTTGTCTACTGTTAACCGAGGGTTCACTGTTCCATTGATGACAGTCGTATCACCGGTAGTTCCATCGCTATTATGAACGCCATCATAATTTAATTGTTTGGTTTCTGTGAATGCCTTATCCTGAATGATCAAAGGAATGTCATTCTTTCCATATTCATTCGGCAAATTCAGTTTATTTTCCTGATCATCCTCTATATATATGAGCCCAGCTAAGCCGTTAAAAACTTGTTTCGCTGTTTTGCCCATTACATGGGGATGGAACCAAAGGGTGGCGGCAGGCTGTTCCACTTTGAAGGATAATTCCTTAGTTGTACCGGGCTTCAGCACATTATGCGGCCCACCGTCAGCTGATCCAGCAACCTCCAGTCCATGCCAGTGGAAAGTTGTATCCTCCTGCAGGCTGTTTTTCGTCTTGATATGGACATTTTGTCCCTTTTTTAGCTTTAAGACAGGGCCCATAAAAGAGCCGTTATAGCCGAGCGTATTTGTTTTTGTTCCTTTGAATAACTCTGATTGTCCTTGCCTTGCATCCACTGTATAGGTCACTTCGTTATCTGATTGGCTGTCTGCTTTTAGGATAGCAGGCATATTGAGTTCATTTTCTCCAGTCGAATCCTTCAGTGATATCGATTCATTATGCCCCATCTCCATATTCATTCCTTGCTTGCTGCTGTTATCAGAATGGGACATATCCATGCCTTCCATGTGCTCGTCATTTTTGTCAGAGCAAGCAGTAATAGTGAGGGATCCGGCTAGTAATAAAGGTATTGCGAGTCTTTTTTTCATGTTTTCTTTCCTCCTTTGTGTTCGTTTCTATCTTAACCGGCAAATATGTAGAATGTTTGCAGATGGCGTTCTTTGAATCGTTTGGGGAATAAAGTATCATTTTGTCTGTTACATTACTTTGACAGACAAAGTAATATGTTATATATTGTACTCAGGAGGCGGTGGCATGGAAGGCAAGATATCTTCAGATTTAATTAGAGGGCATACGGATACCATTGTATTGGGCATTCTTCGCGATGGAGACAGCTATGGCTATGATATATATAAGAGAATTCTCGCAAAAAGCAAAGGCTTGTATGAATTGAAAGAAGCTACTTTATATTCAAGCTTCAGGAGGCTTGAAAAAGAAGGATACATTTCATCCTATTGGGGGGATGAAAGCCAGGGAGGCAGACGTAAATATTACAAGCTGAATGCTGCAGGAGAAACATTATACAAGCGGAATAAAACCGATTGGGAATTTACTAAAAATATGATTGATCAATTAATATAAGGAGTTGATTGTATGGAAGACCGTATCCAGCGTTATGTGGACCGCATTTTTGAGGACTATAAAGAGTCGAAGCAACTGCATGAGCTGAAGGAAGAAATAAAAGCGAATTTGGCCATCCGCATTGAAGAAGCAATGGCAGACGGAATGCCGGAAGAGGAAGCTTTTCAGCAAGGAATGAAGGAACTGGGCGATATCAGTGAAGTGGCGGAGGAAATCTCGTTGAGCAGAAAAATGGAAGTATACGACGCGATGTATATCCGGAAACCATTGGGGAAAAAGCTTGCTTTAGGATATACAATTGCGACAGGGATTTTGTTGTTCGGTATTATTACAGCGCTCATTGTATTCTTTCAAAACCAAAACCTATTCACAGGGATTTCAGTATTCTTTCCGTTTGCGGCCATATCGGTTACTGCATTCGTTTTCATCGGATTAACACATGAAACGGATCAGCACTATGCGATGAAGAAAAAGAGGGCAGCTGTATATGCGATTGCCGCTTTGTTGTTGACTATCGGATTGTTCATTTCTTTTATTGTCTATCTTGAAAGAATGGGCCTTACAGGTCAGCTTGAACATATGAACCAATTGCTGTCTTTCAATAATGAAGCCATTTTCGTCGCTATTTCTACATTGGTGCCATTTGTTTTACCAGCCATTTGTTTATTCGTCTTTTTAGGGTTGACTGAAACAGACCGTAGCAAGCAAACCATCTGGAATAGCAACCACCTGGCTAATGCGAACCCTGAAGAGAAAGAAGCAATAAGAGCCATGATGGTCCATGGAAATCTATCCGGCGCATTATGGATCTTTGCCATCGGTTTGTTTCTAGTGATCGGCTTCTTTGGAAGCTGGGCCTATTCATGGCTTGTCTTTATTTTTGCCATAGGTATACAAGTGCTGCTTGAAGCTTTTTATGCAGGAAAGCGTACTCCACAAGCCTGAGTTCATGGAACTTTGGGCTTTTTTTGAGTATTATTCAGTATTGAAGAGTTAAAATAGCTAAGTTGAAGCCTTTTTTAGGGCGTAGGCAATTGTAACAGATGGTACATAATTTGTACGCCCATTAAAAAAAGGGCATGTTAGGATATAAGGGAAAAAGCTATGCAAGCATAGATGTGATTATCAACAATTTGCATATGCTCAACGTTTCGGTTTGTATCACTACAAAGCTTAAGACTGCTTATCTCTTTATCCTTTACTTTCAATATCCATCACTATATAACTGCAACAAATCAGACTACACTATTCGGGAGGAACAACATGGAACCATTGTTTTTACAACCTGTATTTCAAGAAAGAATTTGGGGGGGAGATGCACTCCGCACACAATTTGGATACGAAATTCCTAGCAACCGCACGGGCGAATGCTGGGCCATTTCTGCTCATCCGAATGGTCCGTCGACTGTCATGAACGGACCCTACAAGGGCCAGACATTGGACCGTTTATGGAAAGAACAGCCTCAATTATTCGGCCATCCTAAGGAAGATGTATTCCCCTTGCTGACAAAGATCTTGGATGCGAATATGGATTTATCGGTTCAGGTCCATCCAGATGATGCTTATGCAAAAGAACATGAAAATGGCGAACTTGGCAAAACGGAATGCTGGTACATTCTTGATTGCAAGCCAGGTGCCAGCTTGATTTACGGCCACTCTGCCAAAACGAAGGAAGAATTCATTCAACTAATGAAGGACGGAAACTGGGATGGACTGCTGAATCGTGTGTCTATTAAGCCTGGCGATTTCTTCTATGTGCCAAGTGGAACCATACATGCTCTTTGTGAAGGGACGCTAGTGCTTGAAACTCAGCAAAGCTCTGATACAACCTATCGTTTGTATGACTATGGCCGAACGGACGATCAGGGCAACCCTCGTGAATTACACGTGGATAAATCTCTCGAAGTGGCAACGATTCCTCACAAGGCAGAAGCGCCACAAGCCACTTTTGAGCAGAGGGGCCATGCAAAGATCATGAAGTACCTGGAGTCGGAGTTCTTCTCCGTTTATAAGTGGATGATCTCAGACTGCACACCATTCGCTTACGATACGTATATGTTATGCTCTGTTATTGATGGTGAAGGAGTATTGAAGAAAGAGAATGAAGAGTATGCGCTAAAAAAAGGCGATCACTTCATTCTGCCTAATGGGTTCGGAGAGTTTACGATTTGCGGTAAAGTGGACATAATCGCTTCCCATGTATAAAAATAGAAGCCGTTTCTGCAAGCTAGGCAGGAACGGCTTCTTCGCTTACGTAAAAGAACTTTTAATTAAACTAGCCGAGTCTATCCGAAGAACTTGCATATTTTAGGATACATTACTAAGATGTAGGGATATGGGGTATGTACATTAGTAAGGAGTTGATCGTATGTTTTCGTTTATCGGAATCGGAAGTGCATTCAATACGGCATTGGGAAATAATAATGCCTGCATGAAAAAAGAAAAGGATTTGTTTTTAATTGATTGCGGCTCTACAAATTTCAGCAGAATAATGGAAAGAGGGATGCTGGACGGAGTAAGGCAGATTACATTGCTACAGACGCATCTTCATGCAGATCACGTCGGGTCGCTTGGGGATCTGGTCGGTTATTCCTTCAATGTGATGAAGCCGCAGAAAGTGAAAAAAATCAGCATTCTTTCTCCAAAGGCGTTAGTAAAAGATATTCAGGAGATATTACGGAGTGAAGGAATCAGCGATGACCAATATGATCAAGTAGCAATCGGCGATTCCTATGCGCCAAAGGATTTAATGGGCATTACCTCAATTAAGCCTTATTTGGTGGAGCATGTCCCGACCTTGACTTGCTTTGCCTATTTAATGGAGATTGACGGAAAAAACGTATACTACAGCGGCGACTGCAATATGGTGCCGGATGACATCTTAAGCTTGATGCTTGATGGGAAAATAGATCAATTTTATCAGGATACAAGTAAAGCTGATCCGGAGAATAATGTGCATCTGTCTCTGCGGAAGCTGACTGAATTGATTCCGGCAGAGCACCGCGATAAAGTGTATTGCATGCATTTGGATGAAACATTTTCCAGGGAAGAAGCAGAAAGCCTCGGCTTTCATGTCGTTGAATCTGTTTAAGCGTATTCCCGACTTGTGTTGAACAACGGAAAGATGTGCAGCATTGAATTCTTGGAAATGATGGCCCTTTTATAAGGGACCATCTTTTTTTGTTGGCCCAATAGTTCTTAACCGGAAGGAACGATCATTAAATCTAATAAATGGTATTTATTTCAATTTATATTTTGTATACTACTATTAGTTGGTTTAAGGAGGATGGTTTAATGGAAGAGGAAATGCAGTTTGGCTATAGCGTATTTGACAGTGCGCCGCCTTTGTTCTTCATCATTTTAGCTATTATTGTTGTTGTAGCCATATATACAGTAACGAAAAATCTGGCAGTTTGGCAAAAGAACAATCAATCGCCTATATTGGACGTTCCGGCGCGAATAGTCGCCAAGCGCACTTCAATCAGAGGAGGCGGCGAATCAAGGGTCCGCCATTTTTATTTTGTTACGTTTGAAGTATTAAATGGGGACAGGATGGAGCTGGAAGTAAAGGGGCGCGAATTTGGCCTGTTGAGCGAAGGGGACGAAGGAAATTTGCAATTTCAAGGGACACGCTATCTTGGCTTTACGCGTATGCCTTCCTCCGGAGTGGGTGTTGAATGACAGGGGACCGTTTTTTTGATGGTTTGGCAACGGTTTTTCCAATTGTCTTTGTGACTGTTTTCGGGCTCATTGTTTGCGTTTTTATCGCTGGACTTGTGGGAGGGATAGCCACTTGGAGAAAGAACAATCGTTTACCGGTTCTGGATGTTTCCGCCCGTGTTGTGGCGAAACGCCATAAAGCCGGGGGAGGGGGAGAAACAAGCGTTCATCAATCCTATTTTGTCACGTTTGAAGTAGCGAGCGGAGATAGGATGGAACTGCAAGTGAGAGGCGACGATTTCGGTCAATTATGTGAAGGGGATGAAGGGGCGCTGCGTTTTCAGGGAACAAGGTTTGTCGATTTCCAACGATATCGAGAAAAGGAATCGGCATTCTAATTTGCCGATCGTGTTTCCTGGCACAAAAGGAATCCCTTTTGCGTATTTTCAGGATGGTTTGCTTTTTATATTACAGTGAGATAAGATAAAAATGCACAAAGAAAACTAAAAATGTTTTATTGGTTTTTGAGCTGGCTTTATTTTCCGCAGGGAGGCAGTTTATGCAGGCAAGAATTATGAATGCATTCATCGAAGAAATTCAGGCTAAAGGCATGAAGTTTACGATGGATGATTTAGCGAAACGTTTGGGAATCAGCAAAAGGACGCTTTATGAGCATTTTTCCTCTAAGATTCAGATTCTTGATGGCATCATAGAGCATACGATTGCTGAATTTGACGAACAGACAGAGAGGATTCTGGAAGATGATTCATTGAACCTTCTTGAAAAAATAAAAAAAGTGATTACAGTTGTTCCGAAATATAATGAGTTTTATGATTTAAGGATTCTCGAGCAGATGAAAAGATATTATCCTGTCCAGTATGAACGGATGCATACGGCATTAAACCAATGGGATGCCCTTCGTGGATTGATTGAAAAGGGAATTGAAGAAGGTCTGATTGTGAATAGGAATGTTCCATTGATGATGAAATTAATATTGGACGCGACGAATTCTACGCTGGACCGATCATTTTTTATTGAGAACAGCATCAATTTAAATGATGCATTGGCTGCTATTGTTGATATATTGCTGTTCGGCCTGATCGATCAGCATCACCCGATTGCTCTTGCAGCAGAACAAAAAAAGGAAGCATAAAAATCTAGTATAGAGGCTGGAGAGATCAAATGGTATGATTCAGACTCTTTTTTTATGGATGGATAAAACTATAAAAACAAAAATAGTTTTGTGGTTTTATAGCAAGGAGGGAAGAAAATGAGTTTTTTTAAAGATAGTACAAAAAATCAACGAATTGGACTAACATTGGTTATCACCATTTTGTTCATCGATATGCTGCTGTATAGTTTAATAATCCCTATTACCCCTTATATAACTGAGGTGCTCAAACCTTCATCAACGTTGGTCGGCATCCTGTTCAGTTCCTATGCTATTGCTTTTTTGATTTTTACACCTTTCTTTGGGCGATTATCGGATAAGATCGGGCGCAAGAAACCATTGCTTTTAGGGCTGACAGGGATGGCGCTAGCGACAGTCATTTTCGCTTTTTCCTCCCATTCCATAGAGGCGATGATTGCAGCCAGAGCAGTCCAAGGATTGGCTGGGGCAGCAGCTTGGGCAGCTGCTCTCGCTTTGCTGGCTGACTTATTTTCTGTAAAAGAGCGGGGGGCTGCGATGGGAATCGCCCTTTCAGGCATTTCCGCAGGAACATTGCTTGGAGCCCCTATCGGAGGCTGGCTGATGGAAAACGGAGGATATGAAATGCCGTTTATCTTTGCGGCTGTCCTTACAGTCCTCACATTCGGCCTTTCTTATATTCTCTTGAAGGACCCTGAACATCTTGAAGCGCAGGAAGAGAGCGCCCTTTTTCTTTTGAAGAATAAAACAGTGCTGTGGATTGTGGGAATAATACTGACAGCCGAAACGACTATGTGCCTTATGGAGCCAACGCTCCCTATTTATATATCAGGGCAATTCAACGCAACTCCATCCATGATAGGCCTCCTGTTCGGTATAATGACAGTGGCATATGGAATGATGGCGCCAGTATCAGGTGCCCTTACTAATAAAATCCGTCCGCAATATTTAATGGTCGCGGGGATTGGCATTTTGGGATTGTCTCTTCCATTCTTAATAAATGCTGCTTCTTTATGGCAAGTTACTATTGGAATGGTTATGATAGGAGCAAGCATAGGATTGGCTCTGTCTCCTACTTTAGCGACGCTCGCCGGCATTGTTGACCAGACCGGCAGTAATTCCTATGGAGCTGCATATGGATTGTTCAGCATGTTCCATGGGGTCGGCATGATTGCCGGACCGTTTATAGGAGGAGTATTAATGGATGTCTTCCCGGTTTCGCAAGCCATATATATAGTTGCTGCGGCAATCGGCGTAATGACGGTCCTGCTGGGAGTTATTCTCGTCTCCCATCGCAAAAAAGTAAGAACGATGGCAAGAATGTAAGTTTGAGGGTGTTTTTAAAAGCCCTTTTACTATATAAAATGAATGAAAGCGAAGTGGAATTATGAGCCTCCGCATTTGTGAGGTAAATGCTGATAATTGGCAAACCATTGCCTTATTATCAGTTAATGAAGAGCAGACTGGTTATATTGAAAGCAATTCGTTCTCGATTGCCCAATCGATATTTGAACCGCATTGGACATCCGCCGGTTTATATGAAGGCGATGAAGCGGTAGGATATGCGATGTACGGGTATGATCCCGGAAGCGGAGACGTTTGGCTTGATCGGTTTATGGTCGATCGGCATTTTCAGGGGAAAGGATATGCATCCAAGTTTCTGCCGATGCTGATAGCCCATATTGAGAAGAAATATAATTGCGATACGCTCTTCCTTAGCATCTCGCCGGATAATCAAGTGGCCCAGAAGCTGTATGAGAAGTATGGTTTCCGATTGAACGGGGAAGAAGACCATACAGGCGTTATTTCCGGTTTGACGATGGTGCTCCACGATTATGGACAGGAATATATGAGGAATTAAAATGGATGGCAGCTGATATCAGCTGCCATTTTTGTGGGGGATAAAGCCTTGGATTCGGCATTAACCTGTATATGTTAGTATAATAGGCTATTTTTCTGGATAAAAGTTCTTAAAAAACAGACACTAATTATTTTTATTGACCTCCTGCTGTTTAACGGTTATTTACAAATTATCGTATCATTTCCAAGCAAAGTCTTATTTATATTAAAATCCTTAGTGATAAACTGAAGGGATAGGAGTAATCTGTACGGATATGTTGCAAGCCGTTTTTGCTGGGAATATCCCGCCATTTGAACAGCCGGGCAGGCAGGGAGCTAGGATTCCTAAAATTTTTGGAGAAAGCAGGAGGATTTTTTGGGACAGAGTGACATATTTAAATTGATCCACGCAGTCGAGTTATTCACGAATAAAGCAATCATCAAGTGGTCTAAATCGTTCCAGTACAGCATTGGCATCTCGCCTATTCTTGTCTTATCGGAGCTGTTGCATAACGGCTCCCAGAAACAGACTGATTTGGCCAATAAACTGGGCTACACACCCGGTTCTATTACGAACATCGCCAACAAACTTGTGAAAAATGGAATGGCCGTGAGGGAATATAGTGAAAGTGATCGGCGCACTGTATATCTTACTATCACAGATAAAGGATTGGACGTCGTGAATGAAGCCCATCTGAAGGGGACAGAGCTGCGCCAAGAGTTATTTGAAGCTTTGACGGAAGAGGAAGTCCAGCAGTTTTTGGAGATTCATGAAAAATTGCTTGCACATTTTGATGACCAATCCACTTAAAGGAGCAACCTGAAGTTTTTCTTCAGGTTTTTTCTTTGCCATTTCCGTAAAAAACCCTCACTTAGAAGCAACTTTCTCTATTTGATAATCAAACCAGCATGGACAATACAATAGATTAATAACATGAATGAAGGGTAAATGCTGTGAAACAGTATGTATTCTTAATTTAGTCAAAGTGGATTCAGGTTTGTATTTGCAGGGATGAAAGCGATTACGGCAAGAATTAATTATGTGAAATAATTCACAAATAAACATATTTGCACTATTTAAAAAATGTTAAGCATATTATTTTAATGTTAAAAGGTTTGGTGTTAAACTAAATGCATAGAGAGGGGATGTAATAATGGGAAAATTACAAGATAAAGTGGCAATTATTACTGGGGGAGCCGGCGGTATCGGTAGCGGTATGGCTAAAGCCTTCGTTAAAGAAGGGGCAAAAGTAGTGATTGTCGATTTAAACCAGGAAACAGGGGATCAAACAGTTAAGGAATTACAAAAGTATTCACCTGAATCAATGTTTATCCAAGCAAACTTAATGGAACATGACAAATTAAAAGATGTTGTTAAAAAAGTAGTCGACACTTACGGCAAACTTGATATTCTAGTAAACAATGCGCATGCTTCAAAACAAAAACCATTTGAAGAATTGACTCAGGAAGATTTGGATCTGTCATTCGGAACAGGTTTCTATCCAACTTTCTACTTCATGCAAGCAGCGCTTCCATATTTGAAAGAAACAAAAGGAAAAATCATCAACTTCGCTTCAGGTGCAGGCATCAACGGCGATGCTACACAAGCAGCATATGCAGCAGCCAAAGAAGCAATCCGTGCTATTACTCGTGTAGGAGCTCGTGAATTTGGCCCATTCGGCATCAATGTGAACTGTATTTCTCCAATCGCTAAATCACCAGGTATGATTGCTTGGTCAGAAAGAATGCCTGAATACTATGAACGCATGATTTCTAACATTCCAATGAGAAGACTTGGGGAATTGGAAGAAGATATTGGCCGTGCAGCTGTATGGTTGGCAAGCGAAGATTCAAATTATACAACTGGACAAACCATCATGGTTGATGGTGGAGCTACAATGCTTCGCTAATATTTTGGAAAACCCGGTGGGCGCAAAACACGCATCCCCGGGTTCTTTTTTTCTGATTGTAAGCGCAAGGATGGGAAAGTAGGAGGATATTGTGGGACATAGCAATATATTCGAACTTATACACACAATCAATCTGTTCAATAATGAAGCGATTATCAGGTGGTCGAAGGCTTTTAATAAAAGCATCGGCATTTCATCCATTCTCGTACTGGCAGAATTGCATAATAATGGTTCGCAGAAGCAGTCTGTCCTTGCTGCTAGACTAGGGTATACCCCTGGTTCCATCACCAATATAGCCAATAAATTAATTAAAAATGGACTGGCTGTCAGGGAGTATAGCAAGGAAGACCGCAGAAATGTGTTTCTGACCATAACGGATAAGGGCGTTCACATTCTGAATGAAGCACATCAAAAGGGCACGGAATTGCGCCAACAGTTGTTCGAAGCCTTAACGGAAGAGGAAGTCCAACAATTTTTGGCCATCCATAAAAAATTGCTTGATCATTTCGGAGAATAGAAGAGTATTCTGAAAGGGGACTAACCATATGGGTCGTGTACAAGGAAAAGTTGCATTAGTGACTGGAGCTGCCTCTGGCATTGGATTGTCTGCAGCGACATTAATGGCGCAAGAAGGGGCAAAAGTCGTCATTGCGGATTTCAATATTGAAGGCGCCAAGGAGGCAGCCGAACATATTAAAAATAATGGCGGAGAAGCAACTGCTGTTTTCCTCGATGCTTCAAAAGAGGAATCCATTAAAGAGGCGGTTGATTTTACTGTTGAAACGTATGGAAAGATTGATGTTCTATACAATAATGTCGGTATGACGAATTTGAAAAAAGATTTGGATGCCGTCAATATGGACTTGGATGAATGGGACCGCCTTATGAATGTAAATGCGAAAAGTGTTCTCCTTGGAGCCCGTTTCGCTATTCCTTATATGAAGAAGGCGGGCGGCGGATCTATTATAAATACCGTTTCCATGGCGGCTTTTGCCGGCGATTCAGTCCGCACAGCCTATGGCGCTTCCAAAGCGGCAGTCGCCAACTTGACAAAGTATATCGCTGCCCAATACGGGAAAGACCATATCCGCTGCAATGGTGTAGCTCCCGGTCTAATTTTGACTCCTGCCGCCAAAAACAATATGCCTGCAGAAATGCTCGCCATTTTTGAAAAGTATAATAAAGTTCCTTATCACGGCGAAGCAAATGATATTGGATATACCGTTTTGTTCCTTGCATCCGATGAATCTAAATTCATCACTGGCCAAACCATCCAGGTTGAAGGCGGACATTATATGGCCAATCCGAGCATCGCTGACGTAAATGAATATGTAGCCAAGGCGATGGCCTCACAGGAAAAATAAAAGAATGCATAGATAAAGCCGCATAGTTTTGAACAGGGCACTTAAAAAGTCTGAAGTTTAGTGAAAAAGGAGTCCGCAATCTACAACATCTAGATTGCGGACTCCTTTTATATTGTTATATATAGTGGATAATTCTTGTGTTTTTCCCATCCTTAACGACTTTTTCAACGGTCTGAGTTTTAAACCGCGGCTTGTACCGTAGGATAGCCAATTAAACGGTTGCCATCTGGCGGCATGCATCTGCACACGCCCGGCATGCTTTTGCGCATTTTTGGCAATGCTCGCTATCATGTTTTCCGCATTCTTCTCCGCATGCTTGGCAGATATCAGCGCAAAGGCCGCAGATTTGTTCAGCGAATGGGGATCTGGATTGCATGGCTTTCAGAGCCAAGGTGCACATATCCGCACATTCCCGGTCCATGCGGATGCAATCTCTCATCATATCAATGTCTTTTTCGTTCAAACAAGCATCATAACAAACGTTGCAAGCCTCCATGCATTCTTTGCATGCCTTTATACATTCTTCATAATTCATTTTCATTTCTCCTCCTTTTATATTTAGGTGCGTTTCTGTTTTATTACCCATTTATTAGGAGGTGAAACAACATCTATGCCGGTGGGGAATGCCTATAAACCTATGCTCTTCTTTTTTGCCGAGTAGCAGGTCTGGAATAAGCTTTTTGCACAAGGACTGGGTATAATGAGTCTATAAATATATTAGGCTGGCTTTTTAGTCAAAAGGGTGGGGCTGAGGATGGATTTAAATCAAGAAATACGCGATTACTTTTTTAACTTGAAGGACCAATTAACAGATGAATGGTACACTTCACTGGATGATAAGGATCCTGATTCGGTATATGCGGCGGTAGATCCCGAAATTGTTAAGAACTTGAAAGGGCAAAATAATGAGTTTCATGAATCGATTTGCAATATCTTTATTGAAGATGAAGAAACGTTTTTTAAGGGATTCAACTCTTGGATTTTATCTGTGGCCAAGGACAGCCAGCATGTGGCTACACCTATCCATTATATTCTGCGTGAATTCATGAGGGTCCGCGAGCAATACGCGGATTATATTGATCGGTTTGTATTCGAGCATGAAGAGCAGGTCAGCAGGGAGCAGCATAGCAAATGGAATCGGATGGTTAGGCGTGCGTTTGATACTACAATCACCAAGTTCGTTGAAGAGTATTACAGGAATTCCAAGCAATTGATGAAAGCCCAGCAGGAAATGATCAATGAGTTGAGCTCGCCTATCATATCCTTGAAGCACCATACTGCCTTATTGCCTTTGGTGGGAGATATCGATACACAGCGTTCACGGGCGATTATGGAAAATACTTTGCAGCAATGCTCTAAAAAGGGAGTCCATCATTTATTTATCGATCTATCAGGGGTTGTCATGATTGACACAATGGTCGCTAATGAATTGTTCCATCTCATTGAAGCGTTGAAATTAATTGGCGTGGAATCCACATTGTCCGGAATCCGTCCTGAGATAGCGGTGACGGCCATGCAGCTTGGCCTGACCTTTGACACGGTTAGTGTGACATCTACACTGTCACAAGCGATTATTAAAAATGAATCGGAATCCTGAATTAAAAGAGCTGCCCAAGCATATGGGCAGCTCTTTTGGATTACAGATGGATCTGCTCGGGCTTGCGTCCCGTAAAGACAGTCAATTCCGTAAATCCGCATTCCTTCGCGATTTCGTATCCATCCAGCACTTTGCCGCCGACATCCTTTGAACTGTGGGAATCGGACCCAATGGTCAGGATTTTGCCTCCCAGTTCCTTGTACAGCTGTACGATTTCTTTGCTGGGCATTGCTGCATTCAGAGAGGTACGGAGACCGGATGTGTTTATTTCTATTCCAATCCCTCTTTCAATCGCCTTCCGTAAAATTTTCTCAATGATCCCTTTATATTGTTCAAATGAATACACAGTCCCTTTGTCACGATATGTATATCTCTTGATGAGGTCGATATGGGCAAGTACGTCGATATCTGCTGTACTGACAAGTTTATATACTTCTTCAAAGTACAGATCATTGGCTTTATCACCGTATTCATTGATGATGGCGCTTAATTTTTTCTGTTGGATATTATGGATAGAACCCATGATAAAGTCGAAAGACAGTGATTGGAGAGCTTGGTCATATTCCTGCTTCATAAGGTGGGGTTCACATAGTTCGATACCTGTTTTGATGGTGAGTTGTTCCCCAAAGAGTTCACGGCAGTTCTGTAAATCTTGAAAATATGATTCAAAATTCATATGCCCATAAGTGGGAGTAAGAGGATTAACGGAGAAGTGTTCCGTAAAACATAATTCTTGAATCCCTTTTTCTATAGCTGCAGCGCAAATATCCTTCATTTCTGCTTTGCTGTCAAAGGAATGATTTGAGTGATGATGATAGTCCATGTAATACAAATGAAACGCCTCCGTATAATTACCTGATTTAATCTATTACATTATAAACTAAAATAATCGCAAAATAGTTATTAATATGTTACTAATTTATGTAATGGTACATACAGATTTAGTTAAATTGCATAAAATGGTACAATAATGGCTACTATTTGAAGTGTGTACTTCTAATAGGACATACTTAATGTAAGAATTATATATTATCGAAATAATTACTTTTTTGAAAAAATGTTTGATTGTCGACTGGATTTGCAGTACAATTAAGTACAAAATAGAATGATTCTGTGAGAAAGAGAGTAACTGTACCGGATGACAGAAGCGATTCAGGGATGGTGGAAGCCTGAAGGTAGTTCGGCAGTGAAACGCACTTTTGAGAAAGATTCCTGAAAGCAGTAGGGAACCTCGGGGAAAAGACCTCGTTAACAAACAGAGCTGGTCCGGAACGATTCGGACAATTAGAGTGGTACCGCGGGAATACATAACTCTCGTCTCTTATCTTAATAGAGACGGGGGTTTTTTTATTTTGAATATATCGATAGTAAGAAAGTACCTAAATATAAAAAAATATGTTGGAGGTAAAGTCAATGAAATATGTTAATGAATTTGCGCAGCAGCTGCATACTGTCCTGCATGAAGAGTTGGAACTAGAAAAAATCACTTCACTTATTGAAAAGCCAAAATATAGTACACAGGGAGATCTTTCCTTCCCTTGCTTTTCCCTTGCAAAAATCCGCAAGGCAGCACCGCAAAAAATTGCACAAGACATCAGTGAAAAACTAGACTCTCCTTTATTTGAAAAAGTGGAAGTAGCAGGTGGATATTTAAATGTATTCCTAAATAAGGAGACTGTATCCAAGGAAGTGGTACAGGACGTATTGTCTAAGGGCAGCCAATATGGCAGCAACAACGATGGCCATGAAGGAGTCGTTACAATCGATATGTCATCGCCGAATATCGCTAAACCATTCTCAATGGGACATCTGCGTTCAACGGTGATCGGGAATGCTCTTGCATTGATCAGTGATAAGAATGGCTATAAGCCAGTTAAAATCAACCATCTTGGAGATTGGGGAACACAGTTCGGAAAATTGATCACTGCTTATAAGCTGTGGGGATCTGAAGAAAAAGTAAAGGCAAATCCAATTAAAGAATTGTTGGAACTGTATGTGCGTTTCCATGAAGAGGCCGAAGCGAAACCTGAATTAGAAGATGAAGGGCGCCGTTGGTTCAAAGCATTAGAAGATGGAGACGAAGAAGCCACTGAGCTGTGGACTTGGTTCCGTGAAGAATCTTTGAAGGAATTTGAAGAAATCTACGAATTGCTTAATGTGTCTTTTGACTCTTATGCAGGGGAAGCATTCTACAATGATAAAATGGGCGCAGTGATTGATATAATGGATAAACAAGGGTTGTTGACTCTATCTGATTCCGCTTATGTCGTGAAACTGGATGAAGAGGAATTGCCTCCTTGCTTAATCCGTAAATCCGATGGCGCGACTCTCTATGCAACTCGTGACCTGGCTGCCGCTAAATACCGTAAAGAACATTATAACTTCGTGAAATCATTATACGTAGTCGGCAACGAGCAATCCTTGCACTTTAAACAGCTAAAAGCTGTTTTAAGCAAGATGGGCTATAAATGGGCTGATGATATTTCACATATCCCGTTCGGCATGATGCTGAAGGATGGCAAGAAAATGTCCACCCGTAAAGGGAAAATCATCCTTCTTGAAAAAGTATTGGAAGAAACGATCGATATGGCATTGTCCATCATCAATGAGCGCAATCCGGAATTGCCTAACAAAGAAGAAGTAGCTAAACAAGTAGGTGTCGGCGCTGTTATCTTCCACGATTTGAAAAATTATCGTATGAATGATATTGAATTCTCTATGGAAGATATGCTTCGTTTTGAAGGAGAAACAGGTCCTTATGTTCAATATACGCACGCACGTGCCTGCTCACTATTGCGTAAAGGCAATTATGAATTCGATAAAAATGTGTCTGTATCGCTTGAAGGCGACAGTGCATGGGAAGTAGTGAAAATGCTGCAGGAATTCCCTGAAATCGTAAGACGCGCCATGGATAAATACGATCCTTCCTTAATTGGAAAGTATGCAATCGACTTGGCTCAAAGCTTCAATAAATATTACGGAGAAGTACGCATCCTTGAGGATAACGATACGAAAGCATCCCGCCTTGCATTGGTGAACGCTGTGACGGTTGTTCTTGCTGAAAGCTTGCGTCTTGTCGGCCTTGAAGCCCCTAAAGAAATGTAATTAAAAATTAGAAAAGTCCCCCTTGCGCAATGTAGGGGGGCTTTTTAGCGTTTTCCCTGATTTGTAAAATAGGAACCATTTGGATTGTTCATATATATGTTGGATAAAACGTGTAAATTTTCTTAAAACGGTTGCGGGAGGCATAAAAATTGAATACGATAGAAGTATATATATGCATGAATTAACAGATATGCATATAAATAAGAGGATCGCTAGAGGGTGTGCAACTCTTGCGGAAACATGTTCATACTAAGTATAAGGATCCAAATGCATATAACGAGATGGCGGAAGTGAAGAGGAAAAGGGAATTGTACTGATTTCCACATGAAATGAAAGTAAGGTGAATGATGATGAGTGAAGCAACAGGCCGTGAAAAGGAAAATCAAGTTTTTCGGGTCCAGGGATTTTCTTGTGCAGGATGTGCAAAGCGTTTTGAGCAAAATGTACAGCAGCTAAATGGAGTGGAAGAAGCTAAAGTGAATTTTGGGGCATCAAAGTTGACTGTTGTCGGGCATGTAGACATGAAGGAACTCGAAAAAGCGGGAGCCTTTGAAAAGCTTCAAATTATGCCGGAAAAATCAAAGGTGGAAATGCGCAAGAAAACACTTTGGGAGGAGCATCGTGTAACGATTATCGCTTTTTGCTTCCTGGTGATCGGCTATGCTCTCCAGTATACAGCCGGAGAAGGAAATGCCTTTACGATTGCTGCTTTCATCGCCTGTATTGTTATAGGCGGATTTTCACTATTCAAAATCGGGTTCAAAAATTTAATCCACCTGCAATTTGATATGAAAACATTGATGACGATTGCGATTATCGGTGCAGCCATCATAGGGGAATGGAGCGAGGGGGCAGTTGTTATCATTCTCTTTGCTATAAGCGAGGCTCTGGAGGGCTACTCGATGGATAAAGCCCGCAGAAGCATTACATCGTTGATGGATATTTCGCCAAAAACAGCCGTCGTCCGCCGAAATGGGGCTGAGGAAACCATCTCGGTCGATGATATCCTCTTGAATGACATCATGATTGTTAAACCGGGACAAAAAATAGCTATGGATGGCCAGATTGTCAAAGGCCACTCCAGTGTCAATCAAGCAGCCATTACAGGGGAATCACTGCCGGTCGATAAGCAGTTGGATGATGAAGTATTCGCCGGAACGTTAAATGGCGAGGGTTTATTGGAAGTGAGAGTGACAAAGCTGGTCGACGATACAACGATTGCAAAGATGATTCACCTTGTAGAAGAAGCGCAAGCTGAAAGGGCGCCATCACAGGCATTTGTCGATGTGTTTGCCAAATATTACACACCGGCCATTATTCTTGTGGCGGTTCTTGTAGCTGTTCTTCCTCCTTTGGTCGGAGGGGCCAGCTGGAGTGAATGGGTGTACCAGGGGCTTGCAGTGCTTGTCGTCGGATGCCCGTGCGCATTGGTTATTTCAACACCGGTAGCCATTGTCACTGCGATAGGGAATGCAGCGAAGCAAGGCATTTTGATTAAGGGAGGCATACACCTTGAAAATGCCGGAAAAGTAAAAGCAATCGCTTTCGATAAAACGGGTACGCTGACAAAGGGTATTCCTGCCATCACCGATTACAAGCTTTTCCGGGAGACTGAGAAAGACTTGTTCGCAAAGATGACGGCGCTGGAAAATTATTCGCAGCATCCATTGGCGTCCGCTTTTATAAAGAAAGCCAATCAGGAGGGAATGGACTATTCATCCTATAGAATCGAGGATTTCTCTTCGATTGTCGGAAAAGGCATCCAAGGGGAAATTAATGGAGAGATGTATTATATCGGCAATCCAGCGCTATTCAGTGAAAAAGGGCTTCTGGAGTCCCAGTCCGAGTTGCCGAAGCTTATTGAGCAGCTGCAAAGCCAAGGGAAAACAGCGATGCTCGCAGGCAGTGCTACCGAGATCCTTGCTATTGTCGCAGTAGCCGATGAAGTTCGCTCCAGCTCACGGAAAGTCATTGAAAAACTTAAATCACTTGGTGTTTCGAAGAGTATTATGCTGACAGGCGATTCCGATGCTGCAGCACGGGAAATCGGAAAAAAGGTTGGCGTATCTGAAGTGGCGGCAGGCTTGCTTCCAGAAGAGAAGCTGGAAAAAATCAAAATGCTGCGCGAGCAATACGGCAATGTGGCAATGGTCGGAGACGGTGTGAACGATGCACCGGCACTTGCTGCCTCAACGACAGGTATTGCGATGGGCGGTGTTGGGTCTGATACGGCATTAGAAACGGCGGATGTAGCTCTTATGGGCGACGATCTCGAAAAATTGCCATATACGATTTCCTTAAGCCGAAAAGCGATGAGCATCATTAAACAAAATATTTCCTTTGCAATCGGCATTAAAATTGTCGCACTGCTTCTTGTTGTACCGGGCTGGCTCACATTGTGGATCGCTATATTTGCCGATCTCGGCGCCACATTGATGGTGACATTGAATGCCTTGCGTTTGCTCAGAGTGAAAAAAGGATAATGGCAAAAGGGGGAGCTTATGCTCTTCCTTTTTGTACATAAGAAAGGATAAACAGTATGGTACATTGGCCAACATGGCAATGGGATAAATGCATTCTTTTTACATAAAGATACAGGTGAAGTATACTTTCTAGTGAAACTAATGAGCGGGAGACTAGTCTAATGAGGATATTAGTGGTAGAAGACCATATATCTCTGCTGCATTCCATCAGAGATATATTACAAAAGAATTTTACTGTAGATATAGCATCAAATGGAGAAGAAGGGTATTTTTTGGCCCAGCAGAATATTTATGATGCCATCATTTTGGATGTCATGCTACCTGGGATGGATGGTTTTGAAATTCTTCGCAAACTTCGTGAGGAGCATATTGAAACACCGACAATGTTCCTGACGGCAAGAGATTCCTTAGAGGATCGAGTGAAGGGGCTGGATCTTGGCGGTGATGATTATTTAATGAAGCCGTTTCAGGCGCCTGAATTAGAAGCGCGCCTTCGCGCATTGCTTCGCCGGAGCGGTTCTTTTACGAACGAACAGACCATCCGCTACAAGGGAATTGAATTGCTGGGGAAAGAAAATGATATCCTTGTCGATGGCCAGCCGATTAAATTGACATTGAAGCAATATGAGCTGTTAGAGTTTTTTATCGGAAATGTAGGCTCCATCCTAACAAGGGAACAGATTTATGACCGGATATGGGGCTACGATTCCGATACGACAGTCGGAGTCGTCGAGGTATTCACGCACCATTTACGCAAGAAGCTCGAGCCGTTCGGCTATGATAAAGATATTAAGACAGTCCGGGGCATCGGCTATATGCTCAAAAAGGAATAGGAGAAAAAGGAATGTTTCAGAAAACCAGAATCAGGCTGACCATTCAGAACTCTATGATTTTGATCCTGATCATCGGGGCTATTGCGGCGACAGTCTATTCCTATATGCAGGTATTGCTTTACAGTGATCTAGACAAGGATTTGGAAGAGTTGATCGGCCAGTATGAAACGACGGTTAAGAAAGGCTATATCCCACTGGAAGCCACTCTTACGAAGCCCACCTTTATCCAAGATCCGCGTGTATCTGTCCTGCTATGGGATAAAGACGGCAAAATGATCAAAATTGATGATGAGAATACATTATTCACGAAAAACCAAAAAGAATTCAAACCGGACAAGCAGCATAAAATTGAGGAAAAAACGGCGAAAGGTTATTATTTCAGAACTATTTCTTCGAACTTTTCGACTAAATACGGCGACTTTACGGTCCAGCTTGTGCGCAACGTCAATTCTGAACAGGAAATGATCCAGCGTGTAGGTCTTGTCCTGACGGTTGGGACATTGATTGGAGGAATCATGGCAATCGTGGCGGGATTTTATTTGGCGGGGGTGGCTCTTGTTCCGATCAAGGAAGCGTGGAATAAGCAGCAGCAATTTGTTTCGGATGCATCCCATGAATTGCGGACGCCTTTAGCCGTGATCCAGTCCAGGGCCGATTTACTCCTGCGTACACCAGCCGCCACTGTGGAGGATAAAGCGCTTGAGATATCGATTATTTCAAAAGAAATCAGACGGCTTACGAAATTGGTGAACCATTTGCTACTGCTGGCAAGGGCCGATACCGAGCGGGTGAATATAAATAAGGCAGAATTTGATACGATTCATCTTTTGAACGAAGTGCTGGAAAATTACAGCGAGCTGGCTGAAATGCAAGGTAAAACGGTAAAGTTGAATACAAGAGAGCAATCACTTATGATGAAGGGCGATGAAGAAAGAATCCATCAGCTGATTGTTATTCTGCTGGATAATGCTTTGAAATTCACGGATGAAGGCGGAGAGATTACCGTTCTCTGCAAGAAATCAAATAACAGCATCGATCTCTCAGTAGCGGATAATGGAAGCGGCATTGCCAAAGAGGATATTCCATATATTTTTGACCGGTTCTACCAGGGAGAAAAAAGCCGTACAATGAATGAAGGTACCGGATTAGGCCTGTCAATCGGCAAATGGATTGTCGACCAGCATAACGGAAAAATCAAAGTGAACAGTGAAGAAGGAAAAGGGACTATTTTTAAAGTGTCTTTCCCTAAATGATGGATAATCGAGTGAGAATAGAAGCTAAAAATTCCCTTTTTATGTTATAATCGAGGTAGCTTGATCATTATTACTAATGGGATGAGCAAGGAGATGAGGAAATGGGCTGGTATTTTTCAGCTTTGCTATTGCCGGCGCTATTAGTCTACATTCTTTCCAAAGTCACATATAATCCTTATGTTGGCTTGGCACTGACTGTTGCCTTAATTTCAGCATCCGCTTACGCGGGCTATACGCATACATGGCCCATTATCATAATAGATGCCTGCTCCATAACATTTGGGTTATGGCTGTCTAAAAGATATATGAAACAACCGAAACGCAGAAGCACCTGAAGGGGTGCTTCTCTTCTTTTTGTTTCGTGTCAATAAAGCCGGCTGTACAAATGCGAATGAACGTTCGTTTATTGATGGTTATATTCTGTGTGTTTGTGGTAGAATGTCTATATAATACACAGTTCGTGCACAATAGATGAAGAGATTGTTACAGTAGGAGGCCGGAATCCAATATGAAAGAATTTGAATTAGTATCGAAGTATTCCCCTCAGGGAGATCAACCTCAAGCCATTAAAACGTTAGTTGAAGGCATTCAGAACGGCAAAAAGCACCAGACGTTGCTTGGGGCGACAGGAACAGGGAAAACGTTCACTGTGTCCAATGTCATTAAGGAAATCAATAAGCCTACTTTGGTGATTGCCCACAATAAAACGTTGGCAGGCCAGCTTTATAGTGAGTTCAAGGAATTTTTCCCTAATAATGCTGTCGAATATTTCGTCAGTTATTATGATTATTACCAACCGGAAGCCTATGTTCCGCAAACAGACACTTTCATTGAGAAGGATGCCAGCATCAATGATGAAATAGATAAATTACGCCACTCTGCCACATCGTCTCTTTTTGAAAGAAACGATGTTATTATTATTGCCAGTGTTTCTTGTATTTACGGTTTAGGTTCCCCGGAAGAATACAAGGAAATGGTCTTATCGCTCCGTACAGGCATGGAGATAGAGCGCAACGCTTTGCTCCGCAAGCTTGTGGACATCCAATATGAGCGGAATGACATAGATTTCAAACGCGGGACATTCAGGGTACGCGGAGATGTAGTGGAGATTTTTCCTGCTTCACGCGATGAGCATTGTATCCGGGTTGAATTTTTCGGCGACGAAATTGACCGGATTCGAGAAGTGGATGCGCTGACCGGCGAAATCATTGGTGAACGTGACCATATCGCCATTTTTCCGGCATCCCACTTCGTAACCCGCGAAGAAAAAATGAAGAAAGCCATCGAAAATATTGAAAAGGAATTGGAAGAACAGTTGGCTGTCTTCCGTGAGAATGGCAAATTGCTTGAAGCGCAGCGCTTGGAGCAAAGAACCCGCTACGATTTGGAAATGATGAGAGAGATGGGGTTCTGTTCAGGAATTGAAAACTACTCCCGCCATTTGACGCTTCGTCCGGCTGGTTCCACACCGTATACATTGCTCGATTACTTTCCGGAAGATTTTCTTCTGGTAGTGGATGAATCGCATGTTACTTTGCCGCAAATACGCGGCATGTACAATGGTGACCAGGCAAGAAAACAGGTGCTGGTCGATCATGGTTTCCGATTGCCGTCCGCAATGGATAACCGTCCACTTCGCTTTGAAGAGTTCAAAGCGAAGGTCGGGCAATCCATCTTTGTATCGGCGACACCGGGCCCTTATGAGCTTGAGCATACACCGCAGATGGTCGAGCAGATTATCCGTCCGACCGGATTGTTGGACCCTACAATTGAAGTCCGTCCGATTAAAGGGCAAATTGATGATTTGATTGGAGAAATACAGGATCAGGTCAAACGCAACGAGAGGGTACTGATTACCACATTAACGAAAAAGATGTCCGAAGATTTGACTGATTATCTGAAGGAAATCGGCATTAAGGTACAGTACCTGCATTCCGAGGTGAAGACTCTGGAACGGATAGAGATTATCAGAGAGCTGCGGATGGGCAAATATGATGTCCTTGTGGGGATTAACCTTCTCCGGGAGGGATTGGATATCCCGGAAGTTTCATTGATTGCTATACTGGATGCCGATAAGGAAGGCTTCCTGCGGTCAGAGCGGTCGCTCATCCAAACAATTGGACGCGCGGCCCGTAATGCAAACGGACGGGTCATCATGTATGCCGATAAAATAACAAATTCGATGGAATTGGCTATTACAGAAACGAAAAGACGCCGAGCCATCCAGGAAGAATATAATGAAAAACACCATATTACACCGACTACGATCCAGAAGGAAATCAGGGATACTATACGCGCTACCCATGCTGCAGAGGAGCAGGAAGGCTACAATGTAGATCTGAAGCTGGATAAGCTGGATAAGAAACAAAGGGAAAAGGTAATTGCAGACATGGAGCTGGAAATGAAGGAAGCTGCCAAGGCGCTGAACTTCGAGCGTGCTGCTGAATTGCGCGATCTCATACTAGAGTTGAAATTGGAAGGGTGACGAACGAATGGCGATGGAACGTATAGAAATCAAAGGAGCTAGGGTCAATAATCTTCAAAATATAGATGTCACTATCCCGAGAGATAAACTGGTTGTCTTAACCGGTTTATCCGGATCGGGTAAATCCTCCCTGGCGTTTGATACCATTTATGCAGAAGGGCAACGGCGTTATGTCGAATCACTTTCTGCTTATGCAAGACAATTCCTTGGGCAAATGGATAAGCCTGATGTAGATACGATAGAAGGATTATCACCGGCAATCTCCATTGATCAGAAGACAACGAGCCGGAATCCTCGCTCGACAGTTGGGACAGTAACGGAGATTTATGATTATCTGCGCTTATTATATGCCCGCGTGGGCCGTCCAACCTGCCCGACGCACGGCATTGAAATCTCATCGCAAACCATTGAACAAATGGTGGACCGGATTATGGAATATCCGGAGAAAACGAAAATGCAAGTATTGGCGCCCGTTGTATCTGGACGGAAAGGAACACATGCAAAAATCTTCGAGGATATTAAGAAACAAGGCTATGTCCGAGTGAGGGTGGACGGAGATATGTATGATGTCTCCGATGAATTTGAACTGGAAAAGAATAAAAAACATGATATTGAAGTCATCATCGATCGGATTGTATTGAAAGAAGGCATTGAAGCCCGTCTGTCCGATTCACTGGAAAGCGCATTGAAGCTTGGTGGCGGAAAAGTCATTATCGATGTAATCGGCCAGGAGGAACTTTTATTCAGCGAGCATCATGCTTGTCCTATCTGCGGTTTCTCGATAGACGAACTTGAACCGAGACTTTTCTCTTTCAATAGCCCATTCGGCGCTTGCCCCAGCTGTGATGGTTTGGGCTCGAAAATGGAAGTGGATGTAGACCTTGTCATTCCCGATAAAAATGTCAGCTTGAGAGACGGTGCTATAGCTCCTTGGGTGCCAACAAGTTCGCAGTATTATCCTACGCTGCTGGAGACAGTGGCGAATCACTACGGCATTGATATGGATATACCAGTGAAGGATTTACCGAAGAACGACCTGGATAAGATTCTGTATGGGTCAGGCAAGGATAAAATCTATTTCCGCTATGAAAATGATTTTGGGCAAGTACGGGAAAATTATATCCAATTCGAAGGCGTCATCCACAATGTGGAACGACGGTTCAAAGAAACATCTTCTGATTATGTCCGTGAGCAAATGGAAAAGTATATGGCTGAGCATGCTTGTCCGACATGTAAGGGATACCGACTGAAAAAAGAAGCGCTAGCTGTCTTGATTAACGGACAGCACATCGGGAAAGTAACGGCATTAAGCATTGAGGATTCCTATCAATGGTTCAGCCACCTTGAGCTGACCGAAAAAGAACAAAAAATCGCAAAGCTGATCCTTCGTGAAATCCAGGAACGATTAGGTTTCTTGGCGAATGTAGGGCTGGAATACCTGACCCTTCACCGTGCAGCCGGCACGCTGTCCGGCGGGGAAGCACAGCGGATCCGTCTCGCCACCCAAATAGGATCCCGATTGACAGGCGTCCTGTATATCTTGGATGAACCTTCCATCGGCTTGCATCAACGTGATAATGACCGCTTGATTGAGACCCTGCAAAATATGCGGGATATCGGCAACACGTTGATTGTTGTCGAGCATGATGAAGATACGATGCTTGCGGCAGACCATCTGATTGATGTCGGTCCAGGTGCGGGTGTCCATGGCGGCAAAATCATTTCTGAAGGTACACCGGAAGAGGTCATGAAGGATCCAAATTCTTTAACGGGCCAATATTTGTCCGGTAAAAAGTTCATCCCGCTTCCTGATGAAAGAAGAAAGCCTGATGGACGGTATATTGAAGTTAAGGGTGCGAAGGAAAATAATCTTAAAAACGTCAATGTCAAATTTCCGTTGGGAACTTTTACGGCTGTTACTGGAGTATCCGGATCAGGGAAAAGTACGCTTGTGAATGAAATCCTCCATAAATCCCTTGCGCAAAAGCTGAACCGAGCGAAAACCAAACCGGGTGAACATAAAGAAATAAAAGGGATTGAACATTTGGATAAGGTCATTGATATTGACCAATCGCCGATTGGCAGAACACCTCGGTCAAATCCGGCCACATACACCAGTGTGTTTGATGATATTCGTGATGTATTCGCCTCAACGAATGAGGCAAAGGTCCGCGGCTATAAAAAGGGACGGTTCTCATTTAACGTGAAAGGCGGCCGCTGTGAAGCATGCCGTGGGGACGGTATTATCAAGATAGAGATGCACTTCTTGCCGGATGTCTATGTTCCGTGTGAAGTATGCCATGGCAAACGGTATAACAGGGAAACGCTTGAAGTCAAATATAAAGGCAAGAGCATAGCGGATATCCTCGATATGACCGTTGAAGATGCAGTTGTATTTTTTGAAAATATCCCTAAAATCAGCCGTAAGCTTCAAACAATCCAAGATGTCGGCCTTGGTTATATAAAGCTTGGCCAGCCGGCTACAACCTTGTCCGGCGGGGAAGCGCAACGGGTCAAGCTTGCGGCTGAACTGCACCGCCGCTCAACAGGGCGTTCATTTTATATTTTGGACGAGCCGACGACAGGTCTGCATGTAGATGATATTTCACGCTTGCTGGTTGTATTGCAGCGGCTAGTAGAAAATGGAGATACAGTATTGGTCATTGAGCATAACCTTGATGTCATTAAAGCTGCAGACTATATTGTTGACCTTGGGCCGGAAGGCGGAGACAAGGGTGGTACAATCATAGCCACAGGTACGCCTGAAGAGATTATTCAGGTCGAAGAATCATATACCGGCAAGTACTTGCAGCCTGTATTGGAAAGAGACCGTAAGCGAATGAAAGAAGCTGTGCTTGAAAAAGCGCAAGTTTGATATAGGCAAGCAAAAAGGCCGCTTCACCATGATTGGGAAGCGGCCTTTTTACTTGCTGATTTGTAATCTTACTTATTAATCAGCGATTTCATCATTTCCATAAAAGCTGTTCGATGTTCTTGGCCGGATGAAATAATCCGGTTTAATATTTCTCCTTCTGTAATGGTTAAATCTCGGTCCAGTGCCTCAGTTAGCATATCGCGCAGTTCGATTCTTGTTTCAGTTAATCCATCCATATCAGTCATGCTCCTTTATGCTTGCCTATTTTCATATCCGGTTTTTTGAAAAATGGTTGTTCATTTTAGTATTGGATGATGATAAAAAGCGTTGCAATATGTCGTATTAATCTCTAATTTTACTTTACCCACTTTGCATACTATTAAGTCTTCTTTGCAGTAAAAATAGATAGAAGGCCTGCTTCCTTTCAGCTGTTCTCCTTTATTTAGTTTCGAATGGTTTGGAAATAAGGTCAGGATTGTCAAAAATCTGTTGGAATTATTGTCGGAAAGAGGTTAGTGTTACTATTTCTTAGGAAATAATGTAGATAAGTATAGAAAAATGTCATACCGCAGTATTCTTTCGTTCATGAAACCTTTATCGACAACAGACGTATTTACATATAGAGCCTATAGAGGAGGATACATGAAGTGAATACAAATAAAGTGTTAGCATCCATCAGTTATTTTAGTGTATTGGTGGCTCCGTTTATTTTGCCGCTTATTATCTGGTTGGCCAGTGATGATTCATTTGTTAAAAAACACGCAAAATCAAGCTTATGGTCACATATTATTCCATTGGTATTCATACCCTTTTTAATATTTGGTGTGTTTATGGATTCTTCCAGTCCATCTGAGATTCCTTGGTTCATATTAGGTGTGGCGCTTATAGGAGTGCTTGTCAGCTTTGTTATTTTGATTTGGAATTTAGTAAGAGGTGTAAAACTGCTAATTCAATAAAGGATTTGAATGGAGGTATTTAGTATGAATGAAGAAAAGAAACGAATTTTAAAATTGGTGGAAGAGGGGAAAATCACTTCCTCAGAAGCATTAACCTTATTAGAATTATTGGAGCAGGAGCAAAAGCAGACTGAACATAAAGAAAAAGAAATCATGAATGATGTTTCTACATTTGTGATTTTGGATGAAGAAGAGAAAGAAGACCAGAAGGCACAGAAAAAGGTATCGTCCGCTAAAGATATGATTCTTGATTTTGTTGATAATGTCTTTAACAAAGTAAAAGATTTAGATTTGAATTTTTCGAAAAGCATTGAGATTTCTCATATTTTCCACCAAACCAATACGGTTTTCAATGAGATCAATATCGAAGTGGCAAACGGCAATATGGAATTCATAATATGGGATCAACCTGATGTGAAAGTCGAAGTAGAAGCAAAAGTATACCGTACAGAGGATATGACAGAGGCAAGAAAGATTTTGCTTGAAGAGATATCATTCGATATTAAAGATGGAAAGCTGTATTACATTGTCGGCCAAAAATGGATGAGAGTGCACACCAAGATGTTCCTGCCAAAAGAAACATATGAGAAATTGAAAGTCCGTTTGTTTAATGGATCTATAACCGGAGAACAATTGGATGTCAAACAAATCAAAGCTAAAACGGCTAACGGAAAAATCGCCTTCACCCACTTAGAAGGAGAAGAGGTTGATTTGGATACTGCAAATGGCAATATTGACATACAGGATTTTTCTGTTGATACGATTAGCTGTGAAACCTTGAATGGCGTTATTAAATCGTCAGGGATGTTTGGAAAAGCGGAATATGAGACCTTCAACGGAGGAATCTTTATCGATCATTTCGATGAAAAAGCATCCTATATACGTGCTAAATCGACTACAGGATCCATTAAGATTATCGTGCCGGATGTTGTTCGTGCGACCGGAGAAGTGCGCGCCAACCTAGGGGGGCTGAACGTGAAAATGGATGGCATGAATATAGTTGAAGAAAAGACAGAAGTCATTCAAAAGATCCTTAAATTCAAAAATAATGAGCAGGCAACCTTGGATATATTTGCGGACTCCAAGACAGGAAGCATAACATTGCAGCATGGCTGATACAGTGTACATTTATAAAGAAAGACGCCCTTCGTTTACTGAGGAGGCGTCTTTTCGCATGTTCAGTTTTTTTCAAAGGCGATATATGGATGATGGCCTTGTTTCTCGAGAAGCTGGGCAAGTGCATCCGCATGTTTTTTTTCGGTAAATGCCCCGACCTGGACCTTATAGATGCCCTTGGCATTATGTGTATCCATGTTCCTGCTATTCTTCTTTTTCAGGGAAAAAGTTTGGGCAATCCCATTTGCGATGGCATCTCCGCATGTTTTTTGAAATAGGGTAGAACGGAGCAATTTACACTCTTGTTGATTCGTCATAAAACCGCACTCGACCAAAATAGCGGGCATTTTGGTTTCCCGCAATACATGGAAGTCTGCTTTTTTAATCCCGCGATTAATGAGGCCGGTTGTGGCGATTAACTGCTGATGGATTTTATCCGCGAGCATTCGTGCTTGTTGGTTCGGCTTTGTATAAACATAGGTTTCAATGCCGGAAGCTGTATGCCAATCATGCCCGTTGCCCGCTGCGTTGGAATGGATGGAAATGAAGCAATCCGCTGCCAATGCGTTTGCTTGTTCAGTCCTTGTCTGTAAGGGGACATCCATTGCATCACTGTGGGTATAAATGACTTGCACATTATCATACAGTGAGAGTGCTTCTTTTGAATAAGAAGCGATTGCGCGATTGATTTCATACTCCTTTAAGCCATCGGGGCTTCTTTTTCCGGGCGTGCTCAAACCATGCCCGGCATCTAATATGACCTTCATAGATCTCCTCCTACCAACTTGTCCATAATACGAGTAAAATACCTGCCATAAAGAAGGCTGTCGATTGAGCGTGCACAAACTTGGAATTGGACAGGCAGAACTCTGCAAATCAATGATTCTTCCTATTATATGAAACAAGGCATTAAAAGGAGCGTCTAAAATTGGAGTATTTTAGTGATATACGGTATGATTTTCTACATATCGGCAATGAAACCAAAAGGGGCCATTTGTCGATTGAAGGAAAAGCGAAAAGGGGAGTTTTGGGGTTATGATGGATGCGAACATACATATGTTCAGGATGGTCAATGATTTAGGGAAGGATTATACGTTTTTGAATCCTATCTTTGTATTTATAGCGCAGTATACAGTTTATCTGCTGGGCTTGGCGGTAGTTATTTATTTTTTCAGCAAGCCTGCCAAAAATAAAATAATGGTTGTTTCCATTGCGTTTTCATTAGTGCTTGCAGAAATACTGGCCAAAATAGTAGGGCTTTTCCACACCAATAACCAGCCGTTTGCTGAATTGGCTCATGTAAACAAGTTGATTGAAAAGACAGTTGATAATTCTTTTCCGAGTGATCATACTATTTTATTCTTTACGGTTTGTTTTTCTTTTTTCTTCTTTGGGAAAAAAGGGCGTTGGTTATGGGTTATTGCAGCTTTTTGCGTGGGAATCTCCCGTATTTGGGTAGGTGTACACTATCCGTTTGATGTAATCGTAGGAGCTTTGCTGGGCATTCTGTCATCTTATATCGGCTATCGGGTTATTCCAAGGCTAAAAATAGTCCGGAAAATCTGGCCATCGCCTTATAAAGCAACTGCTACGGACAAAAGTAGAACAAGAAATATATAAAAAGATATAAATAAGAAAAAATCCCGCAGATGTGCGGGATTTTTTCAACGTTTAAGCAGATTATAAAATCGATAACGGTCGGCACGGAAGGAAGATTTGACATATTCAAAAGGTGTGCCGTTTGCAAGATATGTCACCTGTATAATCCGCAAGACGGGACTTCCTTCTTTAATCTGTAAATATTTCGCTTCGTGTTTGCTGGCGGCAATGGCTTCCAGTTCTTGTCTAGCTTCATCGATCTTTAAGAGCAGTTCTTCCTCGATGTATTGATAAATGGAGTCCTTCGCTTGCTCTTTATCCAGCCCTTTTGTAAGGCTTGTAGGCATATAGGCAGTCTCAAGGGCCATAGGAACATCATCTGCAAGACGGATCCGTTCTATTTTAAGGACGGTGGAGGAAGCAGGGATACCCAGCTTTGAGGCAACTGTTTTTCCAGCAGGTACATTATCATAAGATAATATTTTTGAGCTTGGAGTCAGACCTCTTTCAAGCATATGCTCTGAGAAGCTGGTTAAACCCTGTAATCCTTGGCCTACTTTTTGTTTGCTTACAAATGTGCCTGTTCCTTTTTTTCTGTATAGGAAACCTTCATTCACAAGATTCGTCAGTGCTTGTCTGACAGTCATCCGGCTAATCTGGTATTGCTCCGCAAATTCCCTTTCAGAAGGGATGGCCTGATCAGGGCGGAGCAGGCCAGAGTCGATTTGTGTTTTGATCAATTCCTCTAATTGGTGATAAATAGGTACAGGTGATTTTTTATCAATCATTATGTTTCTATAGCTCCTTGGACGTGACAGCTTAAATCAATTGCAAAGCATCTTGGTCTGCAATGATCGTCACTTTTTTATGCAATCTTAGAGCAGAAGCAGGGAAGTCTTCTGAAATTTCACCATACACTAGTTTTTTCATTGCTTCTGCTTTACCGGCACCTGAAGCAAGCAGGATGATTTCTTTGCTGTTCATGATACTATCAATGCCCATTGTAATAGCGTGTGTAGGCACATCATCAATTGAATCGAAGTATCTTGAGTTTGCTTCACGAGTGCTTTCAGCCAATTCGATTACATGTGTTTTACTTTGGAAAGACGTTCCTGGTTCGTTGAAGCCGATATGTCCGTTATGTCCGATTCCAAGAATTTGAAGGTCAACACCGCCAAGTTCCTTGATGTGCTCTTCATAACGAGCCGCTTCTTCCTCCATATTAGATACCATTCCGTTTGGAACGTTTGTGTTATCAAGGTTGATATCGATATGGTTGAATAATTTTTCTCTCATGAATGTAAAATAACTGTTTTTGTCATTTCTGTCCAGTCCCATGTATTCATCCAGGTTGACAGTGTTTACATCTTTATATGAAGTTCCATTTTCTTTATGGTCCTCGATCAATTCTTTGTAAAGGCCTTCCGGAGTGCTTCCTGTTGCCAATCCTAGAACTGCGTTCGGTTTTTGTTGGACTTTGCCGATAATGCGTTTAGCAGCAATTTTGCTCATGTCTTCATAATTTTCTGCACGAATGATTTCAAATAACATAGTATTCACCTTATGTGTTGTATTTTTGTTTGTGTTCATTAGTTATTCCCCTTTTTTGTATGCAATTTGTCCACGACAAATGGTTAAGTCAATATCGTTCTCTTTATTTAATACGACTAAGTCGGCGTCTTTACCGGCAGCGATGCTTCCTTTTCTGTCGAACATGCGGATTTGCTTAGCTGGGTTAACTGCAGCAAGCTTGATGACATCTTGAAGGTCAAGGGATGTAAACTTCAACATGTTTTTTACAGAATCGATCATTTTCAGGATACTTCCTGCTAGAGTTCCGTCATGGAGAGTAGCTCTTCCGTCTTCAACGATAACTGGCTGGCCCCCAAGCTCGTAGTTCCCGTTCTTTAAGCATTTAGCACGCATGGCATCTGTAATTAAGAGAGCGCCGTCCGTTCCCTTTAGGCGGATGGCCAAATCAATCATCTCAGGGCGGATATGGATGCCGTCAGATATTAATTCCACTTTCAGTTCGTCAAATAAAAGAGCTGCGCCGGCTGTGCCTGGTTCGCGGTGGTGCATGCCCTGCATTCCGTTATAAAGGTGAGTGACTTGTGTAGCCCCTGCTTCTACCGCTTCCTTTACCTCTTCATAGTTGGCGCTTGTATGGCCGATTGAAGCGGTCACTTCATGCTCGGCAAGGTATTTAACGAATTCCATTCCGTGAGGCATTTCCGGTGCGACCGTTACAAGTTTAATGCTATTCCCAGCTTCTTTTTGCCATTCTTTGAATACTTCAATGCTTGGCTCGAGAATGTGCTCCTCAGGTTGTGCCCCTTTTTTGCTCGGATTGATGAAAGGGCCTTCAAGGTGTACACCGACCACTTCTGCTTCTGCTCTCTCATTTGTTTGTTGGTGTTGTTGGTAAGAAGCCGCGTTGCGAAGAGCGTTGACAATGTTGCCTTTCTCCTGTGTCATCGTAGTTGCAAGGAAACTGGTAGTTCCTTCTTGGGGTAAATAATGGGCCATTGTCTGTAAAGCTTCAGGTGTGCCGTCCATTGTATCTGCCCCTCCAGCACCATGGATGTGAACGTCGATAAAACCAGGTACCACTTTTGTTCCGGCTTCCAGTTCAATGATCTGCACATTGCTCAGCTTGCTTTCATCCAATTGTTCCAATGAACCGGTCTCAACTATTTTGCCATCGGCTACTAACACATAACCGTTTTTAATAATGTCATTTTCTAAATAAACGTCTGCTTGTTTTAAAAGGATACTCATAATGAACCTCCTTGGATTTTCGATCTGTTTATTATGTCCTATCTCTATAATATCAATTTAGATATCTAGTTGTCTATACCAGTGACTCGGAATCCAAAAAGAAATTTATCCCATTCAAAATTCATTGATTTTTATCATAGTGCCCTATTTCTGCTTATTTTTTTGTTTATACTATAAGATGTATGTTTAGAGTATTTCTGTTCTATTCAAAAGAGTGCTAAACTATATGAAATATCCTATATATTGAAGGAGGACTATTTTTGGCTAAGGTTCGAACAAAAGATATTTTGGAAAAATTCAACTTAGAGTTAATTAGTGGTGAAGAAGGAATTAATAAGCCAATCTCAACGAGCGATTTATCAAGGCCGGGAATTGAGTTAGCGGGCTTCTATGAATATTATCCTGCTGAAAGAATGCAATTGTTAGGAAAGACGGAATTGACTTTTTTTGAAAAGCTAAGCCCGGCGGAAAAGAAAAACAGGATGGATATGCTCTGCACTGACATAACCCCTGTCATTATCATAACGCGAGACCAGGAAGTTCCCCCAGAGTTGATTGAAGCATCTAACAGGGAATCAGTCCCGGTGTTAAGATCGCCCATGAAAACAACCAGGTTATACAGCCGTTTGACTAATTATTTGGAAAGCAAGCTGGCGCCGACAACGGCTGTTCATGGCGTGCTTGTTGATATTTATGGTGTAGGTGTTTTGATTACAGGAAAAAGCGGTGTGGGTAAAAGTGAAACTGCGCTTGAATTAGTAAAACGCGGCCACCGGCTTGTTGCGGATGACTGTGTGGAAATTCGCCAGGAAGACCAAGACACATTGGTTGGAGGAGCGCCGGGATTAATTGAACATCTACTGGAAATCCGCGGTCTCGGCATTATCAATGTCATGACTTTATTCGGGGCTGGCGCCGTTTTAAGCCATAAGAAAATATCATTGATCATCTCACTGGAGCTGTGGGAAAAGAACAAGCAGTATGACCGCCTTGGCTTGGATGATGAAAAGCAAAAAATCATTGATACAGAAGTGCCCCGCCTAACGATTCCAGTTCGTCCAGGACGAAACCTGGCAGTCATCATCGAAGTGGCGTCCATGAATTTCCGTTTGAAGCGAATGGGCCTGAACGCTGCTAAACAGTTTTCAAATAAACTTTCTGAAGTTATTGAAGAAGGAGACCAATAAGAACAACTTGGGATAAAGAGGGGACAGGAAGAGAGGTAAATGTATGGAAAAACAAATACAACCAATTAATCCAATTGCATTGGATTTGGGGCCAATAACGGTCCATTGGTATGGCGTTATTATCGGTCTGGGCCTATTGCTTGGATTATGGCTCGCCCTGCGTGAATCCGACCGGAGAGGGCTGACGAAGGAAACATTTCTGGATATGATTCTATTCGCGGTGCCGATCTCCATTATTTGCGCACGTATTTACTATGTCACTTTTGAATGGGATTATTACTCTGCGCATCCGGGGGACATCATCAAGATTTGGAACGGCGGAATCGCCATTCATGGCGCGCTAATCGGCGCTGTTTTGACTGCATTCGTATTTTGCAGAATCAAAAAAATCTCTTTCTGGAAGATGGCGGATATTGCAGCACCAAGTGTTTTGCTCGGCCAGGCGATTGGGCGTTGGGGCAACTTCATCAATCAGGAAGCCTTCGGTGGGGAAGTATCGCGGCAATTCCTTGAAAATTTGATGATACCTGATTGGATCATTAATCAAATGTATATAGACGGAGTCTATTATCACCCAACCTTCTTATACGAATCACTTTGGAATTTTGTGGGAGTCATTATCTTGCTGCTGCTTCGCAAGGTGAATTTGCGCAGAGGTGAAATTTTCTTAACGTATCTGATATGGTATAGCATCGGCCGCTACTTTATTGAAGGCATGCGCACAGACAGCTTGATGCTGACAAGTAATCTGCGGATGGCCCAGGTCATTTCGATTGTGTTGATTGTCGTTTCGATCGCTACACTTATTTTCAGAAGAGTAAAAGGATACAGCGATAAGCGGTATTTGGATCAGTAACGACTGATATATAAGGGAAGAGAACATTAATAGCGGAAACTACATAGGGAAAAACGTTGCCGAAGACGCTTATCGTGCCGGAGGTAAACAGGCACTTTCCGCTTTTCAGTGATCCAGCTATGGCAGGCAGCCACTGGAGGATTTCCCGTTCCATCCTTACGATAAGTCAACATCAGCTCGCAGGCTCGCTGTGTTTCCTTTATCTCGAATGGATCGGTCCAATCCCTGAGTGGCTAAACGCCTGCCTCCGCTTTTCATGATCCAGCTGCAAGTGCCACCTCCTCGAGGTCTTAAGCCAGACCTGCTCAAAGGCGAAAAGCAGCCTTTGAGGCAAGCCTGTCTTAAGCTTGTCGGAGGTAAACAGGCACTTTCCGCTTTTCAGTGATCCAGCTATGGCAGGCAGCCACTGGAGGATTTCCCGCTCCATCCTTACGATAAGTCAACATCAGCTCGCAGGCTCGCTGTGTTTCCTTTATCTCGAATGGGTCGGTCCAATCCCTGCGTGGCTAAACGCCTGCCTCCGCTTTTCTAGGAGGGGGTTTATGGGGAGGATTTCTTGGTTGAAAGGGGTGCAGTCGGGGTTTTATACGACCTGGCTGTTAGGGAAGATTGTGTTTCCTGTTACATTTATTGTGACGGCTTTGGGCTTCACGCCGATTATGGAGAAGATTGTCGGTCTTGTGGCGCCTGTTATGAAATGGTTTGGTTTGCCTGGAGAAGCGGCTGTGCCGCTTGTTCTAGGCAATTTTTTGAATTTATATGCAGCCATTGGAGGAATTCTATCGCTTGATCTGACCGTGAAGGAAGTTTTCATCGTTGCGGTTATGCTTTCGTTTGCCCACAACATTTTTATTGAAACCGGCGTGGCATTGAAGGTAGGGGTCAAGTTATGGATTGTATTGCTTGTTCGGTACGGGCTTGCCTTTTTGTCGGCTTTTGCCATCAGCCGATTATGGGATGGCGGAAGCGGGCTAGCTCAATATGGGTTTGCACAAGCAGCTGCCAGGCATGCGGATGGTTTTTGGGATGTCATATTCCAATCAATAGGGAAAGCAGCTAGTGGTGTTTTGCAGCTGGCCATTATTGTCATTCCTTTAATGATTTTTATCCAAATCATGAAGGACTTAAAATGGATTGATTTTATTTCGAATAAAACAGATTTTATTACCGGAGCTTTCGGAATGGGGCGCAATGCTTCATTGACGCTTATTTCTGGTTTGTTTTTTGGGCTGGCAATGGGGGCTGGCGTCATGATTCAGGCTGTCCGTGAAGACGGTGTCACGAAGAAGGATGCGACATTGGCCATCATTTTTCTTGCGGGATGTCACGCTGTAGTCGAGGATACACTTATTTTTATACCACTAGGAATCCCTGTTTTGCCGTTATTGGCTATCCGGTTAGTAGTGGCTGCTGTATTGACTGTGATTGTGGGGAATGTTTGGAAGCGAACAGAGCTGAGGAAAAGAAAGGAAACGGAACTTTCATTATGAAGACGAACATTACGACTATTCTATTTGATTTAGACGGAACGCTTATTAATACTAATGAACTAATTATTGCTTCTTTTTTGCATACACTGGACTATTATTATCCTGGGCAGTATAAACGGGAAGATGTCCTTTCGTTTATCGGCCCGCCTCTTTATGACTCCTTTCATAGTATTTCTCCGGAAAAGACGGAGGAAATGGTCCTTCGATACCGCCAATTTAATATGGAGAACCATGACCTGTTGATCAGGGAATATGAAGGGGTGTATGAGGCTGTCCATTCGTTGAAGGAGGCAGGATTCAAACTAGGTTTAGTTACAACCAAGGTTCGAAGAGTCGCTTTAAAAGGCCTGGAGTTCGGGCGTCTCGACCAAATGTTTGATGCTATCGTTACAATCGATGACGTAAAGCATGCCAAACCTGACCCCGAGCCTATCCATAAAGCATTGTCGCTTCTGCATTCCTTACCGGAGGAAACGATGATGGTGGGCGATAACCACCATGATATTTTGGCAGCCAAGAACGCTGGCGCCAAAAGCGTTGGAGTGGAGTGGAGCATTAAAGGGCGCGAATACCTGGAACAGTACTCTCCTGATTATATACTTGTAGATATGCGCGATTTGCTGGATATACTGGGAGCGGCAAGGCAATGAGGAAGACAGATCGTTTCCCCGTAGCTGGAGCCAATTCATTGTGGCATGTCTATAAGACTGTGCCGTTCTGGAAGGTGGTACGCAACTTCATTGTCATTCAGCTGGCCAGGTATACGCCTTTTCTCTCGATGAAAAATTGGATGTACCGAACTTTTTTGGGGATGGAGGTTGGGAAGCAGACCTCTTTCGCATTAATGGTCATGCTGGATGTCATGTTTCCTGAAAAGATATCTGTCGGGCGTAACACAGTAATAGGATATAATACAACAATCCTTGCCCATGAATATTTGATCAAGGAGTACCGCCTAGGGGATGTCGTTATTGGTGATGAAGTCATGATAGGAGCCAATTCAACTATATTGCCCGGCATCACAATCGGGGATGGCGCTATTGTAGCAGCCGGAACGGTCGTCCATAAAAGTGTCCCTCCTGGAACATTTGTCGGCGGAAATCCGATGAATATTATTTACACAAAAGAACAATTGGACCATAGATGGAAGGATGATCCCATTTACGGAGAGATGATAAGGAAGCAAGGCTGAACATCAATCAGGATGTTCAGTTTTTTTTATCGATTTTCTTGACTTACTGCAAGATGGAAGGTAAACTTGGTTAAAACCTTTTAGTATATTAGCGAACTAAAGTATCTAAATATTTAAAAAATAAGACCTGTAAAAAGAATATAAAGGTTTATATATAGCTCTCCTCACATTGGCTGGCAGAGAGACAATATAGAAAAGTTGGGTGAGACATATGTCGAATATATTTATGTTTGAAAAACCGCTTGGAATGAGAGATACGATTCCTGTTGTATATGGGGCCAAGGAGCATATCAGAAATGGAATCCTATCCGAAATGGCAAGTTGGGGCTATCAAATGATTGAAACACCTGCGCTTGAGTATTATGAAACAATCGGGGCAGCATCAGCTATTGAGGATCGGCAATTATTCAAGCTTTTGGACCAACAAGGGCATACTCTAGTCTTGCGGCCGGATATGACGGCCCCTATTGCGAGAGTAGCGGCTTCTAAGCTGTTGGAGAAAAGAGTCCCATTGCGGCTTGCATACGGTGCGAAGGTTTATCGCGCCCAACAGAGAGAAGGGGGGCGTCCTGCTGAGTTTGAACAGATCGGCATTGAATGCATCGGTTATCCTTCTGTCAGCGCCGATGCAGAGACGATCAGTCTATTAATCTCTTCTCTGCAAAAAATGGGATTAAAAGAATTTAAGGTTTCAGTCGGCCATATAGGTTACTTGCAGGATATCCTTCTAGATGTTCTCGGGACGGAGGCAAGAGCGGAAATATGCCGGAAATTTTTATTCGAGAAAAATTATGTCGGGTTCCGGGAGCATGTGGCAAGCCTGCCGATATCAAGCATAGACCAGCAAAGGCTGATTGGTCTGTTGTCGCTCCGCGGAACAGTTGATGTGCTGGAACAAGGAACAGCCATTGCTGAGGGGACGGATGGAACGAAGGTGCTCGAGGAATTAGGCGGGCTTTGGGAGCAATTGGAAGAATATGGTGTACAGTCTTTTGTGCAGTTTGATTTGACGCTTGTTTCCACCATGAATTATTATTCAGGCCTGCTGTATGAGGTGTATGCCGAGGGTGTGGGCATGCCGGTCGGAAATGGAGGCAGGTATGATCATTTGCTTGAGCAATTTGGACGCAAGGCGCCTGCTACCGGTTTTGCGTTAATAGTTGACAGGCTGCTGGAAGCGCTTGGAGGAATTGAAGAAAAGGAAGAATCTATTTGTGTTTTATATAGCAGGGAACAATTTACGGAAGCTATTTCATTGGCAAAAGATTTGAGGTCTAAAGGCATGATGGTAGTCCTTCAGGATGTCAATGGTGTTGAAGAGATGGACGCCTTTACCCGTACATTCAAGGAAGTCCACTATTTGATCGGCGACAGAAAGGGGGATTTGCGGTGAAAGAAAGATTGACGATTGCAATGCCAAAGGGGCGGATATTTGAAGATGCTGTCGATCTTCTGAGGAAGGCTGATTTTCAAATACCGAATGAATTTGATGAGAACCGAAAATTAATATTAGAAGTGGAAGAAGAGAATATCCGCTTCATATTGGCAAAGCCGATGGATGTGGCCACGTATGTGGACCATGGCGTAGCTGATTTAGGCATCGCCGGCAAAGATGTTATGTTGGAAGAAGAACGGAACGTGTATGAATTGCTCGATTTGAAAATAAGCCCCTGTTATTTGGCAGTGGCAGGACTGCCTCAGACCAAATGGAATGATATTGCGCCCCGCATCGCCAGTAAATATCCGAATGTGGCTTCGGATTATTTTAGAAGACAGGGTGAGCAGGTTGAAATTATCAAGCTGAACGGATCGATTGAGCTGGCCCCACTGATCGGCCTGGCTGAACGGATTGTCGATATTGTGAGTACAGGACAGACGCTGCTGGAGAATGGTTTGGTTGAATACGAAAAAATCGCTGATGTTACGTCACGGTTGATTGCCAACCCAGTTTCCTATCAATTGAAGGAACAGAGAATAGGCGAAGTTGTCAAAAGGCTCGAAAAGGTCATTTAATTAGAAAGCAGAAGGAGGGTCATGCATCATGGACATACAAGAATGGACAGCAGGGTTATCGTTAAAGCGTACCGTTGATTCGGGAACAGAAGAACAGAGAACAATAGTTCGGCAGATCATCGGGCAGGTAAAGGCAAAAGGAAACCGAGCAATTTTTGATTTTACCAAACAATTTGATGGAGCTGACTTGGATTCATTGCTTGTGAGCCAAATAGAAATAGAAGAAGCTCTATCTTCTTTTGATCAAGAATTATTAGACATTATGAAGGAAGCAGCAGACAATATTTCGGAATTCCACGGCAAGCAAATGAGAAATACCTGGCTGGATTTTCAAAACAGCGGTTCTATGCTAGGGCAAAAAATCACACCTTTAGATTCTGTTGGTGTCTATGTACCGGGTGGAACAGCGGCCTATCCGTCTTCTGTCTTCATGAATGTATTGCCGGCCAAGGTAGCTGGCGTGAAAAGGATTGTTATGGTCAGCCCTCCCGGAAAAGACGGGAAAATTCCGGCAGCAGTTTTGGCGGCAGCCTCCATCGCGGGTGTAACCGAAGTTTATAAAGTGGGTGGAGCCCAGGCAGTCGCTGCGCTTGCTTATGGAACTGAAACGATTAAACCAGTCGATAAAATCGTAGGGCCAGGCAATCTATTTGTTGCTTTAGCAAAACGTGAAGTGTTCGGAGATGTTGATATCGATATGATTGCCGGTCCGAGTGAAATAGTTGTCCTTGCGGATGAAACAGCCGTCCCAGGAGAGGTGGCGGCAGATTTGCTGTCGCAGGCAGAGCACGATACGAGAGCTTGTGCTGTGCTTGTGACTGATTCGGCTGTATTGGCTGAACAAGTAAAACAAGAAGTGGAGCGCCAGGTGGCTTTGCTGCCGAGAAAAGAGATTGCGTCCCAGTCGATTAAGGAGTATGGGAAGATCGTTGTCGCAGAAACGATGGAGCATTGTATCGAAGCTGTCAATGACATCGCGCCGGAACACCTTGAAATTGTGACTGCTGATCCGATGTCCCTCTTGGGAAAAATACGGCATGCCGGGGCGATTTTCCTTGGCCGCTTTAGTTCAGAGCCGGTGGGCGATTATTTTGCCGGCCCGAACCATGTCCTCCCCACAAACGGTACCGCCCGTTTTTCCAGTCCGTTAAATGTGGAGGATTTTCAAAAGAAATCGAGCATTATTATGTACAGTGAAACGGATTTCCGTAAGAATGCAGGGAAAATCGCCAAGTTTGCACGGGCGGAGGGCCTCGAGGCGCATGCGCGGGCAATAGAAAGCAGAAAACAGTGAATGATGAAAGGGGAAAGAATGATGGCAAGAGAAGGAAAAATTAGCCGGAAGACAAATGAAACAGATATCGAGCTTCAAGTGAAAATCGATGGCGAAGGCCATTCCCATTTAAAAACAGGCGTCCCCTTTATGAACCATATGCTGGAGCTGTTCGCCAAGCATGGTCAGTTCGATTTAGATATCCGTGCAATCGGGGATATTGAAATTGATGACCATCATACAACGGAAGACATCGGCATCTGCCTTGGCCAGGCCATCCTTCAGGGGCTGGGCGATAAAAAAGGGATAAAGCGATACGGCCATGCATTTGTGCCGATGGATGATGCTCTCGCTCAAGTGGTTATTGATTTAAGCAATCGGCCCCACCTTGAATTCCGAGGTTCATGGCCATCGCAAAGAGTGGGCTCCTTCGATACGGAATTGGTCCATGAATTTTTGTGGAAGCTGGCCCTTGAAGCGAGGATGAATCTGCATGTGATCGTTCATTACGGCCAAAATACGCATCATATTATCGAAGCAATCTTTAAGGCGTTTGCCCGTGCACTCGACGAGGCAACAACCATTGATCCAAGAATCAAAGGCGTTCCGTCCTCGAAAGGAATGTTATAAATGATCGCCATCGTTGATTATGGAATGGGCAATCTGTTCTCTGTCTCAAAGGCGCTTGAACGGCTTGGAGTAGACTATTTGATAACGGATGACGCAGAGGAGCTAGACAAAGCGGACGGGTTGATTCTTCCGGGGGTCGGTTCCTTCAAGGATGCGATGCACTTGCTTGAGGATACAGGGATAGCTGTATTCCTGCAGCAATACGCAGAGAGCGGCAGGCCGCTTTTAGGCATCTGCCTTGGCATGCAGCTTCTGTTTGAGGAAAGTGAAGAGAATGGCTGGAGCAAGGGCCTATCGATCCTAAAGGGGAAGGTGCAACGATTTTCAGGCATCGATCAACAAGGATCGCCCTATAAGGTGCCGCATATGGGCTGGAATAATCTCATCTTTAGGCATCCGTCCCCTATTTTAGATGGATGTGAGCAAGGGTTCGCTTATTTCGTTCATTCCTATTACGTTACAGGGGCGAGCGATGAAACGGTGATTGCAGCGGCAGAATATGGAGTAAGTGTTCCGGCTCTTGTCGGGAGCGGCAATATATACGGCATGCAGTTCCATCCGGAAAAGAGCAGCGGACTTGGCATGCAATTGTTGGGCAACTATATCCAGCTTGTAGAAGGGATGGTGAATGTATGAATGAGTTTACGGTCTATCCAGCCATTGATTTGCGGGGCGGAAATTGTGTGAGGCTCTATAAGGGGGATTATGGGCAAGAAACGGTATACAGCAGCTCTCCACTGGATATGGCAAGCAGTTTTAGCGAGCAAGGAGCCAAGTGGATCCATATGGTCGATTTGGATGGGGCAAAGAAAGGGAATGCGGTTAACCATAAACTTGTAATCGAAGTGGCTCAAAAGCTTCCCTTATCCGTGCAGGTTGGCGGCGGGATCAGAACAGAAGCTGATATAGCCTTTTATCTTGAAAATGGAGTATCCCGTGTCATTCTCGGAAGTGTAGCCGTATCCAATCCTTCCTTCGCCAAAGAGATGCTTAAGCGCTATCCAGGCAGGATTGTTATCGGGATTGATGCCAAAGATGGACAAGCGGCCACTCATGGCTGGTTAAAGACCTCCTCTGTCTCTGCAGTTGAGTTGGGCAAGAAGCTTGCGGATGAAGGGGCGGATACGTTTATCTTTACAGATATTGCAACAGATGGGACACTTGCAGGCCCTAATATAGCGGCTACAAAGGAGCTTGCGGAAGAGACTGGCGCATCCGTCATCGCATCCGGAGGAATCAGCGCACTTAAAGATTTAGAGAGGCTTGCCGGGTTAACGGAAGCTGGAGTAGCAGGCAGCATTGTCGGAAAGGCGATTTACAGCGGCCGCTTTACGGTGAAGGAAGCGTTGGATTCCGTAAGGAGAGATGCAGAATGATTACAAAGAGGATTATACCTTGCCTTGATGTGAAGGATGGCCGCGTGGTGAAAGGCGTTCAGTTTGTATCGTTGCGGGATGCCGGCGATCCTGTAGAACTGGCTGCTTTTTATGATGCAGAAGGAGCGGATGAATTAGTATTCCTTGATATTTCGGCCACTCATGAAGGCCGTTCGACCATGATCCAAGTTGTACGTCAAGTAGCTGCACGATTGGCCATTCCATTTACAGTCGGCGGAGGCATCAACACACTTTCCGATATGAAGCGTATCTTGCGGGCAGGCGCCGATAAAATTTCATTGAATTCGGCAGCTGTGAAACGGCCAGAGCTTATAAAGGAAGGCAGCAGCTATTTAGGGTCGCAATGCATCGTCGTTGCGATTGATGCAGCCTATTCACCAGGCGAAAGACGGTGGAAGGTTTATACCCGCGGCGGAAGGGAAGAAACTGATTTGGATGCGGTGGAGTGGGCGAAAAGAGCTGCTGAACTTGGTGCGGGAGAAATTTTATTGACAAGCATGGATCGGGACGGAGAAAAATCGGGCTTCGACCTTGCTTTAACAGCAGCTGTTTCCTCTACAGTTCCTATTCCTGTAATCGCGTCCGGCGGTGCGGGATCGGTGAAGGATTTTAAACCTGTATTTGCTGAGGGAAAAGCGGATGCAGCTCTTGCGGCAAGTATTTTTCATTATAAAGAAACATCGGTCAAAGAAGTTAAATCATATTTGCAGCAGGAAGGAGTGCATGTTAGGTGAATAAAATTCAATTGAAATTTGATGAAGCAGGGTTGATACCGGCTATTGTCCAAGATGCCGATACAAAGGAAGTGCTGACACTTGCCTATATGAACGAGGAATCGCTTGGTAAGTCGATGGAGAGCGGGGAAACCTGGTTCTACAGCCGTTCAAGACAAAAGCTCTGGCATAAAGGGGAAACAAGCGGCAACACGCAGAAAATTGTCTCGATAGCCTATGATTGCGATCAGGATGCACTTGTCATCAAGGTGGAACCGAAAGGGCCGGCATGCCATAAGGGGGCCGTATCTTGTTTCAATGATGTTTTCTTTGAAGGAAAGCGTGAAAGTGGGGAAGCATTCCAAGATGCGGCGTTCCTTTATGAATTGGAAAAGTTGATCGCCCAAAGAGATGAGCAGCGACCAGAAAAATCGTATACAACTTACTTATTCACAGAAGGTGTCGATAAAATTCTTAAGAAGGTTGGAGAAGAGTCGGCAGAAGTCATCATTGCTGCCAAAAATCGCGACCATGAAGAATTAAAATGGGAAAGCGCCGATCTGCTATATCATCTTCTTGTGTTGCTTAGAGAACAAAAACTGCCACTGAGCGATGTACTTGCTGTATTGAAGGAAAGACACAGAGAATGATAGAAAGTGGTTTTTATAGGCTTATATGGAACGGGGAAACCGGAGGGAGCCCCGTTCTTTTGGTGCGCACAATAATATAAAACGAAATCGAGAGTCCCTTTTGAGTCAATTCATTTCTTCATCCTTTATTAATTCGAATAAGTCCTCCACTTTGCATCCGAAAAAATAACAGAATTTTAAAGCTAATTCAAGGCTAGGATTATATTTGTTCTTTTCGATCGCAATTAAGGATTGGCGTGTGATCTGTACAGCCGATGCTAATTGTTCCTGGGTTAAATCTCTTAGTACGCGAAAGTGTTTAATTTTGTTTGTGACCACTCTCCTTAGCTCCCTCTCAGTAAATTTTTTCCTTCTATTAATCATAACGAATATCCCATAAAATGTAAAAGTGACTTTACAAAAAGTAACTAAGACTATACAAAATGTAATGGTATGCATACATTACGGATTTTATCATGGGAAAGTTATGACGCTTTATGTATAGGAGAACAGGCTGAAGGGATGCCAATTATTCGTAGGCGGTATGCTAATCTATAAATTACCGTAAAAATATGGTATAATACGAGGGTTAATCAATTATTACTGGAGGATTTCATGAGTAAAGACTCTAAACTAAGACAAAAAGCGAAAGTTTTGTCTTTTAACCCGACCGGAGAATACTATTTTAATAAAGGTTTAAAAGCGTATCATCAACGTGATTTATATAAAGCTAAAAAGTACTTGGAAAGAGCATTGGAGCTGGAACCGTTGGAACCGATGATTGCATGCCAATTGGCGATTGTCTGTACGGATCTGGCTGATTACCATGCGTCCAATGTGATCTTAGAAAATATTGTTTCCAAGTTGGACCCATATATGTCAGAGTGTTATTACTTTCTTGCGAATAATTATGCCCATCTCGGCATGTTCAAGGAAGCCTATAAATATGCCAAGGAATATCTTCGGAATGATTATGAGGGCGATTTTGCCGAAGACGCCGAGGATTTGCTTGATTTAATTACCCTTGAGGACAATGAGACGGAAGAGAGCTTGTTTGAACAGGATACATTGATCAATGAACAGGAAAAAGCAAGGGAGTATCTGGAAGCTGGCGAATTTGAAAAAGCGATCGAAGTGTTGAACGAAACGATCGCCCATCACCCCGATTTTTGGTTTGCGTATAATAATTTAGCTTTGGCTCAATTTTATCTCGGTAAAACAAGCGAGGCATTTGCGACATTATACGATGTCCTTGAAAAGAATAATGGAAATCTGCATGCGCTATGCAATCTGGCTGTCTTCCACCATTATGAAAAACAATATGACCATGTGGAAGAGCTAGTCCAATCACTTCTGAAAATACGGCCGATCCTGCCTGAGCAGCAGTATAAGCTGGGAGCAACATTCGCTTTGATCGGACGGTATGATTCCGCTTATATGTGGCTGAAGCAGTTGCAGAAAATTGGATTTGATGGCGATGAAACATTCTATTATTGGGTGGCGGTCTGTTCGTATCAATTAGGCAATGAATACTCCGCCCGTAAAGCATGGAAGAAAGTGATCGAGTTCAACCCATCGAAGGAAGGGTTGGAGCCATGGGGAGAAATCGTCTCCAATATAGAAGGCTATGAGCATCAATTGGCATGGATTTTGAAAAAAATCCAAAGTGAGTATATGGAAGAACGATTATTGGGTCTATTCCTATACAAGCAATGCATGCAGAAAGACAATTTAGAGAATCATAGCGATATTGAAGGAAATGGGTTTTGCCAACTTGAGAACGATTATTTGCAGGCCATTGTCACAAAGACGGTTGCACAATCAGAAAGCGCCTTTTTGGATGGAACGGCCGAGGAGCTTTATAAACATTATCAGCCGATTTCTTCAGATGAAATAAGCCTGTATGTTTTATGGTTTTCTGTTTATGTTGCCGCGGTTGAACAAAACGTCAAATTGATCAATCCGACCGCATGGGCTGCAGCTGTGGACTACGTGTGGAATGATATCCGAAATGAACCTGTTTCAAAGAAGTCAATTGCGGAAAAATATGAGATTTCATCGTCCACCTTGCAGAAATATGTAAAGAATGTGAACAATATCCTTCATTGAGCAGATAAATGGACTGGAAATCCTCTGTTATATACGATAAAAGGTAGGAAATACTATTGATAAATCGTATAGTAAAGAAATACTATGAATGAAGTACACAATAGAGGAGTGACAAGCATGTCTGAAGAAAAAATCTATGATGTTGCCATTATCGGAGCAGGTCCTGCCGGCATGACAGCAGCAGTTTATACATCGCGTGCCAATCTTTCGACTTTAATGATAGAAAGAGGAGTGCCGGGCGGCCAAATGGCCAACACGGAAGAAGTTGAGAACTACCCGGGCTATGAAAGTATCCTTGGACCAGAGCTTTCAACTAAAATGTTTGACCATGCCAAGAAATTTGGCGCTGAATATGCATATGGGGATGTAAAAGACATCACTGACCATAAGGAATATAAAGAAATTGATTGCGGCAGCAAGCAATATAAAGCGAGAGCTGTCATTATAACTGCCGGTGCGCAATACAAAAAAATCGGGGTGCCAGGTGAAAAAGAACTTGGCGGCCGCGGCGTTTCCTATTGTGCAGTTTGCGATGGGGCATTCTTTAAGAATAAGGAATTGGTGGTCATCGGAGGCGGCGATTCAGCTGTTGAGGAAGGCGTATACTTAACACGTTTTGCTTCTAAAGTGACAATCGTCCATAGAAGAGATGCACTTAGAGCCCAAAAAATTCTTCAAGACCGGGCATTCGCTAATGAAAAAGTGGATTTCATCTGGAACCATACAATTAAAGAAATCAACGAAAAAGATGGCAAAGTCGGAAGTGTCACTCTTGTTTCAACGGTAACTGGAGAAGAACAGGAATTGAAGACGGACGGCGTGTTCATCTATATCGGTATGCAGCCATTGACGGGTCCTTTCCAATCCCTTGGCATCACGAACGATAATGGCTACATTGTAACGAATGAAGGAATGGAAACGAGTGTGGCTGGCGTATTCGCAGCTGGCGATATCCGTGAAAAAACACTTCGCCAAATCGTTACAGCAACAGGTGATGGAAGCATTGCCGCCCAAAATGCCCAGCATTATGTAGAAGAATTAATAGAGACTTTACAAAAAGCATAATCCATCCATAGGAAATATGTGTAATTCCCATTTAATTCTGCTGTAACAATCGTGAAACATCAATGGGGTATGATTAGTAAGAATTGACCCCCTTTTAGAATAAATGGTACATGGGCACAGGTTTATCCTGTGTCTTTTTTTGTGCAATGGGATGAGGGGATTCTTTTCATCCTTTTTATCCCGGCTTTTTCAAGTAACCTTCCAATTGCATCTTCCATCTGCCAACCTTCCGAAATAGATGGAGAAATAGTATAATGGATTGAATGCGATTACTGAAGTGAAAAGTAACATATTATATAAAGAACGAAAGAGAATGAAATCCGCCACTGGCGAGTTTTCCCAGCGGTTGGAGGATGCCGGCTCTTTCTTTTGCCGGCACATGCAAAGAAGCATGCTGTCATGAAATCGAATGCCGCTGTGTATACACTGCGAGGTGAAATAGAATGCAACGAGTGACCAACTGCTTATTGAACAAGGATGGCCAGGTACTCCTCCTGCAAAAGCCGAGACGTGGCTGGTGGGTGGCGCCGGGCGGGAAAATGGAACCCGGTGAATCAGTCAAAGACTCCTGCATCCGCGAATTTAGAGAAGAAACAGGTATATATATCAAAAATCCAACTTTAAAAGGGATTTTTACATTTATTATGAAAGAAAATGATCAAGTTCAATCTGAATGGATGATGTTTACCTTTATGGCAGATCAATTTGATGGGCAGCCGCTTGATGAGAGCGATGAAGGGAAGCTTGCCTGGAAAGACGCTGACTCAATTAAAGATCTTCCGATGGCAGAAGGGGATTATCATATACTCGATTATATGATTCACGGAAAAGGGCTAATATATGGTACATTCACCTATACGCCTGATTTTAAATTGCTGTCCTACCGTCTTGATCCAAACTGATTGCCTGAAAGTAATCTGATTTTATGAACGTATTGAAATGGGGGCTATACGAATTGAGCAATGAACAACTGAACAAGGATGCAAATTTAGTTATCATTACAGGAATGTCGGGAGCCGGCAAAACGGTGGCTGTCCAAAGCTTTGAGGATTTAGGCTACTTCTGTGTTGATAATTTGCCGCCGACACTGCTTCCTAAATTTATGGAGCTGATGAAGGAATCCGGAAACAAAATGAATAAGGTTGCCTTGGTGATGGATTTGCGAGGGCGTGAATTCTTTGATGATTTAACGAAGGCGCTGGATGAAATGAACAATACGAGCTGGATGAAGCCGCAGATTCTGTTCCTTGAAGCGGACGATTCAGCTCTTGTAAGACGCTATAAGGAAACGCGCAGAACGCATCCTCTTGCACATGCAGGGCTGCCGTTAGAAGGGATAGACCTTGAACGCACCTTCTTGCAGGAGCTCAAGGGGCGCGCACAAAATATATATAATACCTCCCAAATGAAACCGCGTGAGTTAAGAGAGAAAATACTGAAGGAATTCTCAACCAATAACCGTCCTGAGTTTTCAGTCAATATAATGTCATTCGGCTTTAAACATGGATTGCCGATCGATGCGGATACGGTCTTTGATGTGCGCTTTCTGCCAAATCCGTACTATATAGAAGAAATGCGTCCAAAAACAGGCCTTGATGAAGACGTTTCTAATTATGTCCTTAAGTGGAATGAAACATCGCAATTCCTGGAAAAAGTAACAGACCTTCTCGCCTTCATGCTTCCATACTATAAACGAGAAGGCAAAGCCCAATTAGTCATTGCGATCGGCTGCACAGGCGGACAGCACCGTTCTGTTGCACTGGCCGAGTATTTGGGCAACCACTTTAAAAATGATTATCATACGGTCGTGACGCATCGCGACATGGATAAGAAAAAAGGCAAACAATCATGATAGGCCATTCCGAACAACCAAAGATTGTCGTGATCGGGGGCGGTACGGGCCTTCCTGTTCTGCTTCGGGGCCTTAAACAATATCCTGTTGATATCACGGCTATTGTGACTGTAGCCGATGATGGCGGAAGCTCGGGAAGGCTTCGTGATGAACTGCACATATTGCCGCCCGGAGATATCCGCAATGTTTTGGCAGCAATGTCCGATGTGGAACCTTTAGTGGAAGAAATGTTCCAGCATCGGTTTGGCCAGCAAAATGAGCTGTCGGGCCATTCGTTGGGCAATCTAATCATCGCGGCTATGACATCCATTACAGGCGATTTTGTCCATGCAATACGTGAAATGAGCAAATTCCTGAATGTGAGGGGAAAAATTCTTCCAGCTGCCAATCAAAACGTTGTTTTAAATGCAGAGATGGAGGATGGAACCATTATTTCCGGTGAGTCAAACATCCCGAAAGCGGGCAAACGGATTAAAAAGGTATTCCTGACGCCGCCGGACGTTAAACCGTTATCTGAGACTATATCCAGCATTAGGCAGGCCGATATGATTGTAATGGGGCCGGGAAGCTTATATACGAGCATTTTGCCTAATTTGCTTGTTCCGAAGCTTGGTTTGGAAGTATGCAATGCCAAGGCAAAAAAAGTGTACATCTGTAATCTGATGACCCAGGCAGGAGAAACATCCAATTTTTCGGCAAGCGATCATGTCAAGGCCATTTATGAACATTTGGACTGCGCTTTTATTGACACGATTTTGGTTAACAATGAAGAGGTGCCTCCCCAAATGAAGCTTCGCTATAAAGAAGAGCTGGCACAGCCAGTCCACTTTGATGTAGCAAGATTACTGGAGTTGGGACTAGAGGTGGTCCAGGAACAAATTATGACATTTGAAGATGAATATATACGCCATGATACAAAAAAGGTAGCTAATATCCTGTATCGGATGTTAATGGACGAAACCAAGTCTGCATTCGGTTCGTAAATACTAAAGGAAGCTAATCATACCGTATCATTTCCTACCTTATAGAATGCGTATGTAATAGACAGGGGGTGAGAATGTGTCATTTGCTTCTGAAACAAAAAAAGAATTAACAACATTAGAGCTGAAAGACTGCTGTTCGAAAGTAGAACTGTCTGCCTTAATCCGGATGAATGGCTCATTATCCTTCTCCAACCGCAATCTGGTGATAGACGTCCAGACAGAAAATGCGGCAATAGCCAGGAGAATTTACACCCTGCTTAAAAAGAATTACGACTTGAATGTTGAATTGCTTGTCCGTAAAAAGATGAAATTGAAAAAGAATAACATTTATATTGTCCGGTTTTCTGAAAGAGCGCAGGAAATTCTGATGGATTTGAAGATACTAGGTGAAGGTTTTACGATTATCCATGATATCTCTCCGGAACTAGTGAAGAAGAAATGCTGTAAACGCTCCTATTTGCGGGGTGCTTTCCTGGCAGGAGGATCTGTGAATAATCCGGAAACCTCATCCTACCATCTTGAAATTTTTTCGCAATACAAGGAGCATAATGATGCCCTCTGCGAGTTGATGAATCAATTTGATCTGAAGGCAAAGACGCTCGAAAGAAAAAAAGGCTTTATTACGTATTTAAAGGAAGCAGAGAAAATTTCTGAATTTCTGGCCATTGTGGGTGCAAATAATGCCATAATGAGATTCGAGGATGTACGTATATTGCGGGATATGCGGAATTCTGTCAATCGTCTTGTGAACTGTGAAACAGCCAATCTGAATAAAACGATTGGCGCGTCATTAAGGCAAGTAGAGAATATCCAATTTATCGAAGAGACGGTCGGTTTATCGGTTTTGCCGGATAAATTGAGAGAGATTGCAGAGTTGAGAGTCGCTTATCAAGATGTTACTCTAAAAGAATTAGGAGAGATGGTATCCGGGGGGACAGTCAGTAAATCAGGGATTAATCATCGTTTGCGTAAAATTGATGAGATTGCGGCTAAACTCCGCGCTGGTGGGTCCATCCATTAAACGATAGTCAAAGGGAGAGAGAAGAGAAATGTTAGAAAAGCAAGTGGAGGTACAGCTTAAAACAGGTTTGCAAGCGCGGCCTGCGGCTATTTTTGTTCAGGAAGCTACACAATTTTCAAGTGACGTTTTCCTTGAAAAGGATGGAAAGAAAGTTAATGCTAAAAGCATTATGGGTCTGATGAGCCTGGCGATCGGTACAGGAACGGTCATTAAAATAATCGCTGATGGCAAGGATGAAGAGCGTGCCGTTGACTATTTAAGTGAGTTTGTTGGAAAAGCAACGTTATAATTATTCTGATAGTTTGTAGCACATTTCTTTTTGAAATCGTGCTACGGCTTTTTTTATGGCCAGTATCCCACCCTATAAGCTGAACGGATGGAGGATTCCCAAAGAGATGAACAACAGGAAAAAGCAACTTTTAGAATTTTTGATTCATCGAATAGGCACATATACTCCCATTAATGAAATTACCTTTCACCTGGAGTGTTCTGAAAAAACAGTCAGATCGGATTTAAAGGATATCGATTACTGGTTGGCGCAAATGACGGCATGCCATATCGAAAGAGTTCCAGGGAAAGGAGTTGCCTTCATAGATCCTGATAAAGAGCGGGATAAAGTCTTGCATCAATTAGTGGCAGAAGGCACCCTTCATTTTGAACGATTTTATCGGATCATCAATATGCTTCTATTGGATCCGAAAAAATATTCAGTTCAATCTATAGCTGATAAACTGTATGTTTCTAAAAAAACCATTCAACTTGATTTAAAAATAATTAGATCTAGATTAAAGTTATATCGACTACAAATGAGTATGGGCAAATTCATCAGCATAATTGGAAAAGAAACGGATATTCGTTTCTTCATTGAGTATTATTTTTATGAATTGGCAACCGAAGCGATGAATGATCATTTTGTTTCTGATTTTCTCGGAGAATACAAGGAATTGATTGAAGATGAAATTATATTGCTTGAAAGAAATCTACATATTAGATTAACTGAAAATGCTATAAAACAAACAACCATGTATATATACACAATGATCAGGAGATTGAAATTAGGGCATCCAGTAGAGGATTCGTTGAGTGCTGAGGAAGAATTACATCCTTATTTTTATAAATTTAAAGAGAGAATCGATTCTATTTTTAGTGTTAACTTATCAATACTCGAATTGTATACATTTTCAGAACTAACTAAGTCGGGAACCAAATATTTTTCTCTTAGGGAACCTAAGCAAATGATAGAAGATAAGCAGGCTAATCTATTGGTTGACCGATTATTATATTTGCTGAATACACGCATTGGCCTTTGTGTGGAGGATGATAAAGAGGTACTATTTGGACTAAAAGCCCAAATGCTGACATCAATAAACAGAACGAAGAATGGTTTTCAAATTTACAATCCGGAATGCTATGAAGTAAGAAGGAGATTTTGGTTCATCCATTCCATTTTGTCGGATATCATGCTGTATGATGAATTATTCAGTGTTTACCAATTCAATGAAATGGAAATTGCCCATTTTACCTATTATATTGCAGCAGTTTATGAAGGATTAAACCGTTTGGAAGACAGTGAAGATCGCCAACAGCGTGTATTGGTTGTTTCTTCATTTAGTTATAACCAAAGTTTGTATATTCAAAAGAAGATTGAAAAGAATTTTAATAATATTAGGATTATTGATGTGATAAGAGATTCAGATTTGTCTCATATAGAAGAGCCATTTGACTTTATTATCGCCTTTACATATTTGCCGCAATATGAAGAGAGAATGTTGGTCGTCTCTCCCTATCTTGAAAAAGAAGATTTAATGAAAATATATCTCTATATGATGGAAGTGCAAAAGAATAAAAATCCGTTTTCACTGCTTCGGCAAAACTGTTATTATTCAGCATTAACAGTAAAATTGAATACAGTAGAGGAAGTGGTTGAACGGTATAGCCATACTTTGGAATCAGTCGGTGCTATCACGGAAAATTTCAAAAAAACGGCTATTAAGGTTTTAGAGAAAAATCGATATTTGGTTGGCGAAAGAATTCTCTTAATTATTGGAGAACAATCCTGTGTTTTAAAAACGAGAGTCGATATTGTCGAGTTTAAGAACTCCGTTTATTTAGAGGAGCTTAAAATTAAATTTGCTGTCTTTTTTATTGCATCTACGGAGACAGATAGACATTATGAAAAGTTCTGCAATGAATTTGGACATTTCATTCAACTATTGGGTGAACTGCGAACGGACGCCCAAATAAATGATGCGTTAAGAAATTTATTCTTGAATGAGGGTTATTTGATTCAAGATAAAGAGAGTATCCATCGATCTATAATAAATATGTATAAAAATTGAACAAAAACGGGACGAAAATTACCGCAACAACGGTAATTTTCGTCCCGTTTTTCTTATGTTTCAGGATTATACTTCTTTATGGAAGGAGGAGTTAAGAATGGAACAAATAAATAGTGCGGTAATTTTAAAGCAAGAAGAAACGGGTGTGAAGGCACATTTTTTATGGGGTGCATTGATTGTGTTGATGATGGCCCAAATTGGGACATCAGGTGATAATGCCATTTTAGGTGTAGCAACAGCATCATTGATTAAAACATTAAATGCTTCAATGAATGACATACAGTTGGCAAATATGGTGTATTCATTATGCGCTGGCTGTTTCATGGTTGTGGGAGGAATGCTAGGAATCATTATTGGATGGAAACGAAATTTTCAAATAGGAGCAACTTTATGTATGCTTGGCGAGTTAGCGTTATCACTTTCACCTTCCATCCTTATGTTTACATGGGGAGGGCGATTATTCGTCGGCATTGGAGCCAGCCTAATGATTCCTTCTGTATTGGGATTAATAGCGGGCATCTATAAAGGAAAAGATAGAGCGTTAGCATTTGGCGCCATTGGTGCCGCGACAGGAATAGCTTCTGCCATGGGGCCTATAGTTGCTGGACTACTGATCGACACTGCAGGCTGGAGAGTAGCGTTTGGATGCCTGGCTATTTACTTCGCTATCGTTTTGGCTGGATCATTGCTGGTACCAAAAGTCGAAAAGGCAACAAGTAAATTAAAAATGGATTATGTAGGAACGATTATTGCGGCAATAGGGTTATTCTTACTATTAATAGGGATATCCAAAATTTCAACATGGGGATTGATTAGCCCGATAAATGCACCGATTACTATTTTTGGCATTTCACCAGCTTTACCGATGGCCATTTTGGGTTTAGTCATATTAATTATTTTAGTGCCTGTAGAGCGGAAGATTGAAGAGAAAAATGGCTGTGCACTAATTCCTCGGTCATTTTTATCAACACCACAGGTAAGAAATGGTTTGTATGGATCAGCTATGTTGTTCTTATGTCTTGGCGGCGCCGTTATGGTAGTCAATCCGTATTTACAAATTGTTGGGGGATTCAATGCATTAAAAACGGGTGTTGCGATGATTGCAATGGGATTGCCAATGTTTTTATTTTCAATGGGTATGCCTAAATATTTCCCGAAAGCTTCTCCTAAAAAAGTGATGCGATTAGGCATATTATTAGCAGGTATTGCTGTTATACCAATGGCAATGTCATTAAAGAATGATGGAGTCTCAGTCTTGATGTATATTGGATTATTCATCTTCGGAACAGGACAAGGATTGGTTTCATCTCAAAACTCCAATATCGTTGCCGATGCAGTCAATAGCCGTGATGCCCAGCAATCTGGAGGCATTCAGGCCACTTCAAGAAACGTTGGACAGGCAATCGGTGTGGCTATTCTTGGTATGGTGATGCTGTTTTCCATGTCAAGTGCCATGCATTCTCAAGTCAACGATCAATCTTCCTTGTCAGCTGCGACTAAGTCGCATTTAACGCAGCAAAGTTCATTCAGTTTTGTGAGTGATTCTAATTTTAAACAAATGATGAATCCGATTGTGAAGAATAAAACAGAATTGAATCAGCTAACAGATATGAATGCGAATGCCAGAAAGAACTCTACTAAAATGGCGTTATATGTAATGGGGATTTTAACACTATTATTCTTATTCGGCACAAAAAATGTTCCTGATAAGTTGTCTTAAAATAATCACAACAATATAGGAGGGGTTCATATGAAAATAGTGAAAGCAAAAAAAATATATACGGTCGATGCTGATTTTACGACAGGAACTGGTTTGGTAATGAATGAGGGAAAGGTTGTGGAAGTTGGGGACTTTGATGAGTTATTGACAAAATATGAAGGGGAGGTTGATTACTCATACAGTGAGCAATATATATATCCGGGGTTTGTTGAACCACATTGCCACGGCATTTTTTCCAGTATTGTTTTTGGGGCGGGGCCGTTGATTGATTTTAAAAAGTGGGACTTTGGGAAATATGGCCATTATCCAGCATGCCTTTCCCATGATGAAATGATGAAGCGATTGAAGGAGTCATTCGCGGAAGGCGGCCGGGAGAACTATATATTTTACGGCTATAATAAGCAATATCATGGAGAGATCACCCGCAAAGAATTGGATGAAATGATGCCTGATGCCCCTGTTGTCTTATTGCATAGTACAGGACATGGCGCCATCTTCAATACAGTTGGGATGAAAAAATTCGGTTTTGATCAAAGGGATAAAAATACGTATGGCTGCGGGTTAAATGAAGATGGGGATTATAATGGGGTGTTCACGGAAGCTGCCTATATGCCGTTTATGGGAAGCTTCTATCAACAAGTAAATACACCAGAGGTGCTTGAGGAAGGACGGAAGAAATTTTTAGAAAACGCTAAAATCCATGGTGTCATTGCTGTATCCGAATATATGGGAGGAGCGTCTGCAGGTTTATATCCTGAACTGGATTTTTACACTAAGCTTGCGACAAATGAATATCCGGTGCATGTTTCATTCTTGATTAACTTCCAAAATTCTTTAATTAGAAATGAAAATGATGCTGATAAAACATTTGAAGAAATCCAAAGTCTATTGAAAAAATATGATCATGAAAATTTCAAATTCATGAAGGCTCTGAAATTCTTTTTTGACGGCGCGGTCATTGACCATCAAATAAAGCTTTCAGAACCGTTGACAAATGGTTACAGCGATGATTGGAATTATAAATTTCTCAACCATGATATCGACACTTTTGTGAATGACGTTAAGAGATACTGGGAAAACGGGTATGATTTCTATGTACACTCCCAGGGGGATGAATCTCAAATAACCTTTGCTAAAAAAATCAAAGAACTATTGGAGCTTTATCCACGTGAAGATTATATTGCATCCATTCAGCACTTTGCTTTTGAAGATGATGAATTCTTCCAGTTTGTAAAAGAAAGCGATTTACATTTGCAAATTTCTGCTCTTCCACGCTATATGGATGTCTGGAATAAATGGAAGGAAGCAGGTTTGTATCCCGATAAGTTTCTTACAAAAGAGTTTTTGCGCTTAAAGGACGTACTGGATGACAGTGAGCATTTCCATTTATCCTTTCACAGCGATGCAATGAATAATCCTACAACGCCATTATATGAAGTCTATAAAGCTGTGACACGCCGCGATATAAATGATCATTTGATTAATGATGATCCGTCGCAATGTATTGATGTTCAATCTGGCTTAAAGGCTATCACGATAGAAGCGGCAAAGCAAAATAGAAATGAGGACCAATTTGGCAGCCTTGAGCCAAATAAGAGAGCATCCTTTGTTGTGTTTGACAACGATTTCATGAATGGTGATGCAGATTTATTGAAGCAACCCGTAAAACATTTAGTGATGGATGGTAAAGAAGTTCCTTTTTCCTGAAACCTGTAAACATAATGAAAAAAGGCTGTTTTCCTGAGTGAAGCCGTTTTCACTGGGCGTAAGATGAATTTCAGGGTCCCATGGAAAATAAGAATACGTTAGAAAGCAGCCTTAAGAAGACATGAAAAATCCTGCATTTTATCCAAATAGTGTTGAACGATTGTGGAATGGGCAATCGTTCAACACTATTTGAAAATATGAAAACACCCTAATCAGAATCAGGTGAATAATTATGGAATCAACTATGATAAGGAATCAAGTAACTTCAAAAACCAGCAGTAAGTTCCAATGGGCCGCTTTAATCGTATTGATGATGGCTCAAATAGGAACATCAGGGGATAATGCTATACTTCTTGTAGCGACCTCATCCTTTGTAGATTCTCTGCATGCTACAATCGGTGAAGTCCAATTAGCAAATACAGTCTATTCTTTATGTGCGGGAAGCTTCGTCATTATCGGCGGAATGCTTGGGATCATTATAGGGTGGAAAAGAATTTTCCGCATAGGGGCAATGCTTTGTGCATTGGGAGAGTTGGTTGTCGCTATATCGCCTACGATTGAAGTTCTTACATGGGGAGGCCGCCTTACAATTGGATTAGGTGCAAGCTTAATGATTCCTTCTGTATTAGGATTAATTCCAACGATTTATAAAGGGAATGAGCGTGCTATCGCTTTTGGTGCGGCTGGAGCAGCTGCTGGTATAGGGTTATGTATAGGGCCTATCCTTGCAGGTGTATTAATTGATTCATTAGGATGGAGATTTGCTTTTGGTTGTATGGCTGTATACTTTATTTTGGTTGTTTTTGCATCCTATGTCATCCCGAACAGTAAACGGACTGCAGAGAAGGCCAAGATGGATTATGTAGGTGCTTCCATGACAGCGGCAGGCCTCTTTTTTATCATTATATCTATTTCAAAATGTTCTTCATGGGGCATTATAGAACCTTTGGATGCTCCATTCACTGTATTCGGGATATCTCCGTCTATACCTATGTGCTTGTTTGGTGCAGCCATTTTATGCTTGCTGGTTCCCGTTGAAAAACGTATAGAATTGAAACGTGGCTCAGCCTTAATTCCACAGTCCTTTTTGAAAACCCCTCAGGTGCGCGATGGTTCCATGCTGCAAGGCATGCTTTTCTTGATCCTGGGAGGGGAAGGTATATTAATCAATACGTATCTGCAATTAGTGGGAGGCTTTAACTCAACAACAACGGGTTTAGCAGTCGTATCAATGGCTTTTCCGATGATCGCTTTGTCTATCGGCCTTCCACGCTATTGGCCAAAGGCTTCTCCAAAATGGATTTGCCGCAGCGGTATTATCATTGCTGCCCTTTCAACAATTATCCTTTCAATGTCTCTTGAAAATAACGGAGTTTTTGTAACTTTATATATAGGTTTGTTTATGATGGGAAGCGGACTTGGACTAGTTTCATCCCAGGCTTCCGATATAGTGGCTACAGCCGTAAATCCACGTGATGCCCAGCAGTCAAGCGGATTTCAAATTGCAGCTAGGGACGTGGGGCAAGCGGTTGGGGTTGCGGTATTAGGAATGGTGCTTCTATTTGTCCTTAATGGTGTAATGCATCAGGAAATCAAACAATCCAACTTAATTGGCGAGCAAACAAAAGATAAAATAGTTGAATTGAAAAATATCAATTTTATGTCCAATCAAGCATTTACTGAATATGTTCAGCCAATCGCTAAAAACTCCCAGGAAGTTACTGCGTTAAGCCAGATCAATGAACATGCTAGAAAAAGAGCGACTCAGGCGGGCGTATTGGCCATGGGGATCATCGTTTTCCTATTTTTATTTGGGACTAGAAATATCCCTGAAAAAAAATAAGTTCGGTTTCACGATTAGGTATGAAAACAAACGTGATGATGGAGGATATAGAAAAAGAAAAAACATGGAAAAGGTTTTCCATGTTTTTTAGGTTCTTATTTTTCAAGTTGATTGCGTGTGATAACTTTATCGATCAAGCCGTATTCCATTGCTTTTTCTGCTGGCATGAAATTATCGCGCTCTGTATCTTTTTCGATTGTTTCAAGAGGCTGTCCAGTACGCTCGGACAAGATTTTGTTTAATTTGTCGCGCAAGTAAAGGATGCGGCGTGCAGCGATCTCGATTTCTGTAGCCTGGCCTTGAGCTCCGCCAAGTGGTTGGTGAATCATGACTTCACTGCTTGGCAAAGCATAGCGCTTGCCTTTTTCGCCGGCAGCCAATAGGAATGCACCCATTGAAGCAGCCATACCGATGCAGATTGTAGATACTTTTGGCTTAATGTATTGCATTGTATCGTAGATAGCCATACCAGCTGTTATGCTTCCGCCTGGGCTGTTGATATAAATAGTGATATCTTTATCCGGATTTTCAGCTTCCAAGAATAATAGCTGCGCTACGATGGAGTTGGCAACATTATCATCAATTTGGCTGCCAAGCATAATGATGCGGTCTTTCAACAGGCGTGAATAAATATCATATGCACGTTCACCGCGATTTGTTTGTTCAATAACTGTAGGTATTAAATTCATCGTATTTGTTCCTCCTTGAATAGAGAATGATTGGATAATTCTCAACGTAATCGTTGTAAGTCTATGATACACTTTTTGGTCAATTTAGGTCAAACAAATAAAACCAAGGATTGTAAAAATCATAAACTCCTTCTAATATTAGTATGTAAGCACCTTACCATGATACCCAAAAGGGTGCTTTTTAAAACTTCTCACTATGATTGTTCATATTATTCATTGCAATGTTAGAATAATTATCTTATAATAGGTAACAGACTGTTACATAATTAACTATCATGCCCTCGTGGTGCAACGGATAGCACGTAAGATTCCGGTTCTTAAAATGGGGGTTCGATTCCCTCCGAGGGCGTTACCAATACACTAAAGAAATAGTTTGAAGTAGCACAAAACCTTGATACAAAAGGATTTTCCTACTTTTGAATCTTAAAGAGTTTCCTAAAGAAAACAATACTTTTTGAAAATGTTTTGCACTTATTTTGCACAAAGATCAAACAGTATTGTGAAGTTCTTTCATTGTCTTATCAACTTGTCTTGATTCTTTTTGCTCCATCTCATCTAAAACATGGGAATAAGTTTGCAAGGTTGTAACTATATCTTTATGTCCAAGGCGTCTGGATAAATATTTTATATTTACACCGTTATAAAGCAGCATAGAAGCGTGTGTATGCCGAAGAGAATGGCAAGTAATGGCTTTGATACCAATTTTGTTACATAGGGTTTTTAAAGTCTTATTTACAGCATTATTACTTACTAAAGACATTTTAGTATTTATAAAACATAAATTTTTTTTATTTCTTAATCCTGTCTGTAAAGCAAATTCATTTTGCAACTTCTTAAGATCTTTTAACATTTCACATGTATCATCATCTATTGTAATTATTCTTTTTGATTGAAAATTTTTAGTATCTCCGAAATCATTTTTATCTTTAAAGTCCCAAGATTTATTAATGTTTACTGTTTTATTTTCAAAATCTACACAGTCCCACGTTAAACCCATAATTTCTGAAAATCTTGCTCCGGTAGATATAGCAAATAAAATAATAAATCGTGATATATATTTTGGATTTAAATCCTTTTTAATTTCTGCTATTAAAACTTTCACTTCCTCGAAATTTAGATACTTCAGTTCCTCTGATTTTTCACTTTTTCCACCTTTTATTACTGTTTTATAAGTGGGATCCTTAGTAATTATTTCATCTTCGATTGCATTTTTTATACACTCTTTGATGTATGTGTGTCTTTTTTTTACAGTTTCAGTTGAGTAATTTATAGAAATATCGTTAATAAATTTCTGATACAAACTTCTTGTTAATTCTTTCATCTTTAAGCCTATAAAATGTTTTTCCACTAACTTAACTGATAATTGGATATTCTTTTCATGGGAAAGACTGTACTTTCCTTTCTTATAAATTTCATACCAGTTTCTCATATAGTCTGAAAATAACTGATCTGCAGCGCTGATATCAAAACCGGTGTGTAACTTTTTTTCTAACTCTGCAGCAGCAATTTCGGCTTCTTTTTTTGTCCTGAACCCACCTTTTGTTTTTGTTTTATATTTTCCATTCTCCTTATAGGAGACTCGATAGCGCCAGTTGTTATTCACTTTCTGGATACTGGCCATTACATCACCTCATAAGCAATTTAAATAGCTACTCCATATTTTTGTTGATAATGATCTATAGCCTCTATTAAAAAATCTTCTGTAACATCCAGCTCTTCAGCCAATTGAAATATATTTTCGCAAGAATATTTTGTAATCTGAATTTTAGTTAAAGGAATTATATAATGGTGTCCCCATCTTCTTGCTAAAATTTCTTGTTTAATTGAGTTTAGACTATTTTTATCTAGAACGTCACCATGGTTCATGAAATGATGCCCTAACTCTTCAGCTAGAATGCACTTCTTTTCGCATATAGTTAAATCTTGATCTAACAGGATTGTGTGATCACTATACATACCCCTTAGTTGACCAGGAAGAGATTTCTCGATTAGTTCTATACCGTGTTGTTCTATATCATTCAGAACATCAAATATATTCATTCAGACCATCCTCAATTAATTCGTATGGTGAAGTTACTTCTTATTGCGTTTACTAAGGACATATTTCTTAAAGTTTTCAATTTCTTGTAATTCGTCCTCTGTAAAACATTCACCATCATGATGTGCTGCTATTGTTTTTACTCCATCATCAATTCCTAGAAGATAATCTAAAGATGTTCCAAAAAACTCCACTAATTTACGAGCGTAATCTAACCTAGGTTCTTCACGATCATTTTCCCATTTTGATACCATGCCTTTATTTATAGAGGTACCATAAAGAGAATTGAGTTCATTACATAAACCTTCTTGACTAAGGCCGTTCTGCTGCCTTAGTTTTTTCAATTTCACCCCTAGACTTTCCATCTCGAATTCCTCCACTAATTTAGATACATCTAAATTATATATATAAGGTTTCGAAAATGCAATATATTTTTAAAGAAAGTTATTGACAACGAAACTATGATTGGTAAAATATGAATATAGAGTTTCGGTTTCGAAACGACAGATTAAATCAAGTTTAGATAATAGGTGGTGAAAAAATGAAAGAGATTAGAAGGAGACACACACCTTATCGAAAGTTCAAAGCATTCCTAGTAGAACAAGGAATTGAACAAAGAGAGGTAGCCAAACTACTTGAAAAATCTGTTTCAGCTTTAAATCAAAATTTAAATGGAACTGGAGGAGATTTTTCCTTAACCGAAGTAAGAAAAATCTGTTGTGCATATAACATAAGTTCCGATGCGTATTTTGTACATCATGGTTTCGAAAACGATAACTATAAAATTGGTATTGGATAAGTGGGAGGTTTCGATAATGGAAAAACTTTGGTGGACCATGAAAGATCTCGAAGAAGTCACTGGATATAGTGATGACTGGTTAAAAGAAAATATCCTCCTGAAGACATGTTATAAAAGGGTGCTTGACCTTGATAACGGAGGGTTCGTCTACTATCCAGAAAAACGAGGAGAAAAGTGGATGTTTATAGCTTCAAGGATGAAGGAATTTTTGGAGAATCGTTTCAGTGAAATATTCAATAAACAAACAACATGAAATGAATCCATTTGAAAGGAGGTGAGAACGTGGACTTTGAAGCAAAAACAAGAACAGACCTAATCGGTCAAACTGGTTCAATCACAAGAATTTTTTTATTGTGGATGCAAAGGAATATCCAACAGGCGTATCTGTCCGAGTGGCTGACAGCAGGGGTGAAGAGTATTGGACAGGCCTTGAAGATATAGAAATTGATAGATAAGGAGGATGGTCTGAATGAAAATCAAAGCTGGTGAATGGAAGGCATTGTCCACAGATACTAAGCAAACGATATTGAAATTGTGCGCTAAGAAAAAATAAGGAGATGGAATAATGCAGCTACAAGTTATAGAACAGAATGGACAAAGAGTTTTGTTAACTAGTCAATTGGCTGAAAGTTATGGAGCGACGACTGACGTTGTTACCAGAAATTTCAATCGTAACAAAGAACGGTACGTTGAAGAAAAACATTTTTTCACTTTAGAGGGTGACGAAAAAATTAGATTTTTAGACCGCGGACAATTTGACCGAGGTTTAAGGAATACTAAGACACTATATTTGTGGACTGAAAAAGGAGCCTTTCTCCATGCTAAATCTTTAAATACTGATCAAGCATGGGGAGTTTATGAGAAATTAGTTGATTCATATTTTAACAAAGTCAAAATCCTTTCTGAAAAGGAACAACTAATGGCTTCCATGAAGTTATCTCTTGAAAATTCGGAAGAACTGAATTCCTTGAAGACGGATGTAATGGAGATAAAAAGGCAGGTTAGTGAGGAAATTGTCTTAAATCATGGTCAGCAACAATCCTTGCAGCACGCCATAAAGAAACGTGTTGAGAGTATTAAGGAGGACTATGATTTAAGCAAGAATCAATTGTATTCCCAAATTCACAGCCATCTTAGACGAGCTTTTGCAGCTCCTAAGTACATTTTTGTTAAAAGAAAAGACTTCGATGAAGCTATGGACTGGGTTAGATCATGGCGTCCCTTAATATAAAAAATAAATCCATTGCGTCAACAATGGATTACAAACAAAAATATCTATTACAAGTATATACATTCGGACAAGCATTATGTCAAGGAAGTGAAGAAAATGAGTAGATTGCTTCTAGATGATAAACCTTTAATCATATTACCTTCTTTAGCTGAAGTGATTGGTCTTAATGAAAGTATCATATTGCAACAATTACATTATTGGTTGAAGGAGAGTCAAAATTTCAAAGAAGGCTCTAGATGGGTTTATAACACATATGGTGATTGGCAAAAACAATTTCCGTTTTGGTCCGTAAGCACAATCAGAAGAACCATTACTAAATTAGAAAGCTTAGGGTTAATAATTGTTGGAAATTTCAATAAATTAAAAATCGATAATACTAAATGGTACCGAATTAATTATTCCAAACTTCAAGGCATGAACAGACCATCTGTTCAAAATGAGCAGATGGATTGTTCAAAATGGACAGATGGAGAGGTCAATATGAACAGGCCATTACCAGAGATTACTACAGAGACTACAACAGAGATTAAAAACATATCTATACCTTTTTCCAATATCATCGATTACTTAAATTTAAAAGCCAATACAAATTACAAATCCAGCACTAAAAAAACCAAGGACCTAATAAAGGCACGTTGGAATGAGGATTTTAAATTGGAGGATTTTAAAAGGGTCATAGATAAGAAAGTTTCCGAATGGATCAATGATCCTAATATGAATAAATACCTTCGACCAGAGACATTGTTTGGAACAAAATTTGAAGCTTATTTAAATCAAAAAGGTGGTGTTCAAAACGGAAAAGGTCAAACCACTAACTCGGATGAATGGGATTTCGACTTCTGATAAACGTTGTACAAATATCGATATCATCACAAATACCATTTGTAAACGGAAATTAATCATTGAGGATGGCAAAGAATTTTGCTTTTACTGTTCGATGATTGCTGCAGAAGACAAGCTTGTCAAAGATGAATTCGAGAGATTAATGGCCAATAAAGAAGTCAACCAATTGATGGATGCCTTTCGGGAAAAGAGCCTGATGAATCGGGATCTAGAAATTGCTACTTTAACCACTTATAAGCCAGAAACGGAAACCCAATCATTTGCTTTAAAAAAGGCCAGAGAATATATTGCTAGTTTCGATAAACAAAAAGGTCTTGTTCTTCAAGGGAGACCAGGCGTTGGGAAAAGTCATCTTGCTGCTTCCATCGTAAAGGAACTTATTCATAAAAAGAACACCGGCATTTTCATTTCTCTTCCTAGACTAATGACCGAGGTAAAAGCGACATACGGGAAAAAAAGTGACTTGCAAGAGGTTGAAATACTAACGGCTCTTCAAAAAGTAAATATTCTAGTCTTGGATGACTTAGGCGTGGAAATTGACGGTAAATCAGATAGTTCATCTGCATGGGCAAGAGGAAAGGTCTATGAAGTGATTGATAGTCGAGTGGGAATGGCGACAATTTACACCACTAATTTCACAGGAAAAGAATTACTCGATATGTATGGGGAAAGGGATTTTAGTCGAATGGTTCAATATTGCGAATCAGTTGTCATTGAAGGACCAAATTATAGAATGGAAAAATTCAAGAAGAACGGAAGGTGAGTACCAATGAATCGATCCCGTAAGAAACGACAGTTGAAACGGAGCCTCAAAAAGTTGGAGAAAGCCCGACACATGAAAAACTGGCGCAATTACTTTGTAAAGACAGGCTATCTGGATGAGTAAAGGAACCATACAGCAGTTAGGATTTACTGGCCCTCTCCCTTATTGCATTATTGTCTGGAGTAAAGATGGTCATAACCTATCAAAAACGATTTGTTATAGCCCTACTGATAAGGAACTTGCCTTGAGCCGTTTTTCAAATCAAGAAGATTATTATTCAACATACGATTCGGCTTTTGTTATTGATCAGCAAGATAAAATCACAGTGCATAAAAATAAATTCATCACTTGCTAAAAGGAGCTGTTTATTTTGAAAACTGTTCAACCCATTAGAGATAAAGGGAAAAATGAAGAAATGAAGCAGATATTGATGCTGCAGCATTACAGGAATTATTTCTTATTCCTTATGGGAATTAACACCGGTCTGCGTATCAGTGACCTTTTGGGCCTCACAGTTGGACAGGTCAGAGGAAAGAGCCATCTAATTCTAATCGAGCAAAAGACCGGCAAGAACAAGCGATTCAAAATAAACAGTGACCTTCAAGCACACATAACTGAATATAGTGCCGGCATGGATGATAAGGATTTTCTTTTCAAGTCTTTACGCGGTCAATGCCCGATTAAAAGGGTGCAGGCATGGAAGATACTTAACTCTGCTGCGGAAGTTGTTGGTCTAAATGAAATCGGTACCCATACACTGCGGAAGACCTTCGGCTATCACTTTTACCAGAAGTACAAGGACATTGCCATCCTGCAGGAGATATTTAACCACTCATCGCCAACGGTGACTATGCGGTATATAGGTATAAATCAAGACATCATAGATGAAGCAATTGAGGGATTCAGTCTATGAGAGGGTGTTTTTACATGACGAGTTGGATGGCTGGATTAACTGATAGCCAACTGGCAAGGACTTTAGCTTACACGATTGGTTATCTGCAGGGAACGGCTAATATAAAGACCTTCGACAATGAGGACCAATGTAATAAGGAATTCGCGGTCCGATTACTGGAAGGGATTGAAAAACATGCTCAAGAAGCTAAAAGGTCTGCTAAATAAATTTTGTATTGTGTTTACTAAATAAACATTATCGGGAGGTAATGTGAAATGGACAATCTTGATACATTCGCAAAGAGATTAAAAAAGCTTCGTGATATAGAAGGTATTACAGGAGCTCAGTTAGCAGAAGCAATTGGAAAGTCTCACACAGCTTTAAGAATGTGGGAAAGTGATCGAGCGTATCCGGATTATTTAACGATGAAGAAAATCGCAGATTATTTCGGATGCTCATATGACTTTTTGTTTGGGAAAAATAACTTGAAACTTGATAAGGTTCATCGGATTGAAAAGGGCATAGATGCACTTTTGAAGGAAATACACTCATAAATGAAATTTGTATTATGTTTCCTAAAAATTATTGAGGAGGATTAATCATGGATTTAAATAAAATGGTTGTTGCTAGTTTAGCGAAAATGGAGTCTGAGGGAAAGGTGCAGGAGATTGTTGATAAGCATGTTGCTTCAACAATTAATGATGTTGTAAAGGATCTGTTCGGTAATTGGAGTGACTTTTCCAAGGAGCTTAAAGAGACTGCAAAAGAAGCTCTACAAATCAATTTCAAGGATTTGAATCTAGCATCGTATAATCACTTAATTTTAAAAGCTATTAAGGATAAATTGGATGATGAAATTACAAATCAAGGTGTTGCACAAATCAAAAATCAAATCGATGGTTTGTTATCTGATACAAAGCGTGAATATAAGTTGTCAGATTTAGTGAAAGAACTGTCTAAGGAAATTGAAGATTTAAATGAAATTGGATATGACGAATATCACGAAATGAGTATGCATGTTGATGATCCTTACGGTTCGTATTGGATAGGGCTAGATGCGCGAAATGATATTGATGAATATTCTTGCAAGTATAGATTACATGTAAGTAAAGAAGGTGAATTGTACTCAGTTAAGATTAATGATGATGAGTACAGTAGAAAAAGGTTTATTCAAGATTTTGATATTAAGGCTGTAATGCGAGGTCTAAGTGGTCTCGAAGAAACGTTATTCAAAATCTATACAAGTGGAGCAAGAATTGTTGTAGATGAAGAAAAATGTGAATTAGAAATTTCTAATCCAGAGTATGATTGATCATTCCAAATAGGGGAGGAAGAAAGATGAGCATACGATTAAACCAAATTAGGGGCATTATAGGCGAACAAAAGAGAGAAGGGTATCGCATAAATAGCTTAAACGCACTTGATATGGAGTGGCTTATAGAACGGACTAAAAAAGCAGAAGAATTAGACCTTATAGCTCGAAAACAGAACGATGTTATTGAAAATCTTCATAAATTTATTTTCGGAAATGAAAATATCAAGGAAGAAGAAAGAGAGTTTATTCTTGCTAATTTGGATACAGTTATTCGTTTGTATTAGTTTGAATAGGCAACAGAAGAATTATTTTGTTTCGCAGTAGAAGGATTGTGCGACACAGAAAGGATGATTATAAAAAATGGATTTGAATACTATCAAAAAAAAAGATGATTCTGTTTGGCTATATATATTAAAGAATAAAACAGTTTTTGATACAGAACTAATAAAAGCAGAAAAAGATTGGCTCATTAAACAAGCAGAGAAACTTGAAAATATTGAAAAGGCGTGGCGTGAAGGAACAGGCGAAGATGTAGATATAGCACTACAGGAAGCATTTGAGTGATACAAATTCCGTAGATTAAGCGTAGGAAACAAAAGATTGATTATGTACGCTAATTAGAATTAATAAGGTTTATTGTTCTTCGAAAATTCAATAGTACGGTATTAATAATATTTCCTTTATAACCGTTGACGGTTATTAATATGTATGATATATTATATATATCAACCGATAACGGTTATAAAAGGAGAATGGGAAATGGATTACTTAGCCATCGCATTGGATATTATAAAAAATTATAAAAATAAATCTGTTGGGGTAAGAAGCTTATGTGATGATGAAAATTACGAAGTCGGTGATTATGCAAGAGAAAGTTATGAGTGGGATTTTGAAAATGATTGTTCAACTTATGATAGCGATGGCGAAGAAGGAGAAAGAACAAACGGCACTTGTGCTACTGAAATCGAATTAGAAGCTTGGCTAAGTGAAGAAGATGCTGAAGATCTAGCTGGAAGAATAGAAAAAGCTGTTGAATTCAACAAAATATACGGAGATAAGCAAGTTATCCTTGTTGGTGGTCATTTATCAAAAGATAGTCAATTAGACGAAGGCGAAGCTAGAATTGATAACGCTAAGGTTATTGCAAAGATATGAAAATAAAGGATTTAACAGGGAATACTTACGGTAGGTTAACCGTTATTAAAATAGCTGATAATAAGATAAATAACCGTATTGCGTGGGATTGTAAATGTGAATGTGGAAAGAGCATTACCATTAAAGGAGTTTACTTAACAACAGGTGAAACTAAATCATGTGGATGCTTGAAGAAATCTCAAGAAGAAGAAAATTTACGATACCAGTACGATGCAAAACGTGTTGATGGTGTGGTTACGTCTTTATTTAAAGGGCAAGTTCCACGCAGTGATAGCTCTACTGGATACAGAGGTGTGAGTAAGTATTACACTCGAAAATCGAAGGAGCTTCGCTATAGAGCATGGATAACGGTGGCAGGTAAGCAATATTACAAATCAGGGTTTAAAACGGCTGAAGATGCCTATTATAATGGGCGCTTGTTATTGGAAAATAAACACTTACCAAATCTGGAGGAAAACATCGATGAATAACAAAAGTGTATTAGATCTTATTATGGGTGTTAAAGAAGCTGGTGAGCTTTGGGGGCTTTCTCCAGATCGAGTTAAAGGATTATGTCAAAGTGGAGATGTAATTGCTCGTAAAATTGGTAACAGTTGGATTTTAGTAAAGGACCAAGAAAATCCAAAAAGCAGAAATAGAAATAAAAAATAACGTTTAAAAAATACCGTACTGTTCAATCGACAGGCGGTATTTTTATATATTTTTTTTAGAAACAAAAGAGTAAAGGAGGTTCTTTATGTACGTACCGTCAGTATATTTGGCTGCGCTGGAGGAGATAACGAATCCTTCACCTATTGTTACCAGGAGAAAAAGAGCACCTCTCACTGATTATGATAAAAAAGTCATTAAACAGAGAAAGGTTAAAAGGAAAGAGACAAAGGCAGCCAGGAAAAGAAATCGGAAGAAATGAAAATTTTGAGTGGAGGGAAGGCCAACATGAGCGTCCAGTATGGAGCAAATACAGTTGAAGAGCTTGTTAATGTCATCAGAACAAAAGGCCATGAAATGCTTCAATTTAGTGACTGTATGAATGGAATTGAAACGATAGAAATCACACTTGATGAAGATAAAAACTTCACTATTACAATTGATTAAGGAAAAGTAAAGTTGGCGAAAATGCGGGAGGAAAACCAGAAATGATCAAACCTATAAAAACAAAAATAGGAAAATCAAAGCAACGAGTAATATTTCATGATTCCCGAGAGGATGTACAAGCACTTGGGAAGGTTTGTAACGAATTGATCGACAAGGTTAATGAGATTATAGCCGTGGTCAATGGTATTAATTCTAAAAATAATTAAAAATAGACTACTGATAGAATTAAAAACCTACCCAGAATCTGAGTAGGTTAAAAAGAAAATGGTGATGCAAGAGAAGTAATGTATTATATGGAGTTTATTATCCCTTTGTGAATAAAAAAATTCCCATCTATAAAAGATGAGAAACGGGATTTAAACTTAAATTACCATATTTTCATGAAGGATACTACACTTTTTTATCTTGGAAGGGAAGAAGTATTCCCCTCCTTCTGATATACAGCACTGAGATGATGTTGCTATTAGTATTTTTACCTTAATATGGATTTTTTATTCAGGAAACACAATAAAGCAGTGAGTATCGGAGGGAGATTGCTCATGAAAATGATCGGACTTCATGACACCTGCATAGGATGCGGTGCAAAAGAGAATGGTCCTGAATGTGATTGTGAATGGACAACATGCAAGTGTGGAGCTTGGGATTGCTATGTAGGGGAAGACGGACATTACAGTTGTAAAAATTGTGGGTTTGAATCGGATTCTAGTATGTATTAAAAGCAGTGAGTTTAAATGAGGGAGAATAAAATATGAAAGAAGCTAATGTAGGAGAATCTTATACATTTAAACATCGGAAGTTTCCAGGCTCAATTGTAGTTAGTCAAATTGGGAAAGTGATTGGTTCAGGTACTACCGCAGATGGTATTAATTATGTGCAAACTGACGTTGGTTCACATACAAAGAAGTATTTTAAAGCAATATGTCCTATAAAGGGGTGAAATAATGCTTAAAGAGAGGTTAATGGATTGGTGGTTTGATAAGGGAAATAAAAACATATCCATCTGTAATTTTAAGCAAATTCGAAAACGTAGTTTTGAAAAATACGGCAATGACACTGATATAAATACTAAGCGCAAATGGGGTATTACTTCCAATGGAGCTGAAAAAGGCAACCCAAAACACACTTATTTAGATTGGTGCTTAGATTTAGGGCATATTCAGATTAATTATACAGACTACAATTTTAACCATAAGTACAGATTAAAGCAGTGAGTAAGTTATAGGAGGTCTTATGAATGTCCATTCCTTGGTATGAAAGAATTTATGCTTTATATAAAGGAGAAGAATTTATTACTGAAGGTAACATACGTCAGATCAGTATTGAAACCAAGAAAACAATTGATTTCTTACTCTACATGACCTATCCCTCTTACCGAAAAAGAATACAGAATAGTAAAAATAGATTGAATTTAGTTCTATTGGAAGATGATTAAAGGAGGTAAGGATTTTGAAAAATTATCTTACGCCAGAACATTATGCAATAGCTGAACTTAATGGAATTAGTGAAAAATCGTTAAAAAGTCGAGTTTATCACCAAGGATGGGATATAGAAAGAGCAATAATGCAGCCTGTTAAAAAACAGAACAGAGGCAAATGGAAAGAGTGGAAATTGATCGCTGAGAAATTCGGAATATCAAGAGTCACATTTAATAAGCGAATAAAAAAAGGATGGGATGAAAAAACAGCAGCCACACATCCTGTTAAAAGAAGGGGAAAGATAAATGCGCAGTAATCTTGAAAGACATTTAACACATCCTTTATATAGACAGGCCGAAAGCTATAGAGAAACCATCAGAAGAGAACAGATTATAAAAGGTTCAGAAAAATATTTGGAACCATTTAATCCTTCCTCTTGGACAGTACAACAACTTGCTGATCATGCTATGCAAGAAAATGTGGATCAAGCCCACTATATATATGGCATGAAAAAGCGCATGGAAGAACAAGAGATTTATATTAAAGAATTAGAAGGCAAGCTGTCATTGTATGAATCATCAGAGCTTGTAGATATGTAGGTCCTTATGGTCGAACAATTAAATATTTACCACGAATTAGGCCCTGCTGATGACCCAATTTTCAACCAACTTTCTATTTTAGATAATACAAGCCGGTTAACAATAGCTGGCTTGTATGTTCAAAAAAATCAGTTTGGATTATATGAACTTTGGAATAGTGACTATCATGAATGCTCCAGTACCTTAATGGGTTGTTATGAAAAGGTAAAGAACATGATTGAAACAAGGGAAGACAAGGAGAGATTAAATGAAAACAACCATTCCTAAACGCCAATTCTGTGAAACCATTTGTATAAACTGCCCTGGAAGCCTATGGGGAGAAAAAAGCATCTGCAGAGTACATCAGAAAAGCATTGGAGAAATTGAGGATTGTAAAGAATGGCACAAAGAAGAATTGCCGGTTTTAAAAATAGATGAAGATCAGATTTCCTTCTTGGATATTGAACCAGCCTTAGATATTGTTCAAAAAACTGAAGAGGACCTGAAAAATTATAAGTGGATGAGAAATGAAAGAGTAAGGTTAGCAAATGAGTTATTCAAGGATCCTTCTCTGTCAATTAGTTCAGGCGTGGCACAATATGGAGATGAAGCTGGTTTACCGAAAGGATCTTCTGGATTAAGCCAGGCAGAGCTAAAGAACTTAGATGATCGAGAGCAAAGGATGTATAAGAGGTACATTGAGTTAAACAGGAAGATTGAGAAAATGGACGCTGCTGTTATTTCTTTGGGGAATGAGAAAGAACGTACTGTATTAGAATGCATTATGGATGGAGAAACAATGACGGCAATTGCCATTCATATGAGTCTATCAAGGGTCCGGTTAAATGAAATAAAAAAGAGCATCGTTAAACAGCTGGCATGGTTAATATATAAAGAAGAATTGTCTGTTTAGGTTTACACATTTTACACTTTAAACAATTATTACAATGTTTGTGTTCCTTATTCTGAATTCGTTATAATGGTTATGGGAATTGAATTGGTTGGTAGCCATTTGAATATTAAGACGTTGCTAAAATGCAGCGTCTTTTCTTTTTGAAAGGAGACAAGCTTGTGAACTTTGTCCAGCCTATAAGAGATATGGAAAAGGTCGAAGCAATCAAGGCCTATCTCAAAAACAAAAATGAAAGAGACTATATCCTTTTTGTGACAGGAATAAATACAGGGTTAAGAATTTCAGATATTTTGAAACTAAAAGTCAAAGATGTAAAAGGTATGCATATTGCTATCAGGGAGCAAAAAACAGATAAGCAAAAGTGGATTAGGATAACACCTTCTTTAAAAAGAGAATTAAAGCATTTTATCCAAGGTATGAGTGATGATCACTTTATATTTAAAAGTAGAGAAGGCGTAAATAAACCCATTGGACGTTCAATGGCATATAAAATATTACGAGAAGTAGCTGATGAATTTAACCTTCAAAATATAGGGACTCATACATTAAGAAAGACATTTGGATACCACTTTTATTATCAACAAGGAAAAGATGTGGCGATGCTACAGGAAATATTTAATCACTCCTCACCTAATATCACTCGTCGTTATATAGGAGTTAACCAAGACATTATGGACAAAGCAATGGCTAATTTCAAAATTTAAATT